>CBDCTG010000001.1:0-2009375 GCA_965222145.1 Dehalococcoidia bacterium | reverse complement strand
GGTTATTGGCACCACGTACATCCGCAACACCTACGAGCAGATATTCCCCTCCGATGTGGCGGACGACGTGGCGCAGAGCGGGATGGCGCCTGTGCTGCAAATCGGACGCATGACGGTGCCGCCGGAGCTGGATGCGGAGTGGAACGAGTGGTACAACAGCGTTTATGTGCCGAACTACATGAAGGTGCCGGGCTGCATACGCGGCAGGCGCTATCGCGCGGTTGTAGGCGAGCCCGCATACAGCACTGTTTATGAGCTAGAGGACCCAGACGTTTCCAAGACTGACGAGTGGCTGCGCCAGCGCGCGATAGACCCGCGCAATGAACGCTGGCAAAATACGATGGAACACGCCGTCGGGTCGCCGGGTGTTTGGGTGAAGACGTTTGAGTTGGGGTAACTGACATCGCTGGACGGGACAGAAAAGATGGCTTAATGGCAAAATCAATGAAAATGGAGGCGCACCGATGACTACCAATGGACACCAACCACATATCTATATCGGCCTCGCGGGCGAGGGCGACGCTATCGGGCAGGGTGGTATGATTCGGCGCACTGCCGGGGATTCGGAATGGCAGAGCATTGCCAAGGGCCTGCCGGAGAATCCGCAGGTGCGGGCGCTGGCGATTCATCCCGACAACCCTGCAGTCATCTTTGCCGGCACGCAGGACGGGCCGTACCGCAGCGACGACCGAGGGGAGCACTGGGAGGCATTGGACGCGCCGAAAGCCGATGTCTGGTCGCTGGCGTTCCGCCCGGGCAATCCGGATGTGCTTTACGCGGGGTACGAGCCTTGCGGTGTTGCGCGCTCTGAGGACGGCGGCGCGACATGGCAGCAGATGGACACGAGCCGCGTAAAATACCCGGATGTTACGACTTACATGCCTCCGCTGGGCAAGCGCGTCATCGGCCTCTGCGCTGATCCTTCCGAGCCTGACGACATCTATGGCGCGGTCGAGGTTGGCGGGCTGATCGCGAGCAGGGACGGCGGCGAGTCGTGGGACTCGCTGACGGACGGGCTGTACCGCGACAACCACACGGTTGACCTGCACGGCGTTCAGGTGAGCGCGGCCGCGCCCGGTACGGTGTTCATCATCGCGCAGGTGGCGATGTTCCGCAGCCGCAATAAGGGCCGCAACTGGGAGCATATCCGCTTCGGCGAGATGTTCCCCGGCGGCTCGTACTGCCGGGGCCTGCTGGTCTCACCGGACGATCCTGAGACGATATACCTCGCGGCAGGCGCAGGCGGTGGCGGCGCGCCATCCGGCACTCAGGAGGCAGGTGCGCTCTTCCGCAGCCGAGACACTGGCGAGAGCTGGGAGCGGCTGGACATCGGCGATGAACCGCCGGGGCGCATGTTCCAGGTGGCGATAGACCCCAGAGCGCCGGACAATCTGTTCTGCACCACGAACTACGGGCACTTCTTCGCCAGCGCGGACGGCGGCGATAGCTGGACAGGAGACAAGATTCCGCTGGACTTGCAGCGCGGCTACCATGTCTATCCCATGGTTAGCGGCTGATTCTGAGCGCAATAGAGAATACATTTAGCAAGGAGAAAAGCGATGGCGAACGGGACTCCTACTATCGACTCACAAGTGCATGCCTACGAGCGCAACAGTTCTGAGCGTCCCTGGCAGGGATTCCTTGACGGTCCCGATGAGGTTACCGGCGACGATATGGTGGCGGCGATGGACGCGGTCGGCGTCGACGGCGCTCTGCTGGTCTCGCCGTACTCCATGTATCGCTTCGACGCCAGCTACGCGCTTGAGGTCTATGCGAAGCATCCGGGCAGGTTCGGCATAATCAGGCCCTTCGACCCGGAATCGGAGACGATAGCCGATGATATGGCAGAATGGACCGGCACGCCCGGTGTCGTCGGAGCGCGCATCATGCTTACTTACGGGGAGTACGACGGTGACCACCCCGGCCTTCACGCCATACTTGCCGCTGCGGGTCAGGCAGGCGTTCCGGTTAACATTATGGCTGCGGGTCATCTGCCGATATTCCGCGAACTGGCTCGCCGCAATCCTAGTACGCAGATAGTGATAGACCATGTGGGACTGGCGCAGCCGCGCCATCCACCCGCGCCGCCGGAGCCGTTCGCGGAACTGGATAGTGTGCTGGCGATGGCAGAGTACGACAATGTAGCCATCAAGATTTCCGGCGCCTGCACGCTGGCGCATGAGCCGTTCCCCTACCCGGACATCTGGGAGCCGCTGGGCAGGATGTTCGAGGCATTCGGCTTCGAGCGGTGCTTGTGGGGCACAGACTGGACGCGGGCATCGAATGTGTTGACCTACGAGCAGGGCGTCGAGGCGTTCCGCGTTACCGACACACTTTCGGACTCCGAGCGCGCCATGCTGATGGGCGGGGCGCTGACAAAGGTGTACAACTGGTCGCCGGATACCGGCGGGTAGGTTAGAGTCGAGACGACCGAGGACTCAGCGGCATCGAAACGGCGGGGCGCGTTAGGACAACTAGATTTCGTGCCCCTGCGCCGTGAGGACAATCATTTCCACGACTTCGTCGCTGGCTATGGAGCCTATAAGCTCGCCCGTCTCGGCGTCGTTCACGGGCAGAACGGAAATCGAGTGATCGGTCATTCGCTGTAGCACATCCTCCACGTAATCGTCGGGTGTGGCGTGCGGCTCTTCCAGTTCCCGGATCACGCTGCCGAGCGTGGTTTTCCCCAATCGCTGTGCGGCAAGTAGCGCAGCAGAGGCACTGAAACTATGCCCGCAAACTCTCCTTCGTTTACGACCACGTAGTCGTGCTGCCCCGTCAGCAGCCAGTTGTCCACGAATGCCTGCACCGTAATTGACTGCTGTGGATGGCTGCGGGAAGTGTCGAGCACATCCTGCACTCTGATGCCTTCCAGCCCGAAGCGAACCAACGACGGCGGAATGCTACTTCCGTTAATGAAGTCTCCTTCCGTGTGACCAGATCGCCTTAATGCGAAAGTTATGCCAATTGGCGACAGCAGGATGTAGGCGAACATTAACAGTACAAGCAGAGAAAATATTCCTGCGCTGATTGCGCCCGAATGCACCAGCAGGAGAAGCAGCTCGATCTCAGCCACGCCCTTCGCCATGAGACCGGCTGCTACTGCCAAAGGAGCATCTAATCGAGACATGTAGGCTCCGGCAAAAGCTGCCACGAATTTGCCTGCAAGAGGCAAAAATACGAGCACCAATATCGTCGCCACAGGCAGCGAGAGGAAATCGAAGGTCAGGTTCAAACCGGCAGACGCGAAGAACAATGGGACGAAAATACCTTCAGCCGGGCCGCGCAACCCCGGCATTAAGTTGCGTCGCACCTGGTAGGGCAGGGTTGAAAGCGCGGCGCCGAATAGCAGTGCGCCAAGGGAACCGTGAAGGCCGGCCTTTTCGGCTCCCACAACGACCAGGAATAGTCCGCCTAGAAGCAGCCCAAAAGAGAGCTGAGGCACTTGCAGGAAGCGATGCAGCAGGACGATAACTTTAGGCAGTAATTTGGTGGAAGCGAACCACGTCACCAGCGTGAAGCCGAGGATCTGCCCGACGAGAGTTAGCACATTGAGCAGGTCGAGTTGGTGCCCGTGTCCGCCCGCGTAGAAGTGCTCGCTTATGGCAAAGCCCACGACGAACAGGGCAATTAGTTCGGCGATAATCACAGCTGTGATTATCTGAACGCCGACAGGCTCCTTAAGTCGTCCCTCGTCAATTAGCACCCTGGCGACCACACCGAGGCTGGACAGAGACAACACACCTGCTAGTCCCAATGCCTGGGTGAATTCCAGGTTCAGTCCCAGATCGAAGGGGAAGTCGGTTGTGACTGCCAGGGACACCAGCAGCGATATGGTCACGGACAGCACGGCAGCGAGGAAAAGGCGACCGCGTACCGCCGACAAGAATCCTCGAATGTCCAACTCCTCCAAGCCGATGAGGAAGAAGAAGATGAAAATACCGATGCTCAGGACAATCTCGATTTCGGTTCCCGTCTTGACCAATCCGGTTACGGGGCCGAGGATAACGCCGGTAGTGGCCTAGGCGATGATCGAATTCAGGCCGAACCGCTTGAATATGCCTTTGACCAGCTTAGCGACGACGATCATCGCACCAATGGCAAAGAGGGATTCGTGGAGTTCCAAAGCGAAGCGTCCTGCCTAGATTTTTATACTTTCCTGCGACAACTGTTTAATGGAATGATAAGCCAGTGACTATGCGAAAGCCATAGGAATCATAGCTAGTTTGCAGAGAACAGGCCGCGGTGGAGCTTGGCGCGGGTTGGAGGATCAGGGCAGTGCGCCCTCCTTGCGGAATACCTCCGCCAATTTTGCGACCCCTTCCCAAATATCATCTACTGAGGGGAGCGCGAAGCAGAGCCGGATGTAGTTGGCGGCTGCCTCCGGATCGGCGGACCAGTCCGGGCCCGGATTGAATGCGATGCCTTCTTTGAGTGCCGGGGCGACTAGGTTGCGTGTATCGACTCCTTCGGGGAACTTGAGCCAGAGGTACATCCCGCCCCTGGGTATTTCGAACTCTACATTCGGCCCGAATGACTCGAGGAGCGCGCTGCTGAGGGCGTCGCGCTTGCGTTCCAATGCCCCACGCAGGTCGTGGATGTGCTCGTCATAGTGGTTTGTGAAGAAGTCGCCCACAATCATCTGGTCCATAACGCCGCTGCCGGCGTCGTTCTTGCTGGATATGAGGCGGCTCATAATCTCCCATGGGGCGACCATATACCCGAGGCGCATTGCGGGTCCGAGGTTCTTGGAGAATGAGCCGATGTGCAGCACCCTGTTTGTGTCGTCCAGCGCCTTGATTGCAGGCTCGTACTCGTCCTCGAATACGAGGTCGGCGTAGCATTCGTCCTCGAAGATCGGGACTCCGTACTCGGCGCTGAGTTCAAGCATTCGGTGACGGCGCTCCATGCTCATCACGGAGCCGTTGGGGTTTTGCAGGGTCGGGATCGTGTAGATGTACTTGGGCTGCACGCCCTTGCCCCGCAGGTCTTCGAGTATCTCCTCCAGGTGGTCCATCCGAATGCCGTCATCGTCAATCTTGACCGCGATGAAGTTCACATTGCGCTTACGCAGGAAATTGAGCGCACCGGAGAAGCTGAATTCTTCGATGATGACCGTATCGCCCTCTTCGAGCAGGACATCGTTGATTATCTGGATGCCCTGTCCGGAGCCTGAGGTAATGAGAACTTCGTCCACCGTTATCTCGATGCCGCGATGTGCTTTGAGCTTGTCAACGACGAACTGGCGCAGCGGGAGAATGCCCTGCGGACCGTCGAAGCTATACATGGAAATGTACCTTGGGTCGCCACTGAACACATTCGCAGCAGCCTCGATGAACCCCTCCAAGGGCACTGAGTCAGGGTCGCTGTGACCGCCGATGAAGTTGTACTTCGGGTGGCCTTCCCACTGAGCCGGAGGAGCCGGAAGGTCCTTATTGAAGAGCGTCGAATAATCCAGGGTATTGCTGGTCATGGGGCAGTCCTCCAATGGTGTTGGCGCGTGCCTATGCGCTGGCAGATCAATTGCCGTTGGCATAGTAGCATTGGGAGCGGTGGTTGTCTAACGGGGTGCGTGTTAAAAAGGGATGGCTAGAAATATAGAAGGGATGGTGGGTGGCGTATGGAAATTCTTAAGGACCTCTCCAGTCAAGACAGACGTCGAGTTCGCGCAGCAAGAATTGAGTGTTTCCACATCTAACCTGAAATCGCCTGCATAGGTCAGGAAGTTTTATACTAGATTTGGAGGCAGGAGCGGATTCTTCATTGGTAATGACAATAGCATTATGCTCCCTGCCATAGGCCGCCAACCAACCATCCGCGGCGCTTGCAAACTTGTTCACGGCCGCTGCGTTAAACTGAGAGTTTGTCTGTACCCAATTGGACATCCGCGTGTAGGCCCGGGCAACTTGGGCATCTATGTGGGCAAACGCATATTGAGGGAGTTGGTTTATCCACTGTACCAACTCAGTTGGATGAGCTATCTCTGTGCGTACGGGGTCGATTATCAATAGCCTACCATTGGAAAGGTAATGCGCGAGGCAATCCCAGAAACCGGGACAGTAATCTGGTGCGTAGCGGTCGCGGTGAGCAGATATTAGAACATCGGAGTCTAGCAGCAATGTCCTGCTACCATTCGTCATCGGCTAATGCCCATTTGTTCAGGTATGTTCTCAAAGGTGTCGCCCTTGAGGTCCGTGAGCGAATAGGCTTCTTTATAAGTCAATCTGCCCTCCTTGGCAGCGCAGAAAACAGTAGAAGCGAAGCGAGGCCCCACTCGCCAGATCTGATTGAACCAGAAGTTGCCACCCCTTTCAGATTGTTGGCTGCTACGCCACTCCTTATCCTTATACTGGTTGTAAAACTCGAAAAATGCGCTTCTACCCGTTAAATCCAAATCTAAGGCGCGCCGCGCCGCAACTATAGAACTGACTTTGAATTGGCGAGCCGCGGACGAGTATGGGTCTCTTGTCCGGTTCACTTGGTTCCAGTATGCGCAAAATTCGCCTTCTGGCACCAAGAATTCCGCTGCCGCCTTGTCGCAAAAACGCTCCGTGACGTTATCTGAGGGCTGCATATCTTCAAAATGCGACACGCCGGTCTCCCCCACGAAGATATGCGCCAGTTCGTGAGCGAGGGTGAACATTTGAGCTGCCTTGAAGTCAGTATTGTTCACAAAGATAAGCGGAGCATATTCGTCCACCAATGCGAAACCTTGAAATTCTTCTGGGTCGAGCTTTCGGTGGGTATTATTTCCCACGACGCCATTAAAAATTACAAGTACACCGGCGCCTTCTATCCAGTCCCGCAAGTGTCGAAGCGCTATAGACCAGTTGGGCACGACAGACGCCCAACCGCCAGCAACACCTAGTACATCGCGCATCGCCTCAGCAACCTCTACGGGGTCATCTGTGAGTGCGAATGCTCCTACGAATGGAAGTGGTGGCTCTTCGTATTGGCGAAGTACTTCGTCGCGCATCCATTCTTGACGGCGTTGCATGGCGTACAAGGTGTCAAGCAGATTGGGGCTGGGGCGTCGCCGGCCTTCATCACGTCTTGTGCGGAAATCGGCTATAGGCAGGGTGTCATCGGGCGGTTCGGAGAGAAAGAGATAGCCATAGGGTGTGTAGGTGGCACCAGCCAGACGTTTCACCTGCGCCATGCTGATATTGCCGGAACTTTCCCATTCGAGCACACGCTCCAGTTTAACCTGCATCTTGCCCGCAAGGTCTTCCGCGCTTAGTTCCGTGCGCGCTCGCGCCCATTGCAAGACGCTAGGTTCTAATGTGATCTGCAATCTCTGGCCGACCATGGCCTACACTTTCCTACCATAAATGTCGTGAGCCGATGTTATACAAGCGCGTCAACTTCGGTCAAGTTGGCGGCTGAGCGCGTTTGACGACGTTTTCCTCCTTGCAACGACAGCGCAGTCCCACAAATGCCAGTCATCAAAAGCTCGGATTCACTGGATACGGCGCCAACTGCAACTCGTGGGTCCAGCAGGACTTGCCCTGGGTGTGCAGGTAGTAGAGCCCCTCGGCTGTCTTGACGGGGCTCATCAACAGCTCGGGATGCTGCTGTGGGAGAAAAGTGCCGCCAGTCTCTCCAGAGGGCTGACGGCGGGGGGCAGGCGGCTTATGCTAATTGGGCTGTACCAGCAGCCATAGGCACTACCATGACTTCAAGACCGGAAGCACTTCTTTGGCGAAGAGCTTCAGGCTTCGCTCCGCAATGGGGAGCGGAATGCCGCCGAAGCGGAAGGCGACGTTCAACTCGAAGTCGCCCACAATTTCCCTGCGTTCTTCAAGTCCTCGCAGAATCTTGTCAGGCGTGCCCCAACTGGCTGCCTTCATGAAGCCCTCGACCGCTCCTTCCAGACCGGCCGAACGCGCGATTTCAGCTTTTTCCTGATAGGCGTTGTAGCCCTTGATAGACTTGAAGTGGTCGCCAAGGAACTCGTAGTGGTAGAAGTTGCTCTCGACGAATTTGCCCTGATACTGCCGCGCTTCTTCTTCACACTGCTCAAGGTCAGTGCCGCATACCGCGAATTCGGTGAGCATCAGGTTTGGTGGCTCCGTGCCGTGAAATTCGCGGTGCAAGGCTCTGCCGCGCTCGATGCCCGGCATCCGCATTTCTTCCCAGGGACGATCGGCGAACATAATGATGTGCGCGCCAAGTTTGGCTGCCGATAGAACGGATTCGTCGCTGGCTGCAACCGCGTAGATGCGACCGTCGAATGAATGCTGTGGACGAGGGCGGATTTCGGTGCGGGGCTGTTTGTAGTATGTCCCGTTGCCCTCTATGAAGCCTGTCTTTAGAGCCTTCGTAATCATCGGCGCCGCTTCGTCGAAGCGTTCTCGGGATTCGTCCATGCTGACGCCGAATGTCTCGAATTCGCGCCGCGCCAGACCTCTGCCGAACCCCAACCGAAGGCGACCACCGCTCAACATGTCGAGAACGGCAGCGTTTTCCGCCACGCGCAGGGGGTTGTGCCAGGGAAGTATCACGGCTGCCGTGCCCACGTCAATGCCGGGATGCCTTGCCGCAAGGTGGGTCATCAACTGGAGATTGTCGGGCACGAAGGAATAGTCGTTGAAATGGTGCTCTGCGGACCATAGGCAGTCGAAGCCCGAATCAGCCGCGATTTCGGCAAGCCGCAATTCTTCTTCCCACATCTGACCGTCGGAGCCGTCTTCCCAGCCGTAGCTGGAGAAGATCATCATCATTCCGACATCCATCTGAATACTCCTTCCGGTTCAATCAAGTTGAACGGGTGTGTAAGGCGTGGAGCGTTAGAAGCTCGGCTTTACAGGATAGGGTGTCAACTGGAGTTCGTGGGTCCAGCAGGACTTGTCCTGAGTGTGCAGGTAGTAGAAGGCGTCGGCGATCTTGACGGGGTTTATGAGCAGTTCAGGGTTCTGCTGGGAGCGCGGCATTGCCCGCGTTCCAGGCGAGTCTATGGTGCCGTCGATGATCACATTGGCGACATGCACGCCGTACTCGGAATACTCCTCGGTCAGCGCCTGCGCGAGCGTCCGCATCAGCACCCTCGGGTAGTAGAGCGACTGTCCGGTGTACCGCTTTTTCCCCCGCAGTGACGACGAGTTGTTGGAGATCAGGAATGAGCCTTCGCCTCGCTCGCGCATGGAGGGCAGCACCTCCTTGGCGACCAGGAAGGGGCCGCTGCTGGAGATGTGCTGCGCGGTCTCGAACATTTCGAAGGGGATATGCTCCAGCAATTCCTTTTCCGGCGGAAGGTCGCGCCCCTCAAGATAGCCTGCGTTGTAAACGAGGACATCCGGGTCGCCGGCCTGCTCCCGGATCTGGGCGAACGCATTGGATATGGAATCGCGGGACGAAAGGTCCAGCTCGACGACGATGCTCTCGCCGCCTTGTACTCCAATTGCTGCCTGCAGCGCGGTCGCGTTTGAGGCGTTTCGGGTGGTGAGCACAGTGAGGAAGCCTTCTTGTGCAAATTTCTGGGCGATGGCTCCGCCTACGCCCCAGCGCACGCCGACGGGCAGCTCGCTATCGTCAAGGTTTGTGCCGTGGATTAGCCGAGTGTTGCGTCCGTCCGACTGCCATTTGGATGTCGCGCCAATGACGACGGCGACTTGTTTTCGCGTGGTGTTCATGTGGGGTTCCTTTCGGTGGGGGGGTGGTTACTTAACGTCACTCTCGCGGCTTTAGGTCGCAAGTGCTTATCACTCCTAGCAAAGTCAAGGCTCATGTGAAAAAAGTGAAAACAAGTGAGACGCTATTATTCCTCCCAAGGTATATCTCTATCCAGTACAAATTCCGCGTCATTCATTGTAAGGTCGTCCATCCTTTCCACCAGTGGTTGCAGACAATCCGAGAAGTACTGGTCAAGATGGTTCTGACGTATGAAGTCGATGGCGAATGTACCCTTGACGTTTTCCGACTGAATATCTCTTTTGAAAGTGATATAGTTCCTTTTCTCCGGGACTGGGTCAACAGTGGTCGAATCGACGAAAAAAAATATCGCCACTGGTGACTAGGACGGGTACAATAAACCAAAAATAAAGCCATTCTCCTGGATAGGGACGCTTCAAAATCTCCCTTTTCCTCGCCATAAGAGCTTTCGCCATTGGGTAGAATATCGAATCGTACAGGCCGCCATGATTTGCTTGCCAATTCTTGCCCTTCCGATCAATGCGACAAAATTGCACCGCTTTCATCTCGGCATTGAAGTCATAATGTATTTGTTCAAAACCCAAATGGAAGAATGCATCCTTATCCCTCATCTGAGTGCGGTTCTCCAAAGTTTCTCCAATTTCTCTGTATTTCTCAATTGGAAAAACCATTCCCTCAGGAGCATACAAGTCATCTACTGTGCTTTTGGGCCGTCCTATAAAGGCTATTGGATTCGAATAGTTCTTGCATTCGCCAATTATCTCAAGGTACGCCGCTATCTTTTTCTCGTCATTGTAAGCCACCCTTCTGATCGCTCGCACGTCGATCTCGCGGGACTTTCCCTCATCGACGTCTTCAAAGGCCCAATTGGTCCACACATGAAAGTCTAGCAGCCCGTCTGAGGATTACTTAGCGTCCCTTAGGTGCAGACGAGGTCAGACGGCGACAACCATTTTTGTCGGGTGCAGCCACTGACGGAGCAATAGCTTCGTACGCCTTACTGTGCTTAGCATCTCGGCGATGATGCGGACACTTCCCGCAAAGTTGTTGGTCGGTGTTTCGCGAGGCTGGTCTGCCCCAAATCGGAACAGTTTGAGCAGGTTGTGGCCGGTGCAGATCAGCGACCACTCGCCGCTGACCTTCTCCAGGCCCCGTAGCAGGAACTGGCGGAAGCCTCGGACCTGCTTGATCTGGCCGAATACCGGCTCCACCGTTTGCATCCGAAGGGCGTAACGTTGCCGGCCCCGTTTGGTCTGTAACTTCCGGCGCATCCGATCCCTGGTAGACAGATGACTGGGTATGCGACCCCGGGGCGCGGACGGCGGCACTCTGCCGTGGCGGGTCTGCTCCGGCGCGATGAACGGGTCCACGCACAGCCCGTAGAGACCTTCAACCGCCTGCGCCGAGTAGTAACCGGCGTCGGCGGATACCTCTTTGGGCACTGCGCCGACGTTGCTGATCGCCTCCTCCACCATCGCCACCGCCTGCTGCTTGTCCGAAGTCCTGTTGGTGGCGTGAGCCGCCACGATCACCTGATGGGCACTGTCCACCACCGCTTGACAGTTGTAAGCTTGCACAAAGTCCCGCCCGCCCGGCGCCGGCATGATGCGCGACTCAGGATCGGTGAAGTTGCGCTGGGCTTTGTCGTCGGGCACCCCGGAATGCTCCTTGCCCTCGGCCTGCTCCGCCGCCGCCTGAGCTTCAGCTTCTAACGCCGCCATCGCCTCCCGTATCTTCTCCAACCGCCCCTCCCGAAAGGCCAACTCCTGCGGCAACTCATCTCCGCGCTTACCTTGTCCGTACCGAAGGTCCTCCTCGTCATCAACCTCCTGGGCACGCCGCAGCAACTCCTCCACCTCCGCCGATAACTGCGCTTCCTTCCCTTTCATCCGACCGTAACTCATCGCCTTGTGCCTGGATGCGTTGGCCCTCACCTTGGTACCGTCCAACGCCACGTGACCCAGTTTCACCAGCCCCGCCTGCCCGCACAACGCCAATACCCGCAAGAACAGGCCTGACAGCGCATCCAGATTGTCCTTGCGAAAGTCCGAGATGGTGCGGAAATCCGGCATGTTGTTCGCCGCCAACACCCGGAACGCTATGTCCTCGTGCAGCCGCTGGGCAATCCGCCGTGAGGACGCCACCCCGACGCAGTAGCCGTAGAGCAGCACCTTGACCATCATCCGTGGATGATATGGTGGCCCACCTCTGCTCTCACGCTCGTAGCGGGCAGTGATCTCAGACAACTCCAATTCGTCCACGACGTCTGAGATAAAGTACGCCAGATGGTCATCCGGCAACCACTCCCGCATTGCAGCAGGCAACAGCATCTGCTGGTCTGGATCATAGGCACGGTAGGTCTTGCTCATCGCAGGCTCCACTCTACTGAATTGAGCTTATTATACATCCAAATCACTCAACTACCGCGTTTCTCGGACGGGCTGCTAGTGGTGCATCACGGCTCTGGGAGGAAACGTGGCAAGGCGTTTCACCGGGAGGCTGGCAGGAACGCCATCGTCGTCTCCAGCTACGGTACTTTGCAACGGGACATCGACTTCCTGAAGGAGACGCAATGGTGTGGCGTCGTTTTGGACGAGGCGCAGAACATCAAGAACCCCGAGACCCGGCAGGCACGGGCGGCGCGGGCGCTGCCCGCGGACTATCGGGTCGCGCTGACCGGGACTCCGGTGGAAAACAACGTCGGCGACCTCTGGTCGGTAATGGAATTCCTGAACCCCGGTTTTCTGGGCAGCCAGGGCACATTCAAGCGCAACTTTTTCACGCCCATTCAGGCCGAGCGGGACCAGGGTGCAGCGGAGCGGCTGAAACGGGTCACCGGCCCGTTCATCCTGCGAAGGCACAAGACTGACCGATCCATCATCTCCGACCTGCCGGAGAAGCTGGAGACGAAAGTGTTCTGTTCCTTGACCAGGGAGCAGGCGTCCCTGTACGCTTCCGTCCTGAAGGAGATGGAGGAGGCGCTGGAGTCGATGGAAGGCATCCAACGGAGAGGGTTGGTGCTTGGTGTTCTCTCCAAGCTGAAGCAGGTCTGCAATCACCCCGCCCAGTTTCTGGGCGACAATTCCGGCATCGCCGGGAGGTCGGGCAAGCTGACCCGGTTGATTGAAATGTTGGAGGAGGTCATCGAGTTCGGCGACCGGGCACTGGTATTCAGCCAGTTCTCGGAGATGGGCGGCCTTCTTCAGCGTAATTTGCAGGAAACCTTTGGCCGGGAGGTGTTGTTCCTTCACGGGGGCGTGCCAAGAAGGCAGCGCGACCGGATGGTAGAGCGTTTCCAGAACGGTAAGGGCGGTCCGCCGGTCTTCATTCTATCCTTGAAGGCTGGCGGCACCGGGTTGAATCTAACCTCGGCCAACCACGTCTTTCACTTCGACCGCTGGTGGAACCCGGCTGTCGAAAACCAAGCCACCGACCGGGTGTTCCGCATCGGCCAGGCGCGGAACGTACAGGTCCACAAGTTCATCTGCGCGGGAACCCTGGAGGAGCGGGTCGACGAGATGATCGAGCGTAAGCAGGAGGTTGCCGAACAGATCGTTGGGACTGGTGAAAGTTGGCTTACGGAACTCTCCAACGAGGGACTGAAGGAGATATTGGCCCTGAGTCGGGAATCCGTGGGAGTGTGATAATGACGTATCGCTACTACGATAGATTCAAACCTACCCGCCCCCGCGAGGCCAGGGGCGGCATCAAGTCCCAATCCCAACGGGGAGACTTCGGCTCCAGCTGGTGGGCCAAGCGTTGGGTTGAGGTGCTGGAGGGCTTCGATCTGGGGGCCAGACTGTCTCGAGGCAGGAGTTATGCCCGCCGGGGCCAGGTGCTGTCCATCAAGGTGGAGCCGGGCCAGGTAGCGGCAATGGTGCAAGGCTCGCGAGCCCGGCCCTACAAGGTTCAGTTCAATGTGAAGACCCTTCGCGATGCCGACCGAGAAAGGCTGGGAACTGCCCTCTTGGAGCGGCCCGTTTTTACTGCAATGCTACTGGCAGGGCAGATGCCCGAAGATATCGAGAAAGCGTTTACCGACGCCGGACTTTCGCTATTCCCCAACAGGAGGGCCGACCTGGAGACCGGCTGCTCTTGCCCCGACTGGTCCAATCCCTGCAAGCACGTGGCGGCAGTCTACCTGCTCTTGGGCGAGGAGTTCGACCGCGACCCGTTCCTCGTATTCAGGCTGAGAGGACTGGACCGGGAAAGGCTGCTCGATCTGATAGGGGGTCGGGCCCGGGAGGATGGCTCCGACCTTGATTTTGCTTCTCAGCAGGCTGAGGAGCATTTGGGACCTGAACCGCTTTCTGCGGACCCTACCGGGTTCTGGGGACATGATGACGCGAAAGAGGACTTCGCCGGAATCGGGGCCCTCCCTGCTGTCTCTGCGGCGTTGCCCAAGAGACTGGGCAGCTTCCCATTCTGGCGGGGGCAAACGGCCTTCTTGCCGGAGATGGAGGGGATTTACTGCCATGCGTCCGAGGTTGGACTGGATGTGATACTTGGCGAACGGCACAGCCTTGGACGGTCGAATGACCCTGAACGATGATCAGGGCTCGAAACATGGAAAACAGCGGTCGCCTACCGGCGGGACCTGCCTTGGTCGATCATTCTATCCCGGAACAATTTCTCTCGGCTAGTTTTGTTGTTGCTCAGCGATTATGTCCTCATTAACTGTTCAGCGAAAATGTCCGCATTATGGAGCATGTGAGATTGACGCAGCAAGAGCAGGCAAGACTTCAGGGACTGAACCATTTACTGGCAGGATATATGACGACGGAACAGGCAGCGACATTGTTGGGAGTGAGCACGCGCCACACCAGGCGTATTCTGACGGCATACAGGAAGGAAGGAGCTGCCGCACTGGCTCACAGCAACAGAGGTCGCAGACCTTCAAACGCAACGCCCGAGACGATTTCGGAAGGCATAGTACATCTGGCGCGCACACGATACGCGGGAGTCAACCACACTCATATGAGCGAGTTGTTGAGTGAACACGAAGGCATAGACATCACTCGCAGCACGCTGCGGCGTCTCCTGGTGAGCGCCGGTGAGAACAGCCCACGGGGCAGGCGCCCACCCAAGCACCGAGTTCGGCGTCAGCGTATGCCGCGTGAGGGTATGCTGATACAGATAGACGGCAGCTACCACAGATGGCTTGGGAAAGACGGACCGCAGTTCACGCTGCTGCTGGCGATGGACGACGCCACGGGCACCGTGGTCAATGCTATGTTCTGCGAGTTGGAGAACACCCGCAGCTACTTCCTGCTGCTTGAGCGGCTAGTACGGGGTCGCGGCATACCGCTCGCGCTCTATGCCGACCGGCATGCCGTCTTCAAGTACACGCCTTCACCGGAGACTGTGGCCGCCCCTACCCAGTTCAGTCGCGCGATGGACGAGCTCGGCGTACAGCTGATCTTCGCTCTATCGCCTCAGGCCAAGGGAAGGGTGGAACGTGCCGCGGGACCGTTCCAAGACAGGCTCGTCAGCGAGCTTCGCCTCTCAGGTGCGAGCACCATCGACGATGCCAACCACGTGCTGGAGAGCTTCCTTCCACGCTTCAACAACCGCTTCAAGGTACCTGCGCGGGAGCAGGAAGTCGCCTACCGCGCAGTGGACGACGGGATGCGTCTGGACAGGGTCCTGTGCTTCAAGTACCGGCGCAGAGTCGCCAGGGACAACACGGTCAGATACCGCTGGCGCACCCTGCAACTGCTGCCCGGCACGGACAGGCCGACCTACGCCGGAGCAGCTGTGGATGTGCTCGAAGGACTGGACGATAGCCTGGCAGTGCAGCACGAGGGACGCATCGTCCCATCTCAGGAAGCGCCACCGCGTCCGAGTGTCCTCCGGGGCTTCGCCGGGAGAACCACGCACTCACCCATCATCCATCAGCCCACCAATGGTCTGGGTAGCAAATGGGCGGCCAAGCTGGCGACTCTGGATGCCAACCACGATGCCGAGCAGCCCGTCGCCACCTCCGGTCGCAACGGGACGGGACGAGTTCGCAAAACTTTGGGTCCACGGCGCAGGAAGCCCACGCCGCTGCAGACGGCCAGGTGGAAGGCGGTGCAGAGGGCGAAGCGAAAGGGGTTGTCCATGCGTGGGATCGCCCGAGAGCTGGGTATACACAGAGACACGGTGAAAAAGTACATGAACGCCGAGAGTCCACCTACGTCACCCGGGCGCCCGGCGTCAACGGCATTTTAGTCTGGTAGCATGGCAAGTTACGGGGAGGACATTTTCGCTGAACAGCGACACTAGTTTGGCGGACACCTTTCGGGCGTCCTAAGCAAATGGATGCTGCGGGTTAAGCCTGGCCGCTTTGTCCAAGTCCTCAATTGCCCCGGAGTAGTCGCCCAACTCGACGCGGGCCGCCCACTTTCGTAGCAGGACTCGGCGTCGCCGGGGTCCAGTTCGATGGCCCTGCCGAAGTCTCGAACCGAAGCGTCGTAGTTGTCTAGTAGTTCACCACACCTGTATAGATGGGTAGAGGGATGATACGCGACAATAATATTTGCCGGCCTGTTACCTCATTGGAATTTGATGCTTCTTGTATCTTTGACATGTAATGGGATAATCGCTAGCACAGCAGCGCAGTCTGGGGTGGACCCCACAGTTAGGACAACGAAGGGGCCAGGTTAAGAGAAACTCCCGCTGGAAAGTCTGACACTACCTCACGAGATGATAAGTCTGATGCCTGCTCTGGTAAACACCTGAGTGACCTTCCTTCTGCAAACACCTGAGCCGGAGTCCGATAGCCCAGAGACTGGTGCGGTCGCTCTTGGTTGTACAAGTCCAGGTAAGCGTCAATTCCTCTCCTGGCTTCACTGCCATTGCGATAAGCTTTCAGATATACCTCCTCGTATTTGACGCTCCGCCACAAACGCTCCACAAAGATATTGTCCAGGTATCTACCCTTGCCATCCATGCTGACCTTGATCCCCCGCTCCAGCAGCAGGCCACAGAAGGCTTCACCGGTGAACTGGCTACCCTGGTCGGTGTTGAAGATCTCCGGCTGTCCTTTGCTCAAGGCTTCTTTCAGGGCCGCGATACAGAAGCCCACCTCCAGAGTATTGGAGAGCCTCCAGGCCAGCACGTACCGGCTGTGCCAGTCCATAATGGCCACGAGATAAAGGAATCCCCGGGACATGGGCAGGTAGGTGATGTCGGCTGCCCAAACCTGATTGATCCTGTCGACTGCCACTCCTTTGAGCAGGTAAGGGTATATCCTGTGTTCCGGCGCAGGCTTGCTGGTATTGGGCTTGCGGTAGATGGCTTCCAGCCCCATTGCCCGCATCAGTCGTCGTACCCGCTTGCGGTTGACCTGATGCCCCTGAGTCCGGAGCCAGGCCGTCATCCTGTGAGAACCATAAAAGGGAGTCTTCAGATACTGCCGGTCCATCCCGGCCATCAGATCCAGATCCGCCGGGTTAGTCGGTGTCGGCCGGTAGTACACCGCGGAACGGCTGAGCTGCAACAGACGACACTGCTTTACTACCGAAAGCCCGGGGTGTCCTCGGTTCACCATAGCCAGACGCCGGCGCCGGCTCATAGCCCGGACTTGCGCGACAAAAAATCCCGCTCCACCTTGAGTTGCCCAATCTGTTGGTAAAGATGCGCAGTTAGTGCTTCCTGGTCCCTCTCCGCCTTTGAGGTATCGTTGCCGAAGACCTCGGACGCTCCATCAATCAGGGCTTTCTTCCATGCATGAATCTGCGTGGGATGAACTTCAAACCGGCTCGCCAACTGAGCAACGGTCTCTTCCCCCTGGAGGGCGGCCAAGGCTACCTTGGCCTTGAACGCCGGGCTGTGCTTCTTTCTGCTCTGCTTCATTTTCCTGCTCCTCTTTTTCCATTATTTCAGGAGCGGGGCTCTCTTATCCACCTGTCCGATTTATTGGGTCCACCTCAGTCTTCTCTCTGTCCACTCCCGCTCCCAGATACACGCCGTCAGCCCAGATGTAAGCGTACCTGTACTCGTTCAGTATCCTGCCGCACCAGGCCCTGTACTCTTCCTCCCAGCGCTGCTTCAGCCTCACGGTCGCGTCGGGCTCAGCGCAGCCGTCTCTCCCACCAACTCCCGAAACACCGGCTCGAAGTCCCTGGTCGACAATCCCTCCATATACAGCTCCCTGAACAGATCCTGCGTCTGGCGGCTGGTGCGCTCATATCGCCTCACTATCTTCGACTCGTACCCATCCGGCGATACTTCAGCGGGCACGTCCCTCAGCCTCGGCGCCTTCACCTCCACAGCCGCAACTCCCACCGTAAGCTCCCGGCTTGGATGATAGCCATTACGGTATCCGCGGAACTCATCGCCCCGCTCGTATCGGTCCCTGCCAAGGAACGCACTCACCTCCTCTTCGAGGGCGGCAGCCAGCATCCTTCTCGCTCCTTCCCTGACCATTGTTTCCAGCGCGTCGTCAACTACGTTCGCGTCTTCTTCGTTCTGGTATACTTCTCGCACAGCGTGTCCCTCCAGTTTTTCGTCTCATCAACGGATTGTGTCACCTGGAAGGATACGCCCTCTGTGTCAGTCGCGCTTTTTCAATTTCCACAACTTGTATATTTTACCTATCCCCATTTGTGGGGCAGGTGAGAGGGGCGCGTCGTCCACAACTGGGCGAGTCAGGCGGGGAGGATGCGACAATACCGGAAAAAGGACAAGGACACCAGCGCACCGTAACGGAATCCATCATGATCCCAGAAAGGAAATATCTTGGCTAGAAACAACGATCTTATCATCCGACTGAATGTTGACAAATTCTTTGACACCTTCGAGGTTGCCTATTCGCAGGCTCATCTGCGGATAGGTCATTCCATCTTTGACAGAGATGATGCTCACAAGCACCACGACTTGGCGGTGAAAATCGGACTGATCGTAACGGAGCATAGCCTGGACATTGGCAATCCTCTCAACGACCATTGAACCTTCATCAGCAACCATGAGCCAGCCTGCGGCTGCGCTCTGGCACCCTTGCGACACCAACGAGAGTTAGATTAATTTGTGGTGATACTTAATGGGCCAACCGACACCGGTCCTGTCCCACTCGGTAACTGATCCAGATGCCCTGCATCTGAACTGTCGATCCGTTCTCGAAATGGCCCTAGGCTGCCCACCGCTGGGACGTAATCGGCACCCCTGCCCGGCCACAGTGGCGAGGTGGGACGACGCTGAACCAGCATTGCCAGTTTCAATTCTAGCATCTGATAATGGGTCGATGAGCGGACCAGCCCCCGCCCGACGAGGCGGATGGCCGAATCAAGCTTTAGATGGTTCCCTTATCTGTTCTGGAGGCTCCACTCCTGCGCGCGACGCAAAAATACTGTGGGGTCTTCTGTCCATTCGGCATAGCCGATCTTCTGGCTATCTGTTAACCAGTTGATCCGTTCATTAAGGCAAGCGGCCAAGAACGTGTCAGTGGCAGGGAGGGCAAAGCCGCCAACCTCCACCGCCTCATCCAGAGCGGTAACCACAAGAGCTCCACCAAAGGCCTGGACCGCGTCCCGGTTGCCAACTTCGCCCCTGGCAAGCGCGTCTATCCTGCCGCTGACAAGGGCCTCAAGAAGCTCCACCTCACCGGCCTCATTTCCCAAATACACCACTTGTGGCATTTGACGGACCGGTGGATGGAGGTGAGTTCTGCCTACAAGATTGGGAGATTCTCCCGCAGCGGTGATAATGTAGTCAGTACTGCCGTCGGCGACTACCATGCCATGCGGGGTTTCAACGCGCGTGCCGCCGGTCAAGGCGCCCCTTTCATCAACCAGTTTTACCAGTTCCAGTAATCGGTGTTCCCCAGTAGTTCCGGCCAACGCTCCAACTCTGACGTTATCGTTTAGATTCGCATAACCGGCAAGGCGTTCGGCGTCCTCGAGACGCACCAGAAGGGATTGGCGAAACTTGATATGGCCAGAGGTGAAAGCTACTAACTTGTTCCCCTGGGCATCACGCTTTCGGGAGTCCAGTATCGTAATGCCACCGCCGACAATGTCGTAGTGTGGAGTGGCAGCTCGCAGCCAGATGTCATCCCACTGGGCTATAGCCCGGCGGTTGAAGGAGAGTTCCGGACTGCCCATAGCCTCGACTGCTGTCAGCAGGTCCGCCTCATATCCTTTATGGACATTGAATAGAGGCGAGGATGGGTCCTCGGCTACACTGTAACTGACGGGAGCAAAATAAGCGTAGAATCCCACGTCGATCGTCTTATCCTCTGTCCCACAGGTTGGGAACCGAGCCGGGTCAGTAGGCGAGCAACCGGTCAAAATCAAGAGACCAACCGTCAGGATAGAGAGCTTCCGGAGAACGGACGGCGATAATGGATTGGATGGCCGACAGGTCATGATCATCGTTCCTTCGCCGGATTCGGACTGTAAGCGGCGTGCTTCAGGGGGCTGTTACCCAACTCCTGGACTTCCGGCAGTGACCCAAGCATAGCGACCTACCCGGACCCCAGCCGCAGCATAGAGCCTGTTTGCAAATGTATTATACCGTGACCAGGTCAGCTCTTAAGCCAGCTTCGGAGCATTGGCCAAAGACATTCGCCTACTTGAAAAAGATAGAAGCGTCTATGCCAGGTCTGAACAAGACCGCAAACGATTCAAAGAAGTGGTTGACGTGCCTGCCGCCGAGTGGCACAACAGAGATTAATGATGAGTCCATTTCAAAGCCGGGCGCACAGGCAGCCTTAGCCCCAATCCACCCAAACAGTATCCGTGTTGAATGTCAAGACATGAGGCTGATTCAGGAAGACATGATTGGCACTGACTTCGGGAGCCAGGGTGTCCCTCGGCGCGCTACCGCATTCAACTGCAGCAGCAGCTTGCGCATGACCGCCACCACCGCCACGTTGCCGGGCTTCCCCCGTTGACGGAGATTCTGATAAAAGCGCCGCAGTTCGCTGTCGTGGCGTATCACCGACCAAGCACACATGTACAGGGCACTTCGGACCAAGCCTCGCCCTCCTCTGATAGCACGGTTGCCCCGCTTCTTCCCGCTGTCCCGTGACCAGGGAGCTAACCCCACCAGGGAAGTAAGCGATTTACTGTCCCAACAGCCCAGTTCCGGCAGGTAGGCGACCAGTGTGGCCGAGGTAAGCGGCCCGACGCCCGGCACGGTGCGGTACAGCGTGGCACGGTCGGCGAAAGGGATACACTTCTCCAATGCCTCCTGATACTCCACATCCAGTCGGGCTATCTCCTTTTCCAGCCAGGCGATGTGACGCTTTGTCGATCTGGTCGCGATAGAAGTGATTCCCTTGTCAAGACGCCCCTTTTCCTGCACTCGCTGCCGCACAAACTGCCGGCGCCTGCTGAGCAGGTCACGCAGCGCTTCACGCTCTGGCTCAAGCTCACGCTGCGGTGTCAGTGCATCCGGATATACCTGTCCGTACCGTGAGAGCACCTGGGCGTCCCGTTGGTCGGTCTTGGCTTCGTACCCACACGTCTTCGCGAACGCACGCACACGGTTCGGGTGGGCCACGTGCATCGCAATCTCGGTCTTTCTCAACCGGCTTACCAGCACTCGTTCGTACCCACCGGTGGCCTCGCACACAGCCACGGTGGCGTCCTGCGCCTTCAGGTGCTTCAGCAGCTTTCCAATCCCTTTAACCGTGTTGTCAAATCGTATCACCGGACCCTCAGAAATTGAGACGTCCAGGCTGGCCTTGCCCACGTCAACTCCGGCTATGACTACCATGTTCGACCTCCCGATGAGATAATGCTTGATGCCCTCCCCACTTGCAGATGCGGGCCTGGTGCCCTTGTATCCGTTCGGAGCGACAAGTGCGGCGAGAGGGGTGTCATACTGTTTCACGGCGCAGTCCACTCGACTTTGTACATTTGGTACAAGAAATAGGCATAGTATAAGAACAGGGTAAGATAACCGAACCATCCCATCACAGAGGTTCTGTTATGCTCACCCTGCCCGATGCCATTATATCCGCGCTCCAGCCTTTCTCAAGCATGTTCCGACAACGAACCTGGGCGAAGGCACAGCTACTGCTCGTCGGCGCCATCCTCGCCCCGCGCAAGCGCACCATCACGTCTGCCCTACGCGTCCTGGGTCTCAGCGACGATGCCGGCTTCGCGAAGTATCATCAGGTGCTCAACAGAGCGGTCTGGTCCTCACTGCAGATGAGCCGTGTGCTGCTTGTGCTCCTGATTGAGCATCTTGCTCAAGATGATGAACCACTGGTGTTCGGCATAGACGAGACGCTGGAACGCAGACGCGGCAGTCGCATCAGCGCCAAGGGAGTGTTCCGAGACGCCGTGCGCTCAAGCGAGTCCCACCTGGTGAGGGCGAGCGGACTGCACTGGGTCAGCCTGATGTGGCTGACGCACATCCCCTGGGCGAATCGCACCTGGGCGCTGCCCGTCCTCACTGCGCTGGCTCCAGCAGAGAGCTACCATCAGAAGGTGGGACGCCCGCACAAGAAGATCACGGATTGGGCGCGCCAGATGATTATCCAACTGCGCCGCTGGCTGCCAGACCGACGCATAGTCGTCGTGGCCGACAGGGGATACGCAGCGCTCGAACTCCTGCACAGCTGCCAGTCCCTGCGCCAACCCGTCACCTTCATCAGCAGACTCAGGCTCGATGCCGCGCTCTTCGAACCCGCTCCACCCAGAGTGCCAGGACAGATAGGCAGACCACGCCTGAAGGGACAGCGACTGCCCTCTCCCATCGAACTCTTGGACAACCCCGATGTGTCCTGGAGTCGCGTATCGGCGCCATGGAAGGACGGACCGGCACGCACACTGGAGATTACATCCGATACAGCCGTCTGGTATCGCTGGGGAAGACCTCTCGTGCATATCAGATGGGTACTGATCAGAGACCCGCTCTGCCAGATGAGAACGCAGGCGCTGGTCTGCACCGATACTGGGGCCGATCCCCTTCAGATCGTCCAATGGTTTCTGCTGCGCTGGCGCATCGAAGTCACCTTCCAGGAGGTGCGCGCCCACCTTGGTGTGGAGACTCAGCGCCAGTGGTCCGACAAGGCTATTTCTCGCACCACGCCATTGCTGCTGGGAATATTCTCCTGGGTTACGCTCGCAGCCGGGTTGCTGCGGCACGAACGCCCGGTTGCCCTGCGTTCGTGCGCCTGGTATGCGAAGTGTGAGCCCACTTTCATCGACGCCATTGCGCTGGTGCGGCGGCATCTGTGGTTCGCTTCTCAGACTTTATCCACATCCCCGTCTGAGTCTGATGTGGCGAAAGTCCCGCTGCCTTTGTTCAATCGTCTTGTGAATTCCCTTGCCTACGCAGCTTGAGCGTCTGTATATCTGCATGCTTCGATTACTCCGAAATGTACAAAGCATAGCTATGCCCGCAAGGGGCCGTGCAGAGGCCACTAACTGAGGCGTGGCATCGCAGGCCGTGTATGATGTCGATGGGGCGTGTCGCCGGCAAAGAGACCGACCTCGGCATTGGTGCGTATTGCCCGGTACAAAGCATGGTCCGAGTGCCTTACGACGGCATCATTGGTGACGTCCCCTCTGGGGAACGCTCCCGTTCGAAAGATTGTGCGAAGTATGTGGCACCCTGAGGCGACACGCCTACTACATAGTAGCAGAGGGAGCGATGGACAGACACAGCGGAGACATAGACAGGAGTCCGAAACGAGAGAGCAGGATTGAGTTGCCGGATGAGCTGCCGGATGAGTTGTCGCAAGTGAACCTGAACGCGGCTGGTATAGACGTGTGAGCTAGCAGCCACTTCGTGGCGGTTGCAGGAGGGCGCTCTGAAGAGTCTGTACGGGAGTTCGAGGCATACACGGCGGAGCTGTACCGTATGGCCGACTGGCTTCTTGAGTGCGGGGTGGAGACGGTGGCGATGGAGTCGACAGGAGTGTACTGGATACCGCTGTTCGGAGTGCTGGAGGAGCGTGGTCTGGAGGTGCTGCTGGTGGATCCTCGGCGTCTGAAGAGCGTGCCTGGTCGCAAGACTGACGTGCTGGACTGCCAGTGGCTGCAGCAGTTGCACACATACGGGCTGCTGTCGGGTGCGTTCAGGCCTGAGGCTGAGATAAGGCGATTGAGGAGTTATCTGCGTCAGCGCGCGATGCTGGTGGAGTACGCATCGCATCATATTCAGCATATGCAGAAGGCACTGACGCAGATGAACATAAAGTTGCAGCACGTCATAAGCAATATCACAGGCAAGACCGGGATGAAGATCATAGAGGCCATCGTGGAGGGTGAGCGCAGCCCGACCAAGTTGGCCCAGTTCAGACATCCCACAATGAAGGCTGACGAGAAGAAGATAGCTAAGTCTCTGCGGGGTCATTGGAGGGAGGAGCACATCTTCGAGTTGACGCAGGCGCTTGAGTTGTACAGGGCGTACCGGCGCAAGATAGAGGAGTGCGATCAGGAGATAGAGTCACAGCTCGGCAGATTCGATGATCGCAGCGAGGGAAGTATGCCGGCCGGCAAGCGTGGGGCAAAGCCTCGTCAGGGGAACGCGCCCCAGTTCGATGCTCGGACGTACCTGTACAGGATGACGGGGGTGGACTTGACCGCGATAGACGGCGTGGAGGCGTACACGGCGCTGAAAGTGGTGAGTGAGGTTGGATTGGACATGAGCCGCTGGCCCACGGCGAAGCACTTCGCGTCGTGGCTGGGGCTGAGTCCGAACAACAGGGTGAGTGGAGGCAGGGTGATGAGTTCGCGGACGAAACCGAGTGCGAACAGAGCGGCTACGGCACTGCGCCTGGCGGCCAACGCGCTGCACCGCTCGGACAGTGCGCTGGGGGCGTTCCTGCGCAGGAAGAAGGCTCAGCTGGGCGCTCCGAAGGCTATAACGGCTACGGCCCACAAGCTGGCTCGGATCATATACTCGATGCTCAAGTACGGACAGAAGTATGTGGACGCGGGCGCGGCGTACTACGAGGAGCAGCACCGTCAGAGAGCGTTAGCCCCAATCCACCGAGGGGGCGTGTGAGAGGCCTCCTGAAGAAGCAAAAGGGTGCACCTCTGAATCTGAGATAATGGTTTTACAACACAAAACCTGTCACAGAAAAGGAGCACCCAACAGATGCTACCACGTAACCACCCTGACCGCATCCAAATCGCCTTCGACGATCCCCGCCTGGTAGCCAATGCCGGGCTGATCCTGCCGGTCACCCTGGCCGGGCGTCTGGGTCTGAGCCAACTCGTCGACAACCACGTTGACCTGGGCGACGCCCCGGGGCGGGCCAACACCGGGGACAAGATACTGACCCTGGTGGCGTCGGCTCTGGTCGGTGGCGACTGCATTGACGATGCCGACGTGTTGCGGGCGGGCAGGACCTCCTCGGTACTGGGTTGTGTGGTCAAGGCTCCATCCACGCTGGGGACATTCCTACGCAGTTTCCGCTGGGGACATGTGCGACAGTTGGACCGGGTGAGCCGAGAGTTTCTGGCGCGTGCCTGGGACGCCGGGGCAGGCCCCGAGGACTCGCCTCTGACGATCGACATAGACTCGACGGTCTGCGAGACCTATGGACTGGCAAAGGAGGGAGCGCGCCATCACAACTACACCGGCCAGCGGGGCTATCATCCGCTGCTGGCCGTTGCCTCAGGAACCGGCGACGTGCTGATGGCACGACTGCGCAAGGGCCGAGCCAACACCGCCCGGGGCGCAGCCAACTTCCTGCGGGAGACGGTGGCGCGAGTGCGCTACGCCGGAGCCACGGGAGCGCTCACGGTGCGGGCCGACAGCGGCTTCTATGCCCACACCATCGTTGCCGTCTGTCGCAAGATGGATGTCCGCTTCTCCATCACCGTCCGACAGCACCCCCGACTGCGCAATCTCATCGAGGCCATACCAGAGACGGACTGGACACCCATACCCTACTGGATGGACGGCACAGCCGATGTGGCCGAGACCATTTACACTCCCTTCGAGAGCAAGCCCGACGCCGCACCAGTGCGACTCATCGTCCGCAGAGTGAAGCCCACGCCCGGCTCTCAACTGGCGCTCTTCACCAACTACAGCTATCACGGTTTCATCACGGACCGAGAGGGCGACACCCTCCAACTGGAGGCCGACCATCGCCGCCACGCCGAGGTGGAGAACGCCATCCGCGACCTGAAGTACGGCGTAGGACTGAACCATCTGCCCTCAGGGCGCTTCGCAGCCAACGCCGCCTGGTTGGCCGTGCAGGTGATGGCTCACAATCTGGCTCGCTGGACCTCCCGCATCGGACTGGAAGAACGAGCCTCCACCACCAAGACCTTGCGCAGACGATTCTTCTCCCTCGCCGGACGGCTTACACGCTCGGCACGCCGTCTCACCCTGCATCTTCCCCAGCGCTGGCCCTGGGAAACACAGTTCGGCCGCGCTCTGGCCAGACTGCGAACCATTCCGTTACCGAGCTGACAGCTGACGGCAGCGGCGACGACTGCCCACCATACACTCCATAACCCATCTCATCCCCAGACTCGCGCCGGACCGGACCGTGAGTATCCCCTGCTGCTCACCGATTCGTCAACTTCACCCACAATCGCCACTGTGGGCCTCCATTGGCGTTCAACATCACGACCGGGGACCTTCAGAACGCTCCAGCGTCGGCATCATACCCGCACCGCCACCTTGCCGCGTCCTTCACCCACGCTCCGGCAGAGATACCATGACTCTTCGGTGGATTCGGGTTAACGTACTGGGCATTACTGCGTACGGGGTCTTCATTTTCAATTTCTACAGATTCCTTGCGCGGAAGGACATTGTTACCCTGAATCTTCAGAAGCACAACCAGGCCAAACATCCCGCCCTCAGGAAAACCGTCACTACTATCTTCTACATATTCAAGTGTCTGATCCTCTATCCCGTCTCTGTGTTCTTCTGGTTCTGCGTGATGGCCGGATTTCTCTTTCTGCTGGGCAGGAATCAGTCGACGGAATCCATAATGCTCGTCGCAATGGGAGTCGTAGGCGCTATTCGGGTCTCCTCCTACTACAACGAGGCGCTCGCAACGGATATCGCCAAGATACTTCCATTCGCACTGCTGGGCATAATGATAATCGACAACTCACTGCTCAGAATCGTGAATTCTACAGAAGGCGTTAGAGCGGCCGCACTCCTGTGGGAGACATTGGTGTATTACCTCGTGGCCGTCGTGGTAATCGAGTTTGTCCTGAGGATGGTGACCGGGATATTCGGGCTGATAACGGGCAGAAGCAAATCCAGTAGGCAGAAAGACGAGCAAGACGCTGACCTGGTTCAGGACGCTCCGGTCGCCGCCCGAAACGACTCCCCAGTCTCGGAGACCGAACCGGCATGGTCTCCTTCACAGCCGGCTCCGGCCTTACGGGACGGCGGCAGCTGATACGCGACAATTACTTCTGCCGGCCTGTTGCCTCATTCAAAGATGGTTGAGACGATACAACAGGTCTTCAGAAGATCTGGATGTCCCAAGATGGAATGTATCGAGGCGGAGAGAATTTGTATCATCTGACGTAACCCCTCAGCATGAACGTCCGCCACGAGGTCAGCCGGAGTTGGTATAAGTGATCAGTCTGAGGACGACATTGCAGCAGACATCTTGCTCCGTTTGAGTTGGAAAAGTAACTCGCGGATTTCCTCCGGCAAGCATTGGTCTTTCACATCGAGGAGGCGCAGATATTGTGCAATAAAATACTGCATTTCCTTGCATCACGACAGTTCGCTGCCTAGATCTAATACGGTCTAATTGCCGTTATCGTTCATTGTAAGGTTAGCGCTAACACAATTGACCGGCGTCAAGGCTCCGCCCAATACCGGAAGGCGCTCAGCTACCATCTTCAAACGTATATGTACGCTACCGCTTGTCTAACATCACCGGAACGAATAAACGGAACTCCTCATCGCTCCACCCGGTGCGAAGGTCGGTTCACCACCACCGCGGCGCTACGAACATCCGGCAGCCACTATGCCCTATACTGGCATATATGGTTGATTCCAGACGCTCCCCCGATTCGGAGAGGTGCTTATGGCGATAGACACAGGCGGTGATATCCCCGACAAAGTGATTGCAGACATACCACCCGGCGCGTCGGCTCCGGGGGGTGCACTTACACGACGCCCCAGTGAGACTGTGAAAACTTACTCCGGCCTTAACAGTCTTTTGCCAGGAAGAGGCGAGGCTGCAGAAGGAGTTCACTTTATTCATTATGACGGCGCGAGTGACGCCGGCGGTCGCCGCAAGGGCGCGGATGAGCCATATGCGGCAGATAAGTGGACTGAAAGCATCGACCTTAGGGATATTACCGATGACTCAATGCGCCTTTACCTCATGGAGATCGGCAGGGTCAATCTGCTGACCAAGAAGCAGGAGCAGACTCTCTCGCGGGAGATTGAGGAATGGAAGCATCTGGAAGCCGTAGAAACAGAGTTGGAAGCTCTCACGGACGGGCCTGTGAATGCCTGGATGTGCGTTCTTCACCTGATACGGCGAATCGGCCAACTGGGGCCTATAGTGGATGCCGTCTGCCGCTACAACGCTACCCTGAGACCAGAGACCCTGACCGATGTGCTGAACGATGAGGAGCTGTCCGAGCATATCGATGGTGTGCTCCCGGAGGAGATGCTGCTCTTCGCGGCGGAGATTCTGAACAGGGAGCCTGAGGACGTCAAGCAGGGCCTAATCGAGTTGTCGCTTGCCATCCGGCTGCTTCCGATGGAGGCTGCGGATGTGTTCGCCACATCCCCTGCAATCAGGGAGTTGCAAGACCTGGAGTTAGCGCCAGGGTTCATAGAGGCGCTGAAGTCCTATGAGCCCGTGTATTCGAGGCGTTTCGCCAGTGTGGGGAATGCGGGCAGGCGAGCGCAACTGCGTCTCTCAGAGGCCAACCTGCGGCTCGTCGTCAGCATTGCCAGAAAGTATCTCGGCAGGGGGATGCCGCTGTCGGATCTCATTCAGGAGGGCAATATCGGTCTCATGCGTGGCGTGCAGAAGTTCGACTACCGCAGGGGCTACAAGTTCAGCACCTACGCCACCTGGTGGATTCGACAGGCAATGAGCAGGTCAATCGCGGACCAGTCCCGTACCATCCGCGTACCCGTCCATATGACGGAGGTCGTCAACAAGCTGATGCGCGCTACTCGTAAGTTCGTGCAGGAGTACGGGCGCGACCCCACCGATGAAGAGATAGGAAGCGGGATGGACATTACGGCTGAGCGGGTGCGGGAGATCCGGAAGCTCACGCAGCTCCCCCTGCCCCTTGAGATGCCGGTTGGAGAGGACGGCTACGCACAGTTAGGCGACTTCGTTGAGGACAGGAGCCAGGTCCCTCCCGTGGAGGCCGCGTCATACCTGTTGCTCAAGGAGCAGATCGCCGATGTGTTGTCCACCCTCAGCGAGCGCGAGGCGAGGGTGCTTGAGCTGCGTTTCGGACTCGGGGACGGCATCTCACACACCCTGGAGCAGGTCGGCCGGGAGTTCGGGGTCACGAGGGAGCGCATACGCCAGATAGAGGCGGTGGCGTTGAGGAAGTTGAGGCATCCGAGCCACTCCAGGAAATTGCGGGACTTTCTGGATTAGGCGCACGTGAAACCGGCCTGGCCGTTAGCTCAAGACATGCTTACCCAACTGCACAGACCGGGCTATGCGCATATTCCCGGTTTACAACGCCCTGTTGCCATTGTCTGAGCAGGGAGCGTCGTCGGTGCGGCGTACTTCTGATCAGCGACAATTAGACTTGCCGGCGCGTTGCCTCTTGCCTCACCAAATATGTTAGCGAAGATTCCGCCGTTGCCAATTAACGCTCATGATTTGTACTCTCAGAGGAATGAGTGGGCACCATGACAACAGCCAACAGCCATGAACCGAGATGCAATAAAATACCTACAATTGTTGCATCTGCGGCAGTTCCGAACTTACAGTCTGACGCAGCGACAGATTCACCAGTGCGCGCGCCCAGTCCACTCCGCAGTCTCTCTTCCTTTGCTACCCAGTTTTCAGTAGTTTTGTTTCATGTCAGATGCTTCGGCGCATATACATGACTCGGCACAATCAACGGCTGCTGTCGCCGGTAAGCGTGCAGCGACGCAGACAGTAGCAGGCGGCACAAGAGGATCCGGGTCCTCAGTGCGGAGCGCGACATCAAGAGAACACAGAGTAGGCATCTCTGTACGCCTTCCTCGGGGTCCGTGGCTGAACACCTTCGACTCACTCTCCAACCGTAATTTCCTCTTTCTGTGGATAGGGATGCTGTTCCTCATGGCAGGGACGCAGATGCAGATGCTGGCTCAGAGCTACCTCGTATATGACATCACGGGCTCAGCCTCGGTTCTCGGCATCATAAACCTGGGCATAGCGGTCCCTATGCTTACCATTCCTCTCTTCGGCGGCGTGGTCGCTGACAGGTTCGAGAAGAAGACGATCATACAGGTGGCACAACTTGTCGCCGGCTCTCTGTCTCTGGTGGTCGGCCTCGCAATCGATTTCGAGGTCGTAGCCTGGCAGCACCTCTTCATCTCATCCATGGTAACGGGCGGACTGTGGGCGTTCATGATGCCTGCGAGACAGGCCATCATTCCCCAGATTGTTGGGCCGGAAAAGATAACGAATGCGATGGCGCTGAACGCGGCGGGCATGAGCGCAACTACGATGGCCGCGCCGGCGCTGGCAGGAGGCATTTACGCCTTGGTTGGACCATGGAACGTATTTTATCTCATAGGTGCGTTAACGCTGGCATCGGTCGTCCTGACCACATTTATACCCAAGACAGGTTCGGCCTGGGACAGGTGCAGAAAAGACAGATGTGCTCCGCGACATCGCCGATGGCATTTCCCACATGTGGCAAGGCCGAATTCTCTTCGTACTGCTTCCGATGGGACTGGCTGCGACCATGCTTGCAATGCCCTTCCGGTTTATCCTGCCAGTGTTCGTCGTTGACATCTACCGCCAGGGGCCCGACTCGATGGGTCTGCTCGTCGGTCTAATGGGAATGGGTTCACTGTTCGGCTCACTTTACGTCGCGTCAATGGGCCAGCGCTATAGGGGCATGGGCTTGATAATCGCGTCGATGATGTCCGGTATCGGCCTGGTATTGATTGCCGCCATACCCGTGTACAATGTCGCCGCCGTGATAATGGTGCTGCTGGGCATAGGTGACTCAGGACGTCAGGCACTTAACCAGACGCTGATAATCGAAAAGGCAAGTCCCGAATATCGCGGAAGAATTATGAGCCTGTTCATGCTCAACTATGGCCTGATGCCACTCAGCATCACGCCCGCAGGCTTCCTCACTGACTACCTTGGTGGGCAGACGGTCATCGGATTCATGGGCTTGGCGCTCATTGCGGTCATGATTTTCGTGCTGCTGACCCAGGGGAGGCTAAGACGTCTGTCTTAGATTATGGTCGATGGTCAGCGCTCTCACTCAGACCGGATACGACATGGTGCTGGTCGAAACCGAGCACCTCCTTCACAACGCCGAAACACTCACTAACTTCCTGGTCATGGTTCGTTACGCGGTCCTCCGCAAACGGTGACAATCCTATGAGTTCCTCGAGGGCATCATCTCGAGCGCTGACGCCTGACGGGCCTTCGATGTCGAAGTAACTGGGATAATTGAACCCGTGACAATATGACTTGCCCCCATCTTAGCGCCAGTTGGAATGTTAGATTTGCCGCTCAATGACCCTTTCAACTTTGCATTGAACCATCACCAACGGTTACTGGCCCCTAAAGCTCGCTAAGCCAGGAAAACATCGTCCCAAACAGCTCTCCCTCGCGTCCGATGTAGCCGTGGTTGGCTCCGTCAATCTCGCTAACCTGAACGTGCGAGTGGCCTGCGGTTCCCAGGCCGCGCCGGGCTGCGCCGCAAACAGGGAGCTCCTCTGGCCCACCAACGGCGCACTCCTCCGAACCGAATATGAAGAGCGTGGGGCAGCCCGTGTTCGCCGCGTGCATGGTCACACTGTAGCGATTGTCCCGATTGAAGCAATCCACGTAGGCGCGCGCGCTCCACATTGAACCCCATGGAACTCCCGGACGCAGCAGCGCGTCAGGACGGCCCTCCGCGACGTTTCGTTCCGACTCCCGAAACGGCCCCGAGAAGTCCTCTCCGTGCAGAGCGATGATCCCTTCGTGGTCGTACTCGCCCGGGGACACTGGGATAACCGCTACTACGTTTGCGAACCTCTCTGTTGCTTGCGCGTAGGCGGCCCGCACGGCCCCACCGCTGTGCCCACCGATGGCTATGCGGCGGTGTCCTCTCTCGCGCAACAGCTCCAGCCAAGCCCCGAAGTCCGCTCGCGAGTCATCGACGGACTCGAAGGCGTAGCCGGCGAGCGGCCCTCCCCTGACACCGTTTGCGACATGGTCGTGGCCCCGACGGTTAGCTGTCAGAAAGGCAATGCCCTGCTCCGCCACTCGCTGGCCCATCTCAAGGTAAAGGCTGCTGTAGAAGTGGCCGCCATCGCCGTGAAAGAACAATACGGCATCCACCGAATAGGATCGGCCCGCGTTGGACGGCTTGAAATACGCGCCGGACAGCGCAATCCCCTCAGGTGTCGTAACTTCGACCAGGTCCGCAAGCATCTCGCCTCCTTTTCTGTCTGATGCCATTCGTAGTTTGGTTCAGAAAGCGCTTGTTATGGTAACCATTGTTGCTAGTTCATTGCAAAGCTGAAATAGACCACTAGGTCTCCTTATCCTGTGAGTTGACACGCCCATTAAGGCGATTGACTCCGTCATTTGGGGTCACATAGTGCGAACATCCTAGAAGTGCAACCTGGCAGAATATGGCACGATTTGTCGATGGTCAGTTCAGGTAGGGGTGCCTTATGGCGGAAATCGTGAGAAGATTACGGACAACCGTGGGCGTCGAGGTTTACTCGCGGGCTTTCTGGCTCACCTTTGCAGTGAAGGCCGTGTTGATCTGCCTGCTGGTGTTCGGGGCACTCTCGGGGCTGCAACAGTTCGAAGGTAAGGTGTTCCTCTGGCGTCTGGTCACTTACCCGATTGCCGCCCTGGTGGTTCCCATTACCTGGGGTTTGACTGGGAGGAGGGCGTCCTACCCCTACACAGTTGACATCCTTCTCACTCTACCCTTCCTCATCGACACCGTCGGCAACACGCTGGATCTATATGACACGATCTGGTGGTGGGACGACGCCAACCATCTCGTCAACTGGACACTGCTTTCGGGCGCCATCGGCGCCCTGGCATGGCGAAACCATGTAAGAGCTTGGGGAACACTGGCCTATGTGGCCGGTTTCGGCGCCACGACAGCCATCGTGTGGGAGATCGCGGAGTACGTCGCCTTCATTCGCAACTCCTCTGAGTTTGAAACGGCCTACATAGACACATTGGCCGATCTTGCCCTGGGGCTTACCGGCTCAACTGTTGCCGGTGTAGTGGTCGCTCTTGCGCCGCGCGGAGGGAAGAGAGATGGTTCTGGAACTGCCAGTCGACTTCGCTGCTGATAGTGGCGGCGAATGTCGTGAACGGCACTAAGTATGTCCCGCTCGTGTCCAACATGTAGCCCGCGAACAACGGCGCGAATAACATGGCTATGCTCATCGGAAACTGCGATATACCCATGATGGTCGCAGAAGCCTTTCGACCGAAGTAGTTCCCACGGATGGCAGCCGTCAGGGGACTGAGACCACCGAACATGATCCCGTACATGAGGACGGACACGTATGACATTGGGGCGCTCGAAGCCATCTGCCCTATGGTGAGCGCCCAGAAGCGGACGACTTGAGAGCCCGCACCGCAGTGAAGCCAGGCTCGTCGTCCATTTCGGGGCTGCCGACGCCCTTCCCAAGTCTGAGGTCGTGTTGACTTTCACACCCCCCAAGGTTACATTATAGACTCTCGGCCTGAATGAAAAGGAAGGGCCTCATGATTCCATCTCAGTTTGAGTACTTCGCCCCGGAAACGCTTGACGAAGCAGTTTCCCTACTTAACGAACACGGCTCGGAAGCCGTCGTGCTAGCCGGCGGTCAGAGCCTGATTCCACTGATGAAGCTACAGTTGGCCGCCCCCAAGTATGTCGTGGACATTAACCGCATACCCGGACTGGCTGGCATCAGCGAAGAAAACGACTTCCTCCGTATTGGGAGCCTCACACGAGAGGCCGACCTAGACAGATCGGAGATCGTCCGCGCCAAGTATCCCATCCTCCAAGACACAACATCTGTCATCGCCGATCCATTAGTACGCAATATGGCTACCGTAGGCGGCAATCTGGCGCACGGAGACCCCGCCAACGATCATCCCGCCACTATGCTGGCTCTGGGAGCGCAAGTGGTTGCTGTGGGAGCAGCCGGGCAGCGTGTAATCTCGGTGTCGGACTTTTTTGAGGGGCCTCTGATGACTACCCTCAATCAGGGGGAAATCCTCACGGAAATCAGAATTCCCACACCTCCACAAGGCAGTGGCGGTGCCTACCTGAAGCTTGAGAGAAAGGTGGGCGATTACGCTATAGCCGGGGTTGCCGCCGTGATCACCGCAGCCGATGGAGTGTGCCAGCAAGCGGGCATCGGCCTGACTAACGCCGGCCCGATTCCCATTAAGGCAGGGACGGCCGAGGCCTTCCTCGTGGGCAAGAGGCTGGATGATGAGACGATTCGTGAGGCTGCGCGGCTGGCATCGCAAGAAGCTCAGCCCTCCGCGGACTTGCGGGGCTCCGAAGAGTACAAGCGTGACATGGTAAAAGTGATAGCCGGTCGAGCGCTACGTCTGGCCTTGGAGCGAGCCGGCTAGTGGTGCGGGCAAACTCACCAGCTCCGGAAGATTCAACATAACCACAGAAGTGAGTCGAGCGCCATGGTTCAGATCAAAGTTACAATCAACGGAGAGGAACGAACAGAGGAAGTGGAACCCAGACTCCTTCTGGTCCATTTCATTCGTGAATCGCTTGACCTTACGGGGACTCACATCGGTTGCGATACAACGCACTGCGGAGCTTGCGTCGTCCTTATGGATGGAAGGCCAATCAAGTCATGCACTGTCTTTGCCGTCCAAGCCAATGGCCGAGAGGTGAAGACTGTGGAAAGCCTGGAACAGGGTGGGGAGCTTCACCCCATCCAGGAGGCTTTTACCGAAGAACACGGCCTGCAATGTGGCTTCTGTACGCCAGGGATGATGATGACTGGCGTCGCGTTTTTGGAAGACAATCCCAACCCGTCCGATGATGAGATTCGTATGGCCATTTCTGGCAACCTGTGCCGCTGCACTGGGTACGTAAACATTGTCAAAGCCTACCAATCTGCTGCTGAGAAGCTACGTGAGAGGAGTGCATGATGACTATGCGAACACCGCCCGAAATCGGTGGTATGGGGCACTCGGTCCGTCGCAAGGAGGACCCCCGTTTTATCCGAGGCAAAGGCAACTATGTCGATGACCTCAAGCTCCCGGGAATGCTTCACCTGGACATCGTTCGAAGTCCGGTGGCTCATGCCCGAATCAAGAGCATCGACGCTGAGAAAGCCTTGGCTATACCCGGGGTTCTGGCGGTCATAACGGGAAAGGACTTGGAGCAGTACAACCTCGCCTGGATGCCCACCCTAATGGGTGATACCCAGATGGTCCTGCCTGTGGACACGGTAAAATTTGACGGACAGGAAGTGGCAGCCGTGTTAGCCACCGACCGGTACACTGCTGCCGATGGCGTCAGCGCGGTGGATGTGGAATACGAACCGCTGCCTGTAGTGGTCGATCCTTTCAAAGCTCTGGAGCCGGACTCCCCAATTGTTCGAGAAGACAAAGAGGAAAAAAGTAACCACATCTGGCACTGGGAGGTCGGTGACCGGGACCGCACCGACCGTGCCTTCAGCCAGAGCCATATAACGGTCAAAGAGGATATCTACATCCCGCGTATCCATGTCTCCTCTATTGAGACCTGTGGCTGCGTCGCACAGTGGGACTCGGTCCAAGAAAAACTGACCGTGTGGATGACCACTCAAGCTCCCCACGCCATCCGGACAGTCCTCGCCTTAGTTGCCGGTCACCTGGGAATGGCGGAGCACAAGATCAGGGTCATATCTCCGGATATTGGAGGCGGCTTCGGCGGCAAGGTGCCGGTCTATCCCGGCTATGTTCTGGCAATCGCTGCCTCCTTCCTCACGGGTCATCCCGTGAAGTGGGTCGAGGACCGCATGGACAACCTCATGTCCGCCTCCTTCGCCCGGGACTACCACATATCCGCGGAAGTGGCTGCCCGTCAAGACGGAACGATGGAGGCTCTGCGAATCAAGACCGTTGCCGATCATGGCTATACGGACGCTGCCGCCAACCCATCCAAGTTTCCGGCAGGCCTGTTCCACATCTGCACCGGTTCCTACGACTTCAGTGACGCCTTCGTTGAGGTGGACGGCGTTTACACCAACAAGCCACCCGGTGGGATTGCCTACCGCTGCTCATTCCGGGTCACCGAAGCTGTGTACGCGGTGGAGCGCATGGCGGACATCGTGGCACATGACCTTGGAATCGACCCCGCCGAGTTTCGCATGAAGAACTTTGTCAAGCCGGATGCCTTCCCCTATCGATCAGTTCTGGGCTGGGAATACGACAGCGGCAACTATCAGGGCGCCCTCGAAAAGGCGATGGACTTGATCGGCTACGAAGACCTGCGGCGTGAGCAAACCGAGAAGCGTGAGCAGGGAGAGTTGATGGGCATCGGCATATCCAGCTTCACTGAGATTGTGGGTGCCGGTCCCTCCCGGCACTTCGACATTCTGGGCATCAAGATGTTCGACAGCGCCGATATTCGGATTCACCCGACGGGCACGGCCACCGCCCGCTTCGGCACACGCTCCCAAGGACAGGGACACGAAACTACCTACGCCCAGATTATCGCCGAGGAACTGGGCATACCTGTAAGCGATATTGCTGTGGAAGAGGGAGACACCGATACTGCTCCCTATGGTCTGGGCACCTACGCCAGCCGCAGCACCGCCACCGCGGGGGCTGCCGGAGCCGTTGCGGCACGGAAGATTAGAGACAAAGCAAGAGCCATCGCCAGCTACCTTCTCGATGTTGGCGAGGAGGATCTGGAGTGGGAGCCCGGAAAGTTCTTCGTGCGGGGCTCTCCGTCTTTGTCGAAGACCATTCAGGAAATCGCCTTCGCCGCCTACACCGACCACCCGCCGGGTATGGAGGCCGGGTTGGAAGCACACTCTTCGTATGACCCGCCTAACCTTACCTATCCCTTCGGCAGCTACATCTGCGTCGTGGATATAGACAAGGGGACCGGCGAGGTCAAAATACGCCGATTTGTAGCCGTGGACGATTGCGGCAACGTAATCAACCCGATGATTGTAGAAGGACAGGTCCACGGTGGTCTGACGATGGGGCTGGCACCCGCGCTCTATGAGGAGATTGTGTACGACGAGAACGGCCAGAACCTCACCAGCACGTTCATGGACTATTTGCTGCCGACCGCTGTGGAGACTCCAGCGTGGGAGACCGACATGACTTGCACACCGTCTCCGCATCATCCCCTTGGAGCCAAAGGAATCGGCGAGTCGGCTACTGTCGGCGCTCCGGCTGCAATCGCAAACGCAGTTGTGGATGCCCTCTGGCATCTTGGAGTACGCAATATCGATATTCCCATCACCCCTGCCAAGGTGTGGCAGGCATTGCGCGAAAACGGAGTGACCGACTAAGAGTCGTTCCGCATAACATCAAAGAGTTGTTTATCAAGAATAGTCCTCTGAACCGACATGCAGGCTATCCTCAATGGACAGCCTGCGACCATCAGACGCACAAGGCAGGCAGATATGTTCGATGACCTGTTGGAACAAGCCACTGTCCTAAAGGAACAGAGCAAGCCTTTCGTTCTTGCGACCGTTGTCGCCTGCAAGCCGCCTACTTCGGCAAAACCGGGTGCCAAGGCTATCGTCCAGCAAGACGGAAGCTTCCATGGCTGGGTCGGCGGCAGTTGCGCCCAGCCCCTGGTTACGCAGGAATCGCTGAAGGCTTTACAGGACGGGCAGGCTCGGCTTGTGCTTCTGGCCCCCAATCCGCAAGAGGTGGATGTCGGGCTGGAGGGAACCGTACTCATCCCAATGACATGTCAGAGTGAAGGCACGCTGGCTATCTATCTGGAGCCTTGTCTGCCCAAGCCCGAACTGTTTGTGATCGGTCAGTCCCCCATGGCGCGGAGTTTGGCCGCACTGGGCGACAGCCTGGAGTTTCGAGTTTACGCCTGCGACCCGTCTGCCACCAGAGAACTGTTCCCCAACGCCGAGACGCTGGTGCAACAACTGAAAGGTATGAGAGAACTGATAGGCCCTCGCAGCTATGTAGTAGTAGCAACTATGGGACACTATGACGAGGAGGCACTTGAGGAGATTCTCAGCGGTAAAGCCGGTTATGTTGGGCTGGTTGCCAGTCCGAGGAGGGGACGCGCTGTCATTGAGTATCTTCAGGGCAGAGGCATTTCCTCTGATGCGCTGCAAAGAGTGAAATATCCGGCGGGGCTGGATATAGGCGCCGAGACGCCGGAAGAGATCGCCCTGAGCATTCTGACCGAGATTGTCCAGAGAATGCGCGCCGATTGGAAGGGGGTTTCGCCGGAGCCTGCGACGCAAGCCACTCGGGTGGACTCCATAGACCCTATCTGTAATATGACAATCAATGTGGCCGAGTCCCGCTACCATTCCAACTACAACGGGACTACCTTCCACTTCTGTTGCCTGAGTTGCAAGGAAGAGTTTGAGCGGGCGCCCGACAGATACGCAGTGCCTGTCAGCTAGATCCGTCAGTCCCGCTTGTATTGCACGGCTAACACTTCCGCCAAAATCGCCACTGCCAGTTCGGCAGGAGTGCGAGACCCAATGTCCAGTCCGATGGGAGATCGGATGCGTGCCATTTCAGCATCACTGAAGCCTTGCTGCTTCAATTTTTGCCTACGTCCCTCATGAGTGAACCGACTGCCCTGCGCGCCGATATATCGTGCCTCGGATCGAAGGGCGTATGCCAGCGCGGGGATATCGAACTTCGAGTCATGAGTAAGGACTACCAGAGAGGCGTAGCTGTCCAGCGTGACCTGCGACAGCGCTTCCTCGGGCCAGGCATGGATTAACCGTTTGGCATCTGGGAAACGTTCCGGTGTTGCCAGGGCGCTGCGCGCGTCAATGACAGTTACCTGAAAGCCTACTTCTGAGGCTAGGCGGCACAGGGAGATGGCAGTGTGGGTAGCGCCGACGATCAGCAGGCTGGGCGAAGGACGAATTGCCTCGAGAAACACCAGCGCCTGCTCACCCTGCCAGGGCAAGTTGACCACTTTCGCCCCTCCAACTTGCAGCAACTGGTCGCTCTCTTCAGCTATAAGGTTATCGAGCGAAGGATCTATCGATCCGACGGACCGGCCTTCGATCAGCCTCGTTAGCTTGCGGCAGGTCAAAGGCTCTGGCGCCAAACCGATAGCAAAGACTACTGCCTCCTCAAACTCCACGGCCCGGCGAAAGATGCCCCACTCACGGTCAGAAATAAACGGCTCGATCAAAACGTCGATAGAGCCTCCACAACTCAGCCCCACCTCAAACCCCAATTCGTCGGCAATGCCGTAGTTCACCACCTCCGGATTGCGACTGTCTAGAATCTGCATCGCCCGCTCGAAGACGTCGGCCTCTACGCAGCCACCACTCACCGAGCCGGACAAGCGTCCACTACGTGTCATAAGCAGGCGCGCCCCGGGTGGTCTGGGAGCCGAACGCTGGACTTGGATCACAGTTGCAAGTGCGATTTCCTCGCCCTCGCTTTGCCAGATGTCCAAGTCGGGGAGTATCTCCTTCACTTCGCCCTCACCTCCTCAGATGCGCTTTCTTGATGGGACATACGAAGGCTACGCCACGCCGTTCGGCCTGATAATGAGTATATTGTGGGGTACACCTTGGGTCAATAGACGTTCAACAGCGCACATGATCGATATTGTCAGGGCAGCGCATTAAGGGGTGATGCAATAAAATACATGTTTCCTTGCATCGCATCGGCCAGATCCTGGCATTGCGGCAACTATCCGCAGACTCTGCGTACATAAGCAGTCGCTAGCAATGTCCGCACTCCGAATCTCCCGGGACGGATGTGAGGCGGTCCATCCTCCAAATTCTTGAAGCCAGTATTCAGAGATGGAACAAATTGCCTCTTCCGCTCGTTATAGTGTTCGAGAGGGTACAACGGTATCTGAATGAGAACCGGCGGAGGAACAGCAAACATGATCACGATACGAGTTATATCATCCACGTGGCTGATCTTGGTGCTTGTGCCACTGATGATAATCGGCTGCCAACTCGGGATTGGAGCGCAGCCTGCTCCCACGCCTCCCCCCCAGCTACACCCCTGCCTCCAAATACACCAATACCACCTCCTACAGCGGTACCACGAGCAACTCAGCGATCGGTGCCGGGAATTACGCAGGTAGATTACAGGACAGTAAAATCGCTTCCAGGCTCCGCTGATGCTCTGGGCAAGCTGGTAGAGAACTCAACCGTCATAGTAATCGGGACAGTGCCGCACAACGAACCCGATACAGTGCGCGTTCAGGACCAGTCCGCGGCGAACGTTCAAGGGGTCGGCAGTGGCTTTAGCGTCCAGGTGGAGCGCTACCTAAAGGGAAGTGGGGACGATACAATACCGGTTGTTCAATTCTATGGACTTGACTACACGAACCGGGGACAGGCCAGACAGGTGCGCGACACGAATGCGAATCTCCTTCTGGGCAAGGGCAATAGATACCTTCTCTTCTTGAAGGAAAACGGAAGCTATCCAGGCTACTGGAGCGGCACCGTGCACCCGTACAAGTTTCTGCTGAAGGACGGACGCGCAAAGGTGGAAAGCCCTGTGGGGGACCTTGACGGCACTTTCCCTGAGCAGTCGGAGGTTGATTCATAAGTCGTGTTGAGGATAAGATCGCAGGGAATCCCTAGCTTTACGGGAAGATCAAAATATATCTGGTCTGTCCCTCTGAGCACTGGCTGCAACAATTTACCTACATTTCTTGCAATACATTCTCCATTCAGAGAGGCAATCAGATGCCGAGAGCATCGACGACTGCTGCAAATTGTGTCGGTACGATTGGCAATAAAGTGGTTAAATGTGCCTTGCGAGGCGGGCAACCTTAAACTACCGCATAGTGCGAAGGGAATGGGTCCGATCAGAAAAACATTTGGCTAGGTTCCTGAGTTGCACACGTGGACTCGCAGGATAGATTTCCACAGAGGATATAAATCTCCGGGGGGCTTCATGATGTCTGGATGAAGGCTGTAGGTGTAGATAGCGAGGACAATAGAGGAATGAGCGACAGCAACTAGCCTACTTCACCTAATGCACGCTTCGCTGAGTGAATTCGGCCTTGGCAGCAAGACGAACTCGAGCCAGGGCTCCTTCGTTTTGCTTGACGCCTAAGTCATTGTCCATTGAGTGAAACTGGTGGCACCGCGCAACCCAGGTATTACAAAGACATAAAATTTCGTCACGTGCAATAAACCCGGATTTTCGCATTGGTGTAATTTTACGCCACACCCTACCCAACTTTAGATCGTGTCTCACAGGACCGGCTTGAGCACGATTTGTAGACGTTCACGACCTTTGAAAAGTTGCTATGCTGTTTTTAATCTGTGTTGCCGTGTTCATTGCAGAGTGGCGCGAGCCCGTTCAATTTTAGTTACTCGCAAGGCTCGTCTTGTGGATGGTACGGAGAATAGAGCCAGTGCATTTCCCAGGATGCTGGCGCTCTTCTTTGACTAGTTTGGGAGGTCAGGTCATGAATGGAACCAATTTGGACGGACTTTTGATAATCTGTAGTCATACAGATGCTTAAAGTGAGGGAGCAGCTTTTCCTCCGGGCTTTCGGTGTCACCGTCCCATGCATGATTGCAGTCCTGGTCGGATGCGGGTCGTCGGCGCCGACGGGGCAAGATGTTGCTCCCGCGGAAGTCACAGCGGCCATTCAGGCGGCAGCAGCCACCACGCCCCACACGACAGATCTGTTACCTACGCCCAGCCCTGTCCCAACGGCCGACGTCGAGCTCAAGTTCGTACCGTCCGATTCTCCCGAAGTGCCAGCCAAGGATGGAGGCACATCCGATGTTGACCAAGGGGCCTCGCACGAGCCAGTCCCAGCGGCCGACGACGCGCTTGAGTTTGGGACGGTGGATTCCCTCGTGACATCGGCCAAGGATGGAGGCATAACCGAGGTGGACCAGGACGACTCGGAAAAGAGCGGCTCATCGACAGGGCCCGTCCGGGGTCAAACCTTCACGTGGGAAGATGGCGACAGGACCCTTAAGGTTTTTCTTCAGTCCGACCTGGTTGTCGAGAAGGGCTCCGACGGATTGCCTCGCGACATAGTTGAGGCTGACGATAGTGAGGCCAGCGCCCTCAGGAGTGCGGACAGCCGATCGAAGGACGATACTCTGCCTGCATTTCGCTCTGAGTCCGGATCGCTAATGACTCTGCCCGGCGGCGTACTTCTGGTACTCAGCGCGGACTGGAGCCAAACGGAAACGAACGTCTTCTTCTCCGACAACGGTATCAAAATGGACCGTGTTTCAGAGTTGAGCTACGTTGCCAACGGCTTCTTCATCGAAACGGAGCCCGGATTCCCTTCCCTGGATCTTGCCAACGAGCTGGCAGCACTGGAGGGAGTTGAGGTATCTAGCCCCAACTGGGGGAGACAAGCAGCCGCGAAGTGATCGTTACGCAGTGAACGTCCCCGTCCGCAGTAACCATTGTTCGTGTGAACACTAGCCATGCTGCTGAGGCAATGAATCCATGACCAGGATGCCCACTCCAGCCAGACTCCTTACGGCGGCAGGTTGTGCCCTGCTGTATTTCATGCTGGTTCTTGGCTACGCCTTAGAACCTGTCTACGATCTCTGGAATATAATAGGTTGAGACTATTATCAGGAGGGTAATCATGTCTCATTCTTATCCCAGCGACATCAGCCAAGAGCAATTTGCCCGGATTCTCCCCTTGTTGGAGTCGGCCCGCCGCAGGACCAAGCCCCGCACCGTGGACTTGTATGATGTTTTCTGCGGGGTATTGTATCTTCTTAAAAGCGGATGCCAGTGGCGAATGCTGCCCGCAGACTTCCCCAATTGGCGCACTTGCTACAAGTATTTCCGGCAGTGGAGCGAGCGACCCGAGGCGGCTAATGAGTCCATTCTGGAGCAAGTCTTAAAAAAAATCAGTTGGCGAGGCCCGACAAAGCAATGGACGGACAGAGCGGACGACCTTCTGCATCGTGGACTCTCAGAGCGTTAAGAACACTGACAGCGCCGAGAACAAGGGCTATGACGCCGGCAAGAAGGTCTCGGGAATCAAGCGACACATCGCAGTGGACACCCAGGGGTTGCCGCATGCAATTCACGTGACCACCGCCAATGTCACCGACCGTGCCGGGGCTTTGGCGATGTTCGACCAACGAGGAGCCGACCTCAGGCAGGTGCAAAAGGTACTTGTCGATGGGGGTTATACAGGGAAGCCCTTTGCCACTGCGGTGCAAAGTCTGTTAGGAGCCTCGGTGGAAGTGGTGAAGCGCAACGAACTTCACACCTTCGTGGTTCTTCCGAAGCGATGGGTGGTAGAGCGGTCTTTTGCCTGGCTGCAAAAGTGCCGCCGGCTCTGGAAGAACTGCGAAAGAAAGCTCAATACCAGTCTGCAAATGGTGGTGCTTGCCTTCACAGCGCTAATTCTAAGAAGATCGTGAACAGGCTCTTAGCGCAGACAAGTACTCCCTCCGCACCTGCGATTGACTCCGTAACTCCGGGTGATAAGCGGCTCAAGGTTGCCTGGAGCGCTCCCTCAGGTGAAACCGGCATTACGGCCTACGATGTCCGCCATATCGAGACCAGCGAGGACGAGACGGATGACACCAAATGGACCGTGGTAGACAACGCCTGGACTTCAGGCGTGCTGGAGTACACCGTCGGCGGCCTGGACAATGGCACGCAGTATGACGTGCAGGTACGGGCCGTCAACTCCATCGGTGACGGAACATGGTCCGGAACGGAGGTAGGGACGCCGGCATTGCCCGCTCCCACCATCAGTTCTGTGCGCGCCGACGACCGCGCCGTGCTGGTCTCCTGGAGCCAACCCACGGGTATTTCCACCGGCGTTAGAGCCTATGACGTGCGATTTATAGAGACCAGCGCCGACGAGAGCGTAGATTCCAACTGGGCCGTGGAAGAGGATGCCTGGGAGGATGGAGGTGGCAGCCTGACCTACGCCATCACCGGCTTGACCAATGACACCGGGTACGACGTGCAGGTGCGCGCAGTCGATGGAAACGACATAAACGGCGCTTGGTCGACCACGTTCAGCGCGACGCCGGAGGACCACGGCAACAGCCGCGCCGACGCTACCAGCATTACGACAGACACCAGGATTTGGGGCGCCCTCGACCCTACCGATGATGAAGACTACTTCAGATTCACTGTGTCAGGCACAGCCGACTACTGGATTTACACCCTGGGAGATCTTGATACCGTGGGTGAGCTGCTGGACAGCAGCGGTGATCCCATAGCGAGCGACGATTACGGGGCAGTGCTGCCCAACCCGGACAATTTCTTCCTGTGGCGCAAACTCCAATCAGGGACGTACTACATCAAGGTGACCGGCTTTGGATCTACCGACGAACCTTATGTCCTTCGGGTCAGGCGGTTCACGGACACCACTTCAAGGAGCAACTCAGCCACTCTGAACATCAACGGCTTCGCAAGCGGCACAATCGACCCTGAAGACGACGAGGACTACTTCAAGCTGGTGCTTTCAGAGACAACGGAAGTTGTCATTCGCGCCTCCGGATTCCCTGATACGGTGGGTGAGATTCAAAACAGCGGAGGCGGGGTGATAGCCTCCAACGACGACGGTTATCTCCCAGGGGGCAGAAGGAATTTTCTCATTCGGGAAAGTCTCCGGGCGGGAACCTACTATGCCAAGGTCAGCTCCTTCGCTGAAAGATCCGATGGGCCGTACACGGTGTACGTCACAGCCATCACCGAGCCGGGCAGTACCATTGCCGATGCCCAGGCACTGACCCTTGGAGATGCGGCCGGCGGAATCATCGACCCGGCCGGCGACGAGGACTACTTCAGCCTGACTTTGGACGATACGACTTATGTGATCATCGGGGGCGTGAGCGAAGGCATTGACCTCAGCGGCGAGCTCCTCGATTCCAACAACCTGCAGGCCCCCGTCGATTCGATTCACTTCGGCGACGTATTCATTTTCCAGGGCAGACTGGACGCGGGTACATACCACTTAAAGGTGGCGGGCAAGGACGGCACAGAGACCGGCCGTTACACTGTGAGGGCGATCCGAGAGGGCAGTTACACTTACTTCGTCAACCGCTGCTCCAACATCTCCAGGAGCTCAGGCATTAACGATCCTCTGTACGGATGCCAGTGGCACCTGAACAACGACGACCAGTTTCGCAACAGCGCCGGTCAGGATATCAGAGTCGAGGAGGTGTGGCCCACTTACACGGGCGACGGCATCAACGTGGCGGTCGTGGACGATGGGATGCATTACAGCCATGAGGACTTGACCGACAACGTTCTCACCTCCTTCAATCACAACTACGACCCCGACCAGACCGACATATATAACTATTTCGAAGACCACGGCACAGCCGTTGCCGGCCTCATCGCGGCAAAGGACAACTCCCTGGGAATGCGAGGCGTTGCCCCCGAGGCCAATATATACGGCTACAACCTTCTCGTGGAACACAGTGACGCCAACGAAGCGGACGCTATGTCCCGCAACTCGGCGACCACCGCCATTTCAAACAACAGCTGGGGACCCAAGGACTACGGTAGGCCACAGCACGCACACGAACTGTGGGAAGCGGCCGTCGAGGATGGCGTGACCAACGGATACGGCGGGAAGGGAGTGGTTTACGTATGGGCCGCCGGGAACGGGGCACTGTATGACGATCGATCCGGCCTGGACGAGTACGCAAACTTTTACGCCGTAACTGCCGTCTGCGCCGTTGGCCACGACGACAAGAGAAGTAGCTACTCGGAGACCGGTTCAAACCTTTGGGTCTGCGGGCCATCCAACAGCGGGAGAGCGGGCCAGCCTAGAATAGCCACTACGGACAACGGAAACAGGTACAGGGGCAGCTTCGGAGGCACCAGCGCCGCCACTCCAATAGTCTCGGGCGTGGTCGCGCTGGTTCGAGAAGCAAACAGCTCGCTGACGTGGCGGGACGTCAAACTCATCCTGGCGGCCTCGGCTCGAAAGAACGACCCGGACAACACCGGCTGGGTAGAAGGAGCTTTCAAGTACGGGTCGACCACGGACCATTATAACTTCAACCACGAGTACGGCTTCGGCATGGTGGATGCCAAGGCCGCCGTGGACCTGGCTGCGGGCTGGACCAATGCGCCCGAGCTGCGGGAAATAACGTCTGAGTCAAGGGCCATCAACCTGCGGATCCCCCCGACCTGCCGTCGTCCGGAACGCCTACCACGGTAACCACCAGCCTGAACGTAGACCCATACGTGGAGTTCGTTGAGTTTGTGGAGGTCAACGCCCATTTCAACCATTCTAACTTCCGGGACCTGACCGTTGAGCTGGTCTCGCCCTCAGGGACCGTTTCAACGCTGTCCAATTCCGCCCTGATAGGAGGGGCGCTGACCACTGAGTTCCGCTTTGGTTCGGCCCGCCACCTGGGCGAGAATGCTGCGGGCGAGTGGACGCTGCGGGTCAAGGACGTTCTGAGGAGGGATAGCGGGAGGCTCCAGTCGTGGGGCCTCACCATATACGGGCACGGTTCCATTCCGGGAGCGCCGGATATAGACGCTGTTACGCCAGGCGGAGGCACTCTGACCATTGACTGGAAAGAGCCGACCGACACGGGGCAGACAGCGATTACCTCCTACGACCTGCGCTACATACGAGACGATGCGAGCGACAAGAGCGACGGCAGTTGGACGCTGCTAGCGGATGTGGGAACGCCCGGCAACCTCAGCCACACCATTACGGGACTGGAAGGCGGCGTAAAGTACGAATTCCAGTTACGTGCCCATAACGATTCCGGACACGGCCCCTGGTCCGTCGCAGAAGCTGAAGAGCCGACGACCACCGCACCGTCGGCGCCCACAATCACCAATATCACCCGCGGCGACCGAACACTGGCAGTCGTATGGACCGCTCCAAGCGACACGGGAGGCGGAACGATTACCGCTTACGATGTACGCTTCATCGAGAGCAGCGCAGACGAGACGGTGGAGTCCAACTGGACGATCCGGGACAACGCCTGGCGAAGCGGCGACCTGCGTTATGTCATTAGGAATCTCACAAACGGCACCCAGTACGACGTGCAGGTACGCGCCGTCAATTCCGCCGGAGACGGCGAATGGTCGGACACGGAGACGGGAGTGCCATTGCCGGACGACATACCAATTACCCTGCAGTGGGAGCAGACCACGTTGGGGGTCGAAGAAGACGCGGGGAGTGTGGTGCTAAGTGCTGTATTCACAACAACTCTTGACGCCCCACCGGAAGGCGATTTCACCTTTGGCGCTGTCGTGACTACAACAGACATCAGTGCGACTGCAAACGTGGACTATACTCCTCCAGCCTCCTCTGCAACCTTTGTTGCCAGCGACTTTACGCGGACCGACATCAATGGCCAGCAGCGGTACCGTGCGACCAGGGATTTCACCCTGTCTATCACTGACGACATGGAGGATGAGTCTGACGAAGTACTGAGGCTCACACTGAACTACCGAACTCCAGGCCTCTCGCATCTGCAGGGGGGCCCATCCGCGGCAACCGTAACGATTCGGGACAACGAACACGTGCCGGTGACCATCAGCTGGGACCAGTCTGACATAAGCGTTGATGAAGACGACGGGAGCGTTACACTACGCGCCTTTGCCGTCACCACAGTGGACAAGCGCCCTGAGAACGGCTTCACCTTCGATGCTTCCCTCTACACCACGAATGGCAGCGCTACACAGCCTGGTGACTATACACGGGTGGACGACACCGTCACTTTCGGCCGGAATGACTTCAGCCGCGTGACCGTCAACGGCAACCGCAGGTATCGTGCCGTAAAGCAGATAGTGGTGAGTATTCAGGATGACACAGTCGACGAAATCGAGGAGGACTTCACTGTAACGTTTGAGTATTCGAACTCCTCCTTGCCTCATTTACAGGGTGGACCAGCCGTCGCACGCATCAAGATTGCCGACAACGATTATGTGCCGGTAACCATCAGTTGGCGGGAGACGAACATCTCGGTCAGAGAAGACGCCGGCAGCGTCACACTGCGCGCCAGGGCAACTACGACGGAGGCTGGGAGGCCTTTGTCAGACTTCTCCTTTGACGTGAGGATATCCACCCCTTCAGGTAGCGCGCGGCAGAACTCCGACTATACCTCGTTGAATGCCACCGAAACCTTTCTGCATAGCGATTTCAGTTCAATGACGGTCAACGGCGAACCGAGATATCGCGCCGAAAAGCAGATCACCATAGACATCCTGGACGACATCCACAGGGAAGGAGACGAAGTCTTTACCACGAGACTCGCCTACGCTAGCTCCGGACTTTCCCATCTGCTGGGTAGTCCAGCGACGGCCACCATCACAATTAAAGACGACGAAGGCCAGGATCCCACCATTAGTACCAGGAATCCGCCGTCTACCTACCGGGAAAATGGTACCTCCACGGTCTACACCTTCCGAGCATCAGACCCCCAAGAAGGCCCCATTACCTGGTCGCTGCTGGGTGACGACGGGGGAGACTTCACACTCACCGAGGACAGCAACATGCGACGGGTGCTGGCTTTCTCGACCCCGCCGGACTATGAGAACCCGTCCGATCTGGACGGGCAGAACGACTACGAATTAACGATAGTTGTCACCGACGAGGACGGCAACGACGACAGGTTCTCATTCACGATCACCGTGACGAACGTGGACGAAGGACCTGAGATAACCCGTGTTGGAAGTGCCCCGGGCGGCGTGCCGGAGAACCAAGACCAGATGCAGGTGCTGGCCAGGTACACTGCCACCGATCCGGAGGATCCTACCGCCGCGATAACCCGCTGGAGCACGTCAGGCACCGACGGCGGAGACTTCATCATCAACGACCAGGGGGAACTGCGGTTCCGTAATACACTGGACTACGAGCGGCCCGCCGACTCGAACAGGGATAACGTGTATGTCTTCACAGTAAGGGCGTCGGACGGCAGAGTGTACGGCAGCTTTGACGAGACGATTACGGTGACGCCGGTCAACGAACCGCCCATCATTACAACCACCAGTTCGTCGGCCACTGAGCTAAGGCAATACGAGAATCAGATTTTTCGGCTTTACACATACCGGGCTACCGACCCGGAAGGGAGCACGTTGACATGGTTGGCGGGCGGCGCGGACGGGCGCTTTTTCGCTATCGACGAGCGAGGTCAGTTCGCTTTCAGTGAGAACAGTCCACCTGACTTCGAACAGCCAGGTGACTCAGACGGCGACAACGTGTATGACGTTACGATCCAGGTACGGGATGATGGATTCAACACCGCGTCGATGCCCATCAAAGTAACGGTACGGGAGGTGAACGAGGGGCCGGAGGTCACCAGTGGTTCCTCCACTTTCACCATAGACGAGAATCAGGACCCACCCAACGCCGTCTATGACGGCTTCGATCCCGAGGGTGGCACTATAACCCGCTGGACCGTGGGTGGCGCGGACGGCGGCGATTTCACAATCACGCAGGAGGGAATGCTTACCTTCCGGTACCTGCCCGACTACGAGCGGCCCGCTGATTCGAACAGAGACAACATTTATGAACTGCAGGTTAGGCCGTACGATGGACGCTACTACGGTTCGTTCGATGTGACGGTGACCGTTGAGAATGTCAATGAACCACCCACCATCACAACGACCAGCAGTTCGGCGACATCACTGCGGCAGAAAGAGAATCTTACAAACCGACTATACACTTACCGGGCCACCGACCCGGAGGGTAGTACGGTGATCTGGACGGCGGGCAGCGTGGACGGTCGCTTCTTCGCAATAGATGAGCAGGGCCAATTCTCCTTCAGTCAGAGCGACCCACCCGACTTCGAGCAGCCAAGAGACTCGGGTGGAGATAACGTGTATGACGTAGCAATTCAGGCACGCGACGATGGGTTCAACACCGCGTCGCTACCCGTCATTGTCACTGTTACGAACGACCCCGAGGGAGTTGAGCCAACCATCAGCACGAGGCGACCTCCGTCCACATATCGTGAGAATGGCACGTCAACTGTATATTCATTCCGGGCAACCGACCCGCAGCGGCAGAGCATCACCTGGTCGTTGGAGGGCACGGACAGGGGCGACTTCACGCTTACCGAGGACAGTAGCGGCAGAGGGATACTCGCCTTCTCCACGCCGCCGGACTTCGAGGCTCCGGCGGACTTTGATGGGCAAAACGATTACGAACTTAGGATTACCGCCACCGATGAAGACGGCCACGCCGACAGGCTGCTATTCACGATCACGGTCACTGACGTAAACGAGGGGCCAGAGATAAGCCGGGTTGGGAGCGCTCCTGGCAGCGTGTCGGAAAACTATGACCATACTCAGATTCTGTCGCGATACACCGCGACCGACCCAGAGGATCCGAGCACTCCGATAACCGGATGGCGCACATCGGGCACCGACGGTGGCGACTTTGTCATCAGCGTGCAGGGGGAATTGCGCTTCCGCTACACGCCCGACTATGAGCGGCCCGCTGACTCGAACCGTGACAACGTCTATGTCTTCATTGTGCAGGCATCGGATGGCAGAGTGTACGGCAGCTTCGAAGAAACGGTCACGGTTACGCCGGTCAATGAGCCGCCCACCATTACGACTACTAGCAGTTCAGCGACGGCTCTGCGTCAGAACGAAAACCAGACCCTCAGGCTCTACACCTATCGTGCTACTGATCCTGAGCGCGGCGACATCACCTGGTTGGTTATAGGCACCGACGCGCGATTCTTCGCCATCGACGAGCGTGGACAGTTCTCCTTCAGGGAGGAAAACCCGCCCGACTTCGAGCAGCCGGATGACTCTGGCAGTAACAACGTTTACAACGTGACGATCCAGGCACGCGACGACGCCATCAACACTTCGTCGCTGCCCGTCACCGTCACGGTGAGGGCGGTGAATGAAGGACCGGAAGTAACCAGTGGGCAGTCATCTTTCGCCATCGACGAGAACCAGAACCTGCGCAACGCGGTATATTCGGGCTTCGACCCCGAGGGAGGCAGCGTGACGCGCTGGAGCTTGGGCGGCAGTGACGGAGGCGACTTCACCATCAGCGAGGCAGGGGTGCTTACGTTCCGTCACTTGCCTGACTACGAACGACCTGCCGACGCGAGCAGGGACAACGTATACGAGCTGCAGGTGCGGCCCTACGACGGGCGCTATTACGGTTCCTTCGACGTCACGGTTACGGTCAGCGACGTCAACGAGCCGCCTTCCATTACGACGACCAGCAGCTCGGCGACGGCTCTGCGGCAGAACGAGAACCAGACCTCGCGGCTTTACACCTACCGGGCCGCCGACCCCGAGGGCGGTACAGTTACGTGGTCGGTCGGAGGAACTGACGGCCGCTTCTTCGCCGTAGACGAGCGGGGCCAGTTCTCCTTCAAGGAGGAGAACCCGCCCGACTTCGAGCAGCCGGGTGACTTGGGCAGGGATAACGTCTACGACGTGACGATCCAGGCCCGGGACGACGGAGGCAACACCGCGTCTCTGCCAGTCACGGTTACTGTGAGGGAGGTGAACGAGGGGCCCGAAGTGACCAGCGGTCGGTCCTCCTTCACAATCAACGAGAACCAGGACCTGGCCGGCGCGACATACACCGCCACCGACCCCGAGGGAGGCAGCGTGACACGCTGGAGCTTGGGTGGTAGTGACGGAGGCGACTTCACCATAACGCAGGACGGAGAGCTCACCTTCCGCAACCTGCCCGACTACGACCGCCCCGCCGACTCGAACAGGGACAACGTCTATGAGCTTCAGGTCAGGCCCTACGACGGACGCTATTACGGTTCCTTCGACGTCACGGTTACGGTCAGCGACGTCAACGAACCGCCAACCATCACGACGACCAGCGCCTCAGCGACGGCTCTGCGTCAGAAAGAGAATCTTACCAACCGGCTGTACACCTACCGGGCAACCGACCCGGAAGGCAGCGACATTGCCTGGCTGGTCGGTGGCACGGACGGGCGCTTCTTTGCGATTGACGAACGGGGCCAGTTCTCCTTCAGAGAGAACAGCCCGCCGGACTTCGAGCAGCCGGGGGACTCTGGCCGGGACAACGTGTACGACGTGACGATCCAGGCACGTGACGACGGGTCCAACACTGCAAGCCTGCCGGTCACAGTCACGGTAAACAACGATGCCGAGGGAGTGGACCCTACCATCAGCACCAGGAACCCGCCTTCCACCTACCGGGAGAATGGCACGTCCACGGTCTACACCTTCCGCGCCTCCGACCCGCAGCGGCAGAGCATAAAATGGTCGCTTGAGGGTGAAGACAGGGGAGACTTCACGCTTACCGAGGACAGCAGTGGTCGTAGCGTCCTGTCCTTCTCCAGCCCTCCGGACTATGAGAGCCCTGCGGACTCGAACAGAGGAAACGATTATGAGCTGACGGTCATAGCAACCGACGAGGACGGCGACGAGGACTGGCTCTCGTTCACCATCAGCGTGACAGCCGTCGACGAAGGTCCGGAGGTATCGGGGCCCTCCAGCTTCACCATAGCCGAAAATGGGCGCCTTACCAATGCCGTCTATACGGCCACGGACCCCGAGGGCGGCCACATCGCGCGCTGGAGCGTAGGCAGCAGGGACGGCGGGGACTTCTTTATCACCCAGGGCGGGACGCTCTACTTCCGGTCTCTGCCCGACTACGATCGTCCCGCTGACTCCGACCGTGACAACGTGTACGAGATCACCATCCAGCCGTCCGACGGCAGGGTCCTGGGTTCCTACACGGTGACCGTCACAGTCACCGACGTCAACGAGCCGCCGGAGATCAGGCGAGGTAGTGCGACATCGTTCACGCAGCCTGAGAACCGCACCTCCCGCCTGTACACCTACAGCGCAACAGACCCGGAGGGCAGCGCAGTGACCTGGTCGGCGGAAGGAGCAGACGGCAGACTGTTCACGATAGACGAGCGCGGGCAGTTCTCCTTCAGGGAGGACAGCCCGCCGGACTTTGACTCCCCGGGGGACGTGGGCGAAGATAACCTCTACAACGTGACGATCCAGGCTCGGGACCCCGAGTCTAACGCCGCAAGCCTGCAGGTCACCGTGAGGGTCACGGAGGTCAACGAGGGCCCTGTGATCACCCGGCAGGGCAGCGCTCCGGGCAGCGTGCCGGAGAACCACGGAACCGACCAGATGCTCGCAAGGTACACGGCTTCGGATCCTGAGCGTCCGTCCGTCCGGATAACCGGGTGGAGCACCTCGGGCACAGACGGCGGGGACTTCGTGATGAACGCCCTGGGCGAGCTGAGGTTCCGCAACTCGCCGGACTACGAACGCCCTGCGGACTCGAATAGAGACAATGTGTACGAGGTGACAATCAGGGCGTCGGACGGGCGAAACACGGGCACCCTGGAGGAAGTCCAGATGGTGACGGTGACCGACGTCAACGAGCCGCCGACCATCACCACAACCGGCAGGACTTCCTTCAGCCAACCGGAGAACCGGACATCCACACTGTACACCTTCCGCGCCACCGATCCTGAGGGAAGTACGGTCACCTGGACTGCGGACGGCACGGACGGGATATTCTTCTCCATAGATGAGCAGGGCCGGTTCTCTTTCAGGGAAGACAGCCCGCCGGACTTTGACGCCCCTGGGGATGCAGACAGTAACAGTGAGTACGACGTGACGGTGCAGGCGCGGGACCCCGAGTTCAACAGCTCTTCTCTGAACGTTGTCGTTACCGTTACCGACCACAACGAGAACGTGGAGCCGACCATCAGCTCACGGCGTCCGCCTTCCACCTACCGGGAGAACGGTACGTCCACCATCTATACCTTCAGGGCCAGCGACCCGCAGCCCGGGACCACCATCACCTGGTCGCTAACCGGAACGGATGCCGGCGACTTCACCATCACCCGCGATACCAGCGGCCGTGGAGTGTTGACGTTTAACAGTCCACCGGACTTCGAGAGTCCCGCCGATTCGGACCGCGACAACACATACGAGCTTGCGGTTGTGGCAACCGATGACGAGGGCAACACCGACAGGGTGGACTTCACCATCACGGTGACCAACCACAACGAAGGGGTGGAGCCCACCATCAGCACACGCCGTCCGCCTTCCACCTACCGGGAGAACGGTACGTCCACCATCTATACCTTCCGTGCATCCGACCCGCAGAGCGGAACCACCATCACGTGGTCGCTGACAGGGTCCGACGCAGGAGACTTCACGATCACGAGTGACAGCAGCGGCCGGGGAGTGCTGGCCTTTAACAGCGTGCCGGACTTCGAGAGTCCTGTCGATTCGGACCAGGACAACGCGTACGAACTGGCAATGGTTGCCGCCGACGGTGATGGCAACAGCGACAGGGTGGACTTCACCGTCACCGTCACCGACGTAAACGAACCGCCGGTCGTAACGCTGGACGGCACGGCAACCACCACCGTTCCAGAGAACACCGCGGATACCCAGGTGCTCGCAAGGTACACGGCGCGCGATCCTGAGAACCCCACGGCCGGGATATACCGGTGGAGCACGACCGGCAGGGACGGCGGGGACTTCGTCGTCAGCGCGCTGGGCGAGCTCAGGTTCCGCAGCTCGCCGGACTTCGAGCGTCCGGCAGACTCGAACCGTGACAACGTGTACGAGGTGACGGTGAGGGCGTCGGACGGCAGCTACTACGGGATGCCGGAGGAAACCCTGAATATCACTGTGACTCCGGTTAACGAGCCGCCCGTCATCACGACGAAGAGCAGGACGGAGTTCAGCCTGCGGGAGAACTCCACCTCGACCATCTACACCTACAGGGCGACGGACCAGGACAACAGCGACGTCATCAATTGGTCTGTCGAGGGCGCGGACGGAGGGGACTTCGCCATCTATAACGGAATGCTCACCTTCCGGCTGCTTCCGGACCTTGAGAACCCTGTGGACTCTGATGAGGACAACGTGTACGGGATAACGGTGGTGGCTTCAGACCAGGCCGGCTCGAGGGATACAGTCAACGCCGTCATCACCATCACCGACCAGTCCGAGGGGCCGGTGATAGCGGGCAGAATTTCATTCACCGTAGCTGAGAACTACGACATAACTCGTGCGCTCGGCACGTTCACTGCCACCGATGCCAAGGACGGTCGCACAGTCCATCCGCAGTGGTCGCTCTCCGGCAGGGACGGCGGCGACTTCGTGATAGACAGGTCCAGCGGCGCCCTGACCTTCAGGAACACGCCGGACTACGACTGGCCCGCAGACTCGAACCGGGACAACGTATACGAGGTGACTGTGAGGGGCCACGACAGCCAGGCCTATGGCAATCTGAACGTGACGGTCACCGTCACCAACATCAATGAGTCAGCTCCGCTTATCACCGGCAGGAACTCCCATACCGTGAGGGAGAACACGACGTCTGCCTTCTACAGCTTCCGTGCCACCGACTCGGACCTAAACGACATCATCGCCTGGTCGGTGGAGGGCACGGACGGTGAGGACTTCGCCATAGACGGAAACGGAGCCCTTGCCTTCGCCGCTTCGCCCGACTACGAAGCTTCCGTCGACTCGGACTCCAACAATGTGTATGCACTGACCGTCGTAGCCACCGACGGAGGGGGCTTGAGAGGAACACTCGCAGTCGTGGTAACCGTTACGGAGCTGAACGAAGGACCGGTGGTATCGGGCACTGCCACGTTTACCGTGAACGAGAACCGGGACCTCACTAACGCGACCTACACCGCTGCTGACCCCGAGGCCACAGGCGGCGTCTCCACCACCATCACGTGGAGCTCGGCAGGCAGGGACGGCGGCGACTTCACGATCGACCGCGAGACGGGCGTGCTGACCTTCCGCACACTGCCAGACCACGAGCGGCCAGCCGACGGGAACCGGGACAACGAATACGAGGTAACGGTGCGCGCCTACGACGGCCGGAACTACGGCAACTTCGACGTTACGGTGACGGTGCTGGATGTGAGCGAGATTGCCAGCTCGTCCAGTATTGACCGGGCGGAGAACTTCACAGGTATCCTGGCGACCTACACGGCAGCCGGCCAGGGAGCGCTGGACGTAACACCGGCCTGGAGACTTACCGGCACCGACGGTGGTGACTTCAACATCGACGAACAGGGTCAGCTTACCTTCAGGTACTCTCCGGACCACGAGCGGCCTGCCGACTCCAACCGTGACAACGTGTATGACTTCGTGGTGCAGGTATCGGACGGCAGCTACTACGAGACCCTGAATGTGACGGTAACGGTGACGCCGGTGAACGAACCACCGGCCATTACCGGACGCGACAGTCTCAACTTCAGGGAGAATACTCCCGTCACAACGCACCTCTACACCTACAGCGCCACCGATCCTGAGGGCAAAGACTTTACCTGGCACCTCGGCGGCCTGGACGCGGGCGACTTCGCCATCACCAGCGATAGCAGCGGCCGGGGTGTGCTCACCTTTGCCTCGCCACCCAACTTCGACAGCCCAGCCGGGTCAGGCACAGACGGCAACGAGTACCTGGTGACGGTACAGGCGAGGGACAACCAGGGCAACACCGGCGAGTTGCCCGTGTCTGTCGCCGTAACCGATCAGAACGAGGGAGCGACCGTGTCGGGCCGAACCGAGATAGCGGTGGAGGAGAACAGGGATGCCACCCTGGTCCTGGCCACATACACTGCTTCAGATCCCGAAGGGCAGGCCATCACCCGCTGGTCTCTCAGCGGAAGCGACTCCGGCGACTTCAGCATCAGTGAGAGCGGCGAACTCACCTTCCGGAACACTCCCGACTTCGACCGGCCCGCGGACTCTAACCGGGATAACGAGTACCTGGTCACCGTGCGCGCCTACGACGGCAGCGCCTACGGCAACCTCGACGTCACGGTCACGGTTAGCAACCAGAACGAGCACGACCCTGTCATCAGGAGCGGCAGCCGCGCATCCTTCAGCTACCGCGAAGAAGGCACGTCGACCCTGTACACCTACAGCGCGACAGACCAGGACAAAGACGACACGATTACCTGGACTACGACAGGTACCGACGCCCATCTCTTTGAGTTCGACGACAGGAACGCCCTGGAGTTCCGCGAACCGCCCGACTACGAGGACGCCCGCGATGCCGGGCGCGACAACGAGTACGAGATCACGGTGGTGGCGACGGACAGCGGAGGCCTGTCCGACAGACTTGACGTCACCATCACGGTGACGGCGGTGGACGAGGGGCCTGAGATTACGGGAAGGACAACCTACACCGTGGCCGAAGGGCAGGAACTGGTCGGTGCATTCTTCTCTGCCACTGACCCTGAGGACCCGACCATCGAAGTAACCAACTGGCGCACATCAGGGACGGACGGAGGCGACTTCACGATGAGCGAGGACGGAGAACTCTCCTTCCGCAGCACGCCGGACTACGAGCGGCCGGCCGACTCAAACAGGGACAACGTGTACGTCTTCACAGTACAGGTGTCCGACGGCCGCAACTACGGGTCGCTGGAGGTGTCGGTGACCGTCACCGACCTCAACGAGACGAATCCTGAGGTATCCGGTAGGGACGCGCTGAGCGTTCGCGAGAATACAACCTCCACTCTGTACACCTACAGCGCCCGCGACATGGACCGGGACGCGGAGATCACGTGGTCCGTAAGAGGCAATGACAGCGACGACTTCGGCATCAGCGAAACGGGCGAACTCTCCTTCAGCAGCAATCCGAACCACGAGCAGCCCGTGGACTCGAACTCGGACAACGTGTATGAAATCACGGTGGTTGCCTCGGACGGACAGAACGAGGGCACCTTGGAGGTGACCGTGACCGTGACCGAGGTCAACGAGGGGCCGGAGATATCGGGCAGGGATACGCTCACAGTCTCGGAGAACTATGAGGCCGTACTTGCAGCCTATTCGGCTACCGACCCTGAGGATACAAGCGCAGAAATAACGCGCTGGAGTGTCACAGGACAGGACGGTGGCGACTTCACCATCAACGAGGATGGAGAGCTGACCTTCCGCAACCCGCCTGACTACGAGCGGCCGGCCGATTCCAACCGGGACAACGAGTACGAGGTCACTGTCCGGGCTTCCGACGGCCAGGTGTACGGCACCTTCGAAGTGATGGTGACGGTGGAGGCAGTGGACGAGGTCCCCGAGTTCCAGAGTAACAGCAGGGACTCCTTCTCATACAGGGAGAACGGCACCTCCGATCTCTACACCTACAGGGCCACCGACCCCGAGGGAGCCGATGTCTCCTGGTCGCACGGCGGAACTGACGACGAAAACTTTGCCATCACCACTGACAGCAGTGGCCGGGTCGTCCTGTCCTTCGTGGAGCCGCCCGACTATGACGATCCGGCAGATGATGACAACGACAATGAGTACGAGGTGACGGTGGTGGCGACCGATCAGACGGGGCATGCCGCCAATCTGGCCGTGACCGTAACGGTAACTGACGTGAACGAAGGACCGGTAATCTCCGGCACGGATGAGTTCACCGTGCGGGAAAACCACGACGGGGTACTGAGAACCTACACTGGTCGCGACCCTGATGATCCGATACTCGAGGTGACCAACTGGCGCACGTCAGGGACGGACGGCGGCGACTTCACCATGAGCGAGGACGGAGAACTCTCCTTCCGCAGCACTCCGGACTACGAGCGGCCGGCGGATTCCAACCGGGACAACGAGTACGTGTTTACGGTGCAGGTGTCCGATGGGCGGTACTACGGCAGCTTCGATGTGACAGTGAACGTGGAGGCCGTGAACGAACCGCCGGGCGTTACTGGCGATGAGGCCATCAGCCACCAGGAGAACAGCGACAAGGCTCTTGAGACCTATCGTGCCACCGATCCTGAAGGAACAGACATCACTTGGGGACTGTCGGGAACGGACAGCAGCGCCTTCGCCATCAGCGAGACGGGAGTCCTGACTTTCCTTAATGCACTGGACTACGAGGACCCTGCGGATTCGGACAACAACAACGTGTACGAGGTGACGGTCGAGGCCACCGATGAGGACGGTGTGACGGGCCGCCTCGAGGTGGAAGTGACGGTTACCAATGTGACTGACTGATGTGGAGGAATGCCAAAGCAACTCCTGGTTAAGTATCGGTTTAGGGCGTCATCTGCCCTGGTCCTAGTTGTCATTGCAACATACGTCCTCATGACATACTATTTGTCGCGGTCTTACACTCTGTTGAAGACCGTCCATTAACCTAGTAGCCGCACGACGCGGGTAGGAGCAAAGAGTCCAGATGGCAAGCGTGATACACGAGACAGAACTGAGCGAGATGGTTGCGGAGCGATTGGGCATCAGCCAGGCTGCAGCAGCGGATGCCACCGGCGCGGTGCTGGCCAACATCGGCCAAGCGCTCTCTGAGAACGACAGAGTAACGTTGACGGGATTCGGCACATTTTCTGTTAGGAAGAGGGCGGCACGGCAGATGCGTGCGATAGCGGGAGACAACGCGGGGCAGATGATCGATGGCCAGCACGAAGACATGTTGCGTTCAAAGCCGGAAACACGCTCGAGCAGACTGTACGCGACGGTCATCAGAAGCCCGCTCTAGCTGCCGCCCAAGTAAAACATTTCCGCCATTTCCTCATCAATCCGGGGATTGCGGACTAATTGTCGTTGCGTTCTTGAGATATCTCCCCTCGGGGACTAATCCACCGCGGGATCGCCACAATCGATTGGCATTGCATCTTGCGTCAGAATTCGGTGATTCGACAGCTGCAACATTTTACCTACTTCTGTTGCAGCACCCCAACCTAGGTCAGACGCCTCAATCGTTCCAGTCATGGAACAATTCACCTTTCCGTTCGTTATTATTCATGAAGGTCTGAACTATCTGGCATAGAACCGACAGAGGTGACCATGAGCCTGACGATTATACGAACAGTGGCGACCACTTTGCTAATCCTGGCGCTTCTGCCGCTGGTGATAATCGGCTGCCAGCTAGGTCCTGGAGCGCAGCCTGCTCCCACTCCTCTCCCACCAGCTACGCCCCTACCTCCCAATACACCAGTGCCGCCTCCTGCGCCGGTTCCGACTGTAATTCAGAGATCGGTGCGGGTACTTACAGACATCGACTACGCGACAGTGAAAATGCTCCCAGGCACTTCTGACGCTCTCAGCAAACTCGTGGCGCACTCAACCGTAATAGTAATCGGAACAGTGCCGAACAATGAACCTGACAGTATCCGTGTTCAGGACCGGTCTAATGCGAATGTTCAGGGGGTCGCCAGAGGCTTTAACGTCCAGGTGGAACTCTACCTGAAGGGAAGTTGCGGCGATACAATCCCAGTCATCCAATTCTACGGTCTTGATTTCACGGATCGGGGACAGGCCAGACAGGTGCGCGACGAGAATGAGAATTTGCTTCTGGACAAGGGCAGTAGATACCTGCTCTTCTTGAAAGAAAACGAGAGCTATCCGGGCTACTGGAGCGGCACTATACACCCGTACAAGTTCCGGTTGGTGGATGGCGATGCGAGAGTGGAGAGTCCCGTGGGAACTCTGGACGGTGAGTTTCCGGACCGCCCCGAGAGTGAATTCATCGACGAAATTGAAGCGCTAATAGCGGGCGAGGGATTGCGCGACACTACTGAGACGGAAGCCACAGGAATACCTGATGAGTCAAAGTGGCTGCTAGCGGAGGTCAACGGCGACGTACTCATCGATGGCACCTATGCCACCCTCGAAATAGATGGAGACTCGTACGGCGGCTATGATGGTTGCAACTCCTTCGGTGGAATGAGGGACGACGGGACTCCTATTGCCAGGCCGGATGGGACGTTCTCAGTGCCTGAAACTGCCCAAACACTCCAGCTTTGCAGTGGCGTGGATGGCCTAATGGAACAGGCAGATGCCTATACGACGGCATTGAAAGAAGGGAAGATATTCCGACTCGAAGGCGACAGGCTGGAGATTATTGACGAAGCGGACGAGGTGAGGCTTGTGCTCGTCCGGAAGACTCCATTGCCCGGTAGTCCGGTCGACCTGGTCGGCAGCGCGTGGATTATGATCGTCGAGGAGAACGAAGGCAGCGGCGAGCGCGCGCCGACGCTGGCATTCCTGAGCGATTACATAGCCGCAGGGGTAACTGCTTGCCGTGCATACGTGGTGCACTTCAGGATCAACGATGAGCGGGTTCGATTCCCGGCAATGTCCATGACCGGTACAACAAAAGGATGCGCCGAACAACTGTTAGAACTGGAAGGAAGTTACGCAGATCAACTGTCTTTGAGCGATGACTACTCGGTGGAGGAGACCGCCAGTGGCAAGCTGCTCCGCATCCGTACTAAGAATGGCAAGGTTCTGGTGTATGAACCTCTACCGCCGGTGTCTGACAGGACAACTGAAGGGAGATGGTCGCTGACGACTTTCATTGAGCCGCTTGAGACTAAGAGAGGGCGAACGCGGCTTTCACGAGCCACCGACATTATTCCGGGAACGGAGGTGACGCTAGAGTTCCGCGAGGACGGTGTTTCCGGGTCGGCAGGTTGCAATAAGTACGGTGCGTCCATCAACATCGACGGCGCGGAAGTAACGGTCGGAGTAGCCACGGTGACCAGAGCGTGGTGCGATGATGCTGAGGGCCTGATGGACCAGGAACGTCGCTACCTCGGAATACTGTCCCGCGCGAAAGTTTACCGAATCTTTGGAGACCGACTGGCGCTTCAAACTGATGGAGGCGAGCAGTTGCTTTTTCAAGCAAAGTAGCTCCCATTTCGGGATCGTACTCGGCCGAACTTGTGCAGGCAGGGAGGCGACTGGCGCACATCTTGTCGAGGAATAGACGACTGGTATGGTGGTCGCCCTGAACGACGATCCAACAAACTCACGCGGTAACGCAATGCAACATTTTACTGCATTTCCTTGCGTGCCATTGCCCGCAACTAGCGCACATGTCAAGCTACGGTGGGCAGGTGCAATCGGGTCAGACGAAACGGAAAGGAACTCAAAGGGATGACTTTTCTTCGGTGAAACTCTCAACCCTCAGAGTTGACTCTTCTGCTCGACGTTGCTGCTGGACGCTGGGTCGAAGAATCTCTTGGAAGCCGTTTTGCGCATGTAGAGGCCCTGCTGCCAAGGGGATACGCTGCGTACGCTCGCCTGTTCCATCCTGCGATGACGCAGGATGACCAGCATGTTCGCTGGTCTACAGTTGCGGAATGGAGTGGCAAGATTCACCACCGCCTTATGTCCTTCGAGGGCATCAGTGTCCCGAAACCAGGGTATGGCTCCACAGACCGGCCCTGGGCGGATGACCCTTGGAAAGGCAGGATGGAGCCTGAAGACATTGTCGCATTGTCCAAGTTTCTCTCAGATTTCACTAGCACGCCGGAGCAATACTTTTTCGCCGTGTGGGATGGCTACGGGTCCTTTTCGGTAGGTAGAAGCGCGTTGATGACCCCTTCGGGTGGAATTCCGCTACTCCCACCTATGGGCGTTGAGAAAGCTCAGAGGATTAAGGGAGTGGCAAGAGAATATCTTCTCTATTCGGGGCCGCCAACTTTCATTGACTTCTTGGAATTCTCCGGCTTGGACGGTCCGAATATCTGGTGGCCGGCGGATCGTTCCTGGTGTGTGTCTACGGACATTGATCTGGACAGCACCTATGTTGGCGGCTCGGAGGAATGCATAGAGCGATTGCTGAGCGACCCTTCACTGGAAGTACTACGTACCACTTCCGACGCCCCAGTTTATATGGCGGCCGATACAGTCAATCTTTGAGAATAGTGGGCGATCTGTGGCAGTCAAAATCTAGTGCAAGAAAATACCATGAAAGCTTGCATTTCGTCTTCGAGTGTGGCTGGTGCGAGCTGACCAGCGCCGACTGCCCCGACAGGATTGATCCGGACACGGACTCAGACGCAGCATGATCCACTTCAAGCCTATCGAGCATCACATCGAGGACCGCGAGTGACACAGACATATCATCAGAGGACTGGTTTGCCCTGCGCGATGCCCGTAGGGCCGCAACACTCTGCCCCGACTGCCAGGACAGGGTGAACCCGCGCGATGTCCGGTCGGACCTCTACGGCTACGACAGGATGTCCACCGCGCACCTCTACGCCGTGCCGGTGCTGGCCGGCTTCGATGCCATAAGAAACTGCTCGCACTGCCGGCAGGACACTTCAGAAGATAACTGCAAGGCTTGGCGGGAAGCCAGGGAGTCGGTGGCGGTACAGACGCAAGAAGCAAGACGGATTGCGAAGGGTGTGGACGAGCTGCGGGACGCAACGGGTGGCCGGACGGCGAACATCTACCAGTTCGCGTGCAGACCGGTCGCGGACTGTGCGCCGGAGAGGGCTTCAATTCAGGCGTCTGGTATCCACAATGACACCTGAATTGGAAACAATGCGCTCTTCACCCCTGCGCAGCGGTACGGAGACGGGAATATCGCTTCCTCGAAGAACATCCTGATAATCGCTGGTCCGAACGGTGCGGGCAAGACGACTTTCGCAAGGAATTATCTGCTCAACGAGGCAGATGACCCAACTTTCATCAACGCTGATATGGTCGCGGCAGCTTTGAATCCGTTTCAACCGGAGCGTCAGGCGCTTGCGGTGGGCAGAATGATGCTCCGCAATGATAGATGCGTATGTCCGGCGCGGTGAGAGTTTCGCCTTCGAGACCGCGCTGAGTGGACGAAACTACGCCAGGTCGATTCCTGAGTGGCAGGCAGAAGGTTATTGGGTCACACTATGTTTCCTACGTCTGCCAACACCTGAAATGGCTGTATCTCGTGTTCAGAACCGAGTGCGTGAAGGCGGACACCACGTAGATGAAGACGTGGTACGTCTTCGGTTTGATGCAGGCTGGCGTAACTTTCAGCGATTGTATCGAGACGTAGTGAACGAATGGATACTCTTCGAATCATCGGACGAAGTCCCGAAGGTATTGGCCGAAGGACGAAACTATGGACAGGAATAGTAGCGACAGACGGATTCCTACGAGGGAAGAAAGTGCCGCCCGTTTCAAAGACATGGAAACGGCTATGCAACGCGCGGCTATCGAAGCGCGCCGACGTGCGATAGATACGACAGGCTCGGTAGCGACTTGGAGAAACGGGCAGATTGAGTACGATACGGAATGACATCTCGTCAGGCCAAGAACAGCCGTACTGCCGTTGTATCAGCCAAGGTCGCCCATATTCTGGCTTGGGCTGCCTGCCTGTGGATAGCGTTTTGGCCCCATTCATATCAGGGAGTTGCACTTATTGATGTCGGAGTTGATGGGTCCAGCACAATGACGACTGAGGCGTGGATGCCGTTTTGCCTCCATTCATATCAGGGAGTTTCAATTGCTGATGTCAACATTGATGGGTCCAGCACAATGACGAATGAGGTGTGGCTGCCGTTTTGCCCCCATTCATATCAGGGAGTTTCAGTTGCTGATGTCAGCGTTGATGGATCCAGCACAACGACGAGTGTGATGGTCCGATACACCAGGTCTTTCGCAGACGTCAATGGATATTGGGCCCTGATTCCGCTGTTCGTTCCCGTGCTGGTAACGGCGATGGCCCTGCTATCACTGTTAATTTGGAAGGGAGGACGAGCCGGCAAGACTCTGATACTGTCAGGCTTGGCGGTCATTCTCTTAGCGCTCTGCGTCCTGGAGCTGTCCATCGGGGTATTGTATTTGCCAGCGGCCATAGTATCGATAGTGACCACCGCTGTTTTCGGCCTCAGAATCGGCTGGCCCAAGTTGAATGATGAGGGGAAAGAGTGAAACAGGAGCGGATCCTGCTGCAGACGAAGCAAACGAATTCTGGATTGCTGATGACCAGAGGGAACGCCTTCTGGACTCGAACTACTCATCTCCTGACTACAAAAAAGATAACGGCCAGGAAGCTGATTTCCAAATGCAAGAAAATACCGTAAAAGCTTGCACTTCTCTCATTGCTGGATACCAGACGCACACATTGCTCGCCCACCACATCACTTCCCTCCCGACGGAGTAACACCCTGAAGAAGGGATAGACCGTCGAGTTTTCGACCGCGGCGACGAGATACTCGAGCGACCCACTCGGTGCGGTCCAGCTTCGTAGCGCCGGAACTTACTGTGCTCGAGGAGTCTATGGTTTCGCAGCCTCCCCTTTCGGCATGCGGTATCCGATTCGAGGCTCGGCGAAGATGTACGTCGGGTCTCTCGCATCGTCGCCCAGCTTGCGGCGGAGCCTCTTGACGATGGTGCGTGTGGGTCCCGAGTCGCCGCTGTACTCATGGCCCCACACCTGGCGCAGCAGATGCTCGTGGGTCAATACCCTTCCTGCGTTGACCGAAAGCTCGCGCAGCAGGTCGAATTCCGTGGCGGTCAGGCGCACTACGCGATCGGCCAGGCTCACTCTCCTCGCATCGTAGTCGATCGTCAACTCGCCCAGAGCGAAGGGCTCCGGTGATTGGCGCAGGCCCGGCATCCACTTCCGAAGCGCCGCATCGATTCGCGCGACAAGCTCGGTCGGCGAGAAGGGCTTGACCACGTAGTCGGTGGCTCCCGCCTCGAAGGCTCTGGCGATTGTCTCATCCTGGCCGTATGCCGACAGGAAGATCACGGGTACGTCGGCAATCTCCAGTATTTCCTTCATCAGTTCCATCCCGTGGATTCCCGGCAGCATCAAGTCCAGCAGCACGAGATTAGGCTCTTCCTCCCTCATCAGGCGTGAAACATCGTGTGGGTCGGCTGTCATGACCGTAGCGAATCCGGCCTTCGACAGGACGTACCTGACGTATCTGAGCGTCTGCGGGTCGTCGTCAACCGTAAGGATTCGGGGTCGCGTGCTAGCTGCCCGGCGAGCGCCTAGCGCTACACTGGGAACTACCCTCAGCGAGCGGTCCTGAGCGGCTTCGGCCACAGGAAGCATGAACGTGAACCGCGCGCCCAGGCCGGGCCCGTCGCTCTCGGCACGGATGCGTCCCCCGTGCGCCTCGACTATACCCTTGCAGATCGCCAGACCTAGTCCGGTGTCGCCTCCCCAGTCCTCGTGCCGGAGCCTGAAGAATTTCTGGAACAGGAGCGGAAGGCTCTCTGCCGAGATGCCCCTGCCCTCGTCGGTGACCGATATCGCGATATGGATATCCTCCGTTATGACGTTCACCCTGATCGCCGACGACTCGGGAGAGTGCCTGGCGGCGTTGGACAGCAGGTTGTTAAGTACCTGCACTATGCGGCGCCTGTCCGCCATCACGAGCGGCAGGTCAGGTGGCAGTTCCATGCGGATATTGCCTCTGCCGCCGGCACTTAGGAACGTGTTCCTCGCCTCGTCCACAAGGTCCGCCAGATCCGTCGGTTCGGTTACCACTGAGAGTGCGCCCGTCTCGATGTGCGCCACGTCCAGAAGATCGTTGATCAGGTCGCGCATGCGGTTTGCCTGCCCCTCGATGATGCGGACGAGCTGCACTGTTTCGGTTGAATCCCGGGTGGACAGAAATTCCAGCAATGTAGCGGCCGAGCCCTTGATGGATGTCAGTGGGGTGCGCAGCTCGTGGCTCACCATGCCCAGGAACTCAGCGCGCAGCCGCTCCAGCTCTTCCAGCGGGGTCATGTCCTGCATGGTCACTATCAACGACTCCAGCTCTCCCTCCTCCGAGCGGATGGGTGTGGCGTTCATCAGGATGGTTACCGATCTGCCGTCCGGGACCCGGAGCACGATCTCCTCAGCACGCACCGTCTCGCCGTTGCCAAGTGCCTGGGCCACCGATAGATCTTCCAACGATAGCTCTCTCCCGTCTGCGCGCCGAATCGTAATCACATCCATCAGCTGCTTTGCCGTTCCGCCAGGCATGAGAAGGTCCTCGACAATCCTTGTCGCCTCCCGGTTGATCGATCCGGGGATGCCTGTCCTGGCGTCGATAACCACAACGCCCACCGGAGCGGTGTTCACCAGTGTCTCCAGGTCCGCTCGCGCCCGCTGCTCGTCCCTGTACCTGCGGGCGTTGGCGATCACCAGTGCTGCCTGTGAGGCGAACATTACCAGAGTCTCCTCGTCTTCGGAACCAAACTCAGGGCCGCTTTCCTTCCCGCCCAGGTAGAAGCTGCCGACTTGTGATTCCCGGTGATGAAGGGGAGTTCCCAGGAAGGTGTTCGCCTTTACTGGCGTATCGAAGCCCTGAAAGCCCAGAGCCCTGACGTAGCCCGAAAGGTCAGTCAGACGAAGTGATTCCTGCATCCCGCTGAAGTATTCGAAGAGCCTAGCGCCCTCTGGAATGGCCAGCAGATCCTCACTCTCCTGCGGACTCAGCCCTGATGTCAGCACGTCCTCCATTCGCCCCGACTCGTCGACGGTGGTGATGACGCCGTAGCGCGCCCCGGTCAGCCCCCGTGCGCTGTCGAGCACTTCCTGCAAAACCGCGTCGAAGTCCAACGTCTCGTTGATGCGCAGGCTTGCCTCGCTGAGCCTACTCAGACGCTCTCTGAGCGCATCATTCTCCCGGTGCAGTTCGTCCTTGTTCCTCATGTCGCACCCCCGGATGTGCTCTATTGCAGGACCGCAACGGCCTGATCCATCGAATACTGGAGGGCTTATCAGATAATGCCACAACATTGCCACATTATCGCCACGCCCTCGCCACAACTAAAGACCTCAATTACACGGCAACGCCACCTTCTTGCTGTAGATTGTATCAGTGAGTCTCAATATTATCCATACCTTGATAGTGAGGTGCCTATAACAATTACGCTTAACCAGATTAATGGAGCTGAAAGCGAACGGCCACCGGCGCACCGGCGTCGTTGATGACGGCAGCAACACTGTCAAGATTCTCAAACGAGGCAGGGACGACACGTACCGCTCCGACTTGCCCAACACATTCATCGGAAGGAGATTGCCACGGCGGTCCCGGGGCATTGAGCCCTGGGTTCCTCGTTCAATTGACATTATTGTGGACGGCACTGCGGAGCAGGCGCCGCAACATCGTGCCGAGCAAGCCTGGGCCGCATACCCGGGCTTCCCCTAACGCATTGACACAAGACATAGTCAGACCCGCGTGTTCACCGGCTACGCTGTAATACCTTCGAGAAAGGGAGGAAGACACATGACCAAATAGAGTCGGTGCCAAGAGCAGGAATTCTAATTCATTCAGGTAGAGCAGCTAGCGACCAGAGCTCCGTCTGGCACAGCTGGCTTGCCGCCTAAGACATATGTCAAAAGGAGGGATATTATGGTGTATCTGCATCTGCCAGGGCCTAAGGGATGGTTGAGTAAACTCAAGATCCGCTTATCGTTAGCCTGTGCTCTCTTGATACCGATGCTCATCATCGGTTTCGCGGCGAACCCTGTTCAAGCGGTCAAGAGCCAGAACACGGGTGTGCCACACATCGTCGATAACGGCGTTCATATGTACGACGTGAACCGCGCCTCATCCGGCGGGTGGCCCGTACGTGTCCCGGGGGACGATACCTACGGCAAGGGCGAACTGCTCGCAGTTTCGGTTGAGTTCAGCGAATCTATAAGTGTGGATAGCGAAACGACTTTTCGTATCCAGATGGGGACGGCCACCCGCAGCCTGGTACCCGTGAGCACTTTGAACGAAACGGTGATTTTCGCAACATTGGTCCGTTCCTACGACAGCGACTCTGATGGAGTCTGGATCGGCGACAACACCGCAACCCTGGACCATAATGAAGCGGACGCTATTCAAAGCACAGGCGATTCGCCGAGAAACGCTAACCTGTCTCATTCAAGTCTCGGTACCCAGTCGAACCACAAGGTCAACGGGAGCGCGACCAGGCCGAAGATCAGGAGCGTACGGATAGCGTCCACGCCCCAGTATGGGGATACGTACGTCCGATACGAACCAATTCAGATTGAGGCCCAATTCGACCAGCCTGTCGTGGTCAACGGCCATGTTTCCGCAAAGCTCATTTCAGAGGCTTTCCAGCAGAACGTCTCACGCTTCGCAAACTACACCCGAGGAAGCGGAACGTCCAAGCTGGTGTTCGAGTATGCTGCTTTCTTGGACGTCGACGTCGACGGTATCTTCATCCCTGGAAACTCCCTGGCCAAAAACGGCGATCTAACCGCGGGTGTCGAAGGAGGCGGATCAATCGCTGGCAGGTCGGGCGGGTTGCTCGCTGAACTGGCCAGCAGTGGGAGGGGCGAGGACCCGAAGCACAAGGTGGATGCCAGGCTCGCCGGCGTGCCGGAAGTGATGGCGAACGTCCAATGGGACTGGGAAGCAGATACGCCCAATAGCTCGTCGATCGAGATGGACTTCAACATTCTCAGTGACCCCGGGCACTTCTCAGAAGATCATGCCCTCGTCCTCGTGTTTGGCTGGGGACACATATCGGGCGATCGCTTCGCCTTCGGGCTGCGTACCGATGTGGATAAACCCGGCACGGACGGAACCCAGGGAAAAGGGATCATATTCAACCGATGGGGTACGGCGGACACGTCCACCTACTCGAGAACTACCGGAGACGGATGGACTGAGACCGGCGACTTTGGCGGTCCTTTTATCAGCCTGAGGAGGTCCTTTGATTGGAGCAGAGGCAATTACTCGGTCCGCATCGCCAAAGACGGAGACGATGACGCGGATGGACGCTGGTTCGGAATGTGGATCACTGACAAATCCACGGGCGTTGAAACCAAGATGGGGTCCGTGAAATTCCCTCTCTCCGACGGAAGCCAGCCAACTATTCAGGCCAGGTCCGATGTGTTCGGATCGTTGATGGCGATCACGGGCGAGAGCGCGATCAATCCCAGCAACATTCCGGTGTTCGAGGCCGCTCTGGGATTGCCAGATGATTCCGAAGGAGACCCGCCGAACGAAGCCACGGTGAACTATTCCCTGTTGGGCCGTGGGATAACGAACGCAAACGTACGCTACGATTCGGACACCGGAAGGGTCATAATGCGCGTGGGAGGTTCTACAAACAAAGTGACACCCGCAGGAACAACCCTTACCGGGCTGGAGGTGCTGGAGGTGCCGCAACTGACGGCCAACGCCGAGCGTGTCCCAAGTTCACACACTGGGCGTTCCCAGTTCGTCTTTAGGCTTCATTTCAGCGAGGAGTTTCCGCTCAGCTACAAGACACTCCGGGACAGCGCCTTCACGGTGTCCGGCGGTGACGTGGTAAAAGCGAGTAGGGTGTACCGCTCCAGCAACATGCGCTGGGAGATAAGAATCGAGCCGGACGGCAACGGCCCGGTCACCATTGTGCTGCCCGCGACGACGGACTGCTCTGCAACCGGTGCCATCTGCACCGGAGACGGCAGACCGCTTTCCAACCGGCTTGAGATCACCGTCCCCTGACCGGGCGGATAGGCCACCGAAGAAACAACCACCGCACCGGTCTGAGTGAGGCCCGGGGCACGCCCCTGGGCCTCCAATCAACACTCCAATTCCTCGACCCAAACGGAGACGGTGAGCACAGGGACACGACTGGGCTGCCCCGAGCGTGACGCTAACCAACGCGAACGAGGTGCCCACGCAGACACAGGCGCCGACTAGAACGTTGTGCAGGGCGCTTCGGTGACACCCGAACACAAACTCACATCCACATTCGTGCCTACGACAACGGCTATCGAGACTACACCCAGATTTACCGCCACACCTGAACCGCCAGCTGTGCCCACGCTGAAGCCTAAGCCGACCTCTACACCTGAATCCGAACCGACAGATACGCCCAATGCCACTTCCCTGCCGACTGAGGATGCCGACGCCACCGCATCTGCATCGCCGCCGCTCGAGCCTCAGAACCTCACGGCCGTCGTAAACGAAGACGGCACGGTCACTGGCTACCAGATACTGCGCCAGCTCCCGAGGGTGAGGACGCCCTGTTGGTCTATGTGGAAGACACGGGCAGCACCGACACGACCTACACCGACACGGAAGTAACTCCGGGCATACAGCACGTGTACCGAGTGAAAGCGGCCAACGTCAACGGTCTGAGCGAGCCATCGAACTCTGCCCAGGTCGATCCCTAAGTCTGAAGCATTCCAACTCAGGCTTGACGTCTGTGGCGCTGATCCTTTTCGACGAGGCGAACGTCTGGGATCGCCCAGCTTACGGTGCCTTCCGAGACCATCCGGCGCGAGTTGTATTCGCACATTATACTTAGGAAAAATCCAGAGACTATAGGGCTGATGTTGGGCTCTCTATACGATCCTACCGTCTGGAAATCACATGCAACAAATACTATGAATTATTGCGATGCTCACCAGAGGCCCCTGCCTAGTCCAGAGCCGCCTACGTGACAGCAGACTCGCAGTCGAATGTGACGATAACTAAAAGACAACCACGCAGAGGTAGGTGTTATGTCGTTCAGCGAACAATATGCGACCTTAGAGGTCAAGTTCAAAGAACAGGTTGAAAAGGATAACAAGGACTTCGGCATCGAAAGCTGTTTCCTAGCCAACGTCGCTCCCAAAGCGCAAGTGGACTACGTCCTTGTGGCGATGGAACCGTCACGCCCCGCGAACATCGACAGCATTAAGAACTTTGCCGTCTCCGTTGAAGATTTCATTCTTCACTTCTGTGCCAGCGAGTATCTGTGTAAAGGGGAACCCACCTACCACATCACTGACCTTTCAAAAGGGGCTATGCGGGTAACGGACGCTTCAAGCAGCCCTGCACTCAGGTACGAGAGATACAAGAGATGGTATCCGCTGCTTTGTGAAGAGATCAAACTTGTGGCGCGGCCTAACGCACCGATAATCCCTGTGGGGCATGTAGTGCGTGATTTTCTCACCGTGCAGATAATGTCGGGCCTAACGGATGAGATACTGCACTACTCGCAGAGTGCGGCACGCCACAGACCGAATATGGCTGAACGCCATCCTGAGCAATTTTCCGAATTTAAGAAGACGGTAGACATGTCACACATCGAGGCGACCGTCAAAAGAGTGATGGAAGGGGCCGAATTGGGGTCTGGCGAGCCTGAGAAAACTCTGAAGCGGCTTCAAAGTGGCTCAGGTCTCACGAAATCAAGAAAGCGACTGATGTTTACCTACAAGTGTCAGTTCGAGAAGGTTCTTGGAGCCGCTGCCCAGAGTCCATAACTTGCTACGCCTGTGTGAACAGGACTTTCTGATTCGAGGATGTGCGATGCAAGGAAATACCGTGAAGATCTTGCGTTACACTGGCTGGCGAATCAGAATGCGTCGCAAGCGTTCGCAGCACTAAGTGTTGGAACTGGAGTAACTAATATGGATGCACTTGGAATCAACCTGCCTGGACAACTGGGATGGCTATTTTTCGCTGCGTATCTGGCGATCTTTGGTGGCGGGAGTGCTGTTATCGCCAGGCGCAAGGGTCTGAACGGGTATCTGGGGTTTATATTGGGCGCTGTGCTCGGAATCATTGGTATGGTGATAGTCTTGATCATTCCGGACAGAAGGGCGGAAGGCTCTTGATTGGAGTTACGACCCTGTCGACTTGCACATGTCAAATAAATAATGTTAGGAGCATTGGCTATTGATCTGTTCTCACAGGGTTGGTTCCTTAATTTTCTGTCACGCTTTTGGGACGCGCTGTTCACCGGGTTGATGGTAGCGGCAAAATCACACTTGAATCACACTTGGGAGTAACTCATCATGGACAGAGATAGCTTCCCCGATGGAGTGCCCGAGCAGCTCAGATGGTACGTTTACAGGCTCATTGACCCATGCAACGGCGAGACCTTTTACGTGGGTAAGGGTCGGGGTAACCGGATCTTTGCCCACGCTAAGGGGCTACCGGAGGGCGAAGAGGACGGAATTTTAGGCCCGAAATTGTATCGCATCAAGGAGATTCAAGCCGCTGGATTGGAAGTGGGTCACGTAATTCACAGACACGGACTGAGCACTCAAGATCGCGCCTACGAAGTTGAGGCCGCCGTGATCGACGCCTATCCAGGACTGACCAATCAAGTCAATGGGCACGGATCTGGAGAATACGGCAGCCGCCACGTGGAAGAAATCATCAACGAATACGCAGGGGAGGAGTTTCAGGTTAAGCCCGAATCCACCGAAGAGTCATGGTATCTCTGCCGGAGCGTGGGTGAAGGACGCGGCAAGGTGGCGGTGCGGGTATGATGCCGACGCTGGAGCGTTCTGAAGGTCCCCGGTCGTGATGTTGAACGCCAATGGAGGCCCACAGTGGCGATTGTGGGTGAAGTTGACGAATCGGTGAGCAGCAGGGGATACTCACGGTCCGGTCCGGCGCGAGTCTGGGGATGAGATGGGTTATGGAGTGTATGGTGGGCAGTCGTCGCCGCTGCCGTCAGCTGTCAGCTCGGTAACGGAATGGTTCGCAGTCTGGCCAGAGCGCGGCCGAACTGTGTTTCCCAGGGCCAGCGCTGGGGAAGATGCAGGGTGAGACGGCGTGCCGAGCGTGTAAGCCGTCCGGCGAGGGAGAAGAATCGTCTGCGCAAGGTCTTGGTGGTGGAGGCTCGTTCTTCCAGTCCGATGCGGGAGGTCCAGCGAGCCAGATTGTGAGCCATCACCTGCACGGCCAACCAGGCGGCGTTGGCTGCGAAGCGCCCTGAGGGCAGATGGTTCAGTCCTACGCCGTACTTCAGGTCGCGGATGGCGTTCTCCACCTCGGCGTGGCGGCGATGGTCGGCCTCCAGTTGGAGGGTGTCGCCCTCTCGGTCCGTGATGAAACCGTGATAGCTGTAGTTGGTGAAGAGCGCCAGTTGAGAGCCGGGCGTGGGCTTCACTCTGCGGACGATGAGTCGCACTGGTGCGGCGTCGGGCTTGCTCTCGAAGGGAGTGTAAATGGTCTCGGCCACATCGGCTGTGCCGTCCATCCAGTAGGGTATGGGTGTCCAGTCCGTCTCTGGTATGGCCTCGATGAGATTGCGCAGTCGGGGGTGCTGTCGGACGGTGATGGAGAAGCGGACATCCATCTTGCGACAGACGGCAACGATGGTGTGGGCATAGAAGCCGCTGTCGGCCCGCACCGTGAGCGCTCCCGTGGCTCCGGCGTAGCGCACTCGCGCCACCGTCTCCCGCAGGAAGTTGGCTGCGCCCCGGGCGGTGTTGGCTCGGCCCTTGCGCAGTCGTGCCATCAGCACGTCGCCGGTTCCTGAGGCAACGGCCAGCAGCGGATGATAGCCCCGCTGGCCGGTGTAGTTGTGATGGCGCGCTCCCTCCTTTGCCAGTCCATAGGTCTCGCAGACCGTCGAGTCTATGTCGATCGTCAGAGGCGAGTCCTCGGGGCCTGCCCCGGCGTCCCAGGCACGCGCCAGAAACTCTCGGCTCACCCGGTCCAACTGTCGCACATGTCCCCAGCGGAAACTGCGTAGGAATGTCCCCAGCGTGGATGGAGCCTTGACCACACAACCCAGTACCGAGGAGGTCCTGCCCGCCCGCAACACGTCGGCATCGTCAATGCAGTCGCCACCGACCAGAGCCGACGCCACCAGGGTCAGTATCTTGTCCCCGGTGTTGGCCCGCCCCGGGGCGTCGCCCAGGTCAACGTGGTTGTCGACGAGTTGGCTCAGACCCAGACGCCCGGCCAGGGTGACCGGCAGGATCAGCCCGGCATTGGCTACCAGGCGGGGATCGTCGAAGGCGATTTGGATGCGGTCAGGGTGGTTACGTGGTAGCATCTGTTGGGTGCTCCTTTTCTGTGACAGGTTTTGTGTTGTAAAACCATTATCTCAGATTCAGAGGTGCACCCTTTTGCTTCTTCAGGAGGCCTCTCACACGCCCCCCTCGGTGGATTGGGGTTAAGGAAGACCTGATGCTGATTTCCATTGGCGTCTATTACTATCGGCGGAACAATCCTTACGACGCAGTCCGCTACGTCTGGAAAGTGAACCGGAGTCGGGCGGAGCAACACAAACTGGTACTGGCACGCCTCCAAGGGCTGGTTGTCGGGGCCTATCGCCCTACAAAATGGCTTCCCGGAACCCGCGAGAACTTTCCCGACCTAGCGTACCGTTACGAAGACTTCGGTGAGAGCCCCGACCGTCTTGGCTTCGAGGGCGCACCGGCTGATGATGTGTGGCACGATTATGTTGGGAAGCGAGTGCCGAAGCGCTTCCCGCGCACCCAGAATGCCATCCGCTATCTGAAGGCGGGGATGTAATAGTCTGTCCACCCATTTAAATGCAACAATTTACCTACAATTGTCGCACTGCGTTCGGGCAGACCGCTTCAAAGAGATGCGACTTGGAAGAACGCACCGCGGGGCACACCAACCAGACTGGTCTCAGACTCATTCTGACCATTTGGGCTATACTGTACTCCCCTCCGTTCTCAGTGCCTTTTTGCACCGGGATGTTTATTGTGGCTTTGAAATACAGTGAGTAGCCGAGTTGATTGAGCTTCGAGATCTACGAAAGGTCTTCACGCAGAACGTAGGCAGAGCCAGCATATGGCGAAGGCTGATAGGACGTCCTGAAACGGAAATCCTAGTAGCAATTGACGGACTCAACCTGGATATAAGGGAAGGCGAGTTCTTCAGCCTCCTGGGACCCAACGGCGCGGGCAAGACCTCAACCGTCAAGATACTGTGCACCCTGTTGCTACCGGATGGAGGAACGTGCAGAGTCGCAGGTCTGGACGTCGTGAAGGATGCCAGGGAAGTCAGACGCCAGATCGGAGTCTCCGTCCGTGGAGAGCGAAGCGTGTACTGGAGGCTCACCGGTCGCCAGAACCTGGAGTACTTCTCAAGCCTCTACGGCTTACGCGGGAAGACCGCTCAAAGCCGCATCGAAGAGATTGCCAGGGTTGTGGGACTCGAAGACCGCATCGATGATTACGTGGAACGCTATTCGATGGGCATGAAGCAGCGTTTGGCCATTGGCGTGTCCCCTGGTACACAGGCCAAGGATTCTGTTGCTGGATGAGCCGACGATAGGACTGGACCCGCACGGCGCTCGGGCTCTGAGGACGCTGGTCAAGGAGGAACTCTGCGAGGCCGAAGGCGTGACCGTCCTGTATACGACCCACTATATGCAGGAGGCGGACGACATGTCCGACCGCGTCGCGATTATTCACCTCGGTGACAAAGTTGCCGAGGGTACTCCATCGGAGATGAAGGCGGCGGCAGGAGACAATCGAGTCGTGGAGATTCAGATATCCGGAGATTCAGCCCCGGCAATTCAAGCACTTAAAGAACACCCTGCGGTAGACAGGATACTTTCCACTCACGAGGATGCAAATTCTTCCCGCGTAAGGCTGCGGACGAAAGAACCTCTGAATTCTGTCGGCCAGCTATCGCTTGAAGACCGGCTGGCCTCTGTAGACGTTCGCGCCGTGAACCTTGTGCAGCCAACGCTTGAGGACGCGTTCGTCGCCCTCACGGGTTCGCTCATCTCCGACTCAGGCGACGCGGAGTGAGCCCGTCATGTTGATGGAAGTTCTTACGACCGCGAAGTACGGGCTGCTCACGGACAGGAGGTCCTATGGATGGATCCTGACTACGACGATAGGGCCTTTCTTCCTCTTGGCTCCATTCGCGTTGATGGCGGAAAGCCTGGTAGGACCGGGCGGGCGGTTTGATCAGCCCTTCTACGAGGCCACAGGCTACTCCAATTATCTTGGGTGGCTGCTTGTCCCCCTGATTGCATTGAATACGATGAACACTGTGTTCTCGAACGTCGCCCAGCTCCTGCACCACGAAAAGACTGTGGGTACTCTTGAGAGAATTCTGGTCTCGATGCAATACCCTTCTGCATTGATGCTTGGTCGCTGCCTGTCTCACGGAGTCTTTCTGATCTGGTTCGTCGCCGTTCTCGCCGGAATGTCCTTCTTATTTCTCGGTTTGAAGGTGAATGTTGACGCAATTTCGGGCACGGTGGTCGTAGTGGGCCATCTGCTCGCGGTTTATGGAATGGCCTTCGCATTCGGCAGTCTGTTTTTGTGGCTAGAAGATGCCTTCATCGTGCAGACGGCGCTGTCGAGAGTGATCTTCGGTCTCTTCACCGGCGCGACTTTCCCGTTATCCGTTTATCCTCACTGGGTGGAATGGCTGGCGCGATTGATTCCGTTCACCTGGGCGTTTGACCTAGAGCGAAGAGCCTTTCTGCACGCGGAGCCGCTTTCCTCGATCCTTCCGGATCTCGCGATATTCCTTGGCTTGACATTGGCATGGTGGATAGTGGGATACGTCTGTTTCAGGTTCATGCTCGACTACTCCAGACGCAGGGGGAAGCTGGGGATATACTGATGGACACAATCCGAACATTCTTCAGAAAGGGGCAGGAACTCGCGAACGTTACGTGCGCGATAGCCAGGAATGAGCTGGTCCTGCAAACGAGGTACCGGACGAAGTTCTTCCTGGACCTGTTCAGTCCGGTGCTGGCGCTGGCGCCTATCGTGCTCACAGCCCATTTCCTGACGGCGGGACGGGAGTCCAGCTACCTCGTTCAGGCAGTAGGATTGCCCGACCACTTCACTTTCATCCTCCTTGGCTACATGGCATTCGCGGCTCTGGGCGTTGGCAACCCAATAATGCACTACACCGGTTCAGCCTGGGCTGTACGAATGCTGCAGGAGACTGGAACGCTCGAACGAAACCTTCTGTCGCCGGCGCCCAGGGAAGCTCTGGTTCTTGGCACGGGACTGTACTACGCCGTCTTATATCTGTTCCACCTGGCCTGCGTGTTGATTGCCAGTCTTCTCTTCTTTGACCTACAGCTGACGATCACGGCTGCAGGGGTTGCCGTCGCGATAGGTCTGGTGGCTGCAATGTCCCTGATGTCGATACTGCTGGGTTTTCTGATGTCGGCGGTTTCTCTTGTTATGAGAGACGGCTCGGTCGCTCTGCTGGTGATACACAGACCGTTTCTGCTTCTGACGGGTGCCTACTTTCTGGTGGAGTTGCTTCCTCAGCCTTTCAGATTTCTGGCGATGATAAACCCGCTCGCCTATGCCATTGATGCATTTCGCGGATCTCTGTCTTCGTCAACTCTGTTGCTTCCCCTGCCCGTAGAGTGCGCAATAGTAGCGGTCTCCACGGTTCTGATAGGCATCGTCGGAGTTTGGACATATCGGAGAGTACTCAACCGCCAGCTGAGGAAGGGTGATCTCAGTCTCTACTAGAGCTCTGGTGATATCGGTATTGAAGTAAGTGACGCCTGGTCATCGCGCATGTCCTCACATCCACCGGGCAACAACTAACTGACAGCACACAACCGAATAGACGATCTTCTGACTGTTGGCACTGGCGAGGCTATGAGTATGATCAATGTCAAACCTACGGTTGACTTGTCGAGGATTAAGACACTCTCTTTCGACAGCGACGGCACGCTATGGAACTTCCGGTTGGCGATGGAGAACGCGCTAGCGCTGACACTGGTGTACCGCGTCAACAGATTTTGCCGGGTGTGCAGGCGAGCGGTCCGAGAGAGAGGAGAAAGCACCTGAGTCACAAGGGCACTGATGCGTGATAAGGTTAATTATACGGCGTTTAGAGTGGCACTGAAATAGCCCTGTTTTAAGTAGTTTGGTCGTGATTGCGACGTGTAAATAGACGTAATGCTCCGTGCAGGTAGACACAATGTCAGGTAGGCAATTCGCCAACACCTGAGGTATGGTTGCAGGAAGGGAGCGCAGAAAAGAAATGCTACAGTCAAGCGGCAACTTGTCGTCAGAACTCCCCGCAACATATACTTATCCGGCAACTTACATAATTTGGACATAGTCATTTGGAGGATGGAGTAGATGACTGGATACTGCGTGAAGTGCCGGGAGATACGGGAGATTCAAAACGCTGAGCAGATCACGATGAAGAACGGCCGACCGGCCACCCGCGGAACCTGCCCTGTCTGCAATACCGGCATGTACAGGATCGGCAAGACTTCCTAGCGGTGACACCCGCGCGGCGGAAGAATTCGGTCAGAATGAAAAGATGACATATCCTGCCCCTGGGATCGTCCACGTAATCTACACGACAGCCCTTATGGTATCGTTCCTACTTACGGGATGGCTGTACTTTCGGACGAAAGACTTGGCAGACCGCTATCCCGATCAGCGAGGACGCGTCCTCCTGACCCCTAACAGGTACACGCTGGGAATAGCCGCCATCCTGGTCGCGTGGGTGATCGGACACATTGTATTGGCCTGAACCGGCGTGGACAGGTAGCGGTCCTGCCGGTAAAGCCCACAGTTTGAACATCTTCCGTCGGACCGGACGAACTCCAGACTCGCTGGCCTATCCTAGCCACTTGCCTACAGGACATACTCCGTGAAACTATCGACAATACTCCTTGCCGCCGTCCTGCTGACCCTCGCATGCGAGATAGGAGGCCAGACTCCCGCTGCGACTTCCTCCCCGGACCTGGAAACCACAGTCCAGGCGATGGTTGCAGCCGCATTGCCAACTGAGATCCCAGCACCTACGCCTGATATTGAAGGAACGGTTCGGGCCCGCGTAGAGGCGACTGCGGCCGCGATTTCGACCATAACGCCGATTCCCACGGCGACCCCCACACTGTCTCCGACCTCCACTCCGACTCCGGACCTCAGCAGTTTGATCTCAGCGGTAATGACCGCGATCCCGCCTTCGGCCACTCCGACTCCGAACCTCCACGCCACAGCGATAGCGCTCGCAACTCTGATGGCTCCCACCCAAACGCCGACTTCCACAGCCACAGCCACGCCGACTCCGGACCTGCATGCCACGGCCGTCGCGCTCGCAACTCTGACGGCCCCGACCCATACGCCCACCGCCACGCCGCCATTTATCCCGTTCCCTGTGGCAAGTCCAGCGCCGGCACACGCGCGGAATATAGTGCCTCCGCCTGCCAGGCCAGGAGAAATCACCATCACGATGGCCATACCTGAAGTCTCCGAGCAGTTCGGAGACTTCGAGATGCAATCCTACGGCGGAAGCCCCAGCGAAATTCAGATGGGCTTCTTCGACCATCTCCTTGTCCATGATGGGGAACATCCGCTTGCTCCATTCGCCGCGGAAGAGTGGCGCATCAACGATACCGGCGATGAGCTGACACTCAAGATCAGAAAAAGCATCAGGTTTCAGACTCCCGGTGCATTCGCTGGCGAGGACTTCGGGGAGCTTACCGCGCACGACGTCGCCTGGAATATGAACCGTCAGAACGCCGGCGTGAACTTCGGCCTCAGCGGCACAATCGGCGCGCAGCTCGGAGCAACCTTTGGAGAAGCTGTACCCGTTGACGACTACACCGTCAAGGCTCCGATGGTAACAGACATCTTCTGGGCAATCCCAATTACCGAGTTCGGCATCAATCGTACGACAGTCCGACTTGACAGCAAGGTAGCCTATGAGCGAATGGATGCAGATGCAGTTCGCTTCGTTCCCGTGGGATCTGGTCCATTCACAATTGGAAGATGGGAGCCTAACAATAGCGGTGAAGTCCACGCGGTTCCCGAGCACTGGATGGAGACTGCCCACATCGGCAAGTTTGTCGTCAGGCAGATGCCCCGCATCACTTCCCGCTTGGCGGCATTAGAAACCCGCGAGGTCGATCTCGCCTCCATCGACTTCGCCAGGCTGACCGAGTTAAGAGAAAGGGGATTGAGGTTCATACCGACAATGACCGAAAGGGACACGATGACCCTCAGCGTTATCTGGCCCGGCAACCTCTGGACTGACAAGAACGCCAAGACCGAAGAGGCACTTGAGCCTTGGCTTTCACCCGTGTACGAAGTTGACCACCCGCACCTTGGCAACCCGTGGTGCGACCTTGGTAAGCCCTGCCAGTACGAAGACACCAATAATCCGTCAGGTATGAGCGATATGGAACAGGCCCGCCTCGTCCGCTGGGCACTCTCCATGGCTATTGACCGCGAGGGCATCGTCCAAGTCCTTCAGGCAGGCTTGGGCACCCCCATCTACCTCGAGCTTATGGGACCCAAGTTCCCGGGCTGGAGGCCTGAACGCACGGTCACTCAGGCAATGGTGAACGCCGCACACGAAAAGTACAGCAACAACCTTCTCGGCAGCGGTACGGACTGGCCCGAATACAATGTGCCGACCGCAGAGCCCAACTACGAGTGGCCTTGGAAGATATATACGAATTACTCCGAGGCAGAACGCATTCTCGACTTGGCTGGCTTCCCCAGGCAGTCTGATGGCACGCGCTTTGAGATCAGCCTCAACAAGTACCGCTGCGAAACCGGTGACGTCTGCCTCGAGCAGGCTGACGCCGTCGCAGCAGGCTGGGAAGACATCGGCGTAAGAACTGCTCTCCTTACCGAAGAGTACGGCGCTGTCGTGGCGCCGCGCATGCGTGACCGCACGCAGCCCTGGCCCGTAGTCAAGAATTGCAGCGTGGAAACCGCCAACTACCCGTTCGACTGGCCTCCTCCTCCTGCGGACAGCTCCTTCAGCCGGCCGGCCTGGGGCTGCGCCTTCGAGAGCCGATTCCTCGACTATATGTTTGTCGGCATCAAGGCAGAGCAAATTCAATACGGACAAAAGATTGCGCTACAGCTGGGTCGTCAAAATGTCCTCTTTTGGCTCATTAGCCGAGAGAAAAGAAAGACGTAAATCTATTGTAAGTCAGAAGATGGGAAACTGCATAAGGTCTAATAGAAGGGAATTGGGCCTGACGCAAAAGGAATTCGCCGGAATTTTAGGTGTGGCAAAGGACACGGTTCATACATGGGAGATCGGCAAGACATTACCTCGTCGATCTAGTTTGAGGCGAATATATGACTGCTTCGGACTCGACCTAACCAACATAGTAGATGACTATTTTGAGACTCGCAGCCAGGAGTCTTAGTACCAAGTCCAATTAGTAGGCTGTTTGGGGTATCCATCTGCTCACGCCCTCCAAGTCTACTGTTCCTACTCGACGGAGCAGGTAGTTTGGGAGGGAGACGCTCTCATAAGACGCCTACAGAATCAACTGTATAACAATATAACGGGTTATGATGGAATTTGTGCTACGAGGCGAAGAATGATTCTGTTAGTGCTGTGCCTACGCGCCAGACTCGACAGTTCTCATAGAGGGGACAAATGACTTATCTAGTAAGGACTTCCCAGATAGTTCTCGGGATAGCGCTCGCGCTGTCCTCAACTCTGCTTAGCGCGTGCGGCGGGCAAGCACTAATAGGACATTTAGTGCTTTATAATAGTTACTACTGTCAGCAAGAGACTATGCAATGACGGCGAGAATGTCAACTGGCGCGCCGAGCGAATAGGTCGATGGGTCGCGCAGTCCCGGCACACAGGGTTGGCGCAACGGATGCTCCGATCAGCAATATCTGCGAGGGTATCAACGCCAAGCTGGAAGTCTGCCGTTTTCGCCGATTTTAACCTTGGCGCTTGCAGGGGAGTAGTGCACATGTCAGGAACGGTCCTGCTCAAGGGCGGCTTGGAGAAGCTGCGGCATTATTCGCACAGGCTATCGGGGAACTGGACGCGCCGCGTGGAGAGAGCCTACGGTGGTCCTCGGCGCACCTTTCCGGAGGTGTTACTCCCTGACGCTCTGAACGAGCGCAGAGGTTATCTGTCGTCGCTTGGCGGATGGCCCTGCTGGCTGACCGCCACCTGCGGCCTGCTGCATGAATGGCCCGTCGGCGAGCCGAATAGAGCCGACGAGGAGCCGGCGGCATTCGACTGGGCGATGAGGGTAGCGGGGCTGCTGGAGCGGCCTATCGACTATGAGCGGGTGCGCGACAGGTGTCTGGTGGAGATGCTCAGGCTGATGGCCGAGTTCGAGCCGAAGGACCATGCGCTCATGATGGCCGCCATCCTCGACGCCAAGCTGCGTGGAGAGCGCTACGGGTATGACCTCGCGAATGCGATGCTTGGCGCCTATGAACGCCTCGCCAGGGTCACGCTGTTCAGGGACGAGTGGAGTGTGCGCAAACTCGAAATGCCGGACGACGCACCGCCGATAAAGGAGCTGGGAGAAAGCCCGGAGAGCGCCATTGCCGCGTGGACCGCGCTCGCGTATTTGCGGGCGGGCGACATCATGCGCTCCATATTGGAGTCGGCCTGGGATGAAGCCCTTAGTCATTCAGAGCTATACGACAGTATGGAGGACGATGACGACCTGAGCGACGCCATGAACGTGACGGCGGCACCCTTCGTCGCAAGAGGCAGGTGGCTCTGCTCGAAGCGCTGCGCGAATCGACGGTACGGGGACGCGGACACGTCCCCGCTCTCAGGCCGAAGTGCGAAGGATCGTACTGCGGGTACTGCTTCGAGGAGTTCTGGGAAGAACTGGAGGCGGATATGACGTCGGCGCAGCGCGTAGGCATAGGCTGCCGCCGGGCCGAGAGTGGAATGAAGCGAGAGTGGTACTGAGGAGATGTCGTTCACCGGTGCGGCTGAGGGCTTGCGGCGCGAACGGCGTCCAGCCGCCGCGACCGCTGGTGAAAATTTACGTTCAGAAACCTTCTGAAAGGAGAGTGCGATGACCGGATTCTGTCTGAAGTGCCGAGAGAGTCGTGAGATTCGGGAACCGGAGCAGGTGACTATGAAGAATGGAAGGTCAGCGACCCGCGGCAGGTGCGGCGAGTGCGGGGCGTCGATGTTCAGGATCGGGAGGGCGTCCTGATCTTATGCAGAGAGGAAGTCCGTTCGTCGCCGTGACACGGCGGCAAACTGATGGAAAGAGAATATGGAGAGTACGCTCGCCTTCATCATGCCGTCCGCACTGGTCACTGCGGCCTACATCTACCTGGTTCTGTACAGAGAGGCGACTCTCAAGACGAGAGTCGCTCAGACCGTGTTGCGCTTCGCTATCTCCTGCGCCTGTTACCCAGTCTTCAATATCGCCTCGATTCTGGTGCTTGGCGCGATATATCTGGCCTTCGATTGGTACTCAGGTAGTAACACCGCGTACAGGATACAGTTCATAGCTATTAGCCTGTTCGCCAGCCTGAGCAGTATCTTCATCGCAACTCGTCGTTTCTGAAGTGATAGCGGCTCGTAGGGAGAATCCGCCCACTAAAATAGACGAGAGCACCGGCAAGACCCAGCTTTGAGGACGGATTCAAGATGAGTCACCGCCGGAAAGGGATGAGAGAGTTGCTTACGATAAAACGATTGGTACGCGCCGATGCGCCGGTGTTGCACCTGCTGCTGCTGCTGGCGGTCCTGGTTGGCGCTCCGGCTTGTCGGAACGATTCTGAAAATACGGGGACTGCTCCCGTGGTCAGCGCCGCCGGCGCCGGCTCGGTGCCTGTGGGGGAGTCGCAGTCGCCGGACCCCACGCCGCCGGCAACGCCGACTGCGATCCGTACACAGACTGCCACTCCGACGGTGGATAAGAAATCGCCCACGCCCGACGCGACGCCTGCGCCGACGGAAGACCCGGACGGCAGTCGCCCGGGCGCTGTTGTCCTGGACGCACAAGCCGCGGTCGACAACCGGCTGTTCCTTCACGGCTACTCCCTGGACCCGGCAGGCGGCGACACCGTCGACTACTACACTTTCGCGACTGACGCCCGCTACGAGCTGGGCCTGGGCGTCCGTGACCAGTGGGCCGATCTCGACGTGATTCTGGAAGACGCCGACGGCGGTACGGTGATGCAGACGTGGCCTCCGCCGGGCGATGCCAGCATAGAGTGGCTCAAAACCGTCGTCGAGCCCGGCACCTACTACATAGGCGTGGAGGCCAGGGAACAGGTAAGGACCCCTTACTACATTCGCATCGGCCTGAAGCCTATGGCGGACACTCAGGCCGATGCGGACAGGCTGATGAGGAAGGCTCACGAGCTGGCTGTCGCTCATATCGGAGTGGAGCAGAGCCGCAAGGACGACGTTGCCCTCTTAGCATGGGAGGGCGTGTACTGGTCTGATTCGAGCCTCGGCTGCATGCAGGAGGGGTTCGGCTATGCCGCTGCCGTCGTGCCCGGATACAGAATCTGGTTCAGCTACGAGGATGAAGAGATTGCAGGGCACGTCGACGAGCAAAGGGAAATCATGATTGTTCCGGAGATCTGCGTCGACACGGGCGGTCGCAGCAGCTGGCCGAGACCCGATTCCGCGCTGGGGACGAAGACGAAAGACGAGGAAGAGCCTTCGGGTCCATCGTACGGAGAAGCCCGGAACACGCCGCCTGCGCCTGCTCCGGAGCCGGCTTCTGCCGCAGGCATTCCTCCTGATGTGGCACCCGGGCCGGACTGGGTGAGGGTGTTGGTCCCGGGGCTCCCCGGCGACAAGGGCTTCACCCTGATGCTGCCGCCCAACTGGGAGTTTCGGGAATTGCAGGGCGTGGACTCGTACGTGGGCGAAATCGTCGGTGACGGAGTGACTCTCCACCTCGACTACGGATGGTACGGCTGGGACCTCGACCTGGAAACGAGACCGGACCCGGCCCACGAGTACACCGAGTCCCACGAGAAGATCGGCGGGATGGAAGCCAGGATACTTCTCTCGAAGGACCCCTCCGGCGGCCGCACCGGTGTCCATATCGACGAAGTCGGTAATCCGATGGACGAAATCCTGTTGCTCGGATGTGCCCTGACTCCGGAGCAGCAGGAGACAGCCGTCGCAATCTTCCGGAGCATTCGGTCTGGACTGGAACCCCCACGCCGGTCGCAGCAAGGAGCTGGCAGCGCCATCTGGCCCTCCAAACTTGGCCCTCAAGGCTCTCCAAGTATGGAATCGGCCATCCAGGAAACCCGCCTGGTAAAGCCCTCGCTCGAAGGGGAGCAGTACGTTCTCAGGGTTACTTCGGGCAGGTCGAGCAGCAGCTGCACAAGGTACGGAGACTATGAGACGAGGCGAGCGAATCCCTTCGTCATTGAGGTGAGCGTATTCCACTACTACGTCGGAATGCCCAACGCGAGATGCACCCGTGACTGGATTACCGACAGGACCGCGGTGCCGCTGGGGTCGGACTTCGCACCAGGCAAAGAGTACACAATCATCGTCAATGGAGATACCAGTCACTCCTTCGTGCATTCTGAGTAACGGCAGGAGCCACCCCGACGTGTATCCACCCTCACTATAGCCAGTTTGGCTCATGCATTGCTGTGTGTGGTCGCGCTCCTGTCCTGTGCGCCTGAAGGCACTGATGTGTCCTCAGTGGCGCACCAAGAAGTGGCTACGGCCCCGAAAGGTCTGGACCATTGTCGGGACGGCGATAGCAAAGGTCGCCGCCTCAACGACCTGGCGGAGCACGTCTATGACGCGGCCCTGGCCGACTATCTGCTTGAAAATGCCTCCGGCATCGGACGGAAGGCAACGCCCCGATCTGAAGCCCACCCAATGATGCCCCTGGCGGACGACGTATCCTGCGAGCTGTGTATCACAATGCCGGAGCGCTGCCTGCGGGTGAGCTGCCTGCGGACGAACAGCCGGGCCGAGAGGAACGCCATTTGGGTCGGCGGCGCGGCAGCTTATCATTACGAACGTGCCCGCACTTGCCTGCAACGGGCAGGTGACGCCTACGCTGAGCGCCAATCGCCTGCCGGCCATAAGCTGAGCGCCGCCCGGCTGGATGCCGCCTGCCGGGAAATGTACCACGAAGGCGGCTCGACAGCCTGATCGTGGTGTTGTTGCTAAGCTTCGACAGTCTCATAAGTCCGGATTGAAAACGGCGGAGGGATAATGTGTCTGTCTCATAAGTAAGCTGCAAATCGGGGCAGGAACTGATTGATGAAGTATTGAGTTGACGATTGGTGCCAGAGGCGTAGTGCCTTCAGTATTTTACGAGTGGGAACTGCCTGATCGGGATGATGGCGTTCCGAAGTGTGAGATGCGAGGCGTCGTCTCTTGTTCGCTCTCAGATGAAGGCCGAGCGGGCCGCAGTCCTGATACGCCACACCCGACAGAGAGTCCGTAGATTGAAGGCTGTGGCAAGCAGGCTCCATTCGGTCCTGACGTTGGCAATGCCCCGCAGCACGGGACCGGGGTGCAACAGTCCCACGAGTCCAACAACAGCCACGGCAACCGCTAACACCGCCAACGCTTTCCTGCTCAAGCTTACTCCTTCTCTCTTTCTCTCCGCTCCCCAGCCCATCGAATCAGCCAGCGAAGTAGAGGTCTATGACAGCACTCACCTCGGCCAATGTGAGTTGCCCGTTGAAGTAATCGTCTATTGCTGCGTTGACTTCGTCTATGTCAATCATATCGTTGTCGTCCGCGTCGTAGTCGCCGCCCTTGCCTGGCAGGGCCACGTCGGTCACGGTGATGGTCACCGTGATGGTTGCGCTGGCGCCTGAGGTGTCCGCGGCGGTGACTTCGACGCTGTAGGCGGCCTTGGCCTCGTAGTCCAGGGGAGTCTTGGTGAGCAGCTGCCCGGTGGCGGCGGGCGTGTTCTCGGCTATCGAGCGGTCCGCCGTGGAGCCGTCCGTGAACTCGGGCGAGCGGTTCACTGGGGGCTGGGTCGGCGGCGGCGGCGTTGGGCTCGGGTCATCACCGCCGCCGCCGCCACCACCACCCGGCGTGGCGCTCACCACCGCGCTCGGCACGCCGTTGCCCCGGAAGTTGACCGCCCGCACCTGGAAGAGGTGCGCCGTACCGTTGGGCAGGCCCGTCACGGTGAAGCTGAAGATGGACACATCCACGTATTCCAGGGAGGTAATCGTCTTCCAGGTCTCGGCGAGGAAGACGTTGTCCGTGGTTTGGCGGTACTCCCAGCAGTGGATCCCCGAGCCGTTGTCGCCGCCCGATGTCCAGGTCAGCCTCACCTGCCCGTTGCCCGGCGTCGCCGCCAGCCGCCGCGGCGCCGGCGGTGCCCCCGCCGTGGCGTACACTGTGTGGCTCGCCTCGCCTGCGCCCCCCAAGTTGTGCGCCCGCACCTCGAAGAGGTACGTCGTGCCGTTGATCAGCGCCGTGTCGTCGGCCAGCTTCGTCACCGTGTGGCTCGTCGTGGCCGCGCCGCTATCGGGAATCGGCGTCCAGCCCTCCCAGGAGATATGATCATTGGACCGCGTGTGGCCCGTGGTTTGGCGGTACTCCCAGCGGTCGATCGCCGTGCTGCCGCTGCCGCCCGATACCCAGGCCAGCGTCACCTGCCCGTTGCCCGGCTCCGCCATCAGCGAGAGCGGTGCCGGGGGCAAGGCCCCGGCAGCGCCCCCGGCGTGGCGCTCGCTACGGCGCTCGCCGCGCTGTTGCCCACCGCGTTGAACGCCCGCACCTGGTAGAAGTACTCCGTGCCGTTGGTCACGCCACCTAGCGTGATGCTGGCCGCATGCGCCCCTCCAGGCGCGCTGCCTGGAATAGAGATCCAGACCTCGGTGTCCAGCGCGCCGTCTCTGGCTTCGCGGTATTGCCAGCCGAGGATCGGCAAGCCGCCGTCGCCGCCCGATACATAGCTCAGCGTCACCTGCCCGTTGCCCGGCGTCACCATCAAGAACGGGGCCAGGGGCGTTCTACTCCGCGTTGTGATGGTCGTCTTGGGGCTGGCCGCGCCGGGGCCCACTGAGTTGCGCGCCCGCACCTGGAAGGTGTAGGTCACGCCGCCGGACAGGCCCGGCACGATGTAGCTCGTCGTGGCCGCGCCGCTACCGGGAATCGGCGTCCAGTCGGGATTCCAGTTGGTCCCGCCGTCGGTACTGCGGCGCATCTCCCAGAGCGTGATCGTCGCGCCGCCGTCGCCGCCCGATGCCCAGGTCAGCAGCACCACGCTGACCCACTGGACGGGAATCGACGAGTTTAAGCCCCCCGGCGCCGGGGGAACGGTCTGGGCCTCGGCAGTCGCCGCGCCGGTCAGAAGGAGGAGGGCCGCGAGGACGAAGACCGTGCCCTTGCGCCGTGCAGTGCGCCGCCCGGACGAGGCGCGTGCCGACGAATATCGACGCGATTTCGCGTTTACCATGCGAAATCGGGGGGGGGGTAGCATTATGGGCCAAACCGGCCAAGCCCGGCTTCACGGCGGCAGAAACCGCCCGCCCGCCCGTCGAGACTATTGCCGTTAACTGCCTTTTGAATGCCATGAATCTCTCCAATCCAAATAGATTGACTAAGGACCCAAGTATAGACGGCATTATACACTACGCGTATATCATGCACGTATTATTCAAGCCCTTTTCTGTATCAATATTGATACAATGAGGCCGCAGGTGATAGAATGACGCCCGTAGGGCCGGGCGCGTCTCGAATCAGGCCCCAACACAATCGGCTGCGGGCCGGCGTGAACGCCGGTCTCCGGTCAGGGCGGGAAGATGAATCAATCCGAAGAGCAAGAGCGAGAGATAAAGGAGTTGCGGGAGCGGCTGTCCAGGTTGAGCGAAGCCAGCCTGCACATCAACGAAAGCCTTGAATACGATGCCGTGTTGCAAGGCGTTCTGGACTCCGCCCGCTCCTCCGGGATGACCTCAGAGGAGGCCCGGCAGCTCTGGGAGCTGCCCGACAGGATGCGGCTATTCGATCACCTGAGCAGCACCCGGGAACCGCTGCGGCTCCGGGACCTGCTCGGCCACCTCAGGCGGCGCTTGCGGGGGACCTACTGGTCGACGGTGTGTACCGACCCATCGCGATTGAGATGCCGGATGACGGTCGACTTCGTGGGTACAGCGATGCACTGGGACTGTATGTGTGCTGGGCGGATGGGCGGCGGCGCTTCTTCGACCCTCGTACGGAGAGCTACCTTCGCTCTCACGACGAGATCGAGGCTCGTGCCGGAACTGCCGAGGCTCGCGCTGAGGAAGAGCGTGTCAGCCGTATGGCGGCTCAAGCTCGCGCTGGCACCGCGGAGTCGCGCCTTGCGGAACTGGAAGCGGAACTTCGGCGTCTGCGCGGCGAGTAGTTACCGGCAATTCGCCAGGACTCCGTAAGAGTTCCTCACACGCCCAAATTCCCTCTGAAGCCGGATGCAATAAATACCATGAAAGCTTACATTCACGCCACTGGTCCCTACCTGGCGACCTTTCTTGCGTAAGAGCATCTGCTTGAGGGAGATTCAAGCATTATGGACGCACTCGGAATTAACTTGCCCACTTCAGTCGTATGGCTAGCTTACGCGATATATTTCGCGCTCTTCGGTGGAGGGAGCGCGATCATTGCATCGCGAAAGGGACTTAACGGCTATCTCGCGTTTATACTGGGAGCGGCGCTCGGACCCATTGGTCTAGTAATAGTCTTAATAATTCCGCGTAAGAACAAGGTAACTTCATAATTTGGTCCTGCCCACTAGGTTCTAGGCCGATGAGGCGCTGATTCCACAAGTAGAACTGAGAGCCGCAATGACAGCGATGACGTCGGCAGCCAGCTACACCCCTAGAATGAGGGATCCATTCTTCAAGTGGTGGCTCTCAGTAATGACGGAGAGTGAAGCCTGAACCTGAACGGCCTCCGTCAGGCACCTCCCAATAAGTGCTACTGCGACTTATAAGTATGCGCTCGCCAAGAGGACTCCGGCGCTGAACATCCTGGGTCAGCGGGACGATGGATTGACAGAATTCAGGATGCAAAGATCTACCGCAATCTGTTGCTGGCGCGTCGAAACAGTCCCTGTAACACACGGCCATACCCCTGATTCCCTCGCAATACTGGTGATATAATGGCGGCAGTCGGCAATCGCTCTACTCAGTTGGTAACGAGAGGTCCGCGATGACCAGCAAGGCGACTACACTAACACAGGAAGAGGGCAAGCTCGAACGCTTTCCAGAGTATCCCCCGCGAGACGACATGCAGAACTGGCTCTATCTCTACGAGACCGCCGTGGTGACCACGCTTGCGATCCACTACGCGGGCGAGCCGAACGTCACGGTTGCGAGCGAGGTTCCGGTGGGGCCGAGTCTGCCTGTGCGTGCCGACGCGCGCATACCTGACCTGATGATGGTGCGGGACGGCGACCGCGCTCTAATGGAAGAGCAGCGGGGATATGCGATAGACCGACAGGGGAAGGCACCTAACTTCGTGCTTGAGGTGGCGTCACCAACGACAGGGAGAGCAGACTACACGGACAAGCGCCGGGACTATGAGAGATTCGGTGTTACGGAGTACTGGCGCTTTGACCCGAATGGGGGAGAGTACCACGATGCGGCACTTGCGGGAGACCTGCTGGTTGACAGCGTGTATCAGCCGATAGCTATTGAGATGCTGGGCGAAGACCGTCTACGAGGATACAGCGATGCGCTGGGACTGTATGTGTGCTGGGAGGACGGGATGCTGAGGTTCTTCGACCCTGGGACCGAGAGTTACCTTCGCTCCCACGACGAGGCCGAGGCTCGTGCAGAGGTAGAGCGAGCCGGGCGCATGGCTACACAGGCTCGTGCCGAAGAAGAGCACGCCGGTCGTCTGGCTGCTCAAGCCCGCGCCGCTGCCGCCGAGGCTCGTGCTGAAGAGGAACAAGCAACTCGTATGACGGCGGAGTCGCGCCTTACGGAACTGGAAGCGGAACTTCGGCGTCTGCGCGGCGAGTAGTTACCGGTAATTTGCCAGGACTCCGTAAGAGTTCCTCACACGCCCAAATCCCCTCTTGAAGTCGATGCAAGAAAATACGGTATTTCCTTGCGGCTGAATTCTAAACCGCGACACCCATCGTCTGTTGGCTCATTCGACGTCGGATGAGTTCGCGGTAAGGCTGATATATCTCAATCCCGATTGCATCTCTCTGGAGGTCTGCTGCAGCACGCATGGTTGTCCCGCTACCTGCCATTTGATCGAGCACAATATCTCCGGGCTTCGTCCAGGTGGCGATACGGTCTCTGGCCAGAGCCAGAGGGAATATCGCAGGATGTTCGTGGGCCGAGGCAAAGTCCGGTGCAGAATGATTCAAACCTACGGCATAGCGCCAGACGTTACCCCGTAGACCAAACGGAGCAACCGTGTACGAACCGAGTCCATAATCCACTCGTCGTTCATCCTTGGGCTTGCGCCCTTTGCTTCTCCTCGGAGTCGGTCACACTCCTAATTCACTGGAACAGGAGTTTGCTCTGGAGGGCAGGGACACTTAACATATATGTACTTGGGAGGTGGTGGATCTTCACGGGCAACAAACGGCAATACTTCAACGGCGTCCTTATAGGCGTCAGGAAGATAGTCATAACCACCAAAGACTCCTAGAAAGATATTCATACCTATCGAGACAAACAAGACTATCCTAGTCTTAGTCTTAGAGTTCATTAAAGTCTCCTGTCGAAGAGATGCTTCACCGGAATATCCGGCAGAGGCTAACTAACCCGCACATCGGATTAAGTAGTCTAATGAGATTCGTAGTATGGCTGATCTTATTCATAATTATAACGCGTTTAGAGAAACCCCAAAACAGCACTGTTTCGAGTCATTTCTTCGGGACTGCAGAGTGCTGTGGATTGATAATCAATCCGGTATCCCACCAGGAATACCCCGCTCATCAAGGATTCGCTGGGCCGCGGCAAGATCGTCACCCTTCAGCTCGCCCGCTTCCTCAAAATCAGGAGCCTCCGGCGCAAAGTACGCGACCGATCCGCACGCGAACTGGTAGATGTTCGCCGTCCGGCCACCCGTCGCCTCCAGCAGCTCGTCAACACCCTTCACAAACCGTCTTGCTTCCTGCGTCAGTACCGCCACCGCACCCCTGGCTTCTTGCCACGCCTTGCAGTTATCGTCGGTGTTCCGGCGGCAATGTGAGCAGTTCCTTATCGCATCGAAAGCGGCCAGCACGGGGACGGCGTAGAGGTGCGCGGTGGACATCCTCTCGTAGCCGTAGAGGTCCGACCGTACATCGCGCGGGTTCACCCTGTCCTGGCAGTCGGGGCAGAGTGTCGCGGCCTTGCGGGCAGCGTGCAGGGCAGACCAATCCTTTGATGATACGTCTGTGTCACTCGCGGGCCTGCCGTCACACAGACGGGTATGGGCGCGGTTTCGGATATGTTGCTCGACAGGCTTGAAGTGGATCAATTCAGTCCAGGCTCCATCCGTTCAGAGCAGTCAGCCTTCGTCAGCTCGCACCAGCCACACTCCGCCAGGCTCGGCACACGTCTGGACGGCATATCAGATACCATCTTTCGCATGAACTCCGCCAGCCGTGCGACGAAGGCATCATCCACGCTATCGGCGGGGATATGCTTCTCGCTGCCGTCCGCGTACACCACCACCCCCTCGAATTTCTTTCCAGACCAGCGTTCGATCTGTGACTTGGGCAAGAGATACATGTAGAGCTGCACCTGCGCGACGTGCGATGCCGACTCCTGCCCTGTCTTGGCGTCGTATATGACTGCTCTGCCGTCGGGATGGACCGCGATGATGTCTGGTGTGCCACCGACCACGACACCGGAGCGGGCGCTCTCTACACGAAAAGAGTTCTGGCGCTCGATGAATATCTGGCAGCCACGCTCTTCTAGTTCCTCGACCAGCTCGTTCATCAGATCGGTGTGCTCCATGTTCCACTTGGCCGAATTGAAGTCGCTGGGCATCTTCTTGTAGCCCTGGTGATTCGCCTTAAACCACGCGGCAAAGATGCAGCTCTTGTCGCCTGTCAGGTATCTGGAAATCCCGGTGACGGGCATGTATGGGGCGGTTCTCTGGATGGTCATAGGGCTGCACCTCCTGGGAGCAAAGTAGCGGGGTTAGCATTTCGCAGACTGCACCTTCCGGCGGCGGTTAAATCTGCTGCCATTTCACATTAGCACGCTCGTTTCACCATGAAAAATTGCAGGAGGCATCAGGGCGTATCATCCGCACGGAATTGTAGTTGCTGACTGAAAACGCGCTGCGATTCAAGCCGCATCAACGCCCGTCAGGACTTGTTATAATAGTACATTCGTTCTATACTATGGACAAGTTTAACCACAGCTTACACAGGCCCATGGCTGGGCCGGAGAGGAGATTTTCGATGCGGCTAACCGGCTTGACCGTGCGACCGCCGTGAGTGGGCCGCGGAGACTTGAAGCCTTGGGAAAAGAGAAACCGTCCGGCGAAGTTGCGCTCGCACCGGACGGAATTAAAGACACTCTCGGAAGGGATTTCCTCGGCGTTTCCGTTCATATTAGCAAACTTGTTCCCCTTCCTGCAATACTTCGAGCGCACGAATTCAGCAAGGAGTTCTGATATGGAATCAGATATTGACAGGATGATGCGATTACCCGAGGTCCTTGAGGTCACCGGTCTGTCGCATGCGACGATCTGGCGCTGGGTGAAGTCCGGGGAGTTCCCCGCGCCCGTGAAGCTGGGCAGCCTGCGGACGCGCTCCATTGACTGGCGCTTCAGTGATGTGCAGCGCTGGTTCGACAGCAGGGAGCGCTTCGACACACAATTATGTAAGTAAGTAAGTGGGGCCGCGCTGGTGGAAATCGTTAGCGCGGCTCCCGGCTCATAGCGGTCCGTACACGGGTATGGACTGCATTTCATCGTCGGTGTGCATGTACGCTGCCATCGTCTCAGGTGGCTTCAAACGTAACTGCGCTTTGATAGCGTCAACCGGAGCCTGCTTCTCTGCCAGTAGCCTGTTCAGCGTTGCGCGGGGCGTATATCCGCTAATATCTTTCGAGTCTATTTCCGCTTCCTCGCACATTCGCTTCAGCCGTCTGTTTACCTGGGAGCCGGACAGGTTGAAGACCCCGGAGCCACGGTCCGCGCCTTCGGGTTTTATGGCCATCAGCGCCTGAACGCATTCCTCGCTGACGCGGACCCACAGATAGCTCTCGGTTCCCCAGTTAACGGGCAAAAGGAGCATTCCCGACCCATCTTCTCGCTGCTGGACCTTACTCCACGTCAGGTTAGCCGCCTCCGACCGACGCATGCCGGCCTGGATCATAGATAGCAGCAGGGCCTTGTCCACGTTGGCCCGTGTTCGCGCCCCTTCAATGCTCTCCATCTGCCTGCCCCTGGTGCGGCGCGGATTAGGTAAAACACTGAAAATACGCTCCAGCTCTGCATCGGACAATGCCCGTGCGCTACGCAATTCGTCCTCAGAGTGCTTGTTTCTCAGATCGGCCATGACACCCTTCACCTCATCACTCGCCACAGGGTTGAAGAGATTAGCTGCGGTGTGTAGCGACCCCAAGGAGGCCATATAGGTTCTTATTGTGGATAGCGCCAACTCCCGGTCATCATCCAGCCACTCGGCGTAAGCCGCAAGGTCGCTGGGTTCGATAGGCATTTTCAGGACCGCTCTGGGACGTCCTTTTAACTTGGCCTGATGCTCGACTTCCTGTGCCCAGCGAGCAAAAGCCAGGAAATGGACACGGTGGGCGCGGACGCTATTCTCCGGCCTTCTGTCCATGTATCTTCTTATCTTTTCAGCGTATGGTCTAAGGCAGGGTATGTCTTCGAACGTGCTGACTGAACTCTGCTCAGTAGTCATCGCCCACCCTCGCAATCTCTTGGCAGTGCAAAACGGCTGACCAAAAGTTACCACACTTTTTCATAGGGGACAGGAATCCCCAACGCCGCCCTGACGCCCTCCGGCTCGAAACATTTGTTTGGTGTCGCCTTGACATACACCAAAAGCCCAGTCACAATGTTGGAAGCAACCACTTAAAGCGGGAGACTTGGTTGGGGGACGACTCGATTTCAAAACAGTGGGTTGAATAGTGGGTTGGAGCGATGGTCAGAATCAAAGAACTGCCAGGAACGGCTGTAATACGGGCCGGACAGATGATCCACAGTTGTTGGCGCTACCATGAAGACCGTGGTTGTCGCCATGTACGCCAGCGACCAGCAGGCCCTGTCCGAATCCGAAGTCCTCGAAAGAAACCTAGAGAATACGGACGTCTACGAGCCCATCGACGTGAAAATCACCGACGTGCAAGTGGATGGATTAGTTGTGGAAGCGACGGTGGAACACGAAGCTCCGCTCAGGAGGAAGGTAAGCAGCCTCTTCTAGGATTCCTGGGATGACGAATCTTTGACTAAGAAAAGACATACGCAGGCGGCGAGCAGGAAGGACAACAGAACATGGAAAAACTCCGGGACATAAACCCCGCGCATGAGCGATTCGGATACCTGAGCCTGGTGGTCGGCGGCGCGGTCGTGCTGGCAATCGGCCTTCTCGTGCGCTCAGACCTGTTCCTGAGCGTCATCGGCTTCGTTCTGGAGATCATTGGCTGGCTCGGCATCCTAGGTGGGGCTGCCATAGCCGCTGGAGGAGTCGCGGCATTCGGAAACGAACGCGGCTGGTGGGACAGGCTCATCGAGTTCAGCGGGCAGTCAGAGAAGAAGTATCCAATGATCAGGGGCCCGTCCGGCTCCGCCGTATTCCTGCTCGTCCTTGTCTTCTTCTTCCTGCCCTGGATGTCGGTCAGCTGCTTCGGTGAAGAGGTGCTGACCGCTTCGGGCGCAGACGTCATGGGCATAACGCGGATCGACGACATCCCATCAGACGTGGCGGATGGCGACTACGGCATCGGTGACGCGCTCGGCAGCGAGGCGGCATTGCTGTACGTCGCCGCGCTGCTGGCGATTGCGGGGGGCGTGCTCTTCTTCCTGCCCGAAAAGCGGGGCAGCTACATACGAGCCGGGGTAGCGGGAGCGGGCTTGCTATGCATCCTGGCGTTCGTCTTCCTCACGCTGTCATCAATTGCGTCCGAGATGGGCGTCGGGATTGGGGAGCTTGGGGACACCGGCATCGTCGTCAGTTGGAAGTTCGGCTTATGGCTGGCGCTGCTGGGCTTCATAGCTGCCGCAGCGTTGCAGTTTGTCCCGATGCCGTTCGCCGATAAGGAACATGCAATGGGCGGGAATGTCGGCAAAGCCCCGAATTGGACGGGGCCCTCGCTGGCCGACTACGACGAAACGGAGGATTGCGGCTGACGAACTCACCCACTCCACCGTCCCCTTCGTTGCACGGGGCGCTGAACAACGCGCTGGCCTACGGGACATCAGCCAGGGCAGAATCATCGAGGCACATACCACGACCGCATGGCGCTGGGTGAAGACGGCGGTGAAACGCGCTGAGGAACTTGGCGCGATTGCGCCGGGGAAGCGTATCAGCACCCATACGTTGCGCCACAGCTACGCCCGGCATCTTCTGATGAACGGCATCCCGTCAGCTACCTATCGCGCTGGCTGGGGCACTCGTCAATACAGACGACGCTCATCTACCTGGAGCTTGTGCCGGACCCGACGGGGAGCCTGGCGATGGCGCCCGTGAATCCGACGAGATGTCGCGGACAGGCATTATCTCAATTGTAATTACCGGAGGATAGAAATTGGGCAACAATAAAGACATGATGGAACTTCTTGCAATAGAAGAAGCCGGGAACCATCCCCGCGCACATCCCGGACACGTCTGGCTTTGGATCGGCTTCTTCGTCATAGGGTGGAGCATATTGCTCTTAATGTTCGCATCCTTCGTCATTTTCTTGCTGATTGTCCCAATCTTCACCGGCGTGTTGTCGGTCTATGTCACATCGCTACTCGTGTGGCAGTGGCCCCCTCTGATACCCGCCGCTATGTTCTGGTTTATAGGACTGCTTCTCCTTCTCATGGCGGTCCGAGTACTTGCGATTGTCATTAGGTACGGATGGCTGGGGATGAAGATTTACAGCATTTATTTCGCAGTCGTGACTGTGGTCGGAATGATAGGCTCGTTCACCGGACTATTCGGTTTCCTGGATTCTTGGTCTGAGAGTGTTTCGAGAGGGCTACTGCAAGACTTGGCCGGGTCTGCCGAGGGTATTCCTGTATTGGGCATTGGATTCATGGGTTTTGACCTGCGCTCGATAGTTGAGGGAACCATATTTTGGTTCCAGGACTTAGACCAGGACCTCATGGGCGTCTTCTTGTTCACTGTCTGTGCCATGTCAGTCTCGGAGGTTGGCCTTCTGGTGAGCGCGATGGTTAAGCGAGGCCAGACTTTACAGAGGGAAAGGGAAGGGGACCAGAATAAAGCGCAAGCCCAGAACCAGCCTAGGGTGAGCGATCCAGCACCAGCGTCCACAGATGTACACGGCGCGGTATCTCAGGAACCGCTCGGAGCGAGACCAACCCCAGCGCCAACGACTCGACCCCAGGACTACAACCCAGTGGTGCAGCCCAACCCCAAGGCGGTCGGACGCGCCAACAGGCGCCCGGCTCCAGGGGCCGAGCCTGACCATGTTCTCATAGCGCAGGAGCATCTGAAGAACGGGAACTACGACCTGGCGATTGCCGACTCCACGATGGCCTTGCAACGAGACCCCAGCAACTTATCCGCGTACACGACCAGGGCGAAGGCGTATGTTGACAGTCGCCAGTACCAACTGGCCATTGCAGATTGCCAGCAAGCTCTGAGCATTAAGTGGTGTCCCAGATAATGGTGTAAGAGAGAGGACTGTACAGAGACGGACCATCGCGTCATCCTTAACATCGAGAAGAGAGAGATCCGAAGTAAGGAGCAACCGTCTTGAAAGTCAAGTTGAATTGACCTGAGGAGTCCAGTGCTGACCCGTCTTCACCATCGCATTGAGTATAGTCAGCAACTTTCGCATGCAGGCCGTCAGCGCCAACTTCTTAGGCTTCCCTGCCGCCAGCAGCCGTTGGTAAAAGGCTCGTAGCACCGGATTGTGTCGACTGGCGACGAGTGCACCCATGTAGAGCACCGCGCGCAACCGGGTTCTGCCGCCCCAGACACTGCGTTTGCCCCGGCGGGACCCGCTGTCCCTGTTGAAAGGTGCCACGCCGACCAGAGCGGCGATCCGCTTGCGGTTGAGAGTACCCAACTCCGGCAGGTATGCCAAAAGCGACAATGAGAGCTGCTCTCCCACACCGGGCACCGAGCGCAGCAGGTCGTCTTTCTCACGCCATACCGGACTGCTACGCAGAGCCTTTCGCAGGTCCTTGTCCAGGTCGCTCAGCTCCTGCTCCAGCCATCTGATGTGGGACTGGATGCTGGGATGCACGGAGTGAGAAGCTCGCCTCAGACGATTCTTCTCCGCAACCAGCATGGTCATCAACTGGCTGCGCCGCGTCGTAAGGGAGTTGAGCTCCTGAGTGTCCTCATCCCGCAATGGGCGCACGGGCGGACGTACCGCCTCGGCGAAGTGGGCAAGCACCTGGGCATCCAGCGCATCAGTCTTGGCGAGCTTGCCGGTAGCCTTGGCGAAGTCGCGCACCTGACGGGGGTTGACCACTACCACCGGCAATGCCGCCGCTGCCAGAGCCGACACCAGCGGCACTTCGAGGCCACCAGTTGCCTCTAGCAGCACCGCAGTGGGTTCGACAGTTCGCAGACAGGACACAAGCTCACTCATGCCCCGCTCGTCGTAATCAGCACTCCACGTGTCCCCGTCTGGGCGTATGGCAACATCCACCCGATCCTTGGCCACGTCAATGCCTACATAGATCTCTTCCTGTTTCATATTCATCCTCTCCTCAAGTGATGGCCCTTCCTTGCAAGATACGGGCTTGGTTAGCCCAGGCAACCGTTCGGGCTCTGCTTGGAGATGGTGCGGCGACCCTTGCTTGACAACGGTCTTTGACGACCAAGGGCGGATCGGTCTGCCGCACCCCACTCCACGTCTGTGAAGTCACTATTGAGAACATTTACCAAAGATACAAGGGCGGAGCAATCGGGCTGTTGAAAAACCCTTGGGTAAGAAAAGTGCCCAAATTCTTCCGACGAATACCGTACCACTTTGCACTTGCGTCGAATACTTTAGGACATGCGGTAGTGTGTCATAGCGAATATCGCTAGCTCAGAAGTGCCATTCTCGGTGCTGGGCCCCAGACCGACCTTTTTCAACAGGTCAGCAATAGCATGCCAGCGACACCGTTCTCAAGAACTGCCAACTCCGGTGCGTAGGCCCAGCGTACCCCCGTCAAGGCATGCTGGTCACGGCACCATCGTCATGCTCCCCGTCGGGTCCCGCACAATAGATGAGCGTCGGTGGAGGCGCATGCGATAGTGGATAGGGACGCTGGCGCTGCCTGCGAGGATTCTGGGCCGCGGCGCTCTGTGCGGTGCTTTTGGCAACGATAAGGATGTAATCCTTGTCATTCAAGGTGGAGTCATTCAAGAGGACGATTGCGGTATTGGTTTATTTCTTCGATGGTGAGATCGTCGGGATGCACAAGTTGATAGTGCTTCTCAGATACTATTCTCACAACATCGTCTTGAATCTCAAATTCGAAAATGGCGATTAGGTCTTCAGGCATCCTTTGTGCAGCAGCAGGCCGACATATAAGCGCCGGCCACTTATCTTCACAAAGGGCAATATCTTGTTCCAACTGTACCCTTCCGACCTCGTCTTGTTCGGCCTTCACTTGTATTGGTATGATGTACTGTGCACCACGCTTGTCGACACCCACGTATATCTCGTCTGTTTCAATTTGGCCAATGTTCGGGACATTGGTCCGAAGATGGTTTTGCAACGAATAACAGGTTATTCCGAGAAATATATCGATCAAGCGATTGTACCTAAGCCGTGCCAGGAGTGCTTGTTCATCGCTAACGGCGTATTTTGCCACAATACCAGGCGTCGCATCAGGGATCTTTGTTATTGCAAGGTTCGGATTAGGTGAAATCTGCATGTCTGGCACCAGAGCGAATCTGTACTGGCCGTCTCCATCTGGTCGTATGATCCAAGTGTATCCGTTGGGTGCTGTATCCATAATTTCGGCTGGTCGCAGGTTGCGATAGCGGAAAGAGTAGATAATATCGCCCAGATTTTTCGGGACGTCAATTTCGAGGTCTTCTGCTGCGGATTCTAGTTCGCCACGCTTGAAAGGTATATCACGCGAGCCTGGCTCGTATTTGTCGGAAAACACTTTGGTAAGGATAGCCCTGTAATTGTTAGTTTCTGGCATAATGCGTTATCGCTCCGGCTTTTGATCTTCTGGCCATTTCAGGACAACCACCTCTTCTCGCAAATTGTGCCTTGTGACTGTTGAGAATCTGGTACGAAACAAATCTATGCTTTGGACTTGATACCCGAGTGACTGGGCGATATCAGCTATGATCTGACCAGTTGGAATCATTACTCTCAGGTAAGACGCTTGATCGCCTAGGACATAGGCGAGTTGAGCCCCAGGACGAAGAGCAGTCCGCAATGATGCGAGATGTCTCAACATTCCACCGAAATAAAGCAGAGTTACTCTGGCATATAGACGCTCAAACCCAGAAGTCTTTCCTAATTCAATGCGTCTGTTCTCAATAGTCTCGGCTATGGTTCTGATTGTCTGATATTGTGCAACCTCTTGATCGTCAGTATCAGCTTTGTATACGCCTCTTGTGTTGGACCTCAACAAGTCTCGTTTCACCTGACGCAAATCTTTGCGGTCCTTGACTAGATCCAATATGACTGATTCTAGGCGAGTCGTGCGTGTGTAGTCCTTTTCGTTAGGGTATGGCGGGGACGTGATCACAGCGTCAATCGACTGGGGCTCCAGTACTTGACCTACTTCACGAGCATCAGCTCTGTAGACGTGGCAGGGTACTAAGGCACGGTCACTCACAGTGCTCATGTCCTTGGCAATGCCCTGCATTATGCGAAGCCAAATCTCTAGCACGGGAGCGTCTTTCTTGATACTTCCAAGCCCAACTTCTGGGCCGAATTTCAAATTACTGACTCCGTCCACGAGTGCTCTAGCCAGTGCAAGCCGTCCGTACTTTCGGAGTTTCCAATTGTAATGTTCGTCAATCTTGCGCAGAAGAATCAACGTCTTGTGCATCGGTAGAGGGCTGATGGAATTCTTGATCAGTAACTTGGATTGCTCCACATTAAGGAGTTCCAATTGGGTGCAGGATGCACTCTCAGGCACGGCCTTAAATTTATTGGTGGGGTTTTTCATGCCTTGTATGATTTGGCTAGATGATTCCACAACTTCGCTGGCGTATTTGAGAATCTCTTCACTGTCGGCTGACCAGTCAGACTTAACTGAACTTGCAAAGTGTGGCATTGGATGAGCTTCCAAGCCCTTGCTGGATATTCCCAATTTCTTGCACTCGACTAATGTCGTACCTGCACCGCAAAATGGGTCGAGCACAGTGTGCGTAGAGTCAATGCTAAACCGGTCAATGTACGTTCTGACCAAGTGGGGTGGGAATGACTGCACAAAACGATACCAGTCATGGACCGCTTGGTCTTCTAGCCGCAGCCTATTCTGGCTGGAATGAGTATTTGTACTGTTGAGCGGAAGCTGGACGGACATGGGTTGCCTTTTCATCTGAAAGTGATACCCATATTCTTGCAGAGATGGGGTAGACAGATAATTGCTCGATACTCTATCAAACTTCACGACGAAACGACAATTATCGTTACTGCCCGGTGAAAACATTAAAGGGATCAGTGTACCCTTTAATTGTTTTGGAGCGATAGTGAGCTGAATATCAAGTGCAGCGAGCACTTTCATCACAGTGCCGGTTCTTGGGTCGTGCTCGCCGGATAGCGCCTTGTACAAGCTCGGTCGCCCCAGTTGTGTCTCCTGGGCGATTGCGCCGCCTCAACCCAGCCATCACTTTCCGACCGCTTCCCAAGATTCGTGCAGGACGAAAAGTACTCTCACTCTGCACTGCACGCTAAGAGTTTATGCGTCTCATAGGCTGACTGAGATCGTACGTGCATGAGGCGCGACCGGCGAAGGCAAACTCGACGAGAGGCCGAAGGGTCGTGACATTCACTCTATTCCACGGTATGACCGCTATGCTTGCTTCAGGTGCGATCAAATTGTCGATTATCCGATCCGGAAAATGGGGATACCTTCGCTCGTATTCGGCTCTAGTGCTCACGCTTGTCCAATTCGTTATATCTGGGTAAAGGTCTTTCTCCGATTGGCCGTGTGGTGCCATAACTAAGTTATTGCTTGCAGTCTGCAGGTCGATTACTAGAATACCGGACTTCTTGTTAATGGAACCATCGAACATACTGGAATAGATTTCCCAGTCCACATGCTTCCGCTGTCTGGTTTCGGTTCCAGCTAGTACAATTGTGACAGTGGAGTCACGCAAATACTCGTCCCTTATTTTCTCTCGAATACTCTGATCCGACAGTTCGTCTGAAATATCCCCTGTATCAACTGACGCATCAATAAATATCTGGTTTTGATTTGCGAACTTAACAAGGCTCTCCTTGGAATACTGGTCGTTCGCATGGTAGTAGCTTACAAATACTTTGTGCATTTCTGCGCTTCCTCCTACGGTCACTTCGCCACTTTCAACTCTTTGTCAATCGTTCAAGTCCTCGAATGATTAGGGTAAGCATCTGGTCAATGTAGGGCGTTTCCGCCAGAATTCTATTTTCTTCGGGAGTGAGCTGGTTTCCCATACGGTCAGGGCCGTACGTTGCGAATTCTTCCCGACCGGGCCAGTACCTACGAGATCCGGCCCACTTCTCCACGAGGCCAATCTCTTCAGCAATATCTCGTGTGCAACCGCCGAATCCGCCGACTAGAAACATTGGTGTGCCTGACTGGAGGGATAGCAAAGCTTCCTCTGCAACACCAGGCATGCGTCCTTTAGAACCTTCCACCCGACCACCAAGCAAAATAAGGATATCTGCATCGCGTACCATATGGGCTCGCATGTCGGTCAGTCCTTGCGACCATTCATTACTATCGGGCTCATGAGCTTCAACCCCTTGTCGGTCTTCCAAACTGAGTAGTTCCCCCTGTTGTCCTAAGAGTACAAGGTCGGCGAAGTTTTTGACCTCAGCGTTGAGTTCATTTAGACGGTCGGCTTGCAAAGCGATGTGGACAGGCCAGGCCAAGTAATTGATCATTCTTGATAGACTACTGTCACGTTCCAATCTGTATCTTAGTGCCAGTTCAAAGAATAATTCAGTGTACCCACTCCTTCGCAAATCGCCGCCATAGGCCACATTCACGCCGCAGGCGAATAGGTGCATCACAATCTCCGCAGTGGATTCCTTTACATGCTCGGCGCTTAGTCCTAGGGCACCCATGTCGGGAGTGTCCGATGTTGAAATAGCTACAAGCCTCGTATTCTCAATAGTCGAGCTATTCATGGAGTGTCCTCCTTCGCAATCCACTGTCTCAAACTGTACAACTCAACGTCGCCAGCGATAGCAGCGAATAAGCATTTCCCATCTGAACTGACAGCCGGCTCCGGGGACACAAGCGCCCGTTTTGCACTTTGGCGTGGCGGCGGTAGTTTAGTTAGATCAAGCAGTTCGGGGTGATGGAATGAATAGAACGCATCTGGATAACTATCTCGCATTGATTCGACACGACAGCGCCACAGATAGTTCTTGAATGTTTCATCAAGAAGCTTTCCAATCACGCTTCCGATGTCCGGCTGACTAGGTTCGATTCGGATGACGGGTACATTCCCCAGATAAGGGAAGGCTCGCTCATCGACTGATGTTAAGCAGTCGATGACCAATATTGGAACGTCTTTACGTTTGGCGTATAGTACTTCCCGACAGCACCATTCACGTGAAGAGAATGTATTGGTATAAATCGGAAGCATAATGCCTTCTTGTATGGCGTCGTAAATCACGTCGGAAAACGGTACTCCTGACGGTATATCCCGGATGTCGAAGAAACTACTTAGGGCGCTGTTATTGTGTACCCAGTCGCGGATCTTTTGGGCGATCTCTTCTCCGTCCCTTTTTGAGTGACTCAGGAAGACACTCACCTTTTCAAGATAGTTGTGGAAACTATCTCCACTGTCTCCAATCCCCTGTAATTGTCCAAGTTGATGCCGCAGCATTCTAATAAACTCGTGGGTGACCTCCCGTACCAAGCGCTTCCCACGGTTTTCGTCGTGACCAGACCACTCATACCAGCGTATTGCCTGAATTTCTCTCAGTTCCAAGTGGATAGCATCTTCATCAATTGCAACGGGGAAAACGAGGGTGTTCAACTTTCTTGAAACTGCCTCGTCGATGAGTCCAGTGACGTAGTTGGTCCAATCTTCATCCGCGACAAGTGAGTTGTTTATCAGAACGACTACGGCGACCGTGTGGGCGGCATCCCATTCGATCGGCAATGGAGTGGGTTCTCCCGGGACGGCCTCATATCTGAACAAAACATCTACGTCGGCACCGCTAGTGATATTATTCAATCGGTCGGACCTAAAATGATGGAAGAGGCTGTTTCCTAACGTCTTTCCGTGATCGTAATTGGGATGCCACACAACGTACAGCATAAAGGGTGGTGTTTCAGTGGACATGTAAAAGTCACCAAGTCTTCTGAATTATTGAAAAGTATAGCTCTTTGTATTCTGGCAAAAATCTGTAATTGAAGCAAATCTCATCTCAGACGCTGATCAGATAATGCAAGACATACTCCGATACATACTTGCAAATCGGCGGTAGGTTGTCCAGTTTAAGGAGGAGGCTCAGCTACGGGGCGTGGGCGTGAATGCAAGCTTTCACTGCATTTTCTTGCATCGACTTCAAGAGGGGATTTCCGACGGCTTGAGCCACTCGACAATACGACGTTGCCGCCGGGGAAAGCGCAAATTGGCGGAATACCCTACTCGCCCCGGAGTCGGCGAAGTTCCTCTTCCAGTTCCGCCATGCGAGCCTCGGCAGTTTCGGCGCGATTCTCTGCGGTGCCGGCGCGAGCCTGAGCAGCCAGGCGACCGGCTCGCTCTTCCTCAGCGCGAGCCTCAGCAGTTCCGGCACGGGCCTGAGCAGCCATACGACCGGCTCGCTCCTCCTCGTGAGTGTCAAGATAGCTCTCGGTTCCAGGGTCGAAGAACCTCAGCATCCCGTCCTCCCAGCACACATACAGTCCCAGCGCATCGCTGTATCCTCGTAGACGGTCTTCGCCCAGCATCTCAATAGCTATCGGCTGATACACGCTGTCAACCAGCAGGTCTCCCGCAAGTGCCGCATCGTGGTACTCTCCCCCATTCGGGTCAAAGCGCCAGTACTCCGTAACACCGAATCTCTCATAGTCCCGGCGCTTGTCCGTGTAGTCCACCTTGCCGGTAGTAGGTGACGCCACCTCAAGCACGAAGTCAGGTGCCTTCCCCTGTCGGTCTATCGCATATCCCCGCTGCTCTTCCATTAGAGCGCGGTCGCCGTCCCGCACCATCATCAGGTCAGGTATGCGCGCGTCGGCACGCACAGGCAGACTCGGCCCCACCGGAACCTCGCTCGCAACCGTGACGTTCGGCTCGCCCGCGTAGTGGATCGCAAGCGTGGTCACCACGGCGGTCTCGTAGAGATAGAGCCAGTTCTGCATGTCGTCTCGCGGGGGATACTCTGGAAAGCGTTCGAGCTTGCCCTCTTCCTGTGTTAGTGTAGTCGCCTTGCTGGTCATCGCGGACCTCTCGTTACCAACTGAGTAGAGCGATTGCCGACTGCCGCCATTATATCACCAGTATTGCGAGGGAATCAGGGGTATGGCCGTGTGTTACAGGGACTGTTTCGACGCGCCAGCAACAGATTGCGGGTATTCCCTTGCACTATGTCAGTTCTCCCTGCGCCATAGACTTGATGACCTCCAGTGTCATGCGCGCGTCTGCGCGCGCGCGATGTGCCTCACCGTCCCACGACAGCCTGAAATGGAGCGCCGCCGTCTCCAGTTTCTGCCATTTGTACGACCCGTGCCTCACATCCCAATCCCCGTACCACTCGGCAAAGGCATGCATGGCACAGTAACTCTCAACACCTTGCATCCGCATCGCCCAGTCCAGTATGTCAATTTCCCCCGCCGCGGCCGCCGACTGGTGCAGCAGGCGCAGGTCGTAGTCGGAGTTGTAGACAGCCACCTGACGCGACGCCAGTAACTCCCGGACATCACCGCTAAACGCCTTCCCGATGCTCGGCGCCTCGCGCACATCGGCGTCCGTGATGCCGTGTATCCTAGTGGCAGCCACAGAAATCCCGCGCGTAGGACGCACCAACGTGTTCAACACTACGCTGCCGTCGTGCCGGAGGACGGCTATCTCGCATATCTCCGCATCGTCGCCCAACCCCGTCGTCTCCGTATCGAGTATCAACGGTTCCTGCTGCAGCAAGGCGGCGGACCTCGCAATTATGTGTGACCGATCGTGGTGTATGTCCTCTCCGCGTACGACTTTTATTGCCATATGTGTCTCCTTAGCGTTTTTGTTCAATCTTTTGCCGTATTTCCTTGCATCACACTCGATACTCTCTGAATCTTCTGTGGTAGTTGAGGATGAGAAGCGTCAGTCCTTCGACGCATCCAGTATCAACTCGCGGACTACGAACGAGTCCACGGACTTTAGCACGATTCCCCACCTCTTGTCGTCGAGCGCTATCCGTTCCGGGCCACCTCCCCACTTGAAGGCCAGCCCACTGACATTCTCTTCACATTCGGAACGATAGCAGACTGTGGACGTTGTAGTTGTTGTAGTCGCCTCGGTGTAGGGTGTTCCGTCGGGGGCTCTGGTCGGGTCTACAACCAAGAAGTTAATCGGAACCAGGTAGGTATTCGGGACATATATGCTTTCGTCAGTTCTCTTATCCACACTGACATCGTCAGTAATTGAGTCGTAAAACTCGACCTTCTTACCCTTCAGGCGCTCATATGAGCAGACATTACTTACCGTACCCAGCGCGAGAGACTCGAATGAGTCGGATTCGATCACCGTGTCGGTCCAGTCTGTAACTGAGCGATACTCGAGGCGGTGCGTTTCTCTAATCTTTTGCCCGTTAATCCCCAGTCCGTCCATTTCGTAAACCATCGTCAAAGCCGGCCAGTAGCTGATTTCGGGACTGGAGGCATTCCAAGGACCGAAATAGAGAACGCCTGCAACAAGTGATATCAACACTAGAGTAAGCGCAATGGTAATGAACGTATGCTTTCGAGTCAGGGCAACTGACATATTTCGCTCCTTGGAGTTTTCAAACCAGGAATCGGCATTCCGATCTTGCAGCGGCATGAAGAGTGTGAAAGTCCAACCCTATCCATCAGGATTCTTGCGTCAACGGTTTGGCCGGGCCGGCTGAAGGTTTGTCTTCCTACCGCAATTCTGCCCTGACCGCAGCAATCGGAATTGAGCAATCCTTGGGAGCGCATTCAGCGTCACTGATTATTGGACGGCTGCCAGGCACTACCTACTTTTTTGGGACTTTACATAGCCAGATACACTAGGGGCTGTTGACATTCAGGGTTTTTGGCTGAAAAGTCGCCATTTTCGGCACCAGAATACTCCAAAATGGGGCCGATTTGCCTGTTTTGCATAAACCGTACCATATGTTAAATAACGAGGCGGCTCGACATTTACCTGACCCGAATCTCGTGAGCATCGCTACGATTTCGTAATTCGTTCCATAGCGGAAAGTATGTGTAGAAGGTCTCCAACGCAAACCGCACAAGCAACGCAAATATAACATTCGTAAATTTGCGCCTTTCTTGCTTAGAGATGATTCCGTCGTGGCTGGTCCGCTCTCGCGATATCGAGCCGGTCCCTCCATGAATATGCTTCGGCGCTCTCTTATGTCAACGCCAAGTTGGTAGTTTACCATTTTCGTGTCGCTGTTCAGCGAATGCGTTTTGAGCTTGGCGCTTGCACTGCTGGCGGTGGAGGATGCCACACGCGACTATTACCTGCGCTTGCAGAGAACTCTCTCCCATTGTCTCTTCTGCACCCCACTTAGACACCGCCTTATGCCCTCTACTCCCGGCATGACAAACGACGCCGATGGGTGTCAGACGCTGCCGGAGCCGTCGAAACCGCGCGCTTGCCATCGTGCGTTTCTTCCTGCATAATGTGCGATGCCTTGAAGCGGTGACAATGCGAGGTCACGGCAGGGGATGGCTCACAGAGGAGGTTCAGATGAGCGATACGCTACGCAAACGCGAGATGTCCGCAAGGGTTGCTGAGTCGATGGGTTGCTCGAAGGCCCGTGGCGAACAGGCGCTCAACGCCGTGCTGGAGAGTGTCACGGACGTCATCAGGGAGGGAAACAGGGTGGTTCTGACGGGCTTCGGCACGTTCGAGGTGCGCGAGTTCGGAGCGAGAATGGTGCGTCCCATTCGAGGCGCGAACAGCGGCGAACTCATTGAGATTCCCGCGCACGGGAGCGTGCGCTTCAGGACGGGCGAGACGCTTAGGAAAGCGGCCGGGGAGTGAGGTCAGCCCTCGCTCTCCTAAGGGTCCCGGGATCGAAGTTAGTTCGCTCCGACGCAGATCAATGGGGACGGACACGATGATCAGTGCCGCCTGATCTCTCCTCGACTGCGCAGGTTGGCCGGTGTGCCCGAGCGCATTCGGCCCCGGGACTCCGCCGAAACCTTAAAGGCGGCAGCCTTCCGGCATCCTGACAGCTACGGGCCAGTACACGCCGCCGTCAAGCGGGCTTGGCGGCTGAGGTGACGGCGAGGAAGGCGCGGCAGTCCAATTGGCGTGTGGAAGCCAGGTCAAGCGCTACGGGAGGGCAGTTGCTCTATCCGTGCGACTGCCCTCCTCATTGCCGGTGTCCGGGGCCTAATTGCCGTCCTGAACTCCCGGCCCTTAGCTGCCAGGACCGCTGACCGCCAACACCAGCTCGGTGGACAGCTTCCTGCCGTCCTCCGTGCAGATGGCTCCGGTGTCAGCGCAGTCGCCGGTCACAGGCAGGACGACGATGACGTCATCGTTGACATTGGGCTGGACCTCGATCCGCCAGCCCATGTTGCTGCCTTGCTCCAGCCGGCTGGCATTCTTCACTGTTCCGCCGGACACCGTGAAGGCGTGGTCCCGCAGGGTCCGGTAGCTCAGGCTGAACTCCTCGCTGAAGCGCAGCTCGAAGGTGAAGGCGCTCTCCCCGTCGTGGAAGGCAGCGGCGTTCTCGATGAGGGACGTCAGCGGCGGGGGCGGGGCGGCTTCCGCCGCCGTCGCTGCGCTGCTCAGTTCCTCGCCGTTGCCCGCGTCGTCGGTGAAGCTCACCGTAACGCTTATGACCTTGCCCTCGGCGGCCTCGGCCAGCGTGTAGATTGCACCTGTCGCCCCTGCGATGTCCGAGCCGTTGGCCAGCCACTGGTAGGCGAACGTCGCATTGCTCAGGCCGTCCTCGCCGGCGATGCCCGACGTGTCCGCCGTCAGGGTCTCGCCCACCTGCGCCGTGCCGATGATGGTTGGCGCGCCTGTGGCCGGAGTGTTGGCGGTCTGCTGCTGTGACGTTCCCTGCATCCGTATCTCCGCCGGGTCCGACGCCTCGTACAGGTCGCCGAAGAAATTGATGATCACCTTCACCCAGTACGCATACAGCACTCGAGCTTGTGTCAAGTATCCGTGTTGAATGTCAAGCCTTGTTCTTACCTCGACTTCGCACATTTCATACGGAGAATAGACAAGATATAAGAACAGGGTAAGATAACCGAACCATCCCATCACAGAGGTTCTGTTATGCTCACCCTGCCCGATGCCATTATATCCGCGCTCCAGCCTTTCTCAAGCATGTTCCGACAACGAACCTGGACGAAAGCGCAGCTACTGCTCGTCGGCGCCATCCTCGCTCCGCGCAAGCGCACCGTCACGTCAGCCCTACGCGTCCTGGGTCTCAGCGACGATGCAGGCTTCGCAAAGTACCATCAGGTGCTCAACAGAGCCGTCTGGTCTCCGCTGCAGATGAGCCGTGTGCTGCTCGTGCTCCTGGTTGAGCATCTCGCTCAAGATGGGGAACCACTGGTGTTCGGCATAGACGAGACGCTGGAACGCAGACGCGGCAGTCGCATCAGCGCCAAGGGAGTGTTTCGAGACGCCGTGCGCTCAAGCGAGTCGCACCTGGTCAGGGCGAGCGGACTGCGCTGGGTCAGCCTGATGTGGCTGACGCACATCCCCTGGGCGAATCGCACGTGGGCACTGCCCGTTATGACTGCGCTGGCTCCGACAGAGAGCTACCATCAGAAGGTGGGACGTCGGCACAAGAAGATCATCGACTGGGCGCGCCAGATGATTATCCAACTGCGCCGCTGGCTGCCAGACCGGCGCATAGTCGTCGTGACTGACATGGGATACGCGGCTCTCGAACTCCTGCACAGCTGTCAGTCCCTGCGACAACCCGTCACATTCATCAGCAGACTCAGGCTCGATGCCGCGCTCTTCGAGCCCGCTCCACTCAGAGTGCCAGGACAGATAGGCAGACCACGCCTGAAGGGACAGCGCCTGCCCTCTCCCATCGAACTCCTGGACAACCCGGATGTGTCCTGGAGTCGCGTATCGGTGCCATGGAAGGACGGACCCGCACGCACACTGGAGATTACATCCGAGACCGCAGTCTGGTATCGCTGGGGAAGACCTTCCGTGCATATCAGATGGGTGCTGATCAGAGACCCGCTCTGCCAGATGAGAACGCAGGCGCTGGTCTGCACCGATACTGGGGCCGATCCCCTTCAGATCGTCCAATGGTTTCTGCTGCGCTGGCGTGTCGAGGTCACCTTCCAGGAGGTGCGCGCTCACCTTGGTGTGGAGACTCAGCGCCAGTGGTCCGACAAGGCTATTTCTCGCACCACGCCATTGCTGCTGGGAATGTTCTCCTAGGTTACGCTCGCAGCCGGGTTGCTGCGGCACGAACGCCCGGTTGCTCTGCGTTCGTGCGCCTGGTATGCCAAGTGCGAACCCACTTTCATCGATGCCATTGCGCTGGTGCGGCGGCATCTGTGGTTCGCTTCTCAGACTTTATCCACATCGCCGTCCGAGCCTGATGTGGCGAAAGTCCCACTGCCTTTGTTCAATCGCCTTGTGGATTCCCTTGCCTACGCAGCTTGAGCGTCCGTATATCTGCATGCTTCGATTACTCCGAAATGTACAAAGCATAGCTATGCCCTTAGCGGGCCGTGCAGAGGCTACTAACTGAGGCGTGGCATCGCAGGCCGTGTATGATGTCGATGGGGCGTGTCGCCGGCAAAGAGACCGACCTCGGCATTGGTGCGTATTGTCCGGTACAAAGCATGGTCCGGGTGCCTTACGACGGCATCATTGGTGACGTCCCCTCTGGGGAACGCTCCCGTTCGAAAGATTGTGCGAAGTATGTGGCACCCTGAGGCGACACGCCTACTACATAGTAGCAGAGGGAGCGATGGACAGACACAGCGGAGACATAGACAGGAGTCCGAAACGAGAGAGCAGGATTGAGCTGCCGGATGAGCTGCCGGATGAGTTGTCGCAAGTGAACCTGAACGCGGCTGGTATAGACGTGTGAGCTAGCAGCCCGTCCGAGAAACGCGGTAGTTGAGTGATTTGGATGTATAATAAGCTCAATTCAGTAGAGTGGAGCCTGCGATGAGCAAGACCTACCGTGCCTATGATCCAGACCAGCAGATGCTGTTGCCTGCTGCAATGCGGGAGTGGTTGCCGGATGACCATCTGGCGTACTTTATCTCAGACGTCGTGGACGAGTTGGAGTTGTCTGAGATCACTGCCCGCTACGAGCGTGAGAGCAGAGGTGGGCCACCATATCATCCACGGATGATGGTCAAGGTGCTGCTCTACGGCTACTGCGTCGGGGTGGCGTCCTCACGGCGGATTGCCCAGCGGCTGCACGAGGACATAGCGTTCCGGGTGTTGGCGGCGAACAACATGCCGGATTTCCGCACCATCTCGGACTTTCGCAAGGACAATCTGGATGCGCTGTCAGGCCTGTTCTTGCAGGTATTGGCGTTGTGCGGGCAGGCGGGGCTGGTGAAACTGGGTCACGTGGCGTTGGACGGTACCAAGGTGAGGGCCAACGCATCCAGGCACAAGGCGATGAGTTACGGTCGGATGAAAGGGAAGGAAGCGCAGTTATCGGCGGAGGTGGAGGAGTTGCTGCGGCGTGCCCAGGAGGTTGATGACGAGGAGGACCTTCGGTACGGACAAGGTAAGCGCGGAGATGAGTTGCCGCAGGAGTTGGCCTTTCGGGAGGGGCGGTTGGAGAAGATACGGGAGGCGATGGCGGCGTTAGAAGCTGAAGCTCAGGCGGCGGCGGAGCAGGCCGAGGGCAAGGAGCATTCCGGGGTGCCCGACGACAAAGCCCAGCGCAACTTCACCGATCCTGAGTCGCGCATCATGCCGGCGCCGGGCGGGCGGGACTTTGTGCAAGCTTACAACTGTCAAGCGGTGGTGGACAGTGCCCATCAGGTGATCGTGGCGGCTCACGCCACCAACAGGACTTCGGACAAGCAGCAGGCGGTGGCGATGGTGGAGGAGGCGATCAGCAACGTCGGCGCAGTGCCCAAAGAGGTATCCGCCGACGCCGGTTACTACTCGGCGCAGGCGGTTGAAGGTCTCTACGGGCTGTGCGTGGACCCGTTCATCGCGCCGGAGCAGACCCGCCACGGCAGAGTGCCGCCGTCCGCGCCCCGGGGTCGCATACCCAGTCATCTGTCTACCAGGGATCGGATGCGCCGGAAGTTACAGACCAAACGGGGCCGGCAACGTTACGCCCTTCGGATGCAAACGGTGGAGCCGGTATTCGGCCAGATCAAGCAGGTCCGAGGCTTCCGCCAGTTCCTGCTACGGGGCCTGGAGAAGGTCAGCGGCGAGTGGTCGCTGATCTGCACCGGCCACAACCTGCTCAAACTGTTCCGATTTGGGGCAGACCAGCCTCGCGAAACACCGACCAACAACTTTGCGGGAAGTGTCCGCATCATCGCCGAGATGCTAAGCACAGTAAGGCGTACGAAGCTATTGCTCCGTCAGTGGCTGCACCCGACAAAAATGGTTGTCGCCGTCTGACCTCGTCTGCACCTAAGGGACGCTAAGTAATCCTCAGACGGGCTGCTAGCAGCCACTTCGTGGCGGTTGCAGGAGGGCGCTCTGAAGAGTCTGTACGGGAGTTCGAGGCATACACGGCGGAGCTGTACCGTATGGCCGACTGGCTTCTTGAGTGCGGGGTGGAGACGGTGGCGATGGAGTCGACAGGAGTGTACTGGATACCGCTGTTCGGAGTGCTGGAGGAGCGTGGTCTGGAGGTGCTGCTGGTGGACCCTCGGCGTCTGAAGAGCGTGCCTGGTCGCAAGACTGACGTGCTGGACTGCCAGTGGCTGCAGCAGTTGCACACATACGGGCTGCTGTCGGGTGCGTTCAGGCCTGAGGCTGAGATAAGGCGATTGAGGAGTTATCTGCGTCAGCGCGCGATGCTGGTGGAGTACGCATCGCATCATATTCAGCATATGCAGAAGGCACTGACGCAGATGAACATAAAGTTGCAGCACGTCATAAGCAATATCACAGGCAAGACCGGGATGAAGATCATAGAGGCCATCGTAGAGGGTGAGCGCAGCCCGACCAAGTTGGCCCAGTTCAGACATCCCACAATGAAGGCTGACGAGAAGAAGATAGCTAAGTCCCTGCGGGGTCATTGGAGGGAGGAGCACATCTTCGAGTTGACGCAGGCGCTTGAGTTGTACAGGGCGTACCGACGCAAGATAGAGGAGTGCGATCAGGAGATAGAGTCACAGCTCGGCAGATTCGATGATCGCAGCGAGGGAAGTATGCCGGCCGGCAAGCGTGGGGCAAAGCCTCGTCAGGGGAACGCGCCCCAGTTCGATGCTCGGACGTACCTGTACAGGATGACGGGAGTGGACTTGACCGCGATAGACGGTGTGGAGGCGTACACGGCGCTGAAAGTGGTGAGTGAGGTTGGATTGGACATGAGCCGCTGGCCCACGGCGAAGCACTTCGCGTCGTGGCTGGGGCTGAGTCCGAACAACAGGGTGAGTGGAGGCAGGGTGATGAGTTCGCGGACGAAACCGAGTGCGAACAGAGCGGCTACGGCACTGCGCCTGGCGGCCAACGCGCTGCACCGCTCGGACAGTGCGCTGGGGGCGTTCCTGCGCAGGAAGAAGGCTCAGCTGGGCGCTCCGAAGGCTATAACGGCTACGGCCCACAAGCTGGCTCGGATCATATACTCGATGCTCAAGTACGGACAGAAGTATGTGGACGCGGGCGCGGCGTACTACGAGGAGCAGCACCGTCAGAGAGCGTTAAGCAACGCAAAGAGGAGAGCTGCGCATCTGGGCTACAAGCTGGTGCCTGTAACCGCCACTCAGAAAGAGCAGCCGAACACGGCGCCATCACACGCCCCACTATCCGCATGAGAAGGTAAGTTAGTCGAAAGTCGAGATGGATACCCCGATACCTGACTGGCGACAAGAGCTGTCTCTTTGCCGCCTGGTTCAAGGCGAATCACCAGGGCTACGCTAAGATGCCCAGCGACTTTAATTCCGCAAAATGGCTCATGGACCACACCGACCTGATGAACGAGCTGGTCGCCGAACTCGAAGAGCGCGGCTGCGAGCTGTTCATCGAGAGTCAGAACTCCTTCAGGGTCGAGAGCGCCCGCTCCGGTGCAGTGACCGGCGGCAAACCCGACGTGATCGCAGTCTATCCTGACGGCAGAGCAGTCATATACGACGCGAAGACCGGCCAGGAGTCGGCGTCTCACATCGTTCAGGTGCAGCTCTACATGTATCTGCTGCTGAAGGTACGGAACGAAGACTGGCGCTGGCGCGACAGAAAATTCGAGGGCGTGGTGGTGTACGCGGACGGCAGCGAGAGGCGCATCTCAGCCGACAGCGTGGACGATGCGTTTGTCTCGCGGCTGGCTGAGTTCATGCGTAAGATGACCTCGGACATGCCGCCTAGACGTGTGCCGAGCTTTTCTGAATGTGCTTTCTGTGAACTAACGAAGGCGGACTGTCCCGACAGGATGGACTCGGACGTGGCATAGAAGATGGGACTAAAATTCAAGCCGGTCGAGCACCACATCCGAAACCGTGCCCGCAGCCGTCTGTGCGACGGAGAACCCGCGGGTGATGCCGACGTATCATCCGAGGACTGGTCAGCGCTGCGCGATGCACGGGTGGCCGCGACGCTCTGCCCTGATTGCCAGGACAGGGTGAATCCGCGCGATGTGCAGCCTGAACTCTACGGCTACGGCAGGATGTCCACCGCGCATCTCTATTCTGTGCCGGTGCTGGCCGGATTCGATGAGAAAAGGAACTGCTCGCACTGCATGTGGGACACTGACGACAATTGCAAGGCATGGCGTCAGGTCAGGAAGTCGGAAGCGGTATTGACGCACGAAGCAAGACGGCTTGCGAATGGTGTGGACGAGCTGCTGGACGCAACGGGTGGCCGGACGGCGAATATCTACCAGTTCGCGTGCGGAAACCGGATCTGAGACTAGGCTATACGAATTGAGAAATCAAACATGTGCTGTCTGGTTCAGGATGCGCCGCTCCGGGTTCGTGCTGACTGCTCAATGTCACGCTGGCAGTGGGGACAGACGAAGGCTTTTGGAGATATGTATTCATCACAATTGGGGCACGGGTCACGTCCCGCAAGCAGATGTCGCTTCTGTTCTTCTTCAAGCGTCCTGTGCATGACAATTGCATGAGCCAGGGCGATTGGGCCAAGAATGAGTCCGTAGAAGAACCAACCCGTGGTTCGGCTCCCTTTAGAATCGGCGATTAACGCCGTGATGGTTGCAAATGAAAGAACTGTGCCAATAAGCATAAGTAGGAGGAATAAGCCTTCCATACATGTCTCCGTTATCCGTGGGCTGCTGTGATTATGTATAATGGTGGAAAATGCCTCCATGTCATTTAGCCCATCAGGCGGGCGATCTGAAGGGCGACGCCCTGAATAGCGCCCTACGAATACTCAACGGGAGTGGTGTTCCTGGCGGCAGTCCTGTCCAGTTGGAGTGAAATCGCTCAATGAAAAACCCCGCCGTGTATTTCAGGCGGGGCTTCGTGTGGTTATTCTTCAAATTGTTCTCGGTCTATTCCTGCTTCGTCGGCCCAGTATTTCAGGTCATCCCAGAACGTGAAGCCTTCGCTAGCATCTAGGGTCCCATATCTGGTGCTTGGGTAGGGGAAGCGAATTATGAGCCAGTCGTCTGATGTCTGGTGAACCGAAAAGCCGTATCGCCTGAATGTCTGTATGACCGAGCAGGCGCTAATGCGATCCAGCATAGGCGATCTGTTCCCTCACCCGTCGTACCGAACTGTCTACGGTAGTAACTTTGCCCGAAAGCGTGTACTCGATGCCACTGTCGTCCAAAAACTGCGCTAGGTTTCCATCGGCCTCGTATGCCTCAAGCAGGTGGTCAAGTCCTTCTTTGGCGCGGTCTATCGCCCTGTCGAACGTGTCCGAGTACCCGGTCACATGGAACGGCATGATCGTAGCGGCGTACAGGTGCTCGCCTCTTTGCGCCACGTGTATTTCTGCCTCGAAGTTGACGTTGATGGGTGCCATGAGTTCCTCACCTCAAATTCGATCGCAAGGCCCCCGAGGGTGCAACCTCATTGTACACCAGGATACGTGTCGGGTCCTGTTCTTCATTGGGCCTAACCCAGCTTCGACATTTTGCATCAGACCGACTCATTCGTACAGGGGGCAATCCGGGCCAGGGCAACTCCCGTCAGACGCTCGCGCCCTCGCGAGAGTAAATATCGGTCCTCTAAGAGCAAATAACTATGGTCAGGCGTACCGACAACTGGGGGGCCACCTCGGCCCTAATGATCGGTTCGAACTCTCTCAGGTGGGCCCGAGCGTACTGCACTGCGAACATCTCGCTGGGAGGTGGCGCTATAGCTAGCAGCCCGTCCGAGAAACGCGGTAGTTGAGTGATTTGGATGCATAATAAGCTCAATTCAGTAGAGTGGAGCCTGCGATGAGCAAGACCTACCGTGCCTATGATCCAGACCAGCAGATGCTGTTGCCTGCTGCAATGCGGGAGTGGTTGCCGGATGACCATCTGGCGTACTTTATCTCAGACGTCGTGGACGAGTTGGAGTTGTCTGAGATCACCGCCCGCTACGAGCGTGAGAGCAGAGGTGGGCCACCATATCATCCACGGATGATGGTCAAGGTGCTGCTCTACGGCTACTGCGTCGGGGTGGCGTCCTCACGGCGGATTGCCCAGCGGCTGCACGAGGACATAGCGTTCCGGGTGTTGGCGGCGAACAACATGCCGGATTTCCGCACCATCTCGGACTTTCGCAAGGACAATCTGGATGCGCTGTCAGGCCTGTTCTTGCAGGTATTGGCGTTGTGCGGGCAGGCGGGGCTGGTGAAACTGGGTCACGTGGCGTTGGACGGTACCAAGGTGAGGGCCAACGCATCCAGGCACAAGGCGATGAGTTACGGTCGGATGAAAGGGAAGGAAGCGCAGTTATCGGCGGAGGTGGAGGAGTTGCTGCGGCGTGCCCAGGAGGTTGATGACGAGGAGGACCTTCGGTACGGACAAGGTAAGCGCGGAGATGAGTTGCCGCAGGAGTTGGCCTTTCGGGAGGGGCGGTTGGAGAAGATACGGGAGGCGATGGCGGCGTTAGAAGCTGAAGCTCAGGCGGCGGCGGAGCAGGCCGAGGGCAAGGAGCATTCCGGGGTGCCCGACGACAAAGCCCAGCGCAACTTCACCGATCCTGAGTCGCGCATCATGCCGGCGCCGGGCGGGCGGGACTTTGTGCAAGCTTACAACTGTCAAGCGGTGGTGGACAGTGCCCATCAGGTGATCGTGGCGGCTCACGCCACCAACAGGACTTCGGACAAGCAGCAGGCGGTGGCGATGGTGGAGGAGGCGATCAGCAACGTCGGCGCAGTGCCCAAAGAGGTATCCGCCGACGCCGGTTACTACTCGGCGCAGGCGGTTGAAGGTCTCTACGGGCTGTGCGTGGACCCGTTCATCGCGCCGGAGCAGACCCGCCACGGCAGAGTGCCGCCGTCCGCGCCCCGGGGTCGCATACCCAGTCATCTGTCTACCAGGGATCGGATGCGCCGGAAGTTACAGACCAAACGGGGCCGGCAACGTTACGCCTTTCGGATGCAAACGGTGGAGCCGGTATTCGGCCAGATCAAGCAGGTCCGAGGCTTCCGCCAGTTCCTGCTACGGGGCCTGGAGAAGGTCAGCGGCGAGTGGTCGCTGATCTGCACCGGCCACAACCTGCTCAAACTGTTCCGATTTGGGGCAGACCAGCCTCGCGAAACACCGACCAACAACTTTGCGGGAAGTGTCCGCATCATCGCCGAGATGCTAAGCACAGTAAGGCGTACGAAGCTATTGCTCCGTCAGTGGCTGCACCCGACAAAAATGGTTGTCGCCGTCTGACCTCGTCTGCACCTAAGGGACGCTAAGTAATCCTCAGACGGGCTGCTAGCCCTGGGAAAGGACTTCGTCCGTGTGGGCCGGCCTGACTCCTCCACTTCAGGGCACGGCCCCCTCAGCAGCGACGCATCCGTTCAGAAAGACAACACCCGACCAATGTACGGCCTATCGCCGGTCTTCAAGATGGCAGCCGCCACCGACGCTACGCTGAGTGGTCTGAGTGTCAACGACGGTACGAGCGACCTGACTCTTACCCCGGGCTTCGTGTCGGGCACGTATGTCTATGCGGCGGACGTGGGCAACGCCGTGGAAGAAGTGACGCTGAGCGCGACGGTGAACGACGACGGCGCGGAGGTAAGCGGCGCCACCCTTGACGGGACTGCGGTCGCCGACACTGACTTCACGGACGGCATCACAGTTCCCTCGCTCGTCGTGGGCGACAACGTGATCGTCGTGACGGTAACGGCGGAAGAAACAAGCATCATCCTGACCTACTCCATTACGGTGACACGGGCCACCATCGCGCCCGGCGCACCCACCGACCTGACAGCCACCGCCGCCGGCGAGACCCGAATCAACCTGTCCTGGACGGCACCCACCAGCGACGGTGGAGCCACAATCTCCGGCTACAAGGTCGAGATGTCCCTCACCGGCATCTCCGGCTGGTCCGACCTCGTCGCCAACACAGGCGCCACCGACACAACTTACTCCCACACCGGCCTCTCCGCCGGCAACACGCGCCACTACCGCGTCTCCGCCATCAACTCTGCCGGGACCGGCTCCGCATCCGATGTCGCCGGAGCCACCACTGCGGCTGCCAACGTGCTCGTCAGCAACACCGGACAGACCGTGGACCGTAGGCTTTTATCGGCAATTGGCTCCCGCAACAAGACATACTCCCAGGGGTTCGAGACCGGGACTAATCCCGGCGGATACAGCCTGGCTTCGGTCGGGGTCTATGTCTATGTTGAAACCCTTGGGACAGGGGAGACATTCACCGTCCACATCTACACCGCCAATAGCGCGGGCGCGCCGGACACCCTGGCATACACCCTGACGTCCCCGGCCAGCTATGCGGACAGAGCCGTGAACACGTTCACCGCGCCTGCCGGCGCTACGCTCGACGCGGACACCGACTACCTCGTCGTTTTCGAGGGCACCGCAGATGCATCATTGGACTTCATTCTCGGCCTCACCTCGTCGGACGAGCAGGACCGTGGCAGCAGGTCGGGATGGGAAATCGAGGATACCAACCGCTACCAGGGCTTAATGCAGACTGCTGGAAACTCTTACCAGATCAGCGTGAACGGGAGCGCCGTCCCGACCGACGTCCCCTCCACGTGGGCACTCAAGCCTACCGGGCTGACCACAGGCGACACCTTTCGGCTGCTGTTCCTCTCATCGACGAAGCGCGACGCCAGTTCTACCGACATCGCGGACTACAACACCTTCATCCAGACAACCGCCGCTGCCGGCCACACCGCCATCCAGGAATATAGCGATGGCTTCACGGCAGTGGGATGCACCAGCAGTACCGACGCCCGCGACAATACAGATACCATCGGCGCGGGTGTCCCGATCTACTGGCTGGGCGGCGACAAGGCCGCGGACGACTACGAGGACTTCTACGACGGGGACTGGGACGAGGAAGCGAACGACAAGAACGAGTCCGGCACCGACGGCCCCGATACATCCCAGCTGGCGAACTACCCCTGGACCGGCTGCAATCACGACGGCACGGAAGAATTCGACTCGTTGGGTGGCTCTGAAGCTCTCGGCGGAAGCCTTGTGTCCTTCGGCCGACCCAATGACTCCGCCGCCGGCAATGGCCCCCTCGACAGCGGCGCGGTCGCCACCAGCTCCAACACCCGTCCCTTCTACGGCCTCTCGGAGATATTTCAGGTGGTCGCCGGCTCCGCCTCAACCGACGCGACGCTGAGCGCTCTGACGGTCAACGTCGGGACGAACGACCTGAGCCTTGACCCAACCTTCGCGTATGGCACATACATCTATGTGGTGGAGGTGGGCAACGCGGTGGATGAAGTGACCCTGACCGCGACGGTCAACCACAGCGGCGCGGAGGTAAGCGGTGTCACCCTGGGAGGCACTGTAATCGCCGACACCGATTTCACCGACGGCATCACAGTGCCCTGGCTGATCGTGGGCGACAACGAGATCGTTGTGACGGTAACGGCGGCGGACGACGCCACCACCCAGGCATACACGGTGACGGTGACGCGCGCGGCGGCCAACAGCGCCCCGACGTTCCCCACGACCACCGCGGACCGCGAAGTGGCCGAGAACACGGCGGCGGATCAGAACGTCGGCGGCACGTTCACCGCCACAGATAGCGACAGCGACCCAATAATCTACACCCTCGAAGGGACCGACGCAGCCTCATTCAACCTCATCACCGCCAGCGGCTCCGCCCAGATCCGCACCAAAGCGGGCGTGACCTACAACCACGAGGTCAAATCCACCTACACCGTCGTCGTCAAGGCCGACGACAGCAACGGCGGCACCGATACCATCACGGTGACGATCACGGTCACGGACGTGAACGAACCGCCGGCACGTCCGGCAGCGCCCAACGTGTCGGCGGCGGGATCGGCCACCAGCCTGAACGTGACCTGGAACGTGCCGACGAACACCGGCCCCGACATCGACAACTACGACCTGCAATACCGCCAGGGCACCAGCGGCAGCTTCACCAACGGCCCGCAGAACGTGACCGGTATCACCACGACCATCCCGAACCTTTCAGCCAACACGTCGTACCAGGTGCAGGTGCGCGCCACAAACGACGAGGGCGACAGCCCATGGTCACCATCAGGCACCGGCTCGACCGGCTCACTCCCCGTCACGCCGCCCGGTAAGGTCACCGGCGTGAACATCACGTCAGGCGACCGGATACTGCAAGTCAATTGGGCGCAGGTGTCCGGAGCCACGGGCTACAAGGTCCAGTGGAAATCCGGAGGCCAGAGCTACAACTCCAGCAGGCAGGCCACAATCTCATCCGGTTCGACCACGAGCCGCACGATCAGCAGCCTGAACAACGGCACCGAGTACACCGTAAGGGTCATAGCGACGAAGACCGGCGCGAGCGACGGCACGCCGTCGGACGACGTGAATGCGACTCCGACATCCGCCATCACAGCGCCCGGTAAGGTCACCGGCGTGAACATCACGCCAGGCGACCGGACACTGCGGGTCAACTGGGCACAGGTGTCCGGAGCCACCGGCTACAAGGTCCAGTGGAAGTCGGGCGGCCAGAGCTACAACACCAGTGATCGGCAGGCCACAATCTCATCGGGTTCGACCACGAGCCGCACGATCAGCAGCCTGAACAACGGCACCGAGTACACCGTGAGGGTCATAGCGACCAAGACCGGCGCGAGCGACGGCACGCCGTCGGACGACGTGAATGCGACTCCAACAGCCGACATCACAGCGCCCGGCGCACCCAGGGGTCTAAACGCAACAGCCGTCGGGAACACCCGGATCAACCTCTCGTGGAACGCACCCGACAGCGACGGAGGTTCGCCCATCACGGGCTACAAGATCGAAGTATCCTCCAACGGCAACTCATGGACCACCCGGGTCGCCAACACCGGCAGCGCCAATCGTGCATACTCACATACGGGACTCTCCACAGGCGACACCCGCCACTACCGCGTGTCCGCCATCAACTCCAGCGGCACGGGTCCCACCTCCAACGTCGCCAGGGCCACCACCGGACTACCGGTGGTCAGCATCGCGTCGGCATCGACGACCGAGGGGCAGGACATCGTATTCACAGTCACAATCTCCCCACCCATCAGTGGGTTCCGCCGCCTGAGCTACGGCACGGGAAGTGACTCAATACCGTCAGGCAGCAAAGCAGCGACAGCGGGTAATGACTACGTGACGCCGCACCCGGCGAGTAAGGTCATACAGATCGGCTACGGTCTGACATCCGTGGAGATCAGGTTCAGAACCATAGACGACGACCTTGTGGAGGGAACCGAGGTATTCGGAATCGGACTCCATGGGTCCAGCGACGAAGGCAGAGAATACTCCGTCGGAACAAGAACGGCAATCGGCACCATCAGGGACAACGACAACAACGGGCAGGGGTACGTGGACACGGTCAGGGGCAATAGCTCCACCAGTGCATCCATCAGCTCCGGAGGCTCGGTCACGGGTCGGATAGAAGAGGTCAGCGATGCCGACTGGTATCGCACCAGTCTCACCAAAGACCACTGTTACCGCATCGGGGTGGCGGGCAGCAGCGACAGCGACAGCCTGACGCTGCCCTACCCGGCCCTGTATGGAGTGTACCGGACCGACAGCACCAGAATCTCAGGGACCAGCGCCAGGGCCGACTACGGGGGCAACAAGGCCATCAGCCATGTGAAACTCGACACGTCCGGCACGTACTACATCTCGGTCGGCATACACAGGTTCCTGGGCGAAGGGACATACAGGCTGTCGCTCAGTGACCTGGGCACATCGAGCACTGCCTGTGGCGCGGCGAAGGCGGGTGCCATAGCCGGTCCGTTGGAGATCTCGGTTGCGGACGCCAGCAAGCGCGAATGGCCGAACCCGCAGGCTTATCTGGCCTTTGACGTGACACTGGACCGGGATGCGGATGAGGAGGTGCGCGTGGACTACGCCACCGTGAACGGGACTGCGGTGGCGGGCCAGGACTACGAGTCGCAGTCCGGGACGCTGGTGTTCGGCACAGGGGAAGACTCGAAGAGGATATGGGTGCCAATTCAGTTCGACCGCGAAGACGAAGAGACCGAGACGATGACGCTGCGGCTGTCTAACGCCAGTGGAGCGCAGATAAGGCGCGGCGCGGCGATCGGCTCCATTTACGACTACTCGACTAGCAGATAGGCGACCACTATTGTAAGGCAGGCTCCTGGTGGCTGGACACGCCGCCAGGAGCCTTTTGACGTACCTGCCGGACCAGCAGTTCAGATTATCGGCATGCCCTCGTCCCCTTGATGTTGTTCAGATGCAACGCTGGGGGCGCAGATCACGACGCCCATGTTCGCGAACCGCTGACGCGGAGTGCCGGGCTTTCCGCAACGCTCGCACTCCGTCGGCAATAGTTTGTAGTGGAGAACCGCGGATGCCGTCGATCTTGGTACGCCTTCACTCGAGACCTAATCGCGCGGATCAACCATCTGCACATAATCATCTAGCAGCCCGTTGCGCACGGCCCAGACCACGATGCCCTGCTTTGTCCTGATTCCCAACTTGTTCTGGATGCGGTATATGCTGTTTCGAATGGTCAGTCGCGAGTTACCTATCACCTCCGCTATCTGCGCGTATGTCATGCCCTGCGCAAACAGTGTGAGTATCTCCCTCTCCTTCGCAGTCAGCCCATTCACTTCTTTCTCATCCACCTGAGCCGAGCCGCGAATAGCCGCGAATAAGTGCTTTGCCGCGTCCGCCGGTATTCGAAATTCTCCACCGGCCACATCACGAACGGTCGCAAGAAGTTGCTCCATGCCAGAATATTTCTGCAGATAGCCCGTAGCTCCGGCTGCGATTGATTGAACAAGCGACTCTTCCTCGTTGGACGCGGTAAGCATCAGGACGCGGGTATCAGGTAACATATCCATGACTTCTCTGCAGGCTTCTATACCGTCCATTCGCGGCATTATCACGTCCATGATGATCACGTCCGGCTTGATACTTTGGACTGTCCTCACCGCCTCCTCGCCATCTCCCGCATCACCCACTACTTCAAATTCTCCCGTCTGCTCCAGGACTTGCCGCAGCCCGTCTCTCATGATCGAATGGTCGTCGACGAGCATGACCCTGATCCGTGCATTGGTGGACATTCCTCTAACCTCCAATAGTCGTTCCATAGGGCACAACGCAGGTCACGGTGGTTCCGCGTCCCGATGCACCCCTTCCCACGTCAAGTCGGCCACCCATTCTCTCCGCATCCGCTCTCATGTTTCTGAAGCCGTGGCCCCTGTCGGCAAAGTCCTCCGGAAGCCCTATCCCATCATCTTCAACGGACATCCGAAGGATTTCCGTCCTAAATTCGAGGCTCAATGTAACACTCTCCGCTCGGGCATGCCGAAATGCATTCGTCAGCGCGTTGTGCGCGATCGAGAACAGCAGACTTCGTACGACCGTGGAGAGAGGCGGCTCGTCGCCAGTCTGCATAAACTTCGCCGGAACGGACGTTATGGTGGTGAAAGTTGGAGCATGCGCCCTCAGCACCTGACCAAGGTTCCTGCCCTGAAATATCTGCCCCCCGTCTATCGGATGCCTCAACTCCCACATTAAAGCCTTCGATAGCTGCGCTGTCGCATCGAGCTTTTCGATCTGTTCCCGGTTGGACCGGTCCCCGAGCTTCGCTGCTGCCTCGATGCCCAGACCGATCAGGTATGCCCACTGCGCCGCCGTGTCGTGTATGGTCTGAGAGATCTCGATTCGCTGCCTGTGGAGTTCTCCCTCGCGCTCCACTGCTTCTCTTCGCCTTGTCCGTTCAACCCTGATAATTAGATTGACCAAGCCCATTACGGCGTAGAGTCCGCTCAACCGATAGAACAACACCTTGTCCTGTTCTTCTTCAAAACTGATACCCGGGGGAACCAGTGTGCAGAGGGTCGCATATATGAAAGCCACCACGGTAACCCATAGCACGTTGAAACGCAGAGATGTGAAAGTTGTCGCGAAAGATGCGACAACAAAGTAGTAGATGATGAAGTATCTGCTGGCAAACCCACCGGATAGTGAATTACTGAAGGAGACATACACGACATCCGTGATGCTGAGAAGCAACAACCAACGGGTACCTATGGCCTTGCTCGACCGGATACGGTAATGCACATAGCCGTTGAGCGCCATGGCAGACGCAATGTACAGCGTATTGAGGATGTGGCTGACAGCCCCATAGTCAACTCGATAGTTGACCTCTGCCATGACGCCGACCAGTATGACCCATCGGACCCAGATTGAGATCTGCGCGCCGTGCCAGAGTTCATCCGGGTCGCTCTCGATTGCACTCAAGATGCGAGTGGAGAACGTGGCACCTACGGCTCTTCTTATACTCATGCATTAGTCCCGCATGACTCATATATTGCCCCGACGCCGACAGGGTACTTGGTTGTTACACATCAGTATCAAGGTATTTAGGGATTGAGCCCTTTACGGCAGTTTGTGACAGCGTACACATCAGGGCAGTGCTTAACAAGATTGCAATCGTACTGCATATGAATAGTTTTGGACTGTTATAACAGTTACTAATGGACTCTAACAAGGGCTGTCGATTCGATACTTCTAAGGTATATCCGTGAAGCGCGAGCTGCAGAAGCTGTGAACTGAATGGATCAGCGCTTGCCGAGCAGAACGACGGATTTGTTGCAGGGAGACGATACCTGGCCCTGCCATTGAAACCTACAATGAATTCTTGCTAGAGGTGCATCTCATGCAGCCGACAGCGGCTTGAGTTAACTCAGCAGGATGACAAACTCCTTCACCATTTGACGGGACACTACTGACACCAGTCCCAGCTTCCGCGCCTTGTCATTTGAACATCAGCGCTGGCATAGCCTTTCAAAATCAAAAATTGCTTGAAAGCCAGATTGTCCGAATGGTAGTATTCTTCTACTAGCTTCGGTGAGACTGCGCCTGTCCCACTCATTACTATTCTACTCAGTGCGTCACAATGTCTTAAGCCGAGGCGTGGAGACCTTATATGAAACGAAAGCTCGAACAAAAAGAGGAGTGCATATGAAGATCGGCAGATTCTTAGCCTGATCGCTGTGTTGACGCTGAGTATGGTCGCGGTCGCTTGCACCTCAGAGAACGTTGGCTCTTCCGCCACGGTGGACTTAGGGGGAGCTGTCGCCTCAAGCGGCGGTTCGGAAGGGAAGTTATCCGCAAATAACGCCACTGAGGAGGAGCTGGAGGCCGCGTTCGAGGCCGCCGGCATTCCGAATGCATCGGAGTGGGCGCATGAGGTAGAAGAATATCACCCATACCCGGTGGACGACACCGATTTCGCCAAGCTCCGTGGCGACCTTGCAAAATACAATCCAGGTCCAGGTGTGGTCGATAGCATCATCGCCCTCCTTGAGCTGCCCTGATGAATGACCTACTAAGCGGCGGAGTACCCACCTGCTCAAATCCCCAGTCGGTATCGAGCACGGACTCACTGAATACGGCCATCGGTCAGGCATCGTGCCCCGAAGCGACCGTCGTTGAAGAGGGGATGAAGGAAAGTGCGACCGCTGCCTAGATGCTGTTGCTGAACGGGAGCTAGAATCTGTGGATAGAAAAGACGAGCAAAAACGGGACGTCCGGGAAGAGTTGGAATCAGTTCGCAGGCAGCTTGCCGAAGCGACCACCACACTCGGCAACCTCCACCTGCGTCTGACGCAGCTCGAAGAGCGGGCATCAGAAGAGTCCGACATCTCGCAGTCTGAGTCCAGCACCGGGGCCCTGTCGGCTGCAGACCAGGATATAGAGTCGCCCGAAGCCGCGCTCGCCGCCGATATTCCCAGGGAAGTCGCAGAAGCACCTGTTACCAGCCAGGTCGGAAGGGATGTATCCGCCAGGTGGTCAGGGCCGGACTGGGAGCAGTTGCTGGGGAGAAACTGGTTCGCGATCATAGGCGGCATCGCCGTGGTGCTTGGAATAGGCTTCTTCCTCAAGCTGTCGTTCGACAACAACTGGATAGGGGATACCGGACGCATAGTCCTCGGTGTTGTCGTAGGTCTCACCTTTATGGCGGTGGGAGAGTACGGCCAGCGAAGAGTACCGCGCTGGGCGCAGGCGGTTACGGCGAGCGCCGCCGCGATTCTGTACCTTTCCATATACGCAGCCTTCGGCCTATACCAGCTCATTCCTCCGGAGTTGGCGTTTGTCCTGCTGGCAGTCGTCGTCACCGTAGCAGTCCTCCTTGCGCTCCGCTACGAATCGATAGCCATAGCTCTTCTGGGAGTAGTGGGAGCGTTTATCTCCCCGGTCCTCCTTGGAACCGACCTGCCGGACGAGCGGCTGGTGCTCGCGTACATTCTCTTGGTCGATGTCGGCATTCTGGCTATATCCGCTTTCCGAAACTGGAGATGGCTCACGCTGGTTGGATGGCTGGGATCATACGGGATATTCAGCTATTGGCTGTTTGACTTTCCTGGCTTCGATCCTGTATTCGCCCACATCGCTCTCACGGGAATCTTTCTCTCGTTCGCCGCCGCAACCCCTCTGTTTCACATCCTGTGGCGGCGGATGCCCGGCATCCCGGACCTGATGCTCATGAGCATCAACGCCACCGGGTACTTCCTGCTGACTACGATTATTCTCTGGGACGACTACGAGGGGTGGTTCGGATTGATCTCTCTTAGCATCTCGCTGCTGTATGGGCTAATAGCCCTCGCGGCGCTGAAGAGAAGCAGAACTCCTCCGAGGATTGCCATCTTCTCCATGGCAATCGCATCCGTGTTCCTGGCACTGGCATTCCCGCTGCAGTTTAGTGGTTACTCGGTGGCGGTAGGTTGGGCCGCGCAGGGAGTGGCGACCGTCTGGCTAAGCTTCTACATTGCGCGCTGGCATACGCGCGCGCTGGGCGTCGGAGTGCTTGCGCTCGCCGTCATGCACCTGATTCTGTTCGACGCCTGGATCGGCCCGGTAGGTTACATGCCCGTTCTCAACGGACGTTTCGTCACGATGGCCTTCGTCGTGGTCGCCTTTTATGCCGCCGGGCTGATTTACTGGCGCTACCGGGAGGCAGAGGGACAATTCGAATTTGAGCGTCTAGCTGTACCGTCTATGCTGGGGATGGCGAACCTTGTAACACTGGGTCTGTTGAGTCTTGAGGTAGTCAATTATCTAGATGACAACAGCCTGCGGTGGAACTCAGTCGTCGACGTTGGGTGGCACGCTAGCGAGCTTGGAAACGGCGCGCTGCTGGCATTGACACTCCTGTGGGCCATCTACGGCTCAGCCGCCGCGGCAGTCGGCTTTCTGAGACGGTATGCCCCGGCTCGATGGGGTGGCGTCGTCCTTTTAGGCGTGGCGGTATGGAAGCTTCTGTTGTACGACACCGGTGCCGTGTATATTGACCAGTCGGAATTCATTCCTGTACTTAACATTCGCTTCGTGAGCTTCGTGCTCGTGCTCGCGCTGGTGTCCGCTCTAGCATACTGGTACAGGCGCAATGAAAGCATCCTCGACGAAAACGAGAGGCTGTTGTTCCCTGGTTTATTGATAGCCGCCAATGCAGTTGTCCTGTGGATGCTGAGCCAGGAGGTTGTTTACTACTTCGACAGTCTCGGCGCGCGTAACGGTGGCAATTACATCGATGCTATGCATCTGACGCTTACCGTGCTATGGGCCGTGTATGCGATGGGTGTTATAGCCTTCGGAATACCATCCGCCAACAGCCGCGTGAGGTTGGCGGGAATGGGCTTGCTGGCAGTTCCCGTGGCAAAGCTGTTCGTATTCGACGTGTTTCTGCTTGAAATGGCCTATAGGGTCGTAGCTTTCATTACACTTGGCTGCTTGTTGCTCGGAATGGGACTAGTGTACCAGCGCTACAGCCTGGTAGTAAGAGGATTCCTGTTCGGTTCCAGAGACGACACGGGTGGACAGGATGGATAAACGCTGCGGGAATTTGTCATACGGAGAGAATGCAAGAAAATACGGCAATTTATTGCATCAATGGGGCCCTGCACGCCCGATAAATGTGGGCTAATTACCGTTATCACGCATTTAGAAAAGGCAAGCCATGACACTCCAGACTCAGCATACCGTGAACGCTCCAGCGATGCTCATCGACAAGCAGCGCCACCGGGTGGCGGACGCGCTCGAAAACGCACAGTCAGAGAACACTCGTCGGAATTATGCCGGCCAGTTCAGCAAGTTCCGTGCATGGTGTGAATATGAAGGACAGTCCACACTGCCGGCGGTGCCCGAGGTCGTTGCTGCCTATGCTACGGAAGCTGGCCGACGATGGCAAGAGCATGTCAACGATCCGGCTCGCGGTGGCTGCCATAGTTGACGCTCATAGGCGCGTGGGTCTGGACTCGCCGGTGACGGCCGGTGTCAGCGAAACTCTGCGGGGTCTGGCGAGACAGATCGGCGTCAGTCAGAAGCAGGTAAGACCGCTTGATGCGGATGCACTGGCGTCGATCCGAGCGACGGCGTTTACACCGCGAAGGTCACGCGGTGGCTCGATGGAGTCGGAAGAGACAGCTCTCAATCGCGGCCGGCTGGACGTCGCTCTGGCGTCGGTGCTCTCTGACGCGGGCCTACGTGTCTCCGAGGCGGCGCAGCTCCAGTGGCGAGACGTCCTTGATGCCGAAGACGGTGCAGGTCTCGTATACATAGAGCGATCGAAGACCGACCAGGAGGGTGAGGGAGCGTATGTGGCGATCACTCCGGAGACGCTTGAGGCCCTCAAGCAGCTGCACCGGGAATCCGGCGCCCGGACCGACGATGATTCGGTGTTCGGGCTATCGATGTCGCAGATCAGCAGGCGTGTGGACAGCATGGCCAGAGCTGCAGGTCTTTGGGGAAGGTTACTCGAGCCACTCAGGGCGTGTGGGCCTGGCTATCAGGATGACTCGGCGGGGCGCTCCGCTGCAGGCGGTGCAGACTCACGGTCGCTGGAAGTCGCCGCAGATGCCGGCGAGGTACGCCAGGGGCGAGAAGGCGCTTGAGGCGCTGGAATGGCTTGTCTGAGTGTTATCAGCAAAGTGGTGGCAGAACAGGATACAGCAGTGGTGCAGTTGTGTTTACTGATTGAACTGGTGACCTCCGACCAGACTGATACAGGCTCTTGAGGTCGATCTCTAAAATGATTGCATTGCAATCGTGGTATAATCATGCATATTCGAGCAAGGAGGCGGGAACTTGGCCAGCATAACCGTGCGCAATCTGGACGATGGGCTAAAGCGTCGTCTACGCATCCGGGCAGCCGAGAACGGCCGCTCCATGGAACAAGAGGCCCGCGACATCCTGCGGGCGGCCCTTGACGAGGACGCTGCACCGAACAGGAATCTTGGCACAGCGATACATGGCCTGTTCAGACCATTCGGCGGAGTGGAATTGAAGATTCCTCCCAGGCAACCCATGCGCGAACCCCCACGGTTCAGTTAAGGCTGCATTCATGCTCGTCCTCGATACCAATGTAGTGTCCGAACTGATGAGGGAGCGTCCTAACCCCGATGTCCTCCGATGGGTGGACAATCAACTCACAGATAACCTGTTCGTGACCTCCGTCACTGAGGCGGAGATTCGAACCGGCATTGCCATCTTGCCTGAGGGCGAGAGGCAGCGTGGGTTAGCTGCCTCTGCCGAACGGCTCTTCAGCGTGCTCTTTTCTGAACGTATCTTGCCATTTGACAGTGATGCTGCCCGGGCTTACGCAATGCTGGCCGCTGATCGCAGGGTTGCCGGACGACCCATAAGCCAATCGGACTGCCAAATAGCGGCTATAGCCCGCTGCCGGGGAGCGTCCGTGGCGACAAGAGATGTGGACGATTTTGAGGGGAGCGGGATTGAAGTGATCAATCCCTGGACAGACGACTGAAAGACGATTTCACAGATCGCCAGGACTGCTGATCGGACTGCCCGTCAGTCTTAATTGGCAGTCTCAACGAGTGAAGGTTCTGCGAGTCTGGCTCACGGCGGGAAGCTGGATACCCAGCCTTCGTCTGCCTGCCAGCGCCTAATGCGGCTAGAAATCAGGCAGCGATCTGTCGCCAGCGGGACCACTGTTGTCTGCAGGAAGGTCGCTATTCACGCGCTCAGGGCAGTCGAGATCCGTCAGGTCGCACCAGTTGCACTCCGGAGGACTGGGAACCCTGCGCGCGGGATCGTCGGACACCACACGCCTGATCAGGTCGTGCACTCCCTTCCTGAAGTCGGTGTCGATCGCGGAGGCCGGAATGTACTTCTCTGTGCCGTCCCTGTACACCAGGCGGCCGTCCAGCGACTTCCCTTCCCAGGGAGAGCCGGGAACCAGTGGAAGCGCGTACATGTAGATCATCACCTGCGCCACGTCTGAGTCCCGCTGCGCGCCAGTCTTGACGTCGTATACCGTGGTCTGCCCGTCGGGCGCAGCCGCTATCAGGTCTGCTTGCCCGGATACCAGGGCGCCCGAGTTACCCTGCAGCCTGAACCAGTTCGCCCGCTCCGTGGTAACGGTGTGGCCCTCGGTCTCTAGCTTGTCGCGCACGTCGTTGAGCAGACGGGTATGGTGCATTTTCCAGGTGGAGAGGCTGAAGTCACGGCTGGCCTTCACGTACCCGCTGTGGTGCGCCTTGAACCAGGATGCCCACTCGCAGGAGGCGTCGCCGACTAGCAGGCGGGAGAGCCAGGTAACCCAGACATACACGTCGTCTCTTTCACTGGCAGTGCTCCTTGCCACTGAAGGAAACAGAACTGTTGTATTCGTTAGAGGATGGTATCAGAGGCTGTTCGCACCCGCAAGGACGGGTTCCGGCGTGGGCTTGCGGCAGTTGCCGGGTAATGCGTCCTCCTCGTCATTGAAGCCTTCGGCTGTGACTAACCCTCGCTCATCGACGCCGACCGATATGTTGTTCTGAAGGTGACAGGCGTCCCTGCGTGCCGGACAAAGAGAAAGCGGCTCTTGTGAACAGTTCCCGTCGGACGCAGAAGCGGGAAGACTGACGTCAGAGGAACGACACCGGGCGCGAGCCTGTGCCTCTTAGCTTTCGTCCAGCGGCCACGTCCGCCACGACCAGACGTTGTCGAAGCAGTTCGCCCCCTCGCGGGGTGAGTTCGGGAGGACGACGTAGTCCCCATCCACGGGCGCGCACTCGCCGCAGAACGTGTTCAGCGCCGGGTCGTCGTCCCGGTCTCCATCCCAGAAGAGGAACTCATCATCTTCCCAGTCGACGAACTCTTCGTCCGGATCATCGTATTCATCCTCCTCGGAAACTATCCGCCACTGCGCCGGGCGTCCGCACTGACAACAGGACTGCAGAGGATGGTTCCTGGCAAGCACGACGATCTTTCCCCTATGCCACGGCTGAGATGGGCTGAGCGCCTGCGCCAGTCCCTCGAACTCTCCTGCGTGTCACAGTTCCAACTCGGTGGGAGTGCCGTAGTCAAACTGATGCTCAAACCAGGTTGCAGGCAGAATCGCCGTGCCGACGGTCCTGCCCATATGCCGCCACTGCTCCTCGTGCTCGTCCATTGGCAGGAATTCAAAATCATCCCCGGGCCTCGGCACCATCATGGAGTAGACGACGCCTCCGACATCGAAGTGGCTCAGGTGACCGCAGCACTCCAGCCAGACGGAGCGCAGGAAGTGGTCAAGCTCGTGGAGGGTGGCATCGGCGCGAACGCCGAGTTCCATCCAGTGCGGGCGCTCCGGACTTCCGACAGAGAGGTGCACGGTCCTGCGGCGACCCTTCAGAGCGGCGCGAGTCGCCCTGATGCCGAAGCGGGCTTTGATGCACCGGGCAATATGACTGCGGGCCTCGTTTCCAAACAGGGTCTCATGGCAGACGTTGCAGATTCCGGGGATCATAGTGGCTCTCCGTGTCGAGTTTGAGCGTATCGTGTACCGCGGGAGCGCGCCACGTCAATACTGACTCTCATATGAGAGAAGCGCAAAATACAACGCGACGGGTAAATTAGGGAGATTGTGAATCACAGCAAAAAGACCCTGTCCATCTTGATAAGAAATATGCAAAAGGTCCTCCTCGCCGTTTTCCGGCGAAACGCCAATACTATATTCGTAACCACATGATCTTTTGGCAAACGTTATTCGTAACACGCCGAAGGGGGGAATTCCCCTTATCATGCGGGAATTGGCTGGCATGGAATACCCTCCAGTGAGATGCCTTCCACAGAATTACCAAAAGAGACATGTGGCATTTCATTACCGTCCCATCAGTCGTTCGTGGACACTAGGATGAGGAGTCCGATGCTCTGCCGGGTGGAGCCTCTGCCCACAGTTAATGAGGTGGTCGCGCTTTCAATACCGCTGCCTTGTCCGGGCGTGGCCCGCTGCTGAAAAGTAACCGCTATACTTGCAACCATATTCAGATTATTATTGCTACTAAAAGTGTCATACGCAATTCATAATGGGATATTCCTCAATCCGTCCGTGGCGACCGCGGCAGGACCCGGTCCGCTCCCATTCGCTGCGTTCGCTTCCAACCTTACATCCGGTTGGATGGGAAGGAATTCTCGTTGCGTCACGTAGGTAGTTCAAATGGGGGAAAAGGCATGGGGTTCGAACACATCGTCGCTCAAATGGAACCCTTATTGAAGCAACTACAGAATTGTACGCCGTACAATGCGCCCACATACAAGGGTCTTCCCGAAAAAGGCATTTACGTCTTTTACGAGAAGGGCGAACCGATGTACGTCGGACGTGTCGGTAGTACGTCAAAGCAAACGATGCGGCACCGAATCCAGCAGCAAACTAGACCGAGTGCGCTGCATAATCAGGCTGCTTTCGCTTTCAGACTCCTTCAAGAGAGGTTGGATGTTACAACGGGCCATGGGGCAGAATTGAGGAGACCGGAGCTTGCCAAGAAGTATGAGGCTGAATTCAAGGAGATGAAAGAGCGTGTCCGCAACATGGAAGTTCGGGCAGTCGAGATTCAGGACTCCGTGACTCAGGCAGTCTTCGTGATTTACGCTTCGTTGTCCTTGAACACTGTCCGCTACAACATCTTCGACACTAGTTGACTCAGTGCCGGAAATTAGGCCCCCATGTCTAGCGACAGTTAAGATGGCAGGTACCTGTTGCCTCATCAGACGCATCTACTCTTGCATCAAAGCGTCTCTCCATACGGCTTGAAGTTCCGCTAAACGTAAGGTGTTGCGCGATTGTAGCCATATCGTCCTCTATTGCTGTGTACATTTGCATAGGTGTCCACTAACTCGCCCAGCCTGTGTCCCTTTCGGTCTTGCTGTCTTCCCGGAGATTGCGCCGAATATACACACCCATCCCGACGGAGGTTGCCGCCATAACAGACATAGCCGTAAGTTTGGCCGTTTCCAGTTCAATGGTCCCGCTCATCCACAGGAAGAAACTCAGCTCGAACAACACCAGCAGCGCAGCGAAGCAAACCGCAGTGAAGCGGAAGCTTCTCATGGGAGGACGCATGAGAAGGATGGAAATTATCGAACCGCTAACGGCGAGGACGCAATGGGCCGTCAAGAAAAGTCCAATCCAATCGTCATCGAACACGGCAGTGAACCATCCTGTGGCTGCCAGCGCAAGGATAAGAGAGCCGATGGCGAACACCTGCCCGGACGTCTCTCTCAGAAATGTGCGCCATCCGCTCACATTGGGCTGCAGCAATGAGATTACGAGGGCGAAAGCGGTGAACGATGCTGCCAGCGCGACGCCCATCGTCCACATGACTCTATGGTTTAATCGCTTCACTCTTCCGAGAACAGAGAAATCAACAGGCTGGTATGGGCCCACGCCTACACGCGTCCAATTGCCGTCGGGCGTTCCGACCACAACGCCTTGCAGCCCCGTAGCCGCTATTACATTGCCGCTTCTTTCGTCGTAGTGGATGGCCTGCGGCTCTATGACTATCTTCCTTTCCTCCCAGTGCATTGTTGCCGCTTCTACGACGATGTAGTCGGTGCGCTCGCTGAACACGACGGCGGAGTATGCTATCTCCCTCTTTCCGTCGAAAGCGCGAACGATGTCCGTGCCCTCTATCGTGTAGATTCCTCTCGGCGTTTCCGCACTCTGCGCTTTGGAGCTGCCGAGGCAATGTTCGATTCCTCCCTCCCATACCCATGTGAAGCCACTGTCATTACTAAGGTAAATTACATAAACGCCATGCGTAAGCAATTCGCCGCTTTCAATCGAGCACACGCCGATGGCTCCAACCTCATCCACCGATGAATCGCACTCTACACAAGCCAGCAGCAAAGCCGCCGCCATCAGAAAACCTAACCCAGAGCGCGGCACAACCATTCGATCGATTTCCTCAATCATACTCAGTAATCGTCAGCTAGCCGGCCCGAACAGCGCATCCACATCCCGCTCCGCCTGCGCTTTGATTTTCCATCGCCTCCGCGAAACCCAGCTTTCTGTACGACTCCGGACTGCCGTACGCGCGCGTCTGGATAACCGCACGCATCGGCCGGGTATGCCCAAGTACCAGAGCCTGCCGATTCGACTCCAGCCGTGCTAGCGCCGTCCGCCGCTTGCGGCTTCCGGATACGCCGCCGGGAGCGGCTTTCCCCGCGTTCAGCACGCGGTGGCGGGATTGGGGCGCCGGCAGGCGTGTGGACGTAAGCGGCGCGCCCGCACGTCTGCTGCTCTGGTTCCCGCGAGTCGGCAGCGGGCAGCCACCGTCTCGTGACCGCCCGCCGCGATTCTTATCCTGCTTCCAGGTCCTTAATGGCTGCGGCCACCTCCACCCATCGGCCCCAGCCCCGGTCGGCCAGCGCCTGGGCCTCCGACGCCGTCATGGGCGTCAGGGACGAATTCGCCACCGTCACGCCGAAGGCCAGCAGCGCCCGGTCCCAGCGGTCGGTGTGGCTCTTGTTGTCCACCCACTGAGGGTCGTTGCGCCACTGCTTTATCTCCGCGATCAGCCCGGCGTACTTCTCCTGTGGCGTCTGCTCCCGCTGCTGCGGAGGGTCGGGTTCCTGGGCCTCCGGGGCCTTGACCACCGAAACGTCGAAGGCGTCGCTGACCCGGTTGCCGTCTGAGTCCCGGGCCGTCACCGTGATCGCCGTCGTGCCTGCGGCCACCCCCGTCACCGTCAGCTTGCCGTAGTCGGAGGTCACCGACACCGTGGCCGCGGCGGTGTTGGAGGATGCGGCGGCTATGGTCAGGCTGTCGCCGTCGGCGTCGCGGAACACCCCGGACAGGGATACCTCCTGCGTTGCTCCGGCCTCCAGGCAGGTCAGGTCGCCGATGGCAGACGCCACCACGGGCGCGGCCTTCACCGTGACGGTGAACGTGTCCGTCGCCGTGCCGCCGTTGCCGTCGCTGGCCGTTACCGTCACGGTCGCCGTCCCACGGTAATCGCCAATTATCAGCAGCACGGCCTGGTCGTCGGATACCCCGACGATGGCGACTGTCTCATCGGAGGATGCGGCGGTGAGAGTCAGGTCGTCGTCGTCCGCGTCGCTGAACACTCCGGACAGGGAGACCTGCCGCGCCCCGCTTGCATCCCCGTTGACGACGGTCACGTCTCCCAGGGCGGCGGACACCGTGGGCGCCCGGTTGGGCGTCTCCATGTCCTTGATGGCTGCGGCCACCTCCACCCAGCGTTGCCAGCCCTTGTCTGCCAGCGCCAGCGCCTCATCCCCCGTCATCGGCGTCAGGGAAGCGTCGGCCACCGTCTCCCCGAGGGCCAGCAGCGCCCGGTCCCAGCGGTCGGTGTGCGTCTTGTCGTCCACCCACTGCGGGTCGTTGCGCCACTCCTTCATCTGTGTGATCAGCTCGGCGTACTTCCCGGCGGGCGGCTGTTCCTGATTCTGCTCCTGTGATTGGGTGGTGTCCGTTACCGACACGCTTACCGACCCTACCGGAACGGCGTACTTCCCGTCCTGGCTGGTTATTCGGTGACCGATGCCCACCGTCTCGTCCTGGGAGTCGTCGTCGGCCACGCCGCTGACGAGGAAGGTCTCGGGCACGTTCCAGTGCTCCGGCGCGATGGTGAACGCGGCCGGGAACACCGTTGGCGCGCCGTTGTCGCCGCTGTCCGCGCTGATGGTCACGTCGTGGGTGGGCTTGCTGTCCAGGACCACGGTGTAGGCGGCGGTTCCTCCCTCGTCGACGCTCAGCGGGCTGGCGGCGTTCACCGTCACCCCGGCGGTGTCGTTGTCAGTGATGGTCACCGTGGCAGTGTCGTTGCCCACCTCGGCCAGCCAGCCCGGCTCGACGGCGGCGACGGTCACCGTGAAGCTCTCGTCGCCCTCATCCACAGCGTCGTCCGCCGTGGGGATGGCGATGGCCAGGGTGGTATCGCCCCCGGGCACCTTAACCGGCGAGGTGATTGCGCCCACGTCCTCGGTCCCGGCAGTGCCCGGGTTAGCAGCAACCGTGAACTCCACGCCCCCCGCCGGAGCGGCCTCGTCCAAGGTCAGGGTCAGCTCAGCGGCCTGTCCTTCGACGGCCCGGGCCTGTGCGCTCACCGAGTAGGTCTTCGCGACGCCCACCTCGCCTTCGGTTCCGCAGTTGGCGCAGGCGCCGGCCGAGCCGCCGTCCCTGATGCTCAGCCGCAGCGGGTCGCTCTGCAGCGGGTGGCCGGTGCCTGTGGAGGTGGCCGTGACCGTGAGCGTCTCGCCCGGGTCGGCGACCTCGTCTTCGAAGATCGTCAGCGTCGCCTCGTGGCTCGTCTCGCCCCGGGGGATGACGAAAGACTTGAAGTTTCCGAGGCCGTCCGTGCCCCACGAGAAGTCTGAGATGTGCCAGTCTCCGTCGCCCCCGTGGTGGATGCTGCTGTGGGTCGCAGTGCCGCCCGGCGTGATCGTGACCAGTTGGCCGCCCCGCTCGGCGGGACGGTTCAGCGTCAGGGTCACCGTAACCGTGTCGCCCTCGGCGGGCGAAGCAGGATCGGCGCTCATGGTGATCAGGGTGGGCGGGGCATGCTGTGTCAGGCTCAGCTCAACCGTGTCGCCCACCAACCAGCTCAGGCCGCTGTTCTCCCACTATAGAGTGATGCCTGCGTTACCAACCATCTCCGTGGCGTCTGCGAAACGGAACCGCCTGCCGTCGACGTGCAGCGTCTCGACAGACTGGAGACCAGCGAAGTCTGTCCCGTTGACATAGAATTTGAGCTTGCCATCTGTGTCGAGATTGATCACCACAACCTCATAATGCACACTCCCAACCCTGAAGTTATTGTCTAGGAGTATGCCAAGTATCGTGCATTCGGTCGCAGTGTCAAGTCCTGTGGTTAAGCAACCAAAGGTTACCTCGACTTTGCACATTTCATGCGGAGTATAGACAAGATATAAGAACAGGGTAAGATAACCGAACCATCCCATCACAGAGGTTCTGTTATGCTCACCCTGCCCGATGCCATTATATCCGCGCTCCAGCCTTTCTCAAGCATGTTCCGACAACGAACCTGGACGAAAGCGCAGCTACTGCTCGTCGGCGCCATCCTCGCTCCGCGCAAGCGCACCGTCACGTCAGCCCTACGCGTCCTGGGTCTCAGCGACGATGCAGGCTTCGCAAAGTACCATCAGGTGCTCAACAGAGCCGTCTGGTCTCCGCTGCAGATGAGCCGTGTGCTGCTCGTGCTCCTGGTTGAGCATCTCGCTCAAGATGGGGAACCACTGGTGTTCGGCATAGACGAGACGCTGGAACGCAGACGCGGCAGTCGCATCAGCGCCAAGGGAGTGTTTCGAGACGCCGTGCGCTCAAGCGAGTCGCACCTGGTCAAGGCGAGCGGACTGCGCTGGGTCAGCCTGATGTGGCTGACGCACATCCCCTGGGCGAATCGCACGTGGGCACTGCCCGTTATGACTGCGCTGGCTCCGACAGAGAGCTACCATCAGAAGGTGGGACGTCGGCACAAGAAGATCATCGACTGGGCGCGCCAGATGATTATCCAACTGCGCCGCTGGCTGCCAGACCGGCGCATAGTCGTCGTGACTGACATGGGATACGCGGCTCTCGAACTCCTGCACAGCTGTCAGTCCCTGCGACAACCCGTCACATTCATCAGCAGACTCAGGCTCGATGCCGCGCTCTTCGAGCCCGCTCCACTCAGAGTGCCAGGACAGATAGGCAGACCACGCCTGAAGGGACAGCGCCTGCCCTCTCCCATCGAACTCCTGGACAACCCGGATGTGTCCTGGAGTCGCGTATCGGTGCCATGGAAGGACGGACCCGCACGCACACTGGAGATTACATCCGAGACCGCAGTCTGGTATCGCTGGGGAAGACCTTCCGTACACATCAGATGGGTGCTGATCAGAGACCCGCTCTGCCAGATGAGAACGCAGGCGCTGGTCTGCACCGATACTGAAGCCGATCCCTTCCGGATCATTCAGTGGTTCCTGCTGCGCTGGCGTGTCGAGGCCACCTTCCAGGAGGTGCGCGCTCACCTTGGTGTGGAGACTCAGCGCCAGTGGTCCGACAAGGCTATTTCTCGCACCACGCCATTGCTGCTGGGAATGTTCTCCTAGGTTACGCTCGCAGCCGGGTTGCTGCGGCACGAACGCCCGATTGCCCTGCGTTCGTGCGCCTGGTATGCCAAGTGTGACCCCACTTTCATCGACGCCATTGCGCTGGTGCGCCGGCATCTGTGGTTTGCTTCTCAGACTTTATCCACATCGCCGTCTGAGTCTGATGTGGCGAAAGTCCCACTGCCGTTGTTCAACCGCCTTGTGGATTCCCTTGCCTACGCAGCTTCAGCGTCAGTATATATGCCCTGCTTAGCTCCTCCAAATGTACAAAGTCGAGGTTCCTTGATCGCCAAGTTCCGGCGGTCTAAACGTGGAGGACCAGAGCGTCGTCTCGGTTTGCGAATCGTCGGTCAGGCGCACCAGCACCTCCTCGCCTTGGGTCCAGGTGGTCAGGCCGGGCTTGCCCCATACGAAATCGTTCCTTACGTCGGGCGCACTGACCTCATTAAGTGACGAGGCACGAGCGCTCGCCAACGGAAACTCCTTGTTGCGGATACGCAGCCTCAAGGCTGCCCTGGCATCCGGGCTGAGATGCTCAACGGTTGAGAGGCTCAGCGCGTCAAATAACGCATCGATTTGCAGCCAGAGGACTTCATAGCCCCGGCCGCGAAACCTGAACTCGTCGTCGGGGAGTGCGCCGCTCGGCCCACAATGGAGGGTGATTTCCTCCGTATTTACATTGGAGCAGCCCGCGAAGGTGACGAGCGCACCTACCTGTTTCGTCTGCACCGTCAGGATGGCCCACCAGACGGGCGGATCGTAGGTCAGCCTCACCGGCAGCTGCTGGCTCACGGACCACCACAGGTGGGGGACGTCCCACTCGCCAAAGTCCCGCAGGTTGGGTGCGGCGTTGGGAGCACTCGATTTCCATTTGGTGTCGGCCAGCGGAAACGCCCAGTCGCCGACGTGCAGGGTCAAATGCGCCCGGTGCTCCGGGCTGACATGCCGATTGAATTCAAGATCCAATTCATCTGAGTCCGCATACAATTGCAGCGACTCGATCTCATAGTCCGTGCCGAGAAACCTGAAATCGTCGTCAGTGAGCGCGCCTCCGGGCTCGCAGGTGGCTGCGCCATTGCCGTCGTTGCAGCCGGTCCAGCCGAAGTTGAGATCCCGCACCTCCAGGGTGGCCGACCAGACGGCGGCGCCGGGCTGCTGGGCGTGGGCGGGCCGGGCGTCTTGGATGAAGAGGACCGCCAGCGCGACCAGCGCGGCAGCCAGGAGGAGGAGTCTTGGTGAGAGGGAGGCCCGCATCATGCCGGACCTCCCGCGGCTATTAGAACGTAGTTTCGGGGGAGGGGGGGTAACGAGCACGGTCGCCCTCAACAGGCGGCGCACCTTGCTGCTGCTGTTCCCGGTGTCGAACATGGCTATCATGCCTCCTATCGGTAGTGGTCCGCTCTAGCGGTCAAAATGAACTCACCAGCCCCGGCGGTGGAGCGGTTCCTCCGGCTCCCCGCTCGGGTTCGGTAGCAGCCCTGGCTTCCCCGTTGGACGGGGGACGCCCAGAGCCATGACAAGGATACCCGACTAGCCGTATGGTCTATGTATTATTCTGCTCTTTTTCTATGTGATTTAGTGTATAAAATTGCGTCAATCACAACATGCCTGGGCCGGAATACGGCCCAATTGTGCTCAATTCAGGGAGGGAAGACGTGACGCAATCAGACCGGAGAGACCGGGAGTTCGAGGAGCTGCGGGAGCGCCTGTCGCGCCTGAGTGAGGCCAGCCTGCGCATCAACGAGAGCCTGGAGTTCGATGAGGTGCTCCAGGGGGTGCTCGACTCCGCCCGCTCCCTGACGGTCGCCCGCGTCGGGGTGATGACGCTTCTCGATGCGGAGGGACGGGTGCAGGACTTCCTGTCCTCCGGGCTGACCACCGAAGTGGCCGAGGGGCTGTGGCTCATGCCGGAGGGGTTGCGTGTCCTGGAGTCCCTGACCGGCATCTCCGAACCCCTGCGGATACCCGACGTGGTGGAGTACATCAGGGCCATGGGTTTCACCGGGTTCAGCATCCCCGTGCCGGTGGGCCGGGCCTGCTCCTTCATGGCGTCGCCGATCTTCCACTGGGGCGACCGGGTGGGTCACGTCTTCGTGGGCGACAAGGACGGCGGTGAGGAGTTCAGCCGCGCCGACGAGGAGACCCTGGTGATGTTCGCCTCTCAGGCGGCGCTGGTCATCTCCAACGCCCGCAACCACCGTGAGGAGCGGCAGGCCAGGACGGACCTTGAGACGCTGGTCAACACCTCGCCGGTGGGAGTCGTGGTCCTGGACGCCCGGACGGGAGCGCCGGTGTCGGTCAACCGGGAGGCTATGCGCATCGTGGACGGCCTGCGGGACAGGGAGCAGCCGGCAGAGGACCTGCTGGAGGTGGTGACCTGCGTGCGCTCCGACGGCAGGGAGGTCTCTCTGAGGGAGCTGCCGCTGGCCGAGGTCCTGAGCGCGGGGGAGACGGTGCGCGCCGAGGAGATAGTGCTCAGGGTCCCCGACGGTCGGAGCGTCAGCGTGCTGCTCAACGCCACGCCCATCCACTCGGAGGACGGGAATCTCGCGTCCTTTATGGTGACCATGCAGGACATGACGCCCCTGGAGGAGCTGGAGCGGCTGTGTGCCGAGTTCCTTGCCATGGTGAGCCACGAGCTGAGGACGCCCCTGGCGGCGGTCAAGGGCTCGGTCACCACGCTGCTTGAGGCTGCGGGCGAGCTTGACCCCGCCGAGATGGTTCAGTTCTTCCGCATCATCCGGGACCAGTCGGACCATATGCGGTATCTGATCGGCGACCTGCTGGACGTGGCCCGCATCGAGACGGGCAGCCTGCCAGTGGATCCGGAGCCGTCTGAGCTGCGTGAGCTGGTGGATGAGGCAGGGACCAGGTTCGTGACCGGAGGCGCCGCGAACGCCCTGACCGTGGAGCTGGCGGAGGGCCTGCCCCCGGTGATGGCCGACAGGCGGCGCATAGTCCAGGTGCTGAGCAACCTGCTCTCCAACGCCGCAGGGTATTCGCCCGACGGGTCGCCCATCCTGGTGAGCGCGGTGCGGGATGGTGTTCACGTGGCGGTCTCGGTGACCGACCAGGGCCGGGGGATCCCGGCGGAGCTGCTGCCGGAGCTGTTCCGCAAGTTCTCGCGGGCCCACGACAGGGAAACGGGTTCCGGCGTTGACGGCTCGGGGCTGGGACTCGCCATCTGCCGGGGCATCGTCGAAGCCCACGGGGGCCGCATCTGGGCAGAGAGCGACGGTCCGGGGCTGGGGGCGCGGTTCACCTTCACCCTGCCGGCGGTTGAGGCGGCAACCTCCGCTCCCGCCCCGGCCTCACCCGGTTCCCGTCCGGCAGCCCGGGGCAAGGTCCGCGTCCTGGCCGTGGACGACGACCCGCAGGCGCTCAGGTACGTTCGAGGCGTCCTGACGAGGGCGGGCTACGCGCCCATCGTTACCGGCGACCCCGCCGACGTGCTTCGTCTGGTGGCGGAGGAGAAGCCCCACCTCGTGCTGCTGGACCTGGTGCTGCCAGGGAGCGACGGCATCGAGCTTATGAACGACATCCGCAAGACGGCGGACGTGCCGGTCATCTTCCTGTCGATATACGGCCAGGACGAGACCGTGGCCAAGGCCTTCGACATTGGGGGCGGCCGACTACGTGGTCAAGCCGTTCTCGCCGACGGAGCTTGCGGCCAGGATCAGGGCGGCCCTCAGGAAGCGGCTGGAGCCCTTCTGGGACGAGCCTACGGGAGCCTACGCTGCCGCGGGGCTGGGCATCGACTACGCACGGCGCCAGGTGACTGTGGACGGAGAGCCGGTGGAGCTGACGGTCACGGAGTACGCTGTACTCTACGAGCTTGCGGTGCACGCTCCCAGGGTGCTGACCCACGGCGTGCTGCTCCAGCGGGTCTGGGGTCCGGAGAGGGTCGGCGATGCCTGGCTTGTGCGGGACGTGGTGAAGAGGCTACGTCGCAAGCTGGGAGATGCCGCGGAAACCCCCAGGTGCATCTTCACCGAACCACGCGTCGGTTACCGCGTGGCGGCGGGGGATGGAGAGACCAAAGGTGAGGAACCATAGGCGGAAGCATCCGTGTTCTGGCGGTCGGTAACCCCACCACGACGGCTCTGACGCTCTCCTCATTCGCTCTGCGACCGACCGTACATCTTCATTTCGGGACTTCCCTTACGCCCTTTCCAATTCTCCTTTACTGACGCAGACCGCCGTGGCTGCTCGGCGCGCCAAGTTATGCGCTGTCTCATACAATAAAGGAAATGATTCATATTTCTGCAATAGACTCAATCGTGTATACTTGTGATTCCCACGCTCGATGATCTTGGAGAAGGTGCTTCAGCACCCGGACAGACATCCGCCCCGGAGTTCGATGGGCCAGGCTGACCAGACCGGAATAGGCGGGCCACTATGGAGGTTGGAGCGACGTTCCTCAGTAGAAACACCAGGGTGCGCCGCCTTCTGAGTAAGGCCGCGTCCGTTACCCCCGCTGCCGCATTCATCCTCACAGTGGCACTCGCACTCACTCTGCCGCCCATCGCTCCGCTGGCGGTCGCCGCGCAGACCAGTTGCGGCGTTCAGCCGCTCACATCCAGCACGCTCCAGGGAAGCTGGACAAGCGACTGTCCCTCACAATACCGAGAAAACGCCTACGCACGCTTCTACACATTTACCCTGATCGAAGAATCGGAAGTAACCATAACCCTCGACTCAGCAACCGATCCATACCTCTTCTTGCTCACCGGTTCAGGAGAAGACGCTGAATACCTTACCGAAAACGACGACATCGACAGGGACAGAGGCAACTTCAACTCGCGCATCGCCGCAACCCTCGAACGCGGCGACTATACCATCGAAGCCACCACCTACGAGGCCGAGGCAACCGGCGACTTCATCCTCACCGTCGCCGGCATAGACTTCGCAGAACAGCTTGACCGCACCGCCCTCGTCGCCTTCTACAATGCCACCGGCGGCGACGACTGGAAAGAAAACGACAACTGGCTCACCGACGCTCCGCTTGACGATTGGCACGGCGTAGAGACGGACGATAGTGGTCGTGTAACCGCGCTGGACCTGAATTTCAATGACCTTACGGGACCGCTGCTGCCTGAACTGGGCAATTTGCACGAACTCCAGGTGCTGACTCTCCAGGCCAATAACTCTCTGACGGGAACAATACCGCCACAGTTAGGCAACCTCACCAACCTTCAAGAACTACGGCTCAATGATTGCAAGCTTACGGGGGAGATACCTCCGGAGATGGGCAATCTCTCCAACCTGAAGCTCCTGTCCCTTGGTGTCAATCAGCTTTACGGAGCGATTCCACCGGAGTTGGGTGACCTCTCCAATCTTCAAGTGTTGAACCTCTGGCACAATCAACTGGAGGGCACTATTCCTCCGCAGTTAGGCAACCTTGCCAGCCTTCGAGAGTTGTGGCTGCATGACAATAAGCTAACGGGAGATATACCACCCGAACTAGCCAGACTCGACAACCTCGAATTACTGTACCTGAAGTACAATCGCCTGACTGGCGCCATACCGCCGCAACTGGGCAGCCTGACCAATCTCCGAGAATTGTGGCTTCACAACAATGGGTTGGTAAGCGACGGGTTGTCGGGAGAGATACCACCGGAGCTGGGCAATCTCGTCAACCTGCAAGAATTGTCGCTGCACACCAACAGGCTGTCGGGGCAGATACCACCTGAGTTGAGTAACCTTGCCAACCTCCGAGAATTGTCGCTTGGTGGCAATCAACTAACGGGCACAATACCGGTCGAATTAAGTCGTCTCTCCAACCTAAGATCCCTCTATCTTGGCGGCAATCAACTGACGGGCGAGATACCGCCTCAATTGGGCGACATCAAGACATTGGAGTTTATATTCTTATGGCAGAATGATCTCACAGGCCAAATTCCTCCTGAGCTGGGTAAGCTGACGAACCTGGGTGGATTGGATCTACACGGCAACAACCTGACGGGTGAAGTGCCAACCGAACTGGGCAACCTCGTCAGCCTCTGGCATACCCTCGATCTGAGCGGGAATAGGCTCACAGGCAGACTTCCGCATAGCCTGACTGATATCGATGACCTTTTCAATTTCAGCTTTGATGACAACGCAGGTCTCTGCGCGCCCAACGATGCCGTATTCCAAGAGTGGCTGAACTCAGTCCCCCAACATAGAGGCGACACCTGCGGCACGCCACCACCTGACCCGCTCGACATAGCCGCACTCACAGCGCTCTACCACGCCACCAACGGCGACAACTGGACAAACAACACAAACTGGCTCACCGACGCGCCTCTATCAGAATGGCACGGCGTGCTTACTAACGCTGACGGACGAGTCGAAGAGTTAATGCTTGACGACAACCAACTCTCAGGCACAATCCCGCCAGAATTGGGAGAACTCGACAGCCTCAGGGGCGTGTTTTTCGATAACAATCAACTTTCAGGCTCCATCCCGCCGGAGTTGTCCCGTCCCAACTATCTAGTATATGTAGAACTGGCCGGCAACCAATTAACCGGAACTATTCCGCCGGAACTAGGCGACGCTACCTTCCTGAGGGTACTCGACCTCAGACACAATGAACTTACCGGCGCAATTCCACCTGAACTGGAAAAGCTTGAAGACCTCAGAACACTATCACTCCACGACAACCAACTCACAGGCGCAATCCCATCGGAACTCGCGCATCTCGACAATCTGGAAAATTTGCTGCTGCAATACAATCAACTGACGGGGCAGATTCCTCCTGAATTGGCAGACCTCAGCAATCTGAAGGAATTACACCTCGGCACTAACCAACTCACTGGCCAGATTCCTCCTGAGTTGAGTAACCTCACTAGCCTCGAATTATTGACTTTGGGGCGTAACCAACTCACTGGGAATATACCATCTGAACTTTCCGAGCTACCAAACCTGGTCGCACTTTGGCTATACGGCAATCAATTGACCGGAGAAATCCCACCTTCCCTCGGCAATCTAGACAACACAATTCGGTTGGATTTTACCGATAACCAGCTAACTGGCCCAATCCCCTCCGAGCTAGCTAATCTCACCAAGTTGGAAGAATTGTCGTTGGGTGGTAATCAGCTAACAGGACAGATTCCCACTTGGCTAGGCAACTTGGATTATCTGGAAGAACTCTACTTACACGACAACCAACTTACCGGCACGATTCCACCTGAGTTGGGCGGACTTCCAGAGTTGGAAGAATTATCCCTCGGCGGCAACCAACTAACCGGCTGCGTGCCTGTAAGTCTGCAAGAAGCTCTGGAAGACTTCGACGAACTCGACCTCCCCTTCTGCGAAAACCTGGACCGCGCAGCCCTTGTCGCACTCTACCACGCCACCGACGGCGACGGCTGGACAAATAAGGACAACTGGCTCACCGAGGCACCGCTGCACGAATGGTACGGAGTGGAGACAGCCGAAAACCGGCTAGTCGTCGAATTAGAACTTGAAGACAACAACTTGACGGGCGAACTGCCCACGGAACTGGGCAACTTGACTGCGTTAGAGTTTCTGTTCATCGAGTACAACAGCCTATGGGGAGAACTCCCTCACACCCTGACCGCGTTGAATCGGCTGATAGCAATCGAATTTGACGACAACTCCGGGCTTTGCGCCCCACCTGAGCCTGCGTTCCAGCAATGGCTGCACAACATCGAATATGAAGGCCACACATGCGTCCGACCGTCCTCGCCGCCTGACGACCGTGAAATAGCCGCCTTGACCGCTCTGTACAACGCCACCGATGGCGACAATTGGCACGATAGCACAAACTGGCTCAGCGAACGGCCGCTGCAATACTGGAAAGGCGTCTCAATAAACTCTGAAGGACGCATCATCGAATTACGGCTGAAGCGGAACAACCTATCAGGTCCAATACCTTCACAGATAGGCGACCTGAACAACTTGCGAAGGCTGGAACTCTGTGCAAATCAGCTGAGTGGCACTATACCTCACGAGTTGGGCAATCTGGCAAACTTGCGAAGGCTGAACCTCTTCATAAACCAGTTGAGCGGTTCAATACCTTCAGAGTTAAGCGATCTTGCTTACTTGCAAGAGATGTCTATCCACTCAAACCAGTTGAGTGGCGCCATACCCACGGAGTTGGGTAACCTGGCAAACTTAGAACGGCTGTCTCTCGGCGAGAATCAGTTGACCGGCGCTATACCCTCCGAGTTGGGCAATCTGGCAAACTTAGAAGAGTTGCTTATCTCCGAAAACCAATTGCGCGGCGCTATACCGCTGGAACTAGCCAACCTCACCGAATTAGAATGGCTGTCTCTCGGCGACAACCAGTTGAGCGGCGTCATACCCCCGGAGTTGGGCAATCTGACAGAATTGAGATGGCTGTATCTCAGAAACAATCTGCTGACCGGCGCTATACCACCGGAACTAGGCAATCTCACCGCGCTGGATGAGTTGTTCCTCGCCGGCAACGAACTCATCGGCTGCGTCCCCAACGCCCTCCGCGATGTCGAAGATAACGACCTCGCCGAACTCGATCTGCCCTTCTGCGAAAGCCCGGACCGCGCCGCTCTCGTAGCACTCTACCACGCCACCAACGGCGACAACTGGATAAACAGCACAAACTGGCTCACTGACGCCCCACTGGACAAATGGCACGGAGTGGAGACAGATGACGACGGGCGCGTAACCAGGTTGCATCTCGCTCACAACGATTTAACGGGCCCGATACCGCCAGAGCTAAGCGACCTTACCCATTTGGAGGATTTGGGACTCTGGGATAATCAGCTGAGCGGCACAATCCCAGCTGAGTTGGGCAGACTCCATTATTTGGAGGACTTGAGTCTTGGGCATAACCAACTGAGCGGCGCGATTCCGGCCGAGTTAGGCGGACTCGATGATCTGGAGTTCTTAACGATCGACGACAACCGACTGAGCGGCGCAATACCACCTGAACTGAGCAGACTTAACAATCTGGAGTTCTTGTGGCTCGACCGTAACCGAATTACTGGTGCGATTCCACCTGAGTTAGGCGAACTCATCAATCTCAGAAGCTTGGGACTCAGGCGTAACCAACTGAGTGGTGCAATTCCACCTGAGTTAGGCAGACTTACCAATTTGGAAGACCTGTCGCTTGAAGACAATTTTCTCAGTGGTGTAATTCCACAGAGCCTGACAAATCTGATCTCACTGGAGGATTTTAACTTCGATGGTCTTGGCGGAGCATGCGCACCATCAGATGAAGCATTCCGGTCTTGGCTGAATAACCTTAATTTCTGGTTTGGCAGTATTTGCTCGGCCTCCGATAATCTCGTGGACAAAGAAGTTCTTGAAGCACTCTACGAAAGCACGGGCGGGACAAGTTGGTGGGACAGCGCAAATTGGCTCAGTGACGAACCACTGCGCGCGTGGCATGGCGTAACTACTGACGAAGAAGGACGCGTCGTCACTCTGAATCTCCAAGTCAACGGCTTGACCGAATCCATTCCTCCAGAATTGGCGAACCTTTCAAATCTGAAAGAGCTGGCTCTCTGGGGCAACCAACTCAGTGGCACGGTTCCGCCTGAACTTGGCGATCTGGACAATCTGACGGGACTGGCACTCTTTAACAATCAGTTGAGTGGCGAGATTCCGCCTGAACTTAGCAGGCTCGACAATCTGACATCTCTGTCCCTTGATGGCAATCAGTTAACCGGCGAGATTCCGCCCACGCTCGGCAATCTCGCTGAGCTCGAATACTTGCGGCTCGCCGAAAATCAACTTACTGGCTTAATTCCTTCCGAGCTGGACGGACTTGCTAAATTGAGAAGTTTATCGCTCAGTGATAATCAACTGAGTGGCGAGATTCCCGCTTCGTTAGCCGCACTCACAAACCTAGCAGTTCTGGCACTGAGCAAAAACAGGCTGACGGGGGCGATCCCTCCGGAACTGAGTGCCCTCTCCAATCTGAGAGGGCTGTTGCTCCATGATAACCAACTCACCGGCACGATTTCCCCTGAACTGGGCAACCTGACTAATCTGAGTGAGTTATCCCTCGCCGGCAACCAACTCACAGGCAATATACCTGCTGAATTAGGCAACCTCACCAGTTTAAGGGACTTGGACTTAGGCAAGAATCATCTGTCAGGTCAGATACCAAGAGAATTCGGCAACTTGACCTATTTGACATCGTTGTTACTGGACGAAAATGAACTTACCGGCGCTATACCACCGGAGTTGGGAAATCTGCGGGAGTTGGAATCACTGATACTCAACGACAATCAACTCACCGACGCAATTCCCGCCAAACTGAGCAGCCTCACCGGGCTGGAAGAGCTGACACTCGCAGGCAACGAATTCATCGGTTGCATCCCCAACGCTCTGCTCGATGTCGAAGATAACGACCTCGACGAACTAAACCTGCCCTTCTGCTCCGAGCAGTCGTCCGCATTCGAAGACTGTGTTGAGACCCTCTCAGGCCTTCCATACGAGTTCAGCGGCACCGGCATCGAATACATGTGGGGCAGCGATTGCAAGTCCTCGAACAGACCCGGCAGCTACGCCCGATTCTACACGCTCACTTTGCACCACCCGTTCGATGTAACCATCACTCTGATTTCCGAACAGGACACCTACCTCTACCTCATGGGCGGCATCGGCGCAGACGGTATTGCGTTGCATGAGAACGCCGACTACGAAGGCGCGAACTCGCGCATTCAAGCAGCCCTGCTTCCCGGCAGCTACACCATAGAAGCCACTACCCACGACGCAGGCGCAACAGGTTTATTCAGTCTTGAGGTCGATGTCAATACATGGGATGCTGCGACTCCATCCCCAACAGCCCTCACCGACAGAGCGGCACTCACCGCCCTCTACCACGCCGCAAACGGCCCCGATTGGCACGACAGCGACAACTGGCTCACCGACGCTCCCCTATCCGAATGGCAGGGCGTCAGCGCCGACAACAACGGGCGCGTCATCAGACTGGATCTTGAAGGATACAACCTGTCAGGCAAGCTGCCGCTGGAGTTCGGCAACCTAGACCAACTGCAATGGCTAAATATCAGCCACAACCAGCTTACTGAGGAGCTTTCGCGCGGGCTGACGAACCTGACAACGCTGGAGTATTTCTACTTCGACAACAACGCCGGACTCTGCGCGCCGGCTTATGCCGCATTCCAGGAGTGGGCGCAATCCCTTGAAGACTTCCGGGGAGACGCCTGCGCGCCTCCACCGCCCAACGCTGAAAGAGACGCCCTGATTGCGCTGTACCTCGCCATACGCGGCGACAACTGGAGATACCACACGAACTGGCTTACTGGCTCTCCACTCGGCGAATGGCACGGCGTAACCACCGACAGCGACGGGCGCGTCATCGAATTGGACCTCGGTGCCAACAATCTGGTGGGGCATATACCTCCGGAACTGGGTAACCTCGCCAACCTGCAACGCCTGCGTCTCGTCCATGGCGAACTGACAGGAACGATCCCACCTGAACTGGGCAATCTCACAAATCTTGAAAGCCTTGAGCTTGGCGGCAATCGTTTGTATGGGGAAATCCCGGCAGAACTGGGCAACCTCCCAAGCTTGGAGAGACTTTCGCTCGGCGGCAACGACCTGACCGGAGAGATTCCGCCCGAACTGGCACGATTGGCTAACCTGGAGAGTTTGAGACTCAATGACAATAACCTGACCGGCCCCGTACCCACCGAACTGGGAAACTTGAAAAATCTCAGATACCTGGACCTTAACCACAATGAACTAACGGGCGGAATACCCCCTGAATTAAGCAGCCTAACCGAACTTATCTGGCTGGACCTTCACACGAACCCACTCGGTGGAGAGATTCCGCCCGAACTCGGAAACCTGCGCAACCTAGAGTGGATGAACTTCACCGACAACGGACTGACGGGCGCGATACCCCCTGAGCTCGGCAACCTCCCAAGCCTGGAGAGGCTTTCGCTCGGCGCCAACGACCTGACTGGAGAGATTCCGCCCGAACTGGCGAACATCGAGACCCTGATCAGACTGTATCTGTGGGATAACGATTTGACGGCCGAGGCATTCCTGCCGCGCCTGAACGAGATGACCCAGTTGACACACATCGGCATTGGCGGCAACCCACTTATAGACGGCACAGATGTGCTGCCACACGCCACCGCGCTTCCCAACCTCATACACTTGGGACTGCACGACGCGCGTCTCACCACCGAAGAACTGATGCCGCATCTTGAAAATCTCACCCACTTGAAGTACCTGACACTCAACGAAAACTTGCTTATAGGCGACCGACTGCTGGCCCTCATATCTGAGTTCGACGACCTCATACACTTGGACGTCGGAAACAACCAACTGATAGGCCAGATTCCTGCATCACTCGGCAATCAGACCGTACTGAGAGGTCTCTTCCTGAACGGCAACCAACTCGCAGGCGAGATACCAGCTGAACTTGGTAACCTGTCCAACATGGTTTATCTGCATCTCAACTACAATCGACTCACGGGCGAAGTGCCTGCGGAATTGGGCAGCCTCAACTTTCTGAATGAGCTGCGCCTCAACGACAACCAGCTTACAGGGGCGCTTCCCCAAGCTCTCACGCAATTGGAATATATGAACGAGGTCATTTTCCACAACAACGCCGGCCTATGCGCCCCAGCAGACGCCGCATTCCAGGAATGGCTGCAATCGGTAGAAAATGTCGAAGGCAACACTTGCGGCGACACGCTCGAAAACCCCGACCGCGCCGCCCTCATCGCCCTATACAACGCCACCAACGGAGACAACTGGGACCGCAGCGACAACTGGCTGAGCGCCGCGCCGCTGCACGAATGGCACGGCGTAACCACCGAAGAAAACGATCGCGTCGTAGGATTGGAGTTAGCGTACAACGAGTTAGCTGGAGAGATGCCACCGGACATTGATTATCTCACTAATCTGATATCGCTCGACCTCAGTGGGAACGAACTGACAGGGAACTTACCGCCTTGGCTCGGTAATCTCGCCCACTTAGAAACGCTTGACCTGGGACTCAACTCATTTAGCGGGAATATACCGCCAGAACTTGGCATTCTCCGAAATCTCCGTTCTTTGTCGCTCGCATTCAATAACTTGGAGGGCGACATACCACCTGAAATAGCCAACCTCTCCAATCTTGAATCACTCTATCTCGGTGTCAATAACCTATCGGGAGAGATTCCACCAGAACTTGGCAGCATCACCAATCTGACATCGCTCGACCTCGGCAGCAACGAACTCACAGGAACGATACCGCCGGAACTTGGCAAGCTGGTCAACCTCGAAGAATTGAGGCTCGGCGACAACAACCTGTCAGGAAGGATACCGCCGGAACTTGGCGCACTAGCTAACCTGAAGAGGCTGTCCCTACGATACAACGAGCTGGCCGGAGAAGTGCCGCCCTGGATCGCTAATCTGAGCAACTTGGAGTCTATTGGGCTGCATGTCAACAGTCTGACAGGCGAAATACCAGCGGGACTTGGCAACCTCACCAAGTTGAAGGGACTGAGACTAGGCAGCAATAATTTGACGGGCGAAGTGCCATCGGAGTTGGGCAATCTTACCGAGCTGGAGGGACTGAGCTTAGCCTATAACTATTTGACAGGCAAGATACCGGCGGAGTTGGGCAACCTCACTAAATTAGAGGGACTAGACCTAAGCGGCAACAACTTGATAGGTGAAGTACCCTCGGAGTTGGGTAATCTCACTGAAATATATGTGATGGACCTGAGCAACAACCTGCTGACGGGAACACTGCCACATAGTCTCACGGCGCTGACATGGCTTGAAGAGTTCGCCTTTAATCACAACGCAGGACTTTGCGCGCCCACCGATGAATCATTCCAGAATTGGCTGCAAGGCATCGACGAGCCGGAAGGCTATACTTGTGGCGTGGTGCCACCTCCGTCCGACGAGCGCGACATAGCGGCTCTGACCGCTCTCTACAACGCCACGAATGGAGACAATTGGAAGCGCAACAGGAACTGGCTGTCCGACGCATCCTTGTCCGACTGGTACGGCGTAACTACAGACGCCGACGGGCGCGTCGTACGGTTAGGCCTTTACGACAATAACCTGTCAGGCACGATACCTTCTGAGTTGGGCAACCTCTCTAATCTGACCTCGCTCAGTCTCAGCAAGAACGAACTGACAGGGGAGTTTCCTCCGGAACTGACAAGACTCACTAATCTGACACTCTTGTATTTCTACAACAACGCCGGCCTCTGTGCCCCCTCAGACGACGGATTCCAAGAGTGGCTGCAGTCGATGGAAAACGTTTGGGGTGATACTTGTGGCACCGCCCCACCTGACGTCTATACAACAATCCCTGGACATTGCATAGATTCACTTGACGGCGGAGCATCCATTGGAGTCTGGACAGACGAATGCCTGTCTCTGAACAGAACCGAAAACGGGACGCACTACGCCCGCTATTACGCCTTCACCCTCGAAAAGCGTTCTAAGGTCGATCTGACTCTGGAATCGCGTACCGACCCGTATCTGATATTGCTCGACGAAACCGGTGAAGTTATAGCCCAAGACGATGACGACGATGAGGGGGTCTTCGATCTGACCGCCAGGAATTCAGGCATCAGGATCGATCTGGAAGCCGGCGACTACATCGTAGAAGCGACAACCTACGCAGGCGCTGCTGCTGGCGAATTCATTCTCAGTTTCACGGAGGCTGGAGTTGTTCAGGGACCGGACGGGTGCTTATCAGGAATTGTGGTGACGGACCCGCTCATAAATCCCGGCCTGGTGTCAGACTGCAGGGTGTTGCTGGCATCACGTGATGCGCTCATAGGCGATGGGCAGGATTACCTGAACTGGGCGACCGATGTCAGAATTGAAAACTGGAGCGGAATCACCGTTGGAGGCTCTCCAGAACGAGTTACAGAACTTCGCCTGAAAGAACGTGATCTGAGAGGCGAGATTCCTACCGAACTCTCGGACCTAAACGACCTCCAAACGCTTGATCTCAGGCACAACTTGCTGAGAGGCGAGATTCCCGTGGAACTGGCACGCCTGACGAGCCTGCGAGAACTCAACCTTCGTCAGAATCGACTTGGAGGAGAGGTTCCCGAGGAGTTGGCAGGCATTCCGGGTCTGGAAGTGCTGAGTGTCGGCAATAACGATCTGCGTGGCGATATTCCGGTGCAGCTTGCGACATTGACCAATCTGCGAGTCCTGGACCTTGGCGGCAACAGCATAGACAGCGAGATTCCTGTCGAACTTGCGCAGCTGTCCAATCTGGAAGAGCTGGAGCTCAACCACAACAGTCTCAACGGTCGGATTCCTATTGAACTGACAAGTCTGTCGAACCTACAAGTGCTTAATCTCGGCAGCAACGAATTGATCGGTGATATACCTTCAGAGCTGGCTGACCTTTCCGAGCTGCGAATACTAAGTCTTGGAGGCAATGAGCTTAAGGGCGAGATACCCGTTGAATTGGCCGGACTTGCCAACCTGGAGTCGCTGGAGCTCAATCATAATGAACTCAGAGGAGAGATCCCCGAAGAACTCGCTGAACTTTCCAGTCTCGAATGGCTGGACCTCTACGCCAACGAACTGGAAGATGAGATACCAGTCGAACTGGTGGGACTTGCCAATCTGAAAGGACTGATTCTGGGCGCAAACAATCTGGACGGGGAAATTCCCGTTGAACTGGCTGGAATGTCCAACCTGAGAACTCTGGACCTGAGCATCAACGAGTTGAGCGGAACCATACCTGCGGAATTCGCAGCACTACCCTATCTGGATGACCTCGACCTTCACCGTAATCAACTGACCGGTGAAATACCCGTCGAACTGTCCAATCTGTCTAATCTTGAGGGGCTGTTCCTGGGCAACAACGAGTTGACCGGCGGGATTCCTGTAGGTCTCGCGAGTCTGTCCGAGTTGCAGTTGCTGAGCCTCAGAAATAACCGACTTAGCGGCGATATACCTGCAGAGTTGGCAGAACTGTCGGAGTTGGAAGGTCTCTACCTAGATGGTAACCAGCTGAGCGGTAGCATACCGAAAGAGCTAACAGTCTTGTCAATGCTGCAGGGGTTGTTTCTCGGAGGGAACGAGCTGATCGGGTGCATACCGGTCGGCCTACGAAGTGTAGAGGAGAATGACCTTGATGAACTGGGCCTTCCGTTATGCGCGGATATGTAGGGTCCCACCGCCCCTTGCATTCAGTCGCTCTCAGCCCCCACAGTCGAGGATAGCTGGAACGGAGACTGCCTATCGGATAAGGCAGCCGAAGACGGCACGGGCGACAGGTACGCACGCTTCTACACTTACACGTTCGACGCGGCAGTTGATGTGACCATCACGCTTGAGTCCGACGAGGGCACTTGCCTCTATCTGCTTGATGGACACGGCAGAAACGGGACAATTCTCTATGCGGAAGACGACATAATATATGGAGGGAACACGAACTCTAGTACCGAGTCCACTTGATGATGACACGTTGGGTTTTTAGCGTTCATAGCTTTGGCTTCGGGTAGATGCGATTGAGCTTCACGCGAGCATCCTGAGAGCGAAATCGCCAGTCTATGGTCACTCCCGCTTCGTTTCGCTCCCGCTCAAGCGCCCCTATATGCCGCCTGAGCGTCTCCTCATCGCCAAGGCGTCCCTTCAGACACTGCTTGCCGAAGACGCTCAACTCTATCTCCGCCATATTCAGCCAACTACCGTGCTTGGGCGTGTAATGGAACTCCAGTCGTCGCGCTATACGCCGCGCCTCCACAGGCTCGTATGCCTCATACAGAGAGCCGAGCTTATGAGTATTCAGATTGTCCAGTACCACCCTGATCACCCTAGCGTCGGGATACGCTCGATCCACCAGCCACTTCATCTGCTCGGCAAAGTCCACAGCAGTGCGTCGCTCCGTGACCTCCACGTGCCTCCATCCACCCTTGGGCTCGCAGAACACGAACAGGTTGCGCGTGCCGTTGCGCCTGTACTCATAGTCTATGCGTTCCAATCTCCCAGGCTCGGCTTCAATCGGCGTTCTCGTGTGCGCGATCAACTGCTTGGATGTCTCATCGAAGCAGACCAGCGGTCGCTCAGTGTCGTATTCCTCCTCGTACAGGTCCAGTACATCTTCCATCCGTGCCACGAACTCCCCACTCAGTTCCGGGATGCACCACGCCTTGTTCTTCCACGGTTTAAGTTCGTTTTTTTCAAGCTCTGACGCACCGTCTCCCTCGCTATGCTCTCTACATAGCCCAACTCCACAGCCTTGTCCGCAAGCAACTTCAGCGTCCAGTGCGTATGGCCCTCAGGAGGGTCGCTGCACGCTATCGCCACAAGATGCGCTTCGGCACGCTCATCCAGCTTGCACCTCTGCCCCGGACGCGCACGCTCGACCAACGCGCTCTCAAGTCCCTCCTCGCAGAAACGCTTGCGTATCCTGATGACCGTGCGCCTGCTTATCGACAACGCATCGGCTATGCGGTTATCAAACTGTCCTTCGTCTGCCTTGAGCAGCGCCAGCGCTCTCTTTACCGTGCGCGCAGGTGACTTGCCGCGGTGGGCGACTTCACTCAGTCGGCTCTTCTGGGACTCGCTCAACTCCACTCTGTACTTGTTTGCGGTCATATTCGGCAACATCCTCTTCGTAAGATGTGCCCGAGCTTAACCCATTTCTTATACTTGTGCCAATATCAGCTGGACTCGGTACTAGTCTTTCTGAGCCACTGAAAGCATGCGACTCCACTATCGAAGCTACTACCTACCACGCCCAGAAGAGCGGCGACCTTAAGCTTACAGTCGTGGACTTGGATTCATCCCCGAGCATTAGATCAATTGCGCATATGCCTGTCTGCCGATGCAACGATTTACTCTCATTTCTTACATTTCTTCAAACGGCGACCGTACTGGCGTTCAGAAGATCGAAGATGTAACCTCACTGAACCGCATGGCTGCTACGCCGAAAGGAACGCAAGATGCTCGACACGCGACGGACGCTGGCGACAGGACTTCTGCTGGTTATCCTGCTTACCTGTATGGCATGCGCGCAATCTCTCCCAGCCGACGCGGACGACAAGCTGAGCATACTTCCGGATGGCATAGACGCGCAAGACCTTGACGGTTCAGAAGAGGAAACGCTGCTGCTCAGATACTATCCTCCACCGAATGAACTGCCCAAAGCGCAGGTCGTCAGCGAAGCGTCCGTCGAGTCTGCTGCGGAGGGAATCATCCTCAGTGCGGATTGGAACTTCGCCTCCGCCACTGCCACGCAAGTAGATGGAGTCAGTCTTCCCTTCCTGTGGCCGGAGGTGACATCGATAGACGCTTCACACTCCGTCATTCGCTTTCATACCGATATAGAGCCCAGTTTTGTGTTCGTGGAGGGATATGCCCTGCTACGCCCTGACGATATTGGCGAGTCTCCCTCTGTCAGCGGCGACTTCAGCGACATGCAAGAGCCTCTTGCCGAGTATGAGTGTTCACGATTCCAAACTAACCCGTGCATGCATGTAACATCGGACGGCTTCGTAGAGATTCATGACGTTCCAGCCGACATATTCGAGTTGCCGCACCTTCTGGTCTTCGCCAAGTGGAGCATCGACCCCGAAGAGGAGCCCGATGGACTGGCGATGGCCAACTGGGTATTTCATATACAAGATGCTGAATGACAGTCACAATAAGCCTCTAGAGTTCTTATACGGCGCCGACTGGTTAACTCGACCCGACAGCGTATAGGTCCAACCCCTTCTTCCTGGGCCTGACCTGAGTTCGCCGAAGGACTTGTCGAAGCACAATCGAAACTGATGACTGTGAACGGAGACGCAGCATGAACGTGTCGGGGCTGATCTTCCAAAACCTGTTCGGAGTAGCATTCATAACTCTGAAACTGCTGATTCCGCTAATCGCCGGCATCTTGATAGTCAGAAGAGGGCGTCAGGAATCCAACTCCCTGGTCTGGGCGATAGGCATGGCGACCATCGCCATCGGAGCGGCACTGGCTTTCTCCTGACCCGCAGCGAGAGAGTGAAAAAACGAGCAAGGAGCCTTCAACATGTATAAGCAGCTGACACTCTATACGCTCTCCGCCCTGCTCTTTCTGACTGCCGCCTGCACCGTAGCGTCGACGGACATCGACGACTCCGACCGCGCCAAGCCCAACGCCAAGTCCCAACCAGGTTCCCAGATTGGAGAATGCAACACCAACCGGAGCGCCGTCTCCTCCTACCTTTTCACCGAGCGCATAGAGCTCTGGCAATACACCTCCACCACCCACTGGTGCTACGATGGAACCCGGATTACGTCCGAGCCTACATTCACCACTGATGCGAAAATCTACGGCATCGCAAACCACTTCTATAGCTACGCAGGCAGCCTCCAAACCTCGGAATCAGGTGGCCTGGGAGAACTAAGCTACACAGACTACACAGAGGGCCACTTCACATTCGGCCTTCCCGAATACACGGCTTTCAGTTCACTGGGCCTCGCCCTCAGGCTTGTGGAATCTGAACTCGATCTGTTAGATCTTCCGCTGCCTACCACCGACGTTCTGCAATTTCGTATTATCCCTGATCCCGAGATACTGGGATGGTATCCTTCCATATGGAAAGACCAATACGCCGACGGCAGCCACAGCCACGAAACCGACCGCGACGACGAGTGACAGTTCCCACCTGCGATTGTGCCTAAGCCGCCATCGCGCGCCGTACCAGTCAGGAGGACACGCCGACAGGAACTTCGCAAGCCGCCGGCCTGACAACCAATGCTAGGACTAACGTGGCGCGTGGTGAATTTACCTGAGACAGGTAAGGGTGGAAGATGAAGACTCTGCTGCAGGACGCACTATCATGGACCCTCAACGGAATGCTGGGAAGAATCGTGGTTGCGCTGCTCTTAGTGCTGCTGGCCTTACCCGTCTTTCATCTGGGGATATTCGCAACGTACGCTCTGTACTGGCAAGGCTTTGCCTTCGAGCCGATTCTGGTTCTGCTCACACTTGCACCGGTCCTTGTAGTGATGAATGCGCTTGGAACAATCTTGTCGTTCCGGCATGGGCTGGTACTTGCGGGTGCGCTGTCCGTGCCGTATCTTGGCAGGGCGTTCACCCTGTCTCCGGTGCCCGCTCTTGTACCAGACTATATCTCGTACTGGGCGCCGCTAACTATGCTTGCCATTCTATGTCTGTTCGCTAGCCTATGTCTGAATCTGGGCTGGATAGCCTGGTCACTCCGCAGGCGTCGAGCGGCGAGGCGTGGAGGCTAGCAATAAGAAAGGGTTGGTAGGATGGTCAACACCAACACACGAGTGGAAGGCCTTCTGAACTCACTCGTTGGCTGTGATTTCCTGGTTACGCTAGTCGAGACCGGACTCTCGCCGGAAGACCTGGCAGACCCGAAGGTTAGTCTATGGTTAGCGGCAGTGTCTGCTGAGTCCGTGTCCATACATAACCCTAACCACAACCTGCTAGCAGCCCGTCTGAGGATTACTTAGCGTCCCTTAGGTGCAGACGAGGTCAGACGGCGACAACCATTTTTGTCGGGTGCAGCCACTGACGGAGCAATAGCTTCGTACGCCTTACTGTGCTTAGCATCTCGGCGATGATGCGGACACTTCCCGCAAAGTTGTTGGTCGGTGTTTCGCGAGGCTGGTCTGCCCCAAATCGGAACAGTTTGAGCAGGTTGTGGCCGGTGCAGATCAGCGACCACTCGCCGCTGACCTTCTCCAGGCCCCGTAGCAGGAACTGGCGGAAGCCTCGGACCTGCTTGATCTGGCCGAATACCGGCTCCACCGTTTGCATCCGAAGGGCGTAACGTTGCCGGCCCCGTTTGGTCTGTAACTTCCGGCGCATCCGATCCCTGGTAGACAGATGACTGGGTATGCGACCCTGGGGCGCGGACGGCGGCACTCTGCCGTGGCGGGTCTGCTCCGGCGCGATGAACGGGTCCACGCACAGCCCGTAGAGACCTTCAACCGCCTGCGCCGAGTAGTAACCGGCGTCGGCGGATACCTCTTTGGGCACTGCGCCGACGTTGCTGATCGCCTCCTCCACCATCGCCACCGCCTGCTGCTTGTCCGAAGTCCTGTTGGTGGCGTGAGCCGCCACGATCACCTGATGGGCACTGTCCACCACCGCTTGACAGTTGTAAGCTTGCACAAAGTCCCGCCCGCCCGGCGCCGGCATGATGCGCGACTCAGGATCGGTGAAGTTGCGCTGGGCTTTGTCGTCGGGCACCCCGGAATGCTCCTTGCCCTCGGCCTGCTCCGCCGCCGCCTGAGCTTCAGCTTCTAACGCCGCCATCGCCTCCCGTATCTTCTCCAACCGCCCCTCCCGAAAGGCCAACTCCTGCGGCAACTCATCTCCGCGCTTACCTTGTCCGTACCGAAGGTCCTCCTCGTCATCAACCTCCTGGGCACGCCGCAGCAACTCCTCCACCTCCGCCGATAACTGCGCTTCCTTCCCTTTCATCCGACCGTAACTCATCGCCTTGTGCCTGGATGCGTTGGCCCTCACCTTGGTACCGTCCAACGCCACGTGACCCAGTTTCACCAGCCCCGCCTGCCCGCACAACGCCAATACCTGCAAGAACAGGCCTGACAGCGCATCCAGATTGTCCTTGCGAAAGTCCGAGATGGTGCGGAAATCCGGCATGTTGTTCGCCGCCAACACCCGGAACGCTATGTCCTCGTGCAGCCGCTGGGCAATCCGCCGTGAGGACGCCACCCCGACGCAGTAGCCGTAGAGCAGCACCTTGACCATCATCCGTGGATGATATGGTGGCCCACCTCTGCTCTCACGCTCGTAGCGGGCAGTGATCTCAGACAACTCCAACTCGTCCACGACGTCTGAGATAAAGTACGCCAGATGGTCATCCGGCAACCACTCCCGCATTGCAGCAGGCAACAGCATCTGCTGGTCTGGATCATAGGCACGGTAGGTCTTGCTCATCGCAGGCTCCACTCTACTGAATTGAGCTTATTATACATCCAAATCACTCAACTACCGCGTTTCTCGGACGGGCTGCTAGTCGCTGAGCTGCCGATTCTCGCAAGAGAGAAGGCAGCCCAGGCGCAAGCCGTGATCGAGCATCCCGGCGCCGCGTGGTGGTTCGATGACATAGACCTGAACTCACAGGCTTGGGTCTCCATACACGGGACACTGGACAAGTTCATCTATGGAACGCCGCCGGATACTATGGCGTGGCGCCGACCGGAAAACCCGTCACGGCCTTGGGAGCGCTACGCGCAAAAGCCTTATAGCAACCAGGTCACATCAACGCAGTACGGTCCCCACCTGACATCTGAACTCATAGCCTACGACAAACGGGTTGGGGATTATCTATGCCAATTTCCCCTAGCGTGGTGGTCGATGCGCTTCCTGGAAGAAGTGCGGGTGTTCGAGATTCACGGGCCTTCCGACTGGCACAATCTGTCCGTCAGGTATCCTGCGAAGGGAACAGAGGACGACCGCCTAGTGCCGAATTGGGGTGCGGTAGCGGAAGAATGGGACGGCGTCCACTTGAGCTTGGGCGGTCTGCTGACGGCGGAGCAGAACCGATACGAGTCACCCGCCGGGTGGACTATGCTGGACTTCTGGCACGCTGAGCAGACCTATTGGCTGCGGGCGCTGAATACGGAAACGGAGCGTCAACCGGACTTCGACAGAGGGATGGGAGCTCCTCAGATAGAAGGGCTTCGATCTCCTGACATTGACTGGGAGACCGGGACGTTACTCATGAGAGATGAATCTTTCTGATAGAGCAACCTCCCTGCCGATGCATGTGGTTATCCAGACACGCGAGTACGGCAGCCGGAGTCGTACAGAAAGCTGGGTTTCGTGGAAGCGGCGGAACTGAGGGCACAGGCCGAGCGGGATTTGGATGCGCCGTTCGGTCCCGGGAACTGATGAGAAAGCAGTATGGCCATAATCGAAAAGGCTCCACAGCGGCATGGTGACGGTGCCCGCAAGCGATGCGCCCACATTGCGTTAGGATTGCTTGCGGCGGCTATGCTGCTGGCTTGTGTAGCGTGCGATATATCGGTGGATGAGGTTGGAGCCATCGGCGTGTGCTCGATTGAAAGCGGCGAATTGCTTACGCATGGCGTTTATGTAATTTACCTTAGTAATGACAGTGGCTTCACATGGGTATGGGAGGGAGGAATCGAACATTGCCTCGGCAGCTCCAAAGCGCAGAGTGCGGAAACGCCGAGAGGAATCTACACGATAGAGGGCACGGACATCGTTCGCGCTTTCGACGGAAAGAGGGAGATAGCATACTCCGCCGTCGTGTTCAGCGAGCGCACCGACTACATCGTCGTAGAAGCGGCAACAATGCACTGGGAGGAAAGGAAGATAGTCATAGAGCCGCAGGCCATCCACTACGACGAAAGAAGCGGCAATGTAATAGCGGCTACGGGGCTGCAAGGCGTTGTGGTCGGAACGCCCGACGGCAATTGGACGCGCGTAGGCGTAGGCCCATACCAGCCTGTTGATTTCTCTGTTCTCGGAAGAGTGAAGCGATTAAACCACAGAGTCTTGTGGACGATGGGCGTCGCACTGGCAGCATCGTTCACCGCATTCGCCCTCGTAATCTCATTGCTGCATCCCAATGTGAGCGGATGGCGCACATTTCTAAGAGAGACGTCCGGACAGATATTCGCGATCGGCTCTCTCATCCTTGCTGTGGTAATCACGGGATGGTTCACTGCCGTGTACGATGAAGAATGGATTGGATTGACCTTGACGGCTCCCGGTGTGGTTGTCGTTGTCGGCTCGATAATCTCCATTCTTCTCTTGCGTCCTCCTCTGAGAAGTTTTTACCTCATGGCGGTTTGCTTCGCTGTGCTTCTGCTTTTGTTCGAGCTGAGTTTCTTCATGTGGATGAGCGGCAGCGTTGAACTGGGAACTGCCAAATTTACGGCTATGTCTCTAATGGGAATGACTTCCGTCGGGATGGGTGTGTATATTCGGCGCAATCTCCGGGAAGACTGGAAGTCTGAAATGGACACAGACTAGCAGCCTGTCCGAGAAACACGGTAGGCGAGTGTTTTCGGGGGTATAATAGGCGTAGTTCAGTAGCGTGGAGTCGGCGATGAGCAAGACCTACCGTCCCTATCATCCAGACCAGCAGTTGTTGTTGCCAGCGACATTGCGGGAGTGGTTGCCGGATGACCATCTGGCTTACTTCATCTCCGACGTCGTTGACCAGTTGGACCTGTCTGAGATCACCGCCCGCTACGAGTGGGAGAGCAGAGGCGGGCCACCGTATCATCCACGGATGATGGTCAAGGTGCTGCTGTACGGCTACTGCGTCGGGGTGGCCTCCTCCCGGCGAATCGCCCAGCGGCTCCAAGAGGACATAGCCTTCCGGGTACTGTCGGCGAACAACACGCCGGATTTCCGCACCATCTCGGACTTCCGCAAGGACAATCTGGATGCGCTGTCGGGCCTGTTCCTGCAGGTATTGGCGTCGTGCCAGCAGGCGGGTCTGGTGAAGCTGGGTCACGTGGCGCTGGGCGGCACCAAGGTGAGGGCCAACGCATCCAGGCACAAGGCGATGAGTTACGGTCGGATGAAAGAGAAGGAAGCGCAGTTGGCGGAGGAGGTTGAGGAGTTGCTCCGACAGGCCCAGGAGGTTGATGACGAAGAGGACCGACGGTACGGACAGAGCAAGCGTGGGGACGAACTGCCGGAGGAGTTGGCTTTTCGGGAGGGGCGGTTGCAGAAGATACGGGAGGCGATGGCGGCGTTAGAGGCCGAAGCTCAGGCGGCTGCGGAACAGGCTGAGGCCGCGGGCAAGGACCATTCAGGGGTGCCCGACGACAAAGGCCAGCGCAACTTCACCGATCCTGAGTCGCACATCATGCCGGCGCCGGGCGGACGGAACTTCCTGCAGGCTTACAACTGTCAAGTGGTGGTGGACAGCGCCCACCACGTGATCGTGGCGGCTCAGGCCACCAACCAGACTTCGGACAAGCAGCAGGCGGCGGCGATGATGGAGGAGACCATCGGCAACGTCGGTGCAGTCCCCAGGGAAGTATCCGCCGATGCTGGCTATTACTCGGCAAAGGCAGTCGACGAGCTTTATGCTCTGGGCGTGGACCCGTTCGTCGCGCCGGAGCAGATCCGCCACGGCAGAGTGGCGCCGCCAGCGCCCCGGGGTCGCATACCCAGCATTCTGTCTCCCAGGGACCGGATGCGACGGAAGCTTCAGACCAAGCGTGGTCGGCAACGTTACGCCCTACGGATGCAGACGGTCGAGCCGGTATTCGGCCAGATCAGGCAGGGCCGGGGCTGCCGCCAGTTCCTGCTGCGGGGACTGGAGAAGGTCAGCGGCGAATGGTCGCTGATCTGCACAGGCCACAACCTGCTCAGATTTGGGGCGGCTCAGCCTCGCGAAACACCGACCAACAGGTTTGCCGGAAGTGTCCCGAACACCGGCGGGGTGGTCAGTACAGTGAGGCGTACGAAACTATTGGTCCGTCAGTGGCTGCACCCGGCAACAATAGTTGTCGCCATCTGACCTAACCTGTACGCAAGGCCCGCCAGCCAATCCTCAGACGGGCTGCTAGAACACGAGATCATATTAAGGTGAATCCAAATGTATCGCACACCCACCAACCCTGTCTTCATTCACATGGATGTAGCCACGCACCTAGAAGGCCGGACTCACCTTCGACAGCGTTGTAACATGCGACTCAGAGACCTGATGGCCAAAGGCGGCCTCATGCGAGCGAAGAGCACTAAGGGCAACGCGAACCAGGGATGGCTACGAACACCTCTGGGAGGTCAGCGTGGCAACCAGTTTTATCTCTGGTGGACCAGGACTGAGCTTCCGGCATTCGAGCAGCAAGCCCGCAAGGATGAGTTCAGGAACTCCATCTGGGTGCGGGCAGTACGACATCACGATGATCACAACTCCTTGCCATTCGGAGACGTGGAAGCATACTACCCGTTCGAGCAACCCGACATCATCGATGACGACCTGTTTTCAGCAGACCCTTGGACAGAAGCCCAGAGACGTGCGTTCACATCCAAGCATAGCGTCAATGTGATTTACGGCCATCCGGGTTCAGGTAAAACCTCCACACTGCTCAAGGTAATTGAGGACAGCCACAACCAGCGGATTTTATTCTCCACATTGTCTCGGGAACTGACTGCCGGAGCCTCAGAATACATTAACGTCATGGCCCCGGTCGGCACTGAGGTTCTGGCTTACGATTATCTGAGCCTGCTTGGTATTTTGTGCCGCGAGGATGTCACCAGGCCTTCCCTCTCGGCAGCTCTCCGCAATTTCGTGGCAGCACTCGGGTCACTAGGACTACGACACGACCAGTATGGCCCTTGGAAGGGCAACGAAGGCGCTCTCTATGCGGAGATCCGCTCTGCACTGCTGGGACGCGCCGTTCCCGGCGAACCCGACAGCAGAGTCATGGCAAACGGCATGAGCCGGCTGAACGGCAAGGACTACCTGGAGTTGCGCGGCCATCCAAACGGAGTAGGCGAAACCGCAGCGCAATGCGCTCTCCAAGTATTGTGGGCACTGGAAAAGAGCGCCGACATTGCGAGCCTGTTTCCTGAGATGTTCGCCGCGGCAGCCGCCCTGAGGCAACTGAAGGATAACGGGCCTCCCAGACGATTCGAGGGGGTCAATCGCATCATTTTCGACGAGGTGCAAGACATCAGCCTCCTTGAAGCCAACGTGATCGTCGAGTTGGGACTTGCGCTAACGCAGACGTATCGACAGCAACCCTTAATTTCAATCGCAGGAGATGAAGGACAGACGACCCTCCCATCGGGCTTTTCGTGGAGCTGGCTGAACAGACTGCTATACCAACGCATAAGAAAACCTGCCGAGTTTGAGCTTGACAGCAAACTCCGTACGCCGAGGCGCATCTCAAGGGTCATTGAGAACTCCCTGACTCTCTACAAACAACTGGAACGCGGGGACCGACCAGGGAACCAGAGGCGAGAGGTCTTCGAGGATGAGACCGATGGACAAGTGTGCTACGTCGAGCTACTCGATTACGAGACCACTATATCACTTCTGGAAACACTCTCAAACGAAGACATCGTTAAGATCGTCATAGCCGACAATGAGGTCCCCAACTGGATACCTGCCGGTTTGCGTAACTTCATCCTCACGCCCATAATGGTAAAAGAGCTGGAATACTCCAACATCTGCGTGCTCAACCCGGGCGCGGTCCTGGAGAGCGTGGCAAAGTCATCAGACTCTTCGTCCTACGAGAGACTCACGGGACATCGAAATCGAGTGGTCATAGACAATCTCAGGGTGGCCCTAAGCAGGGCGACAGAAGTCTTGGTATTCTTGGACGTTGCCCCGAACGAACGAATGAGACAACTAAGCAAGCAACTACTCGGTGAGGCTGCCGTGACACTTTCGGCCCAGGAACTCCTGACCGACGTTCTTATCGAGGAGATGACGCCTCGCGAGCGCATAGAGACACGACTACGTGATGCCCTCGGATTGCTCGACATAGAACCGGCGCTCGCATGGCACAGGGCCGTTCAGTCCCAATTACTTCATAACAAGAGTGACAGATACCTGGCCGAAGAGGTGAATAATCTAGTCGCGAGAGTGGCGGCAAGGCTTCTTGTAGACGGGTTCCCTGAAGAAGTAGACCAGCAAGAAGTCCTGAGCCGCGCATTCAGCGCCCTGTCTTCACTCAATCAACCAGTTGAGCATGACATATTCTCCGAATTGGTCACGTGGACTACGAACCGTCACCATTCTCCAATCGCGCTCCTGCGACTCATCCAACAGGCCGGAAGGGATATAGCCTGGCTGCGGTCGGCTCTTGCCCCAATACACCAAACCCTTCTGGGCGGAATACAGGCGGCCACATCTGACCTGAAGGATGCTGAGGCATTCACGGGGCGCGTGGATGAATGGCTTGAGACCCTCACCTATTCAGGCGATGTAGACAGAGAGGTTATAAAACTCAGGACACAAGCTTTCAACACACTGCACGAAGCGTCTAGAACGGGACAGGCTTCAACCATCCTGGACCTGTTGCCTGCCGTTAAGGTTAAAGAGATGGCAACGCAAGCCGAAAGGAATGGCGATGATCATAAAGCGCTCTACCTGTTCGGTTATCTAAATATGGACGACGAGGTGTCGCGCATCAAAGACGAGATGGTAGACGACCTGCTTGAAGATATGTTCGACCAGCTCAACAAAGATAATATTTCAGCGGTCAACTTCGCAAATGCCGCCCTAGCCCTAATACCCAACAAAGCCCAAGCGCTATATGGTCGCGGATCGGCTCAACTGAACATGGGTGACTTCTCAAAGGCATTGAAAGATTTTAACTCAGCGCTCCCCATGCTTTCCGACGACCCTGGTGAATCCGCCCCTCTCCTCGTGTTGAAGGGTAAGGCTCTGAATGGCTTGGGAGGCAGGGCAACGGAGGAGGTACATTGCTACACGGAAGCCATCAGGTTCGAGCCGGATGACCCGCTAGCATATACTTGCCTTGCTGAGTCGTATTACTTCAGCGGTGAGATAGATAAAGCCATCACGGCTTGGGAAAATGTGCTGGAGAGGTTCCCAGATGAGACGGTAAAGGCGAGCTCGGCGTTAGCAGATATTTACTCCGTTAATGTGGAGGATTACGAAAACGCTATCACTATCTTATCGAACGCCCTGGAGAAATTCCCAAGCAACAAGGCTCTCAGGCTATGCCGTTTCGAGCTTTTCGAAGAGTCAGAGCGTGAAGGCGAACTCCTGGCAGACCTGGAAATCCTTGCGAATCTCTTCCCCGACGACACTCACATCGTTCTGAAACTGGCGTTTGAATACGCGCTGCGCGACAAAATGGAAGATGCAGAAAAACTCGGGGAATATGCGTTGAGTCTCGACCCCGATGATTACGAAGCCCACCTGGACCTGGCCGGACTCTACATGTGCGACTATGACAATCACAAAAAGAAACCGGCCATTACAAAGGCGCTCAGATATTTCAACAAAGCCATCACCTTGCGCGGTGATTACAGAGATGCCGAACAAGCCAGACTTCTCTGCATGAGAGCCATGGCTTTGAAACGACGCGGATACAGCGGAGATAAGGCTAAAGCCTTCCAGGATAGGGAGCTGGCCACAAGATATGACCAAGGCACCACCACGGCAATGCTCGGACCCAGGCACCTGTGGTGGCCTTCTCGCAATTCATCGAGATATTCCGGCAGGCTGGACGCGACAAGCAGGCAATGGATGAACGATCAAATCAAATAGCCCAGCACCTACGAACAAAGATGAGACGGCTCCATAAATCACCAGAATTGCCATCTGATCCTGTGGCCAATCTCAATTAACAGTCGCGGTGCGTTAAGTTTTTGAGAGGCGAGTACCGAGTCCACTTAATGATGACACATTCGATTCTTAGCGCTCATAGCTTTGGCTTCGGGTAGATGCGATTGAGCTTCACGCGAGCATCCTGAGAGCGAAATCGCCAGTTTATGGTCGCTCCTGCTTCGTTTCGCTCCCGCTCAAGCGCCCCTATATGCCGCCTGAGCGTCTCCTCATCACCAAGGCGTCCCTTCAGACACTGCTTGCTGAACACACTCAACTCTATCTCCGCCATATTCAGCCAGCTCCCGTGCTTGGGCGTGTGATGGAACTCCAGTCGTCGCGCTATACGCCGCGCCTCCACAGGCTCGTATGCCTCATACAGAGAGCCGAGCTTATGAGTATTCAGATTGTCCAGCACCACCCTGACCACCTTGGCGTCAGGATAAGCCTCATACACCAGCCACATCATCTGCTCGGCAAAGTCCACCGCGGTGCGCCGCTCCGTTACCTCCACGTGTCTCCATCCACCCTTAGCCCGAATCCACCGAAGAGTCATGGTATCTCTGCCGGAGCGTGGGTGAAGGACGCGGCAAGGTGGCGGTGCGGGTATGATGCCGACGCTGGAGCGTTCTGAAGGTCCCCGGTCGTGATGTTGAACGCCAATGGAGGCCCACAGTGGCGATTGTGGGTGAAGTTGACGAATCGGTGAGCAGCAGGGGATACTCACGGTCCGGTCCGGCGCGAGTCTGGGGATGAGATGGGTTATGGAGTGTATGGTGGGCAGTCGTCGCCGCTGCCGTCAGCTGTCAGCTCGGTAACGGAATGGTTCGCAGTCTGGCCAGAGCGCGGCCGAACTGTGTTTCCCAGGGCCAGCGCTGGGGAAGATGCAGGGTGAGACGGCGTGCCGAGCGTGTAAGCCGTCCGGCGAGGGAGAAGAATCGTCTGCGCAAGGTCTTGGTGGTGGAGGCTCGTTCTTCCAGTCCGATGCGGGAGGTCCAGCGAGCCAGATTGTGAGCCATCACCTGCACGGCCAACCAGGCGGCGTTGGCTGCGAAGCGCCCTGAGGGCAGATGGTTCAGTCCTACGCCGTACTTCAGGTCGCGGATGGCGTTCTCCACCTCGGCGTGGCGGCGATGGTCGGCCTCCAGTTGGAGGGTGTCGCCCTCTCGGTCCGTGATGAAACCGTGATAGCTGTAGTTGGTGAAGAGCGCCAGTTGAGAGCCGGGCGTGGGCTTCACTCTGCGGACGATGAGTCGCACTGGTGCGGCGTCGGGCTTGCTCTCGAAGGGAGTGTAAATGGTCTCGGCCACATCGGCTGTGCCGTCCATCCAGTAGGGTATGGGTGTCCAGTCCGTCTCTGGTATGGCCTCGATGAGATTGCGCAGTCGGGGGTGCTGTCGGACGGTGATGGAGAAGCGGACATCCATCTTGCGACAGACGGCAACGATGGTGTGGGCATAGAAGCCGCTGTCGGCCCGCACCGTGAGCGCTCCCGTGGCTCCGGCGTAGCGCACTCGCGCCACCGTCTCCCGCAGGAAGTTGGCTGCGCCCCGGGCGGTGTTGGCTCGGCCCTTGCGCAGTCGTGCCATCAGCACGTCGCCGGTTCCTGAGGCAACGGCCAGCAGCGGATGATAGCCCCGCTGGCCGGTGTAGTTGTGATGGCGCGCTCCCTCCTTTGCCAGTCCATAGGTCTCGCAGACCGTCGAGTCTATGTCGATCGTCAGAGGCGAGTCCTCGGGGCCTGCCCCGGCGTCCCAGGCACGCGCCAGAAACTCTCGGCTCACCCGGTCCAACTGTCGCACATGTCCCCAGCGGAAACTGCGTAGGAATGTCCCCAGCGTGGATGGAGCCTTGACCACACAACCCAGTACCGAGGAGGTCCTGCCCGCCCGCAACACGTCGGCATCGTCAATGCAGTCGCCACCGACCAGAGCCGACGCCACCAGGGTCAGTATCTTGTCCCCGGTGTTGGCCCGCCCCGGGGCGTCGCCCAGGTCAACGTGGTTGTCGACGAGTTGGCTCAGACCCAGACGCCCGGCCAGGGTGACCGGCAGGATCAGCCCGGCATTGGCTACCAGGCGGGGATCGTCGAAGGCGATTTGGATGCGGTCAGGGTGGTTACGTGGTAGCATCTGTTGGGTGCTCCTTTTCTGTGACAGGTTTTGTGTTGTAAAACCATTATCTCAGATTCAGAGGTGCACCCTTTTGCTTCTTCAGGAGGCCTCTCACACGCCCCCCTCGGTGGATTGGGGTTTAGGCTCGCAGAACACGAACAGGTTGCGCGTTCCGTTGCGCCTGTACTCGTAGTCGTAACGCTGAACTCTCCCTGCCTGAGCGCAGATAGACTCCCTCGTATTAGCTATCAACTGCTTGGATGTCTCATCGAAGCAGACCACAGGTCGCTCCGGGTCGCGCTCTTCGCTGTACAGGTCAAGCACATCCTCCATCCGAGCCACGAACTCCCCGCTCAGTTCAGGGATGCACCACGCCCTCTTCTTCCACGGCCGCAGTTCGTTTTTTCAAGCTCTGCCGCACCGTCTCCCTCGCTATGCTCTCTACATAGCCCAACTCCACAGCCTTGTCCGCAAGCAACTTCAGCGTCCAGTGCGTATGACCCTCAGGAGGGTCGCTGCACGCTATGGCTACAATGTGCGCTTCGGCACGCTCATCCAGCTTGCGCTTCTGACCGGGTGTCAAGGGCGGGGCAATGAAGGACCACCGGGGCGGAGAGAAGTTGTACCACTTGGCGCCATTGTGCAGCATAAATGTCCGTGCTAACTGCTAAGGGAATAGGGAATATGTCAGGTGCAGACGTATTCAGCGGCGGCTCGAAGGTTATTCTGAAGCAGGTCTGCCGCTCTGTCTGAGACGGTAACTGTCGCCGTTCATCTCGATGATGTGGACGTGGTGTGTGAGCCTGTCCAGCAGAGCGCCGGTCAACCTCTCCGAGCCGAACATCTCTGTCCACTCGTCGAACGGCAGGTTGGTGGTCACGAGGATCGAGCCACGCTCGTAGCGCTGGCTGAAGACCTCGAAGAGCAGTTCCGCTCCGGTCCTCGACAGCGGCACGAAGCCCAGCTCGTCTATGATCAGCAGATTCAGTCGGGCGAGCCTCTTCTGCAGGTTCAGCAGCCTCATCTCGTCCCTTGCCTCCATAAGCTCGTTCACCAGGGCCGATGCGGTGGTGAAGCCCACCGTCAGTCCCTTCTGGCAGGCGGCGAGTCCCAGTCCCAGGGCGATGTGCGTCTTGCCGGTTCCGCTGTTGCCTATGGCGATGACGTTCTCACGACTCTCGATGTACTCGCAGCGCGCGAGTTGCGTCACGAGCTGCCTGTTCACCGACGGTATGGCCGGGAAGTCGAAGGCGTCCAGGCTCTTGACTGCCGGGAAGCGCGCTGCCTTGATCCTGCGTGCCACCAGGCGGTGGTGGCGGTCTATGAGCTCCAGTTCCGACAGCCTGAGCAGGTAGTCCGGATAGTCCACTCCCTCTGAGGCGCACTGCGCCGCGATCTTGCCGTACTCCCTCAGGAAGGTCGGCAGCTTCAGCTCCTTCAGGTGGTGCTCCAGCAGCAGTGTCGATCTGTCGCTCACGATGCTCTCCCGTTCAGCAGCTTCATGTAGTCCTGCGCCGATGTCGTGCTGACGCTCACGTTTGGCAGGTAGGGATGCAGCTCAAGATCGAGTCTTGGCGGCCGTCCCTCGATCCTGCACAGCAGCAGGTGCTTCACAGCGTCGTAGCCGGTCGCTCCTCTGCTTATGGCATCTTGCACGGCGGCATGCACCTCGTCAGCGGGGAAGGTCTCAAGCAGCCTGAGCACCCGCACGAACTCTCGCTTGCCTGGCCTGCCCATCCTCGACTCCTGAAGACGCCGCAGCCTGCCGTACTCCTCTGGCAACTCCCATCCGGCAAGTGGTGCCGCCTGGTCCAGAGCGCCGGTCTTCTGCTCCAGCAGCGCCAGGTAGTGCAGCGGGTTGAAGACGAAGTCGTCGTGTTCATACGACCTGCGGTGCCGGGCTATCACGTCGGTGCCGCAGCTTATGACGACCTCATCGACGTAGCCTCTCACAAGTACGTCCCTGTGTCCGAATGCAACGGGCACCGAGTAGTCGTTGGTGCGGTAGCGCACCAGTGACTGCGAGCTCACGCGGGTGGCGTGCTTGTCGCTCGCGTCGTAGGGAACCGCGGGCAGGGGCAGCAGCGCCCCGAGGTCACGCTCCATACGCTCGCCTATCGTCTCGGTGTGCCCCCTGAGCCTTGCGTCCATACGCTCCAGGCACTCACTCTCCAGGTGCGCGTTGAGCTCATCGAAGCTGTCCGCCCTCGGGATCGGCACCAGGAAGTTCCTTCTGCCGTATCCCACCATGCCCTCGACACTCCCCTTGTCGTTGCCCTTGCCAACTCTGCCGAACCTGTCGCTGAACAGGTAGTGCGACTGAAGCTCCGTGAACGCTCTCGTGCGCTTGCGACGTCCTCCGCCCAGTATCTTCGCGACGGCAATCTTCGAGTTGTCGTACAGGATGCTCTGCGGCACTCCACCCAGGAAGGCGAACGCCGACACGTGACCGTCGCAGAACGCTTCGGTGGTCTCCCCAGGATATGCCTTTATGAATATGCCGTCGCTGTGAGGCAGCGACATCACGAAGTAGTGGACCCTGCGCTTCTTGCCCCCCATGAACACCCACGCCTGACCGAAGTCGCACTGCGCGTGGCCCGGTGGGTGTTCCAGCGGCACGAACATCTCACGCACCACACGCCGGCGCTCCCTAACGTAGTCCTTGACTATGGTGTAGCCGCCATCGAACCCGTGCTCCTTCTTCAGCCGATCGAAGATGCGCTTTGCTGTGTGGCGCTGCTTCTTCGGCGCGCTCAGATCATCTTCGAGTATGCCGTCTATGACGCCCGTGTAAGGCTCGAGCTTGGGGCGATGGGGAGGGCGCTTCCTGCGGTATCCCGGTGGCACGGGGTGCGAGAGCATCTTGCGCACGGTGTCTCGGTGCAGCCCGAACACCCGGGACGCTTCCCTGATGCTCATCCCCTCCACCAGGCACGCCCTGCGCACGCGAAAATACATGTCCACGATGTACATCCTTGTCACCTTCCATCAGAGTCTCGATAGACTCTATCGGAAGGTGGCAGACGGTACGGTTTTCGACCGCCACGATCAGGCTGTCGAGCCGCCTTCGAGGGACATTATCGCTCCGCCGTTTACAGACCGGGACGCACTCGCTCGATCAACGCGCTCTCAAGCCCCTCCTCGCAGAAGCGCTTGCGTATCCTGACGACTGTGCGCCTGCTTATCGACAGCGCATCGGCTATTCGGTTATCAATCTGGCCTTCGTCGGCTTTGAGCAGCACCAGCGCTCGCTTTACCGTGCGCGCCGGCGATTAGCCACGGTGGGCGACTTCACTCAGTCGGCGCTTCTGGGACTCGGTCAACTCCACTCTGTACTTGCTTGCGGTCATATTCGGCTACATCCTCGCTGTAAGATGCGTCCGAATTTAACCATTTCTTATACTTGTGCCAATATCAGGCGGACTTGGTACTAGTAGATCGCGAAGCCTGCCTGCACCCCGAGCGTGAGCGTAACCTCGCCACCGCTGACGCTGGATCGGCTCAGAATCGCAGAGTCGGAGATTGCGGCCAGTTCCCATCTGTAACCGTCGAGGCCCCCGACTGATGGCCCGGTAGCACCCTCACTTATGTATATCAGACGACCTACCTTAACATCGGACAACTCAGCCAGATGCTCGGCCTTCGCCCTGGCGTCTGCGACAGCCATCTCACGCAGCTCGACCATTTTCGGCTTTGGATCTTCCAAAGTGAAATTGATGCCGTTTATCCGGACATCGTCACCGCCAGCCGTCACCACATCTTCAATTACCTCCCCGATAGTGTCGAGGTCGCGCAGCTTTACCGTCGCGTTGTTCCTGACGCGGTAGCCCGTCAGAACCTCCCTGCTGGTGCGAACTCCGTCCATCTCTTCTTCCACGTAGTTGTAACGGGGATAGACGCTGAATCGGCTCGTCTGAATATCCTCGTCCTTAACGCCCCTCGCCTCGAGCGCTTCGATTATGGCGTCCATCGCTTCCGATGCCTGGCTGTTTGCCTCGGACACGTTTGCCGCTCTGGTCTCCACACCAAAGTCCAGGTTGGCTAGATCAGGCGCAACGGAAATCGAGCCCTGGCCTGACACCCATATGCCTGTTCCATCGCTGCCGTAGGCTGCCGGGACGCCCTGTTCGCCGGCGTTCATCACCTCGCCCTGCGATACCGCCGCTGCGCTCCTGTCCAGCGATACTAGCGCCAATGTGGCGAGTACAGCTGCCACCGCTATCAGGATTGGCACAGTTCTTCTCATCGAATTCCTCCCTGTTCCTTCCGTTTCTTGAATTCTGAGCATACGAATGCTTGCTCATGCATATAACGCCGTCTGAGTCCGGTTTGTTCCATATCATGGCCTGGCGACTTTATGGACGAAGGGATAGTTGGTATTCTCAGCGTGTGTTGGTAATAAAATCGTCGTTTGCGGAAGAATGACATCTCTGCGTAAGCAGGCAAGAGCAGGAATCCACAAGGTTGGCGAGCGCGCTGATTTGTATTATACATACGCTGAGAATACCCAACTTTTGCGGGAATGTCGGGAAGAGGCTCGTAATGACATAATATGAAGAGCAAGCATTTCAGAAAGCGCCTTGACTTATCTATGATGAGATGGCTTTCAGCAAAGGTATAAGTCTTATGCACATAGCTCTTCTAGCCTTGAGTTTTCTTGTTCAGGCTTCTCTTGCCGTACATGCGTACAGGACAGGCAGGGAACGCTGGATGTACCTGATTATCCTCGTACCCATCATTGGGAGCGTGATTTATGTCCTGACGGAAGTGCTGCCGGAAATTCGATACAACTCAACAGGTCGCAGGGCTGCTTCACGAATAGCGGGGATGATTGCGCCCTCTGACAACATGACGAAACTCAGGGAGCGACTTGCCCTCCTGGACAGCGTGGAGAACAGGCAATTGTTGGCGCGGGAGTGCGTGAACGCGGGAGAGTACCAGGAAGCTATCGGACTCTACAACAGTTGTTTGAAAGGCAACTACAAAGACGACCCTCAACTGATGCTTGAGCTGGCTAATGCAAATTATCTCTATGAACGATACCCTGACGCCAAGGACATTTTTGTCAGGCTGCGCGAGGTCCACCCTGATTTCAGACATGCAGAGGGACACCTGCTGTTTGCGCGTACTCTGGATAATATGGGTGAAGATTGGAACGCTTTGAGGGAATACAAGGAAGTCACGGATTATTACCCCGGTGAGGAAGCAAGCTGTCGATACGCCCTGTTGCTGAAGAAAATGGGACGCAGGCAGGAAGCCAACGAAGTCTTCAATAAAATCATACTTAGATCCCGAATACGAGGACAAATAAGAGGACACAAGAACGCGAGCAGAGAAAGGCAATGGATAAGAACGGCTCAAGAGAATGTAGAGCCGAACGCCTCTTCAGGCAATGGCGAAACCGGGTAGACGAATTATGGTCAGTAGCATTCACGCGGGGCAAATCGTATATTCGCAGTGGGTGTTGGTATTTGAATCGTCATTCCTGCGCAGGAACGTCACCCTCGTGTAGGCAGGGCAGGGATCCACGCGCTTGATGCCCCGCCTATATTTGCAAAGCCAACACAAGTTGAGAATATCGAATGGCTCCTTCTCTTGCAGGATTTCAGAACTTTCATAGGTCCTGCCAGAAAGACCACGACATACGATTATCCCGACAGAGGACCACTCTTGCATTGGCTCTTAACCGATGTCCGCTAACATAAGCCAAGACTTTGTGAGCATCCCCTGATGCAATAAATTGCTGTATTTCCTTGCACACGGTTTTCAGGGGAAACTCAGACGGCGCGCCGACCGAAAGGACGTCGCAAGCGCCAATGGAAACGCCAGGTTGTTAACACCGTTACTCGCCGCGAAGTCGCCGCAGCTCCGCTTCCAGCTCCACCACTCTTGACTCTGCGGTTACTGCGCGAGTCTCCGCCGCCATGCGACCAGTTCGCTCCTCTTCCGCTCGAACCTCGGCAGTCTCAACGCGACCCACATCTTCCTCATGCGACCGAAGGTAGCTCTCCCCAACAGGGTCGAAGAACCGCAGCAGCCCTTCCTCCCAGCACACGTACAGACCCAACGCCTCACTGTATCCTCGAAGACGACCTTCGCCCAACACCTGTATCTGTCAATGGCGGGGCAATGACTGTTGTTGCTCAGCGATTCCGTCCATGCTAACTGCTGAGCGAAAATGTCCACATGATGGAGCATGTGAGATTGACGCAGCAAGAGCAGGCAAGACTTCAGGTACTCAACAACTTACTGGCTGGATATATGACGACGGAGCAGGCAGCGATACTGATGGGACTGAGCGCACGCCATACCAGGCGCATACTGGCGGCATACAGGGAGAAGGGAGCAGCCGCAATAGCTCACGGCAACAGAGGTCGCAGCCCTGCCAATGCTACACCGAGCACACTGGCGATCGAAGCAGTACGTCTGGCTCGGACCAGATACGCCGGAGTCAACCACACGCACCTGAGCGAGTTGCTGAGGGAGCGAGAGGGTATAGACATCGGTCGCGACACGTTACGCAGGATACTGACTAATGCCGGAGTGAACAGCCCACGCAGACGTCGGCCACCGAAACACCGGGTTCGGCGGCAGCGTATGCCGCGTGAGGGTATGCTGATACAGGTAGACGGCAACTACCACAGATGGCTTGGGAAAGACGGACCGCAGTTCACATTGCTGCTGGCGATTGACGACGCCACCGGGATCGTTGTCAACTCCCTGTTCTGTGAGCTGGAGAACACCCACAGCTACTTCTCGCTCCTCGATGGACTAATAAGGCGCTGCGGCATACCGATCGCGCTCTATTCAGATCGGCATGCCGTATTCAAGTACACTCCACCGTCGGAAGCTGCCGGTGCTCCAACCCAGTTCAGTCGTGCGATGGACGAGCTTGGCGTACAGCTGATATTCGCTCAATCACCTCAGGCCAAGGGTCGTGTAGAACGCGCCGCGGGAACGTTCCAGGACAGGCTCGTTACGGAGCTGCGCCTTGCGGGCGCGACCACCATCGCCGATGCGAACCGCGTGCTGGAGGGCTTCCTTCCACGCTTCAACGGCCGCTTCAAGGTGCCTGCGCGGGAGTCGGAAGTCGCCTATCGCGCTGTGGACGAAGGGGTGCGTCTGGATCGTGTTCTGTGCTTCAAGTACCGGCGCAGAGTCGCCAGGGACAACACGGTCAGATACCGCTGGCGCACCCTGCAACTGCTGCCCTGCACGGACAGGCCGAGCTACGCCGGGGCAGCCGTGAATGTGCTTGAAGGACTAGACGGACGGCTGGCAGTGCAGCACGAGGGGTGCGACATCCCATCTCAGGAAGCGCCACCACGTCCGAGTGTCCTTCGGGGCTTCGCCAGGAGAACCACACACTCACCCATTATCAATCAGCCCACCAACGGTCTGGGTACTAAATGGGCGGCCAAACTGGCGACTCTGGATGCCAACCACGATGCCGAGCATCCCGCCGCCACCTCCGGTCGCAACGGCACGGGACGAGTTCGCAAAACTGTGGGTCCACGGCGCAGGAAGCCCACGCCGCTACAGACGGCCAGGTGGAAAGCGGTGCAGAAGGCAAAGCGCAAGGGTCTGTCCATTCGTGGGATCGCCCGGGAGCTGGGTATACACAGAGACACCGTGAAAAAGTACATGAACGCCGAGAGCCCACGCATGTCGCCATCTCGACTGACGTCGACCAAATCGTAGTCTGGTAACATAGCAAGTTACGGGGAGGACATTGTATCTTTGACATGTATGGGATAATCCCTTTTCCCTTAGCACTTAAGCGGACATTATCGCTGCACAACGACACCACGTTCAGGCTGTCGAGCCGCCTTCGAGGTACATTATCGTGTCTGTCTCATAAGTCCGGATGATTGCCAGGGTGTAGAATGTCGGGAGACTTGGGACCGGGAGGATTTCAGATGCCTCTTCGAGAGATGAACCGAGAGCAGGCCTGGCTATTGCCGCCGACTCTTGACGAGCTGGTTCCTCTGGACCATCCTGCTCGATTCGTGGCCGAGTTCGTGGATGCGCTGGACAGGGAGGACTGGACAGAACTGGGTGTGCAGCCGGATGGAGAACCACTGGGAGCGCCGGCCTACCATCCACGTGCATTGCTGAGCGTGTGGCTGTACGGCTTCATGACCAACGTGCGCTCCTGCCGCAAGCTGGAGGCGCAGCTTGCCGGGATCAGATACCCTACCTCTGGTTGACAGGATGGCAGCATCCCGACCACAACACCCTGTGGCGGTTCTACCGGATACATCGCCAGAGTATGAGAGAACTGTTCAAGCGCACGGTGCGAACGGCGGTGGCGATGGAGTTGGTGGACCTGGCGGTACAGGCGGTGGATGGAACGAAGGTTACAGCCAACGCAGCGCCGATACAGACCTATGACGCCAAGCGATTGCAGAAGTTACTTGATCGGGTGGAGTGTGCCATAGAGTCCCTGGAGGCTCAGAACGAAGGCGGAGAGGACGGAGTTGTGCCTCGTCTTCCCGAGAAGCTGGCAGAGCAGAAAGCGCTGCGCCAGCGTGTCAGACAGGCAATGAAGGACCTGCCGGGTATGGAGCGTCCCAATCGATACAAGCGTCCGACGCGAATCAACCTGACCGACAAGGACGCCAGGTTGATTCGGACTCGTCAGGGGATTGCGCCAAGCTACAATGCCCAGGCAATGGTATCGCCTGTCGCCACCGATGAGGGAGTTACCGGGATGTTGGTCACCGCCTCGGACGTAGTGGACGAGCCCAATGACACCGGTCGTCTGACCGTGATGACGAAGCAGGCTGAAGAGGTGACCGGGGTAAGGGTGCCGATGACACTGGCCGACGCCGGCTACTTCGCCGGCAAGCACGTGGCGGAATTGCACCGAAGAGGCCAGCAGGTGGTGATGCCGGACATGGCCAGGCCAACGAACCATCCGTACCACAAGGACCAGTTCAGATATGATGAGGATACCGACAGCTACACATGTCCTCATGGACAGGCCCTTGCCTTAGCGGGTCTGAACAACAAGAGAAAGAAAGTGCGAAAGTATCGGGTAGCCTCAGCGTCGGTGTGCCGGGAATGTCCAGCCTTTGGAGTTTGCACCAGGAACGCTTCGGTCGGACGTACTCTGGAGATTGGACCATACGACGTGGCGCTGCGTCGTCACAGGAACTGGATGGCTACCGATGAAGCGAAGCAGGCGTATCTGCGTCGGCTGCCGCTGATAGAGCCGCTCTTCGCCATCATCAAGAACCAACTCGGTGCGCGGCAGTTCAGACTGCGGGGCATTGCCAACGTGAAGGCCGAATGGAGCCTGCTTGCCACAGCCTCCAATCTACGGACTCTCTGGCGGGTGTGGCGTATCAGAACTGCGGCCCGCCCGGCCTTCATCTGAGAGCGAATAAGAGGCGACGCCTCGCATCTCACACTTCGGAACGCCATCATCCCGATCAGGCAGTTCCCACTCGTAAAATACTGATGGCACTACGCCTCTGGCACCAATCGTCAACTCAATACTTCATCGATCAGTTCCTACCCCGATTTGCAGCTTACTTATGAGACAGACACATTATCTCTCCGCCGTTTACACTGTATCGTTATCGGCTCATACTCCCCGACCACCAGCCGGTCTCCGGCAAGCGCAGCATCGTGGTACTCTCCGCCGCTCGGGTCGAAGCGCCAGTATTCCCCCACACCAAATCGCTCGTAGTCCTCACGCTTGTCCGTGTAGTCCACTCTCCCAGTCGTCGGTGACGCCACCTCGAGCACGAAGGCCGGTGCCTTGCCCTGCCCGTCTATCGCGTATCCCCTCTGTTCCTCTATCAGCTCTCGGTCGCCGTCGCGTACAACTAGCAGGTCAGGTATCCGAGCGTTATTACGCACGGGCAGGCTAGGCCCCACTGGAACCTCGCTTGCGACCGTGACGTTCGGCTCGTCGGCATAGTGGATGGCAAGTGAAGTTATAACAGAGGTGTCATAGAGATAGAGCCAGTTTTGCATGTCGTCTCGCGGGGGATAGTCTGGGAAGCATTCCAGCTCGTCCCTTTTAAGAGAGAATGCAGTCGCCTTGCTGGTCATAGCGGACGTCTCCGAGCCTGTATGAGTTGAGCGATTGCCGACTGTCGCCATTATACCACCTGAGAGGGTTTGAGCGTGCGCATCCCGGGATCGCCGTAGTGCTTCGATTGATTCGACGCGCCTTGCAGCAGATTGCCGTTTTCATTGCATTGGCTTCAAGGGGCTCTTTTGCGGACGAAGGAACGTGTCCGGCTGACGATGGACAGGGAGGGAAGGCTCCGATTCGCCGCGTATGGGTCGAAGCTCAGTCTCAAGCTCCGCGAGACGTGCCTCCACTGCCACGCGACCGGATCGCTCTTCCTCAGTGCGAGCCTCGGCGGCTATACGAGCAGCCCGTTCCTCATCGGCACGACTTTCAGCCGCCAGACGTCTTCCCTGTTCTTCATCGTGGCTCAATAGCCAGTCACCCTTCACAGGGTCCCAGAAGCGCAATTCTCCGTCTTCCCACCACAGACCCAAATTCAATACCTCACTCTGTCCCCACACACGGCCATCCTCCTCCTCTTGCATCTCCATCCGACGATACTCCCCGTCCGCCAACTGCTCCCACCAGCGCCTCGCCGTAGAACTCTCCACCCGTAGCGTCATACCGTCAGTACTCACCCACACCCAGCTCAGCGTACAGATCACGCATGCTTCCCAGGTCAGACCTCGCCGTGCTCCGAGACCCTATCTCCAGTATGAAATCAGGCGGCTTGCCAACTTCCCACAGCAGATAGGTGTTGTTTCCCTTCAGCGACAGCGAATGAATAGCTGGTTCAGAAAGGCCGAAGACTCCGTAGCAGTCGGGAGAGACTGAACGGCGAGGGTCGCCCTCGACATAGTAGATGAACGTGTCTCCGTTGACTCTTGAGCAAGGCACGTTGCTAAAGTGAGCTTCAAGGTCACGGACGATTCTGCAGTACAGAGGCGCTTGGTACTCTCCGTCAGGCAATGGCGTTCCGTCCGTTTCGGGATAGACTATGGAAGTCGCGGCTCTTGTGGTCATGAACTCCTCCTTGCTCATCCCGGTTTTATCACAGGTGAGAAGGATGATGAGAGGTTGCAGTCAAATTGAAAGGGTTGCCGTACCCACTACCACCGCTGGCCGGCATCCAATGAGGCGGCTTCTCCCAACACGGTACGGCTTACACCAAGATGCCTGTACGACTTGGGTAACTGAAGTGCTTGCCCGCTAATCCCCAGCCGGGAGCGCCGTAGGACGTATTATCCTATACTCCCGTGGCTCAGGCTGACACCGCACAAGCACATCAATGTGCTTGTGGTGGAACGGAATCCGGACGATGCGAGCGTTGTCGTACATTTCGAATCCCGGCGTGCTCGAGGCACTCTCCGCATCCCTCAGGAACCGGAGGTAGGCTTGATACCAGAACTGGTGAGTGAGACCTGTCTCACGCGCGGCGGCGTTGATGAAGAAATCGTGGCGAGTTACCGACTCGGCTTTCGGCATATTCCCTCCAGTGCGACTGTCTGCTATCCCAGTGCGCCCGATGGTTCTCAACGTACTGCATTATACATCGCAGAATGAGGAGAAGGCGGTGGAGATTGCGACAGTAGTTGCCCCGAGTCGGAAGCAGGATGTTCCAAATTGACGCTCTACTCCTCTACTGATGGGGCCAAGGTGGCGTGCGTCTTTCGGTAGCCTGCCCGGTGCAACAGATGCGAGAGTTTTCTTGGATCACATCTGTGCGCCCCGGATTGCACGCGGCGACGGCCCAAGTCGTCTCTCACACTTCCATTACCATCTCGAGTTCCTTCATCGCGGTGGAACCGGGCGCCTGTCGATGCAATCACTGCACAGCCACATCCCGCGCGGTTTGCGGTCTTTCCAATTCTCATAGAAGGAGAAGCAATATCCCCGCTGCCAGCAGTCCATGTAGTTTGTGACGCCGAGGTATTTGGCGCTTCATAATCGAGTCTCTATTGAGCTTGGCCGAGACTCATGAGGCTTTCCCTATCTTATACATCCCGGCCCCACACTCGCCACACTTGCCGCGGGTCGCCGGCCGGCCGTTCTTCATCGTGACCTGCTCGGCCTCCTGCATCTTTCGGCTATCTCTGCACTTCAGGCAGTATCCGGTCATCGTCAGCTCCTTACATTCGCTGTTTCGCTAGTGGTTCTACTCTATGACCCTGACGGCGCGTCCTGTCCAGGAAGCAGGTCTGCATGCCGGCGTCGCGCCGGGCAGCTGCATCTCGCGTGTCTTGAGGCGGTGGCGCCCGTTCGACACATTTCTCACTGTACAACCTCAGCCACTGCACGACCTCGATGGCGTGTTGCTCATGTTGCTCCACATGGGCGTGCGCGGCCTCAAGGAACGTGGATGACGCCTGGACGGATGTGTTCACCCACTTCAACCGACCAATCGCACTGCAGGCAGGAGATAATCATCTGGGTTTCCATCGGTCATGCCATTGAACTACCTCATAGAAAGGGGAACTCTCCTGGCAGTTAGTTTATTCTGTCCGAACCAAATACGGAAGGGGGCATTCAATCCTGAGGTGCATTTCGCGAACTGTTAGCTCGAGGCCTCGTTTTCGCGTGAAAACTCAGTGATTTCGGTACCAGGCACGCTGTCAGAGCAAATGCGCCCCGCAAGAATCGCCGGAGAGTGATTATTTCAATAGCGGCAATACCACTGCACATCCGTTTTTCGCGGTGTTACAGGCGTTCCGTGGTACAATGTACCGGTCCCGGCCCTCCTCACTTTATTAGTTTCGCCGGACAATCACAGGCAGTTTCGGCAACAAAAGCAGACCATGCACACTCCATCAGACAGCGCCAGATCCGGGCCTGGTGCTTGACCACCGCGGTAGCCGGCAGAGCATCCCAGACGCCTCGTGAACCGCACGGCCAGGTGGGGAGAGCCTCCGGTGAACGGCATCTGCCGCTGGTGCTACGAGCATACGCCAAATATCAAGACCCGCTGGGCACCCCTACTGCCTCAATTCTTACCGTGTGGCGTCGGGACAGCATCCGGATGAGATACAACTGGTTCGCGCTCAATGGTCGTTGAGGGGATTGGTAATGTCCAAGCTATGCTCCGTTACGACTAGGGCGATTGACACCGCCAAGTCATGGTGCTTGTCAGTATCATCCCTGTCAAAGATGGAATGACTAATCCGCAGGTAGGCCTGCGAATAGGCAACTTCGAAAGCGTCAAAGAACTTGTCAACATTCAGTCGGATAATTAAATCGTTGTTTCTAGCCAAGATGTTTCCTCTCTGCGGTCAGGTTGGACGTTGAAAAACTACATTGGTGTCCTTGTGCGATTCTAGCATTTCGGTGTGAGTAGCATTGGTGGAGTGAGACTGCACACGGATTGCACCCGCAGGAGGGTGCCGCCGCCTGATGAGCTAGACTACCTGGAGGCAATTTCCACAACAATTGACACAAGCTCGGATGGCGGCCCTTGCCTGCCTTGGGGTAGAAGGGCCGTATCCGGTCCTTCAGCTTCTGCCAGGGAATCAGGACGTCCATCCGCTCCAGAAAAAGCTCACGGCGGGTCTTGCGCTTCTTTCCCCGGTATTCCAAGTCGGCAAATGTGGTCTGGCCCATCGGATTCCCTTCCTCTACATATGTTTGCCCGGTCCTCCTCACTATGCCATAATAACGCCTACTTGTTCAGAGCGTCCCTAGCTGAATTTTATAGATCAAGACTGTCAGAGGAATGGCAGCACTGCATGCGGGAGGAACTGAAACGCAGGCTGACCGAACGTGGCTTCACGAATTCCGGCAGCGACTGGTGACAGACCTTCAAGCCATGCATCTCCGCAAATGGCATTCTTCACCAGTGAACGAAAATATTCCCGCAACCGCAACAAGGAATCTGACGGGTATCAGGATACCAAAGACGTACGGGAGGAGCACCATGGACTGGGAACACGGCGGGATGGAACTGGGGGAGCCATCGGGGGACAACCGCGAGTTCCGCCGGATGATGGACGCCGTGGGCGGCGAGGGTCTTCGGCAGATAATCGAGCACTTGACAGGGAAGATCGAGGCGGACCCTGACGACACCGAATCCCTGGCCCTCAGAGGACTGGCCTACGGCGAACTGGGGGACCACCTTGGCGCCGCACAGGACTACTACGACGCCATCCGCCTGGCCCCCGGCGATGCCGTGGCGCACTACAGCCGGGGAGCGTGCAAGGCTCAGCTGGGCAACCTGGCCGAGGCGGCCAGCGACTTCGAGGTGGCGATCATCCTGTCCCCCGACGATGCCGACGCCTACTACGACCGAGGGTTGACCTACGGCGAGACGGGAGAGCCCCTCCTGGCGGTGGAGGACCTGAGCCGGGTGCTGGAATTGGAGCCGGACCTTGCGGTTGCTTAATACCACCGAGGGATGGCCTGCCGCGGCCTGGGTGAGATGGACCAGCCCACCTGCGACTTTGACCTCTCTGTGGAACTGGAAGAGAATTATGGCTTGGCCCGCCTTGCCCGGGGCATCACGAAGATCAACCTGGAACAATTCCAAGACGCCCTCGACGACTTCGACGCCGTCATCGGCCTGGACCCCGACAACGCCAGCTCGCTGCGAGGGCGGGGCGTCGCCCTGGGCAACCTAGGTCGTTACGACGAAGCGATGGAGGCCTTGGATCGGACATTGGAGTTGGCCCCGGACGATATCGAAACCCTGGCGGCCAGGGGTCTGAAATACATCAGCCTGGAGGAGTACGAACTGGCGATGGAGGACTACACCAAGGTCATTGCACTGGACCCCAGCGACACCCGCGTACTCTACAGCCGCGGCACGTCCCGTATGCGCCTGGGCCGGTACGAGGAGGCCAAGGGAGACTTCAGCGCCATAATCGAAATGGACTCGGACAACGTGGGAGCGTACCTGGCGCGGGGATTCGTCCACACCCTGCTGGGGGAGCACGGAGATGCCATCCGGGACTTCGACCGGCTCGTCGAACTTACGCCAGAAGACCCGGCGGCGTATCATGCGAGAGGATACGCCTACGCCGAACTGGGCGCGCGTCATAAGGCGGTGGAGGACTTCGGGCGGGCCATCGCCCTCGACCCGAACGACGTCACGTCCCGGCGCAACCGGGCAGGTTTGCACCGGGAGCTGGGCCAACTGGACAAGGCGGTACGGGACTACGACGAAATCATCCGTCTCCAACCCGACGACCCGGCGGTGCGGGAAGAGAGACGACTAACTGCTGAGGCGGCGGCAGCGGGGTGAACCGGGAGCGACGGATGTTTGTGCTGGCTCGTCCTTGCTCAGGAGGGTTGGCATCCCAATACACTCATCCTTTCGGTGGATTGGCGGTAAGAAAATGTAACCCTTGAGGCTGGCCTGCGACCTGCAGTCGGTGAGAGTGGAACTTTGAAAGGTGTATCTAAATCAATGAATGAGTATAGTTTTGGTGGTGGGAAGCTAGGCAGGCAGGCGAGAGCCGATGCGCAGGAAGACCAGGGACGCAGGCATCTTGCGGCCGGGCGAAATGGCGCCTCAATCAGCTGCTTCACGGTGGCAATCAGGCTCGACTCGAACATCGCCGACTACTACGTGGGGAGAGCGCTGGCATACGCAAGCCGGGGAGACTACGATATGGCGATCGAAAGTTTTACCACGGCCATCGGCTTAGACTGGGAATGCGCCGCCGCATACAACGGCAGGGGTCTGGCCTATGCGATGATCGGAGACTACGAGTCGGCAATAGTAAATCACGACGAGGCCCTCAGGATTGACCCCGGAAATGATCGCGCTCAGCTGGGGAGAGAGGCTTCCCGTCTTCTCAGTGGCAATTGTGGAGCTCGCGATTGAGGACTAGTCGCAGAGGAGCGGAGCGGGGAGAAGATTGGCGATGATCATCCTTCATGCGGGCGAACGCGACGGAGTCCTGGTCCTCTGGGGCGAGGCTCCTAGGGAAGATGGCGTTACGCCTCCTTTGCCGCGGGAGCAAGGGTCGAAACCGACATGCGCATGCCCCTATCCGTTCGGCACCAGCGCTGAGGAACTGGCCCAAGCGTTGAAGCGAACGGCACTCCACATCAAACCGGCGGCAAGCAGGATGTGCCAGGTAACGGCCTGGTTGCCGACCAGGGGAGCAAGCCCGGTCCCTTCCAGCCCGATGATTGCCGATCCCCCCAAATCTCGTGCCAAGGTTAAGCTTGCTCCGTGGGGCGTGTCGGGCTACGCGCCTTCAGCGACAGAGGCCGTGGCACTCCTGGCGGCCTCCCTAGGCAGGCGGACGCTGGCGGAGGGCATTGTCGTTGGCGCGGACCTGGCGTATTGGTCCCAAGTGCTGCGTCTTGCCGCCTCGATGACAGCGCGGCAACAGTTTATCCCCAACCTCACCGCTGCCGACAACGGGCACCGGGCCAGCTGGTCCCCGGTTTTTGCCGGTACGAACGCGGAACGTCTCGTCAATCTTGCCAGGCGCATGCCAGGGGTGGCGCGGTCCCTGTCGGACGAGGCCGACGCCGTGCCCCCCGAGAGACCGGCAATTACAGTTCTCAGGCAAATTGTGGCCATGCTGCTGGACTACCTGGTTCGCACAGCGTTGACAGACCAGCCCGCCACTACCGCCCGCCACCGCAGGAACAAACCCGTCTTCGACAGTGTACACGATTCCTGGCTTCACGCATTGAAATCCAAGGACGGTGCCGTCTACGGAGAAGCGGGCGATCTCCTCGAACTCGTGGGACAAGTTCGCGATTGGCGGCGGCCCATTGCGGTTTCGGCCAATTCCCCCTACCGGCTCTGCTTCCGTCTGGAGGAGCCTGAAGATACCGGGGCCGCAACGGGCGAAGACGCGGGCAATTCAGGTGACCAGTGGTACGTCCGATACTTATTGCAGACCCATGAAGACCCAAGCCTGCTCATTCCTCTCGAGGGAGCTTGGCAATCCAAAGGTAGCCAACTCTCCGCGTTGGGGCGAATCGACGCAAATGTGCGGGAGTTTCTGCTGACCTCCCTTGGGCAGGCCTCCGGCATCTGCCCACCTGTGGCGGACAGCCTGGAGCAGGGAAAACTCGCCGGGTACGGCCTTGACGCGGCGCAAGCCTACGAATTCCTGACCGAATATTCCGCCGCCCTCGAGCAGGCCGGCTACGGTGTAATGCTGCCTGCCTGGTGGACTCGCAAGGGCACCAAGGCACGGCTTACGGTGCAGGCCAACGCCAAGAGTCCCACGATGCAGGGGGGTAGCGGTCTGTCCCTGGAGACCATCGTCAAGTTCGATTGGGAAGTGGCCCTGGGAGACCAGAGGATCGCCTTGGACGAACTGGAAGCGCTGGCGCAACTGAAAGCGCCGCTGGTCAGGTTTCGAGGCCAATGGGTGGAATTGAACGCCTCGGAGATCCAGGCGGCCATAGATTTCTGGAAAGAGCGGGGCACGGACGAGGCCACTTTCCACGATGTTGTCCGGATGGCGCTGGGTGCCGGGGAAAACCGGCAAGGACCGGATTTCAACGGCGTCAAGGCTGACGGCTGGATCGGTGAGTTGCTGGAACAACTGCAGGGCCAGTCGGAATTCGAGGAACTGCCCACCCCCGAGGACTTCTTCGGCACGCTTCGCCCCTATCAGGTCCGTGGTTACTCTTGGCTGTCGTTTCTGAGGCGGTTGGGCCTGGGGGCGTGCCTGGCCGACGACATGGGCTTGGGCAAGACGGTCCAGACCCTGGCGCTGATCCAACATGACTGGCAGGCCAACGGCGGGAGGCCAGTGCTCTTGATCTGCCCCACGTCGGTGATTAATAACTGGAAGAAGGAGGCCGCCCGCTTCACCCCGGGGCTGCCGCTAGCAGCCCGTCTGAGGATTACTTAGCGTCCCTTAGGTGCAGACGAGGTCAGACGGCGACAACCATTTTTGTCGGGTGCAGCCACTGACGGAGCAATAGCTTCGTACGCCTTACTGTGCTTAGCATCTCGGCGATGATGCGGACACTTCCCGCAAAGTTGTTGGTCGGTGTTTCGCGAGGCTGGTCTGCCCCAAATCGGAACAGTTTGAGCAGGTTGTGGCCGGTGCAGATCAGCGACCACTCGCCGCTGACCTTCTCCAGGCCCCGTAGCAGGAACTGGCGGAAGCCTCGGACCTGCTTGATCTGGCCGAATACCGGCTCCACCGTTTGCATCCGAAGGGCGTAACGTTGCCGGCCTCGTTTGGTCTGTAACTTCCGGCGCATCCGATCCCTGGTAGACAGATGACTGGGTATGCGACCCCGGGGCGCGGACGGCGGCACTCTGCCGTGGCGGGTCTGCTCCGGCGCGATGAACGGGTCCACGCACAGCCCGTAGAGACCTTCAACCGCCTGCGCCGAGTAGTAACCGGCGTCGGCGGATACCTCTTTGGGCACTGCGCCGACGTTGCTGATCGCCTCCTCCACCATCGCCACCGCCTGCTGCTTGTCCGAAGTCCTGTTGGTGGCGTGAGCCGCCACGATCACCTGATGGGCACTGTCCACCACCGCTTGACAGTTGTAAGCTTGCACAAAGTCCCGCCCGCCCGGCGCCGGCATGATGCGCGACTCAGGATCGGTGAAGTTGCGCTGGGCTTTGTCGTCGGGCACCCCGGAATGCTCCTTGCCCTCGGCCTGCTCCGCCGCCGCCTGAGCTTCAGCTTCTAACGCCGCCATCGCCTCCCGTATCTTCTCCAACCGCCCCTCCCGAAAGGCCAACTCCTGCGGCAACTCATCTCCGCGCTTACCTTGTCCGTACCGAAGGTCCTCCTCGTCATCAACCTCCTGGGCACGCCGCAGCAACTCCTCCACCTCCGCCGATAACTGCGCTTCCTTCCCTTTCATCCGACCGTAACTCATCGCCTTGTGCCTGGATGCGTTGGCCCTCACCTTGGTACCGTCCAACGCCACGTGACCCAGTTTCACCAGCCCCGCCTGCCCGCACAACGCCAATACCCGCAAGAACAGGCCTGACAGCGCATCCAGATTGTCCTTGCGAAAGTCCGAGATGGTGCGGAAATCCGGCATGTTGTTCGCCGCCAACACCCGGAACGCTATGTCCTCGTGCAGCCGCTGGGCAATCCGCCGTGAGGACGCCACCCCGACGCAGTAGCCGTAGAGCAGCACCTTGACCATCATCCGTGGATGATATGGTGGCCCACCTCTGCTCTCACGCTCGTAGCGGGCAGTGATCTCAGACAACTCCAATTCGTCCACGACGTCTGAGATAAAGTACGCCAGATGGTCATCCGGCAACCACTCCCGCATTGCAGCAGGCAACAGCATCTGCTGGTCTGGATCATAGGCACGGTAGGTCTTGCTCATCGCAGGCTCCACTCTACTGAATTGAGCTTATTATACATCCAAATCACTCAACTACCGCGTTTCTCGGACGGGCTGCTAGGGCTTGCAATTGTGTAGCAACCTGCTGTTCCATCAAATATCCAGATTGCTTTAGTGCGGCGATAATATCTTTAGGGTTGGGAGAATTGTTCATTAGGTTTACTCCATTCCCTTGCCAGAGAATAATCCCATAGCTGAGCCGACATATCATAAATGACGATGCTGTGAATACGATGCGTATTGCTTGGAAGTGGTGGAGCTGAGGGGACTCGAACCCCTTACCTCCTGCTTGCAAAGCAGGCGCTCTCCCAGATGAGCTACAGCCCCACGAGGAACCGGGTGGGTGTCGTCGGCCGTCAGGTTGGCAAACGGCGCGGACAAAATAATAGGGCTGGTTACTGTTGAAACCGGCCCCACTTTGCGCTCTCGCAAGAGCACCTTAACCGCTGGATAGTGGAAGGGAACAAAAAGTTTAGCAAAAGTTTGTGTTTGCATCTAAATGTGCAGTAGGTTGTCTTAGGGAGGTGATCCGGGTTTTCGAGGAGCTCCTCTCAGTTGCCTGAGATCCGACTCAACTCTCCGTCCATTTCACCCCGTCTACTGACCGACCTAGGATGTTCCGTTCCCGTTGGCCTGAACCGACAGGGAAGGAATACTCCCTAGAAAGGAGGTGATCCAGCCGCACCTTCCGGTACAGCTACCTTGTTACGACTTCGTCCCAGTTACCAGTCCCACCCTCGGCGCCTGCCTCCTTGCGGTTAGCCCAGCGACTTCAAGTGTTACCGACTTCCATGACGTGACGGGCGGTGTGTACAATCCCCGGGAACGTATTCACCGCAGTGTGCTGACCTGCGATTACTAGCGACTCCGCGTTCATGCAGGCGAGTTTCAGCCTGCAATTCCAACTGGGGCCGGATTTTTGGGATTAGCTCCGGCTCGCGCCATCGCGACCCTCTGTTCCGACCATTGTAGCGTGTGTGTAGCCCTGGGCGTAAGAGCCGTGCCGACTTGACCTCGTCCCCACCTTCCTCTCCCCTTTTAGGAGCAGTCTCGCTAGACATAGTAACTAACGACGAGGGTTGCGCTCGTTGCGGGACTTAACCCAACACCTCACGGCACGAGCTGACGACAGCCATGCAACATCTGTGCACTTGTCTCGAAAGAAGACCCGCTTTCACGGGCTGTCAAGTGCATGTCAAGCCCAGGTAAGGTTCTTCGCTTATCATCGAATTAAACCACACGCTCCGCCGCTTGTGCGGGGACCCGTCAATTCCTTTGAGTTTTAGCCTTGCGGCCGTACTCCCCAGGCGGGATACTTATCGCGTTAACTCCGACACGGGAGGGGTCGATACCCCCCATATCTAGTATCCATCGTTTAGGGCGTGGACTACCCGGGTATCTAATCCGGTTTGCTCCCCACGCTTTCGTGTCTCAGCGTCAGGCACAGCCCAGAAAGCCGCCTTCGCCTCTGGTGTTCCTCCGGGTATCTACGCATTCCACCACTACTCCCGGAATTCCGCTTTCCTCTGCTGCCCTCAAGCTTGCCAGTTTCCCATGACCGCTCCCAGTTGAGCCGGGAGATTTCACATGAGACTTAACATGCCGCCTACACACCCTTTACGCCCAGTAAATCCGGACAACGCTTGCATCCTACGTATTACCGCGGCTGCTGGCACGTAGTTAGCCGATGCTTATTCCTGAGGTACCGTCCTATCTCTTCCCCCAGAAAAGGGGTTTACAACCCTAAGGCCTTCTTCCCCCACGCGGTGTCGCTGCGTCAGGCTTTCGCCCATTGCGCAAGATTCCCTGCTGCTGCCTCCCGTAGGAGTGGGGGCCGTGTCTCAGTCCCCCTCTGACCGATCATGCTCTCACATCGGTTACCCGTCTTCGGCTTGGTGGGCTATTACCCCGCCAACTACCTGATAGGCCGCAAGCTCCTCCCAGAGCGGTCGAAACCTTTCTTCATATAGCCTTGACCATATGAACGTACGGGGTATTAGACCGAATTTCTCCGGATTATCCCCCGCTCCGGGGCAGATCACTTACGTGTTACTCAGCCGTCTGCCACTAGCTCCGGGGCCGAAGCCCCTTTGCCCGTTCGACTTGCATGCATTAGGCGCACCGCCAGCGTTCGTCCTGAGCCAGGATCAAACTCTAAACGTTATGTGTGTTCTCTTCCACTATCCAGTTGTTAAGGTGCCATTCCAATTGCGTAAAGCTTAGATTACACCAGCAATTGCCCTCAGTCAAGGGATTTTGGCGTGGATTTCAGAAGTTTAGAGAAAAACCGCCTTAATGCCCTCTCTTGCGCCCTGATCGGATTCAGGCTGTGCTGTCGGACCCGTTGCTTATGCCTCCAGCTCAGCTAGTATACCCCGCACGTAGTTCACGCTGCGCCTGTCCTTATAGAGCTGATCGCCCGTGTTCGCGCCCTCGATGGCAAGGTAGCCGTCGTAGCCCGCCTCCACCATCGCGGAGATTGCGAAGCGATAGTCTATGTCGCCGTCGGGCAGTGGCACGCGGATGTAGTACGAGTGATCAATCTCTGGAATATTCACGCGGTTCAGGGCTTTGCAGTGCCAGTATTTGGAGTGCGCCGCCAGCGCGGATATGCACTGCTCCATCGTCTCTTCGGGCACATCGTAATTCCAGAGCACGTTGCCGAGGTCGGGGTTGGCATGCACGAATGGGCTGTCGGCGAGTTCCAGCAGGTGCAGCGTTGACCAGCTGTTGTCTGCAATGGAGTGTTGATGCACCTCGACGGTGATGTCGATCCCGTTGTCGCCGGCCATCGCCCCAACCTCGTGCAGGGTGCGAGCCGTGCGGACGAAGTCTTCTTCGCTTGCCATCTGGCTGGAGCCGTGCGACTGAGGAGCGCCGGACGGTCCGGTGTCCAGTTCGCGATTTGGCGGCGGGCCGCTGAGCGCGGTGTTCACGATGTCGGCGCCGAGCCATGATGCAATATCTACGGACTTTTCGAGGCGCTTGCGGTTTTGCGCGGCGGTCTGTGGGTAGCAGAGTGCGCCGCCCGCGCGTATGGCAACACAGGGCGTGCCCTCGTCATCGAGCCGCTGCTTCAATTCCTTCACGTCGCTCTTCTTGGCGTCGATGCCACCGAAGCTTTCCAGGCCAAGCTCGATGCCGTCAAAGCCAATGTCGCGCACCTTGCCGAGATAGTCGGGCAGTGCGCGCTCGTCGGGGAGCGCCCAGGCCGCGCCTGCCTCGAATGGGTAGTATGTGCTGCGGCGGAATGCGTATGCGATTTTCATTGTGGAGACTCCTCCCAATCAGTGAATAACAAATATGCAGTACATCAGATCCGTTGCTCCATCAGCCACCTATTCTTCCAGGCCGAACGCGCCCACTGCCATGTCCACTATGTAGCGGCTGATGGTGAGGGATGAGGTTGCGCCCGGCGACGGCGCGCTGAGGACATGGATGGCGTTCTCGGTCTCGGAGATGGCGAAATCCTGGAGCAGGTTGCCGTCGTAGTCAACCGCCTGCGCGCGCACTCCGGCGCCCGGCTCGCCGAGGTCGTCCATCTCGATTGAGGGCACGAGCGTCTGCAGCGACTTCAGGAACAGCGACTTTCGCAGCGAGCGGTGCTGTTCGTCCAAGCCGCTCTTCCAGTGGGTCATGGACATCTTCCAGAAGCCGGGGTATGTGAATGTGCCTAGCGTGTCGCCGAGGCTGAAGCTGGTCTTGGTGTAGCCCTCGCGTGCGAAGGCGAGCACGGCGTTGGGTCCTGCCTCTACGCTGCCCGTGACGCGCTTGGTGAAGTGAACGCCGAGGAAGGGCAGGCTCGGGTTTGGCACGGGGTATATCAGGCTGCGAACCAGGTACTGGCGCTCGGGTTTTATCGAGAAGTATTCGCCGCGGAACGGGATGATGCGCAGGCCCGGCTCCCCGCCCATCATTCGCGCCACCTGATCGGCTTGCAGTCCGGCACAGTTGATGACGTGCCTCGCGGCAATCTCGCCGCGCGAGGTCTCCATGTACATCTGCCCGTCGCGCCGCGTAATGCCGTGAACAGCAGTGTCGAGGAACAGGTCGCCGCCGTTCTCGCCGAACTCGGTGGCATACGCTTGCGACACCTCCTTGAAGTCGATTATGCCCGTGTTGGGCGAGAAGATCGCCTGAACTCCGGCTGCATAAGGCTCAAGCTCGGCGAGCCGCTCTTTGCCGACCATCTCCAAGCCTTCTGCGCCATTGGCGGTGCCACGCTCGTACAAGTCTTGCAGGCGCGGCACTTCTTCGTCGTTAATGGCGACGATGACCTTGCCGCACATCTCGTACTCGATGCCGCGTTCATCGCAGAACTGGCGCAGCAGCTTGCCACCGGTTGAGCAAAAGTTCGCCTTTTGCGAACCGGGCGCGTAGTATATGCCGGCGTGGATTACGCCACTGTTGTGCCCCGTCTGGTGCTGCGCGACCTCTCCATCTTTTTCCAGCACGATTATCTTGTAGCGCGGGTACTCCTGCGCGAGTCGCATGGCGGTTGCAAGCCCGATAATGCCCGCTCCGATTATTGCAATGTCATATCCTTGAAAGTTCATAATCTCTCCGTCGGCGCCGTTTTTAGGGTATGGGTATGGGCTATGATACGGGATTGTAACATAGTGATGAGAGTATTCTGTGTGCAGTCATTCTCGCCCTAATTTTAGCCTTCTGCCGTCGAAGTGCAGGGAATCTGCAAACTCGGATTTGCAAACTATACTCGCCGTGTTAGGCTTTCATCTTAGAGAACGGTACAGACGGTAAAGGACGGATGACATGGCAGCGCAATACTCGGCAATCATCGTGGGCGGCGGGCATAACGGGCTGGTAGCGGCGAACTATCTCGCGCGCAAGGGCAATAGCGTGCTCGTGCTGGAGCGACGCGACTTCGTTGGCGGCGCATGCATCACGGAGGAACTGTTTCCCGGCTTCCGAGTCTCAAGCTGTTCTTATATTTGTCACATGCTGCAGGAGAAAGTCATAAACGACCTTGAGCTTCGCAAGCATGGGCTTGAGATATATGAGATGGATCCCGTGAGCTTTAGTCCGCTGCCGGGCGGCGAGCATGTGCTTCGCTGGCACGATGACGAGCGCACAGCGGAGAGCATCGCGCGCATATCGCCTGCGGACGGCGCGCGCTACCACGACTGGGTGGCGTTCTGGGAGCAGGCAGGTGGCATCATACAGCGTTACTTCCTGACTGACCCTCCCACGCTCGCCGAGGTCGCCGCCGATGTGCGCGGCACGCCTGAAGAAGCCATATTCGAGCGCATGCTCACCGGCAGCATGAAGGACCTTGTGGAGGAGTACTTCGAGTCGCCTCTGGTGCGAGCCTGCTTCATAGACGCGCAGGACGCAGGCGATGTTCGCGCTCCAGGAAGCATCATGGCTGTAGGATACATCCGCAGCGACATACTCACGCCTGACGAGAATTTCGGCATTCCGAAAGGCGGCATGGGGGCTATTACCCAGGCGATGGCGCGCTCTGCGGAGGCGCAGGGCGTGGAGATTCGCCTCAATGCCGAGGTGCAACAGATACTTACGAACAGTGGCAGGGCGAACGGCGTGCTGCTGGCGAACGGGGAGCGCATCCACGCGGATGCTGTGCTATCGAACGCCGACCCCAAGCGCACCTTCCTGTCGCTGATGGAAGCTGACGAAGTGCCTCCGGCGCTGCTGACGGACATACGTCGCGCCAAGACGAACGCATCGTACCTGAAGTTCCACTGCGCTCTGAGCGAACTGCCGGACTTCTCGGCGTACTTGGGGCAAGACTACGATCCTAAGGCGCTGGCGTACACCCGCATCTGCCCATCGGTCGAATACTTCGAGCAGAATTGGGATGAAGTCAAGAGTGGGAGGCCGTCGAGCTGCCCGGTGATGTTCATTCAGATTCCGACCGTGTATGACGACACGCTGACGCCGCCGGGCAAGCATGTGATGTCTGTCTGGTCGATGTATGCGCCCGTACAACTGCGCGAAGGTACATGGCAGGACGCGAAGCAGGCTGTAGGTGAGCACCTGATCGACACGATAGCGCAGTACGCGCCGAACTTCCGAGATGTGATGCTCGACTGGGAGCTTTTCACGCCCGTTGAACTTGAGGAGCGTGTAGGGCTGACAGACGGCAACATCCGCCACCTCGACATCACCTCGGAGCAGATGTTCACGGGACGCCCTAGTCGCAGTCTTGCTGGCTACCGTACGCCAATCGAAGGGCTGTACATGTGCGGCGCGGGCGCGCATCCCGGCGGCGAAGTTACGGGCGCGCCGGGGCACAACGCGGCGCATACCCTGCTGCGCGACTGGGAGCAGATTACATAGATTTTACGGTGAAAATGGGATGAGCGATAGAATAGGATTCGTGTCTCAGCACACTCGATTCAGTGAGTTGAAGTGGTGCTGGTATTCCCTGCAAATCGTCACCCAATGAACCAACATCAACCCTATCTATACGGAGTACATAAGCATGACCACCACCGACATACACTTTATGACCGCCGTCGAACTGGCTCAGCGCATACGCAGCGGGGAACTCTCCTGCGTGGAGGTGATGCAGGCGCACCTGGCGCAGATTGACCGCGTGAATCCGAAGGTCAACGCCATCGTAACTTATCATCCGGAGCAGGCGCTGGAATGCGCAAAGGCTGCGGACGCCGCGTTGGCGCAAGGCGATGAAGTCGGTCCGCTGCATGGCTTACCTGTGGCGCACAAGGACCTCGTTGACACCGCAGGAGTGCGAACCACTTATGGCTCGCCCATATACGCCGAGCACATTCCGGAGCAGGATGCGCTTATGGTCGAGCGGCTGAAGCAGGCGGGTGCTATCTCCGTGGGCAAGACGAACACGCCGGAGTTTGGCGCAGGCTCACAGACTTTTAATAAAGTCTTCGGCGCGACGCTGAACCCATACGACCTGACAAAGACCTGCGGCGGCAGCAGCGGCGGCGCGGCGGTCGCGCTCGCGTGCGGCATGGTGCCTATCGCGGACGGGAGCGACCTCGGTGGCTCTCTTAGAAACCCCTCAAATTTCTGCAATATCGTGGGGTTCCGGACAGCGGTCGGGCGCGTACCCGTCTGGCCGTCACAGATGCCCTGGTCACTGCTGTCGGTGCAGGGGCCTATGGCTCGGACAGTGCAGGACACCGCTCTGATGCTCAGCGCCATCGCAGGACCCGATGCGCGCTCGCCCATTGCCTTGACGGACGTAGGTGAGTCCTTCAATCCGCTAATGCACTCGCTGGAGCGCGACTTCGATGGCGTTCGTATAGCGTGGAGCAGTGACGTGGGCGGTCTGCCCGTTGACCGGCGCATCGTGTCGGTCATCGAGAGTCAGCGCGGCACATTCGGGGAACTGGGCTGCGACATAGACGAAGCGTGCCCAGACTTCAGCGACGCCAACGAGGTCTTTATGGTGTCGCGAGCGGCTGGCATGGCTGCTACTCGCACGGAAATGCTGAATACGCACCGCGATCAGATTAAGGACACGGTGATTTGGAACATTGAAGAAGGCTTAAAGCTCACTGCGGCCGATGTGGGCATTGCGGAGGTCAAGCGCGCCGCTCTCTACGAGCGTGTCCGTAAGTTTATGGAGACCTACGAATTCATGGTCTTCCCGGTCAGTCAGCATCCGCCTTTCGATGTAACTCAGCCGTACCTCACAGAGGTCAACGGTGTGCAGATGGAGACATACATCGACTGGATGCGCTCCTGCTACTACGTAACCGCGACCGGGCATCCCGCCATCTCGGTGCCGTGCGGCTTCACTGATGAAGGCTTACCCGTAGGTGTGCAGATAGTCGGGCGGCATCAGAGCGAGTTCAGCGTGCTGCAATTGGCTTATGCCTTCCAGCAGGCGACAGGCTTTTGGAAGCAGAGGCCAGCGGTTGCTGTGTAGAGAGTAGTACCTGCTTACAGCCATCTGATTTACACGCGTTTACTTGCGCAAAATTTCTACGAGAGGCGGATAATGACAGAAATCCTCTGCTATGACGACAGCTACCTGCGTGAGTTCGACGCCACTGTTATCGACACCGCGCCTAAGGGCGTTGTGCTCGACCGCACGGCGTTCTACCCGGGCGGCGGCGGTCAACCTGCGGACAGCGGTGCGCTCATCGCAGGCGAGGTATCATACACGGTCAAGCGCCTTTTGCGGCAGGACGGCAAACTTGTGCATGAGATTGACGGCGACCTGCCGCCCGTCGGCGCAAGCGTACATGGCGCGTTAGATTGGGAGCGCCGATACCTGCTGATGCGCACGCACACGGCGCTGCATATTCTCTGTGGCGTGGTATGGCGCGACTATGGCGCGCAGGTTACCGGGGGCAACATGCAGCCCGGCAGCGCGCGCATGGATTTCGAGCTTGAGAACATGTCAGCAGATTTCGCCGAGCGCATGGAGACGTTGGTGAATGAAGAGGTGCAGGCGGCGCGTGGCATAGAAATCAAGACTCTGCCTCTGGAAGAAGCCTTCAGCATCCCCGACCTGATACGCACCAAGATAAACTTGCTGCCGCCCGCAATCACCGAGATTCGCACTGTCAACATCACGGGTCTTGACCTGCAGGCGGATGGCGGAACGCATGTCGCCAACACCAGTGAAGTGGGCGCAATCAGCGTTGTCGGACACGAGAGCAAGGGGCGCATCAACAAGCGTCTTCGAATCCGCCTTGACGCTTGATATGAGGTGCAAGCCACAACTTTTATAGCAGAAATCAGCGTATCACTGCTCAGTTTGTCGTAGAACAAGTTCTGTTTCCTGATAATATAGAGAGATAGGCGCTGTACAGGCGCCACAAGTATTTCAGGGAGATTACCATGACCGACCTTACTCGGTATTCGGAACTTGTAATACGGCAGCAAGTCGAGCAGCTTGAGATTTTCACGGGGTTCGAGGGCGCAAACCGCTATAGTGTTCATACGTCCGACGGCGCGCAAATTATGTACGCCTCTGAGGAGTCAGGCAATTTGAGCCGCCAGTTCGGTGGATCGCACCGAGCGCTGTCCATACATGTCGTGGATAGCGGCAGCAGACCCGTCTTGCAGGCAAGCCGTGATTTCTTCTGGTTCCGCTCCCACTTGCGGGTCAGCGTGGACGGTAGACAAATCGGGACCCTAAATCGCGAGTTTGGACTTGGACGCAAGTTCTCGCTTGTGGACGCCAACGAGCGTGAGATTACGCGGATAACCAGCGGTCTTTTCCGCCCGCACACCTTCATCGCCAATGGCGCTGGTGGCGGCGAAATGGCGCGCGTAACCAAGCAGTGGAGCGGATTCGGTCGCGAGATGTTCACTGACGCCGACACCTTTATTGTGCAGTTCACAGACGGCAGCACGGACCAGGAGTTTCGCCTACTGATGCTCGCCTCTGCCTTCGCCATTGACCTGGACTTCTTCGAGGGCAACAACGACTAGCAGCCCGTCTGAGGATTACTTAGCGTCCCTTAGGTGCAGACGAGGTCAGACGGCGACAACCATTTTTGTCGGGTGCAGCCACTGACGGAGCAATAGCTTCGTACGCCTTACTGTGCTTAGCATCTCGGCGATGATGCGGACACTTCCCGCAAAGTTGTTGGTCGGTGTTTCGCGAGGCTGGTCTGCCCCAAATCGGAACAGTTTGAGCAGGTTGTGGCCGGTGCAGATCAGCGACCACTCGCCGCTGACCTTCTCCAGGCCCCGTAGCAGGAACTGGCGGAAGCCTCGGACCTGCTTGATCTGGCCGAATACCGGCTCCACCGTTTGCATCCGAAGGGCGTAACGTTGCCGGCCCCGTTTGGTCTGTAACTTCCGGCGCATCCGATCCCTGGTAGACAGATGACTGGGTATGCGACCCCGGGGCGCGGACGGCGGCACTCTGCCGTGGCGGGTCTGCTCCGGCGCGATGAACGGGTCCACGCACAGCCCGTAGAGACCTTCAACCGCCTGCGCCGAGTAGTAACCGGCGTCGGCGGATACCTCTTTGGGCACTGCGCCGACGTTGCTGATCGCCTCCTCCACCATCGCCACCGCCTGCTGCTTGTCCGAAGTCCTGTTGGTGGCGTGAGCCGCCACGATCACCTGATGGGCACTGTCCACCACCGCTTGACAGTTGTAAGCTTGCACAAAGTCCCGCCCGCCCGGCGCCGGCATGATGCGCGACTCAGGATCGGTGAAGTTGCGCTGGGCTTTGTCGTCGGGCACCCCGGAATGCTCCTTGCCCTCGGCCTGCTCCGCCGCCGCCTGAGCTTCAGCTTCTAACGCCGCCATCGCCTCCCGTATCTTCTCCAACCGCCCCTCCCGAAAGGCCAACTCCTGCGGCAACTCATCTCCGCGCTTACCTTGTCCGTACCGAAGGTCCTCCTCGTCATCAACCTCCTGGGCACGCCGCAGCAACTCCTCCACCTCCGCCGATAACTGCGCTTCCTTCCCTTTCATCCGACCGTAACTCATCGCCTTGTGCCTGGATGCGTTGGCCCTCACCTTGGTACCGTCCAACGCCACGTGACCCAGTTTCACCAGCCCCGCCTGCCCGCACAACGCCAATACCTGCAAGAACAGGCCTGACAGCGCATCCAGATTGTCCTTGCGAAAGTCCGAGATGGTGCGGAAATCCGGCATGTTGTTCGCCGCCAACACCCGGAACGCTATGTCCTCGTGCAGCCGCTGGGCAATCCGCCGTGAGGACGCCACCCCGACGCAGTAGCCGTAGAGCAGCACCTTGACCATCATCCGTGGATGATATGGTGGCCCACCTCTGCTCTCACGCTCGTAGCGGGCAGTGATCTCAGACAACTCCAATTCGTCCACGACGTCTGAGATAAAGTACGCCAGATGGTCATCCGGCAACCACTCCCGCATTGCAGCAGGCAACAGCATCTGCTGGTCTGGATCATAGGCACGGTAGGTCTTGCTCATCGCAGGCTCCACTCTACTGAATTGAGCTTATTATACATCCAAATCACTCAACTACCGCGTTTCTCGGACGGGCTGCTAGGGTGCGGTGATACTTGCCTCGCAAGGCATCCACTGACTGTACAGTCCGCTTATTCTGTCATTCTTCACTTCGATCTTCTGCGTTAAGAATCTGAAGTTCTTATATCCTGCATGTGTGCGGACTTCACGTCCGTCGTTCTGCCCGGGATTAAAGATTAAAGTGGAGGTGGAACGATGCTGGAATTTTGAGAGAACTTGGTCGTGGAAGTTACATTAATCAGGGAAAGGTGTGGCGCGTCCGTCGACAAGGTTAGGACGAGCAGGCGGCGTGAACAGGATGGGTAGTATGATGATCAGTCCGGGAATTCAGAGCGTTATCTTCGATTTCGACTACACACTCGCAGACTCGTCTGAGGGCGTAATCGAGTGCGCGAACTATGCACTTGGGCGGCTGGGTCTGCCTGCTGCTTCCGATGATGCGATACGCCATACGATAGGGCTGTCACTGCCCAACACGCTGACGGCACTGGCGGGTGATGAATATGCGGGGCATGGTGAAGAGTTTATGCGGATATTCTTGGATATGGCTGAAAAGATGATGCCCGACGCTACGGCAATTTTGGATTTCGTGCCGTCGCTGGCGGATACGCTTCTGGGACATGGCATGACGCTGGGTATCGTGTCGTCGGGGAGGCGGTGGCGCATCTCTCGCGTACTGCGACGGGAAGGTTTAGATGGGCAGTTCAAGGTTATCGTGGGAGTCGAGGATGTGGAGACGCCGAAGCCAGACCCGTCAGGGCTGTTGCGGGCGGTTGATGCGCTGAACACGCCCAAAGAGCGCTGTTTGTATGTGGGGGATAGCGTAACGGACGCTGAGACGGCGCGGCGAGCGGGGGTGCGCTTTGCCGCGGTGCTGTCGGGTGTTACCGAGCGGGAGGAGTTTGCGGAATATGAGCCGGTGATGGTGCTGGGGAGTGCGTGTGAGCTACCGGCGATGTTAGATGCTATGGTGGATCACTAAGTCCGATTTTAATCCCCCTCACTTTCGCTTTCAAAATTTGTTTAACATTCCGTTCAAATTCCCCTTACATGTGCTCCATTCCTGTGCTAGCATCGGCTGACTAGGCTAAATTTCATACCTACGGTTGGTTGGGAGACATCGGGACATGTCTGACATCACCCTGCCGAAGCACGCCAAAGCGGTCATCGTTGGCGCGGGCACCGTAGGTTGCAGCGTTGCCTATCACCTCACCAAGCTCGGCTGGCGTGATATTGTCGTGGTCGAGCAGGGACCGCTGTTCGAGACTGGCGGCTCGACTTCCCACGCTCCGGGTCTCGTTTTCCAGATCAACCCCTCTAAGACTATGGCTGAGTTCGCGCGTTACACGGTTGAACTGTGGAACGGAATGCAGCTCGACGGTGAGCAGTGCGCGAAGAATGTTGGCAGCCTCGAAGTGGCGTGGACGCCTGAGCGACTCGCGGACCTGAAACGCAAGGCAGGCTACGGGATGAGCTGGGGCATTGAGGGGCATGTAATCAGCCCTAGCAGCCCGTCTGAGGATTACTTAGCGTCCCTTAGGTGCAGACGAGGTCAGACGGCGACAACCATTTTTGTCGGGTGCAGCCACTGACGGAGCAATAGCTTCGTACGCCTTACTGTGCTTAGCATCTCGGCGATGATGCGGACACTTCCCGCAAAGTTGTTGGTCGGTGTTTCGCGAGGCTGGTCTGCCCCAAATCGGAACAGTTTGAGCAGGTTGTGGCCGGTGCAGATCAGCGACCACTCGCCGCTGACCTTCTCCAGGCCCCGTAGCAGGAACTGGCGGAAGCCTCGGACCTGCTTGATCTGGCCGAATACCGGCTCCACCGTTTGCATCCGAAGGGCGTAACGTTGCCGGCCCCGTTTGGTCTGTAACTTCCGGCGCATCCGATCCCTGGTAGACAGATGACTGGGTATGCGACCCCGGGGCGCGGACGGCGGCACTCTGCCGTGGCGGGTCTGCTCCGGCGCGATGAACGGGTCCACGCACAGCCCGTAGAGACCTTCAACCGCCTGCGCCGAGTAGTAACCGGCGTCGGCGGATACCTCTTTGGGCACTGCGCCGACGTTGCTGATCGCCTCCTCCACCATCGCCACCGCCTGCTGCTTGTCCGAAGTCCTGTTGGTGGCGTGAGCCGCCACGATCACCTGATGGGCACTGTCCACCACCGCTTGACAGTTGTAAGCTTGCACAAAGTCCCGCCCGCCCGGCGCCGGCATGATGCGCGACTCAGGATCGGTGAAGTTGCGCTGGGCTTTGTCGTCGGGCACCCCGGAATGCTCCTTGCCCTCGGCCTGCTCCGCCGCCGCCTGAGCTTCAGCTTCTAACGCCGCCATCGCCTCCCGTATCTTCTCCAACCGCCCCTCCCGAAAGGCCAACTCCTGCGGCAACTCATCTCCGCGCTTACCTTGTCCGTACCGAAGGTCCTCCTCGTCATCAACCTCCTGGGCACGCCGCAGCAACTCCTCCACCTCCGCCGATAACTGCGCTTCCTTCCCTTTCATCCGACCGTAACTCATCGCCTTGTGCCTGGATGCGTTGGCCCTCACCTTGGTACCGTCCAACGCCACGTGACCCAGTTTCACCAGCCCCGCCTGCCCGCACAACGCCAATACCTGCAAGAACAGGCCTGACAGCGCATCCAGATTGTCCTTGCGAAAGTCCGAGATGGTGCGGAAATCCGGCATGTTGTTCGCCGCCAACACCCGGAACGCTATGTCCTCGTGCAGCCGCTGGGCAATCCGCCGTGAGGACGCCACCCCGACGCAGTAGCCGTAGAGCAGCACCTTGACCATCATCCGTGGATGATATGGTGGCCCACCTCTGCTCTCACGCTCGTAGCGGGCAGTGATCTCAGACAACTCCAATTCGTCCACGACGTCTGAGATAAAGTACGCCAGATGGTCATCCGGCAACCACTCCCGCATTGCAGCAGGCAACAGCATCTGCTGGTCTGGATCATAGGCACGGTAGGTCTTGCTCATCGCAGGCTCCACTCTACTGAATTGAGCTTATTATACATCCAAATCACTCAACTACCGCGTTTCTCGGACGGGCTGCTAGCGAGGCGCGCGAATTCATTCCGATGCTGTCGGAGTGCATTCTTGGTGCGCTGTATGTGCCGTCCGACATCCAGACGAAGGCAACGCGGCCCGCAGAGGCGATGGCGCAAGAAGCAGAGCGCAACGGCGCAAGTTTCTACGGCGGCGTGAAGGTTACGGGCTTCGGGATCGATGGTGGGCGGATTACCGCGGTGCAGACCTCGCACGGGGACATCAGGACCGAACTCGTCATTGCATGCGCGGACATCTGGGCGCCGAAGGTTGGCGGGTATGCGGGAGTGCCCATTCCTCTATCGCCTATGGAGCACCTGTACGCGGTTACCACGCCTGTCGAGGGACTTTCGGGTGCGACGGAGGAGATAACGCAACCTCTTATGCGGCACCAGGATGCGGCGATGTACTTCCGGCAGGTTGGGGAGTCTTACGGCATAGGGTCGTACAACCACGAACCACTTCTGGTGGACGCCGAGGACATTCTCGACCACGAGGACGCGCCGATTGCGCCTGCGGAGACGGAGTTCACGCCGAAGCATTTCGAGAGGGCTGCGGCGGCGGCTGGTGAATTGCTGCCCGGCCTGAAGGGCGTGGGGCTGACGCGGAAGTTCAACGGGATGTTTTCTTTCACGACTGACGGCTTTCCGGTGCTGGGCGAATCGCCGCAGGTTCGGGGGTTCTGGTCGGCGCAGGCGGTGTGGATTACCCAGGCGGGAGGCGTGGGCAAGGCGGTCGCCGAATGGATCGTGAACGGTGAGCCAACGACCGACCTGCGGGAGTGCGATATTCGGCGCTTCCATCCTCACGCATACACGCGCCCTTATGTGAAGGCGCGCGCGGCGCAACAGTACCGCGAAGTCTATGACATCATCCACCCGCTCCAACAGATGGAGAATCCGCGAAACCTGCGACTGACGCCGTTCTTCGCGCGTCAGCAGGAGTTGGGCGGCGTGTTCTTCGAGAACGCTGGATGGGAGCGCCCTCAGTGGTACGACTCGAACGAAGGGCTGCTGGATTCGCTGACGGTTACGGGCGAGACGCGCACAGGCTGGGAGGCGCGGGAGTGGTCGCCAACTGTTGCCGCCGAACATGTCGCCACGCGAGAGCGGGTTGCGATGTTCGACATGACGCCGTTCGCCAAGTTTGAGGTGACGGGGCCGGGTGCGCTTGGCACGCTCCAGCGTCTTGCCACGAATCAGATGAACAAGCCTGTCGGGAGCATCACTTACACATCGATGGTTACGCCGAGCGGCGGCATTAAGTGCGACCTGACGGTTACGCGGCTGGACGAAGACCGCTTCATGGTAGTAACGGGCGGCGCGATGGGACTGCACGACCTGGCGTGGATAGAGGCGCATCTGCCTGCGGACGGCTCGGCGAGAGTCGATGATGTGTCGGCAGCGCTGTGCTGTATCGGCTTGTGGGGACCCAGTGCGCGAGACCTGTTGAGCCGGGTTTGTGATGACGACCTGAGCAATGAGGGTTTCCCGTACATGAGGGCGAAGCGGATAGCGATAGGCGAAGTGCCCGCGCTTGCGCTGCGTATCTCGTATGTGGGGGAGCTGGGCTGGGAGATATACGCGCCGTCCGAACAGGGACTGCGGCTGTGGGATATTCTCTGGGAGGCGGGGCAGCCGCTCGGCGTAGTCGCGGCAGGCGGGGGAGCGTTCGACTCTCTGCGGCTGGAGAAGGGCTACCGGCTGTGGGGCAACGACATACACACGGAGTACAACCCTTATGAGGCGGGCATCGGGTTCGCGGTGAGGATGCGGAAGGGCGATTTTATCGGGAGGGACGCGCTGAGGCAGATTCGCGCGGAGGGGGTGGGGAGGAAGTTGTGCTGCATGACGCTGGATGATGCGGAAGCGGTGGTGATGGGCAAAGAGCCGATTGTTGATGGGGATAGCGTGCTGGGCTATGTGACGAGCGCGAATTACGGGCATTCGATCGGCAGGGGCATCGTTTATGGCTACCTGCCAACGGAGTACGCGGAAGTAGGGACAAAGGTAGATGTGCTGTACTTCGGGGAGCGGTTGGCGGCGACGGTTGCGCGGGAGCCCCTGTACGACCCGGACGGCGGCAAGATGAGGGCGTGAACTCCAAGCGGGACGCTGACTGGCGGCATAGAGAATATCTGAAAACCATATAACCGCGTTCCAGAAATTGCAGGTTCTAACCTGCTGAAGCATTGTCTTACTTACCCAAGAGCGTGTGGTTCTTGCCACAGATGGAGGAGTCAGATGGTCAAGCAATTGAGTCATACGGTAAAGCGACCAGGCAGGCTCCTCGGAGACCCTGATGTAGAGATTCCGGTTGCCGAAGATTTGGCCTCAGTCCCCGGTGTTCCGCAGAACCCGGTGGATGTGGCTTTCTATAGCAGGGAGTATCCGCTGGAGACACAGGCGATCGAGAAGTCCGCCGATCGGCAGTGGGCATTGGCAACGCAGTCGAAGGACTTCGACGAATTCAGAGAGGGGCATGACGAGCGCATGAAGCCGATGTTCGAGGCTGCGCTGTTGTCCGGCGAGGTCGAGCCTACGGTGACTCCCGTGCCCGGCGAGGACCTCACGGACAACATCCGGCGGCTGGCGAGAGAGATGGGCTTCGGCGAGGTGGGATTCACCCGGTACGACCGGCGCTACACTTTCGGCGGCAAGAAGCGCTGGGCGAAGTACGAACATGCCATCTGCCTTGCGATGGAGCAGGACTATATCAAGACTCAGGCCGGGCCCAGCCCAGATTCTGATATCGCGCGCTTTGAGACCTACGAAGTGGAGCAGGAGCTCTGTCTGAAGCTGTGCGACTACCTGAGGTCGAGAGGCTACCACGCGCAGGTTCACGATGGCAGCGATTGCAGTGGGCCGTACATACCCCTGTTCGTTGCGGCCGGACTGGGGCAGCTCGGCGCTAACGGTCAACTCCTGTCGCCGCATTTCGGCTCGCGGTCGCGGCTGATGCTGGTAACGACCGACGCGCCACTGACCTACGACAAGCCTGTTGACTACGGTATCCATAAGTTCTGCCAGCAGTGCCAGGTGTGCGTCAATCGGTGCCCGGGGCGAGCGATTCCGCGAGACAAGGTCTGGTGGAGAGGAGTCGAGCGGAACAAGCTCATATACGACCGCTGCCGCCCTGTGATGGTTACCTATCACGGCTGCGCGGTTTGCATGATTGTCTGTCCGATCCAGCGGTATGGGATGAAGCCGGTCATGGAGCATTATGTGGGGACTGGGGAGGTGCTTGGCAAGGGCAGCGAGAACCTGGAGGGATACTCACTCAAGGGGAAGGGGTACTTCGGTGCCGGCGAGCTGCCGCAGTTCAGTCGGGACTTTTTCGAAATCCCACAGGGTCGTGAGGAAGACTGGCTGTTCGAGAAGTTCAAGGAGCGGCTGAACGCGACCGGCGTGCCCAGCGAATCCGAGCTTGTGGACTTTGCGAACGATGTCAGGGAGGTCTTGGAGAAAGGAGAGACGACCTTCGATGTCGCCTGATACCGGGGCAAGCATGGATGGACTGGGTTATTGAAATGAGAGTGAAGGAGGCGCGTAGAGTTTAGGGAGCGTTATTTATCCGCGTTGGTGTGTCATTTTGAATTGGTGATAGAGCCATATAACGGAGGTTCTAAAGTGGCGCAAACTCTGGTTATCGACGGTCTTAAGCGGCGTAAATTGCCGATCAACCTCCGACAGAGCGGAAACAGCGACGCCCAGATGCTGATTTCCACTCGCATCAGGAAGTCCCCGTGGTGGCATCTTTCAAAGGCTGCCGGCTGCTGGGCATATACGACTTACAACCACATGTACCACCCGCGCGCATATATCAAACCCGAGGACGGGGGGCTCCTAGCAGCCCGTCTGAGGATTACTTAGCGTCCCTTAGGTGCAGACGAGGTCAGACGGCGACAACCATTTTTGTCGGGTGCAGCCACTGACGGAGCAATAGCTTCGTACGCCTTACTGTGCTTAGCATCTCGGCGATGATGCGGACACTTCCCGCAAAGTTGTTGGTCGGTGTTTCGCGAGGCTGGTCTGCCCCAAATCGGAACAGTTTGAGCAGGTTGTGGCCGGTGCAGATCAGCGACCACTCGCCGCTGACCTTCTCCAGGCCCCGTAGCAGGAACTGGCGGAAGCCTCGGACCTGCTTGATCTGGCCGAATACCGGCTCCACCGTTTGCATCCGAAGGGCGTAACGTTGCCGGCCCCGTTTGGTCTGTAACTTCCGGCGCATCCGATCCCTGGTAGACAGATGACTGGGTATGCGACCCCGGGGCGCGGACGGCGGCACTCTGCCGTGGCGGGTCTGCTCCGGCGCGATGAACGGGTCCACGCACAGCCCGTAGAGACCTTCAACCGCCTGCGCCGAGTAGTAACCGGCGTCGGCGGATACCTCTTTGGGCACTGCGCCGACGTTGCTGATCGCCTCCTCCACCATCGCCACCGCCTGCTGCTTGTCCGAAGTCCTGTTGGTGGCGTGAGCCGCCACGATCACCTGATGGGCACTGTCCACTACCGCTTGACAGTTGTAAGCTTGCACAAAGTCCCGCCCGCCCGGCGCCGGCATGATGCGCGACTCAGGATCGGTGAAGTTGCGCTGGGCTTTGTCGTCGGGCACCCCGGAATGCTCCTTGCCCTCGGCCTGCTCCGCCGCCGCCTGAGCTTCAGCTTCTAACGCCGCCATCGCCTCCCGTATCTTCTCCAACCGCCCCTCCCGAAAGGCCAACTCCTGCGGCAACTCATCTCCGCGCTTACCTTGTCCGTACCGAAGGTCCTCCTCGTCATCAACCTCCTGGGCACGCCGCAGCAACTCCTCCACCTCCGCCGATAACTGCGCTTCCTTCCCTTTCATCCGACCGTAACTCATCGCCTTGTGCCTGGATGCGTTGGCCCTCACCTTGGTACCGTCCAACGCCACGTGACCCAGTTTCACCAGCCCCGCCTGCCCGCACAACGCCAATACCCGCAAGAACAGGCCTGACAGCGCATCCAGATTGTCCTTGCGAAAGTCCGAGATGGTGCGGAAATCCGGCATGTTGTTCGCCGCCAACACCCGGAACGCTATGTCCTCGTGCAGCCGCTGGGCAATCCGCCGTGAGGACGCCACCCCGACGCAGTAGCCGTAGAGCAGCACCTTGACCATCATCCGTGGATGATATGGTGGCCCACCTCTGCTCTCACGCTCGTAGCGGGCAGTGATCTCAGACAACTCCAACTCGTCCACGACGTCTGAGATAAAGTACGCCAGATGGTCATCCGGCAACCACTCCCGCATTGCAGCAGGCAACAGCATCTGCTGGTCTGGATCATAGGCACGGTAGGTCTTGCTCATCGCAGGCTCCACTCTACTGAATTGAGCTTATTATACATCCAAATCACTCAACTACCGCGTTTCTCGGACGGGCTGCTAGAGGAGTACATGTATCTGACCAAGCATGTCAGCATGTGGGATGTGGCGGTTGAGCGGCAGATTCAGGTTAAGGGTCCTGATGCCGCAGATTTCGTGAACTACATCATTACGCGGGATGTGCATACAATGCTGCCTACGATGCGGGCGCGGTATGTAATTCTGTGCAACCAGTACGGTGGCGTCATCAACGACCCTGTGCTGCTACGCGTGGCGGAGGACGAGTTCTGGTTCAGCATCTCGGACTCGGACCTGCTGTTGTGGGCGCAAGGAGTGAATCATGCGGGCAGGTTCAATGTGAGCATCAACGAGATCGATGTGTCGCCTGTGCAGATACAGGGGCCGAAGTCGGTGGACTTGATGGAGAAGATGTTCGGTGAGCAGATCAGAGCTATCCCGTACTACGGACTGCTGAGGGCGACACTGAACGGGCGCGAGGTAACGATCTCCCGTACGGGGTTCTCGGCTGAAGTGGGGTTCGAGATATACCTGCACGACGCGATGCTGTACGCGGATGATGTCTGGCCGCACATCCTGGAGCAGGGCGAGGAGTTCAACCTGCGTGTCATAGCACCGAGCCACATCAGGCGGCTGGAGGCGGGCATTCTGTCTTACGGGCAGGACATGGACATCGAGAACAATCCGTTCGAGGTTCGGCTGGGCTGGCAGGTTGACCTGAGCAAGGACGACTTCGTGGGCAAGAAGGCGCTGGCGAAAATCAAAGAAGAGAGGGTGCAGCAGCGACTCGTGGGCTTGAAGGTCGGTGGCGAGCCGATTAGCTGGTACAACGAGAGCTTCTATCTCGTCAAGGACTGCGACTCAGGGGATGATGTGGGCTATGTTACCAGCGCGTTCTGGTCGCCGAGTATAGGGTCGAACATTGCGTTTGCGGTGATGCCGCGCTCGCACTGGAGGCAGGGCACCGGCGTCAAGGTCGAGTTGCCTGCGGACGGCATTGTGGACGCGGAGGTAGTGCGGGTGCCGTTCTTCGACCCGACGAAGGAAATGCCTAAGCCCGAATCCACCGAAGAGTCATGGTATCTCTGCCGGAGCGTGGGTGAAGGACGCGGCAAGGTGGCGGTGCGGGTATGATGCCGACGCTGGAGCGTTCTGAAGGTCCCCGGTCGTGATGTTGAACGCCAATGGAGGCCCACAGTGGCGATTGTGGGTGAAGTTGACGAATCGGTGAGCAGCAGGGGATACTCACGGTCCGGTCCGGCGCGAGTCTGGGGATGAGATGGGTTATGGAGTGTATGGTGGGCAGTCGTCGCCGCTGCCGTCAGCTGTCAGCTCGGTAACGGAATGGTTCGCAGTCTGGCCAGAGCGCGGCCGAACTGTGTTTCCCAGGGCCAGCGCTGGGGAAGATGCAGGGTGAGACGGCGTGCCGAGCGTGTAAGCCGTCCGGCGAGGGAGAAGAATCGTCTGCGCAAGGTCTTGGTGGTGGAGGCTCGTTCTTCCAGTCCGATGCGGGAGGTCCAGCGAGCCAGATTGTGAGCCATCACCTGCACGGCCAACCAGGCGGCGTTGGCTGCGAAGCGCCCTGAGGGCAGATGGTTCAGTCCTACGCCGTACTTCAGGTCGCGGATGGCGTTCTCCACCTCGGCGTGGCGGCGATGGTCGGCCTCCAGTTGGAGGGTGTCGCCCTCTCGGTCCGTGATGAAACCGTGATAGCTGTAGTTGGTGAAGAGCGCCAGTTGAGAGCCGGGCGTGGGCTTCACTCTGCGGACGATGAGTCGCACTGGTGCGGCGTCGGGCTTGCTCTCGAAGGGAGTGTAAATGGTCTCGGCCACATCGGCTGTGCCGTCCATCCAGTAGGGTATGGGTGTCCAGTCCGTCTCTGGTATGGCCTCGATGAGATTGCGCAGTCGGGGGTGCTGTCGGACGGTGATGGAGAAGCGGACATCCATCTTGCGACAGACGGCAACGATGGTGTGGGCATAGAAGCCGCTGTCGGCCCGCACCGTGAGCGCTCCCGTGGCTCCGGCGTAGCGCACTCGCGCCACCGTCTCCCGCAGGAAGTTGGCTGCGCCCCGGGCGGTGTTGGCTCGGCCCTTGCGCAGTCGTGCCATCAGCACGTCGCCGGTTCCTGAGGCAACGGCCAGCAGCGGATGATAGCCCCGCTGGCCGGTGTAGTTGTGATGGCGCGCTCCCTCCTTTGCCAGTCCATAGGTCTCGCAGACCGTCGAGTCTATGTCGATCGTCAGAGGCGAGTCCTCGGGGCCTGCCCCGGCGTCCCAGGCACGCGCCAGAAACTCTCGGCTCACCCGGTCCAACTGTCGCACATGTCCCCAGCGGAAACTGCGTAGGAATGTCCCCAGCGTGGATGGAGCCTTGACCACACAACCCAGTACCGAGGAGGTCCTGCTCGCCCGCAACACGTCGGCATCGTCAATGCAGTCGCCACCGACCAGAGCCGACGCCACCAGGGTCAGTATCTTGTCCCCGGTGTTGGCCCGCCCCGGGGCGTCGCCCAGGTCAACGTGGTTGTCGACGAGTTGGCTCAGACCCAGACGCCCGGCCAGGGTGACCGGCAGGATCAGCCCGGCATTGGCTACCAGGCGGGGATCGTCGAAGGCGATTTGGATGCGGTCAGGGTGGTTACGTGGTAGCATCTGTTGGGTGCTCCTTTTCTGTGACAGGTTTTGTGTTGTAAAACCATTATCTCAGATTCAGAGGTGCACCCTTTTGCTTCTTCAGGAGGCCTCTCACACGCCCCCCTCGGTGGATTGGGGCTTAGATGTCCAAGAGGGTCCTCGCATCTTCCGTAGAGCAGCCCAGCCCGGACTTCGAACGGGTGCTCGCACTATTGCCGCTTCTTCACAAGAAGGCGTCGGCGGATGGGCGAGTAGAAAGCTAATAGGCGAATGTCAATACGCTACCTAATATTTGCGTCAGGCTTCTTGCTGATGCTTGGCCTTCATGCTTGCAGCGACTCCCCAGGAGACGCCACGGCGGAACCATCTCCACCATCGGGCATGTTCTCGACCCTGCCGACGACAGAGCCGCCGATAACGGGAGACGCGCCAGTTATGGTTATCAACTTGCAGGGAACTCCTGAGCCTTCCCCCACGCCCTCCCCCACGCCCACTTCCTCTCCAGAGCCCACTCAGACCAATACGCCCGAACCCACACCAACCCCCAACCCGACGGCCACACCTGAACCTACATCTATGCAGACACCGGAGCCGACAGCCACGGCTGAAGCAACACGTACGCCTACACCTGAGCCTACGCAGCCACCTACACCCGAACCTACGTCAACTTCCTTGCCTACGGCCGCGCCAGAATCCACTAGTGTGCCGACGTCCGAACTTGCGTCCACGCCTCAGCCGACGGACATGCCCGGTTCCACCGGCACGCCACAGCTGACGGTGACGCCTCAACAGGCTCCGGTAGCCTCTCCAGGCGCATTGGCACAAGGTAACGCCGCTCTCTTAAAGGCAATTCAGGAAAGAAATGCCGGGGTTGTTAATAAACTCGTGGAAGCCGGCTTTGCAGTTAACGCACAGGACGAAGATGGCAATTCGTTCCTATACATAGCGATCAAAAAAGGGAAAGATGCCTTCTTTTCCAGTGATGAGGCGGCCTCTAAGAGAATCGTACAGATTCTCGTCAGTGCGGGCGCAGACGTCAACACAAGAACCGCCGATGGTAACCCGGTTCTCTACTCATCATTTGGATGGAGCTCGGACATCGTGCAGATTCTCGTCAACGCGGGCGCGGACGTTAACGCAACAACCGCTGACGACACCACGCTCTTATACGAGGCGGTTACGTTAGCTAGCGATGCATCCTTTTCTAGTGATGAGGCGCGCTACGATAAAATTGTGGAGATTCTCATTGATGCAGGTGCCAGGTAATAGTGATTGGCTCTCATCAAATGGCGGACGAGGTTCCTTACGGCAATAGGGGAGGAAAACACTCTTACGTCTGGTTTTTCTTGCGAAAGCGGGTATGTCAGCGTTGTGCCAATTGAGACCGTCCATGAACTCTGAATGGTTACCCCGGAGATTGCGGGTTTGGAGCCCCGGAACTGGCTGGCTTAAGGCAGTTTCCCCTCGCCTGCACGACGATTCCCAGCTTCGGAGCTACGTGCGCCATCCTCGCTCACCGCCTCGAAAGCGTGGAACGGTAGCCAGCCCTTCAACTCACTACCGGGCAGCTCAACGAGGACCCACCTTCTTCTCGAATCCACAACACGCACCTGTGCCCCGCTGTGAAGCGTGAATTCTGTCCCGAACTGTGAGCCGGGTCCGTCGACAGCCTCGACGGACTCGGCAATCACTACTCCAGTGTTCCTGTAAGGGTCGGCATACAACACACTCAGCCAGAGTGGAAGAATTATAAGCGCTAACACGAAGGCGCCGGCTATTATCGTGCGCAGTACAACGACCAAACTACGTGACCCGCTCGCCACGAAAAGAGCAGCCAGGGCAAGACCGCCGAGAATCCACAGCAAAAGCGCGGCATTTCCTAACTCGGCAGGCGTCATCCAACGATGAGTGTTGTTCGACAGACTCGCCGCGAGAGAATCGCCCTCCACCCGCAGATCATCCACCGTGTGGCTTCGAGCGAGCTCCAGGTTGGCGCGTATGTCCGGGTCGCGCGGAGAGAGCCTTTCCGCTCGGAGGTAGTTCAGAATCGCCCTCCCGACTTCTTCTTGCTCAAAGTAGGTATTGCCCAGATTGTAGTAGAGCGCTGCATCCCGGAACCCGTCTGCAATCAGTGACTCGTACTGTTGGGCGGCCTCTGCGTACTCGCCGCGAGAGAAGCGCTCGTTTGCATCCGACATCAGGTCAGCCGGCGACGGCGCCTGTGCAGTCACGTTCCCGTAAAGCAGGATAAGTGCGCCGAGAGTAACAAATGGGATGGCGAGTCGCCGGATAAGAACCTTCATACGCCAAGCACTTCCTCAATGTCAGCCATAAGCAGCGCCGCGTGCTCCCCATAGTCCTTTCCGCTTGTGGGGGAAGCGGGCGTATGCGAGTATCGCGCCTCCTCTCCGGCGGTCAAAATGCCTTCCACACCACGAGTAATGTCAGGTGACACCATTGCTTGGAGAAGCCGTCCTAAGAGTTCTTCGCGTGTCAGCAGGGTGACGGAGACGTTGAGACGCACGGCTAGATAGGAGAGCAGCGCGTCAGCGGAGGCGATTCTCGCGTCGGTGCCGCCGGATATAGCGCGCTCCATCTCGCGCCGGGCGTTCGGCAGTGCATTCCTGCGGTGGGAGTTTGCGCGGGCGTTCTCCAGTGCAGTTCGTCTGTGCCTCCAGACCAGCGCAGCAACGATTGCAAGAAGAGGAACGACCCACGCCACCCAGTAGGCCGCGCCGCCGGTAAGTCTGAAGCCCTCGCGACGAAGTGAATCCGGTGGAGCCTTGATCGGCATTGCGCCCGCATTAACGCCGTCCCTGGTTGCCGATGCAGCCCCTGAGTCTGCTGCGATATCCGGCAGACCTCCCCCGGCAATCGATACGGTGATGGGCGTTGTGGATACCTGACTGTAGTTCTCTGCATAAGGGTCGAAGTAAGTGAAGCTAATCTGGGGAATGACAAGGTCTCCGGAATTCGTCGGCAGCAGGGTGAGTGTGTAGATGCGTCTGCCCATTAACAGGCCATCGACGATTCTACTATCAGAGACCTCCGGAGACTCGATGACGCGCCAGTTTGCGAAGTCAGGCCAATTCGGGTCCGGTAGCGCGCCTATATTCCCCTCGCCCTCTATTGTCACCACGAGGTGCACCGCGCCTGCTTCCAGTTCGGATTTGACCTCTGGTACTATCGATATGTCGAATCTGCCGACCGCGCCGCTGAATCCGACGGGAGGGTCCGGGGGAAGGGGCTGTGCCTCAATCGTGACAGGAGAACTTTCGAGTATCTCAGCAGGCTGAGAGTCAATACCAGACAAAGTCAAGGAGCCAGGCTCGATCGTGATGGAGCCCGCGACACTTGGGAATAGTGGCGTACGCAGCTCAACGACCCTGTAACTTCCTGATGGCGTCGTCTCGCTATATTCTAGCTGTTCGTTCAACTCGCTGTTCCAGAAGCCCGAGAATGCGGGATGTTTGTATTCAACTGTTCCGTCAGATGTCGTGGCATCGGAGCGCTGGTGAATACGGAAGACATATGTTACCTGCTGACCGACGTAGGGCCGGTCATTATCCACGGACGCGGTCACGAACAGTGGTGCTTCAGGTTGCTGCGCTTCCGTCCCTGCGGGCCCGCCCGCTGCCATTGCAACCATAACGGCAATGAACATCAGAAGGAGATATGCCACCTGTCTGTGTCTCATTGGGATGTTCACCAGTCGAATTCGCTCGGCTCTTCTGGAGAAACGAATACCTGCTGCCTGCGCTCCTGCAGGGTCTGTGCGGCCTCGCCGATACTCTCGAGTATCTGTCTTGCCTGCTCCTCACTCATCTGATCCGTCTGCGGCGATGTCTGCTGCTCTTGCTTCTCTCCTGTGTCACTCTCCTGCTGGTCTTGCGACTCTTCCCGCGCTTCTTGTTCTTCCTGCTGATTATTCTGCGCCTGGTCCTGCTGTTGTTCCTGTTGCTGGTCGTGCTCGCTCTGAGCGTCAGGAGGAATCTGGTTCAGCGCGAGTTCGAGATTGTGCTTTGCGGCAAGATCTGCGGGGTTCATTCGAAGTACTTCTTTGTATGCTTCTATCGCCTGGTCGTACTGTTCCATCTGAAATGCAGCATTCCCCCGGTTGAAAAACGCGCGTATCCGCAGGTCACCTGCCGCGACAGTGATTGTATCGTCGTAAGCGTCCAGCGATTCCTGGTGCTCTCCAAGTCGATACCGGGCGGTTCCCGCGTTATAGCGAGGCTCACCAGTATGTGGAGAGAGTTCCCTGGCCTCTTCGTAGTTGTCAAGGGCAGCAGCATAATCACCGTTGCGGTAGAGTTCGTGACCCGAGTCGTTGACCCGCGCCGGGGTAGGACCGCAGGCTACAAGCAAGAGTACAGAGGAAACTGCAAGTAACAGCATTCCGCACTTAGACACCTTGGATTCCCCCTTTCGAAAACAGCCTGCCTCGCAGCGATAGCATCAGTCTGTCGGACATCATCTCAGTTAGTAACAATGAGAGCGCCCCGGCCAGCAGAAACAGCTGAAAGCGCTCTGCTCTTCGCTGGCTGAATTCACTCTGCAGGCTGCTCTCCTGGAAGGATTGAATCTCGTCTATGAGGCCCGTGATAGCCCCTGTATTCGTTGCCCGGAAGTAGCTTCCGCCGCCGGCCTCCGCAATGCGGATAAGCATCTGCTCGTCCAACTTCGAAAGCACCGGTAGTCCGTCGGCGTCGGTGCGGTATCCGATTATATCGCCCTTCTCGTCACGTTCGGGAACTGGATCTCCCTCTGGGGATCCGAGTCCCACGGTAAATATGACAGCGCCGTCCTGGGCGGCTTGCTGTGCCGCGGCAACGGGGTCCCCTTCGTGGTTCTCCCCGTCAGTCAGGATTACTATCACCTTCTGGTGAACCCGCTCATCGCTGAAGCCTGCCATGGCGGTGCCGATCGCCTCTCCAATCGCCGTGCCTTGGCGGCTGATGGCGCCGGGTCTGGCGTGATGCAGGTATGTAAGGGCGCTGGCGTAATCGGATGTCAGCGGGAACTGGATGAAACTCGCTCCGGAGAACAGAACTATGCCAATCTGGTCGCCCTGGAGGTGCGAAATCAGGTCGGTTATCTCCAGTTTTGCCCGTTCCAGGCGGCTCGGCTTCGTGTCCTGCGAAAGCATGCTGCGGGACACGTCGAGCGCCACCATTACCTGCACTCCGCGCTGCTCCACTATCTCAATGTCACTGCCCCATTGAGGACGGGCAAGCGCCAGAATAATCAGTGTAACCCCTATGAACCATAAGACAAGGCGAATGGTGCGAGGTAGCCTGCTGGCATCTACTCCAAGCCGTTCAGTCAGGAATGAGTCACCTATGTTTCGCACGGCGTCTGCGCGACGTGCGAGAGACCATCGAACGAAGGCGGCAAGCGCCGGCAGAATCGCCAGGGCATACAGGTATTGCGGCTCTCCGAAGGTCATATCAGGTCACGGTATCTTTCTGAGCACGGTCTGGGTGAGAATGAGGTCGGCCGCCAGCAGCGCCAGAGCCGGCAGCAGAAACCACATGGCAAGTTCCTGGTAGCGGGTGAAGTGCAGCACCTCCACTTCCGACTTTTCGAGGGCGTTTATCTCGGAATAGATGCCTCTTAGTCCTTCTGTGTCGGACGCGCGGTAGAACCTGGCCCCCGTGATATCCGCTATCAGGCTGAGCGTCTCCACGTCTAGTGCACTTTGCTGCGGGCCCGAATTCTCCTCTCCGCCAACACCAATCGTGTAGAGCTTGATGCCGAGTTTCTCCGCTGCCCTTGCCGCGGTTATAGGATCGAGCGCGCCCGCGTTGTTCACCCCGTCTGTGATAAGTGTAACCAGTCTGCTCTCCGCATCCGAATCCTTGAGCATATTTGCAGCGGTCGCCAGACCGCTTCCGATTGCCGTTCCGTCCTCTATTGCCAGCTCATCCGCCAGATGCACGTCTGCGAGAAGTCGGAGCAGCACGTCATGATCCAAGGTCGGGGGACTCTGGATGAAGGCATCGCGCGAGAAGACAACGAGGCCTATACGGTCGTACTGCCGCTCGTCTATGAATTCGGCAATTATCTCTTTTGCCGCTGCGAGCCTGTGCGGCTGAAAGTCCGTCTCGCCCATGCTCCCGGATATGTCTATCGCCACTGCTATGTCAACGCCCTCTCCGCGGATAACCTCCTGCACTGCCCCCAGCTGCGGCCTTGCGGCAGCGAGAATCACCAGGAGGATCGCAATGAAGCGGAGCAACGGCTCTATCTGTACCAGTCGGATGCGAAATGCCCCGCCGCTCATGTCAATCAGGCGGACGTCGGAGTATCTCATGCCGACCGGACCCATGCGTTTCTTCCACAGATAAGGCAGCAGGAATGGTGCCGTCGCTACGGGCAGCAGCAATAGCATCCACGCTGAGTCGAGGTGCAAGGCATTCACTCAGTTAACCTTCCGCTGCCCTGTTTTCGTTCTGTGCCGCTGTATTCTCGTGAATTGGCGCAGCCGTCTCCAAGATAAATCTTGCCCTGCGCAGGGCTTCTTGGGCCTCTGCCGACGTGGGTATGTGGTTGGCGAACTTTACTGAATCGGCGTCCTCCAGCAGATCTATAACGAGCCGTTCAATACTAGGTTCCAGTGTTGAATTCCTCAGCCCTGCTTCGAGTTCTTCGGTCGTCAGCCCAGGTGCTTCCGCTCGACCATCGTCGGGAAAACATATTATCCCCATGTAGCTACGAACGACCTGTGAGACGAGCGTATAGTGTTGCCTGTAGTCGCCTGCGGCCGGCAGATCCTGTCCCTCGATTTCGTCAAGTCCCTGAATGGCCTTGTCCCACGGCGTTCGCTCGTCCTCTTCGGTGAGTTGTGTCTCACGTCGGCGCAGACTGCGGCGCAGAATGTAGCCTGCCGCGCACAGTACGACGATGGAGCTCAGGCCAATGACGCGTGCCAAGGGTTTTTCCCAGAGCGGCGTTTCCAGGTCGACGGGCTCGCGTATATCTCTCAGCGGCTCGTCCGGGCCGGACAACACGGATTTCACGTTCAGTTGTATGAGAGGCGATGATAATTGCTCGACACTCCCATCCGGCTTCCGCACCGTGAGAGGCAGGGCAGGAGTCTCGAAACTTCCAGTCGAAAAAAGGGTCACATCGATCCACTGTCGCGTGGTGCTTGTCCCCGTATTGCCCACCGCAATCTGAGCAGCAGTTTGGGACAAAACTTCAAATTGCCCCCAGAACCTCCCGAGCCTCGGCACGACCACGACATGATCGCTGGGATGAGTTATTTCTAAGGTCAACGTCACCGGGTCGCCGACCGTCAACTCAGATTGGTTGGCAGTGAACGATATCTGCACTGCGGAGGATGAAACTCCCTGCGCCTTGGCAGCGCCTGAGATGATAGTGGCTAGCACAGGAACGAGGAGCCAAACTAGCAAGACTGCGATTCCTGGCCTACGTCCAATTGGCGGAAAGCCGTGGAATAGGACAGGCAAGCTATGGGGCCTCAACGCGACAGTCTCCGCATCCGCTGCCTGAAGAATGCCCCGACCTCCGGAACATAGTCACGCTCGGTGGACACCTCAACATGATCCACTCCCGCGAATGTGAATACTTCTCTCTTTTCTCTCTCCATCCGGGCAACGCCGGCGGAGAACTTCTCTTTCCACGCCTCATCTCCGGTATCGACCCAGTGAAGATTTCCGCTTTCGGCGTCCTCCATAACGACCACGCCCAAGTTCGCTACCTCCTGCTCGAGAGGATCTTTCAAGTCGAATGCTACGACATCGTGCCGCCGATTGGTGACCACAAGCGTATGCCGGTATGAGTCCGGTTCAGCGAGAAAGTCGGACACCAGAAAGATAATGCCTCGCCGCTTGGTCACCAGGTTTATTGTGTCCAACGCCAGCTTAAGGTCCGTACCAACTCCGGTAGGCTGAAACGCCATCAGGTCGCGCAGCATTCGCAGCACGTGTCTCCTGCCCTTCCGTGGCGGCACCAGCAACTCCACCCTGTCCGTAAACAGAAGCAACCCTACAGTGTCGTTGTTCGTCGTAGCCGCAAATGCCATCACTGCCGCAAGTTCCACGGCCAACTCTCGCTTGAACCGATTCCTGGTTCCGAATTCGCCGGACCTGCTCACATCCACCGCTAGCATAACCGTCAATTCCCGCTCTTCAATGTAACTCTTTATGTGCGGCTCCCCGGTTCTAGCCGTCACGTTCCAGTCGATGTCGCGGACATCGTCACCGGGACTGTAGCGTCGAACCTCGTCGAACTCCATCCCGTGGCCCTTGAACACGGAGTGATACTCGCCGGCAAAGCCATCGGCAACGAGCTTGCGCGTGGTGACCTCGATTCTGCGGACTCTGGCAATTAGGTCGGCTGTCAGAATTTCAGGGGACTTCGACGGCATTCAGGATTCCTTGCACCAACTCGTCAGAACTGATATTACGTGCCTCGGCTTCAAAGGTGGTTATGACTCGATGTCTCAACACATCCGGGGCTAGCTGTTTGATGTCATCGGGAACGACGTACCCACGTCCCTTCAGAAATGCGTACGCCCGAGCCGCAGCGATCAGGAAGATACCCGCTCTGGGCGAGGCTCCGTACTCGATCAGGGCTTCAAATTCGGGAAGTCCCACACGGCCTGGGTTCCTTGTGGATACCACCAGGTTCAGAACGTAGTCCTTGATATTCTCGTCTACATACACCTGGCGTACTATCTCTCTTGCGCTTAGAATATACTCGGAATCCACAACCGGGCTCACTTCAGAAGGTGTGCCTGAAGTCATCCTATCGATGATCTCGCGCTCCTCTGAGTAACTGGGATACCCAACTACCACCTTCAGCATAAACCGGTCAACTTGTGCCTCGGGCAGAGGATATGTCCCCTCCTGCTCTATAGGATTCTGCGTCGCGAGGACCAAGAAGGGCGCCTCCAGGAGAAAGGTCTCGTCTCCGATTGTAACCTGCTTCTCCTGCATCGCCTCAAGCAGGGCGCTCTGCACCTTTGCCGGGGCGCGGTTTATCTCGTCAGCCAGTATGAGATTGGAGAAAACCGGCCCCTTCTGGACACTGAATTCGCCAGTCCCGGGGTTGTAAATGCGTGTGCCGATCAAGTCGGCGGGCAACAGGTCCGGCGTGAACTGGATGCGCGAATACCCGGCCTGGATCGCCTGCCCGACGGTTTTCACAAGCAGCGTCTTGGCAAGCCCGGGTACGCCTTCAAGCAGTATGTGCCCGTCGGCCAGAAGTCCGATCAGAACGCGCTCTACCATCCTGTCCTGTCCCACGATGGTCTTTCTGACCTCAGAGTCGAGAAGCTGTACGAAACGCGCTTCCTTCTCCACCATTTCGTTTATCTGGCGAAATCCTGCTAGTTCCATCATCTGTAATGGGAGTTCTCCATCATGAATTCTCGCAACCGTAATGAATCGTACTTAGCCGAACATCAACATGTTCAAAGTGCATATTAGTAAAAGGTTCCTGGTAATGCAGTATGCTGCGACTATAAACTAGATGCCCAGTGCTTTCAACGACTGTCGTCTGTTCTGGACGCTCGGCCCTGACCATCGGCCAAATTGACCCCTAAGGCAGACGATGCCTCTCGTGCCCGGTTTGCGCTCAGGCAGCATTGACCAATTTGATGACTTATGATGCCAACGTAATGTGCTTCGTCTTCACAATACCGCCAAATCGCGCCCGGCGAGAGGGTCGAGGGTTTGGCTTCCTTTAGCCCGAATCCACCGAAGCACGTTGTGACAGTGCTGTAACGGGACAGGATGGAACCGGGAACGCGATGATCCGGGCGGATTTCGGGTAGGAGGAACCGCCAGTGGGTCACTGGACAGCCACTGGCAGGGGTGGGGAGCACCGACGGATCCTCCGGAGGCGGCGGGGAACCGTCGCCGGTCTGGCCGGCGCGAGTTGAGGAGGCCCTGGTCTGGCCGGTCGATGAGGATGAGGTTGGCGTACCGTTTCCCGGCACCGCCGTCAGACAGGGGCTGGCAGGGAGCGCAGTCGCGCCAGGGCTCCGCTGAACAGGTTCCCCCAAGGCCAGCCCTGCGGGAGATGCAGAGTGAGACGGCGCGCCGAGCGTGTAAGCCGTCCGGCCAGGGCGAAGAAGCGTCGCCTGAGGGTCCTGGTGGTCACCACCTGCTCCCCCAGACCGATGCGGGAGGTCCAGCGGGCCAGGTTGTGGGCCAGCACCTGCACGGCCATCCAGGCGGCGTTGGCGGCAAAGCGCCCTGAGGGCAGATGGTTCAGTCCCACACCGTACTTCAGGTCGCGGATGGCGTTCTCGATCTCGGCGTGTCGGCGATGGTCGGCCTCCAGTTCCAGGGTGTCGCCCTCTCGGTCCGTGATGAAGGCGTGATAGCTGTAGCTGGCAAACAGGGCCAGTTGGGAGCCGGGCGTGGGCCTGACCCTTCGGACGATGAGGCGCACCGGTGTGGTGTCAGGCTCACCCCGGAAGGGCGTGTAAGTGGTCTCGGCAACGTCGGCTGTGCCCTCCATCCAGTAGGGTATGGGCGTCCAGTCCGCCTCTGGTATGGCCTCTATGAGATCGCGCAGACTCCGGTACTGGCGGACGGTGATGGAGAAGCGGACATCGTTGCTGCGGCAGACGGTGACGATGTCGTGGGTGTAGAAGCCGCTGTCGGCCCGCACGGTGAGTTGTCCCGTGGCTCCGGCGTGGCGTACCCGGCTCAGCGTCTCACGCAGGAAGTGTGCGGCGCCCCGGGCGGTGTTGGCCCGCCCCGCTCGCAGCCGCGCCATCAGCACGTCTCCGGTTCCCGCGGCAACGGCCAGCAGCGGATGATAGCCTCGCTGGCCGGTGTAGTTGTGATGGCGCGCTCCCTCCTTGCCCAGTCCGTAGGTCTCGCAGACGGTGGAGTCCAGGTCGATCGTCAGAGGCGAGTCTCCGGGTCCTGCCCCGGCGTCCCAGGCACGCGCCAGCAGTTCCCGGCTCACCCGGTCCAGCTGGCGCACGTGGCCCCAGCGGAAACTGCGCAGGAAGGTCCCCAGGGTGGATGGAGCCTTGACCACACATCGCAGCACCCGCCCGGTCCCGCCACAACGCAGCGCGTCAGCGTCGTCTATGCAGTATCCGTGTTCAATGTCAAGCCCTGAGCGGAGTTTAAGAAGACATGATTGGTATCCGTGTTCAATGTCAAGCCCTGAGCGGAGTTTAAGAAGACATGATTGGTACTGACTTCGGGACCCAGGGTGTCCCTCGACGTGCCACCGCGTTCAACTGCAGCAGCAGCTTGCGCATGACCGCCACCACCGCCACGTTGCCGGGCTTCCCCCGTTGACGGAGATTCTGATAAAAGCGGCGCAGTTCGCTGTCGTGGCGTATCACCGACCAAGCACACATGTACAGGGCACTTCGCACCGAGCCTCGCCCCCCTCTGATAGCACGGTTGCCCCGCTTCTTCCCGCTGTCCCGTGACCAGGGAGCTAACCCCACCAGGGAAGTCAGCGATTTACTGTCCCAACAGCCCAGCTCCGGCAGGTAGGCGACCAATGTGGCCGAGGTAAGCGGCCCGACGCCCGGCACGGTGCGGTACAGCGTGGCACGGTCGGCGAAAGGGATACACTTCTCCAATGCCTCCTGATACTCCACATCCAGTCGGGCTATTTCCTTTTCCAGCCAGGCGATGTGACGCTTTGTAGATCTGGTCGCGATAGAAGTGATTCCCTTATCCAGGCGCCCCTTTTCCTGCGCTCGCTGCCGCACAAACTGCCGGCGCCTGCTGAGCAGGTCACGCAGCGCTTCACGCTCTGGCTCAAGCTCACGCTGCGGTGTTAGTGCATCCGGAAATACCTGTCCGTACCGTGAGAGCACCTGGGCGTCCCGTTGGTCGGTCTTGGCTTCGTACCCACACGCCTTCGCGAACGCGCGCACACGGTTCGGGTGGGCCACGTGCATCGCAATCTCGGTCTTTCTCAGCCGGCTTACCAGCACTCGTTCGTACCCACCGGTGGCCTCGCACACAGCCACGGTGACGTCCTGCGCCTTCAGGTGCTTCAGCAGCTTTCCAATCCCTTTAACCGTGTTGTCAAATCGTATCACCGGACCCTCATAAATTGAGACGTCCAGGCTGGCCTTGCCCACGTCAACCCCGGCTGTGACTACCATGTTCGACCTCCCGATGAAATAATGGTTGATGTCCTCCACACTTGCAGATGCGGGCCTGGTGCCCTTGTATCCGTTCGGAGCGACAAGTGCGGCGAGAGGGGTGTCATACTGTCCCACGGTGCAGTCCAGAGCAGTAGCTCGGCTCACCCAGCGGTCACCGACGCGCCCCTCTCGCCCACCCCACAGATTGGCCCATCTGTGGGGCTTATGCAACATACAAGTCGCCCCCGACCAGCGCAGAGGCAACCAGAGTCATCAGCTTGTCGCCGGCGTTGGCTCGACCCGGGGCATCTCCCAGGTCAAGGTGACGGTCAACGAGTTCACCCAGTCCCAGTCGCTGGGCCAGTGTTGCCGGAAGAATCAGCCCGGCATTGGCTACCAGGCGGTGGTCGTCGAAGGTGATGCGGATGCGGTCGGGGTCGTTGCGTGGTAACATCTGTTGAGTGCTCCTTGTTTCGGGTTGGTTTTATGGGCAAAAACCATTATCCTAGATTCAAAGGAGCACTTCTTATGAACCCGCCACCCTCACCATGTCAATGTCTTCGGTGGATTCGGGTTTAGACACGGCGGCACGAATCCAGGTTCGTCCCTGATCAGAATTTTCGTCTCTTGCCTACGCCAACACAGGAATCTAGATACCCAAGGAGACACCAACCCTAGGAAGCGCGAAAGAGGTGCAATAAATCTGGGTATTTCCTTGTATTAGAAACGCTCCTCCAGCCTAGGTGATATATAAATATGAGAACAAATGCTTCTCAAACAATCCACCTAAAGGAAACATTAGAATGATAGCCATTGCAACATACCCACTCGAGGTACTTGTCTTTTCGATTAAAGGTTCCTGTCCCTTGTCGTTGGGACCCCTCGTGAAAGGCATCCTTCAGGCCGCATCGGGAGCGGAGATTGGTAAGATCCTTATAAACGACTCTTTTCTATGAAAGGTTTCATAAGAGGCTCTTTGGAGACTATGCGATCGCTTCTGCCTCTTTTAATGGCCATTAAACATCTAATAGATTTAACAGAACAGTTTCGCTGAGCGTGCCTGCCGGATCATCCGGCACGGCTACAACCGCACCCGGGGAAGTGAGCGTCTAGTCCCTCCTGAATCCGGGCCCCAGCAACGGGCTTACGCAACTACCCCCTGAGTTGCAATACTTCCACATCTCAGGGGGCAGTTGCGCAGCTGTTCGATACGAATCGACCCGTGACGTGATTATCGGTTGAAGTCGCTGATCCGCCCGGTCGCGGTCCCCTTGGACAGGTGTGCGCGCACCGGGTTGGACAGCTCCACCGTCATATCCTCGATGCCTTCGTCAACTGAATCGTATATCACTTCCACCCACACGGTCTTCGACCGCTCGCCCTCCCGGAACACCAGCGTGCCCGAGACCGCCTTGTAGTCCTGCCCCGCGACCGCCGTGCCGTTGACCGTCCGGTAGTCCACCCGCACCTCGTGCACGGCCGAGCGGTTCAGCGTCACCACGAACCGCAAGAACGATACAGGGTTCGGCCATTCTCCCGCACTCGCATTCGCCACCCTCAGAACAGGTATGCTGTCGTTGTCCACGATGCCGTATGTCGCCCTACTGCGGCGCGAATACTCTGCCACCCCGTCGGGCAGCGTCCCGAATGCAACCTTAAAGCCCTCGCCGCGCTCGACGTAGGTGTCGTCCACCGCGCTGATCACCACGCCCGCCTCCCGCTGGCGCGCCCCGAAGGTCACGTTCGCCGGAACTCCCGTAATGTCCGCCGCGCTCGCCCCGCCCATGTACGTCACGACCAGCGGAATCGTCACCGCGCGGCCCTGGCCCGGCCTGCGGTCCAGGCTCACGCCGAGGTACGATGAACCGTTCTCGCGCACGGTGCGCCATATGCTGTTGTCCGCATCGAAAGAGACCGTCAGCATCTTCTGTGTGGCGTCGTTGTCGGTGATGTTCACCACCGCCTGCGCGGGGTTCCCCGCCGACACGCGCTCGGGCAGCGAACCGAACCCGAGCGTTACACTCTCAAGGTCGTCGTCATCCGAATCGTCATCCGCCGTCACCGTAAAGCTCTTCGTCGTCTCCGACGACCCGAACGTCACGCTGCCCGGCACGCCCGAGTAGTCGGCAGATGTGCCTCCGCCCTGATCTGTCTTGGTAATCGGGATGGTCACCGCCCGCTCAGGGTCGGCGCTCAGGGTCACCTTTACCGTGACGCTGCTGCCCTCGGCTACAGTGTAGGTGGCATGCTCGAATCTCGGCGTCACCGGGGGCACATCGTCGTCCGTGATGCTGATGGTGGTCTCGGCGGTGCTGCCTGCCGTTACTCCAGTCGGCAGGGTGCTGCTGAAGCCCAATTTCACCGACTCCCCATCGTCATCGATCGTGTCCTGCGTGGCGCTGAAGTTGATTATTCGTTCGTTCTGCGATGACGTGAAGGTCACGCTGTTGGGAACACCCGAGTAGTCGGCGGCTGACGCTCCGTCCTGGTTTGTCTCGGTCAGAGGTATGGTTACGGTTCGCTCAGGTGGTGTGTCGAGTTTGATCTTAACCGATACGATGTTTCCCTCACCGACGGTGTAACTCGCCTGCTCGAAGCTGACGGTTACCGCCGGCACGTCGTCGTCCGTGATGCTGACCGTGGTCTCGGCGGTCGTTCCGGCGCTCACGCCCGTTGGCAATGTCCCGAACCCCAGCTTCACCGATTCCCCATCATCGTCCACGCTGTCGGCGGCGGCGGCGAAGTGGATGGACTTCTTCGTATCGCCGCTGTTGAAGGTCACACTGGATGGTACGCCCGAGTAGTCGGCAGATGTGCCTCCGCCCTGATCTGTCTTGGTAATCGGGATGGTCACCGCCCGTTCAGGGTCGGCGTTCAGGGTCACCTTTACCGTGACGCTGCTGCCCTCGGCTACGGTGTAACTCGCCTGCTTGAAGCTGACGGTTACCGCCGGCACGTCGTCGTCCGTGATGCTGACCGTGGTCTCGGCGGTCGTTCCTGCGCTCACGCCCGTTGGCAATGTCCCGAACCCCAGCTTCACCGACTCCCCATCATCGTTGGCGTTGTCCTGGTTTGCAATGAAGGTGAAGGTCCTCTCCATCTGGCCGCTGGCTATGGTCACGCTGGCCGGTACGGAATAGTCGGCGTTGGTTGCCCCGTCCTGGTTTGCCTTGGTGATCGGGATGGACACGCTCCGCTCCGGGTCGGCGTTCAGGGTCATCTTTACCGTGACGCTGCTGCCTTCGGCTACGGTGTAACTCGCCTGCTCGAAGCTGACGGTTACCGCCGGCACATCGTCGTCCGTGATGCTGATGGTGGTCTCGGCGGTCGTTCCGGCGCTCACGCCCGTTGGCAATGTCCCGAACCCCAGCTTCACCGATTCCCCATCATCGTTCACGCTGTCGGCGGCGGCGGCGAAGTGGATGGACTTCTCCGTATCGCCGCTGTTGAAGGTCACACTGGATGGTACGCCCGAGTAGTCGGCAGATGTGCCTCCCCCCTGATCTGTCTTGGTGATCGGGATGGACACGCTCCGCTCCGGGTCGGCGTTCAGGGTCACCTTTACCGTGACGCTGCTGCCTTCGGCTACGGTGTAACTCGCCTGCTCGAAGCTGACGGTTACCGCCGGCACATCGTCGTCCGTGATCAACACGGCAACTCCGGCGGCGGCAATCCCGTCGTAGTCGCTGTCTGACGTGGAGGCCACGGCGTGCGTCAGGGTCAGCGTTTCCCCGTCGTCGTCAATTGCGTCGTCCACCGCCGTGACCGTGACCGTCTGTTCAGTGTCCCAGTTGGCGGCCGTGAAGGTCAGGGTCGGTTTGTCTAGGGACAGGTCAATTCCGGCACCGCCGATTGTCACTGTAACGTCATCAGTCGGCTCGGTGTCCAACATCACGGTGTACGTGCCGGTTTCTCCCTCCTCAATGGTCAGGGCGGTCTCCGAGATTGAAACTCCGGCCTCGTCGTTGTCGAGTACGCTCACCGACACCGAGGCGGTCTTGCCCTGGTAGTCCGCGTCGGTGGACGCGGCCGTGAGGTTGACAATCAGGTCTTCGTTGAAGATGTCCGAGTCGTTCACCCCGGAGACGGTCACCGTCTGGGGAGTGCCCCAGTTCCCCGTGCTGAAGGCCAGGGACACGGGTGACACCGTGGCCGCCCCAATGTCGTCCGACGCTACCGCCACGGTAACCGAGTGGACGGGCTGAGTGGCTAGCTGCACCGAAAAGGCTCCGCTGCCAGCCTCCCCGATGCCCAGCGACTGGGGGTAGAACACGAGTGCGGTCTGCCGTTGCTGGCCGCCCTGCTGGTTACCCTCCTCTACATCTACGAGATGGCCAGAGACAGTGTAAGTGCCTGAGAACCCGCCTTGAGATTCGACAACGATCCAATGTGAACCGGTTGCCGCAGGCCGAAACAGGAGCCAGGCATCCTGTCCCACGCCATCATCAAAGTCGTGGGCGTCCGTGAAGCCGGACTCGGGGTCGGACGCACTTGGATCAGGTGCGGTGGGCACCATGTCAATCTCGCTGCGAGAGAGGCCGTTCGTGCGGATGCGGCCGTCATAATCGCTATGCAACCGACCTGCATCGTCGTACGCATCGAAGACCGCCTGTTCGGCGGGATTCACACGAATGGCGGTGAGTTCCGGATCGACCAGCGTGCCACCGTCCGAGTCCTTGCCGCGGACCTCAAGGCGATACACATTGCCAGCGACTAGGTCCACCTTGATCCAGTCGACATCCAGATGCGGTCTGATCGTCTCCTGCAGAGACTCTCCCACATCCACCGAAGCGGGACTGTCAAAGCCCGCCGTCGTTGCGTCGAGCCCTCCTGGCGGCAACATCCACTGAACCGACAACAGATAGTCCCCCACATGGTCGGCTGAGGCCGCGACGGCTACGAAGTACAGCCCACTTGCCGACGGCGTGAAGACTTTGCGTTGGCCGGCGCTTGTCGACGAGGCCAAGCGTGTCCCGGCGTTGTCATAGATGCCCTCAATTCTCGCTTCCAGCAGTAGCATCCCCTGCGCATCTTGCACCGGCCAATCGGTCGCCTTAAACTTGATCTTTTGCCACGCTTCGAGCCTTAATCCGAACCAATCCGCGTCCCCGGCGAAGTCGAGACGCCCCTTTCGCTGCAGCAGATCTCCCGGACCTTGCCAGTGTTGACCCACATGCAGACGCTCCCCAGATGTCTGGTCACCCGGCACATCATCTGCGGTACCGTCTCCGGATTGAGCGGGCAAACTCCGTTGACTCACCGTGGGTTGAGGTGCGTCCGAGGTTCCGATCCACAGCCGGTAAGTATTGGCCCCGGACTGTTTGGCGACGACCCGAACGAAATAATCCCCCTCCTGAAGCCCAATGCTGATCCACTCGTTCGACGTGCCTGCGTTCTCACTTGAGGAGACCACTACACCCAACGAGTCTTCCAGGAATAAGTCGGCGTCAAAGGACAGTTTGCGCAGCTCGATGTCCGCCAACTTCGTGCTGGTCAGGGAGAACGAGAAGTAATCGACGACACCATTGCTGCCGTCCGGCTCGCCATCCACGAACTGCGGTGGAGACCACTCCGTCACATCACCCAGACTGGTGGCGCCCGATCGCATTGAGTACGTCGATGAAGGGACTGGCTCTCTCAGATTGCTGCCGCCGTCAGAGGAATCACCGTCGTTATCGTGCGAATCAGTGTCGTGCACTGCGACCTGGGCCGTGTCGTTGTCTTCGACCGTCACCGCCACACTGGCGATCGTGATGCCGTTGTAGTTGCCGTCCGTGCTCGTCGCGGTGTGGGTCAGCGTGACGGAATCATCCGCAGTGTCCGAATCGTTGCCCGCGGTCACGGTCACCGTCTGGGCCGTGTCCCAGTTCGCGGTCGTGAAGGTCAGGGTGGCCGCGCTCAGGCTCACATCCGTGCCCGAGTGCCCGGCAACCGTCACCGTGACACTGGCGGTCGGCTGGCGGTCTAGGACCACCGTGTAGCTGTCTCCCATCGCGTCCTCTTCGGTCACGGCCAGCGCCGCATCAGACACCGTCACCCCCAACGTGTCGTTGTCGGCGATCGTCAGCGTCACGTCCGCCGGCGCGTTCACGCCGGTCCCCGACACCGCGCCCGAGACCATCACCGTCTTGTCCGCAGCGCACGCCGCATTGTCCACGCCCGTGATCGTCACCATGCCCGTGCTTGAGGTCGCGTTGGCCGCGAAGCTCAGGACCTTGTTCGCACTCAGGCTGAAGTCGGCGGCCACCGCCGGGGCGACCGGTGTTGCTTAGAACCTGTCTACGATCTCTGGAATATAATAGGTTGAGACTATTATCAGGAGGGTAATCATGTCTCATTCTTATCCCAGCGACATCAGCCAAGAGCAATTTGCCCGGATTCTCCCCTTGTTGGAGTCGGCCCGCCGCAGGACCAAGCCCCGCACCGTGGACTTGTATGATGTTTTCTGCGGGGTATTGTATCTTCTTAAAAGCGGATGCCAGTGGCGAATGCTGCCCGCAGACTTCCCCAATTGGCGCACTTGCTACAAGTATTTCCGGCAGTGGAGCGAGCGACCCGAGGCGGCTAATGAGTCCATTCTGGAGCAAGTCTTAAAAAAAATCAGTTGGCGAGGCCCGACAAAGCAATGGACGGACAGAGCGGACGACCTTCTGCATCGTGGACTCTCAGAGCGTTAAGAACACTGACAGCGCCGAGAACAAGGGCTATGACGCCGGCAAGAAGGTCTCGGGAATCAAGCGACACATCGCAGTGGACACCCAGGGGTTGCCGCATGCAATTCACGTGACCACCGCCAATGTCACCGACCGTGCCGGGGCTTTGGCGATGTTCGACCAACGAGGAGCCGACCTCAGGCAGGTGCAAAAGGTACTTGTCGATGGGGGTTATACAGGGAAGCCCTTTGCCACTGCGGTGCAAAGTCTGTTAGGAGCCTCGGTGGAAGTGGTGAAGCGCAACGAACTTCACACCTTCGTGGTTCTTCCGAAGCGATGGGTGGTAGAGCGGTCTTTTGCCTGGCTGCAAAAGTGCCGCCGGCTCTGGAAGAACTGCGAAAGAAAGCTCAATACCAGTCTGCAAATGGTGGTGCTTGCCTTCACAGCGCTAATTCTAAGAAGATCGTGAACAGGCTCTTACACCGTCACCGTGAACGCCGTCGCCGAGGCCGGGGACACCGTCGCCGTCACCGTGCCGATCTCGCCGTCCTCACCGATCGAGTCGTCCGACAGCGCCAGGGTCACCTGCTGCTGCGTGGTGGGGGTGCCCGCAGTGCCCTTGACCGTGATGAGCAACGCTGCAGCCGTTGAACCCAGGTTCCGGTGTCGGAATTCCTCTAGGCATGCGTGTTCGCTATGCTCCACTCGCCTTCGTTCGTGCCTTCATCGTCTGAAAGTGTTTGACTTAGATCAAATCTTGCCCCGATCGCTGTCTCTTCGAGCACGACGAAGTAGGGAGTTTCATCCTCGAGGGTCGCATTGGCCGGCGCCGTGAAGGTCATGTTCCCGCTGTCAAACGTCGTGGGGTTGGTCAACGTGTAGAGGCCGCCGCCGGGGGTGCCGGACGAGGCCGTGTAGATGCTGACCCTGGGCACATTATCGGAGCTGGCAACCAAGTGAATCTTGACCACAACCTCAGAAAGCGCATAGCCGTCCGCGTTGCCACCCGTGGTGAACTGCTGCGCTCGCGTATATTGCGAGGTACCAATCGTACCTACGGTGACTCCGTCGGTCTCGGCGGTCTGGCCGATGTTCGAAACCAACATGGTCGTCCTCTGCGCCCAAGCGACCGTGCCACATAATGTGATGAACGCCGCGAACAAGAGGGCCGCCAGGCCCCGCGCCGCTGCGCGCGGGATGCGGAAACGGAAACCGGGGGAGGAAGCAGGCCGATGTCCGAAGGCACTGGCCGATGAGCGAACACGGGCGGGGCGGTCGTGATGCAGGGATGCGGTCCGGTCCGCGCCGGGCAGGGAAGGTTCAGGCCGCCGGCGTGGGCCTGGCGGGGACTCGTTATCTGATAAGTGAGTGCCGGTGCGCTCGTCGCTCGGGGTATTATATGCCGAGTCAAGATGCTCTTTTGATGTCAAGTCTTTTATGGAACAGTCCACGACTTGTTTTTGTCTCAATCAAATCACCACACCTTGGCTGAAGCAATTGCGACACATTGGGTGGGACAATAATCCAGAATTAGATAGCATAATATACTGTATTAGCCAGTATAATAATGCTAATAGGGCGTGTTCGCAAACCCAAGCAATGGAGTTACACTGAGATGGGACAAGTAAAAGTAGCGGTGAAGCGCGTGGAGCCAGGGGACTTGACGGATCAGCAGTGGCAGCAACTGGGGCCGTTATTGCCGCCGCATAAGCCACGGACAGGACGGCCTGGCAAAGACCATCGCACAATCATCAATGGCATTTTATGGGTGCTACGCACAGGCGCTCCGTGGCGGGACCTGCCGGATAGATATGGCCCCTGGCGAACGGTAGCCCGTCGGTTCTATCGGTGGCGCAAGCAGGAGCTATGTGAGCTGTTGCTGGCTGAGCAGCAGCAGGCTGACGCTGCCGGGCAGGTAGGGTGGGAGGTCCATTACGTTGATGGCACCATCGCTCGCACGCATCAGCATGCTGCGGGTGCAAAAAAAGGGGAGGAGACAAGGCGTTAGGACGCTCCCAAGGAGGCTTTGGAACGAAAGTCCATCTCCGCGTCGAGGATGGGGCAAGCCTGTCGCGTTCTTTCTGACCCCGGGACAGCGACATGAGGCCAGCGTATTCCAAGAGGATGAGCCACGGGGCGGTGAAAAGACCGGGGAGTAGCCATCCTCGGGCGATACCCGAGCGGGTCTGTGGCGACAAGGATTATGGCAGCCGTAAGATACGCGCTTATTTGATAAGGCGGGGAATTCGCTACACTATCCCAAGGAAAAAGAATGAACGGCGCAATGGTCCCTTAGACCCGGTATTGTATCGGACACGCAACCTGGTAGAGCCGTCAATCAACCGACTAAAGCAATTCCGCCGCATCGCCACCAGGGACGAAAAGAAGGCTGAGAACTATTTGGCGATCCTGCAAATCGGGGCGATTCTACTCTGACTATAGGCTATAGTTTGCAAACACGCCCTAGTTTTCATCGCCTTCTTTGGTAATGAGGGCAGGAATATGCTTGCGCAAAAAGGGAGCCTTGTCCGGATTATGGCGCGGCTCCCTTCCAACTGAGAACTTTATTGGGTACTAACGCAACTTCCAGAACCACAGTGTGTCCATATTGAAGTCGCTTATGTCAAAGGTGAGGTGGACCCAATAAAGTTGTTTCTGATCTAACCGAAAAGCCGTGAGTTCTTCATACATTTCTCCATAACTGCAGTCGCCCGATGGAGTGCGCCGCGTCACGCGGTGTGAGGTACTCGGAATTAAAACCGAGACGCATTTAAGGAATTATGCGTGGTCGATCCAGCTTAAGTCAGACCGAAAGGAATGGCTGAACATAGCATGCTGGCTAGAAGCGGGAGCGTAAGGTGGCGCTTACTAAACGAGACCCGCAACGACCGTTCGATATGGTGAATGCTAAACTGCGTAAACTTCAAGCCTAAGCAGGTCTATTGATGTGACCCATCGGTATGCGCCTATAATCCGATGACACTTAATGCAAAGGGACTTCGCTGTCGCCCCTGCAACCTTATAAAGTGTAGCAATTGCCACTGAGGCATATCACAGGCTGAATGGAGCACCTAAGTCGAACTATCAATTCACACGAGACGGAACGCGGGATTGCCTAAGTCGGGAGACCGATATGGTGACGGAGACCCAATAATACTCTAATGAAAAGTGGCGGGGTAATGCCCGTTGCACGGGGAAGTGGGTCAGGTAGGAAAAGCGGCTAAGAGCCTGTTCACGATCTTCTTAGAATTAGCGCTGTGAAGGCAAGCACCACCATTTGCAGACTGGTATTGAGCTTTCTTTCGCAGTTCTTCCAGAGCCGGCGGCACTTTTGCAGCCAGGCAAAAGACCGCTCTACCACCCATCGCTTCGGAAGAACCACGAAGGTGTGAAGTTCGTTGCGCTTCACCACTTCCACCGAGGCTCCTAACAGACTTTGCACCGCAGTGGCAAAGGGCTTCCCTGTATAACCCCCATCGACAAGTACCTTTTGCACCTGCCTGAGGTCGGCTCCTCGTTGGTCGAACATCGCCAAAGCCCCGGCACGGTCGGTGACATTGGCGGTGGTCACGTGAATTGCATGCGGCAACCCCTGGGTGTCCACTGCGATGTGTCGCTTGATTCCCGAGACCTTCTTGCCGGCGTCATAGCCCTTGTTCTCGGCGCTGTCAGTGTTCTTAACGCTCTGAGAGTCCACGATGCAGAAGGTCGTCCGCTCTGTCCGTCCATTGCTTTGTCGGGCCTCGCCAACTGATTTTTTTTAAGACTTGCTCCAGAATGGACTCATTAGCCGCCTCGGGTCGCTCGCTCCACTGCCGGAAATACTTGTAGCAAGTGCGCCAATTGGGGAAGTCTGCGGGCAGCATTCGCCACTGGCATCCGCTTTTAAGAAGATACAATACCCCGCAGAAAACATCATACAAGTCCACGGTGCGGGGCTTGGTCCTGCGGCGGGCCGACTCCAACAAGGGGAGAATCCGGGCAAATTGCTCTTGGCTGATGTCGCTGGGATAAGAATGAGACATGATTACCCTCCTGATAATAGTCTCAACCTATTATATTCCAGAGATCGTAGACAGGTTCTAAGAAAGGGAGGCTTGCAGAGAAACGAATGCATAATGCCACAACTAACAAAGCCAAACATAGGATCCTACCGTAGAGCCGTGTGCGGTGAAAGTCGCAAGCACGGTTCGGCGGAGGGGGGATTGGAAAAGCAACCGTCTTAAATGTCAAGGCCTGAGAGTGGTCGGATCCCAGTGAACACCCGTCCTTGCCATAGTGTTGAGGATTGTCAGTAGCTTGCGCGCGCAGGCAGTGAGAGCCACTTTCTTCGGCTTGCCGGCTTTCAGCAACCGCTGGTAGAAGTCGCGTAGCACCGGGTTGTACCGACTGGCCACCAGTGCGCCCATATACAGCGTAGAGCGCACCGTAGCTCGACCGCCCCACACGGAACGCTTGCCTCGATATGGACCGCTGTCACGATTGAAAGGCGCCACACCGACTAGAGCGGCGATCTGCTTGCGGTTCAGCGTGCCCAGTTCCGGCAGATACGCGAGCAGTGTCAGCGACACTTGCGGTCCCACGCCGGGTACGCTGCGCAGCAGGTCGTCCTTCTCACGCCATACAGGACTGTGCTGTATCCTCTGTCGCAGGTCTGTGTCCAGGTCGTCTAGCTCCTGCTTCAGCCAGCTGATATGGGCCTCTAAGCGAGGGCGGACTTCTGGAGTGGCGCGGCCAAGGCGGTTCTTCTCAGCAACCAAGATGCCCGACACCTGCCGCCTGCGCGCCAGCATTGCCCCGAGTGCCCGAGTATCAGCATCCCTCAGTGGACGGATCGCCGGTCGTACTGCTTCACCGAAGTGCGCCAGCACATGTGCATCCAGCCGGTCAGTCTTCGCCAACTGCCCGGTGGACTTGGCGAAGTCGCGCACCTGGCGGGGATTGACGACTGCAACTGGCAGCGATGCCGCGGCCAGAGCTACTACCAAGGGAAGTTCCAGACCGCCGGTGGACTCCGTAATCACGCCTGCCGGCTTGAGAACCTTAAGTTGTGTAACCAGATCATCGACGCTGGCTCCGTTGTAGGACACGCTCCAGCTTCTACCAGTGGGGCGTACCGCGACATCTACCTGCTCCTTGGATACATCAATGCCGACATAAGTTGGTTCCTGAGACATACTCGCCTCCTTCATACTGACCCTGCCTTGCAGATACGGGCTTGGTTAGCCCGGGCAACCGTTCGGGCTCTTCTGGAATGAGTGCGACGACCCTCGCTTTTCCACGGCCTCCTACGACCAATGTCATGTCGGTCTGCAGCACTCGGAACCTGCTTCGTTAGGGGATTATCCCATACATGTCAAAGATACAAGTGTCCAGCAATGGATAACTCGCCGGTCCTTTACTCTACGCAAGAACCGGTCATGTCCCGTCAATGGGTGCAGGGGCGGGCGTTACGTCCGGCTTCACCCGCCACCATGAGACCGGCTTTCAGAAAGTCCTTCATAGTGAGAGCCTCATCCTCACCATTCAAGCAGCGTTATTTTGAATGTAGCGAGGTCGCCTATTATCAAGGAGTATGTTCCGCCACCGGCGCTTACGCTGATGACTCGCTCGACTCTGCCTATTTCCCCCGGTTCGGAATTAAACCGCTCGCCGTCCCTTCCGTATTTCTTGGCCACTTCGCATGCCCCAACGTTGTCGAGGCTTCGCAAGCCAAGCAGTGGAAGAGGAATGACGTCTGATGTGAGTTGGACCTTGTAGTTCGTGCTGATAACTTCACTCGCGTCTTCGAGGATGTAGTCTCTCGGGCCGGCTGCCTCTCCCGCGGCGCAGACAAGCGAGAGGAGGATGGTGGTCGCCATGATTGCCAGTGGAGTTTTGTCACTACACCTGCCCTTCCTGTCTTATGGAGTGCTGAAGTGTCGGTCTACATAGCCGTGACTCCGCTGTTCTGCTCTTTCAGAGTTGCACCGGTTTGGATAGGGCCGCTGCGGCTCTGATGAGAGATACAGAACGCAGACGTGTGCGCTGAAACACCGGTCGGCGGAATCGTGACGCCGCGCACTCAGAAAGATGTCTCGGAGACCAGACTGATGCACGGTCAGACATGAACGGAAAACGAATTGCGTTGCCGGAGGAACGGCAGCCGGAGAGCGAATACCATCCTTGCGGCCCCGTCGGTCAGAGAACGGAAAAAGATCACCGTGAGCCTGGGGAGAATGTCGCGCCGAATACGTCAGCGGTCAGCAGAATCGCGAGAAATAAAGGTGCGCCCTTGCGGTGCAAGTTGCGAAACGCTAACCTCGCTCCCTTCGCGTACAGAGCCTCGCAGGGGCAAGCAACCATGCACGACTCGCCCGCATAAAGGGCAAGCCTGCTTCTGTACGAATATCGGGGTTATCAAGGCTAGGCTAACACGCGGCCTGGGACTTCGCAACAGCGTGGGCCCACGGGGAGTAGGAGTCTGACGCCGTTTCAGATGCAACTGCAGAATTAGCATCGCTCAATGCAAGCTCTGTGGCAGGACTCGCCCGGCACGCTTTCGGTCATGAATGTCGAAGCCCAGTGTCTGGAGAAGCGTTAAGTCGAGTTCGCCTTTCCGCTCGCTAGCTACACGGAAGCCCGGAGCAGAGTGGCGAAGTAGGCAACTGAGCCGCACGCGAACTGGCAGATATTAACGGGGGTTAAATCTAACTTGGCGAAAATGGCAAACTTCCAACGCGGCGTTGATATCTGATGATGTTCATAGCATTCTAATGCCTCAAGTGCCTTCTCACCCCTGGTGTATCTCGCGGTATCTGCGGCGACTTCCAGCGACCGTGTATCTGCACCGCATGCAGCGGAACCCCCGAAGGGTCATCCTGATTGCCCGGCCCACGCGCCCGAGTGGCTCGAATACCCATCACCCAAGCCCGCCACCCTCGCCATGCCATCAACGCGCCTGTTTATCTGCGACACCGGCACTGCTCACGCCAGAGCTGCTCGTGTGTGAGAGCAGAAGCCGGAGCCGACGTGCTGGCGTTCACCTGCTTCCCCCGCGCTCACTGGAAGCAGGTGTGGTCCAACAATCCCCAGGAGCGTCTGAACAAAGAGACCAGGCGACGGACAGACGTGGTGGGAATCTTCCCGAACCGGCCGGCGGTGCGTCGGCTCATCGGTGCGGTACTCGCCGAACAGCACGACGGGTGGGCAGTCGGTCGTCGCTACCTGACACCCGGTGTGACAACGAAGCAAGAGGCGCTACAGGAGGTCTCGCTGACACGATCAACCGCGGCCTGAACAGTACAATCAGGATGACGCACTCTTACACCACATCCAGGGACTTGACCCCACTCATTCTTCGATGAATACAAACATGGGCGTCAATTAGCGGCGGCTGAATCTAGTGTAATTGTCGCTGATCATAATTACGCCGCATCGACATCCGGGGATCCTGCGTAGTCGGTGCGGCAGTTGTGCGTGTCGACAGCGCTCCTTGCGCAGACAATGGCAACAGGGCGTTGTAAACCGGGAATATGCGCATAGCCCGGTCTGTGCAGTTGGGTAAGCATGTCTTGAGCTAACGGCCAGGCCGGTTTCACGTGCGCCTAATCCAGAAAGTCCCGCAATTTCCTGGAGTGGCTCGGATGCCTCAACTTCCTCAACGCCACCGCCTCTATCTGGCGTATGCGCTCCCTCGTGACCCCGAACTCCCGGCCGACCTGCTCCAGTGTGTGAGAGATCCCGTCCCCGAGTCCGAAACGCAGCTCAAGCACCCTCGCCTCGCGCTCGCTGAGGGTGGACAATACATCGGCGATCTGCTCCTTGAGCAACAGGTATGACGCGGCCTCCACGGGAGGGATCTGGTTCCTGTCCTCAACGAAGTCTCCTAACTGTGCGTGGCCGTCCTCGCCAACCGGCGTCTCAAGGGCCAGGGGGAGTTGCGTGAGCTTCCGGATCTCCCGCACCCGCTCAGCCGTAATGTCCATCCCGCTTCCTATCTCTTCATCGGTGGGGTCGCGCCCGTACTCCTGCACGAACTTACGAGTAGCGCGCATCAGCTTGTTGACGATCTCCGTCATATGGACGGGTATGCGGATGGTGCGGGACTGGTCCGCTATGGATCTGCTGACCGCCTGTCGAATCCACCAGGTGGCGTAGGTGCTGAACTTGTAGCCCTTGCGGTAGTCGAACTTCTGCACGCCACGCATGAGACCGATATTGCCCTCCTGAATGAGGTCCGACAGCGGCATCCCCCTGCCGAGATACTTTCTGGCAATGCTGACGACGAGCCGCAGGTTGGCCTCTGAGAGACGCAGTTGCGCTCGCCTGCCCGCATTCCCCACACTGGCGAAACGCCTCGAATACACGGGCTCATAGGACTTCAGCGCCTCTATGAACCCTGGCGCTAACTCCAGGTCTTGCAACTCCCTGATTGCAGGGGATGTGGCGAACACATCCGCAGCCTCCATCGGAAGCAGCCGGATGGCAAGCGACAACTCGATTAGGCCCTGCTTGACGTCCTCAGGCTCCCTGTTCAGAATCTCCGCCGCGAAGAGCAGCATCTCCTCCGGGAGCACACCATCGATATGCTCGGACAGCTCCTCATCGTTCAGCACATCGGTCAGGGTCTCTGGTCTCAGGGTAGCGTTGTAGCGGCAGACGGCATCCACTATAGGCCCCAGTTGGCCGATTCGCCGTATCAGGTGAAGAACGCACATCCAGGTATTCACAGGCCCGTCCGTGAGAGCTTCCAACTCTGTTTCTACGGCTTCCAGATGCTTCCATTCCTCAATCTCCCGCGAGAGAGTCTGCTCCTGCTTCTTGGTCAGCAGATTGACCCTGCCGATCTCCATGAGGTAAAGGCGCATTGAGTCATCGGTAATATCCCTAAGGTCGATGCTTTCAGTCCACTTATCTGCCGCATATGGCTCATCCGCGCCCTTGCGGCGACCGCCGGCGCCACTCGCGCCGTCATAATGAATGAAGTGAACTCCTCCTGCAGTTTCCTCGCCTCCTGGCAGAAGGCTGCCAAGGCTGTCGTAAGTTTTCACAATCTCCCTGGGGCGTCGTGTAAACGCAACTCCCAAAGCTGACGCGCCGGGTGGCGTGTCAGCCAGCACGTTGCCGGACCTATCGCCGCTTGTGTCTATCGCCATGAGCACCTCTCCGAACCGGGGGCGTGTCTGGAATCAACCTACATACCAGTATAGGACATAGTGGCTTCCCGGATGTTCGTAGCGCCGCGATGGTGGTGAACCGACCGCCGCACCTGGTGGAACGATGAGGAGTTCCGTTTGGTGGTTCCGGTGATGCTGGGGAAAGCGGTAGCGCGCGTATGCGTTTGAAGATAGTAGCTGAGCGCCTTCCGGTATTGGGCGGAGCCCTGACGCCGGTCGATTGTGTTAGCGATAACCTTGAATGAACGATAACCGCAATTAGACCGTATTAGACCTAGGCAGCGAACTGTCGTGATGCAACTGCGATGATATATATGGGTCATCTGGGATCGGGTCTGACTCTTGATGCAACTGGCTCAGATGCCCTGAATTTGATCTGTCGACCCGTTCCCAGGATGGCTATAAGTTGCCAACGACTGAGGCGAGCAGTGACTTCATAGCAACTGTGTCGAAAGTCAAGAGGAATTATCGGTTACCTTCAGAGTCAAGTCGTACCAAGGCGAGCGATGCTTGAGGATGGAGTTGAGGATCACAAGCAGCTTTCGCATGCAGGCTGTGAGGGCAACTTTCTTCGGCTTGCCAGCGGCTAACAGCCGCTGGTAGAAGTCCCTGATGACGGGGTTCCAGCGACTGGCTGTCAACGCTCCCATGTACAGGGAAGCGCGAACTCTGGCGCGTCCACCCCAGACAGTTCGCCTGCCTCTCATCGTGCCACTGTCGCGATTGAAAGGAGCTACTCCGACCAGCGCGGCGATCTGCCGGTGGTCCAGCGTGCCCAGCTCAGGCAGGTAAGCCAATAGGGTGAGAGAGACCTGCTCTCCGACTCCGGGAACGGTGCGCAGGAGGTCATCCTTCTCCCGCCATACGGGACTGCGTCTAATGGTCTGTCGCAAGTTTGTGTCCAGGTCGTTCAGCTCCCGCTCCAGCCACTCAATGTGGGACTCGATGCTGGGGCGTACGGCGACGGTGGTGGCGGTGTTCAGGCGGTTCTTCTCAGCGACCAGCATAATAATCAGCTGGTGTCTGCGAGCGACCAGGGAGTGGAGCAACTGCGTCTCTGAGTCCCGCAGAGGGCGCACCGGAGGCCGGACCGCTTCGCCGAAGTGGGCCAGCACCGCCGCGTCCAGAGTGTCGGTCTTGGCCAGCTTTCCCGTGGCCCTGGCAACGTCGCGCACCTGTCTTGGGTTAACGACAACCACCGGCATCGCCTCAACCGCCAGTGCCGCCACAAGGGGCAGTTCCAAGCCTCCGGACGCCTCCAGTACCACGATGGCAGGTTCCAGGGTCTTTAAGCGGGATACCAGTTGTCGGATCCCTGTCTCGTCATTTGAGATCGACCACCTTTCGTCCGTGGGACGGACCGCGATGTCCATCCCGGCCTTGGCTACGTCGATGCCTACATAGTTCTTTTGCCGTTCCATGAGCAACTCCTGTGAATACTGTCCCTGCCTTGCAGATACGGGCTTGGTTGGCCCTGGCAACCGTTCGGGCTCTTCTGGAATGAGTGCGGCGACCCTCGCTATAGAACGGTCTTTGATGACCAAGGAACATTCGGTCTGCCGCACTCGGAACCTGCTTCGTTAAGGGATTATCCCACTACATGTCAAAGATACAAGGAGAATCAGATGTGGGTATTTTATTGCATATACTGTGGAGTGGCGAATAAGCAACTTTACGATAGAGGTTCGAATCCCCTCAAGCGTGCCTGATATGACAGCAGGCAGTACCATCTTTGAAATGTGGCTGGCCATAGGAGGCTCCCCGATCTCTGCTGTCTCACGATTATGACGGGAAGGCATGGGCGGCCGTCTGTGGCGTATCCATTACGGAATCCGATTTCAGTTTTCGTTGGCATCGCCCATAACTAGTCGGTTCCATTTCGGAAAGTCACCGTGTGCCCTGGCGTGGTAGATTTTCTTGATTATTGACCGCAGACACAGATCTACGGCCTTGTCCTTAATGTCCCGGGTCTTTTGGTCGTGGGGGACTTGTCCTCTGTGGACCGCCCGCGAACGTAGCCGGTATATGTCCCTGATGTCGTTCATCACCGAGCTTCTCTCGTCAACGTTTCCCCCAAGAAACCAGCCCGCACGAAGCCGCAACGTGAAGCCTAGTTCAGACTCCTGCCCTGCGTCTAAGTACAAGGACTCCAGCGCTATGCCCAGGTCAATGAACGTGTCCACCAGTAATTGGTCAGTTTGAGATTTTATCCACCGCTTGATCGGCACCTCCAACATCTGAGCCAATCCTGATTTGAGGCTCTTTCGAGCTTCGTATAGCGAGACCGCCTCTTGCACGCTATCCTCGGTAGCCAGAACCGAACCGCGTCCACGTAGCGATAAATGGTAAAGACGATGTCCTATTCCCGTGTGAGGCCACTGGGGGATGAAAATCGCGTCTGGGTCTACATGGGTCCATTCAGCTACGCACTCGATCAAACTGTTGTTGGCCAAGGACAGTGCATCACAGAACTGGTCGACATCGAAGTTTGGGAGCTCGGAGCATTCCTGCTGACACTGGAATATATCTTCACGGCGACTCAGAGGGTCAGGATCGGCGAATATCGGCCTGACTGTGTGGTCTACCACCATTAGCGTCCGTCCCAACATGTCTCCGGAATCCATATACGGCATATGTGGAAAGTAGGCAGGAAGGTCGGAGGTGGAGTTCGGTAGTGGAACCATGCGAATACCTGACCGGATAGTCACTTCATGGTCTAATCGGACGCCGGTAAGCAACGATATGTGTCGGTAGGTGGCGTCGGTGCCTTGAACACCCTCATGAAAGGCAGCCGCCGCGTGCCAATGGCCTCTTCCGATGGCAACTTCGACCAACCGTCCAACTAGGGCAACCAAGGTGAATCCTGGTCCGTATCCCCCGACAGTTACAATGGCAGCCGTTTGAACTCCGCCGTCTCGTACGTACTGTCCCAACTCTCGACTCACGGTAGCGAGCAGTTGTTCGTGAAGTTCGTCGCTCGTGATCGTGGGTGTGTAGTGCCTCGGATGATTCAGTTCTAAATCCGGCCAGTGCCGATTCCAGTGTAGTAGCAGTTTTTGCCGGAACGTTGATAAGTCTATCCGCTGTTTTGAGCGGTCGTGAGTCACCACTACACTGCCGATTGCGCGTTCAAGAAGGTTGGCGAGGAGCTGCACTCGCTGGGTATTCATCTTTCAAACTCCGTCCGGTTGAGCGAATAACTGAGCCACACACCCTTCAATGTCGGCAACTGTATCCACATCCCACCACGATGCCTCAGAAGGGCGGTGATCCTCCGGCAGGAATGTGGTGGGCCTATGAATCGTACCGCGAGCGAGGTATCCCTGCCAATGTCCGCGCCGGGTTTGCCTCTCATCGGAAAGGCAGCTACTTCCCAGTCTGCTGGGGTCTCGGCGTCACAGTGATGCAGAAGGCGTATGTGGAAGGCGTGTCCACAGGAAATGTTGACGATCTGGCGTAGGCGCTGGGATGCGAGGGTATCTTCAAGATGTCGGGCGCTGTGTGTGTTTGCCCACGGGTTCGCGACGGCGCCTTCAGGCCGTCCGGGTGTGCAGCGCGCATAACTCTCCTCGGGCGCGTCTTGAGCATCTTGTCGTCGTGGGGCACACGAATCTGGCCTCACCCTATGGGTTTCCTCACCTTGACCCTGTAGGACGAGCCGTCTTGCAGTCCGGTGATAGTCAGGCTGTTGGTCGTCGGGCTGGCGTTCCAGTCAGAGTCGCTGGGTCCTCGGAAGTTCTCGCCATCGGGTGCCAATGAGACCCGGTAGTTTTCCGCGCTCTCCGGCTGCGCGTTCCAGGTGACGTCTATCTCGCCCGGGTTCGTGCCTGCTGAAGCCGTCAGGCCGGTTACGGCTGCGCGCCAGGGCCTGCCCCGTCGGATTGAGCCCAGACTGACATCGTGGCGACAAGGGCTACGAATGCGGCGATGACCGTCGCCACCAGGCCGGCGGTGGTTCTGCGTCTGTTGACGAGCTGCTGCAAGTGTGGCACGAGCAGATTCCCTCTCCGCTGGTCTGGCTGGGGCCGTTGTGCTTGCCGCTATCTGTACGGCTCGGCTGGCATGTACAGGGTCAGTCTTCTGGAGCCGCGTCATCGCTTTGTGCGAAGGTCGAAGGGGGCAGTCCCCCGTCGCCATGGTTCGCTCTATCTCCTCGTCTGCCGTATCTCTGCTCCAACTGGCGCCGGAACAATACCGACGCCAGAGGAGTTGACTGTCAATTGGCTAAGGCCCAGGAACCGTAACTGTGGCCTGATTGTAGAGTCCTCTGCCGTCCGAAGCGCAGATCGCGCCCACTGTCTCACAATCCGACGCGCTGATCAGGGTGATAACAACGTCGGCGCTCGATTCCGGCCGTACAGTGATGTTCCAGTTTCTATTCGACCCCTTTGTCGCTCTCTTCGCTTTGATGACCGAGCCACCACTGACCTGGAAAGAGTGCTTCTTGAGCGTCTTGAAGCTCATTGGTATGTGCTCGCTGAACTTTGTTCTGAACGTGAAGGCGTCCACTCCGTTGTGGCTGGCCGGAACCGACTCGAAGGACGCCGCGGGCGGCGCTGCCTGCCGCTGCGGGAGCGGAGAGACCGAATCCTGATCCATCACCAGGCTTACCTCAACGCTCTGACCCGGCCAACTGAATGTCTTGTTTCCCCACCAGTATTCTGCCCTGGCTGCTGTAGTCGGAACTGAACTGTCACTGGCGGCATATTCAGCATCACCGATGAGTAGTGTGAAGTCAGAGGGCAATTCCCTGTTCAGTCCAAAGTACAGTCCATCGGCAAAGTATGCCAGGAGCTGCACCGTGTAAGACTCGCCATCCAGTGTGAAGCTTTCCGCCGAGAGTGCCCCACTGACGTTGCCCCACAGGGAGTAGCCGGAAGGCGCAGGCACAACCGCATTATCGGTCCCAACGGTGAGGGTGGCTGTCCATAAAGTCGTTGTTGTCGGCGCCGCTCGCGTGACCGTTATGTTGTAAGTCTTCACAGTGGTCCCGTCCTCGGCGGTGACCTCCGCTTTGAGTAGGTTGTCGCCGACGTCAATGCCCACCGTCGCCTGATCGGGAGTGCTTGTGCCGTCTACTTCAATGACCGCCACCGATGCGCCTGCGTGGTTCTTTGCAGTCGTCAGCGTCGCCGTATCGACGCTGTTGGCGACAGACGCTGTGTACACCGTGGTTGAGGATGCGAACGACGGTGTCAGCGCTATGGGGTTGCCATCTGAATCAGCAAGTGCAAGTGCGCTCAGTGTGGCATCGTCCGAAGCAGCCCTCGTGACCGTGACCCTGTAGTTCTCCGTGGTGGTCCCGTCCTCTGCGGTGACCGTCGCTATGATCCGGTTGTCGTCGACGTCCAAGTCCACCGTCGCCTGATCGGGAGTGCTCGTGCCGTCCTCTTCGATAATTGCCACTGAGGCACCGCTATGGTTTTTAGTCGCCGTGAGGGTGATAGCGTCTACGGCATTCCCAACGGATGCCGTGTAGACCGTGGTAGCGGGGTCGAATGCCGGGGTGAGCGCGACTGCCGTACCATCGTCCTCCAGCCCTAACCCGCTCAGGGTGGCGTCGTCAGATGCGGCCCTCGTGACCGTGACCGTGTAATTTGTCACAGTCGTTCCGTCCGGAGCAGTAACCGCGGCTTTGACCAGGTTGGCGCCGACGTTCAGGTCCACCGCCGCCTGATCGGGCGTGCTCGTGCCGTCCTCTTCGATAATTGCTACTGAGGCACCGCTATGGCTTTTGGTCGCCGTGAGGGTGATAGCGTCTACGGCATTCCCAACGGATGCCGTATAGACCGTGGTAGCGGGGTCGAATACCGGGGTGAGCGCGACTGCCGTGCCGTCGTATTCCAGCTCTAACCCACTCAGGGTGGCGTCGTCAGATGCGGCCCTCGTGACCGTGACCGTGTAATTTGCCACAGTCGTTCCGTCCGGAGCAGTAACCGTGGCCTTGATCAGGTTGGCGCCGACGTTCAGGTCCACCGTCGCCCGATCGGGCGTGCTCGTGCCGTCCTCTTCGATCGCCAGCGTAGGCAGCCTGAACTCCCTGTACAGTTCCCTGATCCGTTCTCCCACTACGCTCGAAGCGTACGTGTCCGTCGTCATCGCGCACCTCCCGCGAGCAGCCTGTCATACACACCGAGGTCCACTGCATCGGGCAGCGCAACCGTCGGTATCTCAGGAGACGCGGGCGCGGCCAGCTGCCTGACCACCGCGTAGTCGAACCTCACCCTAGACTCAAGCAGCCTCCTGAGCGCCCTCTCGACTTCACACTCCATTGTCGTCGCGGCAAGATGCAGTATGCGCACATAGTCCACGTCGGCACGCTCTCCCTTCCAGCCGCGCATCGCGTCATAGAAGCGGTAGCGGGCGAACGCACCCGGCTTGCGCACCAGGGATCCTATGATGTGACGGTAGTCTATGCGCGCCTCGCCCCCACCGCGTATCCGATCCATGCTCTCCACAAGGTGTCCCTTGTAGTACACCTCGACGTGGTCGGTGTACAGCCGCACGTCCACCTCCACACCTATCAGGCGCGACGGAGCGGAGTATGTCCTGCTGGACACCCTGATGGTGCTCCACTTGCGCACCCTGGTGCGGTAGCTGACGTACTCGGGTACAGGAGCCGGCGGTAGCGCGCGCAGGCGCGGGTACTCTCGCGCCAACTTCTCCCCGATGAGCCTGTTGCGCCTGTCCACGATCCGCCTCACGAACGCCGTGTACTCCTGAACCGACTCGAAGTCGCGGCTTCCCCTGAGAACCAGGGCCTGCGCTATGGCGCCCTTCAGGCGGCGGTGCCCCTGCTCCGCGACTCCGTTCTCGTGCGAACTGCGCGGGTTGGTGCGTGTCGCCTGAAGGCCGTAGTGGTCCAGTATGGCCCGGTAGCTCTCGTTGAAGGCGCGTCCGCCACTGTCGCGCAGATCGTGCGTCGCAGCAGACAGGTTGTCGGTCCTGACCACCTCGGGCACGCTGCCCAGCTCCCACAGCACTCCCTGAAGTCCGCTCATCAGAGCAGAGAACGTCTCCCCAAAGCATATCTGCGCGTACCGCCACCCAGAGTGACTCAGAATGAACTGGAACAGAAGATGATCGAACGGCTCTCCGCCTATGGTCACTCCCAGTTCCCCGCAGTGCGTGAAGTCCATCTGCCCCTCACGTCCCGGTGGATGCTCCTGCGCGAAGTACACCTCACGATCAGGGCCGTGCAGCGCACGCCAGTCCCTCATCCGTCTCTGCAATGTGCGCAGATGCGACCTGCCGAACCGCCCCGGATGCCGCCCGTCCAGCCATTCCAGAATAGTCGGCGCGCTCAGCACTCCATCGATGTCCGACAGCAGCAACGGCTCTATATCCTCCGCCCACACTCCCGCTAACGGGTCCGGCCTCGTTCTCTGCCTTCGCCTGTCCTTCTTCTTCTCCGACGGCACTGGCCCCTGACGCCAGTTCCGCACCGACCTCTCACTTATCCCCGATGCCGCCGCCGCTGCCTGTTGTGTCTTGCCTTTCATCAGCTTCTGCCTCATCAATACTACCTGTCGATCGGTGATCAATCTTCCACCTCCTGATGGAAGATAATCCCCTATAACGATAGGCAAATTCTATGGTCGTGACCGGCAAAAGTTATTGTCGCGTATCAGACGGTTCCGTCTGTGCGGAAAACATAGGTGGCACGCAACAGTGATAAAAGGGACTTCAGCATGAGGTTTCTTTACACTGCGCAATTCGCAGGTGGGACAGCGACGCTGCTCCCTGAAATCAACAGATTGGATTCACATCACCTGGCGCTAGCGAGTGGGGCCCGCCAAGTTCCGCATCGACCCCCTGTTCTTTGCGGTCAACCCAGTCAAGAGCTCCGTGACGTCCTCACATCGGCCTAGTTCCCCAACCCTCCCAAGGAGCCGCCCGTAGCGATCCTGCGAACAAGGATGTTGGAGGCAGCGCAAGCGATATTACCGAAGCCGCAATCATCCTGCGTTTGAGACAGACCCGCTGGCCTCTGTGGGCGCCGGTGAAAGGTGCATAGAGATCGTTATGTCCAGCCGCCGACTGTCAGTCTGAAAAGAATATCTCCCGCGAATACCTCCGCTTGCTCGGAGTATCCGACATCCCAAGCGATACCATTCCGACATGACCCCAAACGCATAGCACTCGACGAACAGCACGTCCGCGCATACCGACAGAAGGACCGCACCACTCAACTGACCAGCACCTTCTGACCTAGCGCGAGGCGACTAGCTTAGTGCTGCGATGACCAGCGGCCTGCTGGAGAATTTCAGGCAGCCAGGTGTTCAGGACACCCTTTCTCGCCTTTGCAATATAGGGGCAAACGGCAACAGCAGTCAAGAAAGGGTGGTACTATCGTCAAGCAGGCCATTCCGCACTGCCCACACAACGATACTTTGCTTGGTCCTGAGTCCCAGCTTGTTCTGGATGCTGTAGATGGTATTCCGGATGGTCAGCGGGCTTTTGCCGAGCTAATATCAGAAGTTGTGGAAATTGAAAAGGCGCAGGTAAGAGAAAGGGCGTATCCTCCAGGTATCACAAACCGTCGATGAGACGAAAAACTGGAGGAGTACGCCGTGAGGGAAGTATATCAGAACGAAGAAGAGGCGAACGTAGTTGACGACACGCTGGAAGCGATGGTCAGGGAAGGGGCGAGAAGGATGCTCGCGGCAGCACTCGAAGAGGAGGTGAGCGGGTTCCTGGGCAGGGACCGCTATGAGCGGGGCGAGGAGTTCCGCGGATACAGGAACGGTTATCACCGCAGCAGGGAACTGACGGTGGGAGTCTCAGCTGTGGAGGTGAAGGCGCCGAGGGTGTCGGACGTGCCTGCTGAGGTGGCTGGTGGTGGGTTCGAGTCGAAGATAGTCAGGCGATATGAGCGCACGAGTCGTCAGACGCAGGATCTGTTTCGGAAGTTGTACTTGGAGGGATTGTCCACCGGAGACTTTGAGCCTGTGTTTCGTGAGTTGGTGGGAGAGACTGCGGCATTGAGTCCGAACGCGATCGTGAGGTTGAAGAGCAAGTGGGAGTCGGAGTATCGGGCGTGGTGTAGCAGGAAGTTGGACGAGTGCAGGTACGCCTACATCTGGGCGGACGGAGTGTACCTGGGAGCCGGAGTGGACAGGGAGAAGACTGCGCTGCTATGCGTGGTGGGGGCAAGGGAGGACGGGGCGAAGGAACTGCTGGGTATGGAGCTTGGCTATCGTGAGAGTACGGAGAGTTGGTCTGGTGTGCTGAGGAGCTTGAGGGATCGGGGTCTGAGTGCGCCGCTATTGGCGGTGGGAGACGGTGCGCTGGGTCTGTGGGCTGCGCTCGATGCGGTGTTTCCGACGACCGGTCATCAGAGGTGCTGGAACCACCGTGCGCTGAACGTGCAGGCGAAGTTGCCGAAGGCGCTGAACTCTGAGGCGCGCAGGCAGTTGAGGGAGATGTCGTATGCGCCGACGCGAGTGGAGTGCGAGCGCTTGAGGGACGAGTACGTCTCCGATCTGAGAGCGGATGGTCGCTCAGATGCCGCCGATACGGTGCTTCGGGACTGGGAGTCGTTCGTGAGCTTCTATGACTTCCCGGTCGAGCACTGGGTGCATCTGCGGACAACGAATCCTCTGGAGTCGGTGTTCAGCGCTGTGAGGTTGAGGACGAACGCCACTCGACGAATGAAGCGTCGAGACAGCGCATTGTACCTTGTGTTCAAGGTGTCGCTGAGGCTGAGTGAGCGCTGGCGTCCGCTGAACGGAGGCAGAAACCTTATGGGCTTGCTGGTGGACGGAGCGTGGTTCGAGGACGGTATCTTAACCGAGTTGCCGGTGAGCGTCGAGGGGGCAGTCGCCGCTTGATGAGCTAAACCACCTGGAGGCAATTTCCACAACATTTGACACAAGCTCCTTTTGCCTCTGACTTCGGCTATATCGGCATAGGACATGCCCTGTGAAAACAGTATGAGTATTTCCCGCTCCCTGGCGTTGAGCTTCTCAATTTCCGCTGCGTCACTTCGGTGAGTCACGTTACGAATCTGTGCGAAAGCACGCCTCGCCGAATTGCCAGGGATGCGGAACTCGCCTTCAGCGACCTCTCGTATTGTCTCAAGGAGCTTCTCCTTTCCAGAGTACTTTTGTAAGTAACCTGTAGCTCCGGCAGCAACTGATTGTATGATCGCATCCTCATCATTCGAGGCAGTTAGCATGAGCACCCGCGTATCGGGCAGCTTATTCATTATTTCTCGACACGCGTCGATGCCGTCCTTCCCCGGCATCAGCACGTCCATGATTATCACGTCAGGTTTCAGGTCCTCAACTTTTCTCACAGCTTCCTCGCCATCTGATGCCTGTCCCACGATTTGGAATTTGCCTGTGCGTTCCAGTACCTCCTGCAGTCCGTCGCGCATTATGGAGTGGTCGTCAACGAGCATTACTCTTATCTGCGTCTCCGGGGACATATCATCTACCTCCTTTGACTGCTATTGATTGTAGGGGAATACGCAGGTCACGGTGGTCCCATCCTCCGAATGTCCAGACCTCACTTCTATCCAGCCGCCCATCCGTTCCGCATCCGTTCTCATATTTCGGAATCCATGTCCTGTGTCGTCGTAACTGTCTGGAAGGCCTATACCATCATCTGACACCGACATTTTAAGCCTGTCAGCCTCGAAATCAAGAATAATAACGACATTTGTAGCTCGAGCATGCCGAAATGCGTTCGTAAGAGCATTATGAGCGATCGAGAAGAGTTGGCTTCGCTCTATTGCGGAAAGTGGCGGCTCAATGCCCAACTGAACTAACTCTGCTGGCACTGAAGTGATATCAGTGAAGGTCGAGGCGTGCAATCTTAGCAGCTGGCCAAGTTCCTTGCCTCGAAATATCTGTCCCCCGTCAATAGGGTGCCTTAATTCCCACATGATCGACCTCGAAAGCTCTGCCATTGCACGGAGCTTGTCAGTCAATTCATCGTTAGTATCTCCCGCAATCTCCAGTGCGGTTTCGATGCCCAATCCCATCATGTAAGCCGATTGAGCGGTCGTATCGTGTATGGTCTGGGAGATCTCACTTCGCTGCCTGTGGAGTTCCACCTCTCGTTCCAAGGCTTCCCTTCCTCTTATCCGCTCAACCCTGGTTATAAGATTAACTATGCCCGCGACGCCGTAAAGTATTCCGATCCTGTAAAGCAGTGCTTGTTCCTGATGCGCTTCAAAGTCGATGCCGGGCGCAACCAGGATGCTTACCGTTGTATATATGCCAGCAACCATCGTGACCCACAGCAGGTTTAGTCGAGTGGACATGAACACCGCAGCAAAGAAGGCCACCTCAAAGTAATAGAGGACGAAGTATCTGCTGCCCAGTCCACTGGAAAGAGATGTGCTGAACGTAATCATTGCGACGTCCATGAATCTGAGAGCTAGCAGCCAAGGGGCACCAACTGTCTTGTTCGACCAGATTCGGTAATGCACACAGCCGTTGAACGCCAGGGCGGCTATCATGTACAACGTGTTAAGGATCTGGCTAACTGACCCATATTCAACTCGATAGTTGACCTCAATCAGACAGAATAACAGAACAACCCAGCGCACCCAGACGGATATCCTGGCGCCATACCTAAACTCGTCCGGGTTGGTCTGATTAGACCCCCATATTCCTTCCGGAAAGGTATCAGATATAGTCCTCAAATAGTTCATGATGCTTGTCTTGGCCTGCGCATGCCGCTCATTCGCGTTGAGAGTAATTCACTCGGGCTGTATGTCAGACGCCGTATGTTACATATCCAATTTATTGGGTCCACCTCAGTCGGCGGGGCCTGCCTGCACAGGGACATCGCCATCGAGGAAGCGCGTGCTACCTGCCGGGACTGCGGCAAGTCATTCTTCGGCTGGTGAACGCCGTGAACATCATACAGCAGTGATGTGAATACAGCCGTGCATGGAGCCATTCCCGAGCTTGTGTCAAATGTTGTGGAAATTGCCTCCAGGTGGCCTAGCTCATCAAGCGGCGACGGCCTCCTCGACGCTCACCGGCAACTCGGTTAAGATACCGTCCTCGAACTTCGCTCCGTCCACCAGCAAGCCCATCAGGTTTCTGCCTCCATTCAAAGGACGCCAGCGCTCACTCAGCCTCAGCGCCACCTTGAACACAAGATACAGTGCGCTGTCTCGCCTCTTCATCCGCCTAGCAGCGTCCGTCCTCAATCTCACAGCGCTGAACACCGACTCCATCGGGTTCGTCGTCCGCAGTTGCACCCACTGCTCCATAGGGAAGTCGTAGAAGCTCACGAACGACTCCCAGTCCCGAAGCACCGTATCGGCGGCATCTGAGCGACCATCCGCTCTCAGATCGGAGACGTACTCGTCCCTCAAGCGCTCGCACTCCACTCGCGTCGGCGCATACGACATCTCCCTCAACTGCCTGCGCGCCTCAGAGCCTGTTCACGATCTTCTTAGAATTAGCGCTGTGAAGGCAAGCACCACCATTTGCAGACTGGTATTGAGCTTTCTTTCGCAGTTCTTCCAGAGCCGGCGGCACTTTTGCAGCCAGGCAAAAGACCGCTCTACCACCCATCGCTTCGGAAGAACCACGAAGGTGTGAAGTTCGTTGCGCTTCACCACTTCCACCGAGGCTCCTAACAGACTTTGCACCGCAGTGGCAAAGGGCTTCCCTGTATAACCCCCATCGACAAGTACCTTTTGCACCTGCCTGAGGTCGGCTCCTCGTTGGTCGAACATCGCCAAAGCCCCGGCACGGTCGGTGACATTGGCGGTGGTCACGTGAATTGCATGCGGCAACCCCTGGGTGTCCACTGCGATGTGTCGCTTGATTCCCGAGACCTTCTTGCCGGCGTCATAGCCCTTGTTCTCGGCGCTGTCAGTGTTCTTAACGCTCTGAGAGTCCACGATGCAGAAGGTCGTCCGCTCTGTCCGTCCATTGCTTTGTCGGGCCTCGCCAACTGATTTTTTTTAAGACTTGCTCCAGAATGGACTCATTAGCCGCCTCGGGTCGCTCGCTCCACTGCCGGAAATACTTGTAGCAAGTGCGCCAATTGGGGAAGTCTGCGGGCAGCATTCGCCACTGGCATCCGCTTTTAAGAAGATACAATACCCCGCAGAAAACATCATACAAGTCCACGGTGCGGGGCTTGGTCCTGCGGCGGGCCGACTCCAACAAGGGGAGAATCCGGGCAAATTGCTCTTGGCTGATGTCGCTGGGATAAGAATGAGACATGATTACCCTCCTGATAATAGTCTCAACCTATTATATTCCAGAGATCGTAGACAGGTTCTCAGAGTTCAGCGCCTTCGGCAACTTCGCCTGCACGTTCAGCGCACGGTGGTTCCAGCACCTCTGATGACCGGTCGTCGGGAACACCGCATCGAGCGCAGCCCACAGACCCAGCGCACCGTCTCCCACCGCCAATAGCGGCGCACTCAGACCCCGATCCCTCAAGCTCCTCAGCACACCAGACCAACTCTCCGTACTCTCACGATAGCCAAGCTCCATACCCAGCAGTTCCTTCGCCCCGTCCTCCCTTGCCCCCACCACGCATAGCAGCGCAGTCTTCTCCCTGTCCACTCCGGCTCCCAGGTACACTCCGTCCGCCCAGATGTAGGCGTACCTGCACTCGTCCAACTTCCTGCTACACCACGCCCGATACTCCGACTCCCACTTGCTCTTCAACCTCACGATCGCGTTCGGACTCAATGCCGCAGTCTCTCCCACCAACTCACGAAACACAGGCTCAAAGTCTCCGGTGGACAATCCCTCCAAGTACAACTTCCGAAACAGATCCTGCGTCTGACGACTCGTGCGCTCATATCGCCTGACTATCTTCGACTCGAACCCACCACCAGCCACCTCAGCAGGCACGTCCGACACCCTCGGCGCCTTCACCTCCACAGCTGAGACTCCCACCGTCAGTTCCCTGCTGCGGTGATAACCGTTCCTGTATCCGCGGAACTCCTCGCCCCGCTCATAGCGGTCCCTGCCCAGGAACCCGCTCACCTCCTCTTCGAGTGCTGCCGCGAGCATCCTTCTCGCCCCTTCCCTGACCATCGCTTCCAGCGTGTCGTCAACTACGTTCGCCTCTTCTTCGTTCTGATATACTTCCCTCACGGCGTACTCCTCCAGTTTTTCGTCTCATCGACGGTTTGTGATACCTGGAGGATACGCCCTTTCTCTTACCTGCGCCTTTTCAATTTCCACAACTTCTGATATTAGCTCATGAATCCCCTCGCCGGGGGCGTCTCGCGTCCAGTCCAACCATCGAGGAGGTACTGAGTGTGGAATTCCTCTTGAAAGCCTTGGTGTTCTGTGTTCCGGCAACACACTCCAGCTTTGCTGTAAGTTACTGGTTGTGGGGTGCGAGCGTGGATTCAGCCATTAGGACAGCAACTAACGCGTGTGGTGACGGGCTAGCGTAGTGATGTGCCAGGAAGTGGGCGTTGCCATTACGGGCAGGTGGGTGAATCTGCTGCCCTCATCAGGATGGCGCTCCGGCGGGTCCGGAAGGACGAAAGCACCCAGGAAAAGGGTGTGGTCATATCGCACCTCGTGGGGCCTGCGAGTATATCTGGAGACCGGGCGGTGAACCGTCGTCCCACTGCCTCCCGTGGACTCGACTATAACTAATGGGCTGGAGCGAGGGTCCGGTCGGCGCTGATATACTTGGTTACAGTTCCGGACGGCAATCTCTGAAAGGAGAGTGTTCGTATAGGGCGCGAACGGCCGTCCGGTTTTCCATTCCATGCAGGAGAGTGACTGCCCCGGGGGTCGTCAGGAGCCCCGAAATCGCCGGTTTTAAGCTCCGGTGGCTAATGCCACACTCGGCTGACCGAAACGACCGTAATCACCATCTTCGGCCCATGCCGGTGGGTGTACGGGCTCAACTGCGGCGGTCTCGAAGTAGTCGCCTGGGGGAGCGGAATTCGTCAGGATGGAGAGTGCTGGTCGGTGGTTGGTAAAGACCCGGTTTGAGACCTTACAAGCCAGGGAAGTGCTGCCGCCGGCGCTGCGGCCTGTGGGCAACCACCCACTGCAGAATTCGCTATCCCAGCGTTGGTTCGTCCTATAAAGTTCATGTCAACTAACAGCGGCCTCTTCAGTCGAGACTCCCCAAGGCCGACTGTCAATCCCCGTCACTCTCTCAGGAAGCTGGTCACGTACTTCACGCTACCTGTCGGAATTGTCAGGCCGGTCTCCGCAAGAGCTTTGGAGAACTTGCTGATGTCGTAGGAGCTGGTATCGGACAGATAACCCTCAACCGATTCCAGGGAGCGTACCAGTACTCCCAACTCCAGGTCATTTTCACGGTCTGCCATTTCCTGGAGTCTTGATGTCCAGTCAGCCAATGAAACGCGATCCGTTACGTATCCGCGGTTCTCCATGTGAGCGAAAACGCTGTCGGCGAGGACGGGGTCCTGTTGGACCACGTTATAGACCCTTCCCAGATGCGCCGGCTCGTCGGAGAACTTCGCGATTGCGGTGGCCAGGAAGTCTACGGGGGTCATCTCGAAGCGCCAGTCCGGCACCAGGGGAGCACACCCCGCGCGGGCACAAGCCTTGATTATCAACGACTGGAAGTCATTGGGATTGACCGTGCCGGCACTGCTGTGATGGCCGATATTGCCTGGCCTGTACAGACTAGCCGGCAGTCCTCGGGATACCGCTGACCACACAAGTCTTTCTGCAACCCACTTCGCCTGATTGTAGCCCCCCTCCATCCTGTCGACAAAGACATCAATCTGGCTATTTTCCAGGTAGGGATCATCGTCTCCTCCGGGGAAAACACCGTTGGAGGAGATGTATTGCAACGTCTTTGTCCTGGCCGTGCAGGCAAACCTGAGCACCTCCGTTGTCCCGCCGACAGTGTGGGGCTTGGCTACCGTATAGGGATAGGCGTAATTGACGGAGGCGGCGCAGTGAAATATCAAGTCGATCTCTTCTGCCAACTCCTGATATCTCTCGTTATCCAGTCCCATCTGCGGCTTGGAGACGTCTCCCGGGACAGGGACAATCCGGCCTTCCATGGACTGGCGGAACAGCCCGTAAGACTTAAGGGTCTCCAATATCCGGTTGCCGGTCCCCCCCTGCTCGGAACCCCGGTCCCTTACCAGGCAATAGTACCTGGTGCTCTGCCCTGTAGTACCCAGCAGCTCGGCAAGCAGGAAGGCTCCCAAAAAGCCGGTTGCCCCAGTCACCAGGACCGATGATGCTTCGCTCAAACGTGTAGTCTTCGCACTACCTTTCGGCGAAATCTCGGGGGCCAGGACAGAGTCATTGGCCAGAGAGAATCGCGATTTCATATAAGACCCCCTACGTTCCAGATGTGCTGCCAACTCTCTTATGCTTGGGTGTTCGTAAATCTCGGTGCCACTAAGTTCAATCCCAAATGTCTGTTCGATGCCCAGAGTAAGTTCCAAACCTGCAAGAGAGTGGCCGCCAAGGTCAAAGAAGTTCCAGTCATCTTCCAGAGAATCTCTATCAACATCCAGGGTTCCCCCCCATAGCTCTCGCAGGGCCAGGTGGCGCTCCGCTGCTGTGGCGTCCTTTCGCAGCGGCGTTCTCCCCTCAACCATGGTCCTCTGTTCTCGTGGCTTGGGCAAGGATTCGCGCTCCATTTTGCCCGTCTGCCGGTTCACGGGCAGCACATCTAACTCCACGAAACGGCTGGGCACCATGTAGAGTGGTAGATAGCGCTCCAGCAGCCTCCTGAGGTCCCTGCTTGTCCCGCTCCTAGCGTCGACATTCCAAGTTGCCTGCGATGAGCGTACGACGTAGGCCACCAGACGCTTGTTTGTCTCGTCCTCTGTTTCAGCCAACACTGCCGCATCACGCACGTCACAGTGGTTACGGAGCGCTTCCTCGATGGCGCCCAAGTAGACACTGTACCCCCTGATTTTGACCATCGAATCGTCCCGACCAATGATTGTTGTCATCCCCGATTCATCAATCTCGGCCAGGTCACCAGTTGCGTAATACTTCTCGCCATTCCAGCGTACAAACTTCTCGGAATCCAGGTCGGGCCTCTTCAGATAGCCCTGGGCGAGCCCTCGGCCTCCGATGAACAACTCACCGGCGCCGCTTGAGGTAAAAGCGGACCGCCCTTCCGGGAGCACTCGAACCGTCACCCCATCCATCGGGAACCCCACCGGACATACGTCCATTCCGTCCACGCACAGGTCCGTCAACTCAACGGTACAGACATCGTGAGTCTCACTAATGCTGTAGGTATTGAACACACGCACAGCGTCGGGCAACACACTCAACGCCAGCTTCAGAAGGCTGGTCGGCACCACCTCGCCATTGAGCCAGACCACTCGCAAGGACGACAACTGGGCCCGCAAGATCTCGAGTTCCGCCGAATTCAAAACTCCCTGTAACAGAGAAGGAGTAAACAGCATCTCGGAAATCCGGTGCTCTGAGATAAATGCGGTGAGCGATCGCGGCAGGAACACAATGTCATCAGGGATTACGTATACCGTTCCTCCCTTCAGCAGCGGGCGAAGGAACTCCCAGGCGAAGAAGATGTTGCATGCAACCCTGACTCCGACACTGTAGGAACTGAATTTGTACCTTGAGAAGTAAGATGAGACGATGGAGTTGCCGGTTAACATCACCCCCTTCGGGTCTCCGGTCGTACCGGACGTGTAGGGGATGAACGCCAGGTTGTCACCGGTGACGCGGTTCCCACAGGTAGCCGAACAAAAGCTCCTCCAGGAATGGTCGCTGTCAATGGACAGTATTTGCGTCCCCGAGAACCCGTCCAGTTTGGACAGGTACTGAGATTTGGTGACCACCACTTTAGGTTGCGATTCGGCCACTATTGCGCGCAGTAAGGGTTCAGGAGAGTCGAGGGCCATGGGCATAAAGGCCGCACCGGCTTTCAGAGTTCCGATGCTCGCGACGATATACTCCAGACAGGTCTCCATGAAGATGCCTACCGGGTCATCTGTTGAAACACCGCAATTCCGAAGATAGGCTGCAAGTACGTCCGTCGTATGGTCGAGTTGACCATATGACATCCGCTCGTGGCCGAACACAATCGCCGGCTCATCAGGAGTCTCCATTGCCTGTGCCTTGAAAAGGTCGTGCAGGCCACACTCAACAGACTTCATTACGCTATCTCAAGCCAGACATAAATCTAGAGGTATTGAAGGTCATGATATAAGCCTACAAAATGTGGTACATAAAGTAAACCGACATAAAGCTTTAAGCCGTTTTATCCACCGGGGCTTCAGCCCTGAGTGTATCACACTCGCACGGAGCTATGGCGGTTCCTGTCGGCCTCTCATGACCGCAGTGGTGTCCCATAACATGGTGTAAAAGAGAAGGTGGACTGGAATAAGTAAAGCCATCGCGTCAGCCTTAGCCCGAATCCACCGAAGCGCGTTGTGAAAGTGCTGTAAAGGGACAGAATGGAACCGGGGGCGCGACGATCTGGGCGGATTTCGGGTAGATGGGGCCTCTGACAGTCCGCTGGCAAGCCACCTGCAAGGGTGGGGAGCGCCCACGGAGGGTCGAGGCGGCAGGGAACCGTCGCCGGTCTGTCCGGCGCGAGTTGAGGAGGCCCTGGTCTGGCCGCTCGTTGAGGATGAGATTGGCGTACCGTTTGCCGGCGTCGCCGTCAGGCAGGGGGTGGCAAGGAGCGCAGTCGCGCCAGGGCTCCACTGAACAGTGTTTCCCAGGGCCAGCCCTGCGGGAGATGCAGAGTGAGGCGGCGTGCCGAGCGTGTAAGCCGTCCTGCCAGGGAGAAGAAGCGTCGTCTGAGGGTCCTGGTGGTCACCACCTGCTCTCCCAGCCCGATGCGGGAGGTCCAGCGAGCCAGGTTGTGGGCCAGCACCTGCACGGCTAACCAGGCGGCGTTGGCGGCGAAGCGCCCCGAGGGCAGATGGTTCAGTCCCACACCGTACTTCAGGTCGCGAATGGCATTCTCGATCTCGGCGTGTCGGCGATGGTCGGCTTCCAGTTGTAGGGTATCGCCCTCTCTGTCGGTGATGAAGGCGTGATAGCTGTAGCTGGCAAACAGCGCCAATTGGAGCCGGGTGTGGGCCTGACCTTCGGACGATGAGGCGCACCTGTGCAGCGTCAGGATCACCCCGGAAGGGCGTGTGAGTAGTCTCGGCAACGTCGGCTGCGCCCTCCATCCAGTAGGGTATGGGCGTCCAGTCCGCCTCTGGTATGGCCTCTATGAGATCGCGCAGACTCCGGTGCTGGCGGACGGTGATGGAGAAGCGGAAATCGTTATTGCGGCAGACGGTGACGATGTCGTGGGTGTAGAAGCCGCTGTCGGCCCGCACGGTGAGTTGTCTCGTGGCTCCGGCGTAGCGTACCCGTCCCAGCGTCTCGCGCAGGAAGGGCGCCGCGCCCCGGGCGGTGTTGGCCCGCCCCGCTCGCAGTCGTGCCATCAGCACGTCTCCGGTTCCCGCCGCGATCGCCAGCAGCGGATGATAGCCCCGCTGGCCGGTGTAGTTGTGATGGCGCGCTCCCTCCTTTGCCAGTCCGAAGGTCTCGCAGACCGTCGAGTCTATGTCGACCGTCAGAGGCGAGTCCCCGGGTCCCACCTCGACGTCCCATGCACGCGCCAGCAGCTCCCGGCTCACCCTATCGAGTTGTCGCACATGTCCCCACCGGGAGCTGCGCAGGAATGTCCCTAGGGTGGGCGGCACCTTGACCGCGCATCCCAGTACCCGTCCGGTGCCGCCGGAGCGCAACGCGTCCGCGTCGTCGATGCAGTCGCCACCGGCCAGAGCCGACGCCACTAAGGTCTGTATCTTGTCTCCCGCATTCGCCCGACCCGGCGCATCCCCCAGATCAAGGTGGCTGTCCGCAAGTTGGCTCAGACCCAGGCGCCCGGCGAGCGTGACCGGCAGGAGCAGCCCGGCATTGGCTACCAGGCGGGGATCGTCGAAGGCTACTTAGATGCGGTCAGGATGGTTACTTGGTAGCATCTTGACTTTCAAGACGGTTGCCTGACCCGGGAGCCAAATCCCAGCAATCAAATATACTATGCGGTGACCGTCAATATCGACAGAACCTGATCCGGCCGGATTACCCCAGCCCTGCGACAAGGTGAAAGCGAGCTAATCAGATGTGGACATTGGAACTCATTGGGTTCGTCGCCGCAGTTCTGATGGGCATAGTTATAGGCTATATGAGAGGGCCGTGGCTCAGCCTTGGACTTTCGATATTGTCAGGAACCGTGTTTATCTTAGCCTGGCTGTTCTTTTACATTGCTGTCGTATTATTCGGGTACATTACTCTGCCGCTTCTGGGCATATCGCACTGGGACCGAAGCGTCAACTCAAAGATCGACCTGTTCGCCATTCATATCGGCGGCTCACTCGTTGCATTGCTAGCAGCATTCGCCACGTCTATGAGCTTCAAGCCCAAGAAGCGGTAACAGAACGCTTGTCGCTACCATCCACCAACTTCGCCGTGCATTGTCGTATGGATCTTAACGCGTCGACCTCTCCTCAAGCTCGCCGTCCTTTCGTACCTCGCGGACGTCATACTGAAGATCGCTGTAGCATACTCCTTGTCGCACGGCCAGATGCCGAACTCGTCCACTGTCAGCACATTGGGCGAAGGGCACACGCCAACCGACGGTCCTGCGTAAAGGCACGCAGCATCGCCGCTGGGCCTAGCTCCTTGGCCATCTCTGTCGCCAGCCTGTGGTCCATCTCGTCGTGCGGACCGCCGCATATCTCGCAGAGCAGGTGCTGCATCACGACGGGGTGGTTTCCTGACGTCACGCGATAGGCGTTGAGGCAGTAGCGGCGCAAGCGCGTGTTCGGCCTGGCCGTTAGCTCATAACACCATCGCAGATGCCGTTCATCGGCGGCTCTCCCCGCCTTGCCGTGCGGTTCACGAGGCGCCTGGGGTGCTCTGACGGATGCCGCAGATGGTGCAGCACGAGACCCCTGATCTGCCGGTATCTGACGCCATCCAGCACGCCCCCGACAACATCCTCTGCAACTCCGTCCACCCCGGCATGATTATCACCGCCATGACCGACGAGATTCTCGCCGTCCCGGAGATGCAACAGTACTACCACGACAACATCCCGCTCGGCAGGTTCGCCACCGTCGACGACATCGCCAACTGCGTGTACACCCGCAGCGTCTCAGGCTCCTCACCACGCGCAACCTGCAGCAGCAGCGTCCGCGACACCACCGTGTCCAGCGCAACCCACTCCCGAAACGCCTCCCGCGTAACCCGTATCCTTCGCTCCACCATAACGAAAGCATACCATACGAAGTCTCTTCCCACATCGAGCGACCAATGTAGTTTTCTCATGGCCGCTTGCTTGTCACCCTGCGCATAGTGCATAATGCCGCTTACCCTTCTGCCGCTGCTGGCAGGGCAGGCTTAACCCAATTTGAAAAAGCCCCTTCCCCCTCGACGGGCTGACAGGGGTATGTATTGTTGCCCGTCCCTAGGAAAATATGCAAAGCGGCTGCGAATGCGCGCCATAAATTCCTTCTCCATCAACAAGGCGAAGAGACAAAACAACCCACATCAACAAACGCTCACAACTCCAAAACATTCGAACCAAAATATCAAGGGACAATGAGAAATGACCTTCACAAGAAATCGCTTCGTACTCCCCAAGGTATCGGCGACACTGTTCGCCGCCGTCTTTGCGATGGCGCTGCTCGCGCTTGCGCTGGGCAGGCCGGACTTTGCGCGCGCGCAGACTTCGAGCGGCGACCCCTGCATAATCGCGCTTGCCGGGGACGGGACGGTGAGCGGAACCCTGTCTTTCGACTGCCTGTCCAACAAGCCGGCGCCCGGAGGCTCGGGAAACAGAGCCGCGCGCTTCTACACTTTCAACTTGAGCCAGGCTTCCACAGTAACCATAAGAATGGACCCGAGCAGTGACGGCGTGATAGACCCGTACCTGTATCTGATGAGCGGCGTGGGCAAAGACGGCGCTGTATTGACAGAGGCGAACAGCGCGCCCATAAGGGAACAGACGCTTCAGCCCGGCGATTACACTATAGAGGCGACTACATACTTGGCAGGTGAGACTGACGATTTCACGCTGACAGTGAGCGGCGTCAACTCCGGGAATCCGTCCACGCCTCACCCTGACCCCGAAAGGGGAGCGCTGGAAGCCCTCTATCATGCAACCGACGGCGACAACTGGTATATCAACACGAACTGGCTGAGCGACGAGCCGATTGGCAATTGGTGGGGCGTCAGCACGGGAGGGGAAGGCCGCATTACACAACTGGTCCTCGACCGCAACAATTTGAATGGCGCGCTCCCTCCTGAATTGGGAAGCCTGTCCAGCCTGCGGACGTTATCCGCTCCCTCCAATAATTTGACGGGCACAATTCCCGCTGAATTGGGCAATTTGACGAATCTGTGGTACCTAGGTCTCTCCACGAACCAGTTGTCAGGCGCAATCCCCGCTGAATTGGGCAACCTGTCGAATCTGGCTGTGCTGGGACTCGTCAAGAATGATTTGACGGGCACGATTCCCGCTGAATTGGGCAATTTGACGAATCTGTGGCACCTAGCTCTCTACACGAACCAGTTGACAGGCGCAATTCCCGCTGAATTAGGTAACCTGTCCAGCCTGGAATTGTTGTATCTTTCCCAAAATCAGTTATCGGGCGAGATTCCCACTGAATTGGCAAACCTGCCGAATCTGGTAGGGCTGTATATCGGGGAAAACCCGGGGTTGTGCCTATCGGATGACATGGAGTTTCGGAACTGGCTCCTGAATAGAGGGTACATTAGTAGTACCATGCCGGCTTGCTCGACGCCTCTAACGGTTTCGTTCGATGTTCATGAGGTCAGCTCGAATTTCGTCATCAGGCTCAATTTCAGCGAAGGAGTCGATGGCGTCGCAAAAAACTCTTTCGATGTGAGCGATGGCAGGATTTTTCATATCTTGCGCCTCAACACAGGCGGCTCTTTGTGGGATGTGACTGTAGAATCCGTAGGCAGCGATGTTGTGACAGTCGTGCTGGAAGCGGACATACCTTGCGATGTCCCGGGAGCGATATGCGCGCTCCGCGGCGCTAGGCTGTCCAACCGACTTGAGCTGACCCTTTCGGGTGCCCAGCCCACTGCCAAGGCAGGCCCCAACCTCACCGGCGCGCCGGGCGAGAGCGTAACGCTGCAAGGCACGAACAGCGACAACCCCTACGGCGCATGGTGGCAGATGCAGCACCAGTGGACTCACCTGTCCGGGACGACCGTCACGCTGACGCACCCACACGCCTCGTCTCAGGCTGCCGATAAGTTCGGCGACCCGACGTTCACCATCCCCGCAGACACCGCGCACGGCGCGATTTATGAGTTCCGCCTGACCGTCACCGACAAGGAAGGCGTATCCGACTCCGACACGATGACCGTTACCGTATCGCCCGCCACAGAGCAATCGCAAGAGACACCCGAGCCGGAGAACACGCCGCCCACGGCTGCGATAGACGCGGCTCAGGTGACAGAGGCAGCAGCCGGGGAGACGGTGGAGCTGCAAGGCGTCGGCAACGATGCCGAGACGGCGGCGGGGTCACTGACCTTCGCCTGGAGCCAGACGGGTGGAACGCCCACGGTCTCCATAACCGGCGCAGACGCGGTGACTGCCAACTTCACCGCCCCGGACGTGACGGTGGAGACCGCGCTGACCTTCCGCCTGACCGTGACCGACGAGGGCGGCCTGTCGGCCCTCGCCGATACGACCATAGCCCTCAGACCGCCGCCCGCCACGCCTGAGATCAGCATCGAGCGGGTGGGCGTCTCCCATGTTGTGAGAGAGGGGCGGGCCGCGGAGTTCGAGATAGTGGCGAGCGAGACGACTTCGGTGCACCTGACGCTGACCCTGGAGATCGCGGTCCAGGGCGACTTCGGGATCACTCCCGGCAGTCGGACGGTGATGGTGAAGGCCGGTCAGAGCGAGCTCGACGTTGCGTTCGAGACGGACGATGACGGCGTGGGCGAGGCCAACGGCCTGCTGACGGTCACGGTGCTGGAGGGCTTCGGGTACACGGTGGGTTCGCCCGCCTCGGCCGAGCTCACCGTCACCGACAACGACGGCGGCCTGCCCCTGACCGGCGTATCGCTGGACGAGATCCCGCTGGAGTTCGCGTCGGACCGCACGGAGTACCTGCTCCGGGTGGCGCACGAGATTGCGCAGACGGCGGTGCGGACTGCGGATGGCGCCACGTTGCAGATAGCGGCGAACGGCGCGCCCGTCGAGGCGGGAGAGGTCTTTCCTCTGGAGGTGGGCGGGAACGTCATCAACATCGCCAGGACCAGCGCCGGGGCGGCCGGGCAGTGGTACACCGTGACGATCACCCGCGCTGCGGCGGCATCGCCGGATCCCGGACCGTCGTCGAATGGGTGGAGCGTCCACCTGGACCCGGCGTCGGGAGTCCGTCCCGCGGACGGCCAGACCCCCGTGGACGTGCGGGTGACTATTGAATGCAACGGCACGGCGCTCCTCAGCAAGGCCGGCTGCCCCTTCGAGCCGGGCGAGCCGACGCACCGGACCGACTTTGGCGGTCCGCGCAAGCCCTTCGTGGTGGAGCACGGCCCGCAGAACTATATCATCAGGCTCAACATCAGGCTCGGCAGCGGCGACGCGGAGTACGTGCCCATCGTGCTGATGGTGAACGGCGAGCAGGTGGCGGAGGCACGGTTCCAGATCGTCCCTTGACGGGTGTCCTCCTGCGGGATCGACGGAGCGTGGGGCTAGGCGGACTTCCAGGCCAATCGCCGAGCTGACAGCCCGGCCCGCTACGTCCACTTCACCCTGTCGGAGGAGACCGAGGTTTCCTCCACTCTCACGCCGGAGGCGGGATGCTGTTCGTGTCGAACGACGCGCCGTAGAACGGCTTGGGGACTCCGCCCAAGGGGATCGCATCGCGGTGTGGCTGAACAACGGCAAGCTGCTCAACGACGGCGGCCGTTCAGGTCACCCTCACGCTGGCTCCCGGAGAGACCTACACGGTGGAGGCGGTGTCCACTTCCGGCGACGGGACCTTCACCCTGACCATAGAGCCGCAGAAGCCGATGCGGGCAGGGGATGCTGGCGTAGGAAGAAGTCTCAACAAGGACATCTTCCCTACAAGGCGAGCCTGAACCGCAATACGAGAGTTCTTGATTTCGTCAAGTGTAGTGGGCCTAAGCGCCAGGGCAATCGCATTTTGACGGTTCATGTTTGGGAACAGGTGAAGCTACTCCGAAAGTCTCAAAATCACCGGCGTTACTGGAGCAGAAAGTATCAAGAACATCGCTCATAGGTGCTTATTATGGTGTGTTTCAGGCTATTGCAGGACGAATATGCTCTTGAATAAGAGCCTGAAAATCAAAATGCGATTGCCCTGGCCTAAGCGCACCATACTGCGAACTTTCCGGTGGGAGGTCTCAATATAGCACTACGAAAGGCGAGTACTGTGAGTCCCCGTCAACCCTCCGGCCATCCTCCAGAAGTGCTTTCCACTCTGCAGAGGTAGGAGTAAGCAGAAACCTTGTCTGAATCCGCTGCTCTTGAAGCCAAGGATACCCGAAACCAGGTCCAGCACACCGCCGCCGACTACTCCGAGCCATACGGCAGCGCCAACCGCCCACGCCCATATCGAGGCAGCAAGAACTATCAAGCCGCCATACACTGCAACCCTGGTGAGAGTGGAGCGCCGGGGGTATTTCATACTTGCGTCTCCAAACGATGTTGATAGGGGCTTCTATTCTGACCGATTGCGCGCACCCTATGACAAGGCATTTCTTCTCTGTCGCAGCCGTCTAACTCTCCGGCACGCCCCCGCCGTTCAGCAGCAGGCCCGCCACTTCCGGCGCGAGCGCCCCAAAACCGCCAGCCCAAGACCACCGAATACATTGTGTTCAAACGATGGTCTTGTCCATAATCGGCGCTGTGGTTGGGGTCTTGTGGTAGGCGTAGCGAGAGGCATCGGTATAGCTCAGCATGAGAATGGTACGTGGGAGTTCTCAGCCAAGGTTTGCCTTGCTTGACGGGGTGTCAAACCACTCCTAGAATGGGGTCATGTTAGCTGTTTTAGCAAGAACTGTAATCCTCTCTCTGTGCTTGCCGTTGCTGGTGGGGGCGGCCTTCATCATACACTTTGCCACCGGGTGGACGACCTTCGAGCGGGAGGACCTGGAATTCGGTGCTGCCTTTCTGGGGACTTTGTTGGTTGTGGTCTGGCCTGCGTCCCTTCCTCTGAGTTTGGCAGTGATTCTACTCCACCGGCGGTCCCGTCTGATCGCCTATCTCTGCGCCGTGGCGCTGACACCGCTTTCAATATTCGGCTTTATAGTCGCCGGGCTGTTGCAATCGGAGATGGTCGTCATTGCGGTAGCAGCGCTTTCCGTACCGGCGTGGCTTACCCTGCTGCTGGTCAAATTGTGGCAGAGCCGGTCTTGACCCGGCGTTCCTGCTTGGGCCGGTTCAATTGGGACCCGCGTCTGCCGTACTACGCCGGGAACGCGACGACAGGGCCAATCCCCTGGGGCCGGACTACGGAGTGTTCGAGTTGTCAACGCCAAGCCGCAAGTCTGCAGGGCAATTGCATTTTAATGAGTGAGTACACATAGTAGGTAGTTCTCATCCCATCCGGCTCTCTTGCGTCTGGCGGCCACACCACCTTTTGAGGTAGTTTCTCCTTTGAGCATATTCAGAGCCATGCGTCGCAGTATCGAGAAGTTCTCCGCAGAGTTGCCTGTCCGCATTCTGCTGTGATCCTCACTGAAGGCTACATCCAACACCCAGTGGACTGAGTTCTCGATTCCCCAGTGAGTCCTGACTCCGGACAGCAGCCTTCGAGCGTCGCTCCGCAAGCTCGATACATAGTAGCGGGGCTGTGTGGCAGCCTCACCGTTCTCGACACGCTCAGACTCCACCATTGCCAGACTTCTGAGCTTTGTCCACTCTCCTGTCTCGTTCACATAGTCGATATGAGCGGGGTCGGAGACCGCCCAACATCTTCGCTTCTCTATTCGACCGTGACCTTTCTCCACCGTCTCGCAGAAGCCATAGTCAATCTCCGAAAACTCAGAACGCTTCAACTGGTCGAATGTGTCGGTGGCATCATCGTAAAGTTGCCCTTGGTTCTGTTTGAGAGCCAAGATGTAGTCGGCTCCCTTCTCCGTGATCGCCTTCGCTATCTCCTTGTGACAACCCATCGCGTCAATCGTGACCATGCATCCGGACACGTCCAGAGCGTTGAGCAGTTCAGGTATCGCCATTATCTCATTGGAGCGATCGACAACCTTCACCTGCCCCAGGATCAGTTGACTGGCGGATGCCCAGGCACTCACCAGGTGAATCGCAGCCTTGCCGGCTGTTCCGTCCCGTGAGCCGCGCACCGTCTTGCCGTCTATCGCCACCACCTGACCTTCCATCACCTCGTTGACCGTATCTACCCACTCTTTGAAACATCTCTCGAACTGCACGGAGTCCAGTCTTGCGAACACTCTGCCGAAGAGCCTGCCCAGCGAAAGCGGGGGTGTCGTGCGACGGAATTCCGTTAGGGAGATCCGGCAACCAACTCAGCCAGTCCTTCTTCGACTTGCCGAACATCTCCACGTCCACCCACGAGTCGGCCCCGCAGATGACCGCGCAAATTGCTATCACCACCACATCTATCAGGTTGTGTCGCTTGGCTCGTCCTGTTCGTGGGTCTTCAAGTGCGGAGAACCTCTCCGTCAACAAAGCTGCTATTGAACTGTCCATCAGGTCTCCCCCTTGTCAAGATTGACCTCTTCATTCTGGACATCTGATTGACTTTGTCAAAATGCGATTGCCCTGGCAAAAAATATCTTGTGGTTGTAAAACCACCAATGTAAGATGCCTTCGCCTAATTTATAGCAGGGCACTCAAGTCCAGTTTATCAAAAAGGAGATTTGAACATTGTCAAACAAACGAACCATTCGCCAAGTAGGTCTGGCAGCAGTCGCGGGGCTGGCCTCGATGCTGCTGCTGCTGTTCGGTCTGCTTCAGAGCGGAGACACGGCGCTCGCCAGTTCGGACAAGATCACCGATCACAACGCCGAGACGCACTCCGCCCCTCAATCATCCACCACCACGTTCAAATTCACGCTGGACGCCGTGCAGGACAACGGGGACGACGAATACGGCTATGAGGATAACGACTTCGGAGATCTCACTCCGGACGACTTCTACTTCGGGAGGAGATACATCATCTATTATCTGAAGTACGAAGAAGCTTATGACAACATCCAGTTCAAGCTGGACGATTGCCTCAAGCCGTCAGAGCTGGTGAGCCTGAAGATCGGCTCTGAGACATACGACCAATCTGACCTGTACTTCTCGCGACGCTCAGACGACGATTGCGAGAAAAAGAGATCGAAAGTACAACTTTTCAAGTTCAGAGCCTTGGATAACCCGGTGGAGGACGAAGATGACTACGTGGTCAAGCTCAAGGTCCGAAGCTCGGGCGGCTCTACGACGACACCGACACCGACGCCGACTGCAGCGTAATCGATCTGGGAAGCCTGGCTACCACAGGCCCACGCAACCCGCTGACTCAAAGCAGCACCTGGGAGCAAGACTGCACGACCAGCAAAGCCAGATACGTGCGGCACTTCAGGTTTACAATCAGCAGAGGCACGCACATAGATGCCAGCGTGCCGGGCGGGGCAACGATAATCCTGCGCAAGGGCAGCGGCACTGAAGGCAACTCCATCCCGATACCGACTGCCCGTGACGTAGCCACGGCCTACAACGCTGAAGAGTACACGCTCGCAGTGGTCAGCCCGAACACGGGCAACTTCACGCTGACCCTCAACGGGCGTATCCCGTGGCTCGGCCACCAGGCAGACCACACGGTCAGTTACACCCTGGGACGGCAGCGAGCTTGTGTCAAATCTTGTGGAAATTCCTTCCAGGCGGGTTAGCTTATCAGGCGGCGACTGCCTCATCAGCACTCACCGGCAGCTCAGTTAATATGCTGTCCTCGAACCTCGCTCCGTCCACCAGCAAGCCTATCAGGTTCCGGCCTCCGTTCAGCGGTCTCCAGCGCTCACTCAGCCTCAGCGCCACCTTGAACACCAGGTACAGCGCGCTGTCACGCCGCTTCATCTGTCGAGTGACATCCGTCCTCAACCTCACTGCACTGAACACCGACTCCAACGGGTTCTTAGTTCGAAGATGTACCCAGTGCTCGGTCGGGAAGTCGTAGAAGCTCACGAACGATTCCCAGTCCCGGACCACCGTCTCAGCGGCATCGATGCGACCGTTGGCGCTCAGATCGACCACGTACTCGTCGCGCAGCCTCTCACACTCCGAGCGCGTAGGTGCAGCGGACATATCTTTCAACCTGCGTCTCACCTCCGAATGCAGCGCCTTCGGTAACTTGGCCTTCACGTTCAGCGTCCTGTGGTTCCAACAGCGCTGGTGAGCTGTCGTAGGGAACACCCCATCGAGCGCAGCCCATAGCCCCAAAGCGCCGTCTCCTACCGCCAGCAGCGGCGCATCCATCCTTCGATCCCGCAGACTCCTCAGCACTCCGGACCAACTCTCCGTGCTCTCGCGATAGCCCAACTCCATCCCCAGCAACTCCTTGACGCCGTCCTCCCTCGCTCCCACCACGCACAGCAAAGCCGTCTTCTCCCTGTCCACTCCCGCTCCCAGGTACACGCCGTCAGCCTAGATGTAAGCGTACCTGCACTCATTCAGCATCCTGCTGCACCACTCCCGATAGTCCGACTCCCACCTCTGCTTCAGCCTCACGATCGCGTTCGGACTCAGTGCCGCCGTCTCTCCCACTAACTCCCGGAACACGGGCTCGAAGTCCCCGGTCGACAGCCCTTCCATATACAGCTTCCGGAACAGGTCCTGCGTCTGCCGGCTGGTTCGCTCGTACCGTCTCACTAGCTTCGACTCGAAGCCGTTAGCGGACACCTCAGTCGGCACGTCCGACACCCTCGGAACCTTCACCTCCACTGTCGACACTCCCACCGTCAGCTCACGACTCGGGTGGTAGCCGTTTCTGTATCCGCGAAACTCACCTCCTCGCTCGTAGCGCTCCCTGCCCAGAAATATGCTCACCTCCTCTTCGGGCCCCGCTGCAAGCATCCGTCTCGCTCCTTCTCTCACGATCTCTTCCAGCGTGTCGGTAACTACGTTCGTCTCTTCTTCGTTCTGATATAATTCCTTCACGGCGTGTCCCTCCAGTTTTTCGTCTTATAGACGGTTTGTTGTTCCTGGAAGGATACGCCTTTTCCTTACTCACGCATTTTCAATTTCCACAACTTCTAACATTAGCTCCATTACCGGTTCGGGATGTTTCTTCGGCACAAGGCACGTGAGATCGGAGCGATCGTGCTCAGTGTCAACGAGGCGTACACATCGAAGACTGTCTCATGGACTGGGGAGTTGCTGGAAGGTCTTGGCGGCGCATCAGTGGTCGTCGCTCAGGACGGCGAGCGAATGGACCGTGACTACAATGGAGCGCGTGGGATCTACTTGCGCGCGCTGGGAGATATCCCCGCTCTGAGAGCATGGCTTTCAGAGTGCGCCGCGAGCGCGAACGACTCGTGTCTCAGCGGAAATATGAGCGATGATACGCAAGTGTCTTTGCTCGGAAGTTCCTAGATTGCTCAACGTTCATCAAGGAATTTTTATCGGCTACCCTGTACTGCAAAGTATGAAGGTGGCACCACCGCGCCAACTTGGATATCGTATGGACTGCTGCGTTGGCTGTCAAGGAGAATCCATGAAGCAATTCGCTTGCATATGTATCTCCTGCATTATTCCTAGAACACTTGTAATTCGGCCGGCGGCCTCTGGAAAATGGGCGCTCCGGTCAGCGGAATTTCAGACGCTCCGACTCCGCGCGAGTTTCATATCATACAGACTCTCGATAACCCCTGCCACATACAACAAATCTGTTTCATCGGAGGGATCAACAATGCACGTCCAACCTCTAGGCGGCTGGTTTAATTGGTCGTTGGTAAATCTGCCCAGCGGATCTGGAAGTGGCACGCCGGGGACGGCATACGCATAGATAGTAAAATGGTGCCTGTTGTCCCGTGCGATGTTGAACCTCACAATCCCCAGCTGTTGGCCATCGGTAATTTGCATAATCAATCCAACGTGCCCACATCGTTCGGTAATCCGAATATCCCTGTCGATTCTGTCAATGAACTCCTGTGCCATTTCTTGCTGTATCGGTTGCATAAGAGCCCTCCTGTTTCTCATCTCTCAGGGCAATGCGGTTTCGTAAATCGCCCGCCGCTCGTTCGCAACCTGCCGATGAGAGACGCTCAATCGCCGAGAAGCCTGCCGGCGACTGCCTTCCACAGGTTGCCATATCTAACGTCTCGAGCGCACCACCCGGGCAGTGCGTCTTTCCCTGTTCCGATAAGCAAGGAGTACGGCGAATAGGACGCCAATCAGCACGGGAGCGCCTAGTGCAGCGAATAAAAGAGGGCTTGCCGCGCGACCTTCTGTCGGAGCATCGAAGGTTGTCACAGGAATCTCCGCACCAGCCGGTACCTTCGTCGAAGTTGCATCTGGCGTCACGGTCGAGACGGGAGTCACCTTCACGCTGGGTACCGTTGCCGCCGTAGGTGCTGGGGTCGGCGTTGCAGTGGGTGGCACAGCCGGCAGGGATTTGCGACTGTTTGCCTCGGAAGTCGGCATTTCAGCCTTGGCGACGGACGGCGGCGCGGGCGCAATTGCCGCAGACGCGGCCGGAGTGGGCGTCGGCGTTGCGGGAGAATCATCGATCACCAGTGCGAGCGCACCAAGCTGTCCCACTTCCGCCACCGCCCATATCTTACCGGACTCGTCCGTCTCGCAGCGATGCGCAAGAAGGCTCCAGTCCACGGACTTCACAGAGTACACCCGCACCCTGCCTTCATTACAGGCATCGGAGTCTTCTTGCGGAAGTTGGGCCCACAGCTCCACGTAAGGCAAGTAGGCGACGTCCTCGGACGTATCCCCACCGGGCTCGTACGTGTTCGACTCTATCGCAACGACCACCCGCTCCTGATTTCCCGGCGGCTGACCGTGTGCCCGCAGGTTGATCTTCATCAACTCGATGTCCACATCCTTCGGTGGAGCCAGCGGGGGCACGATGGTCTTCACCGTACCGTCCGGTAGTATGACCGCTCCGCCCTCGTCGCGCGACACGAACTGTCTAGTGTAGTCAGGAGGCAGAACGTCCAATACCACGATGACCTGTATCGGAGGCTTGCCGGACGAGCTCACGTCGATTCTGATGATGTCCACGTACTGTCCCAAGGCCAGTTCTGACGAGTCCACAGATGCGACTATGGTAACCAGGTCGTCGGGTCCGTTGGAGACGCCCGAAGTCGGCTGCTGTAAGAGCCACTCCTGCTGATTGGACAGGGTGAAACTCATCGCACCCTGCGCCCTGTTCCAGACGGAGAAGGTCTGAGGCGATGGGTTGTCTCCCCATTCGACCGCCGTGAAGCGCAGCATCTGCGGACTGGACCCCGGAAGCGGGACGCTCACCGCGCGCGCCTCCTGCGCCACGACTGCGCCTGAACCGTCGTCATCGTCTTCGCGTTCCCTGGTCGTGAACGTCACGGACTTCGTCGCATAAGTCGGGAACGAGCTGTCCAGCGACGCCTCTGCGATGTACTCCGTGCCTGATGACAGTCCCCTGAGCTGCAGGCTCGCTATGTCGTCAACGGAGTCTGCCTGTTGCGTCGTCCTCCACGAGGTGAACCGGGCCCTGCTGTGACGCACATAGACCGTCTGGGACACACCCTGCGAGTCCGTGATGGTTGCGCTTATGGTCGCACCGTTCCTGCGGATGTTCTCCGCTTCAACGGAGGCAATGCTGGGCAAGCGCCGCGTGGTGAACGTATCTACTTCGTGCGAGCTGTGGGGAACGAGCCGTCTAGCGACGCCTGCACGTCGTACTCTGTGCCTGGCGTGAGTCCTGACAGGTCGATGCTGGCGCTGTCCATGTTGCTGGTGGTCGTGAGAGTGCCGCTCCAGTCTCCCCTCTGAGTGGTCGTGCGGTAGCGCAGGCTGACCGTCCGGCTGCTGCCGTTGGAGTTGGCGATGTCGATATATGCCGTGGCGGTCGTCTGCCTGATGCTGCTCACGCTGACATCGGAGACCACAGGATCGCGCGGCAGAGTAGTGAACGCCTCGGTGACCGAAACAACGAAATCTGACGTCAGTGACGCCTCAACCTCGTACTCGGTATCTGTGGTCAGTCCCGTCAACCCTATCGACGCTTCAGCGGTTGTGCTGCTGGTCGTCTGCGTATCGCTCCAGTCTCCCTGTGGTGTGGTGGCGCGATAGCGCAGGTGCACGGTCTGGCCGGTACCGTCCGGGTCGGCTATCGTGATCTCCGCGGTAGCCGTAGTCTTTGTGATGTCCGTGACGTCGAGGTGGGACAGGCTCGGATAGCGCAGCGTGGTGAAGGTTGTGGACACGGTATTGTCGAACGCGCTATCGAGCGATACTTCTATCTCGTACTTCGTGTCGGCTGTCAGGCCTGTCAGATCAATGGATGCCTCGGCGGTCGTGCTGGTAGCCGTCTGCGTACTGCTCCACTCGCCCTGCGGTGTGGTGGTGCGATAGCGCAGACGCACCGTCTGACCAGTGCCGTCGGGATCCGCGATGTCGATCTCCGCAGTGGCCGTGATCTGCCTGATTTCATCCACGGTTACGTCTGACAGGCTCGGATCGGGTGGCAGCGTGGTGAATGTGCTTGTCACTGAGCCTGTGAAGTCGCTGCTGAGCGATACTTCTATCTCGTACTTCTTGTCGGCTGTCAGGCCTGTCAGATTGGTGGATGCCTCTGCGGGCGTGCTGCTGGTCGTCTGCGTATCGCTCCAGTCTCCCTGTGGTGTGGTGGCGCGATAGCGCAGGTGCACGGTCTGGCCGGTACCGTCCGGGTCGGCTATCGTGATCTCCGCGGTAGCCGTAGTCTTTGTGATGTCCTCCACAGTTACGCCCGACAGGCTCGGCGCAGACAGAGTGGTGAATGACTTCATTACCATGGGGCTGAGGTCGCCCGTTAGTGCGACTGCTACATCGTAGGTAGTTCCCTCCTGGAGTTCAGTCAGATTAATGGACGTGCTATCGGTATATGTGATCGCAGGAGAGGAGAGCATGGCCCACTCATCGGTACCGCCCATGCTGTGCTTCAGATAGACCTCTTTCATTTCCGTGCCGGCGTCTGCGATTTTCACAATGGCTGTGGCGGACGTTTGCCCTACGTTCTCGAACTCGAGAGCCGATATGCTCGGGTCAGGCACCACCTCATCAAGCGTAGTGAAGGTGTAAGTACTAGTGCCTGAAGGCGGCGAGCTGCTGGTCAGCCACACTTGCGCCTCGTAGGTCGTACCCGCCGTCAGGCTGGTCAGCGATATGGCCGTGTCCGAGCTCTTGGTCATGCTGGTCTTCGCCGGCGTGCTCCATGCAGTGGTGCCGCCTGCGCGGTACCGCAGGCGCACGGTCTTCTGCGCCGTGCCGGCGTTTCTTAAGATAACGTTGGTGATTGCGGAGGTCTGCATTATGTTGATGAAGGTCACCGACGATATGCTTGGTTCCTGAACCACCTGAGACTTCTGCTGCTGGGCCTGGGAAGTTCTGAAGGTGGCGGTGTCCTTGTCGGCTTCGTCGGTCGCGAGCCAGGCCTGCAATTCGTAGCCGGTGCCCGAAGTCAGTCCGTTGAGATCGATTACCGCAGTCGCTACCATGCTGTTCTCTTCGAAAGGAGGCTCGCTCCACTGGCCCTGTGGGTTCGTAGACCGATACTGCAACTTTGCGGTCTGTGTACTGCCGTCTGAATTCGCGATGTTAATAGTCGCACGTGCAGAAGTCAGCCCGATATTGCTGACACTGACGGACTGTATGCTGGGCCGGCGCTCCGTCGTGAAGGTGTACTCTTTCGTTGCGTCGTCAGGGAAGGTGTCGTCGAACGAAGCCTGCAGCACATACTCCGTACCAGGCGTCAAGTTTTCCAGGTTTTTCGTAGCAGGACTTGCGCTGCTGGTCGCCGTATCGGTATGGGCATTTGGCCAGTCCTGCACCTCCGCCTTCTTCTGGTAGCGCAATTTGACGGTCAGCTCAGTGCCATCGTGGTCGGCTATGTCCACGACAGCCCGCGCGGTCGTTTTGGTGATGTCGTCCGCACTGACGGACTGTATGCTGGGCCGGCGCTCCGTCGTGAAGGCGTACTCTTTCGTTGCGTCGTCAGGGAAGGTGTCGTCGAACGAAGCCTGCAGCACATACTCCGTATCAGGCGTCAAGTTTTCCAGGTTTTCCGCAGCCCGACTTGCGCTGCTGGTCGCCGTGTCGGTATGGGCATTTGGCCAGTCCTGCACCTCCGCCTTCTTCTGGTAGCGCAATTTGACGGTCAGCTCAGTGCCATCGTGGTCGGCTATGTCCACGACAGCCCGCGCGGTCGTCTCGGTGATGTCGTCCGCACTGACCGACTGTATGCTGGGCACCGCACCTTCCGGAGCCGCTGGCGGAGGATTCGGCTCGCTCGGCGCCGGTGCCGGTGTCGGCGCCGGCTGAGGCGAGGCTATCGCTCCCGGGCAGTCAATGGGCGTGAGAAGAATCACAGCATCGTTGTAGTCTTCGTCTATGGAATCCTCGTAGCCTCTGTCACCGGGCTCCACAATATTGTTTTTATAGCGATAGTCGCTCCCGCCCGTGTCTTCAATCTCAATCCCGATTCTGGACGGAATTCCTCGCAGCACGATGAAGGAATTGATTTGACGATTGTTCAGGTCATTGCCGCTTTCGATGTCGACGAGGCGATTGCCGCCGCCGTCGATCAGGTAGAGCGTATACGCCGCCTCCGCGAAAATCATCTTCACCTGCGTGCAGCCCTGCTGGGCATAAGCGCGGGAGGTAAATAGGAGGGCAATCGCGACGGCGATAAGCAGAGTACAGGTGGTAAGCTTAGTTGCGGTTGTCATCATAACTCTGCGATCTCGTCGCACTCCACACAGTGTCAAACTGCGCTATTGCGGCAGCTTGACGGGTTTGTCCTCAATACGTTCACCCCCAGATAGTCTCGGGTGTCTGCGCATGCGCAGTAATGGTCAACCGACTGAGCATCGTAATGAAAATAGCAGCCGAGAGCGCGAGCATCGCGGAGATGAATGCCAACCAGAGTATTCGCGATATTTATAAGCAATCTAGAAGAAAATATAGCCATAGTATTAGAATAGTTAAAATTATATGAGTGCCGATGACTTTCGTACCAAGGAGGTTTCAGGTCAAACTACCGCAGTTATTGCGCAGACTACGAGACGACTTCACAAATCGGATTCGTAAGGAAAGCAGGTATTTCTGTGTTGGTTATTGAGACTGCTTTAACAACCATCTTGGCCTGCGAACTCATGTCTTGGTAGAATGTCCGTATCTTTCACAGGACATTCCAGCACCGAGCGTATACCTGCAAGGCCGGGTATGAGCGCGTTGCCGAGGTCCTGCGAGAGAGCGCGAGATTGCACAATGCCGCGCTCGAAGAGTGGCGCTGGGCGTACAGGGCGAAGCGGTCGTTCTATCATCGGGCGAGTAACGGCGAGACACCGGGCTACCCGCGCTTCAAGTCCAGCCGGCGCTGGCACACCATCGAGCTTGCTGATGTAACTGCCGGTATGGTCGGGCCGCGTGGCAACTGTTGCGCCATCCGCATCAAAGGCTTGCCTGAGATAAGGCTTCGCAAGGGCATGGCGCTGCCCGAAGGCACTCCGAAGGCGTTGTCCGTAACGTAGCGCGGACGCAGGCTTTTCATCAACCTGGCACACGATATTGAGCAGGCGACTTTGTTCAGGAGCGAAGCCGCTGTCGGGATAGACATGGGCGTGTTCGACAGGCTCACGTTGTCCAGTGGAGAGCGTGTGGGGCGAAGGCGCAAGGCGGAACAAGCATCTTGCTCGCATGCAGCGTAGGCTGTCAGGATGCAAGAAGGGCGGGCATCGCTGGCGCAAGCGCAAGTCGGTCCTGGCCAATCACCAGCATCGAGAGCGCGTCCGCAACCGCAACGAGTGTCACCGGATCACGACCGACCTGGTACGCCGCTTCGGTCTGATGGCAGTGGAAGACCTGAATATCAGTAATATGACGCGCTCCTCTCGCCCACCCCACAGATTGCCCTATCTGCGGGGTTTTTACAACATACAAGAATGGGCCGGTCGAGAGCTTGTGGTAGTTGACCTGTCAAGGGCGGGGCAATGAAGGACCACCGGGGCGAAGAGAAGTTGTACCACTTGGCGCCATTGTGCAGCATAAATGTCCGTGCTAACTGCTTAGCCCGAATCCACCGAAGAGTCATGGTATCTCTGCCGGAGCGTGGGTGAAGGACGCGGCAAGGTGGCGGTGCGGGTATGATGCCGACGCTGGAGCGTTCTGAAGGTCCCCGGTCGTGATGTTGAACGCCAATGGAGGCCCACAGTGGCGATTGTGGGTGAAGTTGACGAATCGGTGAGCAGCAGGGGATACTCACGGTCCGGTCCGGCGCGAGTCTGGGGATGAGATGGGTTATGGAGTGTATGGTGGGCAGTCGTCGCCGCTGCCGTCAGCTGTCAGCTCGGTAACGGAATGGTTCGCAGTCTGGCCAGAGCGCGGCCGAACTGTGTTTCCCAGGGCCAGCGCTGGGGAAGATGCAGGGTGAGACGGCGTGCCGAGCGTGTAAGCCGTCCGGCGAGGGAGAAGAATCGTCTGCGCAAGGTCTTGGTGGTGGAGGCTCGTTCTTCCAGTCCGATGCGGGAGGTCCAGCGAGCCAGATTGTGAGCCATCACCTGCACGGCCAACCAGGCGGCGTTGGCTGCGAAGCGCCCTGAGGGCAGATGGTTCAGTCCTACGCCGTACTTCAGGTCGCGGATGGCGTTCTCCACCTCGGCGTGGCGGCGATGGTCGGCCTCCAGTTGGAGGGTGTCGCCCTCTCGGTCCGTGATGAAACCGTGATAGCTGTAGTTGGTGAAGAGCGCCAGTTGAGAGCCGGGCGTGGGCTTCACTCTGCGGACGATGAGTCGCACTGGTGCGGCGTCGGGCTTGCTCTCGAAGGGAGTGTAAATGGTCTCGGCCACATCGGCTGTGCCGTCCATCCAGTAGGGTATGGGTGTCCAGTCCGTCTCTGGTATGGCCTCGATGAGATTGCGCAGTCGGGGGTGCTGTCGGACGGTGATGGAGAAGCGGACATCCATCTTGCGACAGACGGCAACGATGGTGTGGGCATAGAAGCCGCTGTCGGCCCGCACCGTGAGCGCTCCCGTGGCTCCGGCGTAGCGCACTCGCGCCACCGTCTCCCGCAGGAAGTTGGCTGCGCCCCGGGCGGTGTTGGCTCGGCCCTTGCGCAGTCGTGCCATCAGCACGTCGCCGGTTCCTGAGGCAACGGCCAGCAGCGGATGATAGCCCCGCTGGCCGGTGTAGTTGTGATGGCGCGCTCCCTCCTTTGCCAGTCCATAGGTCTCGCAGACCGTCGAGTCTATGTCGATCGTCAGAGGCGAGTCCTCGGGGCCTGCCCCGGCGTCCCAGGCACGCGCCAGAAACTCTCGGCTCACCCGGTCCAACTGTCGCACATGTCCCCAGCGGAAACTGCGTAGGAATGTCCCCAGCGTGGATGGAGCCTTGACCACACAACCCAGTACCGAGGAGGTCCTGCCCGCCCGCAACACGTCGGCATCGTCAATGCAGTCGCCACCGACCAGAGCCGACGCCACCAGGGTCAGTATCTTGTCCCCGGTGTTGGCCCGCCCCGGGGCGTCGCCCAGGTCAACGTGGTTGTCGACGAGTTGGCTCAGACCCAGACGCCCGGCCAGGGTGACCGGCAGGATCAGCCCGGCATTGGCTACCAGGCGGGGATCGTCGAAGGCGATTTGGATGCGGTCAGGGTGGTTACGTGGTAGCATCTGTTGGGTGCTCCTTTTCTGTGACAGGTTTTGTGTTGTAAAACCATTATCTCAGATTCAGAGGTGCACCCTTTTGCTTCTTCAGGAGGCCTCTCACACGCCCCCCTCGGTGGATTGGGGCTAAGGGAATAGGGAATATGTCAGGTGCAGACGTATTCAGCGGCGGCTCGAAGGTTATTCTGAAGCAGGTCTGCCGCTCTGTCTGAGACGGTAGCTGTCGCCGTTCATCTCGATGATGTGGACGTGGTGAGTGAGCCTGTCCAGCAGAGCGCCGGTTAGCCTCTCTGACCCGAACATCTCGGTCCACTCGTCGAACGGCAGGTTGGTGGTCACGAGGACCGATCCACGCTCGTAGCGCTGGCTGAAGACCTCGAAGAGCAGTTCCGCCCCGGTCCTGGACAGCGGCACGAAGCCTAGCTCGTCTATGATCAGGAGCTTCAGTCGGGCAAGCCTCTTCTGCAGGTTCAGCAGCCTCATCTCGTCCCTTGCCTCCATAAGCTCGTTCACCAGGGCCGATGCGGTGGTGAAGCCCACTGTCAGTCCCTTCTGGCAGGCGGCGAGTCCCAGTCCCAGCGCGATGTGCGTCTTGCCGGTTCCGCTGTTGCCTATGGCTATGACGTTCTCGCGACTCTCTATGTACTCGCAGCGCGCGAGTTGCGTCACGAGCTGCCTGTTAACTGACGGTATGGCCGGGAAGTCGAAGGCGTCCAGGCTCTTGACGGCGGGGAAGCGCGCTGCCTTGATCCTGCGTGCCACCATACGATGATGGCGGTCTATGAGCTCCAGTTCCGACAGCCTGAGCAGGTAGTCGGGATAGTCCACTCCCTCTGAGGCGCACTGCGCCGCGATCTTGCCGTACTCCCGCAGGAAGGTCGGTAGCTTCAGCTCCTTCAGGTGGTGCTCCAGCAGCAGTGTCGGTCTGTCACTCACGATGCTCTCCCGTTCAGCAGCTTCATGTAGTCCTGCGCCGATGTCGTGCTGACGCTCACGCTCGGCAGATGCGGATGCAGATCAAGATCGAGTCTTGGCGGCCGTCCCTCGATCCTGCACAGCAGCAGGTGCTTGACAGCGTCGTAGCCGGTCGCTCCTCTGCTTATGGCATCTTGCACGGCGGCATGCACCTCGTCAGCGGGGAAGGTCTCAAGCAGCCTGAGCACCCGCACGAACTCCCTCTTGCCCGGCCTGCCCATCCTCGACTCCTGAAGACGCCGCAGCCTGCCGTACTCCTCTGGCAACTCCCATCCGGCAAGTGGTGCCGCCTGGTCCAGAGCGCCGGTCTTCTGCTCCAGCAGCGCCAGGTAGTGCAGCGGGTTGAATACGAAGTCGTCGTGTTCATACGACCGCCTGTGACGGGCTATCACGTCGGTGCCGCAGCTTATGACGACCTCATCGACGTAGCCTCTCACAAGTACGTCCCTGTGTCCGAATGCAACGGGCACCGAGTAGTCGTTGGTGCGGTAGCGCACCAGTGACTGCGAGCTCACGCGGGTGGCGTGCTTGTCGCTCGCGTCGTAGGGAACCGCGGGCAGGGGCAGCAGCGCCCCGAGGTCACGCTCCATACGCTCGCCTATCGTCTCGGTGTGCCCCCTGAGCCTTGCGTCCATACGCTCCAGGCACTCACTCTCCAGGTGCGCGTTGAGCTCATCGAAGCTGTCCGCCCTCGGGATCGGCACCAGGAAGTTCCTTCTGCCGTATCCCACCATGCCCTCGACACTCCCCTTGTCGTTGCCCTTGCCAACTCTGCCGAACCTGTCGCTGAACAGGTAGTGCGACTGAAGCTCCGTGAACGCTCTCGTGCGCTTGCGACGTCCTCCGCCCAGTATCTTCGCGACGGCAATCTTCGAGTTGTCGTACAGGATGCTCTGCGGCACTCCACCCAGGAAGGCGAACGCCGACACGTGACCGTCGCAGAACGCTTCGGTGGTCTCCCCAGGATATGCCTTTATGAATATGCCGTCGCTGTGAGGCAGCGACATCACGAAGTAGTGGACCCTGCGCTTCTTGCCCCCCATGAACACCCACGCCTGACCGAAGTCGCACTGCGCGTGGCCCGGTGGGTGTTCCAGCGGCACGAACATCTCACGCACCACACGCCGGCGCTCCCTAACGTAGTCCTTGACTATGGTGTAGCCGCCATCGAACCCGTGCTCCTTCTTCAGCCGATCGAAGATGCGCTTTGCTGTGTGGCGCTGCTTCTTCGGCGCGCTCAGGTCGTCTTCGAGTATGCCGTCTATGACGCCCGTGTAGGGCTCAAGCTTGGGGCGATGGGGAGGGCGCTTCCTGCGGTATCCCGGTGGCACGGGGTGCGAGAGCATCTTGCGCACGGTGTCTCGGTGCAGCCCGAACACCCGGGACGCTTCCCTGATGCTCATCCCCTCCACCAGGCACGCCCTGTGCACGCGAAAATACATGTCCACGATGTACATCCTTGTCACCTTCCATCAGAGTCTCGATAGACTCTATCGGAAGGTGGCAGGCGGTACGGTTTTCGACCGCCGCGTTCAGGCTGTCGAGCCGCCTTCGTGGGACATTATCGCTCCGCCGTTTACAAGTTGACCCTAAGTTCACATCGCAGAGATGCTCCGGCTGCGGAGTGGTCTCTGCCGAGCACAGGCAACGCAAGAGATATGACTGCGCCGGATGTGGGATGATGGAAGACGCGGACATAAATGCCGCGAGGAACATCCTACATAAGGCGCTGGCGGGCAGACGAGCGCCGGATTACCGGCTTCCCGCCGCGAGCTAGACTCGCAGAAACTTCACTCTTGGCACTGCTAATCGAGACTGGGATCAGACTCAGATAGGACTCCCGAGCATTTGTGAAATCGTCTCTTATTGTGCGTCGCAGCACCCAGGTTGTCGCTCCTGACCACCTCAGGCACAGCTCCCAGCTCCCACAGCGCTCCCTGTAGTCCGCTCACCAGCGCGGAGAACGATGCTCTTATACATGTCAAGCGGCTTTTTCGAGTATCTGGTTGGGCTTCTGGATGGCTGAGTAGACTTCGCGCGCGACATAGCGTTTGAGACAGCGGATGACTTCAGATTTGCTCATTCCTTCTGCGGTTCGTCGTTGCATATACTCCTGGGTCCGCGGATCGTAACGCAACCTGATGATGACAATGCGATAGAGCGCCGCGTTAGCCTGGCGATCTCCACCGCGATTGAGACGATGACGGTTAGTCTTGCCGGATGAAGCGGGTATTGGATTGACTCCGCACAGGGAAGCGAAGGAAGCCTCGGAGCGAAGGCGATCAGCGTTGCTGCCGGCGGCGACTAGTAGAGCAGCAGCCGTGTCGGGTCCTACGCCAAAGGCACTAACCAGAACGGGCGCTATCCCGCTGGTTAGTCGTTCCAACTCGGTCTCCAACTCTTGAACCTCTTCATTGAGTTGACGGAAACGGCAGGCAAGCGAACGAAGTGCGTACTTCGCGGCCGCTTTGGGGTTGTCCAGGCGACCTGAACGTAAACCCTTGCACCGTGTGATGAGGGCGGCGGTAGTGAGACCATCGAGTGTTTCTCGAAGCTCAGACGGAGCTGTCACAGCCAGTGCCTTTATCTGGTTAATGGCTTGGGTGCGAGCCTTTACAGCCGAGTCCTTGGTACTCTTGAGCATACGGATCATCTCTACTTCGCCCTCCCCGGACTTGGGAATGGCATCGGCAATCCCTGAAAGCACTGCGCGCGCTGCCATCTCCGCATCAGTAGCGTCGCTCTTTCCCTTGCGGCGACGAACTGACCGGTCGGGTCGATTGACTTCTACGACCGTGTAGTTCCGACTGGTCAGGAAACGTGCGAGCCCGGCACCGTAGGAGCCTGTGCCTTCGATCCCGAACGCGTGGATCTGTCCCAGGTTGCGCGACCACCGTTCGAGCTCCTCGTACCCGCAGGTAGCAACGGGTACGTGCTTCTCGTCAAGTCGGACACCTCGCTGGTCTATGGCGACCGCCACATGCTGGTCCTGGTGAGTGTCGACTCCGATTATCACCTGAACATCACGATTACTGCTTTCGTGCCCGACGACTCCCGTCATGTCTACCTCCTGAAGGTGGTGCATCGGCCGGATGAGCGGACAAGACTGCGATGAGGCTCCATTGCCAAGCTCTTATGAGGTCACAGCCCATCTAGGCCTCCGGTATTGTGTGGCCATCTCGAACACGAGCCGACAGATCGTTCGGAAGGCATATCTGCCAGTCTCACTGCGGGTCAGGCACGAGCCAAGATGGCCTAATTGCATTATCGCAGTCTCGCTGAAGCATATCTGCGCATAGCGCCAGCCCGAGTGACTCAGTATGAACTCGAACACCATATGCGGAAACGGCTCTCCGCCTATCGTCACCTTCAGACTGTCGCAGTGCGTGAAGTCCATCTGCGCCTCACGTCCCGGCGGATGCTTCTGCTCGAAGTACACCTCACGCTCAGGCCCGTTCAGCGCACGCCAGTCCCTTATCCGCCTCTGCAATGTGCGCAGGTGCGATGCGTTGAACCTGCCCGGGTAACGCTCGTCCAGCCACTCAAGCAGCACTGTCGCCTGCAACTTCTCCCTTGCGTCCCTGCGCAGCAGCGGCACTATCTCCTCGTCCCATACCTCCGAGAACGCATCCGGGCGCGTTCGCCAACTTCGCTTCTTCTTCTCCGACGGCAACGGACCTCTCCGCCACCTGCGAGCGCCCCTTGCGCTCATACCCGCCGCTGCCGCTGATGCCTGTTGTGTCTTACCTTCCATAATCCTCCGCCTCAGTAGTAGTACTTGCTGATCTGTGACCATCCAGTACCTCCTGTACAAGATGGTCAAATCTACTCCCTCAAGCGGCCAAAATGAATGTCGCACACCGGCCATTATAATTGTCGTTGTTCAGCGAGGACCAGGCATACGAAATCTAGTTGCCCTGTTCATCGCACTGGGCTATGAAGAATGCGAAAGCGACTTACCCGATACTGACTACACGAAGGTCGCTCTGTACGTCAAAGATGGCAACTGGACGCATGCGGCGCGCCAGATGGCACTTGTACAAGTAAGTTAGGTGCCTTAGAGGATATTGAATATCGTTCTCCCAATGACTTGTCCGGGGATTTCTACGGAGATGTCCATCGCATTATGAGAAGAAGTCACAACGACTGACGAAGACACTCTGTCGTCATCTTGACACCTTCGACATCCTGTGAATCATACCCAAACCTTGAGTGCGTTGGGGACACCTAGTACCGAGTCCACTTGATGATGACACGTTGGGTTTTTAGCGTTCATAGCTTTGGCTTCGGGTAGATGCGATTGAGCTTCACGCGAGCATCCTGAGAGCGAAATCGCCAGTCTATGGTCACTCCCGCTTCGTTTCGCTCCCGCTCAAGCGCCCCTATATGCCGCCTGAGCGTCTCCTCATCGCCAAGGCGTCCCTTCAGACACTGCTTGCCGAAGACGCTCAACTCTATCTCCGCCATATTCAGCCAACTACCGTGCTTGGGCGTGTAATGGAACTCCAGTCGTCGCGCTATACGCCGCGCCTCCACAGGCTCGTATGCCTCATACAGAGAGCCGAGCTTATGAGTATTCAGATTGTCCAGTACCACCCTGATCACCCTAGCGTCGGGATACGCTCGATCCACCAGCCACTTCATCTGCTCGGCAAAGTCCACAGCAGTGCGTCGCTCCGTGACCTCCACGTGCCTCCATCCACCCTTGGGCTCGCAGAACACGAACAGGTTGCGCGTGCCGTTGCGCCTGTACTCATAGTCTATGCGTTCCAATCTCCCAGGCTCGGCTTCAATCGGCGTTCTCGTGTGCGCGATCAACTGCTTGGATGTCTCATCGAAGCAGACCAGCGGTCGCTCAGTGTCGTATTCCTCCTCGTACAGGTCCAGTACATCTTCCATCCGTGCCACGAACTCCCCACTCAGTTCCGGGATGCACCACGCCTTGTTCTTCCACGGTTTAAGTTCGTTTTTTTCAAGCTCTGACGCACCGTCTCCCTCGCTATGCTCTCTACATAGCCCAACTCCACAGCCTTGTCCGCAAGCAACTTCAGCGTCCAGTGCGTATGGCCCTCAGGAGGGTCGCTGCACGCTATCGCCACAAGATGCGCTTCGGCACGCTCATCCAGCTTGCACCTCTGCCCCGGACGCGCACGCTCGACCAACGCGCTCTCAAGTCCCTCCTCGCAGAAACGCTTGCGTATCCTGATGACCGTGCGCCTGCTTATCGACAACGCATCGGCTATGCGGTTATCAAACTGTCCTTCGTCTGCCTTGAGCAGCGCCAGCGCTCTCTTTACCGTGCGCGCAGGTGACTTGCCGCGGTGGGCGACTTCACTCAGTCGGCTCTTCTGGGACTCGCTCAACTCCACTCTGTACTTGTTTGCGGTCATATTCGGCAACATCCTCTTCGTAAGATGTGCCCGAGCTTAACCCATTTCTTATACTTGTGCCAATATCAGCTGGACTCGGTACTAGTACAGAGTCAAGATTTTGTGCAGAACTCGGTATGAAGTGTCCATTTCTATGCAAACGGGACTTTTTGTACAAAGCCACCCATTCCCTCGCCTTCATCCAGAGTGACTACATACTCCGTTTGCAGTCGTGCCACGGCCTCAAGGGCCCAGCCGTGCAGCGGCCCGAACCGTTCCGGTTCCGTTATCCGCGAGTAGGCGTCATCGGGCGGGCCTTCTCCGCTCCAGTCCCAGTTAAACCTTCCCATTGTCGTTTGCCTCGATTAGTCCCGACAAAACTTCCTTGATAAATGTTGAGCAGTCCAGGAACTTTTATCGGATATGCCAGTTGGTCGGCTAGTCAGTTTATCAGCGCTGATCAATCGACCGCTAAGTCAAACCAGCCGTTGCAAAAAAGGATGACATTAGTCACAACCTGATTTTGCACCCCATCGCGGGGTTGGCCTCTGTGTCGACCCTCTCCTGAAGGGCATCACGGCAAGCCTTCGTCGTTTCATCGTCCTCTGCCCATTCTACAACGGGTCTTACCCGGACTCCACGCTTGTCGAGGGCGCCAACTGCACCCACGTCGCCCTCAGAATAACGGGCGAGATTTATCGCGGCGTTGTCATCTCTCTAATGAGTAACGCCGCATCCTTCACATGTCCACATACACCGCCAGCTAATGTCATTCGCCAGCCCACAGGCGCTGCACAGCCTGGATGAAGGATAATAACGGTCGGCAAGCACAAGTTCCGGTCCGTACCAGCCACACTTGTACTCAAGCTGCCGGCGCAACTCTCCCATACCGGCGTCCGAAAGCCGTCGTCTTCGTCCACGTGCACCGGGTAGGCCCTTTTGCCTGAGCATGCCGGCCACATTCAGGTCCTCGACAACGACGCTCCCGTGGGTCTTGGCGAGCCTTGTCGTCAGGACGTGCATGGCATGTCCTCGCTGATTAGCTACCCTGAAGCTGAGACGGCGGATGGCATCGGTCCTGCGCCTGTACCGCACGGACCCCCGAATGCAGCGGGACCTGGCACGGTGCATTACCCTCATCTGCCGCAGGCTTCGCTCCAATAGTCTTGGGTTCTCGATACGCTCGATGACTTGTCCGTTGTGGGCTGCCACAGTCGCCAGCCGGCGCACTCCGGCGTCCACGCCAACCCGCGAGTCCGGACGTGAAGGACGGTGATTACTCTGAGGACGCCTGACCTCCACCTGGTAGACCGCCAGGATGCGGTCTCCCTTGCGCCGGACAGTGACGTTCAGCAGCCTGGCCCTGTTCAGTCCCACGAGCCGGTGCAGCCTGCGCATGTTCTCATGGGTACGAACGGCACCGATCCTCGGCAGACGGATGTGGCGCCTGTCCACCAGCCCAAAGCTCCCGGTCGTAACCCTGTATCGGTCCCGGTCGGCTGATTTCTTCCTGAACCGCGGAAAACCCACCGGTCGGCCATCTCTCCTGCCAGACAGACCCTTCTGCCAGTTCCAGTATGCCGTGACTGCGTCAGCCACACCGTTTGCGAATGCCTCCTTCGACACCTCAGTCCACCAGGGATTGCCTTCAGCGTCCACGGCGATCTCGTGCTTCTGCCGGTTCCAGCGTTTGCGCAGTCGCATCAGAGATGGAGGTCCGTACGACACGCCGCATTCCCGAAACAGCGCCATCTCCTGTCTGATCTGGCCTATCGTCCAGTTATAGGCATACCTGCGGGCTCCGAAGTGACGACGCAGAGTGCCCGACTGCTCTTCGGTCGGGTCAAGAGCAAAGCTGAACGCCTGCAGCACCCAGCCTTCCGGTTCAACGTGTTGATGCAGCACCCGCGGCCTCCATCGCCCTCTCAGCACGCCGCCTGGCCGACCTGCGCCCATAAAGACGCGCGCACAGAGAAGTCATCACTTCGGTAACGTCACGAACGAGGTCATCTGCGAGTTCCTCTTCTTCCATCACGACCACCCTGCATCCGCGTGATGCCAGCGCCGCCTCCACATACTCAAACCCGAACCTGCACAACCTATCCCGGTGCTCCACGATAATGGTGCCGACCGTCCGGTCCTGAAGCACCTTCAGCAGTCTTCGTCCACTCCCATTAAGCCCGGAACCCACTTCCTTCACAACCTCGGTAGGCCGATGCCCATTCTCAGTCGCCCATTCGGCAAGTCTGCCGGCCTGTCGGTCGAGGTCGTCCTTCTGGTCCGCAGACGATACCCGTGCGTAAAGCACGCAACCGTCCGGTGGGTCGGGTGGTACAACCACGTAGTGTCTGCCTGTCGGCATCGTCTCCACGACAAGGTCGGGAGGCAGCTTTCCCTGCTTGTGCAGACGCGCTGTGGTCGCCTTATCGTAACCATAGAGGCGACCCCAGGCCGTTAGTGATATGCGCTTGCTTAAAACATCCATTAACTACTAATATCATCTATACTGGCAGCAGTTGTCAACCCTTATGGCAGGCCGCCTACCGTCAGCGTGAACGCGCCCGTCTCTTCGGCTTCGTAGGTTGTCGCCTCTATAGTGTAGTCGCCCGGCGCAAACGTCCTCGCTATACGCGAATTGTAGTTACCGCCATCCGTGTCGATGTCATCGTTATCAGCGACTTGTTCGCCGTCTCTGCCTGCGCCTTCCAGCAGATACAGGTATGTGTCCTCAGTCGATTCCAACGTTATGGTCAATTCCGACTGCTCGGTCAAGGAGAATGTGTAGTAGCGTGCGTATGCGCCGGTTCCGTCGCCGTCACGGTTCTCGGACACGCACTCGCTTCCCGTCGTCCAACTGCCATTTACGATGCCGTCGCCGGTGAGCCGTTCGACGCAGGGGTCCGTCGGGACTTGGACATCATCGCAGAAAGGCAGCCCAAGCTCGTCAAAGTCGTTGTCCGGAATGCCGCGCAGTCCCTCGAGTATGCAGCCTGTAAGCTGATTATGGGCGAGGAACAACTCTTTAAGATTGGCAAGATTAGCCAATTCTGCGGGGATGATGCCCGTAAGCTCGTTGTCCTGAAGATAAAGACCCTCTAAATTGAACAGACTCCCTAGCTCAGCGGGTATTGAGCCCATGAGTTTGTTGTCGTCTAGCCACAGAATCTGGAGATTGGCGAGTCTGCCCAATTCAGCTGGAATCTCGCCGGTGAGTTGATTATCCCACAGGCTCAACTTTGTCAGGTTAGACAGATCGCCCAGCGTAAGCGGTATGTCCCCTTCCAGTTCGTTTCCCGAAAGATCCAGAGATTCTAGACTTGTGAGTCTTTCCAATTCGGAAGGAAGCCTGCCGTTCAATTCGTTATCCGAGAGATCCAACCGAATAACCCGGCCATTCTCATCAGTATTTACGCCCCACCAATCGCCGATGTCCGCGTCGCTAAGCCAGTTATCATTGTCATCCCAATCTGGACCATCGGTGGCGTTGTAGAGGGCGACAAGCGCCTCTCTGTCAGATGACGGGTCCGGCGGTATCGCGGTATTTCCCAGTCCATCTAACGTGAGGGTGAAGCTGCCGGTTGCGCCGGCTTCGTAGGTTGTCGCCTCTATAGTGTAGTCGCCCGGCGCAAACGTCCTCGCTATACGCGAATTGTAGTTACCGCCATCCGTGTCGATGTCATCGTTATCAGCGACTTGTTCGCCGTCTCTGCCTGCGCCTTCCAGCAGATACAGGTATGTGTCCTCAGTCGATTCCAACGTTATGGTCAATTCCGACTGCTCGGTCAAGGAGAATGTGTAGTAGCGTGCGTATGCGCCGGTTCCGTCGCCGTCACGGTTCTCGGACACGCACTCGCTTCCCGTCGTCCAACTGCCATTTACGATGCCGTCGCCGGTGAGCCGTTCGACGCAGGGGTCCGTCGGGACTTGGACATCATCGCAGAAAGGCAGCCCAAGCTCGTCAAAGTCGTTGTCCGGAATGCCGCGCAGTCCCTCGAGTATGCAGCCTGTAAGCTGATTATGGGCGAGGAACAACTCTTTAAGATTGGCAAGATTAGCCAATTCTGCGGGGATGATGCCCGTAAGCTCGTTGTCCTGAAGATAAAGACCCTCTAAATTGAACAGACTCCCTAGCTCAGCGGGTATTGAGCCCATGAGTTTGTTGTCGTCTAGCCACAGAATCTGGAGATTGGCGAGTCTGCCCAATTCAGCTGGAATCTCGCCGGTGAGTTGATTATCCCACAGGCTCAACTTTGTCAGGTTAGACAGATCGCCCAGCGTAAGCGGTATGTCCCCTTCCAGTTCGTTTCCCGAAAGATCCAGAGATTCTAGACTTGTGAGTCTTTCCAATTCGGAAGGAAGCCTGCCGTTCAATTCGTTATCCGAGAGATCCAACCGAATAACCCGGCCATTCTCATCAGTATTTACGCCCCACCAATCGCCGATGTCCGCGTCGCTAAGCCAGTTATCATTGTCATCCCAATCTGGACCATCGGTGGCGTTGTAGAGGGCGACAAGCGCCTCTCTGTCAGATGACGGGTCCGGCGGTATCGCGGTATTTCCCAGTCCATCTAACGTGAGGGTGAAGCTGCCGGTTGCGCCGGCTTCGTAGGTTGTCGCCTCTATAGTGTAGTCGCCCGGCGCAAACGTCCTCGCTATACGCGAATTGTAGTTACCGCCATCCGTGTCGATGTCATCGTTATCAGCGACTTGTTCGCCGTCTCTGCCTGCGCCTTCCAGCAGATACAGGTATGTGTCCTCAGTCGATTCCAACGTTATGGTCAATTCCGACTGCTCGGTCAAGGAGAATGTGTAGTAGCGTGCGTATGCGCCGGTTCCGTCGCCGTCACGGTTCTCGGACACGCACTCGCTTCCCGTCGTCCAACTGCCATTTACGATGCCGTCGCCGGTGAGCCGTTCGACGCAGGGGTCCGTCGGGACTTGGACATCATCGCAGAAAGGCAGCCCAAGCTCGTCAAAGTCGTTGTCCGGAATGCCGCGCAGTCCCTCGGGTATGCAGCCTGTAAGCTGATTATGGGCGAGGAACAACTCTTTAAGATTGGCAAGATTAGCCAATTCTGCGGGGATGATGCCCGTAAGCTCGTTGTCCTGAAGATAAAGACCCTCCAGATCAGACAGGTCACCCAACCACGCGGGAATCTCGCCTTCGACCTGATTCTCTGCAATGTGGAAGACTTCCAGTTGAGTGAGATTGGACAACTCGGCAGGTATTGTGCCTGTGAGTTGGTTGCGGTCTAGCCACAGACTCTCCAGATTGGATAGACTGCCTAGTTCAGAGGGAATTTCGCCGGTGAGTTCGTTCCGTCCGATATCCAACGTTCTCAGTTGGGTGAGATTGGACAGCTCAGAGGGAATGTCGCCGGTGAGATGATTACCCCACAGGTTCAGCTTCGTCAGGCTAGACAGATTACCCAGTTCAGCGGAGATTTCGCCTGTCAGGTTGTTTTCCTCGAGCGTTAGACGAGTAACACTTCCATCAATGTCCACTGTGACGCCGTACCACCCGTATATGTGCGCATCGGTCAGCCAGTTTGTGTTGTTCGTCCAATCGTCGCCGTTGGCGGCGTTGTAGAAGGCGACGATGGCGGCTCTGTCGATGGAAACTGACGGGGCTTCGTCCAGCGCAGGCAACTTGGCGAAGCCGTAGCCCCAAGTATTATTGGGACCCGGGTCGCCGCGCGCTTCAGCATGGTCTTTCAGGTAATCGGCGATTTGCGCAGGACCGTAGTCGGGGAAGCGCTGCTTGACGAGGGCAGCGAGGCCAGTGACATGTGGAGATGCCTGGCTTGTTCCGTTCCAATGTCCCCATACAGCCGAATTACCCTGGTCTGCGCCAACGATGTCGGGCTTTACTCTACCGTCGGTCGTGGGGCCGCGACTGCTGAAATCCTCGATTGTAAAGATGTCGTCCGAAGGGGCAGCGCCGATGGCGAGCATGCCGGGGTTGGTGCTCTCTGCGGGATTTCCGATGCTGCCGAACAGCGTGTGATGCTCAAGCTCCGCATTCCACCCTGTCAACTGAATAAAGTCCGGTATGTCGCCGCTGTGATGTTTTATAGCCAAGCAGTATGTCCCGTCATTATAGAATCCATCGTATTGAAGAGTCTCGTAAGGGATGTCGCCTGCTGCGCCGGATTGCACATCGTTGCTTGATGTTAGAGGACCAATGTAGACATCGCTATCCAGGTCATACAGATAGAGATCCAGGTCGATGGTCGCTCCGCCCCACTGGTCATCCCATCGAAGCTGGTAGCGGTACCCTCCAGCTTGTATCTCGTTGCACTCATCCGTCCCGTTGAATTCATGGAAGCCGTCGCCATTCGAGTCCGTAAAGCTTCCAAACCATGTTCCAAAAGCGTCGTTCCCCGCAGCATTGGCCCAGGTTATGCCATTTGCAACAGCGATGTCCACACTTCTGAGAGGGCTGTTGCTGGAGTAGAACGTGCCGTCTCCCCGCCCGTCCCAACTAAAGCCAAGCGACATGTTGATGATATCCACGCCCTCTTCAACCATCCATTCCACGGCCGTCTTTGCCAGATCTCCCGACGCAAGAGCATTTGATATGTAGTAGGTGGCCTCCGGAGCTATGTCGAAGACCGCTTCGGTTACCGCAGTGCCGTGAGATCCGTACTCACAGTCCGCGAGGTCTGATGTGAAAACGCCTACTTCGATGTAGCATCTTGCCTGCACGGTTGAGGGGAGTTCGGTTCCCATGAGACTGTCAAAGCCTTCAAAACCAGCGTCGATAATGCCAATTTTTACGTCCTTCCCTCTATATCCCGCTTGGCGCCAGGAAGATACTCCGTGCACCCAGAAGCCTTCGCTGATGACCATCCCCTGCGCGGGTTGGGGCGGGATGATGGTGCGGATGCTGATGACGCCTTCCTGCAGAGACGCTTCCGCAAGCAGTGATACGGGGATGTAGGCTTCGATGTAATCGATGCCAATATTGCGTGGCGATGCGCCGTTGTCTGTGAGATAGGCGGCTATGGCGTCGGCGTAGTCCTCGGAGATGTAGAGCGTTACGGCGACGGATGCTCCGCTGTGCACGGGGGCGTTGGCAGCGGCGGCTTGCGCGCTGAACTGCCCCGTCTGCACCTGCTCGACGATGCGGTTGAGGTTGGAGTCCATGTTGGGGTATCGCGGAGGGTTGAGCTTGTCTTGAATGGGCGGAAGGTCTTGGTCGCCGAAGTCATAGGGCTGCTCTGGGGTAGCTCCGGGAGTGGGTGTGTCGCCGGTCTGTGCCGCGACTTGGCCGGAGTTCGTCAAGAATAAGAAGAGGAGAGTTGCCGCTAATGCAGCGATTAGGAGGGTTATCGCGGGTTTAGAACGATTGTGTGGGGAAGGGCAAACCGTATCTTGCTTGGCTCTCATCATTATGCACGACTCTCTAGCAGGATTTGGCGCATCTTCATGTGGGTCATGCGTCCGAGGCCAATATATCACTTAGAATGCAAGAAATGTACTACTATGACGTTGCGGATGACGCTCCGGGACTACATCCTAGCACTAGAAGGTAGTCGAGAAAGTTTGCCGAGCACTTCCCGCAGGCGGTCTTGATGCTGGACGAAGCCGGAGCAGACATACTGACTGGCGTTCACGCACTTCCCGATGGAGCACTGGAAGAAGATCTGGTCGAACAATCCGCAGGAGAGGTTGAACAAGGAGATAAGACGCCGGACCGATGTTGTAGGCATCCTCCCCAACCGACCGGCGGCACTACGACTGGTTGGCGCAGTGCTCACCGAGTAGAACGATGAGTGGATAGTCGGGAGACGATACCTGACTCCGGCTTCGACTACTTACAACGAAGTACTGCCGAATGTGCAGCTCACATAGCCCACTGTAGCACGGAGGAGTATAGTGAACGGAACCTGGAAAATAGTTCTGGTAGGGCTGCTTGTGTTGGGTTTAGTCGGGTCGTGTTGGTATGAGAACGCGAGGCGGTCTGCTCGGCAATGGACGGATATCTCCGGAACGGCCGTAGCAAAGGTGGAACATTCCGGCGATGTCGAGGTTGTACTTCAATACCTGACAGAGCAGGATGTGAATTCAGTGTGCGATAGTTGGTATGAGGCCGCTGACAGTGGGAAGATGGACGTAGGGTCTGAGGCTTACGGATTAGAGCAGTTGATGTGGTCAATATACATTAGCAGAAATCCTGAGGCACAAGTGGATGATGAGATGGCGATTGGGGAGGAAATCGTGAAGGAGGCTTGGGAGTTCTGCGTTGGGTGGAGGCAAGGATTTGTGAAGTGACATTTCAATGTCATATCTGCGCTGGCCGCCTTCGGTCAAGATGTAGTCAATGCGTCCTTCACGCGCCCACTTTCTGAGCGTCTGTAGATGCACGCCGAGAATTCAGCTTGCCTCTCTGGATGGAACGTATCTCATGAATCCATTATATGACAACACTCAAGACCTATCACTGAAACTGGGTTCTGCAAGGAACCGCCAGAAGCGACCCAAGGCCATCAACGGCCAGTAGTTCCTGTAGAGATCGTACTTTGTCATGAATCCAGCAGACAGTTCGCTTCCCTGCTTCCGAACGTTCCTGCTCTTTTCTCCAGTCCCGTAACCGGGGAATCCAGTACCGGTGTACCAATCTTCGTCCCAAGTACCGTCCTCTCGCTGAGTTTTGATCAAATACCTGACTCCTCGTCTGACTGCGTCTCTTTTCGTTTCACCAGCAGCCATAAGAGCGATCAAGGCCCAGGCAGTCTGCGACGGAGTGCTGCATCCCTTGCCCGCCAAGGTAGGATCGACGTAGCTTGCGCAACTCTCGCCCCAGCCCCCGTCCTCGTTCTGGTGTGCCGTCAACCAATCTACAGCTCGCCGTACTCGTTCGCTCCGCGTGTCCACGCCGGCGGCCTCAAGCGCCGGGAGTACGGCGCCCGTGCCGTAAATGTAATTGACACCCCAGCGGCCAAACCAAGAACCGTCGGGTTCCTGCCCGCTCATCAGGTATCGTACGGCTCGGCGCAATGATGGATGGTCCATCGAATAGCCGATACGAGCCAGTGACTCTACGACATGCGCGGTCACGTCTGCGCTTGGCGGATCTATCATTTCACCAAAGTCGGCGAAGGGCATTTCCGCGACGGCGCGACGGGTGTTATCTTTGTCGAAGGCTGCCCAACCTCCGTTTTTACTCTGCACGCCAAGCAACCACTCGACCACCTGACTGATCGCTTCCTTCTTTCCGTAGGTGTCCTGCAGATTCACCCTATCGAGGGCGATAAGCGCCTCTGCGGTATCGTCTATGTCAGGATACGCGCTGTTGGAAAACTCGAAAGACCATCCCCCAGGGGCGGCGTGTCGCGCATTGACCTGCCAATCCCCTCCATTCGAGACCTGCGCCTTCATGAGCCACTCTCCCGCTCGCTGCAGCACGGGACAGTCCGGAGAAATGCCTGAATCTTGAAGTGCGAGCATCGCAAGGCATGTGTCCCAAACCGGAGACACGCATGCCTGCATGCGCATGGAGTCGTTCTCCTCAATTGCAAAATCCTTGAAGCCTTCTATGCCTTTGCGCATGACTGGGTGCCCGACATCGTATCCTAGGACACTGAGCGCGATGAGTGAGTACACCCACGGCGGCTGTATGCCGCCCCAGGATCCATCCTCCTCTTGGTGTTCAACTATCCATCTCACAGCCTTGCGAATGGCAAGTCCGCGCATCGGCTGCCAGGGGAGAGAATTGTACCGGCGAAGTATCCAGTCTGTCATACCAAGGACCGCTGCCATTCCCGTCAAATTGCCGATTCTTCAGGTATTTTGGGAATTGCCGATATCGGTTGGCACAAGTTCGGGAACAGCTGCGCCCTCTGGTATCGGGCACAGGGGCCTGCGGGTCAGCACGATGCTCAACGGCAGAATAGTGCCCCTAGCCCAGCTGGAAAAGTCGTACAGGTTCATTGGTGCCCACGATGGAAGCAGTATCATCTCAGGTGGGAGCGCCGGTATCGCATCCCAACTCCACTGTCCGAAGAGGGCGAGCCATATCTTGGTGAATACACGCGCTTTCGGGATGCCACCCCTGGACACAATGAATTCGCGCGCCTTCGCCCTGCGAAGATCGTTAGGCGGAGCACCTGCCAATTTCAGGGCAAAGTAACACTCAATGGTAGTGCTGAGGTCGCCCGGCGAGCCATAATACTGCCCCCAGGTGCCGTCGTCGCGCTGCGTTCCTAAAATGTGATTCGCCAACTTCCGCCACATGTCCGCATCGCCGATCCCCAGAAAGTGGGTAAGCAGCAGGTACTCAGCCTCCATTGTGGAATTTGATTCCAGCTCGCCCCACCAGTAGCCCTCGGGGGATTGTGTGCGAGCAAAGTAGTCCTGAGACCGTTTTACCGCCTGTATGACTGAATCTCCCAGTTCCCGTGATATATTAGCAGTACCGGCTTCTGTCAAGTGTCGGATAGTTGCCATAATTCTTTAACAAACGGAACGTTTCGTCGATATGTTGCTCGTCATACGGTGCTGCGGCCAGCGTACTTTCTGATCCCGCCGCCATTCTGCGTCAGCGAGTTCAAGAACCCGAAAACGAATGCGGTGAGCGAACTCCTCGCCACGGAAGCCGCATATGCCAGGCGGATCAGCGCAGGTAGGGATCGCGGTCGTAACAAGATTGGGAGTATCCACCGAAAATTATATCCGGTGTCCTGGGTGAAGCGAGTGGCGAATTGCGGCACTGGGTGTTCCACCACATCAACTATTGAGCGGACTGCGAGAAATGGCACATCCCGCTTACAGCATTCCAAGCCTATCCAGAAACTCTCCATGTCGACCGCCAGTGCTCCGGTAGCAAGTCCTATGTGCCTTTTGGCGTCTGGGCTCGACACGACATTTGCATCCGTAATGCACACACCAGATTGGTGCCGCAGCCCTAAATCTTCAAGAACTCGGAGGGCATCGTGCGTAAGTGATCGGTCCGACTTCAGACGTTCGTTCCATAATGACCGCTGGCCTTCTGACATTTCGCGCGCGGGAGTATGAGGCATGGACATTGTGGTATGAGCGACGACGAGGTCTCCCAGCCGCTGCCCGGGTAGCAGACCGCCTCCGAAGCCGAGAGAGAGTACAGCGCTCGCCTGGTACTTCTTGAGTACTTCGTTTACTGTGCCCTCTGCGCGCCCTCTACCAACTCCGCTTATCGCCAGGACTGCCTCTCCGCCTCCAATTTGCCCCTCATAGATCTCCGGGAAAGGGGGCCGATTTCGGCGCCACTCTGCTGCTCTGAGGATCTGACGAGCCTCCTGATGCAACGCTACATGTAAGACCAAGCGCCCGTTCATTCGACTAACTCGCGCCGATTCCGGTGCGCTTGCCGAGAACGCCATTCAATAGAGAAGCCGCGCCACGGGGACTACTGAATGCATCATAGATGGACGCTGACTCGAACCCGCAGTGCATCATACAGTTAGCGCACTTGCTGTTCACGCCCACACCGTAGTTCTCCCAGAGCGTGGACTTTTGAACAGGTCATCTATGTTGTCTGTATGCCTGTCAGCCACCGGGTAGCAAGGCTCACGCCAGCCCTGCACAGTGTAAGTAGGGTTCGACCAAGCCGTGCATTGGTAGTCCCTCTCGCCGCGCAAGAATCTGAGATAGAGTGGATTATTGTAGAATCGGATGCGTTGCAGCGAGTCATCGGTGAGCACCCGTCTGAAAACTCTTATTGCCTCTTCTCGCGTCAGGAACATCTCTTGCACGGGACCATCGACGAAATCGTAACCGGCGGACACCATCACACCCTCGAATCCCATATCCGTTACGAGCGAGAAGATCTGATGCAGGTCTTCGGCGTTCGAGCCACGGAAGAGCGTCGTGTTGGAGCAGACTCGATGGCCTTTTCCCAGGGTAAGCTTGGATGCCGCCATTGCCTTCTTCCAGATCCCTTTACGGTTTACGGCCAAGTCGTGCTGCGTCTCCATTCCGTCAAGGTGGATGACCCAGGCGAGATACTTCGAGGGCTGAATCCGCCTGATCGCGCGCTCAAGCAGGATACCGTTGGTACAGCAATAGATGAAGATCTTGCGCTTTACCAGCTCCTCGATTAGTTCGGGGAGTTGGTTGTACATCGTTGGCTCACCGCCGGCAATGGAAACGATAGGTGCCCCGGAGTCGTCTACAGCCCTTAGACACTGCTCCAATGTGAGAGTCTTGGTGAGCACGGGCAGATACTCGCGGATACGGCCGCATCCGGTGCAGTCCAGGTTGCAAGCTTCGAGAGGTTCCAGCATGGTCACGAGCGGGAAGCGCTCGCGGCGGCGGACGAACTTCTGCTTAATTACATGAGACAATGTCCTCCACGCAAGCTCAATCGGCTGCTTGGGACGTACGTGAGACTCCGGCCGATACACCGGAAGAGCTTGCTCCGCCGTCTCAATCACCGCATTTGCGGGAAGTGATTTACCCACAATCAACGCCGCTCTTCCTTATTTGCAAGAAATCTACGAGAAAATATCCATGGTCCAATAGTGCAATGCGATGCAGCTGATCGCGGCCATAATAACCTAACGGAACCAATTCGGTCAAAGGCGTTTACCTATGTAGGACTGCTGGGAAGAGTGGCTGCTTGCAGCAGAATTGTGAATCAAAATTAAGACGATTTTACAAATCACCCGGACAGCCAATGTGAGCAGGATAGCGAGAAGCGACTGGCCCTGGATGTTGGTGTACCTGCAAGCAACCGATAAAAATTCGGTTGATGAATATTGAACATCAAAGAGTTTCCGAGGACAGACATTTACGCGACTGCCCTCACATTTCCGCTGAGACGTGAGTCATTCACGCTCGCGGCGCACGTCGAGAATCAGGCCCTCAACGCGGGGGTATCTCCCAGCGCACGCAGGTAAATCCCGCGCGCTCCATTGTAGTCACGGTCCATTCGCTCGCCATCACGTCCCACGACAACGGACGCGCCACCAACGTCCTCCAGAACCTCCTCCCGGTCCACGATACCGTCTTGGTCGTGTAGGCCTCGTTAACTGCAAGAACGACCACTCCGGTCTCACGCACTTTGTGCCGGAGGAACATCCCGAACCGGTAGTGCGCCAGACTCAGCAGATTGCGGACAGTCTTGCTTCTTATCCTGCGCCTGCCACGCTCCACCATATCGGATGTCTCGAAGACGGGCAGCAGAATGACATCGAACTTGTTCAACAGAAAGCGCGCTGCCTGCCTGTGCAATTCGTCCACCAGGTTCTCTATCCTGATACGCATCCTACCGGCAGCACGCCGCATGTTCCTGCGCTTTCTTGAAGGTGCCTTAGCCGCACGGCTCAACAGTTCGTCCAGCCTCTCTCATAACCGCTGGGTGCGGAAGAACGCTCCCTCTCCAATCTTGCCCACGGAGTCTGCGCAGTACCAGGTCAGGAACGAGCGCACGCCTGGGTCGAGAGCCGCCACCCGCGCTTGGTTCTCGCGCTGTGGTGTCAGCTTCTCGTCGTAGGGCACGCTCAGGTGGTACTGTCCATATCGAAGGGTCAGACGGCAGATGTTCCTGTTCTCAGGGACCGGAAGGTCTTCGGCCATCGGCATGTCGCCGAGCTTCGTGCGGTAGATGCCGTCGGGGCTTACGCAGTTGGCCTGAACCGTGAAGGTCTGGCGGGGGTTCTTGCGCGATCGAAAGCGTACACGTCCGAAGTCTTCGTCCTTGCGATGGCCACTGCTCTTGTCCTTCGCGAGCTGCGCGTTTCGCTTCTTCGCGGCGCTCACCGCTCGGCACGCATCGAAGACGGCGCCGACCAGTACCTCACGGGGTGCGCTCCTGTGCCAGGGCGGAAGCATTGGCAGCACGAGGTCCCGAACCTTCGTCTTGACAGCCTTGGGCGCATCGTCGCCTGTCAGCAATTCGACGGTCTGGTTGTACGCATACCGAGCGGCACCGAACCAGCGGCGCAGCTCAGCCCTCTGGTGCGCGTTCGGGTAGGGCCTTATCTTCCTTGATTTCCTTGTGGTAGCGACGGAGTCCGTTGACGCGAGCGCCAAAGACAGTGAGGATGGCGAGAAGGTCAGTCGTGAGTTCTTCCTCGGGGCTGAGGTCTCGCTGATTGAGAACCACGAGCTCCCCGCCGTTGCGTTCGAGCAGCGTCTCGATGAGTTCTGTTCCAAACCGCCCAAGACGGTCTCGGTAGGCGACCACAACACGGAGCTTATCTCCCTGGTGTAGTCGCTCCAGTATGGCAAGAAGTCCTTTGCGCTTGAAGTTGAGTCCGGAGCCGACGTCGCTGACGATCTCGGCGTCAGGATATCGTTCTCGCATGAAGGCGACCTGCCTGTCGAGGTCGGCTGACTGCTTCTTGGACGAGACACGGCAGTAGCAGACGGTCTGCGCCGGTCTTGATTGTCCGAGGTATGAATCGACGTCATAACTGCGCTGGTTGCCTTCGGTCCTGATGTAGTCAATGCGACCTTCACGCGCCCACTTTCTGAGTGTCTGCGGATGCATGCCGAGTATGCGGCTTGCCTCTCTGGAAGGAACGTATCTCATGAACATATTATACAATAATACTCAATGAAAATAAAGGATAAGTGATCTCACAAGCAACCTTTCAGTAAGCCTGCTTGACACCACCGAACCATCCAAATGTGTCGTATACTTATCTAGTCCCAGATCGGGCAAGCAGACATTTCCTGCGTCTAACTGCCAATCGGTACACGATGCGCTGTGGTCGAAAATGGAAGATGCTTCACTGGATGTCATGTATGGTTGTTCCACCCCACCCACAGATACCACAAGTTCCGGACAATATGGCGAGCAAATTCGGGCGACATTCTTCTGAATTGGGATGCTTGGGGTTGTCCTTGTTGATTCTGTTACTGGTAGCTGCGCTGGTTTTCGTCATCTTTGTATGGTGATTTGGACTGCTGACCGGAACATTCAGAAAGTTCTCTCGAATGGCATTTATGCAGAGAAACCCTCAACCCAAGGAATTGACTCCTCTGTTAGATGCTACTCCCGGTCGCTGGGTTGAGGAAGCGCTTGGAAGTCGCTTTGCACGAGTAGAGGCACTGGTGCCAAGGGGATACAATGCATACGCTCGCCTGCTCCATCCTGCTCTGACACGCGAAGACCGGCATGTTCGCTGGTACACAGTAGCTGAGTGGAGCGGCAAGGCTTATCACAATCTGATGTCCTTCGAGGGAATCAGTGTCCCGAAGCCAGGGTACGGCTCCGCAAAACAGCCGTGGGCGTATGAACCTGCAGAAGACATGATAGAACCTGAAGACATTGTCGAGCTATCCGGCTTTCTCTCGGATTACACCAGTACGCCGGACGAATACTACTTCGCCGTGTGGGATGGCTACGGTAGCTTTTCAGCAGGCGCGAGCGCGCTGATGACCACTTCTGGCGGTATTCCGCTACTCCCACCTGTGGACGTGGAGAGAGCTCAGAGAATTAAGGGAGAGGGCAGAGAGTATCTTCTCTATTCGGGATCGCCGTCTTTCAATGACTTCTTCGACTTCCCGGCTCTGGACGGACCGAACATCTGGTGGCCGGCGGACCGTTCCTGGTGCGTGTCCACGGACATTGACCTGGACAGCACCTACATTGGCGCTTCGGAGGAATGTATCGAGCGTCTGCTCAGCCATCCCTCACTGGAAGTGCTGCGTACCACCTCTGACGCTCCGGTTTACATGGCGGCTGACACAATCAATCTCTGAGCCCGGGTTGAGCATCACAAATGCAGATGCAAGAAAATGCCCGAATATATATCAAGGTCGTATCCCATGCAGCCTGCCCTCGAAGTAGCAACTGTCGCTCGTGCTTCCATCAGAGCAGATGGTGTCGCTAAACATGGCTTTGTCGGCGTTTATCGCTCCCGAGAAAATCGCGCCCGTAAGGTTCGCTTCGGAAAATCTGGTATCTTCTATGTCCGCCCATTGGAAACTGGCATTGGACAAGTCGGCTTCACTGAAGTTCACATCGCTGACATCTGCGCCGTTGAAACGCGCTCCCCGCAAATTGGCGTCTTTCAAATCCGCTTCATTCAGTTCGGCATTATCGAATATAGCTGCGCTCATTTCCGCTCTATCGAACTTAGCCTCTTCCAATTGCGCTCCTGAAAAATCCACTCCATTCAGAGTAGCCTTGAAGAAGTTGGCGTTTCTAAGGTCTGCGGCTCGAAAGTCGGGGTTGATGTCGAAGTAAATCTCACTGAGGTCGGCAGAGGCGAGATTCGCCCCTTGCAGATTCGCCCCGTCCAAAACTGCGCCGTCAAGGTCAGCCCTTCTGAAGTTCGCCTCGGTAAGGGCAGCGCCTGTTAAATCTGCACGATATAGTTTGGCTCCGGTGAAATCGGCTCTTTCGAGGTTCGCGCTGACGATGGAGCTTCTGGACAGGTCGGCATCCATGAAAGACGCATCAGATAAATCCACGCCGACGGGGAATGTTACTCTTACTAGAATGGCTTTATCGAAGGCGCGTATGTCCGTAATGTCCGTCGTGCTCAAGTCAACATTGGTGAGCGTCACGCCCACGACTACTGCGCCTGCGATGGTGGCATTCGTCAGCACGGCGTCCTTCAGGTTCGTTCCCGTCAGGTTCGCATAACTGAGACTAGCGCCTGTCAGATTGAAGCCGCGCAAGTCCTTGCCTGATAGGTCGCATCTGTTGAGGTCGGTTCCGGGCCCGAAGTGTACGCATGGTATGGGCGTATTCGTGGGCAATGGCGTATGTGTGGGTGTGTTGGTGGGAACGGGCGTGTGCGTTGGCAGCGGAGTCGGTGTGCTGGTAGGAACGAGGGTAGGCGTGGATGTGGGCAATGGTGTTGGCGTAGCGGTTGAAGTCGGTAACTGTGTAGGCGTGTCGGTGGGTACGGGCGTGTGTGTGGATGTAGGCAGCGGCGTATGCGTAGCCGTAGGGGGTGGCGTTAGCGTGGGCGTGTCGGTGGGATTTGGCGCGGCTGCCGGAACGAGCGTAGGTATCGCTGTGCCGGTGGGTATCAGGGGTACCGGCGTATGCGTGGGCAGGGCTGTGGGCGTCAGCGTTGGCGTGCTTGTGGGCATGAGCGCGAATGCGGGCGCTGCGGGCGCCGGAGTTGGCTGACAGGACGGAAGCCAGCCTAGACGACAGAGAATAGAAGGTTCGGGCGTGGGCGTCGCCACCACCGCGGTTGCGTCGTCCGCAAATAGAGGCCATATAAATCTTTCCTCGAATGTGTTGATGCCCGATAGTGCCGCACTGAGAATCGCGAATACTATGTAAAATACCAGATACACGCCCACTGCCGCTCCAGCCAGCTTCAGCCATAAAGGTCTTGTGCTGCGCGGCCCTCCCCAAAAGACGATTATCGCCAGCCTAAACAGCTGCCGCCATAGGGGCAGTCTAATCAGTTGCCGCCCCAGTATAATCAGCTGCCGCCATTTTGGTAGCCTTCCGCCGCTCGCTCCAAGGGCAGGAACGCCGCTCACTCCAGGGGCGAGAACGGCACCCGCTCCAAGGGCAGGAACGCCGGGCGCAGGCAGAGCATAGCGGTGCGCCCCCAGACGCTCCGGGAACGACTCTAAGCCCAAGGTTGCCTTCCGCTCGCACCATGTACATGCGGCGCTGCCGGAGACGCCAGACTGTCCACCGAAGTACCAGTGGCTCGCATTTGCATTGCACGGCAGGAGGTCTTGTATCGCTTCGTCAAGCGCGTCCGCCCATTCCCTGGGAGAAGGACGCATATCAGGGTTTGTGTGTCCCTCGTCGAAGCACCTGAGAAACAGATTTCTGAGCTTTGCGGTCAGCGATCCCCATGGCAGTGCGGTTGGAGCGGGCTTGTACACGCTGCGACTCGCGTTAGCGCTGTACAGGAAGTATCCGTTGGCTATGGAGGTTTCGACTGACGGCGGAGTATTTCCCTGTCCGGTGTACACCCCTCTGAACGGATGTGTCCCTTCCATCAGCAGCTGATATATGATGACTGCAAGCGCGAATTTGTCGTGATTCACATTCCTGTCTATATCACGGAAACTCGTGCCTTGCAACTCCGGAGGGGTGTATTCGGGCTTTCCCACCATGCAGCGGTGTACTGTGGGCGGGATTGTGCGGCTGTCCGTTATCTGAAACGAATCGGCGTCTATCAGAGTTACCTGCTCGTCCTCGGTGATGTAGGCGTTGGACTCGTTTATGTCGCCTACGATATAAGCGTAGCTGATACCGTGTATCCTATCCAGCGCGGTGGCGAGGCTTTTAGCGACTAAGCACAGGATAGCGTAGGTAGCTTGCGGAGCGTGGACACGTCTCAGATGGGGGAGGTAGTACTCGAACAAATTGCTCGTCTTTTCCACCGTGGGCATAAGAAAGCCGATGACGGGTCCGCCGTATCCGTCGTGCACCGTGTCTTTGGGCCAAGACACGAGCAAGTGTCCCGTCTCATCGTCTTCAGTGCGCGGCGGGTGTTCTATCATCACCTCCAATTTCTTCACAACGTCGGCGGTCAGCTTATTGCTGTGGTATATCTTCGCCACCATATCGGGGGTATTACGCAGCTTGTACACAGCCCCTTCGCCGCCGCTGCCAAGCACATCTTCCGGGCGCAGAACGACAGGTCCCGTAGTTCTGCTCCATACGGATATATTGTTTTGGCTGGTCATAGGCGCAGCCTTCCTGATGCGGGACTTCCTACGGCAGAAGCGCGAGCAGCAACGTCAAGTCGTCATCCACACGGTCTGTTACTCTGGGGGAAGCGAGGAAAGCCTTCAGACTGACGGCGGCGGCTTGTTCGTCTTCCTGCTTCGCCGCCCAGCGAAACAGCGGGTCGAAGAAAGGCGCATGCGGCGCGTTGTTGGATGCCGCGTTCAGCGCGAGGGATTGAATGCCATCCGTGAACATCGCCAGACGGTTGACGCCGCCGCGCTGTGCTCTCACATCCAGCGTATTCCGCCAGTTGTCCGATGTGATGAAGTTCGTCTGGTTGACATATTCGCCGCGCTGCGGCGTGATGAAAAGCTCGTAGCCTTCTACTTCGGCTACGGTTACAGTCGCGCCATCCCCTATTTGCGCCACAGCTGTCATGTCGGGCGCGCAAATTGCAACTATCAGGGTCGTGGCGAAGTCCCGGAGCGGCCTTTCTTGCCGCCGAGCTTCGGCTTTCAGCGCGGCGCGCGCGGCGCTGACCGCGCTTTCCATGACTTTTTTGATTACTCCCTCATAAAACGGAGATACATGAAGACGTGCGAGTCTTACGGCGGTTTGCGTCGCTGTGCGGGCGGCGATGCTGGAGCCGATGTCCGACAGGCTGGCAGACCCCGCGCCGTCCGCTACGGCGGCTACCAGTATGCCATCAGGCGCGTTCTCGCCCACGCTCGAACTGTCTTGGCACGGCTGCCCCGTCTTTGCATGACTCGTGCCTTGCACTGACGCGCGCATGATGCGCCAGCGAGACGCCGGATTTGCGACGTCCATCATATCGCCGCCCAATCCTGCAAGCCGTCCGTATCAAGCGTTATCTCGTCGTTGGTGCGCGAGCGCGAAACGCGCGACATAGACTGCGACAGCCAGACGAACATGCTGCTGAACTCCAGCCCCTTCAGCTCAAGGGGACGGCGCGGGCTTATCTCGGTGAGCGCTTCCATGTCCGCGCCCCCGACTCCCACCGAAAACGCCGCTACCCTCTTTTCGCTGTCAGCGTCCTTCAGCCTCTCGGACATATCGTCCACTACTTCCTGCATTTCGGTCGGCGCGCCGTCCGTCATCAGGAACAGCCAGGGGCGATAGTAGTCTATGCCGTTGGCGGAGTACATACGCTTGCGCTCTTCTATCTTGTCGAGGGCAAGGTTTATGCCCGCGCTCATCATCGTAGCGCCGTTTGCGACTAGGGTAGGAGCTTTGAACTGGTCTGCGGTTACAAAGTCTTGCACTACCTCCGCCGTGCTGCCGAAGGTGATGATGGCGACTTCGGTGCGGACTGATGCGAGTTGGTCCGCCTTGAGTTCTTGCGAGAACGCGATGAGGCCTTGGTTGAGTTGGCTTATCGGGTCGCCGTACATGGATGTGGAAACATCCACCACCAGCACGCAAGGACATCGCGGCTCCGGGTTCTCCGCGAACTGTATTTCGTCCGGTATGAGTTCGGTCGTCATCCATTCCCCTCCTTGTTTTGTTCTTGTTAGGAATCACGCACTTGAATACAAAATTCTAGCCAATTTCAAGTCTGGCCAAATACAAAATCGTTCTCAACTATGTGACTTTTAAGTTTTCGGATTATAGGGTGCGGGCGGCGACTTACAACAGAAGCTTTCGCACCAACTGCCAAAGGTTGAAGGCAATAGCCACTGCCGCTGCTACAAGAACGGTACCCAGGAAGAATTCTCGAGCAATAAAAATGGTGTCCATGATTGTTTCCAGTAGCAGAAATAGGAGTAGAAAGCCAAGCCCGATTAGCAACCCTCGTCGGAAGTTGTCCCTCGAGCTCTTTTCGACCTGGCTCTCCAGGCGAGTATAGAACTCGCTCGCGGGGAGGTCAACGTACTGGCCGCATGAGCATTGCGCCTGTCCGGCCTGTAATATGGATCCGCATCTGACGCAATTCATAGTCAATTAACTCCTCACTATTATCTCGACTTTGTACATTTGGTACAAGAAATAGGCATAGTATAAGAACAGGGTAAGATAACCGAACCATCCCATCACAGAGGTTCTGTTATGCTCACCCTGCCCGATGCCATTATATCCGCGCTCCAGCCTTTCTCAAGCATGTTCCGACAACGAACCTGGGCGAAGGCACAGCTACTGCTCGTCGGCGCCATCCTCGCCCCGCGCAAGCGCACCATCACGTCTGCCCTACGCGTCCTGGGTCTCAGCGACGATGCCGGCTTCGCGAAGTATCATCAGGTGCTCAACAGAGCGGTCTGGTCCTCACTGCAGATGAGCCGTGTGCTGCTTGTGCTCCTGATTGAGCATCTTGCTCAAGATGATGAACCACTGGTGTTCGGCATAGACGAGACGCTGGAACGCAGACGCGGCAGTCGCATCAGCGCCAAGGGAGTGTTCCGAGACGCCGTGCGCTCAAGCGAGTCCCACCTGGTGAGGGCGAGCGGACTGCACTGGGTCAGCCTGATGTGGCTGACGCACATCCCCTGGGCGAATCGCACCTGGGCGCTGCCCGTCCTCACTGCGCTGGCTCCAGCAGAGAGCTACCATCAGAAGGTGGGACGCCCGCACAAGAAGATCACGGATTGGGCGCGCCAGATGATTATCCAACTGCGCCGCTGGCTGCCAGACCGACGCATAGTCGTCGTGGCCGACAGGGGATACGCAGCGCTCGAACTCCTGCACAGCTGCCAGTCCCTGCGCCAACCCGTCACCTTCATCAGCAGACTCAGGCTCGATGCCGCGCTCTTCGAACCCGCTCCACCCAGAGTGCCAGGACAGATAGGCAGACCACGCCTGAAGGGACAGCGACTGCCCTCTCCCATCGAACTCTTGGACAACCCCGATGTGTCCTGGAGTCGCGTATCGGCGCCATGGAAGGACGGACCGGCACGCACACTGGAGATTACATCCGATACAGCCGTCTGGTATCGCTGGGGAAGACCTCTCGTGCATATCAGATGGGTACTGATCAGAGACCCGCTCTGCCAGATGAGAACGCAGGCGCTGGTCTGCACCGATACTGGGGCCGATCCCCTTCAGATCGTCCAATGGTTTCTGCTGCGCTGGCGCATCGAAGTCACCTTCCAGGAGGTGCGCGCCCACCTTGGTGTGGAGACTCAGCGCCAGTGGTCCGACAAGGCTATTTCTCGCACCACGCCATTGCTGCTGGGAATATTCTCCTGGGTTACGCTCGCAGCCGGGTTGCTGCGGCACGAACGCCCGGTTGCCCTGCGTTCGTGCGCCTGGTATGCGAAGTGTGAGCCCACTTTCATCGACGCCATTGCGCTGGTGCGGCGGCATCTGTGGTTCGCTTCTCAGACTTTATCCACATCCCCGTCTGAGTCTGATGTGGCGAAAGTCCCGCTGCCTTTGTTCAATCGTCTTGTGAATTCCCTTGCCTACGCAGCTTGAGCGTCTGTATATCTGCATGCTTCGATTACTCCGAAATGTACAAAGCATAGCTATGCCCGCAAGGGGCCGTGCAGAGGCCACTAACTGAGGCGTGGCATCGCAGGCCGTGTATGATGTCGATGGGGCGTGTCGCCGGCAAAGAGACCGACCTCGGCATTGGTGCGTATTGCCCGGTACAAAGCATGGTCCGAGTGCCTTACGACGGCATCATTGGTGACGTCCCCTCTGGGGAACGCTCCCGTTCGAAAGATTGTGCGAAGTATGTGGCACCCTGAGGCGACACGCCTACTACATAGTAGCAGAGGGAGCGATGGACAGACACAGCGGAGACATAGACAGGAGTCCGAAACGAGAGAGCAGGATTGAGTTGCCGGATGAGCTGCCGGATGAGTTGTCGCAAGTGAACCTGAACGCGGCTGGTATAGACGTGTGAGCTAGCAGCCACTTCGTGGCGGTTGCAGGAGGGCGCTCTGAAGAGTCTGTACGGGAGTTCGAGGCATACACGGCGGAGCTGTACCGTATGGCCGACTGGCTTCTTGAGTGCGGGGTGGAGACGGTGGCGATGGAGTCGACAGGAGTGTACTGGATACCGCTGTTCGGAGTGCTGGAGGAGCGTGGTCTGGAGGTGCTGCTGGTGGACCCTCGGCGTCTGAAGAGCGTGCCTGGTCGCAAGACTGACGTGCTGGACTGCCAGTGGCTGCAGCAGTTGCACACATACGGGCTGCTGTCGGGTGCGTTCAGGCCTGAGGCTGAGATAAGGCGATTGAGGAGTTATCTGCGTCAGCGCGCGATGCTGGTGGAGTACGCATCGCATCATATTCAGCATATGCAGAAGGCACTGACGCAGATGAACATAAAGTTGCAGCACGTCATAAGCAATATCACAGGCAAGACCGGGATGAAGATCATAGAGGCCATCGTGGAGGGTGAGCGCAGCCCGACCAAGTTGGCCCAGTTCAGACATCCCACAATGAAGGCTGACGAGAAGAAGATAGCTAAGTCTCTGCGGGGTCATTGGAGGGAGGAGCACATCTTCGAGTTGACGCAGGCGCTTGAGTTGTACAGGGCGTACCGGCGCAAGATAGAGGAGTGCGATCAGGAGATAGAGTCACAGCTCGGCAGATTCGATGATCGCAGCGAGGGAAGTATGCCGGCCGGCAAGCGTGGGGCAAAGCCTCGTCAGGGGAACGCGCCCCAGTTCGATGCTCGGACGTACCTGTACAGGATGACGGGGGTGGACTTGACCGCGATAGACGGCGTGGAGGCGTACACGGCGCTGAAAGTGGTGAGTGAGGTTGGATTGGACATGAGCCGCTGGCCCACGGCGAAGCACTTCGCGTCGTGGCTGGGGCTGAGTCCGAACAACAGGGTGAGTGGAGGCAGGGTGATGAGTTCGCGGACGAAACCGAGTGCGAACAGAGCGGCTACGGCACTGCGCCTGGCGGCCAACGCGCTGCACCGCTCGGACAGTGCGCTGGGGGCGTTCCTGCGCAGGAAGAAGGCTCAGCTGGGCGCTCCGAAGGCTATAACGGCTACGGCCCACAAGCTGGCTCGGATCATATACTCGATGCTCAAGTACGGACAGAAGTATGTGGACGCGGGCGCGGCGTACTACGAGGAGCAGCACCGTCAGAGAGCGTTAAGCAACGCAAAGAGGAGAGCTGCGCATCTGGGCTACAAGCTGGTGCCTGTAACCGCCACTCAGAAAGAGCAGCCGAACACGGCGCCATCACACGCCCCACTATCCGCATGAGAAGGTAAGTTAGTCGAAAGTCGAGAAGCAAGGACATGGAGATAAGGCGGCGGACAGATATGGTGAGTATCTTCCCGAACCGGTCGGCGACGCTACGACGGCTGGGAGGTAAACGTACACGCAATAGAATGCAGTATTTTCTTGCGTCACCGGCGGTTGCCTTATCTTGTAAATTAACTCGAAGAGTGTCAGAGGCAATTCGATGACTACAAGACCTTGGATGCTTCATGTTACGCCGCTCCCAACACTCAACGCTGGAATCATTCTGTGCAGATAGGATGCAACACTTTGTCAGAGTTCCGACATCGACGCCATTGACAGCCCATCCCTGCAATGGACGACATATTTCTGCCACATTTCATCGCTATCGTGAGCAGCATCAAAGATATTTCACGAGGAGGTGAAACGATGATACGCAGGAATCTCAAGAAACTGATGACGAAAAAGCTCCTGGTAGGGGCGCTCCTGGGGGCGATGCTCTCTGGGGTAATGATCACCGGCTGCACGTTCGACTCGAGACCCGGAGACGGCCAAGAGTCTAACCGCACCACGGTGAGCCGGGACATCTCCGAGCGGGGAGGCAGCGAGTCCGGTGGCGAGCATGGCGGCGGCGGTGAGTCCGGTAGTGATAGCGGTAGTGAATCCGGCGGAGCCGGTGGCGAAGAAGGCAGCGCCAATATGTTGGCGCCGAAGGAGACCTTTGATGCAGTACGCGGCGGCGCGCGGCTTATCATGAACTACGACGCTGCAAGCGACTCCTTCAAGGGAACAGTGGAGAACACGACCAATGGAGTCTTGGATCAGGTCAGGATAGAAGTGCACCTTTCTAACGGAACGGAACTCGGCCCGACGACACCGATAGCCCTTGCACCGGGTGAGGTGATAACGGTCAACATGCCGGCGACGCAGGCATCGTTCACAGGATGGGTAGCGCATGCCGAGGTTGGCGGCGGCGGGGAGTCCGGCAGCGAATCGGGCAGCGGCGAGGCTGGCGGCGCAGAGGCTGGCGAAGCAGCCATGTCGAGCCCGACCATTCCGCTCGGACAGTCATGGAACGGCATTCTCGGCGGACTGGCCATTTCCGCACAGTACGATGCGGCGACCCAGACTGTAAACGCAACGGTACAAAATACGCTCTCACAGAAACTTTGCTATGTGCAATCCGAACCTCACCTAAAGTCGGGAACGACGACAGTCGGGGAACTTGGCCCCGATATTCTGGGAGACCTGAACCCTGGACAGGTAGCGGCGACGAGCCTGACGGTCGCCAGCGAACCGAATCTTGCGGGAGTTTCTTACGATGGATATGTCATCCACATGGAAGTATTCGACTGCGGCGGACCTGGTCCCGTACCTCACACAGGAGGAGAAAGCGGCGAAACCGGCAGCGGTGAGTCCGGTAGTGATAGCGGTAGTGAATCCGGCGGAGCCGGTGGCGAAGAAGGCAGCGCCAATATGTTGGCGCCGAACGAGACCTTTGATGCAGTACGCGGCGGCGCGCGGCTTATCATGAACTACGACGCTGCAAGCAACTCCTTCAAGGGAACAGTGGAGAACACGACCAACGGAGTCTTGGATCAGGTCAGGATAGAAGTGCACCTTTCTAACGGAACGGAACTCGGCCCGACGACACCGATAGCCCTTGCACCGGGTGAGGTGATAACGGTCAACATGCCGGCGACGCAGGCATCGTTCACAGGATGGGTAGCGCATGCCGAGGTTGGCGGCGGCGGGGAGACCGGCAGCGAATCGGGCAGCGGCGAGGCTGGCGGTGAACACGGTGGTCGCGGCGAGCGGCGGGGTGGTGGCTAGAGCTAATAGGAGTCGGCCGGAGGAAGATGTCGAAACTTCAAGTGATATAATCTGACCATTGACGTATCCGGCAGATAGACGCGGTGTCTTTATGAGGCGCCGCGTCTTAAGATGTCTCCTTAGAGGACTGACGATGAGCGGCACAGTATTGATAATCGAAGACGATACGAGGATAGCGAACTGGGTCAAGGTATATTTCGAGCGCGCCGGATTCTCTGCTGATGTTACTCATGATGGTGAATCCGGTCTGGCCCTGGCCCGTAATCTGACTCCAGACCTGATAATCCTCGACCTGAACCTTCCCCGTCTCGATGGCGTACAGCTTTGCAGGATCCTGCGGCGAGAGTCGGATGTTCCAATAATCATGCTGACAGCCAGAGAAGCCCACGCCGAGCGAATTATCGGGCTGGACAGCGGAGCTGACGACTACATCGTCAAGCCCTTCGACCCGGAGGAAGTCATTGCGCGCGCCCAAGCCGTGCTTCGCCGCGTCAAAGGCAAGGTTCAACAGGTTCTGACACGCGACAACATCACACTGAATGAGACTACCAGGAGCGTGACGGTCAGCGGAGAACCCATAGTTTTGAGCCAAGCGCAAATTGCTCTGCTATCAACTTTCATGCTTCATCCCAACCAGGTGCTCACCCGTGATCAGCTAATCTCGCTGACCTTCAGCAATGAATTCGATGGGTTCGACCGCGCAATCGACAGCCAGATCACTCGACTGCGAAAGCAGATCGGCCGAGGAGGCAGTCAGCCTATTCAGACAGTCTACGGTGCCGGCTACAAGTTCGTGGTGGAGGAAGAATGATGTCTCTGCGCTGGCGAATCCTGGGTTCGACTGTCCTTGTCGTCGTTCTCACCGTCCTGGTCAGCATTGGTGTGGGCTATTTCACGACGCAATACCGTCTGGGTGTGTTGGTAGACGGGATAGGTGATGACGAGGCGCGCCGGCTGGCGCGGAGCCTGAGCCGGGAGTATACCGCTGCCGGTGGCTGGGAGACGGTGGACGAACCGCTGTCTGAGGCCGGATACCTCTACGATGGAGCGATGGAGCGCGAGCGAACTGAAGATCATGAGGGGGAATCCTTCGAGTTCTTCCGCAGAGACCCTGTACGAGTCGTCATAGTTGGCGTCGATGGCCGTGTGGTGAGGGGTAACTTTTCGGAGCTGTCACCTGGAACCGCCGCGACCGGTCTGGGCGGGCATCGAGAGACGGTGTTCGATCTAGCTGCGAACCGGCCCGTTGGCTATGTCTATGTGGATGTAAGCCGTGAGTTCCTATCTTCTGAGTCGCATGGATTTCTCAACACGCTTCTGTTTACAACCGTTATTGGCGGTATTCTGACGGTAGGCGTTGCTATACTGCTGGCCGCCTGGTTATCCAGACGTGTTATCGCGCCTGTGACGGCCTTGACCGAAGCAACCCAGGCAATTGCTCAGGGGGACGAGACCCGGCTGACGGTCACATCCTCGGATGAGCTGGGACAGATGAGCGCGGCGTTCAACCAGATGACTTCTGCCCTGGAGACTCAGCGCGACCTTCGCAGACGGCTGATAAACGATGTCTCCCATGAGCTCAACACGCCGCTGAGTGTCATACAGTTGGAGGCAACAGCGCTACGAGATGGAATTCAGACTTCTGAGGGAGCGTCCGGCCACATCATCCAGGAAGTGGACAGGCTGCGCGGTCTCGTTAGCGATCTGAACTGGCTTGCGGAGACCGACCATGGTGAGCTGAGGCTCACGCTCGAAGAGAGTTCGATTTACGATCTGCTCACCGCAGAGGTAGATCGCTGGCAGCCACAGGCTCAGGCTCGACAGGTTGAACTGTCGCTGCAGGCATCGGTAGATCTCCCCGATATGGACCTCGACCGAGTGCGTCTGAGCCAGGCACTGGGAAACGTACTGAGCAACGCAATTCACTGCACTGAGGCCGGCGGGAGCATCGTGCTTCGGGCTGGATTGGAAGGTGGCGGGACGTTGGCTATCTCGATCATGGATGACGGGATCGGCATTCACACCGCAGACCTTCCCCACGTCTTTGACCGTTTCTATCGTACTGAGCAGTCTCGTAGCAGTGGGATGGTCGGCACCGGTCTGGGACTGGCAATCACGCGAGCTATTGTCGAAGCGCACGGTGGTACAATCGCCGCAACAAGTGACGGGCTTGGGAAAGGCGCTACCGTGACTATTCTCCTTCCCCTCGCTAAGTCAGCGTGAGCCGCAGACGATCAATCTTTCAGGAGACGAAGCCGTTGTGCCCATAAGTGCAGGTAATAGTATCGGCCGCGGAGATCCGGTAGCCAGCTGAGCAGACCGAAATGTCAGCTGTTCACAATCGCCGTATTGGGTGGCTAGTTAGGTACAACGAGAGTGCCATGATGCAACATTTGTAGGTATTTTCTCACATTGACTTTAAGGGGTGTTTTTGTGGACGAAGGAACGTGTCCGGCTGGTGATGGACGAGAGAGGGAAGGGTCCTATTCGCCGCGTATGCGTCGAAGCTCGGTCTCAAGCTCCGCAAGACGCGACTCTGCCGCTACGCGACTGGCTCGCTCTTCCTCAGCACGAGCCTCGGCAGTCGAGGCGCGTGCCTCCGCTGCAAGACGACCGGCTTGCTCTTCTTCCTGACTCAGAAGCCAGCGCTCAGCCACAGGGTCCCAGAACCGTAACTCTCCATCCGCCCACCACAAGTCCAAGTTCAGCGCCTCACTATGAAACCATATACGACCGTCACTCTCACGTCGCATCTCAATACGAGAGTATTCACCATCCACCAACCGCTCTCCCACCAACGCCTCACCATAAAACTCCCCGCTTGTAGCATCATAACGCCAGTATTCACCCACTCCCAGCTCGGCGTACAGATCACTCTTCCTGCCCAGGTCAGCCCTAGCTGTGCTGGGCGACCCTATCTCCAGAATGAACTCCGGAGCCTTCCCAACTTCCCACGGCAGATAGGTGTTGTTTCCCTCAAGGGACAGTGAATGGAGAGCGGCCTCCGTCAGCCCGAAGACCACGTAGCAGTCGGGAGACACCGATCGGCGAGGATCACCCTCGACGTAGTAGATGAACGTGTCCCCGTTTACCCTGGCACCCGGAACGTCCCTGAAGTGAGTCCTGAGCGTTCCGACGATTCTGACGTACAGCGGCGCTCGAAACTCTCCGTCAGGCAATGGCAAACCGTCCGTTTCGGGATAGACTATGGAGGTCGTGGCTCTTGTGGTCATGGACTTCTCCTTGCTCGCCCCGATTCTAACATAGCAGAAAAGTGTGTGGCGACGTTGTCCGCTACTCTGCCTGCGACAATAGTTCTTGCCGATTCCGGCGTATAGCTGCGTATGCGCAACATTATGCAGTATTTTCTTGCATCTGCATTTGTGATGCCCAATCCGGACTCAGAGATTGATCGTGTCGGTCGCCATGTAAACCGGAGCATCAGAGGTGGTGCGCAGCACCTCCAGTGAGGGATGGCCGAGCAGACGTTCGATACAGTCTTCCGAAGCGCCAATGTAGGTGCTGTCCAGGTCAATGTCCGTGGACACGCACCAGGAACGGTCCGCCGGCCACCAGATGTTCGGTCCGTCCAGGCCCGGGAAGTCGGAGAAGTCATCGAAAGACGGCGGTCCCGAATAGAGAAGATACTTTCTTCCCACTCCCTTAATCCTCTTGGCTCTCTCCACATCCACAGGTGGGAGTAGCGGAATACCGCCAGAAGTTGTCATTAGCGCGCTCGCGCCTGCTGAAAAGCTACCGTAGCCATCCCACACGGCGAAATAGTATTGGTCCGGCGTACCAGTGTAATCCGAGAGAAAGCCGGACAATGCGACAATGTCTTCAGGTTCTATCATGTCTTCTACAGGGTCATCAGCCCACGGCTGGTCTCCGGAGCCGTACCCTGGCTTCGGGACACTGATGCCCTCGAAGGACATCAGACTGTGATAAGTCTTGCCGCTTCATTAACGTCAAATGCTTCGCTGCCCCGGTTGCCGTCGGCGTCGCTGAACATCCCGGAAAGGGACACCCCCTTCGTCCCGCTCTCACGGATATGCCGCCGTCCTCCTCTGCGCCGGTCACCGTCACGGGCCGGTAGGCTCTGTAGTCGGACGGGGTGAAGGTAAGCGTAGCCGGGGAGACGCCGGAGGCATTCGTGTCCAGTCGTGCTTGCGCTCGCGGTAGTCGTGACAATGCCGCGATGGTTGCACCTCGCTACTAATGACTTTCCCTCATCAGCCAGCAGCAAGGTCCACAAACGAGCTTCCGCGGGCACCACGATTTCTTCTCTTCGCCGCACCTGGAGCACATGTAGCCTGCAGGCATCCCTACGGGCGTCGCCAGGTGACCACTCCTGTTGCATTCCAACTACTCTTGCTCCTCATTAGTATCTATTACCTCGCTTTCCCTCGACTTTGCACATTTATACGGAGTATAGACAAGATATAAGAACAGGGTAAGATAACCGAAGCATCCTACGACAGAGGTTCGGTTATGCTCACCCTGCCCGATGCCATTATATCCATACTCCAGCCTTTCTCAAGCATGTTCCGACAACGAACCTGGGCGAAAGCGCAACTACTGCTCGTCGGCGCCATCCTCGCCCCGCGCAAGCGCACCATCACGTCAGCCCTACGCGTCCTGGGTCTCAGCGACGATGCCGGATTCGCAAAGTACCATCAGGTGCTCAACAGAGCCGTCTGGTCTCCACTGCAGATGAGCCGTGTGCTGCTCGTGCTCCTGATTGAGCATCTTGCCCAAGGTGATGAGCCACTGGTGTTCGGCATAGACGAGACGCTGGAACGCAGACGCGGCAGTCGCATCAGCGCCAGGGGAGTGTTCCGAGACGCCGTGCGCTCAAGCGAGTCGCACCTGGTCAGGGCGAGCGGACTGCGCTGGGTCAGCCTGATGTGGCTGACGCACATCCCCTGGGCGAATCGCACCTGGGCACTGCCCGTCCTCACTGTGCTGGCTCCCACAGAGAGCTACCATCAGAAGGTGGGACGCCCGCACAAGAAGATCACCGACTGGGCGCGCCAGATGATTATCCAACTGCGCCGCTGGCTGCCCGACCGGCGCATAGTCGTCGTATCTGACATGGGATACGCGGCTCTCGAACTCCTGCACAGCTGCCAGTCCCTGCGCCAACCCGTCACATTCATCAGCAGACTCAGGCTCGATGCTGCGCTCTTCGAGCCCGCTCCACCCAGAATGCCCGGTCAGATTGGAAGACCACGCCTGAAGGGACAGCGACTGCCCTCTCCCATCGAACTCCTGGACAACGCTGATGTGTCCTGGACCCGGGTATCTGTGCCCTGGAACTCGACTTTGCACATTTCATACGAAGTATAGACAGGAAATAAGAACAGGGTAAGATAACCGAACCATCCCATCACAGAGGTTCTGTTATGCTCACCCTGCCCGATGCCATTATATCCGCGCTCCAGCCTTTCTCAAGCATGTTCCGACAACGAACCTGGGCGAAAGCGCAGCTACTGCTCGTCGGCGCCATCCTCGCTCCGCGCAAGCGCACCATCACGTCTGCCCTACGCGTAATGGGTCTCAGCGACGATGCCGGCTTCGCGAAGTACCATCAGGTGCTCAACAGAGCCGTCTGGTCTCCACTGCAGATGAGCCGTGTGCTGCTCGTGCTCCTGATTGAGCATCTTGCCCAAGGTGATGAGCCACTGGTGTTCGGCATAGACGAGACGCTGGAACGCAGACGCGGCAGTCGCATCAGCGCCAAGGGAGTGTTCCGAGACGCCGTGCGCTCAAGCGAGTCCCACCTGGTGAGGGCGAGCGGACTGCGCTGGGTCAGCCTGATGTGGCTGACGCACATCCCCTGGGCGAATCGCACCTGGGCACTGCCCGTCCTCACTGCGCTGGCTCCGGCAGAGAGCTACCATCAGAAGGTGGGACGCCCGCACAAGAAGATCACGGATTGGGCGCACCAGATGATTATCCAACTGCGCCGCTGGCTGCCAGACCGGCGCATAGTCGTCGTGACTGACATGGGATACGCGGCTCTCGAACTTCTGCACAGCTGCCAGTCCCTGCGCCAACCCGTCACATTCATCAGCAGACTCAGGCTCGATGCCGCGCTCTTCGAACCCGCTCCACCCAGACTGCCCGGTCAGATAGGTAGACCACGCCTGAAGGGGAAACGACTGCCCTCTCCCATCGAACTCCTGGACAACCCCGATGTGTCCTGGAGTCGCGTATCGGTGCCATGGAAGGACGGACCGGCACGCACACTGGATATTACATCCGAGACAGCTGTCTGGTATCGCTGGGGAAGACCTCCCGTGCATATCAGGTGGGTGCTGATCAGAGACCCGCTCTGCCAGATGAGAACGCAGGCGCTGGTCTGCACCGATACTGAGGCCGATCCTCTCCAGATCGTCCAATGGTTCCTGCTGCGCTGGCGCATCGAAGTCACCTTCCAGGAGGTGCGCGCTCACCTTGGCGTGGAGACTCAGCGCCAGTGGTCCGACAAGGCCATCGCCCGCACCACGCCATTGCTGCTGGGACTGTTCTCCTGGGTTACGCTCGCGGCCGGGTTGCTGCGGCACGAACGCCCGGTTGCCCCGCGTTCGTGCGCCTGGTATGCCAAGTGTGAGCCCACCTTCATCGATGCGATCGCGCTGGTGCGGCGGCACTTGTGGTTCGCTTCTCAGACTTTTTCCACATCGCCGTCCGCGCCCGATGTGGCGAAAGTCCCCCTGCCGTTGTTCAACCGCCTTGTGGATTCCCTTGCCTATGCGGCTTGAGGGCTCCCACGTGTACCCGACTCCCTTACTCCCAATGTACAAAGTCGAACTGGAAGGACGGGCCGGCACGCACACTGGATATTACATCCGAGACAGCTGTCTGGTATCGCTGGGGAAGACCTCCCGTACACATCAGATGGGTGCTGATCAGAGACCCGCTCTGCCAGATGAGGACTCAGGCACTGGTCTGCACCGATACTGAGGCCGATCCCCTTCAGATCGTCCAATGGTTCCTGCTGCGCTGGCGCATCGAGGTCACCTTCCAGGAGGTACGCGCCCACCTTGGAGTAGAGACTCAGCGCCAGTGGTCCGACAAGGCTATCTCTCGCACCACGCCTTTGCTGCTGGGAACGTTCTCCTGGGTTACTCTCGCGGCCGGGTTGCTGCGGCACGAACGCCCGGTTGCCCCGCGTTCGTGCGCCTGGTATGCCAAGTGTGAGCCCACCTTCATCGATGCGATCGCGCTGGTGCGCCGGCATCTGTGGTTTGCTTCTCAGACTTTATCCACATCGCCGTTCGAGTCTGATGTGGCGAAAGTCCCGCTGCCGTTGTTCAATCGTCTTGTAGACTCCCTTGCGTATGCGGCCTGAGTGCTCGCAAGTGTACTCGACTCCCATACTCCCAATGTACAAAGTCGAGGGAATGTAGTGTAGGGGCCGGTCGCATCCGTAGTGGTGCTGTTGATGTGGGCATTCGCCATCGCCATAGATTTCTTCGAGAACAAGGGCTAACGGCCGCAGATGAAAACATGGCCGCTCCCATCACGGAAGCGGCCACATCGTGGAACCGTCAGACTGACTTGTGCCTACGCCTATTTCGCGTACACGCGCGCGTTGGGATAGTAGCTCGACCAGACCGTCCGGTACATCTGATGGGAGGGGATCTGTTCCAGCTGCTTGCCCTCGAGTTCGCCTTCGATAGCGACGCCCGTGAATGCCTTCCACTTGCTGCCCGTCTGATTGTCCACCAGCACTGTATCGGCGCCGGAGCCGCTATCATGCTGGAACGAGAGCGTTTTATCGTCCAGATCGCGGTTGAAAACCAGCATCGTCTTAGACCCCGAATCGTAGAACAGCAGCATATTCGTGCCGTTGAATTCCTCGTTCTGCACATTACTCAGACGGTTGAACGGGTAGCCGATACGCTTGTTCCCTATCCGGGTGGACGCTACCGCCGTGACAGGTACACTCATAGAGAAGTAGTAGCCTCTGGGCCTTTCCAGCGCCTTGGTGTTCGGGTGGCTCTTCTTCCATTCCCCCCATGTAGTAAGCGTAGCCGGCACGGGGCGCAACTCCACACCGTTGTGTTCCCCACTTATCCCGACGCCCAGAACCTGGCTGAACAGCGAACGGGTCTGCTTATCGTACAGCACAAGACAGCCCACCAACGACTCGCCTCCTCGCATCAGCTTGCCCGACGCGCCGATGTCATGCACCGCACCACCGATGGTGCGTTCATAGACTATCGTCGTCAGGCAATTCGGGCACCAGGTTACGATAATTGGAGTGCCGCCTACCGTGTCATTGACGACCTCTTTCCCGTTCAGATACGGGACCGAGTACGCGCGGCTGTCTCCATTGATGGACACCCCAATTACGCGCTCGTCTGCATCCATTCTATTCCCCACTTCATTCGCTGCGAGGAAGCTCGGATCATAAATTGGCTTGATACAGGCGTCGTAACCACAAACCGTAAATACACGGTAGCCCGCAATCTTCGCCTGCGCCGGGCGCGACTGTGCGCCCAGTCCGGCGGCATTGCGCGCCCTCACCCGATAGATGTATTTCTTGTCCCCGGCAACCGTGGCATCGGTGTAGGTGGTGTTGGTATTGCCCGTGTCGTCCACCAGAACCGACAGGCTGGAAGTCGCGGTTGCCTCCCTCCGCAGTATCTGGTAGCCCGTTACGGCTTCCCCGTTTGCCGGAGCGTCCCAGCTGAGGGTGACGGAATAGCCGGCTCCGTCAATATTCGCGATGCTATTGGGCTTGGCAGACAGCCCCGCGGGAACTGCCGGAAGCGGCGTTGGCACAAAAGTAATTTCAACAGGATTGGACATCCTACCTGTCCCTGCGGCGTTAACCGCCTTCACCCGATAGATGTACTTGGTGTTCGCCGCTCCGGTGGCATCGGTATAGGTAGTATTGGTATTCCCTGTGTTGTTCACCAGCGCCGTCAAGCTCCCCTCCGTCGCAGGGGCGCGGCGCAATATCTGATAGCCTGACACTGCGCCGCCGCCAACGGGCGCATCCCAAGACAGCGCGATGCTCCCATCGCCTACGACAGCCGTCAGCCTCGCGGGAGCTGCCGGAAGCGGCAATGGCGCTGGAGTTGCAGTTGCAGTTGCCGGCGTTGGGGTTGCGGTTGGCGGCGCTGGTGTTGGGGTTGCAGTTGCAGTTGCGGGCGTTGGCGTTGCAGTTGCAGTTGCGGGCGTTGGCGTTGCGGTTGCCGGCGCTGGCGTTGCAGTTGCCGTCCCAGGCGCGGTGGTGGTAGCCGTCACCGTGGCGAAGCTGCCTTCTTCTGACCCATTGACCAGCGTATGAACCCGAATCTCGTAAAGCGTGTTGGCGCTGAGTCCATTTATCGTGACGCCGCCGGCAGGAGCCCAGATGTATCCCCAGACACTCCAGTCGCTATTCCCACCCCTATACTGGTATCCATATGCCAGGACCGGGATGTCGGGAGCATCCCAGCGCAGCGTAATGCTGGTTTCGGTTTTACCTGCGATGATGATGTTCTGCGGGGGCGGGGGAGTGCCCTGCGCGCCGACAACCGTCGGCATAAGCAGCGCAGTCAGCAACAAGACCGCCGTTAGCAGGCTAAGCCCGACCCTTCCCAGTCCGGAAAGGGATAAGAATCCATTGCTTCGTTTCATAATTTGTCACCTTTTCATCGGGCTGGTATATTCCGGGTGTCCCTAATGGCGACCATTATCCCGGTATTTGCGCGCTTCTCAAACTAATGCGTGCCCCTGTCGGAAAATGCGCGTTGCCGACTGCGTTTCGGCCGCAGCCGCAATACCATTCAGATGCAACAATGAAGATAAGGATTCAGGCGTTGCGGATATCCTTCCATTCATCGGTGTGCAACATACTTCAAAAGCGCCGCACAGTCAATAATCCGAAGCGCATAGTATATTCTTCATCTCCGCCGGCGTAAATGTCCCAGACGCGCGCGATAGCGTTTCCATTCAGGTGGTTGAAGATAGAAGCCCACGAAGTTGCAACAGCAGCAGCAAGTTGTGCGTAGTCGATCCTGTTTGCCCAAGTGGTGTCCCAGATAATGGTGTAAGAGAGAGGACTGTACAGAGACGGACCATCGCGTCATCCTTAACATCGAGAAGAGAGAGATCCGAAGTAAGGAGAACGACGATGGTCAAGGAAAGCATGGACCTTTTGGAGCTATTACGCAAGCGGGGTGTTGACGAAGACGTGGACTTTCTACGAGAGGCGGTGAGAGTGCTTACGGATGCGCTGATGGACGCCGAGGTGTCGGCGAGGATCGGCGTCGAGCGCGGTGAACGCAGCCCCGACCGGTTGACGTATCGCAACGGTTACCGCTCCCGCCAGTGGGACACCAGGGTGGGCACGATGGAGCTGCGCATACCGAAGCTGAGAGAGGGGAGCTACTTCCCGAGTCTGCTTGAGCCGCGGCGTCGGAGCGAGAAGGCGTTGCTGGCGGTGGTGCAGCAGGCATACGTGGAGGGAGTGTCGACGAGGAGAGTGGACGACCTGGTGAAGGCACTGGGATGCGATGGCATCTCAAAGAGCCAGGTGTCGCGTATCTGCGGGGAGCTCGACAGTGTGGTGGACAGTTTCCTGGAGCGTCCCCTGGACGGGGGACCGTACTGCTACTTGTGGCTGGACGCGCTGAACCAGAAGGTGCGTGAAGAAGGCAGGATAGTCAACGTGAGCGTGGTGGTTGCGACCGCGGTGAACGCGGAGGGCAAGCGTGAGATCGTGGGTATGGACGTGGGAACGAGCGAGGACGGGGCGTTCTGGTTGAGCTTCTTGCGCTCTCTTGTGGCGCGGGGGCTGTCCGGCGTGGAGCTGGTCACATCGGATGCCCACCAGGGGCTCAGGGACGCCATAGCCACGGTGTTCAGCGGTGCGAGTTGGCAGAGATGTCGTACCCACTTCATGACGAACCTACTCACGAAGGTGCCCAGGAGCGCTCAGCCCTGGGTAGCGACTATGGTGCGTACGATCTACCAGCAGCCGTCCGCCCAAGAGGTGCATATCCAGCACGGGAAGGTGGTCGAGCAGTTGGCCGAGCGCTTCCCGCAGGCTGCATCGATGCTGGATGAGGCCGGAGCGGACGTTCTGTCGTTCACCGGCTTCCCACCGGCTCACTGGAAGCAGGTGTGGTCGAACAATCCCCAGGAGAGGCTGAACAAGGAGATAAGGCGCAGGACCGATGTCGTGGGCATCTTCCCGAACCGGCCGGCGGCACGCCGGCTGATCGGAGCTGTGCTTGCCGAGCAGAACGATGAGTGGGCGGTCGCTCGTCGCTACCTGAAACCCGGAGTTATTGCAAAGCAGGAGGCTCTGCCGGAGGGCTCGCTCACACGATCCGCCGCGGCTTGAGCAACATCAACAGGATGACGATCTTTTACACCACGTCCAGGGGCTTGACCGATTCTCCCACAGGAGTCGTATCGCAGGCCAATGCCGTAAGGCCGACCGCCCCACCTAGCAGGAGGGAGATCGTGAAGGACACTAATCTTTTCATGACGCTCGCCCCTTGGGTCACGGACTGCTTCTGACCTTCAATGACTCTACTCCTTTACCCTTCTATCCTTCAAACCCACCTTGAATCCGTATTCAACCTCTCCAAGAGGCGACTTGTAGGTGGCGACGAGCAGGTAAAGGTCCTCCGGAATGTCAGGCATGGCGAACTGTATGATACTCTCCCCATCCTGCGCATCGAGCGCATAAACCTCTTCTCCTAGCGTCACCACCGTTCCTGGCTTCAGGAATGACCCTTCCTCCCGCAATCTGAACATTCTTATACGATTGACCTGGCCCGGGTTGGCTTCATCGCCGAGGATGGTTATATGGGCGTTCCTGGGCCCCTTGATAATCCCATAAGCCTCCGCTCCCAGTAACTCACTCCACTCCTCCCTTTCTTCACACCTGTTGCCCTCTTCACCCATCGGCCAGCAGTAGGAACCCATCCATCCGTTTCCCATGCAGGTGCCTCTCGTAGGATCGTCACTTGACAGACCAACTTTTGGCATTGGGGACACACTAGTGTTCACTGCCTCATGGTCAGGCCATCCGTCCAGTCCGCCGCAGAAGCGGGGCTCGCCGACATTAGCACGCCGGTAGATTTCTGGGCATTCAGGGCGCGCTACGATCTGCTCTATAACAGAACTATCCTTCAGCGCTGCTTCGAGCGTGGTCTTCCCTTCCTCTGTCAAGTACTTGGGGCCGCCTTTGTAGTGCCGTCCCGGTTCAGGTAGACATACGACCCGGAACGCAGTTCTGTCAATTTCATCGGTGCCACCCACTCCGCCGGAGATGGAACAATCTCGCAAGGGGGTAGATACCGCACATGCAGGCTGCCGTCTATTACTTTCGTTAATTCCATACTCCTCGGCACCGACTGCAATTTCTCTTCAACAGGGGTAAGTTGAGCAGCCGACGGAGGGAGAGGTGTAGCAGGCGGGAGAGGCGTAGCTGGGGGAATAGCCGTGGAAGAAGTCTGCGCTCCAATCTCCAACTGACAGCCGGCCACCACCAGCGGTAGGAGCGCCAGCATCAGCCAGATAGATGATGTCGGTCTTATAGTGGTCATGTGTTCTCTCTCCGAAAGATGTCATTCAGGAATCACTGATCGGTTGCAAATACAACGTTCTTTTGGGAGGATTTGTTCCAGTAACTATGGGAATGGGAATGGATAGGAGAGGTCGTGACAGCCGTGTGATGCAAGCTTTTGTGGTATTTCCTTGCATTGAAATTGAGAGGGAATTTGCGGACGAATGAACGCGTCCGGCTAGCGACGGACGGGGGAGGGAAGCGGTCTATTCGTCGCGCAAGCGTCGAATCTCGGCCTCAAGCTCCGCAAGACGCGACTCTGCCGCCACGCGACCGGTCCGCTCTTCCTCGGCGCGAGCCTCGGCGGTGTTGGCACGGGCCTGAGCAGCCATACGAGCGGCTCGCTCCTCCTCGTGAGTGTCAAGATAGCTCTCCGAAACAAGGTCGAAGAACCTCAACATCCCGGCCTCCCAGCACACGTACAACCCCAGCGCCTCGCTGTATCCACGAAGGCGATCATCATCCAGTGTCTCAATGACTATCGACTCATACACGCCGTCCACCAGCCTGTCCCCAGCAAGAGCAGCATCGTGGTACTCACCGCCACTCGGGTCAAAGCGCCAGTACTCCGTAACACCGAATCTCTCATAGTCCCGGCGCTTGTCCGTGTAGTCTGCTCTCCCTGTCGATGGTGACGCCACCTCAAGCACGAAGTCAGGAGCCTTCCCCTGTCGGTCTATCGCATATCCCCGCTGCTCTTCCATTAGGGCGCGGTCGCCATCACGCACAAACATCAGGTCCGGTATGCGCGCGTCGGCACGCACAGGCAGAGTAGGCCCCACCGGAACCTCACTCGCCACCGTGACGTTCGGCTCGCCTGCGAAGTGTATCGCAAGCGTGGTCACTACGGCGGTCTCGTAGAGATAGAGCCAGTTCTGCATGTCATCTCGTGGAGGATATTCGGGGAAGCGTTCTATCTTCCCTTCTCTGTGTATGAGCGTGGTCGTCTTGCTGGTCATCGCGGACCTCTCGGTACCAACTGAGTTGAGCGACTGCCGACTGCTGCCATTATACCACCTGCCAGGCGCGGCAACAGATTGCCGTATCTTGCATCGCATATTCGGTACTTATTCCGTGTGATACAAAGTGCCCGCACTTGAAGAATCGTCGTTAAACTACTCTATTCGCTTCTGGGGTGAACCCCAAAGTTAGGACAAGGAAGGGGCCAAGTTAAGAGAGACTTCCGTTGGAAAGTCTGACGCTGCCTGATTGTGTACATCGTTGACAAATCCGGCTAAGAGCGCAGAATAAGAGGACACTTTTACCCGAGGCTTCTATTGATGATTACCGCAAATATTCTACAACGGACCTTCCGCGTCTCATACGGCAACAATGAAGGAACCTGCTTCACACTGGATCTGGACGGTCGGCAGTACTTGGTTACCGCGCGTCACGTTGTTCAGTCAATTGACGAGTATTGTACGGTTAAAATCTTCAATGATGGTATTTGGAGATCCCTTCCCGTTCAACTGGTCGGACACGGAAAAGGCGACATCGACATTACGGTGCTAGCATCGAAGCAACAAGTCTCACCAACCTACACAGTGCATGCAACTCTAGACGGTTTAGCCATCGGACAAGAAGTGTTCTTTCTCGGCTTCCCCTATGGTCTTGGCAGCGAATTGAGAGAACTGAACGACGACTTCCCACTCCCCTTTATAAAAAAAGCCATTGTGTCCGCAGTGGATGATTCCAACGGCAGTCGCATATTTTTTCTTGACGGCCACAACAACCCCGGCTTTTCCGGTGGACCTGTCGTTTATCGCAGGGCGAGCGACGGAGATATGATGCTTATCGGCGTGGTATCCGGCTATCTCCATGTCCCTGAACCAATTTATAACGCGCGCAATGAACCCGTACTCAATTACTATTACAACACTGGCATCATAAAGACATATTCCATCACTCACGCGACTGAATTGATTCGTGCAAATCCAATTGGATTCGATTTGCACTCCGGCTGATGTGCGGATCAACAATTCGCCAGCGGTGCTGCGAGATTTGGCTATGTAGGTTCAGGTGCCGACGGCAGCAACGACGGAGGCCGTCATGGCGGCCTGTAGAGGAGTGAGCAGGGCCGCGGCACGTCTTCACTGGCGGTGCTGATACGCGACAATGAGAATTGCCGGCGCGTTGCCTCAATGAAATTGTTACCTAACTGAAGCTATTGCCTCACGTAGATGTTACCGAAATGAGTTCGTTGCCTCACAATGAGTGTTACCAAGATTCAGGGAGGCATCAGATGGATGAAGACATTAGCCTGGCGACGAGGACCGAAGTGGTAGGGGCCATTCGCGATCGGTACAGAGAGGCACCGAAGAAGGACAAGAGCCGGATGCTTGATGAGTTCGTAGCCATTACGGGTTGCCACCGCAAGCACGCGGTCAGGCTCCTGGGACAAGATGAAGATGCATTGCACAGGGTAGTTCCCCGGGGCCGGCGCATTTACGACGAGGCGGTGAGAGAGGCGCTGACCGTGGTGTGGGAAGCCTCGGACAGGATATGCGGGAAGAGGCTCAAGGCGGCACTGCCGAGCATGGTCGAGTCCCTGGAGAGGCACGGGCATCTCAACCTGGACCCTGACGTGAGGAGTCGCTTATTCTCTGCGAGCGCCGCGACCATAGACAGACTGCTCAGACCTATCAGGGAACAGGCGGGCAGTCGAAGGAAGCGCAAGCAGAAGAAGAGGCTTGGCAACCGCGTTCCGGTTCGCACCTTCAATGACTGGAACGAACCCGAACCCGGATATCTGGAGATAGACCTGGTGGCCCACTGCAGTGAGTCCGTGGCAGGCTCGTTCATCAGCAGTCTCGTGGTTACGGACGTCTGCTCGGGCTGGACGGAAGCGATCCCACTGTTGGCGCGTGAGCAGTCGCTGGTAGTGGAAGGACTGGAAGCCATCTCACGGCTATTCCCTGTCCCGATCCGCGGCATAGACTCCGACAACGACAGCGTGTTCATCAACGAAACTTTGGTGAGCTACTGCGAAGAACGAGGCATAGAGTTCACCCGCTCGCGGGCGTACCGTAAGAACGACCAGGCGTGGATAGAGCAGAAAAACGGTTCTGTCATACGACGCTTCGTCGGTCACAACCGTTACTCGGGACCGATAGCCGGTCAGGCTATGGCGCACCTGTACGGCGCTATGCGTCTGTACGTGAACCACTTTCAACCCTCATTCCAATTGCTGGACAAGAGCCGCAACGGCGGCACCATCAGGAAACGGTATAAGAAGCCCGCCACTCCCTGCGACCGCCTTCTGGTGCGCGACGACGTAGGTGAGAAGACGAAGCAGAGGCTACGGGTCAATCGGGTAGAACTTGACCCCGTATCGCTGCTGCACACGATACGGGAAGCACAATCGGCGCTTGCTTCGATCGGGGACTCTACTACGGTGAGCGCGTCGACTAGCGAGAGTCTGGAGCAGTTCCTCGGTAGGCTGCCCGACCTGTGGAGACAGGGCGAAGTTCGTGCGACACACGAAACTCACACGTCAAAGGCAAGAAAGCCTCACACGTGGCGAACGCGTCCTGACCCGTTCGAGGGAGTGTGGTGCGAAATACTGGACTGGCTTCAGCACAAGCCGGACGCCACGGCCAGGGAGTTGCTGGATCGGTTGATACGCCGTCATCCTGAGCGTTTCAGCAGGAGACACCTCCGCACACTACAGCGCCGAGTGCGACAATGGCGCCGAGTGATGGCGCGAGAGCTGGTGTATGCTTCTGGAGAACGGAGTGAAATGATTGAGGCTGACCATAGGAACATCAGACCCGTGGGCGTCAATTAGAGGCCGAGAACATTTCGGTAACATATTCCGGTGAGGCAACAGGAGCGGCCAGAATAGTTGTCGTTGACCAGGTGTGGCGCCTTTCAATCGTGACAGTATCCGTGTTCAATGTCAAGCCCTGAGCGGAGTTTAAGAAGACATGATTGGTACTGACTTCGGGAGCCAGGGTGTCCCTCGACGTGCCACCGCGTTCAACAGCAGCAGCAGCTTGCGCATAACCGCCACCACCGCCACGTTGCCGGGCTTCCCCCGTTGACGGAGATTCTGATAAAAGCGCCGCAGTTCGCTGTCGTGGCGTATCACCGACCAAGCACACATGTACAGGGCACTTCGGACCAAGCCTCGCCCTCCTCTGATAGCACGGTTGCCCCGCTTCTTCCCGCTGTCCCGTGACCAGGGAGCTAACCCCACCAGGGAAGTAAGCGATTTACTGTCCCAACAGCCCAGTTCCGGCAGGTAGGCGACCAGTGTGGCCGAGGTAAGCGGCCCGACGCCCGGCACGGTGCGGTACAGCGTGGCACGGTCGGCGAAAGGGATACACTTCTCCAATGCCTCCTGATACTCCACATCCAGTCGGGCTATCTCCTTTTCCAGCCAGGCGATGTGACGCTTTGTCGATCTGGTCGCGATAGAAGTGATTCCCTTGTCAAGACGCCCATTTTCCTGCGCTCGCTGCCGCACAAACTGCCGGCGCCTGCTGAGCAGGTCACGCAGCGCTTCACGCTCTGGCTCAAGCTCACGCTGCGGTGTCAGTGCATCCGGAAATACCTGTCCGTACCGTGAGAGCACCTGGGCGTCCCGTTGGTCGGTCTTGGCTTCGTACCCACACGCCTTCGCGAACGCACGCACACGGTTCGGGTGGGCCACGTGCATCGCAATCTCGGTCTTTCTCAACCGGCTTACCAGCACTCGTTCGTACCCACCGGTGGCCTCGCACACAGCCACGGTGGCGTCCTGCGCCTTCAGGTGCTTCAGCAGCTTTCCAATCCCTTTAACCGTGTTGTCAAATCGTATCACCGGACCCTCATAAATTGAGACGTCCAGGCTGGCCTTGCCCACGTCAACCCCGGCTGTGACTACCATGTTCGACCTCCCGATGAGATAATGCTTGATGTCCTCCACACTTGCAGATGCGGGCCTGGTGCCCTTGTATCCGTTCGGAGCGACAAGTGCGGCGAGAGGGGTATCATACTGTCTCACGGTGCAGTCCAGGGCAGTAGCCCGGCTCACCCAGCGGTCATCGACGCGCCCCTCTCGCCCACCCCACAGATTGGCCTATCTGTGGGGCTTATGCAACATACAAGCGGTCCTCATCGAGGCAAGCGTTCCGTGTGGGGCGGTCGAGCTACGGTGCGCTCTACGCTGTATATGGGCGCACTGGTGGCCAGTCGGTACAACCCGGTGCTACGCGACTTCTACCAGCGGTTGCTGAAAGCCGGCAAGCCGAAGAAAGTGGCTCTCACTGCCTGCGCGCGCAAGCTACTGACAATCCTCAACACTATGGCAAGGACGGGTGTTCACTGGGATCCGACCACTCTCAGGCCTTGACATTAAAGACGGTTGCTTTTCCCTTAGCATTTAAGCGGACATAATCCCTCAGCAGCGACATCCTTGGCCTGATTCCTGAGATGCTCAAGATTCGGCCGTGCGGGTAGAGAAGAAGGTGGCATGGGCACTCCTTTCCTGTAGCCCGGTGTCCGCTTCGACGGGCAGAAAAGAGTGTCTGAGGTTCAGTGGACTGAACATAAAAAGGGGCAGGCTCGGCCTTTGCGCGGACTCGTTGGCTCCCCCTTTGAGCACGTCAATGATGCTAGCAACGATCATGATTTCTGTCAAGGATGCCAGGGCGGCGGAGTGGATGCGGGCGTCCAGACCCAGAGAGACGGAGTGAAGGCAGCGGCCCATTTCAAGTTATCCGGCCGCATTTGGGGGTATGCTCTTAAACTTGCTGCTACTCCGCTAAAGGTGCAGGCACAATAAGATGCGTCTGCCCTGAACATAGGCCCCCTTTACCATAATGAACTACTGCCCAACTGCTAAACTGGTGTATCGACCAGATACCAATCGGGAGGCAGTCATGACAAGGTGGTGGCTCATCGGCGCAGCGGCGTTCCTGGCCGTGCTCCTGATCGTAAGCATCGTGCTCGCGTTGACATCGAAAGAGGCCGAGTTCGCGCCCGGCACACCAGAGTACGCGGTCCAGACCCTGTGGCGCGTCGTAGAGAGTGAGGACATCAAGACTGCTTACACTATGCTGTCACAAGAACTTCAACAGAAATGTACGCTCAAGAATTACATGGATGGCAGCGGAGTTCCTTTCAGTATCCGCAACAGCCGCAACAGCCGCGTAACTCTGCGCGACACCAAGCTCGTCGGTGACATCACCTTCGTGTCCGTGCACGTAACTCGGTTCTACGGCAGCGGTCCCTTCGACAGCGGCGAGTCATCCTATGACAGGCACTACGCCTTGCAGCAGGAAGAGGGTGAATGGAAGTTCACCGAATACCCCTGGCCATACGACTACTGCGACGAATCCGACAGCGAGTGATTTGCTTCCATTTAAGAGAGTGCGCCAGCTACGGAGCGTGGGCCGGAATGCAAGCTTTCATGGTATTTCCTTGCATCTTGTTCCTGTACTACACGTCAATCACTCTCGCCGCCGCGACAGCAGAAGACGGCAAAGATAATTGACTCGCATTACGCGGCTCACTAGCAGCCCGTCCGAGAAACGCGGTAGTTGAGTGATTTGGATGTATAATAAGCTCAATTCAGTAGAGTGGAGCCTGCGATGAGCAAGACCTACCGTGCCTATGATCCAGACCAGCAGATGCTGTTGCCTGCTGCAATGCGGGAGTGGTTGCCGGATGACCATCTGGCGTACTTTATCTCAGACGTCGTGGACGAGTTGGAGTTGTCTGAGATCACTGCCCGCTACGAGCGTGAGAGCAGAGGTGGGCCACCATATCATCCACGGATGATGGTCAAGGTGCTGCTCTACGGCTACTGCGTCGGGGTGGCGTCCTCACGGCGGATTGCCCAGCGGCTGCACGAGGACATAGCGTTCCGGGTGTTGGCGGCGAACAACATGCCGGATTTCCGCACCATCTCGGACTTTCGCAAGGACAATCTGGATGCGCTGTCAGGCCTGTTCTTGCAGGTATTGGCGTTGTGCGGGCAGGCGGGGCTGGTGAAACTGGGTCACGTGGCGTTGGACGGTACCAAGGTGAGGGCCAACGCATCCAGGCACAAGGCGATGAGTTACGGTCGGATGAAAGGGAAGGAAGCGCAGTTATCGGCGGAGGTGGAGGAGTTGCTGCGGCGTGCCCAGGAGGTTGATGACGAGGAGGACCTTCGGTACGGACAAGGTAAGCGCGGAGATGAGTTGCCGCAGGAGTTGGCCTTTCGGGAGGGGCGGTTGGAGAAGATACGGGAGGCGATGGCGGCGTTAGAAGCTGAAGCTCAGGCGGCGGCGGAGCAGGCCGAGGGCAAGGAGCATTCCGGGGTGCCCGACGACAAAGCCCAGCGCAACTTCACCGATCCTGAGTCGCGCATCATGCCGGCGCCGGGCGGGCGGGACTTTGTGCAAGCTTACAACTGTCAAGCGGTAGTGGACAGTGCCCATCAGGTGATCGTGGCGGCTCACGCCACCAACAGGACTTCGGACAAGCAGCAGGCGGTGGCGATGGTGGAGGAGGCGATCAGCAACGTCGGCGCAGTGCCCAAAGAGGTATCCGCCGACGCCGGTTACTACTCGGCGCAGGCGGTTGAAGGTCTCTACGGGCTGTGCGTGGACCCGTTCATCGCGCCGGAGCAGACCCGCCACGGCAGAGTGCCGCCGTCCGCGCCCCGGGGTCGCATACCCAGTCATCTGTCTACCAGGGATCGGATGCGCCGGAAGTTACAGACCAAACGGGGCCGGCAACGTTACGCCCTTCGGATGCAAACGGTGGAGCCGGTATTCGGCCAGATCAAGCAGGTCCGAGGCTTCCGCCAGTTCCTGCTACGGGGCCTGGAGAAGGTCAGCGGCGAGTGGTCGCTGATCTGCACCGGCCACAACCTGCTCAAACTGTTCCGATTTGGGGCAGACCAGCCTCGCGAAACACCGACCAACAACTTTGCGGGAAGTGTCCGCATCATCGCCGAGATGCTAAGCACAGTAAGGCGTACGAAGCTATTGCTCCGTCAGTGGCTGCACCCGACAAAAATGGTTGTCGCCGTCTGACCTCGTCTGCACCTAAGGGACGCTAAGTAATCCTCAGACGGGCTGCTAGGGCCTATTGACACTCAGGTTTTAACTCCTGTAGTCGCTGCATGGCTGGCAAGCTGTCGCCTTCATGTTGACGGACCTCACTGCGTAAGCCGTCGCCTCAAGTAGTGAACGGTATTGACCCAAAGGGTGACACTTCTCAGGGTTGGTCGGATGCCAAGCTGACGCAGCGCCATCCTCATGTACCTTCAAATACTCTGTGTTCATATAGTATTCCCGCATGTGGTTCGTATCCCCCACCTGGCTCGTGCTATGTAGATACTAATTGGACATTCGCCTGCTCGCGGCTTGCTGGGCTAGGACTCATTGACGTTCACGAATACGGTCGTTCCGCCCTGACTGGTATTCAGGCGTGGCGCTGTTGGTCGAATGCAAAGAAATAGCGTAACTCCTTGCACGGGATTCTGAGGGGGCTTTTCGGGCGACGGAGCGTGTCCGACGGACTATGGACGAGAGAGGAAAGGGTCTTATTCGCCGCGTATGCGTCGAAGCTCGGTTTCAAGCTCCGCAAGACGTGATTCTGCCGCTACGCGACCGGCTCGCTCTTCCTCAGCGCGAGCTTGAGCAGCCAGACGACTGTCCTGCTCTTCGTCAGCACGAGCCTCGGCAACCAGACGACCGGCTCGCTCTTCCTCAGCGTGAGTCTCGGCAGCTAGACGACCGTCCTGCTCCTCCTCCTGACTCAGAAGCCCCTCGCCCGTGGCAGGGTCCCGGAACCGCAGTTCTCCATCCTCCCACCACAACTCCAGGTTCAGCACGTCACTGTGCCCCCACACCCGGCCATCTTCCTCAACCCGCATCACCAGACGCCGATACTCACCGTCCACTAATCGCTCTCCCACCAGCGCCTCACCGTAGAACTCTCCACCGGTGGCGTCAAACCGCCAGTACTCTCTCACACCAAGTTCGGCATACAGATCACGCTTGCTTCCCAGGTCCGCCCCCGCCGTGCTCCGAGAACCTATCTCCAGTATGAAGTCGGGCGGCTTGCCAACTTCCCACAACAGATAGGTGTTGTTACCCTCAAGCGACAGCGAATGGAGAGCAGCCTCCGTTAGCCCGAAGACCACGTAGCAGTCAGGAGACACCGAGCGGCGAGGGTCTCCCTCGACGTAGTAGATGAACGTGTCGCCGTTCACCCTTGCGCCCGGAATGTCCCTGAAGTGAGTCCTGAGCGTCCCCACGGTTCTGACGTACAGCGGCGCTTGGTACTCTCCGTCTGGCAATGGCATACCGTCCGTTTCGGGATAGACTATGGCGGGAGCGGATCGGGTAGTCATGAACTTCTCCTTGCTCAGCTCGATTCTACCACAGGAGAGAAGGCTGATGAGAGGCTGCACGTTGCACTGACTGCGTCAATTACCGTTGCGGGTTCCGGCGCATTGCCGCGCTCACGCAGCCTTCTCGGGTATTTTCTTGCATGGACGAGTCTGCACTTCGTTGGACGCCGGAGCAACTGGTGCGGAGATCGAGGCGTTTTTGAATTCTCGGGTGATTCGGCCGGCGATTTGAGTTTTTCCTTATCCGGTGTCGTCTACGTCGGCGTTATCGCCCTTCGGGATGCGGTAGCCGACGCGAGGCTCGGCGAAGAAATAGGTCGGCCCATGCGCATCGTCGCGCAGCTTGCGGCGGAGGGTGCTTACGACGGTGCGCATGGGCCGCACGTCGCCGTTGCTCTCCATGCCTCAGACCCGTTGTAGCGGATGCTCGTAACTCAACACTCTCCCGGCGTTGGCCGAAAGCTCGACGAGCAGACGGTACTCGATGGCGATCAGCTGGACCGGACGACCGGCAAGGCTCGCCCTGCGGTCGGCGTAGTTGACAACCCGATCTCCCAGCATGTTGGGCTCTCACAGCTCGGACACCGCCCGCTTGCACAGGGCCGCCCCGATCCTCGCCGCAAGCTCATTCGGCGAGAAGGGTTTGACGACGTAATCCACGGCCCCCATATAGAATAGAGGGCCCGGCGATGAGCTCGTCCCGGCCGCAGGTGGAAGGGGAAGATAACCGGCAAGTCGCCCGTTCCGAGATGTCCTTCATCAGCTTGATCCCGTCGGTCCCAGGCGACACCAGGTCGAGCAGGACAAGATCGGGCATCTCCTCTTCTACGAGGCGGAGTGCCCCCTCCGGGTCCCCGGTCACAATAGACATGTAGCCTGCGCTGGAGAGGGCGTCACGAACGCACCTGAGCACCTGAGGGTTGTCCTCCACCTAGAGTACGCGCACGCGTTCGCCCACCGCTTGCGGTGAGGTGCGAACTGTTAGTGGACGACGTGCTCTTGCTGTGCCGCTCCTGGCCTCTTCGATCCCCGGAATGGTGAAGGTGAATCGCGCTCCTAGGCCGGGGCCTTCGCCAAAATGCCATGCAACAGAATATTTACTTTGCTGCATGCACCTGCCTACGCCCGTCCTCGCTTGCGACCGCGCGGAACTCCGTCATTCCCAAATTCCTCTGGACGCTGGCAATCCATGTGCCGACAATGCTGTCAGCAACGCTGTCAGGACAGTTCGAATACCGAGTGTCAAAATTGTCCAAGCAAAGCGAGGGCATGAAAATGCACCTTCGCATTCATGTGGCTTTGGATCGTGACACTTAAATAGCAGGCTCGTCCTGATGAAGATCTGTACTTGCTGTGTATGGATCCCGACTGCGGCAGCGTTCGTGCCTGGAAGTTGCCGCAGTTCCCTTATGTTTTCCCAATCTCGTCAGTTGATATGCTTAGTTTCCATCTGAACAGAGTGGCAGGCCGAGGTCATCGAGGTCATTGAACTCAACATTTATCAGCCCAGATGGCACGCAACCACTCAGTTCATTTCCGACGAGGGACAGCCCCTCCAAGTTGGACAGGTTACCCAGTTCCAGCGGTATCTCACCGCTCAACTGATTCCTGGATAGGTTCAGCCAAATCAGGCTTGATAAGCTGCCTAGTTCTGAGGGCATTTCGCCTGTCAACTGGTTGTCTTCAAGCAAGAGGGCGGTGACGTGTCCGTTGGTGTCAATGCCGGCGCCATACCATGTGAAGACCGGTTCATTAGTCACCCAGTATTCATTGTCCGATAAAAATTCCTTGATGAATGTTGAGTAATCTAGGAACTTCCGAGTGAGGACACTTGCGCATCTTCGCTCATATTTCCGCTGAGACACGAGTCGTTCGCGCTCGCGGCGCACTCTGAAAGCAATGCCCTCAGAGCGGGGATATCTCCCAACGCGCGCAGGTATATCCCACGCGCTCCATTGTAGTCACGGTCCATCCGCTCGCCGTCCTGAGCGACGACCACGGATGCGCTGCCAAGACCCTCAAGCACCTCCCCGGTCCACGAGACTGTCTTGGACGTGTAGGCTTCATCTACATCCAGCACTACAGCTCCTGTCTCGGCAGCCTTGTTCTTGATGAAGAGCTTGAACTTGTAGTGTGCCAGGTTCAGCAAGTTGCGCACGGTCTTGCTTCTGATCCTGCGCCTGCTGCGCTCCACCATCTCCGACGTCTCGAAAGTCGGCAGCAGTATGACATCGAAGCTATTCACAAGGAACCTCGCTGCCTGCCTGTGCAGCTCCTGTACCAGGTTCTCTATCCTGAGCCGCATCCTGCCGGCAGCACGGCGCATGTTCCTGCGTTTCCTCGATGGAGATTTCTGAGCGCGGCTCAGCAGGTCGTCGAGCCTCTCGCAGAGCCTCTGTATCCTGAAGAACGCTCCCTCGCCTATCTTGCCCACAGACTCGGCACAGTACCACGTCAGGAACGAGCGCACTCCGGGATCGAGAGCCACCACCCGCGCTTGGTTCTCGCGCTGTGGCGGCAGCTTCTCGTCGTAGCGCACGGCCATGTGGTACTGTCCATATTTCAATGAAAGGCGGCAGATGTTTCTGTTCTCGGGGACGGGCAGCTTCTCGGCCATCCGCATATCGCCGAGCTTGCTGCGGTAGATACCGAGGTCAGACACGCAGTTCGCCTGCACCGTGAAGGTCTGTCTGGGGTTCTTGCGGGAACGGAATCGCACCTTGTCTCTGGCAAGTTGCGCGTTGAACTTCTTGGCCGTACTGACCGCACGACAGGCATCGAAGACAGCTCCCACCAGCACCTCGCGTGGCGCGCTCCTGTGCCAGGGCGGAAGCTTCGGCAGAATGTGATTCCTCACTTCACGCTTGACGGCCTTCGGGGCGTCTTCTGAGGACAGCAGCTCCACGGCCTGGTTGTAGGCGTACCTGGCAGCGCCGAACCAGCGGCGCAGCTCAGCTCTCTGGCGCGCGTCCGGGTAGAGCCTTATCTTGCGCGATTTCCTTACGGTATCGCCGCAGTCCGTTGACACGAGCGCCGAAGACAGTGAGGATGGCGAGAAGGTCAGTCGTGAGCTCTTCCTCGGGGCTGAGGTCTCGCTGATTGAGAACCACGAGCTCCCCGCCGTTGCGTTCGAGCAGCGTCTCGATGAGTTCCGTCCCAAACCGCGCAAGACGGTCTCGGTAGGCGACCACAATACGGAGCTTATCTCCCTGGTGTAGTCGCTCCAGTATGGCAAGAAGACCTTTGCGCCTGAAGTTGAGCCCGGAGCCGACGTCCCTGATGATCTCGGCGTCAGGATATCGCTCTCGCATGAAGGCAACCTGTCTGTCGAGGTCGGCTGACTGCTTCTTGGAGGAGACGCGGCAGTAGCAGACGGTCTGAGCTGGTCTTGATTGTCCAAGGTATGAATCGACATCGTATCTGCGCTGGTTGCCTTCGGTCAGGATATGGTCAATGCGACCTTCACGCGCCCACGTTCTGAGTGTCTGTGGATGCACGCCAAGCATGCGACTTGCCTCTCTGGAAGGAACGTATCTCATGAATATATTATACAATAACAGTGAATAAATATAAATGAATTTAGGTTCTGCAAGTAACCGTCCACCCTGCACCGCTGGTTGCATTGTAGAGACTGGTGAGAGCATTTCTATCCGAAGAGTGCGTCAATATATCGCCGTGGAACTGATTCCCCCAAAGGGTCATGATCTCCAAATCGGGCAGAGCTAATAGCTCAGAAGGAATCTCACCACTCAACTGATTTTCTTCGAGGCGCAGGCTGTTTAAGTTCGATAATCTACCAAACTCTGAGGGTATCTCGCCGCTCAATTGGTTTCTCCGCAGGTATAGCCCAGTCAATTCGGTTAGTCTCCCTAACTCAGTGGGTATTCCGCCGCTTAACTGGTTATTAGAGAGGGTTAACAATCTCAGATTTGCTAGGTTGCCCAGTTCAGCGGGTATCTCGCCGTTCAATTGGTTTCCCCGCAGGTATAGCCCAGTCAATTCGGTTAGTCTCCCTAACTCAGTGGGTATTCCGCCGCTTAACTGGTTCTCATACAGGTAAAGTTCCGACAGGTTAGACAGATTGCCCAATTCCGCAGGTATCTCACCGCTCAACTGATTGTCGTCAAGGGACATCTGCTCCAGGCTCGACAGATTACCCAACTCCGAAGGTATCTCGCCACTTAGATCATTGCTCCACAGACCCAATCGCTGAAGGCTGGTCAAATTGCCCAGATCGGCCGGAATCGAACCTATCAGGTTGTTTTCCCATAGCCTTATCTGAGTTACGCGCCCATCGTCATCCGTAGTTACGCCCTGCCACTCACCCAAAGGTTCGTCGCTTAGCCAGTTCTCTTTGTCCGTCCAATTGTCTCCGTTGGTGGCGTTGTACAGAGCGACCAAGGCGGCTCTATCCATCGAGGGCTGCGGCGTGAGGGCTGCAGGCAGCCCACTGATGGTCAGCGTGAACTCACCCGTCTCTCCCGCGGTGTACGTCGTCACCTCTATCGTGTAACTGCCAGCGTCCAGACTCTCCGATATGCCCGAATCCGTGGTCGAAGCGAGACTGAACTCCGAAGTGTCGTGGTCATCGTTCTCGTCCACTACGCTTCCGTCCCGACCGGCGCCCTCACGCAGGAACAGGTATGTATCCACACCGGACTCTGCCGTTATGGTCACATCGGCAGTCTCCGTGAGTGTGAAAGTGTGGTAGCTTGCATAGCTGCCGCTCCTGCCCTCGGACGCGCAGTCGCTGCTCCAGTTCCCAGTGGTAGTGCCATTGCCACTCACCGTTCCCACGCAACTGTCCGCTGGCGGCTCAGGCGTTGGCGTTGGCGTCGGTGTGGGCTCTGGAGTTATGCTGGGCGCTTCCGGCCAACCGTCGGGGATCTCGTCACTGTCCAGAGATTCCTGTATCGCGGCACTTGCGTCCGCAGTAACCCACTCAGTCCAAACGTCATTATTCCCCCGCAACCACCACAGAGCGGCATCTTTCGTGTTGGCGTCAGGGTTGTCCGCTTGCCATCGGAATACGGGTTTATAGACTCCATCTACGTTGAAGTCCCATTCCGTCAGCACATCCACGAAATCGGGAGCGGAGTCCGGCAACTCGGCATTGACCGCGACCAGTACCGTGGAGTCTTCATACGCACAGGCCATTGTGGTTGCCCAGCACTCATCGCTGTGTGCAGGCTCCTCCAGGCGCACCAGATCAAGCAGCAGTGCGGTGTCGCTCGTGCCCCACTGGTAACCCAGCCAGGGCTCTTCATTCTCATAGGCTTCTGTGAGGTCCGCAGAGAGGGCATACCCACTGGCTGGATTCACGATATGCACATGTTCCGACAGACCGTAACCTTCGATCTGCTTGGCGTTCACTCCCTCGCATTGCCAGCCGATGACACATGACACTAGGCGGGCTTTGCCATCCGTCTCATCAGTGGCAAACAGCGACCTGTACTGCTCTTCCTTCAGGTCCTCGACGCTGTCCAGATCTGGATACTGCTCCTGCAGGTACTTGGGAATGACGAATGCTGACTGCCAGTCGGTGCCAAGGCTTCTGCCAGGTGAGGAGACGGCCCCCTCTGCCAGAGCCTCTTCCCAGTCCTCTTCCTGGTTGGGCAGCCAGACTTCCATCAGTACATCGATGTTGCCTGCACGCAGTGCCTGGAAAAGAGGCCGCGCGGTACCAGATTCTACACTGGTCGAGTAACCGTAGCCCATCTCGGCGATGTACTGGGCTATCCGGGTCTGAAGCCTTACACTCGGCCAGTTCAGGTCACCAAAAGCGATGGTTATGGTAGGCGTCGGAGTAACTGCAGCAGGCAGGCCACTGATGGTCAGCGTGAAATCGCCAGTCTCTTCCGCATCATAGGTAGTCACTTCTATCGTGTAACTGCCGGCGGAAAGACTTGCGGATATACCTGAGTCAGTACTCGCCGCGAGAGCGAACTCGGAGGTGTCGTGGTCATCGTTCTCGTGCAGCACTGTCCCGTCCCGACCGTCACCCTCACGCAGGTACAGGTAGGTGTCCACACCGGACTCCGCCGTTATGGTCACATCGGCAGACTCCGCAAGTGTGAAGGTGTAGTAGCTTGCATAGTTGCCGTCCCTGCCCTCTGAGGCGCAGTCGCTGCTCCAGTTCCCGGTGGTCGCGCCATTGCCACTCACCGCCTCAACACACTCATCCACAGGCGTAGGTGTGGGTTCTGGCGTCGCAGTAGGCGATGGGGTCGGTGTAGGTGTAGGTTCCGGCGTCGGTGTGAGAGTAACAGCAGCGGGCAGGCCACCGATGGTCAGCGTGAACTCACCCGTCTCTCCCGCGGTGTACGTCGTCACCTCTATCGTGTAACTGCCGGCTTCCAGACTCTCCGATATGCCGGAATCAGTGGTCGAAGCGAGACTGAAGTCGGAGGTGTCGTGGTCATCGTTCTCATCCACCACACTGCCGTCTCGACCGTCACCCTGACGCAGGAACAGGTAGGTGTCCACACTGGATTCTACTGTGATGGTCACATCGGCAGACTCGGTGAGCGTGAAGGGGTAGTAGCTCGCATAGCTGCCGCTCCTGCCCTCAGAGGCACAGTTGATTTCCCAACTGCCTGTGATGGTGCCGTCACCACTCACCGTAGCCGTGCACTCGTCCGCCGGCGGCTCAGGTGTTGGCGATGGTGTCGGTGTGGGTTCAGGCGATGGGCCTGGCGTAGGCGATGGTTCCGGTGTGGGAGTAATGGCAGCAGGCAGCCCGCTGATGGTCAGCGTGAATTCACCTGTCTCACCTGCATCATACGTCGTCACCTCTATTGTGTACGTGCCGGCTGAAAGAGTCTCCGATATTCCGGAGTCAGTGCTTGACGCGAGAGTGAACTCGGAGCTGTCGTGATCGTCGTTGTAGTGTAGTATCGTACCTTCCCGACCGGCTCCCTCAAGCAAGTTCAGGTAGGTGTCCACGCCGGACTCTGCCGCGATGGTTACATTTGCAGACTCCGTCAGTGTGAAGGTGTGGTAGCTTGCATAGCTTCCAGACCTGTCCTCAGAGGCGCAGTCGCTGTCCCAGCTGCCACTGATGGCGCCGTTGCCACTCACCGCACTCACGCAGCTATCCGCTGGCGGCTCAGGCGTAGGTGCAGGTTCAGGAGTGGCTGTTGGCGATGGGGTCGGTATAGGTGTGGGCTCAGGAGTTGGTTCCGGGGTCGGCGAAGGCGTCACGAGGCTGCCGCAGAATGGCAAGCCAAGTTCGTCTAGGTCGTTATCTTGTACATCGCCCAAGTCGCTCGGAATACAGCCTGTCAACTGATTCCCGGACAGCCACAACCACTCCAAGTTGGACAGGCCGCCCAGTTCAGCAGGTATTTCCCCACTTAAATTATTGTCGCTTAGGAGGAGCTCTTCCAGGTTGGAAAGGTCGCCCAGTTCGGCAGGTATATCACCGCTCAAATTATTGCTATTTAGCCAAAGCACTTCCAGATTGGCGAGGTTGCCTAATTCAGGGGGAATCTCCCCAGTCAACTGATTGTCAAACAGCCACAACCGCTCCAAGTTTGACAGGTTGCCCAGTTCAGCAGGAATGGGTCCCGTCAGTCGGTGGTGCTCGCGTTCATCAACTTCTCGACATTCATCGCCTTCGGAATTGCACACGGTGTTCGGATTACCCAGGAAAATGGTTTCCAGGTAAGTCAGTCTGCCCAATTCTGGTGGAAGCTGACCGGTTAACGCCTTACCCTCAGAATCGAGAGTCGCTGACAAGTCTAGTGCGACCACACGATTTAGAAGGGAATCGACAAAGACGCCGTCCCATGCCCTTATGTTTACATCAGCAGACCAATTCAAGGACGTATTCCCGGCTAAGGTGTCTCGTGCCGCGAGCAGTGCTTCGCAATCAGATACCAGCCCAGGATTAGCGCTGGGTTGGGCAACTGCGACACCATTTGAGCAGTCACCCGTCGTCTGCGCCTGCACACGACCCGTATCGCCCACTGCCAATAGTATGAAAAGCAGCGCCATTGCCAGGGCTACTGAACAAGTCAGCCCGAAATATCTTCCTGTAACTTTGCACTTTGAGATAGTCTTCAAGGCAATCCCCCATACAGCAAAAAGGTGCAGCATGCCGTCACCCTTGCAAATTGGCGGCTACATACTTTCATCGATCACTGGACACGCTGGTTCGCATCAACCAATTTTATCGGTCTGTTGCTTCAGTCAAGAATGTTCCGATCCCGGATAGCCCATAAGCCCCAATCCACCGAAGGGGGCGTGTGAGAGGCCTCCTGAAGAAGCAAAAGGGTGCACCTCTGAATCTGAGATAATGATTTTACAACACAAAACCTGTCACAGAAAAGGAGCACTCAATAGATGCTACCACGTAACCACCCTGACCGCATCCAAGTAGCCTTCGACGATCACCGCCTGGTGGCCAATGCCGGGCTGATCCTGCCGGTCACCCTCGCCCATCGACTAGCTCTGGGGCAACTGGTTGACAGCCACCTTGATCTGGGGGATGCGCTGGGGCAGGCGAATGCGGGAGACAAGATACTGACCCTGGTGGCGTCGGCTCTGGCCGGTGGCGACTTGTATTGTATTTGACCTGCAAATGTGTCAATTTGTGGGTTGGGTGAGAGGGGCGCGTCGTGAGCGACTGGGTGAGCCAGGCTACTGATCTGGACTGCACCGTTATGCAGTATGACACCCCCCTCGCCGTACTTGTCGCTCCGAACGGATACAAGGGCACAAGGCCCGCATCTACAAGTGTGGAGGACATCAATCATTATCTCATCGGGAGGTCGAACATGGTAGTCATAGCCGGAGTTGACGTGGGCAAGGCCAGTCTGGACGTCTCGATATCTGAGGGTCCGGTGATACGGTTTGACAACACGGAAAAAGGGATTGGAAAGCTGCTGAGGCACCTGAAGGCGCAGGACGCTACCGTGGCTGTGTGTGAGGCCACCGGTGGGTACGAACGAGTGCTGGTAACCCGTTTGAGAAAGACCGAGATTGCGATGCACGTGGCTCACCCGAACCGTGTGCGCGCGTTCGCGAAAGCGTGTGGCTACGAAGCCAAGACCGACCCGCGGGACGCCCAGGTGCTCTCACGATACGGACAGGTATTTCTGGATGCACTAACACCGCAGCGCGAGTCGGAGCCAGAGCGTGAAGCGCTGCGTGACCTGCTCAACAGGCGCCGGCAGTTTGTGCGGCAGCGAGTGCAGGAAAAGGGGCGCCTGGATAAGGGAATTACTTCTATCGCGACCAGATCGACAAAGCGTCACATCGCCTGGCTGGAAAAGGAGATAGCCCTACTGGATGTGGAATATCAGGAGGCGCTGAAGAAGTGTATCCCTTTCGCCGACCGCGCCGCGCTGTATCGCACCGTGCCGGGCGTCGGGCCGCTTACCTCGGCCACACTGGTCGCCTACCTGCCGGAACTGGGCTGTTGGGACAGTAAATCGCTGACTTCCCTGGTGGGGCTAGCTCCCTGGTCACGGGATAGCGGGAAGAAGCGGGGCAACCGTGCTATCAGGGGAGGGCGAGGCTCGGTGCGGAGTGCCCTGTACCTGTGTGCTTGGTCGGTGATACGCCACGACATTGAACTGCGCGGCTTTTATCAGAATCTTCGTCAACGTGGGAAGCCCGGCAACGTGGCAGTCGTGGCGGTTATGCGCAAGCTGCTGCTGCAGTTGAACGCGGTGGCACGTCGAGGGACACCTTGGGTCCCGAAGTCAGTCCCAATCATGTCTTCTTAAACTCCGCTTATGGCTTGACATTCAACACTGCGATAATACCTCATGGGCCACCCAGGATTGGATCTGACCTAATTTAACACTGGCTCAGATGCCTTCTATCCGATCTGTCGATCCGCTCTCTGGGTGGCCACCAGGAACCGCTGAGGCGAGCAGTGACCTCATAGGAGCGTGACGTAGAGTCCCATCGCAGTTTTGTCCGCTCACTCAGCCTATGTCCTACCACCCACCACAGGAGGCAGAGATGACAACAGACGTCAGTTACATCGGCAGTCGTGCCGTTCAGGTTATCATCGGAGTAGACACACATAAGGACCAGCATGTGGCGGTGGCCATTGATGGGCGGGGTGTCCGACTTGGCGAGAAGCATGTGCCCGTTGCCACCTGCGGGTACGAGCAGCTCGAACAGTGGTCGCGCGATCTGGGACAGGTCCACGCGTTCGGAGTTGAGGGCACAGGTTCCTACGGTGCCGGGCTCGCACGCTTCCTAGCCGATCGTGGGTATAAGGTCCTCGAGGTAAACAGGCCGGATCGATCTGTCCGCTATCGAAAAGGGAAGAGCGACCTCACTGATGCTGAGATGGCAGCGCGCTCAGTGCTTGCAGGCGTCGCCGACGCGACACCCAAGTCTGGCGAGGGTGAAGTAGAGATGATCCGCATGCTCAAGAGTACGAAGAACTCGGCCGTAAAGGCTCGCACCCAGACTGTCAACCAGATGAAGGCACTGGTTGTCACAGCTCCCGCTGAGCTTCGGGAAAAGCTCGATGGCCTGGGCACCAGCGCTCTTGTCAAACGATGCGGAAGCTTCCGCCCCGGTCGTCTGGACAGTCCAACCGCAGCGGCCAAGTACGCACTTCGTTCGCTTGCCTGTCGCTACCGTCAGCTCAGCAGGGAGATCCAGGACCTGAAGGCCGAACTTGAACGACTCATACAGGCCATGGCACCGGCGCTGGTCGAAGCCTTTGGTGTGGGATCCGACACGGCTGCGGCGCTGCTGATCGCCGCCGGTAGCAACCCCGATCGTCTCAACTCCGAAGCTGCCTTCGCATCGCTGTGCGGGGTAAATCCTATACCGGCGTCATCCGGCAGGACCAACCGGCATCGACTTAACCGCGGTGGCGACCGCCAGGCCAACGCGGCGTTATACCGCATCGTCGTCGTCAGGCTACGCCACGATCTGAGGACGCGGGCGTACCTGCGCCGACGAACCGCAGAAGGAATGAGCAAGGTCGAAGTCATCCGTTGCCTTAAACGCTATGTCGCCCGTGAAGTCTACTCGATCATCCGCAAGCCAAACCAGATACTCGTTAAAGCCGCTTGATATGTATAGCAACCGTCTTTAATGTCAAGGCCTGAGAGTGGTTGGATCCCAGTGAACACCCGTCCTTGCCATACTGTTGAGGATGGTCAGCAGCTTCCGCGCACACGCAGTGAGAGCTACCTTCTTCGGCTTTCCGGCTTCGAGTAACCGCTGGTAGAAATCGCGTAGTACCGGGTTGAACCGACTGGCCACCAATGCTCCCATATACAGAGTAGAGCGCACTGTAGCTCGACCGCCCCACACAGAACGTTTGCCTCGATATGGACCACTTGTATGTTGCATAAGCCCCACAGATGGGCCAATCTGTGGGGTGGGCGAGAGGGGCGCGTCGGTGACCGCTGGGTGAGCCGAGCTACTGCTCTGGACTGCACCGTGGGACAGTATGACACCCCTCTCGCCGCACTTGTCGCTCCGAACGGATACAAGGGCACCAGGCCCGCATCTGCAAGTGTGGAGGACATCAACCATTATTTCATCGGGAGGTCGAACATGGTAGTCACAGCCGGGGTTGACGTGGGCAAGGCCAGCCTGGACGTCTCAATTTATGAGGGTCCGGTGATACGATTTGACAACACGGTTAAAGGGATTGGAAAGCTGCTGAAGCACCTGAAGGCGCAGGACGTCACCGTGGCTGTGTGCGAGGCCACCGGTGGGTACGAACGAGTGCTGGTAAGCCGGCTGAGAAAGACCGAGATTGCGATGCACGTGGCCCACCCGAACCGTGTGCGCGCGTTCGCGAAGGCGTGTGGGTACGAAGCCAAGACCGACCAACGGGACGCCCAGGTGCTCTCACGGTACGGACAGGTATTTCCGGATGCACTAACACCGCAGCGTGAGCTTGAGCCAGAGCGTGAAGCGCTGCGTGACCTGCTCAGCAGGCGCCGGCAGTTTGTGCGGCAGCGAGCGCAGGAAAAGGGGCGCCTGGATAAGGGAATCACTTCTATCGCGACCAGATCTACAAAGCGTCACATCGCCTGGCTGGAAAAGGAAATAGCCCGACTGGATGTGGAGTATCAGGAGGCATTGGAGAAGTGTATCCCTTTCGCCGACCGTGCCACGCTGTACCGCACCGTGCCGGGCGTCGGGCCGCTTACCTCGGCCACATTGGTCGCCTACCTGCCGGAGCTGGGCTGTTGGGACAGTAAATCGCTGACTTCCCTGGTGGGGTTAGCTCCCTGGTCACGGGACAGCGGGAAGAAGCGGGGCAACCGTGCTATCAGAGGGGGGCGAGGCTCGGTGCGAAGTGCCCTGTACATGTGTGCTTGGTCGGTGATACGCCACGACAGCGAACTGCGCCGCTTTTATCAGAATCTCCGTCAACGGGGGAAGCCCGGCAACGTGGCGGTGGTGGCGGTCATGCGCAAGCTGCTGCTGCAGTTGAACGCGGTGGCACGTCGAGGGACACCCTGGGTCCCGAAGTCAGTACCAATCATGTCTTCTTAAACTCCGCTCAGGGCTTGACATTGAACACGGATACTGTCCCGATTGAAGGGTGCAACACCGACCAGAGCGGCGACCTGCTTGCGGTTCAGCGTGCCCAGCTCCGGCAGATACGCAAGCAGTGTCAGCGACACCTGTGGTCCCACGCCGGGAACGCTGCGCAGCAAGTCGTCCTTCTCACGCCATACAGGACTACCCTTTATCCTCTGTCGCAGGTCGGTGTCCAGGTCGTCAAGCTCCTGCTTCAGCCAACTTATATGTGCCTCGATGCGAGGGCGTACTTCCGGAGCGGCACGACTCAGGCGGTTCTTCTCCGCCACAAGGATGTTCATCACCTGCCACCTGCGCGCCAGCACGGCCCCGAGCACCTGTGTCTCGTTGTCCCGCAGGGGCCGCATCGGTGGACGCACTGCTTCCCCGAAGTGCGCCAGGACCTGAGCGTCTAACCGGTCAGTCTTTGCCAGCCGACCTGTCGACCTGGCGAAGTCCCTCACCTGGCGGGGATTGACGACAGCAACAGGCAGCGATGCCGCGGCTAGAGCTGCTACGAGGGGGAGTTCCAGACCGCCGGTGGACTCCGTAATCACGCCTGCCGGCTTGAGTTCCTTAAGTTGAGCAACCAAGTCATCGACGCCGGCTCCGTCGTAGGATACGCTCCAACTTCTTCCAGTCGGTCGTACCGCGACATCCATCCGCTCCTTGGACACATCGATGCCGACATAAGTTGGTTCCTGAGACATACTCGCCTCCTTCATACTGACTGGCCCTGCCTTGCAGATACGGGCTTGGTTAGCCCAGGCAACCGTTCGGGCTCTGTTGTAGGATGAGTGCGGCGACCCTCGCTATACAACGGTCTTTGATGACCAAGGAGCATTCGGTCTGCCGCACTCGGAACCTGCCTCGTTAAGGGATTATCCCATTACATGTCAAAGATACAAGGAGCATCGGATACTGCATCGACGACGCGGACGTGTTGCGGGCGGGTGGGACCGGGCGGGTGCTGGGCTGTGTAGTCAAGGCGCCGTCCACGCTGGGGACCTTCCTGCGCAGCTTTCGGTGGGGACATGTGCGACAACTGGACCGAGTGAGCCGGGAACTGCTGGCACGGGCCTGGGACGCCGGGGCAGGCCCGGAGGACTCGCCTCTGACGATCGACCTGGACTCCACGGTCTGCGAGACCTATGGACTGGCAAAGGAGGGAGCGCGCCATCACAACTACACCGGCCAGCGGGGCTATCATCCGCTGCTGGCCGTTGCCTCAGGAACCGGCGACGTGCTGATGGCACGACTGCGCAAGGGCCGAGCCAACACCGCCCGGGGCGCAGCCAACTTCCTACGGGAGACGGTGGCGCGAGTGCGCTACGCCGGAGCCACGGGAGCGCTCACCGTGCGGGCTGACAGCGGCTTCTATGCCCACACCATCGTTGCCGTCTGTCGCAAGATGGCTGTCCGCTTCTCCATCACCATCCGACAGCACCCCCGACTGCGCAATCTCATCGAGGCCATACCAGAGACAGACTGGACACCCATACCCTACTGGATGGAGGGCGCCGCCGATGTGGCCGAGACCACGTATGTACCCTTCGAGAGCAAGCCCGACGCCGCGCCGGTTCGGCTCATCGTGCGCAGAGTGAAGCCCACCCCTGGGTCCCAACTGGCTCTCTTCGACACCTACGACTATCACGCCTTCATCACCGACCGGGATGGGGAGACCCTCCAACTGGAGGCTGATCACCGCCGACACGCCGAGGTCGAGAATGCCATCCGAGACCTGAAGTACGGTGTGGGACTGAACCATCTGCCCTAGGGCCGTTTCGCCGCCAACGCCGCCTGGCTGGCGGTCCAGGTCATGGCCCACAACCTGGCTCGCTGGACAACGCGCATCGGCCTGGGCGAGTCGGTGGCAACCACCAAGACCCTCAGACGACGCTTCTTCTCTCTCGCCGGACGACTCACCCGCTCGGCTCGCCGTCTCACCCTGCATCTCCCGCAGGCCTGGCCTTGGAAAACGCAGTTCGGTCGTGCACTGGCTTGGCTGCGAGCCATTCCACTCTCAACCTGACGACACGTCGCCCACTGACCCAATCTCCCCGCCAACTCGCGCCACACCGCTCCGCGAGTGTCTCCTGCTGCGTAATCTCTCGCCTTCTCGTTCACCACAGCCTCCAGAGGCCACCATCGGTGCCCCCAAAAGCGCCCACAGACCGCTCGCCAACCTCTTGTCTAGCCGAATTCGAGGCCGGATCGCATCGCCTTTAATTCCCTCACCCACTTCCGCTGTCCTCACACCGTCCATCCACGTCCTTCGGTGGATTCGGGCTAAGTGATAGAGAGACTCATCCAAACGGCATACGAAGAAGGCGGCGAATGCATTGTGATGGGCCTCTCCGAACCCGTTGCCAAGATGTTCAACTCCCTGAATGTTCTCAAGAGCGTTCCCAGTGAGCGATTCGTTGACAATCTGGACGAGGCGCGAGTTGTGGCAAAGGACATCCTGGACGCCAAGGAGCAGTAGAGAGCCGTCGTTCTGGACATCACCCGTACACTCAACGACGAGGGTATCGCCAACCCTGCCGGCAGGCTCTCGGCTGGGGCACGACGGCGCGGCTAGCCATCGTCTGAAGACTCGCCACTTTCGGGTGTGGAGACGTTGGCATGGATGGCGCCGGCGGCCCAAGACAGGTTCGTAAGCATTCGCAGCGGGTCCAGTATCTGCCAGAGAACCCCGTTGTTGACGAAGTATCCATTGACGAAAACCAGGGCGCCTAGCGCCACCGCAACCGCCGCGCCCACTCGCCCCGCAGTGTGTCCAGAGCGCCAGAGCGCCACTGCCGCCACGCTCGAGGAGCCGATGAACAGCGGATTGACGGTACGCCACACGTCGCCCTAATAGTCGCCGAACAGGTTCGTGTATGCATTGCCGAACACCACCAGGGCTAATATGCCCAGCGCTAGACTGCGCACCCAGGGGATTCGGCGGGTGCTCAACCAGACCCACCAGACGCCACCGAACCCAATCAGCAACGGGCCGATTTGCCACAGCTTCCAGGGCCAATAGGGAACCGACATCCTCTCTGGGTCAACGAGGACAGTCCTCTCTGTCCATGCAAAAATGGCCAAGGCCACGAAAGCCGCGGCTGCGATGGCAGGGATCGGTGCCAGGTCTCGCGGTGCAATCAGTTTGAACATAGACCAGCCTTTCTTCTACGTGATCTTAGCATGTCAGAACCTTCTGCGTCTGCCCGGCGGGCAGCAGGCGTCAAAAGCTCGGCTTCACCGGATACGGCGTCAGCTGGAGTTCGTGAGTCCAGCAGGACTTGTCCTGGGTGTGCAGGTAGTAGAACGCCTCGGCGATCTTGACGGGGTTGATGAGCAGCTCGGGGTTCTGCTGCGAGCGCGGCATCGCGCGTGTGCCGGGAGAGTCGATGGTGCCGTCGATGACCACGTTGGCGACATGGACGCCGTACTCCGAATACTCCTCGGTGAGGGCCTGCGCGAGCGTGCGCATCAGCACTCTCGGGTAGTAGAGCGATTGCCCCGTGTAACGCTTTTTCCCACGCGGCCCTTCCCTCGACTTTGCACATTTCATACGGAGTATAGACAAGATATAAGAACAGGGTAAGATGACCGAACCACCCCATCAAGAAGGTCCGGTTATGCTCACCCTGCCCGATGCCATTATATCCGTACTCCAACCATTCTCAACTCTCTTTCGAGATAGAACCTGGTCAAAGGCGCAACTACTGCTCGTCGGCGCCATCCTCGCCCCGCGCAAGCGCACTGTCACGTCAGCCCTGCGCGTAATGGGTCTCAGCGACGATGCCGGCTTCGCGAAGTATCATCAGGTGCTCAACCGAGCTGTCTGGTCCCCGCTGCAGATGAGCCGTGTCTTGCTTATGCTGCTCATCGAGCATCTTGCACAGGATGGGGAACCACTGGTGTTCGGGATAGACGAGACGCTGGAACGCAGACGCGGCAGTCGCATCAGCGCCAAGGGAGTGTTCCGAGACGCCGTGCGCTCAAGCGAGTCCCACCTGGTGAGGGCGAGCGGACTGCGCTGGGTCAGCCTGATGTGGCTGGCGCATATCCCCTGGGCGAATCGCACGTGGGCACTGCCCGTTATGACTGCACTGGCTCCGGCAGAGAGCTATCATCAGAAGGTGGGACGCCCACACAAGAAGATCACAGATTGGGCACGACAGATGATTATCCAACTGCGCCGCTGGCTGCCAGACCGGCGCATAGTCGTCGTGACTGACATGGGATACGCGGCTCTCGAACTCCTGCACAGCTGCCAGTCCCTGCGCCAGCCAGTCACCTTCATCAGCGGACTCAGGCTTGATGCTGCGCTCTTCGAGCCCGCTCCACCCAGAATGCCCGGTCAGATAGGTAGACCACGCCTGAAGGGACAGCGACTGCCCTCTCCCATCGAACTCCTGGACAACCCCGATGTGTCCTGGACCCGGGTATCTGTGCCCTGGAAGGACGGACCGGCGCGCGCACTGGAGATTACATCCGAGACCGCAGTCTGGTATCGCTGGGGACGACCTCCCGTACACATCAGATGGGTGCTAATCAGAGACCCGCTCTGCCAGATGAGGACTCAGGCACTGGTCTGCACCGATACTGAGGCCGATCCCCTTCAGATCGTCCAATGGTTTCTGCTGCGCTGGCGCATCGAGGTCACCTTCCAGGAGGTACGCGCCCACCTTGGAGTAGAGACTCAGCGCCAGTGGTCCGACAAGGCTATCTCTCGCACCACTCCGTTGCTGCTGGGACTGTTCTCCTGGGTTACTCTCGCCGCCGGGTTGCTGCGGCACGAACGCCCGGTTGCCCTGCGTTCGTGCGCCTGGTATGCCAAGTGCGAATCCACTTTCATCGATGCGATCGCGCTGGTGCGCCGGCACCTGTGGTTCGCTTCTCAGACTTTATCCACATCCCCGTCCGAGTCTGATGTGGCGAAAGTCCCTCTGCCTCTATTCAATCGTCTTGTGGATTCCCTTGCCTACGCAGCCTGAGCGTCTGTATATCTGCTTGCTTCGATTACTCTGATGTACAAAGTCGAGATGACGAGTTGTTGGATATCAGGAAAGAGCCTTCGCCGCGCTCGCGCATGGAGGGCAGCGTTTCCTTGGCGACGAGGAAGGGGCCGCTGCTGGATATGTGCTGCGCGGTCTCGAACATCTCGAAGGGGATGTGTTCCAGCAGTTCCTTTTCCGGCGGAAGGTCGCGCCCCTCAAGATAGACTGCGTTGTAAACCAGGACGTCCGGGTCGCCTGTTTGCTCCCGAATCTGGGCGAACGCATTGGATATGGAGTCTCGATCCGCAAGGTCAAGCTCGACGATGATGCTCTCGCCGCCCTGTTCCCCGATCGCTGCCTGCAGCGCAGCGGCGTTTGCGGCGGTGCGGGTGGTCAGCACGGTGAGGAAGCCCTCCTGAGCGAACTTCTGGGCGATGGCTCCGCCTACGCCCCAGCGCACTCCGACGGGCAAGTCGCTGTCATCGAGGTCCGTGCCGTGGTAGGTCAAGTCCCGCCATGTGGTGTAAAAGATCGTCATCCTGTTGATGTTGCTCAAGCCGCGGCAGTTCGTGTCAGCGAGACCTCCGGTAGCGCCTCTTGCTTCGTTGTCACACCGGGTGTCAGGTAGCGACGACCGACTGCCCACTCGTCGTGCTGTTCAGCAAGTACCGCTCCGATGAGCCGGCGCACCGCCGGCCGGTTCGGGAAGATGCCCACCACATCTGTCCTGCGCCTGATCTCCTTGTTCAGCCTCTCCTGGGGATTGTTCGACCACACCTGCTTCCAGTGTGCTGGTGGGAAGCCGGTGAACGACAGAACGTCCGCTCCGGCCTCATCCAGCATCGATGCAGCCTGCGGGAAGCGCTCGGCAAGCTGCTCGACCACCTTCCCGTGCTGGATATGCACCTCCGCAGCTGACGGCTGCTGGTAGATCGTACGCACCATAGTCGCGACCCAGAGCTGAGCGCTCCTGGGCACCTTGGTGAGTAGGTTCGTCATGAAGTGGGTGCGACATCTCTGCCAACTCGCACCGCTGAACACCGTGGCTATGGCGTCCCTAAGCCCCTGGTGAGCGTCCGATGTGACCAGTTCCACGCCGGACAGACCTCGCGCCACAAGAGAGCGCAAGAAGCTCAGCCAGAACGCTCCATCCTCGCTCGTTCCCACGTCCATACCCACGATCTCACGCTTGCCCTCCGCGTTCACCGCGGTCGCCACCACCACGCTCACGTTGACTATCCTGCCTTCTTCACGCACCTTCTGGTTCAGCGCGTCCAGCCACAAGTAGCAGTACGGTCCCCCGTCCAGGGGACGCTCCAGGAAGCTATCCACCACACGGTCGAGCTCCCCGCAGATACGCGACACCTGGCTCTTTGAGATGCCATCGCACCCCAGCGCCTTCACCAGGTCGTCCACTCTCCTCGTCGACACTCCCTCCACGTATGCTTGCTGCACCACCGCCAGCAGCGCCTTCTCGCTCCGGCTCCGTGGTTCAAGCAGGCTCGGGAAGTAGCTCCCCTCTCTCAGTTTCGGTATGCGCAACTCCATCGTGCCCACCCTGGTGTCCCACTGGCGAGTGCGGTAACCATTGCGGTACGTCAACCGGTCGGGGCTGCGTTCACCGCGCTCGGCGCCGATCCTCGCTGTGACTTCGGCGTCCATCAGCGCATCCGTAAGCACTCTCACCGCCTCCCGTAGAAAGTCCACGTCTCCATCCATGCCCTGCTTGCGCAGTAGCTCCAAAAGATCAATACTGTCTCTTGCCATCGTCGTCCTCCTTCGTTCAATCTCGTACTTCCTATAAGGATGACGCGATGGCTCTACTTATTCCAGCCTACTCTCTCTTTTACACCATGTTATGGGACACCACTGGAGAAAATCGCAACCTACATCAATGCCACCAGTCTCGCCTCTGCCTTCCAACGTGCCAGTGCCGCCCCCTGCACCGGCACCAACTGTTGGCGTATTCCCCCTACACTCCGAACCGTTAGCTACGGACTGGGGGCGATGGCACAAGATGGGGGAACTCGCCCTGGAAGGCGGATGTCTCCGCATTCTGGAGAACCCTGCCCTGAGTGATCGAGAGGACTTCGTTCCCTCCTTCCTACCCGTCTGGCCTGAAGGATACTCCTGGACGAGAACTGAGACTTCAGTCGCAGTCATTGATCGGTCCGGTCAAGAGGTGGCGCAAGTGGGCGATTACGTGCGCTTATCAGGAGACGGGATTCACTCGGAACGTCACCGAGGCAGGCGAATCGCCGAATCCCTCGCCAATGGCTGCGAAGGCCCATTCTATCTGGTCGGTGACGATGTCACCGTCATCGAATCCGACGAACCCGAGAAGGTCCAGGTAGCGGAATCCGACATATACATCAGACGGCAAAAGACCACAGTGAGAGGATTTACTCCTCTGCCTGATACGGCAGATGGTTACTGGTCCGTATCGGAACCCCTGACACTGGAAGACGACTGCATTCTCCTGGGTTATCCGGATGGTAGGAAATATGTGCCTATATGGCCCGCTGGATTCACAGGCCATATTGAAGACGGCGTGCTCGAGGTGCGTAATGGTGGGGGCAGAAAGATTGTCAGAGTGGGGGAACGACTCCGTATCCGGGGCAGCATAGTTCAAGAACACCTGGGCGGGGTATATGTGCCCGAATGTGATGCGCGGCTACTGCGCGTGAAGCAGATTATCAATGCTGACCTTCCCCTGGCATTTCATCAGCATGGCGGCAGGTGGAAGCAGGAGGAGGAAAATACCAAGGACTCACTTCGGGGAACGATTGCTGTACACAACGGCTGTATGCACATCAACAATCACTACTTGTTGTGGCCGTCAGATTACCGTGTTGAGGAGGACGGGGACATCTTCAGGGTGCTCGATGAGTCGGGGATGGTTGCGGCACAGTATGATGAGCTAACCACACTGAAGGGCCATCGCATCAGGTCAGACGACAAGTTTGGGCCGGAGATTATACGTATGATGCCAATAGATTGCCTCCCGCTGACTTACTGGATCGTCACAGGGCACGAATAGTGCAGGAAAACAAGAACGCGCTTGACAAAAGGCAGGCTACTCTTCCGAAATGACTATCCGATTATTCAAGGAGCCAGCTAATTCCAGAATTGTGGAATTCTTCAAGCCGCTCGCCGTCAGGATATTCCCTGTAAAGGCTCCTCATCTGGCTTTGCTCCTTGGTACGCTGATAATGGCCGCTTGCCAGACTGCATCCCAGTTGAGTCCTACGCCGTTGCCGCCAGCCACCCCGTTGCCGCCACAACCTCCGGTGGGATCATCACCGGGTGACGTAGCGACCCCTCTTGTCGCGGTGCGACCACCAACACCACTCCCTCCACCCCCGACACCGCAGCCGCAGCCTACTCCTTGTATCTTTGACATGTAATGGGATAATCCCTTAACGAGGCAGGTTCCGAGTGCGGCAGACCGAATGCTCCTTGGTCATCAAAGACCGTTGTATAGCGAGGGTCGCCGCACTCATCCTACAACAGAGCCCGAACGGTTGCCTGGGCTAACCAAGCCCGTATCTGCAAGGCAGGGCCAGTCAGTATGAAGGAGGCGAGTATGTCTCAGGAACCAACTTATGTCGGCATCGATGTGTCCAAGGAGCGGATGGATGTCGCGGTACGACCGACTGGAAGAAGTTGGAGCGTATCCTACGACGGAGCCGGCGTCGATGACTTGGTTGCTCAACTTAAGGAACTCAAGCCGGCAGGCGTGATTACGGAGTCCACCGGCGGTCTGGAACTCCCCCTCGTAGCAGCTCTAGCCGCGGCATCGCTGCCTGTTGCTGTCGTCAATCCCCGCCAGGTGAGGGACTTCGCCAGGTCGACAGGTCGGCTGGCAAAGACTGACCGGTTAGACGCTCAGGTCCTGGCGCACTTCGGGGAAGCAGTGCGTCCACCGATGCGGCCCCTGCGGGACAACGAGACACAGGTGCTCGGGGCCGTGCTGGCGCGCAGGTGGCAGGTGATGAACATCCTTGTGGCGGAGAAGAACCGCCTGAGTCGTGCCGCTCCGGAAGTACGCCCTCGCATCGAGGCACATATAAGTTGGCTGAAGCAGGAGCTTGACGACCTGGACACCGACCTGCGACAGAGGATAAAGGGTAGTCCTGTATGGCGTGAGAAGGACGACTTGCTGCGCAGCGTTCCCGGCGTGGGACCACAGGTGTCGCTGACACTGCTTGCGTATCTGCCGGAGCTGGGCACGCTGAACCGCAAGCAGGTCGCCGCTCTGGTCGGTGTGGCGCCCTTCAATCGGGACAGTATCCGTGTTCAATGTCAAGCCCTGAGCGGAGTTTAAGAAGACATGATTGGTACTGACTTCGGGACCCAGGGTGTCCCTCGACGTGCCACCGCGTTCAACTGCAGCAGCAGCTTGCGCATGACCGCCACCACCGCCACGTTGCCGGGCTTCCCCCGTTGACGGAGATTCTGATAAAAGCGGCGCAGTTCGCTGTCGTGGCGTATCACCGACCAAGCACACATGTACAGGGCACTTCGCACCGAGCCTCGCCCCCCTCTGATAGCACGGTTGCCCCGCTTCTTCCCGCTGTCCCGTGACCAGGGAGCTAACCCCACCAGGGAAGTCAGCGATTTACTGTCCCAACAGCCCAGCTCCGGCAGGTAGGCGACCAATGTGGCCGAGGTAAGCGGCCCGACGCCCGGCACGGTGCGGTACAGCGTGGCACGGTCGGCGAAAGGGATACACTTCTCCAATGCCTCCTGATACTCCACATCCAGTCGGGCTATTTCCTTTTCCAGCCAGGCGATGTGACGCTTTGTAGATCTGGTCGCGATAGAAGTGATTCCCTTATCCAGGCGCCCCTTTTCCTGCGCTCGCTGCCGCACAAACTGCCGGCGCCTGCTGAGCAGGTCACGCAGCGCTTCACGCTCTGGCTCAAGCTCACGCTGCGGTGTTAGTGCATCCGGAAATACCTGTCCGTACCGTGAGAGCACCTGGGCGTCCCGTTGGTCGGTCTTGGCTTCGTACCCACACGCCTTCGCGAACGCGCGCACACGGTTCGGGTGGGCCACGTGCATCGCAATCTCGGTCTTTCTCAGCCGGCTTACCAGCACTCGTTCGTACCCACCGGTGGCCTCGCACACAGCCACGGTGACGTCCTGCGCCTTCAGGTGCTTCAGCAGCTTTCCAATCCCTTTAACCGTGTTGTCAAATCGTATCACCGGACCCTCATAAATTGAGACGTCCAGGCTGGCCTTGCCCACGTCAACCCCGGCTGTGACTACCATGTTCGACCTCCCGATGAAATAATGGTTGATGTCCTCCACACTTGCAGATGCGGGCCTGGTGCCCTTGTATCCGTTCGGAGCGACAAGTGCGGCGAGAGGGGTGTCATACTGTCCCACGGTGCAGTCCAGAGCAGTAGCTCGGCTCACCCAGCGGTCACCGACGCGCCCCTCTCGCCCACCCCACAGATTGGCCCATCTGTGGGGCTTATGCAACATACAAGTGGTCCATATCGAGGCAAACGTTCTGTGTGGGGCGGTCGAGCTACGGTGCGCTCTACTCTGTATATGGGAGCATTGGTGGCCAGTCGGTACAACCCGGTGCTACGCGATTTCTACCAGCGGTTACTCGAAGCCGGAAAGCCGAAGAAGGTAGCTCTCACTGCGTGTGCGCGGAGGCTGCTGACCATCCTCAACAGTATGGCAAGGACGGGTGTTCACTGGGATCCAACCACTCTCAGGCCTTGACATTAAAGACGGTTGCTATACAACTGACCGGCTTCGACTGGGCATCCGTGGCTTACAGGGAATACTGGCCTACCGATTTATCCGGAGACCTGTCGGTTGGATTAGGCGGAGAAGATATCAACATGAGCGAGATGGGAATCTTTCTCGTGAATGTGAGGAATGGAGACAAAAGGCGCATAACTGAGGGCGGGCACGATCTGAGAGAGGTGGTAATCTCTGGGGATTACATCGCGTGGTCGGACCGGAGCAGGCAGGTCGAGATTCCCGGCTCCAGAGCGGAAAACAGCTCCGGTAGACTCTCGGTGGACATATTCCTGATGGACTTGAGCACCGGCGAGGAGCGACGCATAACTGATGTGCCAGCACGAAGACACAGTCTCAGCATCGACGGCAATATGCTGGTGTGGCAGGACAACAGGAACGAAATCGGCGAGTATCGCAGCCACTACGACATATATGGGTACGACATCGCGGCTGATGAGGAAATCGTTGTGGAAGCGGCATCCGGAGCGCAGCGATCCCCGAGCATCTCAGGAGATAGGGTAGTCTGGTTGGATGAGAGCGGCGACACCGCCAGAGTTATGCTCCACGACTTTGCGAACGACGAGACGAGGGTCATCGATGACTCTACTGAACCCGAATTGCCACCCGACATCCACGGAGACAATGTCGTATGGCGAGGATACGACGAAAAGGGCGAACACGGCGTATATCTCTATGACATTGCAAGCGGTCAGAGGAGCCTGATCGCATCACCGAGCAGGGGAAGCACGGACGGCCCGCAAATCTCCGACCGTTACGTGGTCTGGACCGAGGAATGGCCCTGCGATGTCTTCTCGAACATAATGCCGGACGGCATGGGTGTGTACGTCTATGATCTGGAAGACGGGGAAGTGACGAAGATATCGAATCACGTTGAGCCGGACGCATTCATCGAAGAGAACATTCTCCTGGTCCACGAGGGCTGTCATTTCCCCTGGCGTGTCTACGCGGTATTCCTTGAGTGAAGAGATGTCGGGATGAAGGATGTCCTGCTTGTGAATGAAATCGAAGAGCCGCGCCGAGGTATTGCCGAAGACAAACTGAGCTATGAGGTCAGCATCTAGGCACCTGCATGAAGCTGAAACGGGAACACACTGTCACAGTCTTCAAGCCGCTGCAAGATCGGCAAACCAGTTCTAATGCGTCAACCCCAGGGAGCGAAATATGTCAGTTGCCCTGACTCGAAAGCATGCGTTCATTGCCATTGCGCTTACTCTAGTGTTGATATCACTTGTTGCGGGCGCTCTATATTTTGGTCCTTGGGATGCCTCCAGTCCCGAAATAAGCTACTGGCCGGCTTTGACGATGGTGTACGAAATGGACGGACTGGGGATTAACGGGCAAAAGATTAGAGAAACGCACCGCCTGGAGTATCGTTCAGTTACGGACTGGACCGACACGGTGATCGAATCCACGCCATTCGAATCTCTCGCCCTGGGTACGGTAAGCAACACAGGTTCATATGAGCGACTGAAGGGCAAGAGGGTCGAGTTTTACGACTCAATCACTGATGATGTCAGTGTGGATGAAAGAACAGCGGGAGGGATATTTGTTCCGAACGCCCATCTGATTCCGCTTTACTATTTCGTTGCGAACCCGACTAAAGCCCCCGACGGAACACCCTACACCGAGACGGCTACAACAACCGCAGTCTGCTATCGTTCCGAATGTGAAGAGAACGTCAGTGGGCTGGCCTTCAAGTGGGGAGGTGGCTTGGAGCGGATAGCGCTCGACGACAAGAGGTGGGGAATTGCCCTTAAGTCCGGGGACTCGTTCGTAGTCCGCGAGTTGATACTGGATGCTTCTAAGGACTGACGCTTCTCTCCCTCACTGCCGCAGAAGATTCAGAGAGTATCGAGTTTGATGCAATCAGATGACCAGGAGGGTGGGTATAGTCTTATGGCTGACAGTTCCAGTCCAACAGGGTCCTCAGCGGTTCGCCTCATACCAGTAATTGTCGCGGTCGTGGTGACCGGATTGCTGGTTTTCGTTGCCTGTTCTGTGGTCTGGTATCACCTCGGCGGGGGCGCATGGCGCAGCGGGGTGAGCGTGAGGGATGTGAAGCTGGCCGCCCCGGATACGCTCATACTGACCGTCGATTCCTGCCACGGAGCCCCGAGGGTGTTGATGTCGCGGGAGACGGATGTTGACGTGCAGGTCAAGGTCATTGCCTTCTCCACCCCGTTCCATGGAGGATTGGACTGCCTCGAGTTCATTAGGGTCTACCTTGAAGAGCCACTGGGTGACAGGGACATCGTCGACTTGCACACCGGGCAGACTTTCAGTGACGCCCTTCAACCGTACGCGGATGCGCAGCCGCAGCGGGACTGGAGAATAGTGGAGGTGTCGGGACGGCCGAGTCAGCCGGGATTCTCTCTACGCCTGCCTTTTGGGTGGGAACTGCGTGAACTCCCGGATACCGATTCATACTTGGGCGAGGTGATAGGCGATGATGGAGTACGACTGACATTCAACTACGGCAGGTACGCATGGAACTTGGACCCGGCCGACGATCCTGCGCACGAATACTTCGTCTCATACGAAGACATCGGCGGCCTGGAAGCGAAGCTGCTCATTTCTGCTAACCGCACTCAAGGCTATACCGGCGTCTACTTCCCCAGCTTAGGCGGTCCCGCCCCGAGCATTGTGGGAGAAAACCTGCGGCCTAACCAACGGCCGCTCGCCATAGCCGTGTTCAGGAGCGTCCGCGTTGCCAGCCGCGAAACGCTCAACGATCCAAAGGTCGAATACAGCATGACCGACCTGACCGCATGGTATGAGTCCGTGACCAGCGTCATCTGGCAGGTACCCGGGGTCTGGTTCACAGACTTGAACGAAGTGAACAACCGCATTGAGATCGGCATAGGGCCACGTCGCGAGGCGCGGGAGAAAGTGGAAGCGGAGATTGCGACGACGGGTGTTCCGCGGGGAGCCATTGCGATCGAGATTGGATGCCCGGACATCAGCCGATGGTATCCTGACCACGGGAACCCTCCGGACGAGGCGTTCGTACGCGCCACCGACTACTCAATGGAGGTTGAGGACCAAGTTCCTTATGGAGAAACTGTGCAGATAAAGCTGAGGCTGCGGAACGAAAGTGATGGGCCGGTCAGCTTTTCCCTCGGCGGCAGGCCTCCTCATGACTTCTTGGTCTCGACGCCAGACGGTGATCCAGTATGGAATTGGAAGTGTGGCGGAATCACGCTCTCGGTACTGGACAGTGAAACCCTGGAACCCGGCGAGGAGCTGGAGTTCATTGGCGAGTGGGAGCAAGTTGACAACCTTGGAGAGCCCGTACCTCCCGGTGCTTACCTGTTAAGCGGATTCCTGGACCTGGAGCATCCTGAGACGCTCGTAACGTCCCAACGCTTGGAAGTGCTCAGGTGAGACTTGTCGTCTCGTGGCTGGTCACTGTCCTGTCCGTAGTTGCTGTCTGCACCAATGCTACGCCGTCCGAGGTCAACTCAACTAGGACGCGGCACTCAGCTGTGTACAGAAGGGTCGCATCCAAGGTTGGCGGTGAGCCTAGAAGAGACGAGGGGATGAGCCGTCAAACACCGATAACAACCTGACTTACGGATGCAATAAAATACGGCAATTTGTTGCATCGCGCCGCTGTCTTTCAGCCGATGGATACGCGCCGCGCCCAAAGTGCTTCCTCAACGCTTCCGAGTCACGTGGAAGTCTCGATACGAACCCTCATCTCAGGAACAGGGAGATGTCTGCTTAAGGCCAGGAAACTGGCATAATGATAGAGCAAAGAAATCATAGTGAGATACCTAGATGAGAATTGCCCGGCCAATGGCGTTCATATTCGTAATGGCGCTGGCGCTCGCCTTGCCGCATGGCGCTTCTGATGTGGTCTTCGCGCAGACCGAATGCGTGCAGGCGCTTGATTCAATCGCTGCCGAGGGTACCTGGAACGGCAACTGCCTGTCACGGAACCGTGAGGACGCCTACGCACGCTACTACACTTTCAGCATACTTCGGCAGTCTGACGTATCGATAGCTCTGGAATCTGAGACCGACCCGTACGTCTTCCTGCTGAGCGGCACCGGCGCTGACGCCGACTATCTTGCGGAGAACGACGACATAGACGCGAGCAGTCGCAGCTTCAACTCTCGCATATCGATAACACTTGAGCCCGGATACTACACCGTAGAGGCAACCACCTACGAGCAGCCCGCCACGGGCGACTTCACCCTGACCGTGAGGGGCGTTGGACCGCTCGATGACCGTGCCGCGCTCGTAGCCCTTTACAACGCTACAGGAGGTGACGACTGGGAGGACAATGACAACTGGCTCACCGACGCGCGCCTTTCAAAATGGTACGGTGTTGACACTGGCCGCGACGAGCGCGTTGTCGACCTTGAACTTGAGGAAAACAACCTATCAGGCCGAGTTCCGCCCGAACTCGTCAATCTCACTAGCTTAGAAGGCATGTACTTCAACGACAATAAGTTGACGGGAGAAATACTGCCCGAACTAGGTAGCCTGAGCAATCTTGATTCTCTTGACCTCGCTTACAATGACCTGATGGGAGAGATACCGCTCGAACTCGGCAACCTCACCAACCTGCGGCGACTATACCTTGCCGGCAACCAACTCACAGGCTGCGTCCCCGATGCCCTGCTCGATGTCGAAAATAACGACTTCGACGAACTGAGATTGCCCTTATGCGACAACCCCGACAGCGCCGCGCTAGCCGCCCTAACCGCCCTCTACAACGCCACCGACGGCGACAACTGGCATCGTAACGACAACTGGCTTACCGATGCCCCGCTGGGCGAATGGCACGGTGTTTACACTGACGGCACCCTACGGGTTATCTCCTTATAGCTTGAAGGAAATAACCTGTCCGGTCAGATACCGCCGCAGTTGGGCAAATTGCCCAACTTGAAATACTTGGACCTCAGCCACAACAATCTGACAGGCGCAATCCCGGCTGAACTAGGTAATTTGAACAGTCTGAGAAGCCTACACCTCACATACAGCGGCCTGACCGGCGCCATACCTTCAGATCTGGGAGACCTTGTGAACTTGCATCAGATGAGTCTCGGCAGTAATGATTTGACGGGTGAAATACCATCTGAGTTGGGAAACTTGGAAAATCTGATAGACCTAAACCTTTACTACAACAACCTGACCGGCGTGATACCGCCAAATCTGGGGAACCTTGTCAATTTGCATCAGATAGACCTCGCCGGTAACGATTTGACGGGCACTATACCGCCGGAACTCGGCAATCTTGTCAACTTGGAGAGACTGTATCTCTACGAAAACGATTTGACGGGCGAGATACCATCTGAGTTGGGAAATCTCGCAAACATCGACTCTCTTTGGCTCAGTGGCAATCGGCTGGTGGGCGAACTTCCCCAGAGTCTGACGGCCTTGGCCAAACTTCAATCATTCTTCTTCGGAAACAACGCTGGCCTCTGCGCCCCGGATAATGATGTCTTCCTGACATGGCTGCGTTCCATCGGATACCATGGAGGTATCATCTGCGGGCGTATGCAAACTCCGGACGAACGCGACCTGGCCGCACTCACAGCCTTATACAACGCCGCTAACGGCGAAAACTGGCGATACAACGCCAACTGGCTCACCGACGCCCCGTTGACCGAATGGGACGGCATTGGGACCAATATCGACGGACGTGTCATAGTCATAAACCTCCTCGCCAGCAACCTGTCGGGGCATATACCGCCCGAGCTGGGCAGACTCTCTGAACTTACTCAACTAGGACTTGGCGGCAACCGCCTGAATGGTGCTATACCCCCCGAACTCGCCAACTTGTCCAATTTGGAAGACCTCCATCTCGGTGCCAACCGACTGACTGGCACGATACCACCTGAACTAGGGAGTATCCGTGTTCAATGTCAAGCCCTGAGCGGAGTTTAAGAAGACATGATTGGTACTGACTTCGGGACCCAGGGTGTCCCTCGACGTGCCACCGCGTTCAACTGCAGCAGCAGCTTGCGCATGACCGCCACCACCGCCACGTTGCCGGGCTTCCCCCGTTGACGGAGATTCTGATAAAAGCGGCGCAGTTCGCTGTCGTGGCGTATCACCGACCAAGCACACATGTACAGGGCACTTCGCACCGAGCCTCGCCCCCCTCTGATAGCACGGTTGCCCCGCTTCTTCCCGCTGTCCCGTGACCAGGGAGCTAACCCCACCAGGGAAGTCAGCGATTTACTGTCCCAACAGCCCAGCTCCGGCAGGTAGGCGACCAATGTGGCCGAGGTAAGCGGCCCGACGCCCGGCACGGTGCGGTACAGCGTGGCACGGTCGGCGAAAGGGATACACTTCTCCAATGCCTCCTGATACTCCACATCCAGTCGGGCTATTTCCTTTTCCAGCCAGGCGATGTGACGCTTTGTAGATCTGGTCGCGATAGAAGTGATTCCCTTATCCAGGCGCCCCTTTTCCTGCGCTCGCTGCCGCACAAACTGCCGGCGCCTGCTGAGCAGGTCACGCAGCGCTTCACGCTCTGGCTCAAGCTCACGCTGCGGTGTTAGTGCATCCGGAAATACCTGTCCGTACCGTGAGAGCACCTGGGCGTCCCGTTGGTCGGTCTTGGCTTCGTACCCACACGCCTTCGCGAACGCGCGCACACGGTTCGGGTGGGCCACGTGCATCGCAATCTCGGTCTTTCTCAGCCGGCTTACCAGCACTCGTTCGTACCCACCGGTGGCCTCGCACACAGCCACGGTGACGTCCTGCGCCTTCAGGTGCTTCAGCAGCTTTCCAATCCCTTTAACCGTGTTGTCAAATCGTATCACCGGACCCTCATAAATTGAGACGTCCAGGCTGGCCTTGCCCACGTCAACCCCGGCTGTGACTACCATGTTCGACCTCCCGATGAAATAATGGTTGATGTCCTCCACACTTGCAGATGCGGGCCTGGTGCCCTTGTATCCGTTCGGAGCGACAAGTGCGGCGAGAGGGGTGTCATACTGTCCCACGGTGCAGTCCAGAGCAGTAGCTCGGCTCACCCAGCGGTCACCGACGCGCCCCTCTCGCCCACCCCACAGATTGGCCCATCTGTGGGGCTTATGCAACATACAAGTCTCTCCAACCTGAGGGGTTTATCCCTCTACTACAATCAACTGACCGGGGATATACCTCCCGAACTGGGCAAACTGTCCAATCTGGATGATTTGGGTCTTTATGGCAACGAACTCACCGGCGAAATCCCTGCCGAGCTTGGCAAACTCTCCAATCTATACAACCTGGATCTGAGTCACAATCACCTAACCGGAGGTATATCATCCCAACTAGGTCATCTGTATAAACTGGAGAGACTTAAAATCAATGACAACCGTCTAACAGGCGAACTCTCGCAAAACTTCATTGACCTGACCGCGATGAGGACTTTCTTGTTTTACAACAATGCTGGGCTTTGCGCGCCTTCTGTTGACGAATTTCAGGCATGGCTGCAATCCATTGACGATCTGGCGGGCGACACCTGCGGCTTATCAACTGCTGACCTTGACCGCGCCACCCTAATCGCCCTATACAACGGTACCAACGGCGACAACTGGTCACGCAACGACAACTGGCTCACCGAAGCTCAGGTCAGCGAATGGCACAGCGTTCGCACAGACAACGACGGGCGCGTCCAGGAGTTGGTCCTTGCGAACAACAACCTGACGGGCCCGATTCCGCCTCGATTAGGCAACCTTCCCAACCTACAGATATTGAACTTGAATGACAACAAGCTGACAGACCGGATACCATCCACGCTTGGCAATCTAGTCAATCTGAGAGAACTAGAACTTGCGAATAACCAACTTAGCAGTTTAATCCCCAGTGATTTGGGCAACTTAAGAAATTTGGAATTGCTTAGAATCAATGACAACTTTCTTAGTGGCGCAGTTCAGATAAACCTGATAAGGCTAAGGGCGCTGGAGGAATTCTATTTCCACAATAATGCCGGACTGTGTGCCTCAAACGACGACAGAGTCCAAGATTGGCTGCAGTCAATAGACATAGTGCAGGGACCCACCTGCGACGACGGCCCACCCAGTCCAACACCAGAAGACCCCACACCTCCAATCCCCGCCGGCTGCACCCTGCAGAACTTCAGGGGCACATCGGTCGATGGCACTTGGACAAGCGACTGTGTCTCCCGCAACCGAACCGAGAACGGCACACACTACGCCAAGTTCTTCAGTTTCTCCGTAAGCAGAAGCGCAACATACGACCTCACCCTCGAATCGCCAACAGACACGTACCTGATTCTGCTCGACGCCGAGGGCGACATCATCAAGGAGGACGACGACGACCATGACGGCGCCTTCGATCTCCGCTCAAGAAGCTCCGGCATCAGGATACCGCTCGAACCCGGCAACTACATCGTTGAAGCTACAACATACGCCGGCACAGCAACGGGCGACTTCACACTGACCATCATCCGCCCCGAACTGGCAGCGCTCCACGCTCTCTACAACGCCACCGACGGCGCGAACTGGACGAACAGCGACAACTGGCTATCCGAAGCCCCGCTTTCTGAATGGTACGGCGTAACCACCGACGGCAGCGGCCGAGTTACGAAATTGTCGCTCTCCTTCAATGAGTTGGCTGGCCGGATACCTCCTGAAGTGGGCAATCTCACCGCATTGAGAGAGTTATCGCTTCACAACAACAATCTCACCGGCACAATTCCGCTTGAGATAACAAACCTTCACAACTTGCACGAGTTGCTCCTCAACCGCAACCAACTCTCAGGGGGAATATCGCCACAGCTAGCGCTTCTCAACAATCTCAAGGTGTTGCATCTCGGCGACAATCAGCTGACCGGTACGATTCCGCCTGAATTCGGCAACTTCGAACAACTAGAGAAGTTGACTCTAGGGGCAACAACCTGACTGGAACGATACCACCTGAATTGTCCGAGCTGTCAAATCTCGTCGCACTCTGGCTCTACGGCAATGAACTAACCGGCACGATTCCGCCGGGCCTGGGCAACCTCAACAACACAGTGTTGCTGGACTTTAGCAATAATCAACTAACTGGCGCGATTCCCTCCGAACTGGCTAATCTTACTTCGCTGGAAGAATTATCCTTGGGCGGCAATCAGCTCAATGGGCAGATTCCCACGTGGCTAGGCGACTTAGAATATTTAGAAGAACTCTACCTACACGATAACCAACTAATCGGCATAATTCCCCCTGAACTGGGCAACCTCACCAAGTTGGAAGAATTATCGCTCAGCGGCAACCAGCTAACCGGCTGTGTACCTGAGAGCTTAGAAGATGCTCTGGAAGATTTTGACGAACTCGGCCTTCTTCTCTGCGATGACACCGACTCCACACCCACCCTACCCATGTGCGTCACCCCCCTGCCCGACGACATGACCGTCGATGGCACCTGGAACACCGACTGCACCTCCAACATTACCGCGCCGCAGGGCAGCGGCGACAGGTACGCCCGCTTCTACGCTTTCACCCTCAGCGCTGAATCCGATGTAACCATCACGCTCAGCTCAGACGAGGACGCCTTTCTTTATCTACGCACCGGTACATCCACTGATGGCGCTGCGCTCCATGAGAACGACGACTACAACTACCCGGCATCGACCGACTCGCGCATAGAGGAAACGCTTGAAGCCGGCACCTACACCATCGAAGCCACAACCTACGTCGCCGGCGTAACCGGAGACTTCATCCTCACCATAAGCGGCATAGGTCCGCTCGACGACCGTGACGCCCTGGTCGCCCTCAATGACGCCACCAACGGCGACAACTGGACTGACAATACCAACTGGCTAACCGATGCACCCTTAAATGAATGGTACGGCGTAACCACCAATGAAGATGGGCGTGCCACAAGACTCGATCTTGAAGAACACAACCTCTCGGGCCACATCCCCCCAGAGATCGGCAATCTCGTCGAGCTGACTGACCTTTCATTCCGCGGCAATCGGTTGACGGGTACCGTACCGCAGGAGTTGAGTAGATTGAACAACTTGCAGGTACTGCTGCTCAACGATAGTGAGCTGACAGGCTCCATTCCGTCTGAATTGGGCAGCCTCACTAACCTGAAAGTATTGTTCCTGAGCAGAAACCAACTCACCGGTACGATTCCGCCCGAACTGAGCAATCTACCTAATCTGGGCGAATTATTCCTCTCCGACAACCAGTTCACCGGCTGTATTCCTTTCATCCTGCGTGACGTCCCAGTAAACGACTTTACTGAGCTCGACCTGCCCTTCTGCGACAATCCTGTAAACGGCGGAGCGATAATGTCCCTCGAAGGCGGCTCGACAGCCTGATCGTGGCGGTCGAAAACCGTACCGTCTGCCACCTTCCGATAGAGTCTATCGAGACTCTGATGGAAGGTGACAAGGATGTACATCGTGGACATGTATTTTCGCGTGCGCAGGGCGTGCCTGGTGGAGGGGATGAGCATCAGGGAAGCGTCCCGGGTGTTCGGGCTGCACCGAGACACCGTGCGCAAGATGCTCTCGCACCCCGTGCCACCGGGATACCGCAGGAAGCGCCCTCCCCATCGCCCCAAGCTCGAGCCTTACACGGGCGTCATAGACGGCATACTCGAAGATGATCTGAGCGCGCCGAAGAAGCAGCGCCACACAGCAAAGCGCATCTTCGATCGGCTGAAGAAGGAGCACGGGTTCGATGGCGGCTACACCATAGTCAAGGACTACGTTAGGGAGCGCCGGCGTGTGGTGCGTGAGATGTTCGTGCCGCTGGAACACCCACCGGGCCACGCGCAGTGCGACTTCGGTCAGGCGTGGGTGTTCATGGGGGGCAAGAAGCGCAGGGTCCACTACTTCGTGATGTCGCTGCCTCACAGCGACGGCATATTCATAAAGGCATATCCTGGGGAGACCACCGAAGCGTTCTGCGACGGTCACGTGTCGGCGTTCGCCTTCCTGGGTGGAGTGCCGCAGAGCATCCTGTACGACAACTCGAAGATTGCCGTCGCGAAGATACTGGGCGGAGGACGTCGCAAGCGCACGAGAGCGTTCACGGAGCTTCAGTCGCACTACCTGTTCAGCGACAGGTTCGGCAGAGTTGGCAAGGGCAACGACAAGGGGAGTGTCGAGGGCATGGTGGGATACGGCAGAAGGAACTTCCTGGTGCCGATCCCGAGGGCGGACAGCTTCGATGAGCTCAACGCGCACCTGGAGAGTGAGTGCCTGGAGCGTATGGACGCAAGGCTCAGGGGGCACACCGAGACGATAGGCGAGCGTATGGAGCGTGACCTCGGGGCGCTGCTGCCCCTGCCCGCGGTTCCCTACGACGCGAGCGACAAGCACGCCACCCGCGTGAGCTCGCAGTCACTGGTGCGCTACCGCACCAACGACTACTCGGTGCCCGTTGCATTCGGACACAGGGACGTACTTGTGAGAGGCTACGTCGATGAGGTCGTCATAAGCTGCGGCACCGACGTGATAGCCCGGCACCGCAGGTCGTATGAACACGACGACTTCGTCTTCAACCCGCTGCACTACCTGGCGCTGCTGGAGCAGAAGACCGGCGCTCTGGACCAGGCGGCACCACTTGCCGGATGGGAGTTGCCAGAGGAGTACGGCAGGCTGCGGCGTCTTCAGGAGTCGAGGATGGGCAGGCCAGGCAAGCGAGAGTTCGTGCGGGTGCTCAGGCTGCTTGAGACCTTCCCCGCTGACGAGGTGCATGCCGCCGTGCAAGATGCCATAAGCAGAGGAGCGACCGGCTACGACGCTGTGAAGCACCTGCTGCTGTGCAGGATCGAGGGACGGCCGCCAAGACTCGATCTTGAGCTGCATCCCTACCTGCCAAACGTGAGCGTCAGCACGACATCGGCGCAGGACTACATGAAGCTGCTGAACGGGAGAGCATCGTGAGCGACAGATCGACACTGCTGCTGGAGCACCACCTGAAGGAGCTGAAGCTGCCGACCTTCCTGAGGGAGTACGGCAAGATCGCGGCGCAGTGCGCCTCAGAGGGAGTGGACTATCCGGACTACCTGCTCAGGCTGTCGGAACTGGAGCTCATAGACCGCCACCACCGCCTGGTGGCACGCAGGATCAAGGCAGCGCGCTTCCCGGCAGTCAAGAGCCTGGACGCCTTCGACTTCCCGGCCATACCGTCGGTGAACAGGCAGCTCGTGACGCAACTCGCGCGCTGCGAGTACATCGAGAGTCGTGAGAACGTCATCGCCATAGGCAACAGCGGAACCGGCAAGACGCACATCGCCCTGGGACTGGGACTCGCCGCCTGCCAGAAGGGACTGACGGTGGGCTTCACCACCGCATCGGCCCTGGTGAACGAGCTTATGGAGGCAAGGGACGAGATGAGGCTGCTGAACCTGCAGAAGAGGCTCGCCCGACTGAATCTGCTGATCATAGACGAGCTGGGCTTCGTGCCGCTGTCGAGGACCGGAGCGGAACTGCTCTTCGAGGTCTTCAGCCAGCGCTACGAGCGTGGCTCGATCCTCGTGACCACCAACCTGCCGTTCGACGAGTGGACAGAGATGTTCGGCTCGGAGAGGTTGACCGGCGCTCTGCTGGACAGGCTCACACACCACGTCCACATCATCGAGATGAACGGCGACAGTTACCGTCTCAGACAGAGCGGCAGACCTGCTTCAGAATAACCTTCGAGCCGCCGCTGAATACGTCTGCACCTGACATATTCCCTATTCCCTTAGCAGTTAGCACGGACATTTATGCTGCACAATGGCGCCAAGTGGTACAACTTCTCTCCGCCCCGGTGGTCCTTCATTGCCCCGCCCTTGACACCTGATAAGTTGATATATCAGACTTTCATTGAAATCGTATCTGGGGGACTGCGGAGCCTACAAGGAGAAAAGAGTTGAGGATTTGTGGATAAAGTGGCGCAGATGCAACAGAAACGCCCGCGGCCTGGAGGCGAGCAAACATCTGATGAAACAGAAAATCATATTTTTGATGAAACAGATTATCAAATCTATAATGAAACAATGTTTTGGATGAAAGAAGGCTCAGGTCTCAGGGCACAGACCCATAAGCTTGAACAAGACCCTCCTATATTAAAGGTTATATGGTATCCTTTAATATAGGAGGGCAACCATGGCAACTCTGGAAAGGCGGCGCTGGGCCGGTGACTTCTCCGGCCTGACTCGGCGTGACCGCCAGCCCTGCGATTATGACGTCTATCTTCCGGACAGTCTGAGCGGCAGAAGCTTCTCGCTCGATGGCGAAGTCGCAGCAGATGTCGCTGACGCTGAGACGGCTCTCACAAGACTTGACACATCCTCAGTGGCGCTCGCGGACTCAGAGGCCCTGGCTCGTCTCCTTCTTCGTGCCGAGTCGGTTGCATCATCCAGAATAGAAGGTCTGGAGATTGGCGCGCGACGCCTTCTTCGTGCTGATGCCGCACGCCAACTCGGAATCGAACCGAGCGATGTGACGGCCAGAGAGATCCTGGGCAACATCGATGCGATGAACTGGACAGTGGACACGATAGAGCAGGGAAGCGCCATCACGGTTGACACCCTGCTTGAGACTCACCGTCGCCTGCTGGCGGGCTCTCGAATGGAAGAGCACGCCGGTCGAGTGCGCGACGTGCAGAACTGGATCGGCGGCAGCGGATACAATCCCTGCTCGGCATCGTTCGTGCCACCGCCGCCAGAGGTCGTGACCGACCTGATTGAAGACCTGGTCGGGTTCTGCAACAGCGACTCTCTGCCTGCTTTGGCGCAGGCCGCAGTGGCACACGCACAATTCGAGACAATTCATCCCTTCGCAGACGGCAACGGTCGTACCGGACGGGCCCTGATTCATATGGTCCTTCGCCGGCGTGGGTTGGGACTGCGGATTCTGCCGCCAGTCTCGCTCATACTGGCGACCTGGTCACAGGATTACATAGAAGGGCTGACGGGAACCCGCTATGTCGGCGCAGCCGATTCTTCTGACGCTCACTCAGGCATTAACCGTTGGATAGCGATATTCGCATCCGCGTGCGTTCGGGCAGTGGAGGATGCCAATCGATTTGAAGAACAGGTGCGAGCGCTACAGTCGTCGTGGTGTGAAAGGGTTGGCCGCGCCCGACGAGACTCGACATTAAACCTTCTGATCAACGTTCTGCCCAGTGCTCCTGTGCTTACAGCGACTACGGCAGCGGAACTTGTTGGCCGATCATTCCCGGCGACAAGTATGGCAATCGAGCGGCTCGTTGCAGCCGGAGTGCTGGTACAGGTCAGCGTGGGGCGGCGCAACCGAGCCTACGAAGCGCCTGAGCTGATTGATGTGTTCACCGCATTTGAACGGAGGCTCGCGAGTCCAGAGGAAGACACTCGCGCGTCAGCTCCCGCTCGTCGAGTACCTCAGATTCCGGGAACGTAAGCCTACGTGTTGCAGTCGGCTTGGAGTGAGACGCCGCCGATTTCAAAGATATGATAAATCATATAGTCAGGCTTTTGGTGAAATAGATTATCAAACCTATGATGAAACAATGTTTGGGTGAAACAGTGTTCAGCCGGATTTTGAAGCCGGTCTGTTTCTTTCGACTGCCTTGTGCATATGCGCAAGGTAGCAAATAACCGCAAGTCATGGCTTATGAACAGGGAGGTAGGAAAGTGGTCAGTAATTCTCGACCCTTGGCCGTCCTGATTGACGGTGACAACGCTCAGCCTTCGCTGATAGAGCATATATTTCTAGAGATTACCAAGTACGGCATAGCGACCACCCGTCGCATCTACGGTGACTGGACAACCCCGCAGATGTCCGTATGGAAGGATTCGCTTCATTCATACGCCGTTCAGCCCATACAGCAGTTTCGCTACACCGTCGGAAAGAATGCCACGGACAGCGCAATGATCATCGACGCAATGGACCTACTGCACTCAGGCACTGCGGAAGGGTTCTGCATCGTCTCCAGCGACAGCGACTACACTCGGCTCGCCACGAGAATACGCGAGCAAGGCTTGTTCGTGATGGGCATTGGTCGTTCGACCACGCCAAAGTCGTTTGTGAATGCATGCGAGGTCTTTGTCTACACGGAGAATCTGTACCCTGAAGGGGACGATGAGACTCCGCGAATAGAGTTAGAATCATCGGACTGGACCGAAACGGTTGCGCGGGCCGTCGAGATGGCAACGCAGGATGATGGTTGGGCGAGACTCAGCACGGTCGGCGCGAATCTACTCCAATTGGATCCTGCATTTGACTCACGCAGTTACGGCCACACGAAATTGTCGCTATTGGTCAAGTCGCGTCCGTCAGAGTTTCAGGTAAAAGGAAGCCAGAATAGAAAACAACCAGCCATAATGTATGTGAAGATAAAGGCCTAAAAAGCATGTTGCTCGTCATTCTTGCTTGGTCGCGCGTTCGTCCAAATACCTCGGAAACCGAATGCAACATGTGAAGAGATTGCATCTGCGCCCATGCTCCGTACCTGAGACCCCTCCTTAAAATGGACAACCTACCTCTGACTTACAAATATGTATCGGAGCATGTCTTGCACCATCTGACCGGCACAACCGCACCGATGCTGCGAGGCGGTCAAAGGTATGATAAATCATATTTCTGATTATATGATGCAACATATCTATGGAGTAATCGCAGGGGCAGTTCGTCGCTCTGCCATAGGAGCGGCTGGGCCTAAGCGCCGGAGCTGGTAGTTCTGGAAGCCATGAGCGACTTGGCTCGTGCCACATTCCCGGTAGCCTTCACGAAAAATGCGGGGGTCGTTCTCTTCGAGCGCAGCTTTCAGATACTCGATGATTACTTCGTCATCCGTGAGTGACTCGGCGCTGTCCCAGGGAGTGTAGTTTTCCTTGTTCAATGCCGAAGCCGAGAGTTCCATCATCGCGGAATCGCCGCAGGGCGCCTGTCGATGCAATTACTGCACAGCCAGATCCCGCGCGGATTGTCGTCTCTCCAATTCTCATAGAAGAGGAAGCAATGTTTGCGCTGCCAGCAGTCCATGCAGTCTGTGACACGAGGTCTATGGCGCTTCATAATCGAATCTCTGCTGGAGCCTTACAGAGACTCAGGAAGCTGCACCTATCTTGTACATCCCTGCCCCGCACTCGGCGCACTTGCCACGGGTAGCAGGGCGGCCGTTCTTCATAGTGACCTGCTCAGCATCCTGCATCTCTCGGCTCTCTCTGCACTTCAGGCAGTATCCTGTCATCGTTAGTTCCTTTCATTCACTCTTTTGCTAGTGGCTCTCCTCAATGATTAAGGCGTCGTGTCCTGTCCAGGAAGCCGGTCTGTATGCCCGTATCGGGCCTTGCAGTTGCATCTCGTGTGTCCTGAGGTGGCGGCGCAGGCTCGACATAGTTCTCGCTGTGCAGCCTGAGCCGTTGGACGACCTCGATCGCGTGCTGCTCATGTTCGTTCGCGTGGGCGTGCGCGGCCTCAAGGAACGCAGATGACGCCTGGACAGATGTGTTCACAGCTTCAACTGACCAATCGCACTGCAGACAGGAGATAGTCATCTGGGTTTCGACCGGTCTTGCCATTGCACTTCTCCTGAAATGAGAACTCTCTGGCCGGTTACGCCGGCTTCACTCCGATCGGCGGCAAAATCACCGTTATCAGCTCGGAAGTCAAGAATACCATCATCGCAGAATCGCCGGAGAGCGTCGTGTTTCAGGGGGCTGGTGTCATTATACCTGACGGGCTGGTTTCGCTTTCCTGTGTTGCCCTGATGTGCAGATCAGGGGAAGAAAAGCAACGGATGTTTCCCTTGTTCGGCCTCGGGTTCGGCCTCGCGGCCCAGCGTTGCATCTGAACAGGTTCTCAGAGCGTAGGCCCACGCTCTTATCTTCGCTAACATCCTCAAACGATAATAACGCGAAGAGTCATTATCGCTCGCGCTAATTAGAATATGTCCAGTATTCAGGCAGCATTGATGCCAGGAAAATGATATTTCCGTGGCACTCGCGGTCGTCGTCGAACTCGCCATTGAGCCAAGCCTTCGTGAAGTCGGCAATGCTCATGCCGAAGTTCCTCTGGGCGAGGTTCTCCTTCACCTCCCTGTCCTCTTCTTCAGTGAGCATACGATCTTGAGGTATGTCTTCGTCGGTAATGTCCATCACGGCACCATCGCAAGGCTCCCCGTCGGGTCAGGCACAAGCTCCAGTGCAGGGACACTCACATAGACGTGCAAACAATTACCTGCGCGGCCCGATAAGTTTAACGCCAACTGCTTCTGCCGACACTCGCTCGAAAGAAATGTCCAGATACCACATCCGTTGTTTTGCGCCAATGATATGTTCTTGGCTCCGTCGAGCGCGATCAAGTACATCAGGTCGTTATTGTCGCTCTATTCATATCCCTCCCAACGGACCAAAGTCCGTGAGTCCTCGGTCAGCCCCGTGAAACGGAGAGGCCGGTGGGTCCGGTGAGTTCGTCAGCGGCCATCATCCGCTTCGTCGTCGTAGTCGACCAGCGTGGGCCCCGTCCAATCCTGGACTTTGCTGTCATCGACATTCCCGCCCATTGCACGTTCCTTATCGGCGAACGGCTCGGGACGAACTGCAACGCTGCGGCAGCTATGAAACCCAGCAGCGACAGCCATAGGCCGAATTTCCAACTGACGACAATGCCAGCATCCTCAAGCTCCCCGATCCCGACGCCCATCTCGGACGCGATTGATGACAGCGTGAGGAAGACGAACGCCAAGATACACAGCAGGCCCGCTCCCGCTACGCCGGCTCGTATGTAGCTACCACGCCTCTTGGGCAGGAAGAAGAGAACACCCCCTGCGATCGCCAGCAGCGCGGCGACGAACAGCAGTGCCGCCTCGCTGCCGAGCGCGTCACCGATGCCGTAGTCGCCGTCTGCCACGTCTGACGGAATATCGTCGATCCGCGTGATTCCCATGATGTCTACGCCCGAAGCGGTCAGCACCTCATCACCGAAGCAACTGACCGACATCCAGGGCAGGAAGAAGAAGACAAGGACAAGCAGGAACATGGCGGAACCGGACAGGCCCCGGATCATTGGCTACCTCTTCTCTGACTGCCCGCTGAACTCGATGAGCCTGTCCCACCAGCCGCGTTCGTTGCCGAATGCCGCGACTCCGGCAGCGGCTATCGCAGCGCCGCCCAGGATACCCACCCAGCCAAGTATCTCCAGCACGAAATTCACGATGCTCAGAAAGAGGTCGCTGCGCAGCAGAAGCCCCAGGAGCAGCACGGCGGCTCCGAAGGCCACCAGGCTCAGGTACCCGAATCGCTCATGCGCAGGGTTTATGTCCCGGAGTTTTTCCATGTTCTGTTGTCCTTCCTGCTCGCCGCCTGCGTATGTCTTTCCATAGAGCGAGCCTCATCAATGTCGGTGGATCCTAGCAGCCCGTCTGAGGATTACTTAGCGTCCCTTAGGTGCAGACGAGGTCAGACGGCGACAACCATTTTTGTCGGGTGCAGCCACTGACGGAGCAATAGCTTCGTACGCCTTACTGTGCTTAGCATCTCGGCGATGATGCGGACACTTCCCGCAAAGTTGTTGGTCGGTGTTTCGCGAGGCTGGTCTGCCCCAAATCGGAACAGTTTGAGCAGGTTGTGGCCGGTGCAGATCAGCGACCACTCGCCGCTGACCTTCTCCAGGCCCCGTAGCAGGAACTGGCGGAAGCCTCGGACCTGCTTGATCTGGCCGAATACCGGCTCCACCGTTTGCATCCGAAGGGCGTAACGTTGCCGGCCCCGTTTGGTCTGTAACTTCCGGCGCATCCGATCCCTGGTAGACAGATGACTGGGTATGCGACCCCGGGGCGCGGACGGCGGCACTCTGCCGTGGCGGGTCTGCTCCGGCGCGATGAACGGGTCCACGCACAGCCCGTAGAGACCTTCAACCGCCTGCGCCGAGTAGTAACCGGCGTCGGCGGATACCTCTTTGGGCACTGCGCCGACGTTGCTGATCGCCTCCTCCACCATCGCCACCGCCTGCTGCTTGTCCGAAGTCCTGTTGGTGGCGTGAGCCGCCACGATCACCTGATGGGCACTGTCCACCACCGCTTGACAGTTGTAAGCTTGCACAAAGTCCCGCCCGCCCGGCGCCGGCATGATGCGCGACTCAGGATCGGTGAAGTTGCGCTGGGCTTTGTCGTCGGGCACCCCGGAATGCTCCTTGCCCTCGGCCTGCTCCGCCGCCGCCTGAGCTTCAGCTTCTAAGAGCCTGTTCACGATCTTCTTAGAATTAGCGCTGTGAAGGCAAGCACCACCATTTGCAGACTGGTATTGAGCTTTCTTTCGCAGTTCTTCCAGAGCCGGCGGCACTTTTGCAGCCAGGCAAAAGACCGCTCTACCACCCATCGCTTCGGAAGAACCACGAAGGTGTGAAGTTCGTTGCGCTTCACCACTTCCACCGAGGCTCCTAACAGACTTTGCACCGCAGTGGCAAAGGGCTTCCCTGTATAACCCCCATCGACAAGTACCTTTTGCACCTGCCTGAGGTCGGCTCCTCGTTGGTCGAACATCGCCAAAGCCCCGGCACGGTCGGTGACATTGGCGGTGGTCACGTGAATTGCATGCGGCAACCCCTGGGTGTCCACTGCGATGTGTCGCTTGATTCCCGAGACCTTCTTGCCGGCGTCATAGCCCTTGTTCTCGGCGCTGTCAGTGTTCTTAACGCTCTGAGAGTCCACGATGCAGAAGGTCGTCCGCTCTGTCCGTCCATTGCTTTGTCGGGCCTCGCCAACTGATTTTTTTTAAGACTTGCTCCAGAATGGACTCATTAGCCGCCTCGGGTCGCTCGCTCCACTGCCGGAAATACTTGTAGCAAGTGCGCCAATTGGGGAAGTCTGCGGGCAGCATTCGCCACTGGCATCCGCTTTTAAGAAGATACAATACCCCGCAGAAAACATCATACAAGTCCACGGTGCGGGGCTTGGTCCTGCGGCGGGCCGACTCCAACAAGGGGAGAATCCGGGCAAATTGCTCTTGGCTGATGTCGCTGGGATAAGAATGAGACATGATTACCCTCCTGATAATAGTCTCAACCTATTATATTCCAGAGATCGTAGACAGGTTCTAACGCCGCCATCGCCTCCCGTATCTTCTCCAACCGCCCCTCCCGAAAGGCCAACTCCTGCGGCAACTCATCTCCGCGCTTACCTTGTCCGTACCGAAGGTCCTCCTCGTCATCAACCTCCTGGGCACGCCGCAGCAACTCCTCCACCTCCGCCGATAACTGCGCTTCCTTCCCTTTCATCCGACCGTAACTCATCGCCTTGTGCCTGGATGCGTTGGCCCTCACCTTGGTACCGTCCAACGCCACGTGACCCAGTTTCACCAGCCCCGCCTGCCCGCACAACGCCAATACCTGCAAGAACAGGCCTGACAGCGCATCCAGATTGTCCTTGCGAAAGTCCGAGATGGTGCGGAAATCCGGCATGTTGTTCGCCGCCAACACCCGGAACGCTATGTCCTCGTGCAGCCGCTGGGCAATCCGCCGTGAGGACGCCACCCCGACGCAGTAGCCGTAGAGCAGCACCTTGACCATCATCCGTGGATGATATGGTGGCCCACCTCTGCTCTCACGCTCGTAGCGGGCAGTGATCTCAGACAACTCCAACTCGTCCACGACGTCTGAGATAAAGTACGCCAGATGGTCATCCGGCAACCACTCCCGCATTGCAGCAGGCAACAGCATCTGCTGGTCTGGATCATAGGCACGGTAGGTCTTGCTCATCGCAGGCTCCACTCTACTGAATTGAGCTTATTATACATCCAAATCACTCAACTACCGCGTTTCTCGGACGGGCTGCTAGAGACGAGCATTGCGGAGGGACCTCAGATCGTGACAAAGAGGGGCGTGGAGACTGCGGTTCTTGTGCCAATCGAACAGTGGCGGCGAATGGAGAGTATGACTAAGCCTGATCTGAAGGAACTGCTCCTTGCGACGGAAGCGCGCACGGATACGCTGACGCCGCCTCGCGCGGAACTAGGCAGACGCGCGGCAATCCGCTTCGAGTAGTTTCGTGTTTCTGCTTGACACAAACATTTCGTCCGAATTGCGACGCCCAAATCCTCATCCTTCAGTTCTGGACTGGATTCGGGATGTGCTCTCTGATCGACTGTATTTGTCCGCGGTCACTATCGGGGAGATTCAGGCCGGAATCGAGATAACGCGAGAACAAGATACGGCCAAGGCGAATGAACTGGAAGTGTGGCTTGACCTTGTGCTCGCCGCCTACAACGTATTGCCAGTGGACGCGGCCGCATTCCGAGAATGGAGGAGGCTGATGCACCGACAGTCGGACACTTTGCTGCAAGATGCTATGATCGCTGCAGTGGCGAGTACGCACGGGCTAATTGTGGTTACGCGAAATGTGCGTGATTTCGAGCGTCTAGGGGTGGAGACGATCAATCCGTTTGTGGCCGTTCGTGGCGCGGAATGAGAACGCCTGACGAGATGCTGATATAATGGCGTGAGTGTGTTGGGCTGTTGCCCTTTGTGCCCAATTGCTGCCGAAGACCAAACTGACGACTGCTGCCGGGTGGTTATGCTGAAATCACAAGATTCCTCCGCGTCCGCATCTTCCAAATGGGCCGGCTGCGCCGATGGCAGCCGCATTGTGGTTAAGGCAGGGACGGCGCTGCTGACGGGTGGTGGGGAGCACATCGACATCGAGGTGGTGGCGTCGCTTGTCGGGCAGATTGCGCGGCTGCACTCTCGGGGGAGCGAGATGCTGCTGGTGTCGTCGGGAGCTGTGGCTGCCGGACGGCGTGTGCTGGGCGTGTCCTCCGAGGGCAGCAACCTGCCTCTGAAGCAGGCGCTTGCGGCTGTGGGTCAGGGACATCTGATGCATACCTACGAGCAGCTTTTCAGCTGGCAGCAGATTCCGATAGCGCAGGGGCTGATTTCGCAGCGTGACATATCGGACAGGCTGGGCTACATCAATATTCGCAACGCGCTGATGGAGCTTGCGCGGCTGCGAGTCGTGCCGATAGTGAACGAGAATGATGTGGTCGCAATAGAGGAGCTGACGGGCGAGGTCTTCGGGGACAATGACCGACTGTCGGCGTTGGTGGCGAACCTAGTTGACGCGGACCTGCTAATCATAGTGGGCAGCGTTGGTGGATTGTTCACAGCGGACCCGAATATCGATGCCGATGCGCGGTTGATTCCGTTAGTGGAGCGTGTTTCGGAGGAGGAAGTCGAGGCGCTGGGTGGGCCGTCGCTGGATGCGCTGGGGCGCGGGGGCATGCGGACGAAGCTGCAAGCGGCTCAGATGGCGGCGAACTCCGGAGTTGATGTGTTCATTGCCAATGGTCGGACACCGAATGTAATCGAGCGGATAGCGGACGGCGAGCATCTCGGCACCTTTTTCCCAAAGAGAGTTGGAAATGTGGAGAGCCGCAAACGCTGGATGCTGAGCGGTCTGTCTATCAAGGGTGAGATAGGCGTCGATGACGGGGCTGCGCGGGTGTTGCAGCGAAGGCATGGAAGCCTTTTGCCTGCGGGAATAGTGGCGACGACCGGCATGTTCGGGCGGGGCGACCTGGTGTCGATAGTGAATGGCGAGAGCATGCAGATTGGGATGGGCATCACGAATTATAGCGCTGTCGAGGTTTCGGAGATCAAGGGCAAGCATTCGCGGCATATTTCTGACATCCTGGGTGTTACTTACGGGGACGAGGTTGTTCATCGGAATAATATGGTGATTGTGTGAGGCGGGGGGCTAACATCGATAGACAGGATGGGAAGGATATTATCATGCCCATCATAGATTTCTCCTATCAAGGGGGAATGGAGTAAGAATCAGAGGCGGAGTATTCCGATGCAGAGTACGGCGACAAAGGAAATTACGGCGACGGCCAATGATGAGCTTGAGGTTAAGGGCAAGGCGGCTCGGAAGGCGGCTCGGAGGCTGGCGATTATCAGCGCGGATGTGAAGAATGCGGCGCTGCACAATGTCGCGGATGGGCTGAAGGCGCGTGAGGAGGAGATTCTCGCCGCGAATGAAAAGGATATTGCCAACGGCCGGGAGCGGGGACTTGAGGAGTATTTTCTCGACAGGCTGCTGCTGACGCCTGAGCGGCTGGAAGGGCTTGCCAATGATGTGCGAGGGATTGCTGCGCTGCCTGATCCGATAGGCGAGGTGATTGATCAGCGTAATATGCCGAATGGCATGACGGTGGGGAAGCGGCGGGTTCCGCTGGGCGTGATCGGGGCGATATATGAGAGCAGGCCGAATGTCACTATCGACATCAGTTCGCTTTGCCTGAAATCGGGCAACGCCATTATCTTGCGGGGTGGCAGCGATGCTATCAACTCCAATACTGCGCTCGCCGCGCTGGTGAAGGACTCGATAGCGGACGCCGGTATTCCCGAGGACGCGGTGCAGGTGATGGAGACTACGGACCGCGCGGTTGTGGGGCAGATGCTGAAGGCGAAGGGCATTATAGACTTGCTGATTCCTCGGGGGAGCCAGGCTCTCATCAATCGTGTTGCAACTGAGGCTACGATACCGGCGATAACGGGTGGCGTAGGCGTGTGCCATACATACGTGGACAGGCAGGCTGACCTAGAGATGGCGCTAGAGATTGTGAACAACGCGAAGGTGTCGCGCCCGTCTGTGTGCAATTCGCTGGATACGGTGATTGTGCATTCGGCGTCGGCGTCGGCGTTTCTGCCTGCGCTGGCGAAGCGATGGGAGGATGCAGGGGTGGAGATGCGCTGCGATACGAGGGCGCTGAGCTTGCTTGGCGCGTCGGCAGGTCCCAAGGCGGTACATGTTACCGAAGAGGATTGGCGGACGGAGCATCTTTCGCTGACGGCGGGGGTGCGCGTAGTGGACTCGCTGGACGAGGCGCTGGAGCATATCGACAAGTACGGCTCCGGTCATTCGGAGGCTATCGTGACTGAGGACTACCGAGCCGCTATGCGCTTCCTGGACGAGGTTGATGCGGGGGCGGTGTTCGTGAACGCTTCGACCCGGTTCAATGACGGAGGGCAGTTCGGGCTTGGGGCTGAGGTGGCTATCAGCACGGACAAGATGCACGCAAGGGGACCGATGGGACTGAGGGAGCTGACTTCGTATAAGTGGACGGTGCTGGGGAGCGGGCATATAAGGGAGTAGTGGCCAAACGCGGGCTAACATGGGTGGACAGAATTGACAGGATATTGCCCCATCCCAGCCTTACTCCACTGGAAGAAGGAACGGCTTTGAAGGTGATTGATGGTGGACTATAATTTTGATCGCGAGTGCCGCACACCGTTTTCAGAGTGCTATACGGTGATTGACGGGGGCAGGAGTATCGGTCGGCTGGATGTGCATTTCGCGGATGTGATTGTGCATGCGACGCTGAACATTGATGAGAGCCTGACCGAGGGTGATGTTCATAAGTTGATCGACATTGTGGACGGCGAACTGCTGGACGCGGCGGGAATCGTGCGCCAAGAGGTCATCATTCATGTGCATCAAGGGCGCGACCTTGGGGTGTACAGCACGCGAGAGTACGACAGCAACGGAGGCTTCCAACATTTGAGTTAGGGAGGGGAGCGATGGCTACCAATGCGCAGGCTCGGCTTACATATCGGGACTACCTCAACCTGCCGGAGTCGGACGATCGCTATGAGCTTATAGACGGGGAACTTTATATGGCACCAACGCCTATACCGGAGCATCAGCTTTTTCTGTATTTCCTTGCCAAGGAGATTGAAGAATTCACAACAAGGTATAGGCTCGGTAGGGTTATCATAGCTCCACAGGATGTCATCCTGTCTGATGACATTGTAGTTCAACCTGACATAATGTTTGTATCCAATGAGCGTCTTCATATCATAAATTGGGGGCACAATGTCCATGGCTCGCCTGACTTAGTCGTGGAGGTGCTGTCGCCTTCAACTGAGAGATTTGACCGCACTGTCAAACGGGAGCGTTATGCCAAGTTTGGGGTGCGTGAATACTGGATTGCTGATATTGTGCGTAAGACGATAGAAGTGAATGTGTCAGATGGCGAGAGGTTTGCAGTAGCAGGTGTTTACGGTGAGGGAAATGATCTGGAGTCCCCGCTATTGCCGGAACTAAAAATAGATGTAAGCAGCGTGTTTGATAGTGCGATGCCTTAGGAGAGGATAAAATGGCTGATTCCAATTGGGCTGAGATTTACAAGGAACTGGGCGCAACGCCGGTAATAAATGCTATCGGCAGCGTTACGATGCTGGGCGGCTCGACGCCTGCGCCGGAGATTCGCGCGGCGATGGCGATGGCTGATTCGGCGTATATTCCGCTGATGGACTTGCAGGAGCGGGCGGGACAGGCGATTGCGGATATGGTGGATGTGCCTGCGGCGTACATCACGTCTGGGGCCGGGTCGGCGCTGACGCTGGTGACTGCCGCGCTGATGGCGGGGGACGATGACGACAAGATTCAGCAGCTGCCGGACACGACCGGGATGAAGAACGAAATCCTGATTCAGCGACGGCAGCGCTATATGCAGCACTACTGGTATGACCGCTGCCTGGAGCTTGCGGGCGCGAAACTTGTGGACTTCGGTTCGGATGAGCGCACGACCAAGCAGGACCTGGAGGATGCGATAGGGCCGAATACGGCGGGTGTGCATTACTACGCTGTGGAGCAGTCGCCGGACCCGGATGCGCTGTCGCTGGAGGACACTATCGAGATTGCCCACGCGCATGGGGTGCCGGTTACGGTCGATGCGGCTGGGCAGATATACCCGCTGGAGAACTTCGGCAAGTATGTGCGGATGGGCGCGGATTTCCAGTGTATTGCTGCGAAGTATATGGGCGCGCCACAGTCGGTTGGGCTTGCGCTGGGCACTGAGGACATGATTCGTAAGTTGAGCTTTCAGGCGTTCGCGTCATACGAGGGGCGGCGAGTGCGCGGGATCGGCAGGCCGCAGAAGATCGACCGGCAGGAGATGATTGGGGCGGTTGCTGCTACGCGGCGGTGGATGACGATGAATCACGAGGAGCGGCTTGCTGTTACGGAGAGCAGGACGCAGGTTATCATCGACGCGGTGAAGGGGATCGAGGGCGTGAGCGCGGTGATGCTGGAGAATATCATCGGGCATCAGCCGTTCGGACTGGACTTGCGAGTGGATGCGTCAGTTACGGGGATGACGGCTGCCGAAGTGGTGGAGAAGCTGAAGGCCGGCGATCCGCCGATATGGACGCGGGTGCGGGACTGGGAGGACTGCATTACTATCCATACGTTCGGGCTGAGCGAGGGCGAGGAGTATGTGGTTGGAGAGCGGATTGCGGAGTTGTTTGGGTAGGTTATTCGTCTTCTGTCATACAAAAGCCAGTTGGCAGGACGCTGACATCGAAATCCTTCCCCCGACTATAGGGGGAAGGATCTTTTTTGTCCTAGTAGGATTGGAAGAGGTTGCCCCAGTCTGTTTTTAGGGCGGATTGGACGCGGCTTCTGCCCTTGACCGGGAGCCAGTAGCCGTTGTGGTAGAGGTTGGAGGCGGCGATGGCGAGGTTGACGAGGGGGGAGCGGGCGATGGCGTTTTCGAGGGGCTTGAAGGGGCCCCAGTAAACGGATTTCTGGCCGCTGCTGAAGAGGGTGTTTTCGCCGCTGCTGAAGTTCCAGTTGGTGTCGGATATGTCGGAGCCGACGATTTCGATGTCGCGAATGTCGCCGCAGCCGAGTCCCATTTCGTGCGCCATCCAGATGAATTTGATGCTCAATGGATCGAAGCCCATCATCTTGGCGGCTACGGCGTCGATGGCGACCTGATCGGCGCTTGCGAGGATGACGTTCTTGGCGTGCCAGCGCATGGCGCGGGGGCCGGGGCCGTCGCCGGCGAATGTGCCGTCGGTTACGGCGAAGATGCCGGGGTGAATCTGCTTCTGTATCTGCAAGAGATCAACGAGGGTCTCGTGGATGGCGGAGTGCGTCCAGTGGCGGTTGTGGTTTAGCAAGCCGCCGAATGCGTTCTTCATCGCGCCGGTGATGGTGGTGAAGACGTGGGTCTTCATGGTGGGCAGGTGGAGGATGTTCTTGCCGATGAAGGTTTCGGGAATCTGAAAGCCGCCGGGGTATATTCTGTCCAAGGCGAGCATTTTGTCTTTTGGCTGGAAGTCGATCCATTTGGCGTCTTCGAGGAAGAGAGCCTCCAAGCCGTGCATCTGCTCGACGGGGGTGTGCTTGTTGTTGACTGCGCCGACTTTGGCGTCAACTACGACGGTGCCGTTATGGGCAGGGATGAGGTTTTCGTAGCCGTCGGCTTTGAGGGCACGGATTGCGCCGTCAAGCTGCCAGGGCGGAGTGGAGCAGGCGGGGTAGTAGTGCTGCCATGAGATGTTGATTTTCAGCAGGGTGGCGTAGTCCTTGGGAAGCGCCTGCTGGTAGCCTGCGAGACGCATGGCGGTGCCGATGTCGTCCAGGACGGTCTGAGGCGTGGTGGGGACGACGGCGACGGTTGGCGTGGTCGGGCATGAGTCGGCTTGGGATGTTGTGGGTTGGGGCTGAATCAGGGTTGTCATCTGTTCGTTGTTTCCTGAGGGGAGCTAGTAGCATATATAGGATGGGATAAGTGTTGAATATAACCGTGCTTGCAATTGCGATTTCACCCCCATCCTAACCTTCCCCCATCAAGGGGGAAGGGACAATTTTGTCTTGCGAGGGCTATTGGCTATTCGAGGAAGTCGCGGAGTTTTTTGGAGCGGTTGGGGTGGCGGAGCTTGCGCAGGGCCTTGGCTTCGATCTGCCGGATGCGCTCACGGGTAACGCCGAAGTCTTTTCCGACTTCTTCGAGGGTGCGGCTGCGTCCGTCTTCGAGTCCGAAGCGGAGTTGAAGGACGCGCGCTTCGCGCTCGTTGAGGGTGCATAGGACGTCTTCCACCTGCTCTTTGAGGAGCTGGTATGATGCGGCATCCGCGGGGGCTAGCGCGCTGCGGTCTTCGATGAAATCTCCGAGATGGCTGTCCTCTTCTTCGCCGATGGGGGTTTCGAGAGATACGGGTTCCTGCGAGATCTTCAGGATTTCACGGACTCGTTCAGGGGTTACGTCCATACCTGAGCCGATTTCTTCGCTGGTCGGCTCGCGCCCGTATTCCTGAACGAGGCGGCGGCTGACGCGCAGGAGCTTGTTGATGGTTTCGACCATGTGGACGGGGATGCGGATGGTGCGCGCCTGGTCTGCGATCGCGCGGGTGATAGCCTGCCGAATCCACCAAGTCGCGTAGGTGCTGAACTTGTAGCCCTTGCGGTAGTCGAACTTTTCGACGGCGCGGATGAGGCCGATGTTGCCTTCCTGAATGAGATCCAGGAGGGACATGCCCCTGCCGATGTACTTTTTGGCGACGCTGACGACAAGGCGGAGGTTTGCCTCTGCGAGGTGGCGCTGGGCGCGCCTGCCCGCAATTTTGGCGCGGTTGAGGTGCCTGTTGAAGGCGAGTTCGTAGGTCTCTATTTGCTGCTTATAGCCGGGGGTGTCGCTGAGTGTGTTGAGCTGGCTGATGCTCGGAGAGATTACAAAGATGTCGTGAATTTCTTCCGGCAGCAGGCGACTGTTCAGGGAAAGCTCCCTGATTTCATCCTTGATGTCGTCGGGTTCGCGGTTGAGGATTTCGGCGACGAAGTTGAGCATTTCTTCGGGGAGTTCGCCGTTGAGGGCTACTGTGAGGTCTTCGTCGGCGAGCATTTCGTGGAGGGTATTGGGCTTACGGACTCCGTGGTAGCGGCAGAATGCGTCCAGGAGCGCCTTTGACGCGTGGACGTTGACGAGGAACTGGTGAACGGTCTGCCACGCACGCGGATGCCTTGACAAGAGGGACTCGAGCTCTTCCTCAACCTTCGTAATGTGCTTCCACTCTTCCATCTCGCGTGCCAGCTTGCGTTCATCGGCGGCTTTGAGCAAGCCGACCCTGCCGATTTCGCGTAAGTACATGCGGACCGGATCGTCAATGATGTCAACATTTTCGAGCTTCTTGACCCACTCGCTGTCGATGTCCGGCTCGTCGGATTCCTTCTCGTCGTCGTCGTAACCAGACCCGTTTCGGTCTTCGGATGCGCCATTGCGTCCTGACAGGATGACTTCAGGCTCGCCCAACACGTAACCGTCTTCCCTGGACTTGCTGGTCTGAATAAGGTCTCCGGTGGATACCCCCTGCGGGATGCCCATAACCATATCGTCAATGCCGTCGCTGTCCATGTTAGCGTTCATATACTCTCTTGCCCCCAATTCTAGTTTGTCGGTATGTCGGTCGATCAGTTTTTCAGTCAGTCGGTGTGCCGGCGCAGCGCGGCGGGTTATTGCGTTTTAGCTCATTCGGTTCTGGCGTCGGGATTCCCACAGGCCTGTCGTTTGTATGTTGGTGTTAACACCTACGATGTTGGGCTGAATCTCATAAGGAGTTGGGTCACCATTTATAGAGAGTAGCGTCTCTTGTAGTTCCAGAAAATGTCGGCGTTTGAGTCGCTGTACGCATATTTCCAGCTCTTGCTCGCTCTCTTGGCTGCCTGAAGGCGGAATGAAAGTCTCGAGCAGAGACTTGAAATGTATCCTGAGAGGCTCGTCAAGTGATTCCTCCAAGGCATCCGTCTCTGAAGAATTCATCCAGCGCGTGAAGATCTCCCTGTCTGAGCTACTACGGAAGTATTCAATTGAGAAGTCTATGTCTGTGATGTGACCTCGCAGTTGTGGGTACTGTAGCAAGAGAGCCATCGTATAATCGTCAATCGCATGCTCTCGGTTGCTGTTGAGTGCCGAACTGACGACCTGCTGTTGGGCGGCGGACTTGGTGTCACTGCCGCGGGGTTGGCGGCGCTGATGCCTGCGTGAAGCGGCTGATAATTCGCGCACAGCCACTTGAATAGCGTCAGGCGTGACTTCCAGGGCGTCCGCTAGGTCTTGCAGGTAACGCTGCTGGTCGAACGAGTTCTGCGTTGCCGCGATGAGAGGGAAGATTGCTTCGACGACTTGGGATTTGCCCTGTCCGGTGCTCGTGTCGAAGCGGGAAGCGATTGCCGGTATGAGGTAGCTCATGAGCGGCGGGGCGTTCTTGGTGAGGCGTTCCCATTCTGTGGGGTCGTGTCGGATTAGCTCGTCGGGGTCTTTGCCTTCGGGGAGCGCGGCTATGTTTAGTGTGATCGGGTCGCGCTGGTAGAGGATTCCCTGCGAGCGACCGCGTGAAGCGGACTGGTCGCCGATTACTTTCCACGAAGCCTCTAGGCTTCGGAGCGTGGCTTCCTGCCCTGCGGTGTCAGGGTCGAGGGCGAGGATGAAATTGTTGGCGATGGACTTGAGCTGCGAGACTTGATTTTCGGTCAGGGCGGTGCCCATAGAGGCGACTACATTGGTGTAGCCGTACTGATGGGCTGCTATGACATCCATGTAGCCTTCGACGACAATGCCGGTGTTGGACTCGCGGATGGCTGAGTGCGCGCGGTGGATGCCGTAGAGTAAGCTGCGCTTGTCGAATATGGGGGTGGCCGCTGTGTTGATGTATTTGGGATTGTATCCGGGAGCGTCGGGCGCGGGTTCGGTGAGTTGGCGTCCGCCGAAGCCGATGACATTGCCTTGCCTGTCGTGGATGGGGAACATGAGCCTGTCTCGAAAGAAGTCCCATGTTCTGACGGACTCGTCGTTGCGGTAGATGAGGCCGGATTCAACTGCGTCGGCTTCGGGCGCGCCCATGTTTTTGAGGTAGGTCTTGAGGGCATCCCAACTGTCAGGGGAGTAGCCGAGCTGGAAGGCGTCAATCATCTCAGGACTGACGCCGCGCCGTTTGAGGTAGTCTATCGCCGCCGCGCCTTCGGGGGATTTAAGGCGCTCCTGATACCAGGATGCGGCGAGTCGGTTGACGGCGTGGAGCTTGCTGCGCTTGTCGCTGTCCTGCTTGCTCGCCTGCGAGAGCTCGACGCCAGCCTTTTGCGCGAGTATGCGGAGGGCTTCGCCGAACTCGATGTTCTGGTGGCGCATAACGAAGGAGAAGGCATCGCCGCCTGTGGAGCATGCGCCGAAGCAGTGCCAGCTTTGGCGTTCGGGGTTGACGATGAACGAGGGGGTGCGCTCGGTGTGGAAGGGGCAGGGCGCCTTGAAGCTGCGCCCCGATTTTTGGAGCGCGACGTACCCTGACACCACATCAACGATGTCCAGGCGGGCTCGTATGTCGTCAACAACGGTCATAGTTGGTCTCCGGCCTTCGAATGTCAGTTACTTGTCGGATTGGGAGTATGCGTATCCGGCGAGTTTGGTTATGGGTTCGCGGATGCTTTCGAGGTTGAATGCGTTTCATGTCCGTTTTGGGATGCTTCTGCATTCACGCCGTATTTCGCCAATATGGCGTCCACAAACGGCTTGAGCGCGTACTCCGCGCCATCGATGAGTATGGCAACGGCTCGAACGGTTTCATCGGCTGGCACAGCTTCGTCGTCCCTATTGTAGTGGACGATGATGCCCTCTGCCATTTCCTCGCCGACAGCGCTTCCGGCACCACTTTCGATAAGCAGAAGGTCTTGCTCGGAGTTGTAGACTACCCGAGCTTGCGGCAGAGGTTCAAGGTCGATGGCGGCCTTACTCAATTGCTCTGCCATGGTCGTCCTCCGTACATTTTCTCCAAGCGACTATCTTGGTAAGCGGTGAGAAACTGACCAGTTTCAGGGTCACCTGCGAAAACTACGCTTATCCATTGTCGCAACTGTGGCACTCGTCCAGTTATAACCGTTCTTCGCCTTCCGTATCTATGAGCCTCAAATTGGTCGTAAGGCTCTTCGATGATTTTCATAATCCATTCAGGTCTAATGTCGGGATGCCATTCAAAGGCTTCATCTCCGTGACCGTGGACTTTGCGCATTGCCTGGTATGCTTGGCGAAGTCTCGCAATTTCCTGCTCATCGGCCCCAACGTCTGGGTTGGTTAAGGGGTATTCTGATGTCTCCAATCGTGCGCTAGTTACCGCGATTTCTTACTTGTCGGATTGGGAGTATGCGTATTCGGCGAGTCTGGTTATGGGTTCGCGGATGCTTTTGAGGTGCCAGGCTATGTGGTCAATGGATGAGCGCATGTCCACGAGTGAGTCGCCAATGGAGTCCCAGTCGTGTGATGTCTTGAGCATGTTGTGCAGAAGGTCGGTGAACTCTTTTTGCGCGCCCCAGAGGTCGCCGAGGTCGGTGCTTACGCTGGCGAGTTCGGCGTCGAGGGTGTCGGGCAAGCCGAGTTCGCGCATGCGGATGACGACGTTATGCGCCATGACTGATGTGCGGCGAGCTTGGTTGAGGTCGGCTTCCATCTCGATTGCGGCGATGTTGTCGTTCAAAGGGTTCTCTTTCTGCTTTGTTTTGAGGTTCATCCTTCTAAAGAATGGGAGCTAACATTGTTATTCAGGATGGACCGGATATGAATGCTCATCCTAATACGGGTTGAGCAAACTCTCTTGCTACTTGGAGTCGAGTGCGGCGTAGTGGGATAGGTACATCATCCATGGTTCGCGGATCATTTCCAAGGCGTTCTGTTGTGGCGCTTCGCCCATCTCGTTTATGTTTTCGAACGTGGCTTTCCAGAGGTTGTCAACCTCGGTTTTCCAAGGAGCATACTCTACGCCGTGGGCGTCTCGCTGCATCGCCTCGAGATGTTCACGGACTCGCTTTATCTGGAGCCTGGCAGTGCGCAGGCGGACGCGGTCGGTGGGGGTGAGTGTGTCCATTATAGCAATCTCTCTGAGAAAACCTTAGCGATGCCAGGGGACAATTTTTCCGCGATTCGTATGGCGTAGAGGTCGGTCATTCCGGAGACGTAATCCACGACGGCTTCATCGTCGGCCCGGCTGCGTTGCGTGATGTCTTCCCAGTGCGGCTTGGCGGGTGGGATTTTGCTGGTGCGCTCGCTGAAATATTGATGTAGGAAGCGGATGATTTGCCGCGCGGCGTTGCCTAGCGCGCTGTCGTCGTTGGGCATGTAAACGGTGTCGAACATGAACTCGCGGAGTTCCATGAAGGCGGTTCGCACTTCGTCGCCCATTGTAATGGTGAGCGGCATTTCAGGGTTCGCGCCGTTCGCGCCGCCGCTAATATCGTTGATGCCGCTGACATGGTAGGAGTGGTCGATGATGTCGCAGACGATGGTGTCGATGCGCTGGGAGTGTCGGGTGCCGAGTGTGGCTGCGACTGATCCGGGCAGGTCTTTGTCGGAGAGGATGCCCGCGCGGAAGGCGTCTGCGAGGTCGTGGTTGATGTAGGCTACGGCGTCGGAGATTCGGACAATCTGCGCTTCGAGTGTGAGGTCGTCATCGAGTGTGGCAAGGAAGTCGCCGCGGGGCTTGGAGTGCATTAGTATGCCCTGCCGTACTTCCCATGTGAGGTTGAGGCCGCGCCCTTCGCGTTCGATGCGCTCGACGATGTTCAGGCTTTGCTGGCTGTGCCGGAAGCCGTCGGGGAGAATGTTATCAAGCTCGTCTTCGCCGATGTGTCCGAAGGGGGTGTGTCCCAAGTCGTGACCGAGCGCGATGGCTTCGGCGAGGTCTTCGTTGAGGTTGAGGGCGCGCGCGATTGTGCGGGCGATCTGGCTGACTTCGAGGGTGTGGGTGAGGCGGGTTACATAGTGGTCGCCGAGAGGTGCGATGAAGACCTGCGTTTTGTGTTTGAGTCGTCGGAAGGCTTTGCTGTGTATGATGCGGTCGCGGTCGCGCTGATACTCGGTGCGGACGTCGGAGGGAGTCTCAGGGATGGCTCGTCCGGCGGAACGGCTGGATTTGGCTGCGTAGGGTGATAGGTGTTCCTCGCGCTCTTCGAGGCGGATGCGAATGCCGGATAGCCTGCTTGACGCTTTCAACGATGTGCCGCTTTGGGTGACACTGTTACCTGATGCTTTTTGCATATCAACTAATGCCATCGGCAGGGAAATGCGGCAGGCTTGCTGCGGCTAGGAAGTAAAAACATCTAAATAAAAGTATAGCATAGAATTGATGGGATGGGGGGAGGATATAGCCATTAAGTATCTGTTTCAGATGTAGGGCGTAAGTGTACTCCAATCTTCTCAATTTGCATTACAAGTATGTCACCCATTGGAGAAGGGTTAGACAAGATATTCTCAACATGCGATAATTCACATACTTGTCTTATTCAACTTTGGGAGAAATCTGATGTCTTTACGAAGAATTTTAGACGTTTTCACATTATTCGCCAGCGTAATTTCGCTCCTAGCCATAATCCTAGTCTATCAGTATGAGATATTGGGATTTATCCAGCAATACTCCGAGGCTGTAATCACGTTTGGAGTAGTCCTCATATATGCAGTTTCCTTAGCTGCGATCTTTTATTTTGCACGGAAACGAAGAATTAAAAGGAATAAACTGAGGAAGCTGGCCCCAGACATAATAGAGTTTAGGCTGTTTATCACCGACCAGCACATCAAGCAGATATCAGATTCACCTGAATTTGACTCCAAGGAATTCAACGAGAGAGTCAAGAGTGAATGGAACACCGTATGTGAAATTTTGAAGGCACTGGGGCTCCCCTTTCCAGAGGGAATCCCACCGCGCGAGATGGCTGCATCTACCTACCTAGAAATGCTAATTCCACTGGCCATAAATGGGGATATCGACGAGGCTCGTCTTTTCTTCCGCAGAATGCAAGGTGAGTCGGTTGATGGGTTCTTGGTAGGCTTGAAGTTCTGGGGCTAGATGAATCAAAATTTCCAGCAATTTATGGCCGGTGCTTGTGGTCATGGGCGGTAGATTACGGCGACTAGGGCGTCCAGCTCTTCGCCATCCGTGCTGGTGCCGAGGACTTCGATGATGTTGGGGCCGGCTTCGAGGGTTACGGTGGTGGAGAATACGCCGGATACGTCAACGGGTACGGCTACGCCGTTGACGGTGATGACCGTTCCTGCGGTGGTGCGTCCGACGAGGGGGATGGTGGGATGGACTGCAAAAGTCTGGTCCAGAGGCTCGGTAATTATCAGGAAGAATGGCTGCGGCGGGAGCAGAAGTGATACGACGGAGATGGTAGCACTTTCGGTTTCGCCATCGGGGATTTCTGCTTCGACGGTGATGGTGTTGAAACCGGGAGCCAGATCGACAAGCTGGCTGAAGCGCCCAGTATCGTCGAGGGGCACCGACATGTCGTTGATTTGAACCTTGGCGTCCATGTGAGCGTAGCCGTGCACGACTACGCTGTCGGCGCGAACGGCTGAGTCGTCTTCGGGGCCTCGCACGTCGAGCAAGCCTTCAATTGTAACTGCGGGCGTTGGAGTCGGCACGGGTGTGCTGGTGGGAGCCGGAGTTGCGGTCGGCACTGGGGTGGGTATGGGTGTGGGCAAGGGTGTAGCGGTAGCGGTCGGGGCGGGCTCAGTGACAGCGCGTGGCAGGGCAGTTACGCATGCGGAGGATGAGATTGCCAGCGAGATCGCGAGCAGCAGCGCCATGCTAATGCTAAGGGTTCGACTGGAAGGCTTCAACAAGGATGGTCTCCGATTGTCCTGATGTTCGCCGAAGGTTTATTCAGAGGCTGGAAGAGCATATGCCTAACAGGCGTGATTAGCCATCGTGATTGGCTATGCCACTAGTCATGTCATGAGTCACAACAAGAATAATTGTAGCGCAATGGGACTGAAAAGGTGAAAGGGCGAGGTCTGAGTTACGATTTCAGATTCTTCACTCCGCTGCGCTGCGTTCAGAATGACAGGGGATGAAAGCGCAGCGTTCAGTGTGGCAGAAGGAAGTTTGACTGGGTTCAAAGTGACGGGGGAAGGTCGGCTGGGTTCAGAATGACGGGAAAAGATTGGCTGCGTTCGGAATGGCAGAGGACAGGAAGGTAAGCGAGACGAAACAGCAAGGGTTAGTGGGCGGCGACGGTTTCTTCGATTGGGAGCGAGGGCAGGGAGAGCACGAAGGCGGTCTGGTCTTCGGGGCCTGACGGTGTGGTGTTTTCGATGGTGAGGTCGCCGCCGTAGCGAGTGGAGAGGGTGTGGGCTATGTAGAGTCCCAGCCCTGAGCTTGTTTTCTCCTCACGGCGGGCGACTGCCGGCGTCCAGCCGCGATCGAATATGTGGGGGCGGTAGCGCGCTGCCACGCCCTCGCCGTCGTCCCAGACATGCACGGAGAAGCGGGAGTCGTCTCGTGTCAGCCCGACTTCGACCTGAGAGCCGGCGAAGCGGATGGCATTGTCCACGAGGTTGGTGACGATGTGCTCAATTGCGGCACTGTTCGAGTACACGATGCCGAATTCCGGCGGGTCTGCCCACCATGTAATGGTCTTGTTGGCTTCAGCGGCGACGGGATTGTAGCGGCCTATGATGCGGCGCACGACTTCGGATACTTCGACGGGCTGCGGCTCGAACGATCCGTCGGGGGATTCGAGCTGAATGAGGACGCGGATGTTGGACATCATCAGGCGGAAGTTGGGCGCCTGCATTTCGATTTCGTCAAGGAGTTCGGCAATTTCATGGTTGTTGGCATGGCCGTTGGTGCCGTTATCGGAGGCGCGGAGGTAGGCGCGAAGCTCGCGCTCTTTGCCCAGAATGCGTCGGAGAGGTCTGCCGAGGTCGTGGTCGAACAGTTCGAAATACTGCTGCGTTACGCTGCTCCAGTCCCGCATGTCGCGCTGAGGTGTGCCGTTGCGCCGCAGGAGTAGCTGTGGGAGCGCATAGGCGACCAGAGTAGTCGCTAAGCCTAATGCAAGCAGGCCTGCGCCGATGTAGGTTAGCGGCTCAACGCCCCAGATGTCGGCGAATAGAACTTCGCCAAAGACGGGGGCGAGCACAAAGCAGGCGATGGCGATGGCGACTATGAGCAAGCCTGCGACTTTTGCTATTCCTTGCGCCGGGACTTTACCTACCATGTGACCCCGCCAATGTCGTCCCGCAACCTAATGTGGCTGGGATATAGAGTTCGCTCTCTATGAATGTGCATGTCTGAATTTGATTGTGTCAGTCGGGCGGAGCTAGGCGGTAGCCTCTGTCGCGGATGTTAATTATAAGGTCGCTTGCGCCGAAGCGAACGCCCATTGCTTTGCCGATTGCGACCTTGATCTCGCGGATGCGCACACGAATGGATGCGCGCGGGTCTTCGCCTTCAGTGTAACGCATGAGCCTTGCAAATGGTACAAGCTCGCCGGGGCTACGGTACCAAGTGGCAGCCAGCTCCTGGAGAATGTCGAAGCGCAAGCCGTGCAGTTCGGTGACAGGCTCTTGGGTCTCGTCCGTATGGACATAGACGACCTCGTTTGCCGTGTCGATTGAGATTCTGCTGCCCAGCCGGATGGTGTTCGGAGTGGTGCCCATGAGCCGGCGCAATCTCATCACGACTTCTTCGGGGCTTGCGAGCTTGTCAATGAAATCGACCTGTGCGTCCCACTTGAGCGTACCGCGCACGGCGATCTCCCTGTCGGGTCCCTGCACGTACTGGGTGAACATGAGAACCGGAAGCTGGGGGTGCTGCTCGACGATTTTCTGGAGGATGGACAGGCCCTTGAACCTGTCGTCTCCGTGTTCGCCAAAGCGGACATCCAGGACTATACCGTCGGGGCGCTCTTCCTCGATGGCGTACAACGCCTCGGCTTCGAAGTCGTCGCCTGAGACTATGAAGTCGAAGGGCACGACGATTCTGGTGCGCCAACCCTCGTCGTCGAGGCGCTTGCGGACGCTGCGCACTATATTGGAGTCCCACTCGTCGTCAACTATAAGGATGTTGCGCTGCAATCTGGACTCAGTCATGTTGAAAGTCCTTGTGTCAGGGACATCGCCCGCGGTTTGTGCCAGAATCATCGCCTGCGGTTTGTGCCAGAATCATCGCCTGCGATGAATGCCAAGGTCATCGCCCGCGATGAATGAATGTTCGCTGTGAGCAACATTTTGGGCGCCGCCAGTTGAATATGGAGTATGGGAAGCGCGATTAGCGTCAAGCGTCAATATGTGGACTTACAGGCATTATAACGGCTTAATGGCGGCGTTGTAAGGCAAAAGTGTCTGACATAGATGGATTATGCACTGTCCCTTCGCGCCGAAACTTGCCTAAAAATGACTGCCGTTTCGCTTTACATAGTGAGGTTTAACTGAGTGTTTACATGGATGAATATCACCCAGATTTCGCATGCATACAAAAGTTGTCCAAAATTATCTTTAAGTCCGAGTTCATGCTTGAGTATTCTTGCTTGCACAGAGATTAAGAAAGGTAAAGAAATGCAGGGAACTGTGAACTTAAGGTCAATGAACAAGGTGGAGAACCATGTATGGGGACGGGTGCGCTCGGGCTTTATGATGTTCGTGCCGATTCTCGTGACCTACCTGGTGCTGCGTCTTCTTGTGGGCTACACTGACGGGCTGCTTTCGCCGTTGCTTGACTTGCTGCCATTTAACGCACCGGGGCTGAGCCTGTTTTTGCTGGTCGTTATTTTCTATTTTTCGGGTCTTGTACTTTCGCCTCGTGTGGGAAAGATGGCGATAATGGCGCAGCATGCGATTTTCAGCCGCATACCGGTAATCAGGAGTATATACGGGTTGACAGAGCAGGTTGCCGGGCATCTGTCCGCATACGATGGGCACGAGTTCAGCCGGGTGGTGCTGGTGGAGTGGCCGAAGCCGAATGTGTACGCGGTGGGCTTCGTGACGGGGCATTGCGATATGAAAGGGGACGATAGTAAGAGAGTTGCCGTGTATATTCCGACTGTGCCGAATCCCACTTCGGGAATGTTTGCGCTGATGAGGCTGGGCGATGTGGTTGACACGGAGATCACGGTGGAAGAAGCGATCAAGCTCGTGCTTTCCGGCGGAATTGTGCTGCCAGAGCATATGAACGACATTGTAATGCGTCCCCGCGGCCAAACGGACACGAGTGAGATTGCGGACCCGGATGAGATTACGGATGAGATTATAGATGCAGACTCGGTTGTGACCGTGGGCAGCTACAGCAATGGTCATAATAGCAATGGTCATAACGGCCATAAGGAGAAGCAAGTTACTTCAGAAGGCGTCAACTGAATCGACATTGAAAAGAAAATGCAGGGCTAGTGAGATGGGAGCGCCACTTCTATGCAGCATATCAAGATTACGATAGATGTAGATCCTCAGAAGATACCGGAGCTGGTGTGCTGCGATTATTCGGTGCACCCTGACAACGGGACCGAGCAGATAGCAGTGTCGGTCGCCAAGGCTCTGGGACTCGAGGACTACCTATCCCAACCGGAACGCATTTATGAGCTGAGGCGCCGGTTGTGGGAACAGAGGGAGTTGATGGCAGTCTCATCGAAGGCGAATGAGATGGTAGCATAGTAAGTGCCTGCGGACTGGAGTTAGTTCTGTCCGGCAAAAGTTTGCCATAGTCCCGGGTATTGTAATTGTGGTGGATTGTGAGGAGGGGATTGTGAGGGACATCAATACTTCTGCGGTGGCGCTATGGCACTTGGAGAGAATAACGGAGGCCCCAACTTCTCTGTAGATGAGTGGGGCGACATGGCGCGGGTAGCTTCGATGCTTGAGGACCTCGTGGACGAGGGCCTGACGATCGAGGCTATGGTTCGCCTGAAGCGCCTTCGGATCGCGGACCAGGCGGAAGCGCTGGTCCGAATTTCCACTGAAGCACAGACCGCGCTACTTGACGTTCTGCCCTCTGAAGACCTCGGCGCGATAATCGAGGATCTTGAGGTCGAAGAGGCGGTTGCCTTTTGCGAGAGACTGGCAATCGATAAGCTCCCTGTCATCTTTGACGCTGCAAGCCCGCACATAGCGGCGGATGTGCTCAGGGCATTGGAGCCTGCATCTGCCGAAGATGTAATCGCTGAGATGGAGACCGCCCCGGAAGTCATTCCTCTGCTGGAGTATGAGGACGACGCCGCGGGCGGTCTTATGACGCCTGAGTTCGTTGCGCTGCGCGAGACGATGACAGTTGAGCAAGCCCTGGACTTTGTGCGCCTGTGGGCCAGAGAGATTGGGCCTGACCCGGAGTACCCTGCATTACCTGTTCGTGGTGGATTGGGAAGGCGCGCTAAAGGGCGGGTTGAGTCTGGCGCAGCTTGTGCTTGCATCGCGCGGCCAGTTTGTATCGCTGCTGATGGATGAGGACATAATCTCGGTTGGGGTGGAGACGGACCAGGAAGAGGCGGCGCGCCTGATGGAGCGGTACGACATATTCAACCTGCCGGTGGTGGACGATGACGGCAGACTGGTCGGTGTGGTGTGGCTGGACGACATGATCCGGGTGCTTGATGATGAGGCGACCGAGGACATGTTCCGCATGATTGGATTGGATCAGGAGGAGAAGGCGCTTGGGCCATTCTGGAGGTCTGTGCGGAACAGGTTGCCTTGGCTGGTGGTGAACTTAGGGACGGCGGTACTTGCGGGGTATGTCATCACGCTGTTTCAGAGCACGATGGGGCAGGTGGTGGCGCTGGCGGCGTTTCTGCCTGTGATAGCAGGGCAGGGCGGAATTGCCGGGACGCAGACGCTCACGCTGATAATTCGTTCGATAACGCTGGGCGAAGTCTCGCCGGCGAATGCGCGACAACTGCTGCTGAAGGAACTAGGGCTAGGGCTGGTGCATGGACTTGCGCTAGGGCTGGTGGTCGGACTGATTGCGTTCATCTGGAAGGGGAGCGAGTATCTTGCGCTGGTGGTGGGGATTGCGATGACCGCGAATCTTGTGGTGGCGGGGATAAGCGGGGTGGTTGTGCCGCTTGGCTTCAGGGCGCTGAGGATAGACCCGGCGCTGTCCTCGGCGGTGGCTGTGACGACGCTGACGGATGTGCTGGGATTCCTGGTGTACCTTGGGCTTGCGACGGCGGCGATCGGGTTGATTGTGGAGAGCTTGTGATTGGGGATGCACATGGATGGGCAGGATTCCCCCACTTTGACTCTCCCGCCATACTAGGTTGTGTGGACTTCTTTTGGTTCTGTATCTCTTTATTCCTGTCATTTCGAGTGAAGCGAGAAATCTGAAGTCTGTGAATGGTTTATGTGCAACGGTTTTAGATTTTTCACTCCGCTGCGCTGCGTTCAGAATGACAGAATAGGAGAGTCTTTCAAGACAGATAACCCTCTTACTTCAAATGTCCACACAACCTAGGAGGGACTGCTTAGAAAATTTCCAAGTAGTAGGGAAGAGACTGATACGCAGGGTGTTTGCCACGCGTGTTATACTTTGGCGCGTGTAAGGACAAATTTCGTGCAGGCTAGGCCGGGGTAGTCCATCTGGGCCGGCTGAAAGGACATTAGAGATGCTGGAACGATTCAAGGTACCGTCGGAAGACCAGGTGCGCGTGCCGGAAGATTCGCTGCGTGAGACTGTTTCCGCTGTGTTCGAGAAGATGGGCGTGAGCGAAGAGGACGCCGCGGTGGGCGCGAATACGCTTACAATGACCGACCTGCGCGGTGTGGAGACGCATGGCGTGTCAAATATGCTTCGCTCTTATGTGCAGCAGTACAACGAGGGCAGCCTGAACGCACAGCCGAACTGGCGGATTATCAGCGAGTCGCCGGCGACAGCGGTGATGGACGCAGACAAGGGGCTTGCGGTCATACTGGGTCCCAAGGCGATGCAGATGGCAATCGACAAGGCGCGCAATGTGGGCGTGGGCGTGGTTACGATGTTCAACGCGGGACATTCGGGCGGAATCGGGCATCACGCGACGCTTGCGGCGGAGCAGGACATGATTGGCTTCGTGACGACTGCGGGCGGCGCGCAGGTTGTTCCGACTTTCGGCTCGGAGGGCAGGCTGGGCACGAACCCGATCGCACTTGCCGCGCCTGCTGCGACTGAGCCGCCGTTCCTGTTCGACGCGGCGACTTCCAATGTTGCGGGGAACAAGCTGGGACTTGCACGCAGGGTGAGCGCGTCGTTGCTGCCCGGTTGGATAACGGAGCAGGACGGGACGCCGATAATGGAAGAGACGGATGTGCCCGAGCGAGGCGAATACTGGCACCTTCCGCTTGGCGGGACGCGAGAGATGGGTTCGCACAAGGGGTATGGTCTGGCGCTGATGTCTGAGGTGCTTGGGACGATGCTTTCGGGGGCGCTGCCGAGTATGGCTGACTCTGATGGCGGGTCGAAGCATTCGTTTACGGCGTTCAACATCGCGGCGTTCACGGATGTTGACGAGTTCAAGGAGAAGATGGACCGGATGCTGAGGCTGCTGAAAGAGACGCCACCCGCGCCGGGGCATGACAGGGTGCTGTATCCGGGTCTGTCGGAGTATGAGGAGATGCAGGACAGGCGGGAGAACGGGATACCGCTGCACAAGGAGGTCATCGAGTGGTTTGATGACATTTGCGGCGAACTGTCGATTCCGAGATTGAGGGTGATGTAACGACTGGTTCTAGCAGGATATACAGGATGGGTAAGATTTATCATCCCCATCCTAGCCTTCCCCCTTGATGAGGGAAGGGACTACTGGTTCCAGCCGCTTTCGCGGGCTTTGAGGTAGTCTTGGTAGCTGGCGTCGTGGTTGCCCTTCATGGCGTTCAGGATGCTGCGGTGGCGGTATGCGCTCCAGAAGTCGGGGTCTATTTCCAAGGCTTGGGTGAGGTCGGCGATGGCTTCGTCAAGCATGCCTAACTCAGAGTATGCCAGACCTCGGTTGTGGTAGGCGTCACGGTAGCCGGGGTCAAGTTCAATTGCCTTGCTGATGTCCGGTACTGCGCTTGCGGCGTCGCCTGTGCATAAAAAAGCGATGCCGCGATTGTTCCATGCCATGCTGTTGACAGAGTCGAGCGCGATGGTCTGGGTCATATCGGCTTTCGCGTCTTCGTACCTGCCCTGATTAGAGCGGGCGTTGCCCCTGCGAAACCATGCGTTGGCGTCGTGCTGGTCGCGCTCTATTGCCTGCGTGGTCTCGATTACGATCTGGGCGAGATGTTCGGGGTCGTGCTTACCGCCACTGACGGGCTGCTGCATGGCGTTTCCTTTACTCGCAATTTGGCACTTCTTTAGAATATACTTTGCTGCTATGAATTGCGACACAGTTTTGTTTGAGGGACTGGCTATGACTAGGCGGCTTGTGTTGACGGCTTGTGTTTTTGCGGGGGCGCTGCTTGCGGCATGCTCGGGCGGCGGTGGCGCTGACGACGAGCTGCTGGTGTTCGCGGCAACGAGTCTGACGGATGCGATGGCGGAGGCTGCGGCGGAGTTCGAGGCGACGAATGGCACAAAGGTCCAGGTGAGCTACGGTCCATCGAGGGCGCTGGCGCAGCAGATTGCGCGAGGGGCGAATCCTGATGTGTATTTCGCGGCGGGACAGCCGCCGATGGACTTTCTGCAAGAGGGCGGGCATATCGCGGATGGCGACGCGGTGCGACTGCTGTCGAACAAGATAGTGCTGATTACGGGGCGGGACGCGCCGAGCATCGGCAGTATAAGCGATCTTGCGGATGCGGACCTGAAGCGTGTTGCAATGCCTGACCCGGAGATAGCGCCCGCAGGGAACTACGCGAGGACTGCGCTGCAAAATCTGGGGTTGTGGGATGATTTACTACCGCGCATAGTTTTCGCCAACGATGTGCGGGCGACGCTGTCGTATGTGCAGACGGGCAATGCGGATGCCGGTTTTTTGTACCAGACGGACGCCGCCAATGCCGAGGACATAACGGTTCTGGATATTGTGCCTACGGATTCTTATCCGGATGTGGTTTATCCGGCGGCGGTTGTGCGGAGTACGGACAATGTGCAGGGCGCAGAGGCGATGCTGGAGTTTCTGCAGAGCGATGCGGGCAAGGAGATTTTCCGCAGGCACGGGTTTACGCCGTTGGAGTAGGGGAGAGCGTCAGTCGCTCGGTCTTTAGTGTGTCAGTAACCTAATCAACGTGGCGGATTTGGGGGAGTAAGTAGGCTTATTGTGCGATTCGGGCACCGCTGCGTGGCAGGTCTTCCGTCTCAGCGTCCCGCTGAGCGTCCTTGCGTTCTTCTTCCTCGTATATTTCGACTGCCTCGGCAAACAATCTACGAACTTCCTCCTCAGATTGCCCGGTAACGACAATAGTAGGATATTCGCGTGAGAATGCTGCATAGTTGTTGGGCATTTGCTCTATCTGCAAATCAAAACTCATTCCCAAGTCACCTCACTGGCGGAATCCTGCTTGTCTCTGTATAGCCTGCCAAATACCTGGATGCACGTCATCACGGGGATGTCCCGCAACTATCACAGTCCCACTCTTTTCGGGATGTTTATAGATGCGATGACTGCCTCGCGTTCGGTCAATGTACCAGCCATCCCGTCTGAGGATACGCATGACTTCCCTGACCTTCATCGCCATTCAAGAGTTCCGCACCAAGAAATGCTTCAATAGTTGTTGTTGGTTGAAGGCGCAGTATAGCATGCTCAGGGAACAATTCACGCCAATGATGGAAAGTGGAATCGGCGTGCGCTATTGGGGCGAACTACACGAGGTCTTCATAGAGTTTGGAACTGCTGGGTATTCTGGGGTTGACGGTGCAGATTGCGGTCGTTGGGACTGCGATCAATCTGCCGATTGCGCTGGGCGTGAGCTGGCTGATCGTGAAGCGCAGGATACCGGGGCGGTTGGTGTTCGACGCGCTGGTGTCGCTGCCGCTTGCGGTGCCGCCGGTTGTGGTTGGGTATGCGCTGCTGCTGTTGCTTGGGAACAGGGGGCCGGTGGGCGGGCTGCTGAACCGCTTGCTGGGCGTGGAGCTGGTGTTCACATGGTTTATCGCGGCGCTTGCTGCTGCCGTGGTGTCGTTTCCGCTGATGGCCCGGGCAGTGATGGTTGCGATGGGCGGCGTGGACGAGCATCTGGAGATGGCGGCGCGCAGCCTGGGCGCAGGAGCGATGCGCGTGTTCTTCACGATTACGGTTCCGTTGGCGTATCGTGGCATCCTGGCGGGGGTGCTGCTTGGTTTCGTGCGGGCAATCAGCGAGTTCGGGGCGACGATTGTGGTGGCGGGCAATATTCCCGGCAAGACGCAGACGCTGCCTCTTGCCATATACTCGGAGGTGCTTCTTGGCGACGATGCGATGGCTATTCGGCTGATTGCTGTGTCGGTGGGGCTTGCTGTGGTAACGCTGCTGGTGCATAACTGGCTGCTGGACAGGGCGGCGCGGACGGATGGCTAGGATGGTGTGCTGCGAATGCTGGAATTGAAGGTGCGAAAGAGTTTTCCCGATTTCACGCTGGAGTGTGAGGCGGTTTTCGGCGATGGGGTGACGGCGATATTCGGGCCGTCGGGGAGCGGTAAATCAACGCTGCTGAACTCGATTGCGGGGCTGGTGCGTCCGGATGAAGGGGAGATCAGATTTGAGGGGGAGTCGCTGTACTCGTCGGGTGAGGGTGCGTATGTGCCGCCGGAGAAGCGGCGTTTCGGGTATGTGTTTCAGGACTCGGCGCTGTTTCCGCACATGAGCGTGGCGGAGAATATCCACTTCGGATACAAGCTGACCGCGAGGGAGGACAGGCGGATAGAGCCTTCGCATCTTGTGGAATTGCTGCAACTTGAACGCCTGATGGAGCGGAGTGTGGGCAACCTGTCGGGCGGGGAGCGGCAACGTGTTGCGCTTGCGAGGGCGTTGGCGACTTCCCCGCGCCTGCTGCTGCTGGACGAGCCTTTGGCATCGCTGGACGGCGGGCTGCGCGGGGTGATACTCGGCTATCTGAAGCGGATACGGCGCGAGTTGGGGACTTCCATGGTGTATGTGTCGCACTCCATATCTGAAGTTATGGCGCTTGCGGACAATGCGCTGGCGCTGCGAGATGGCAGGGCGGTTGCCTACGGTCGGGCATCGGAGACGCTTCTGATGCCGGAGGTGTCGGCTTTCGCGCAGTTCGACACGCTGGAGAATCTGTTGGAAGCGAGGGTCGCGCGACGGTATGGCGAGGAGGACATCGCGGAACTTGAGATCGGGGATGCGCGTGTGGTTGCGGCAGGTGTGCGGCGCGGTGAGGGCGAATCTCTGACGGTGTCGATACGTGCGGGGGACATCATCGTGTCGCGGCAGATTCCGCCACAAACGAGCGCGCGCAATGCCATACGGGCGCGGGTGTCGGGGATACACACGGTAGATTCGCTGGTGCTGGTGTATGCGGATATCGGAACGCGGGTTGCTGTGGAGATTACGCCGAACTCGCTGGAGACGCTGGCGCTTCGTGAGGGAGCGGAGATTTATCTCATCTTCAAGGCGAACAGCGTGATACCTCTGGATGTGAGAGGCGGTTAGTCGTTTGTCAGGTGTGGGTTGGGTTTGTGTCTGTGCTCAGGTGAGTTGTGTTTTTGCTATATTGTTCCGACCGGGAGAGTTGATAGAACGGATCTATCATCTGCGTCGCCGCTCACATGGCGCGCGCTATCTGCCTTCGAAAAGTATCCATTGGATCTCGTCGCAGTCCTCACACTTCAGCCGAATATAATAGCCTGTCCCATTAGACGATGAGCGCCGCAGTACGGGATGCACTTCGGCGAATGAGCTAAGGCGGCGCGACGTTTTACTGCCGGGCGCCTGGTCTCTGCATTTTGCATTGCATATTGCTCTAACTGTCATTCCGTTGTCATTCCGTTTCTCGCATTGCAACTTCTGTATTGCTGCCACTCTTTCGCAAGCACATATTAAGGGATTAGCAGACCGAAATATATTCGAAACTCTTTTCAATTAAGAACGAAAGCTTGTTAGAGTGGTGAACTGAAACGGAGGCGGTGAGAGTTGCCAGCACTTGCCGCCGCTGTTTTAATGTGAAACTTCGCCAATTGCACCTGTGAAGGCATTACATTACAACATATTAACAGCATAGAACAACAGCTAGGACGGATGGGGTTGCGGCGAAATGACGGGCTTGGCAAGTGTGAGAGCGGTATGAGGATTTGGGCTGGGCGATGCGTTGATAAGCCTGTGCTAGTTGGCTATACTTGACCCAATGAATGTATTAGGTAGTCAGTGAAACGGAGAGCTTGATGGCAGTTGATATGGTTGCAGAGACGGGTACTTTCAGGGTGAAGTCAGGGTTGGCGCAGATGCTGAAGGGCGGCGTGATTATGGATGTCGTAACCGCAGAGCATGCGAAGATTGCGGAGGACGCGGGGGCTGTCGCGGTGATGGCGCTGGAGCGCGTACCTTCCGACATTCGGAGCGCGGGTGGTGTCGCGCGGATGTCGGACCCGTCCATGATCGCGGAGATTATAGACGCGGTAACGATTCCGGTGATGGCGAAGGCGCGCATCGGCCACTTTGTGGAAGCTCAGATTCTTGAGGCGCTTGGCGTGGACTACGTAGACGAGTCCGAGGTGCTGACGCCCGCCGACGAGAATAACCACATTAACAAGCACGACTTCAGCGTGCCTTTCGTGTGCGGCTGTCGCGACCTTGGAGAGGCCCTGCGCCGCATCGGTGAGGGCGCGGCGATGATTCGCACCAAGGGCGAGGCCGGCACGGGCAACATTGTGGAAGCGGTCCGCCATGCGCGCCAGGTGATAGGCGAGATACGCCGCATCCAGAATATGACCGGCGACGAGCTTATGGCGACGGCAAGAGACCTGCGCGCTCCATACGAACTTGTGCGAGAGATTCACGAGACGGGCAATCTGCCTGTGGTCAACTTTGCGGCGGGCGGCATCGCTTCACCCGCGGATGCGGCGCTGATGATGCAGCTTGGCGTTGACGGCGTGTTCGTCGGTTCAGGCATATTCAAGTCCGAATACCCGCAGATAATGGCGGAAGCCATCGTGAAGGCGACCACGCACTACAACGACCCGCAGATTCTGGCGGAGGTGTCCAGAGGATTGGGCGTGGCGATGCCAGGCCTGGATGTTCGCACCATGCCCGAAGAGGAGCAGCTTGCGACGCGAGGCTGGTAATTTGTCGAGGAAAGAGCCAAGAATCGGGGTTCTTGCGGTACAAGGTGACTTTCTGGAGCATAGGCAGGCACTGCTTCGGCTGGGGATTGACGCGCCCGAAATACGACTGCCCCATCAGTTAGACGAGATCGACGGGCTGATTATCCCCGGCGGAGAAAGCACGACGATCGTCCAACTGATAGACATCTACGGCTTTCGGGCGGCGCTGCGGGAGAGGGCGCAGGCGGGTATGGCGATCTGGGGCACTTGCGCCGGCATGATTGTCGTAGCCGACCGACTCACAGACCGTCGCCCTGAACCTTTGCGTCTTATGGACATCGACGTAAGCCGCAACGCCTTCGGGCGGCAGGTGGACAGCTTTGAAGCTGACATTGAGTTTCAGGAGATCGAGGGCGCGCCGTTCCATTGCGTGTTCATACGCGCCCCGGTCGTCAACCGCGTGGGCGAATCCGTGAAGGTGCTGGCGGCTCTGGACGACGGGCGTCCTATTGCCGTGCGGCAGGGCAGGATGCTGGCGACGGCATTTCACCCCGAACTGACGGACGACCCGCGCGTCCACGAGTTGTTCGCGCGGATGGTGGAGCAGCAGGACTAGCTTGGGCAGGCTATCGCTCCAAAAGCTCCGGATGGGCAATCCCTCGTCGCTTTCTTCCGGTTCAGCCGTGTAGGTTAGACTAATGATGGGTTGCGCGGCTGTGGTAAAGTGTATGTAGTTGCCTGGTCGGTTAATACGGGATGTTAGGGGGTTAGCGTTTCCTCTCAGGTGGGCTGTTGATGTGCTCTGTCCTTCGATATGCTCAAGACGAACTGGTTTCGCTTTTTCCTTCAACATACAAGTGGAAACGCTAGCATGCCAAGGAGGTTCCTTGACTGAGTTATTGACAACAAATATGGACGCGGACCTTGAGTCTCTGATTGATACGCTTCCGATGCATATCAGGGATCTGCTTCTGGAGCGTGACGATGTTAATGAGTTGCTGGAAGTAGTGCTGGACTTGGGGCGAGAGCCTGAGGCGCGCTTTCTGAGTGAGAGCCTGGTCGTTTCGAGCACAGAGATTACAGAAGCAGAAATTGACCATGTGATAGAAAAGGTCAGCTTATTTGGCGAGGACAATCGCGCGGGGATAAAGCGGACGCTGCACAGGATTTCCGCGATGCGCAATCGTTCCGGCAAGGTGATCGGGCTTACGCTGCGCGTTGGCAGGGCGGTGTACGGCACGATACGCATTATCGAGGACCTGGTTCTGAGCGGCAGAAGCGTGTTGCTGCTAGGCAAGCCGGGTGTGGGCAAGACGACGATGCTGCGCGAGATTGCGCGTGTTCTCGCGGATGACGCTCAGAAGCGCGTCATCATCGTGGATACTTCCAATGAGATAGCGGGGGATGGGGATATTCCGCATCCGGGCATTGGCAGGGCACGGCGGATGCAGGTGCGCTTGCCGGCGCTGCAGCATGCGGTGATGATCGAGGCGGTGGAGAACCACATGCCGGAGGTTATCGTCATCGACGAGATCGGCACTGAGGCGGATGCGGATGCGGCGCGCACGATTGCGGAGCGAGGTGTTCAGCTTGTTGCGACGGCGCACGGGAATACGCTGGACAACCTAATCATGAACCCGACGCTGTCTGACCTTGTTGGTGGCGTGGAGGCGGTTACGCTGGGGGACATCGAGGCACGGCGACGAGGGACGCAGAAGACGGTGCGGGAACGGCGCGCGCCTCCGACGTTCGACATTCTCGTGGAGATACAGGGCTGGAACGAGGTCGTGGTGCATGAGGATGTGTCGGATGTGGTTGATCGCATGCTGCGGGGCAATCCGATTTCGCCGCAATTACGCACGATGGACGAGCTTGGTCGGCTGCAGCGCTCGCATGCCGAGACGAAGGTGGCTTCACTTTTCAACGGCCTTGACAGGAGCGACAGGCGGGATACGCCGCGCCGCGCCTGGGGTGTGCCAATGCCGGAAGACCCTGTTGAAAGCATTCCGATGAAGTCGGTGAGCATTCTGCCCTACGGCATCAACAAGGGCAAGCTGATGCAGGCGGTGCAGGGCATCAACGCTCCGGTGGAGCTGGTCGCGGATCTGGGCAAGGCGGATATGCTGCTGACGACAAAGAATTACTACCGGCGCAGCACGCAGGCTCTGCAAATAGCAGAGCAGCGAGGTAAGCCGGTGTATGTGCTGCGGAAGAATACGCTCGCGCAAATTCAACAGTTCGTGCAGGCGCTTGTGCGGAAGCAGTCGCAGGACGCGCATTTGGAGGGGGAGCACGCGGACGCAATCGACGAGGCGGAGCGAGCGGCATCACGGCTGGATGAGGGCGAGATGCAGGTGAAGCTCAGTCCACAGGCGGCGTATGTGCGGCACTTGCAGCACAAGGTTGCGAACGAGCGAGGCGTGTATTCGTCGAGCGAGGGGCGCGAGCCGAATCGCCATGTCGTGATGTACAGGCGGTAGGCGATATGGCGGTGTTCATATCGTTCGAGGGCGGCGAGGGAAGCGGCAAGTCCACGCAGGCTGAGATACTTACCAATAGACTTCGGGATTGTGGGTTTGCTGTGGAATTTGTGCATGAGCCGGGTTCCACGGAGTTGGGTTGGCGCGTGCGCCAGCTACTGAAGAGGGGCTTGTCACGTGAACAATTCTTAACGGCCCACGCAGAGTTGTTGCTGTTCTCCGCAGCACGAGTGGAGCTTGTGTTTAAGATGTTGCAGCCTCTGCTTGATATTCCTAATTCGGTCATTGTCGCGGACCGGTATGTGGACTCTACCACGGCATATCAGGGGTACGGTCGAGGCATACCCCTTGATCAAGTGGAGGTTGTCAATGCGCTTGCGACTCAGGGAATCATGCCGCATTTGACATTTTTATTGGACATACCACCAATTCAGGGTATTGCGCGTATTGGTGGAATCCAACTAGGGTTCCAATTTGATGACAGATCACATTTCGCTGGCGTTATAAGGACTGAAGAGGGCGCAAGGTTTGAGGAAGAACCTATGGAGTTTCACGAGCGGGTGCGCGAAGGCTACTTGAAATTGAAATCCGCAGAGCCCGAAAGATGGGAAACAATTGACGCTACCAAATCGGAAAGCGAGATAAGCGATCAGATATGGGAAGAAGTGTGCGGCAGGTTTCCTGAAATTGCCGCGGTTACGGAGGGTGCGAAGCGATGATACCAGAGCAGATTGACGACTTTTGTGTGAGAGGCTTTCTGATATTTCTGCCGATGTGGAGTGTGAAGCTATGACACCGGAACAAATTGACGAATACTTGGGCCGCCCGATGATTGCGGACCTTGCTAGTTTGAACCCGGACGGGTCGCCGCATGTGGCGCCGGTGTGGTTTAGGTGGGACGGCGAGGTGGTGAAGGTCTTCACGCAGACGACCGCAGTGAAAGTGCGGAATATACGGCAGGATGCACGGGTTGCGGTGTCGGTTGCTACGCAGGAGGCGCCTTATGGGTATGTCATTGTGAACGGCACGGCGGTAATCTCCAGCGAAGGGATTCCGGATGAGGTGCGGGCGATGGCGATCCATTACAAGGGTGAGGTCGAGGGCGAGATATACATCCAACAGGCGCTGCAAGAGATGGAGTTCTGCCTGCTGACGATTACGCCTACGAAGATAATCGGGTGGCTTGACGAGGAACAGGGCTAAAAGGATTTACAAGATGAAGGGGATGTATTCTCACCCCCATCCTAACCTTCCCTCGTTAAGGGGGAAGGGACTATAAGCCTCGTGTCTTCGAGGATGGCGCGGGGCGTGTCGTTGACCATTGCCTTTGCTTTCCGGCAGCCTACGATTTCTGTTGCGATTTTCAGGGCTTCGCCGAGTTCGGTCGTGCGCGGTTGGTGCGGTGAGTGGGTGTCGGAAGAAATGATGTGCGCCATGCCCTGCCGCAGCAAATCGAGCGAGAATTGCCGTGCTTCTTCGCCCCAGTGTCCGAGCAGACTGCCGCGCGTTAGCTGGCTGAGCATGCCCATATTGATGTAGCGTTCGAGCAATTCGGGTTGCTGCTGAAATGCTTCGATGCGCTCCGGGTGGGCGAAGACGGGCGTTAATCCTTGCGCTTGTATGCCGAGCAGCGCGCCTTCTACGAAGTCGTGCTCGGTTATGCTGCCGAAGAAGGGCATTTCGACGAGTATGTAGCGCGAGCCGTTCATGGTGAGGGCTTTGCCTGCGGCGGCGTCTTCGGGGAGCGCGTCGTCGATGTGGTTTTCCATGCCAAGCGTGAGCGTCAAGAGGATGTTTTCATCGTGGATGCGGCGCTGGAGTTTGGCCGTGAGATCTCGGATATGCTGAACTGAAGAGAGTTCGGTCACGTCTTTGCGATGAGGCGTGGCAAGCATCACCCGCGTGCCGCCGGCTGTGGCGATGCGGGCGATGGCGATGGAATCCTCGATTGCGGCGGGGCCGTCGTCAACGCCGGGCAGGATGTGGGCGTGGAGGTCGTACAAGGTTTTCTAGGTGCGGAACCGGATGCGCTTGAAGCCCTCGGCGTAGGGCATGTTTGCCATCTGGCCCTGATTCTGGGCGTTGACCTTGACGAAGCGATCAACGTCTCTGCCGGAGCCCGCGACCTGACTTGCGTGCTTCTTCAGTGCGTTTATCTTGTTGTCAATGGTGTCGGTGATGTCTATGAAGGTGTCGGGGTGCTCGGTGCCCCACATGAGAATGTCGCCAACCTTGTGTGTGTCCAAGCCTTCCTGAATATGCTCGTTGTAGTGCAGGAAGTCGCGAGCGTAGGGGAAGACGGCGTCGAGCGTGACCTGCCCGGATATCCGGTGGTCTCGGTGGAGGTAGAAGGTCTGGCGGAAGGGGTCTGTGCAGAAGACGACGTCGGGCCTGTGCTTACGGATGGCTCTGACAAGCTCGCCACGGAACTTAGCGGTGTCGTCAAGTTCGCCGTCACCATACCTCAGGTAGATGACCTCCTTGACGCCCAGGCATTCCGCTGCCGCTGCCTGCTCCTTCTCTCGGATGGCACCGAGCTTTTCGGTGGTCATTTCGGGATCGCTCGTGCCCTTGTCGCCGTTGGTGCAGAGGACGAAGACGACTTCAGTGCCTTCTGCGACCCACTTGGCGACGGTGCCGCCAACGCCGCCTTCGGCATCGTCGGGATGGGGGATGACGAGCATTGCTCTTTCTGGTCTGTCGAACATGGAGCTAATTGCCTCTCTCAGTCTGTTTGGTTGCTCTTGTAATGATAAGTTGTTTGTTCGGCTGAGGGCAAGTAATGTGCTTCCATAATCAGCGCTTTTAATCGGGTGATTGAATGGCGATTTCACACTCATCCTTTCGGCGAGTGCAGGTCAGATCTTAGCCTTCCCACCATGTGAGTGGTAGGGATCTGTGCGAGCGAGGCTGAAATGACAGTGGGCAATTGCTCTGATACAATCGAGGCGCTGCGGGCGGGCGAGTCGCTATGGATGGGGCTCTTGCCTATGCGAGGCAGCGGCGCTATACGCCTATTTCCTCATCAACAAGAAGGTTCAAGCGGCATTGAAGATTAGAAAGTTTGAGTGGTCGGATTTAGATGCCATCACCTGCATGTTCAACGAAATTGGCGGCGTGAGCGGCACGGTTAAGGCGCAGGATACCGATGGGATGCTGGCAATGCTGTCGGTGCCGGGGAGCGATCCTGAGCGGCATTGTTTCATTGCGGAGGATGATGCGGGCAAGGCGGTTGGCTACACGCTGGTGGCATATGAGCAGCCGATTTCGAGGGCGGTGGCAAGTGGTGGAGTGCTGGCCGAACATCGGGGGAAGGGCATCGGAAGGGTGCTGCTCCGTGAGGTGATGAAGTACGTCGAGGGTTTGGGTGTGGAAGCGCTGCATATGGAGGCGAGCGTAGCCCATGCCGACGTGAATCACATGCTTTCATTGCATGGCATGGAGACGGTCAAGAGCCTTTGGCAGATGCGGTGGGAGAGCGATGAAGTGCCTGATGTGAACTTGCCAGAGGGGTTTGCGGTGCGGTCACTTGTGGCGGGACAGGACGAGCAAGTTCTGACCGAGTTGCAGAATATCTCATTCGGGGAGAACTGGGGTTTCAGCCCGAACACGGTGGAGCAGATACGGGTGCGTGTGGAGCATAACAGGGGTGGGCCGGAAGGCATCATATTTATCACCGATGATGGCACCGAGCATGGGAAGCCTGCTGCGTACAACTGGACGATGTTCATAGAAGATGGGGCGGCTTCGAGCGGCATTATTGCCATGACAGGGGTTCACCCGGATTACAGGGGTCGGGGTATCGGCAGGGCGGTGGTGACGGCCGGCATCGCATATCTGGTAGAACGCGGCGCGGCTGCTGTGGAGCTTGAGGTTGACTCGGAGAACGCGCCGGCGAGGGAACTCTACCTGAAGCTCGGCTTCCGCAAGGTGAGCAGGAGCGTGTGGTACGAGAAGAGGTATCGCTAGTTCGGCGATTCCAGGCGGCGGAACTTATTAGTCTCGTGCAGCTTCATGTTTTCAGGTAAGACCACGCCGCCGGAGAAGACTATCTTCATAGCCTCTTCCATTGTCAGGTCGGTTGCATAGACTTCTTCCTCACGGACAAATGCGAGGTTGCCGGATGTAGGATTCGGCACGGTGGGGATGTACACAACGACCAGAACGGCATCGTCCGGGTGGCTTGGGTGTGAGTGTCCGGTGGTGAAGCCGAGAGCGAACAGGCCGGGACGGGGCCATTCGACCATAACGACGCGATTGACTTGCTGCCCTGACGGTGTCGTGAGGCTGTCGGTCGCTTGCTTCGCAACGCCGTAGATGTTCTTGACCAGAGGGATGTGGGAGAGAACCGCGACTTTCACATCCACTGCCATTCGTCCAATGCGAAGGGTCATCAGCGTGCCGAAGAAGTAGAGCAGCGCCACGCCGAAGACGACGCTTAAGATGCCTGCGACAAATGCGGCAACTTTGGGGAAGCCTTCGTCAAGCAGTGTTGTCCTGATGAGCGCATCGGACAGCCCACCGAAGAGGCCGTCAATCTGGTGAAAGGCGAAGACGAGTACCCAAGCGGTGATGATGAGGGGAAGCAGGACGAGGAATCCCGAGAGGACTCGTCCCCAGAAATGGCGTTCCAATCTGATGTGGAGCGAAGTTTGGCGACTTTCCTCGGGGTCAAGATCGTTCTCTGGGGGAATGTGTGTGTGTGAGCCGTTCATGCTCTTACTCCCGCAACGCCTGTCAAGAACCTAACCCATATTCTTATGGTAACAGGCGAGCATTTTGGTCGCCATAGCGGTCCAACTCATCGCCATTGCCTTGCGCCTGGCCGCGCTGCCCATTGCTCGTCTAAGCGAGGGATTTTCCAGCAGAGTTTCCAGACTTTGCGCGAACGGCTCGGGGCATCGCCATGGAACCAAGTAGCCTGTTTTGCCGTTTTCAACGAATGTTTTCAGTCCGCCGACTCTTGAGACCACAACAGGAGTGCTGCATGACATGGCTTCCAGAGCGACCAAACCGAAGCTCTCGTACCAGGAGGGTAGCACAAATACGTCAGATGCGCTGTAGTATGCCGGCAACTGCTCCTGCTTCACCGAGCCGATGAATGTAACTATATCACTTATGCCGAGATTAACCGCAAGAGTGTTTAGGCGCTCTAATTCGGCGTCTTTTTCGAGACTGCCTCCCACGATCAGCAGGTGAGTGTTGGCGGTATCGTTGAGTAGCGCGACTGCCTCCAGCAGAATGTCCAAGCCCTTAAGAGGCTCGATGCGCCCGACGTAAAGGATGGTGCGCTTGTCGGGCAAGTCCAGCTCGCGACGCGCATCGGCAGTGTTCATGGGTTGGAACAGGGCTGTGTCAACGCCTGGCGGTATTACTTCAAGTGGAGTGCCATTTGCGCCATAGAGTCTGGCGATGTCGTCCTTTTCGATATGAGTGGATACAACGATGGAGTCGGCAGTGTCGATAATCTGGTGTTCGGAGTGTGCGCGGCGCTCGGATTCGCGCTCGCCTGCGCGCGCGCGCTGCTTGGTGCGTGCCAGCGTGTGGAACGTGGCGATGTGGGGTGCGTTCCATCTGCGGCTCAGTTCGATGGCGGCGACTCCCGAAAGCCAGTAGTGGCTGTGAATGAGCGCGTATTCGATGCCCTCGCTTTGCTGAAAGCGGCAGACGGCTTCAACGAAAGTGGATGTGTACGAGTCCAGGTCTTCCTTTGGCGCATCCGGGGGACCTGCGTCGAGATGAATTACGCGGGCACCGTCTGCGATGGGGACTATCTGCGGCTCGTCGAGTTCGTGGGTGCGAGTGAAGACATCGACTTGATTGCCTTGCGCGGCGAGTTCGCGGGCGAGCTGGCGGACATATACGTTCATGCCGCCGGTGTTCTTTTCGCCGAGCCGTCCCACAGGACAACTATGGAAACATATCAGAGCTAGCCTGAGCTTCGTGCGCTTGGTGGAGCTGACGGATGTTGACATCAGTGAACTGTACTATGAACGCTTGATGACGAGTTCGTGGATGGTCTGGTTTGTGCCGCCGAGGTTGTACTTGTAGCGTTCCGCCCCCCGCAGGAAGTCGAAGGACTTCTTGCCGGTCTCAATGGCGTCCTGAATGCAGAGCGCCTTGTTGAGCAGTCCTACGCTAAGGGCAGAGTATTTGGGGTCGTAGCCGCTGTTGTAGAGCATGTAGCTGCCGTTGTAGTCAAAGCAGATGCAGGATGCTACTCGGACATCGTTGAGTTCGAGGAAGAAGAGCTTGTACTGGCCGCGAGGCGCGAGTTCCTGCGCGAGGTCTCTGAAGAACTGCTCGCGGTCCGGGGTCAGGAAGTCGTCCTTGTCTGGTCTGCTGGCGCGCATGAGCCGGAAGAACTCCGGCATGGCGTCGGCTATTTCATCGGGGTCGTCGAAAGCGTATTGCTCGGCCTGGTTGCCGTTGGTGAGACGGCGCAACTTGCGGCGGAGTTCGTGGCGGTCCTTCTTGCGGAGGCCGGATACATACTCGTCCCAAGAGGGCTGCAAGCTCGTGTAAGGGGATACATCCTCCTCTGCGATGTCGGCGGACCATCCGTTATCCTGAGCTAGAGCGGGGAAGTGCTGAAGGGTTTCGGAACTCTCGCGGAGGGACTTCAGTTCCATATTCTTCCAGTCCATCGTCTCTATGTGCTGCCAGAGGGTGGCATAGAAGTCGTCCTCACAGCCTTCGCGCACAAGAAAGTCGTGGTAGTCGAAGAGGTCGGTGTCGCCGAGGAAGGAGAGAGTATCACCGCGCGTCATAAGAGGGGCGATGCCCAGCAGTGAGTCGCCTTTCCGCACCGAGAGTATCTCGAGGCTGGCATCGGAATTGCCGTAGCGCCGCCACCAGAGCTGTTGCCACCAAGGTGTTATGAAGATGGTGTTTGCGCCGGTGCGTGGGAGGATACATTCCCATTCATCGCCGATGCTGTCAAAGTTTTCTTTTTGTATGCTAATCGTCATTGGGTCTCCCTGAGCAGCGCCAAGAGGTCCTGGCGCGCGGCTGGCTGGTCTTTTAGGCTTCCTCGGGCTGCGGTGGTGACTATTTTGCTGCCCGGCTTGCGCGCGCCGCGTATGGACATGCACATGTGCTCTGCGCTCATAATGACCGCGGCGCCGGTCGGCTGCAGCGTGTCGTAGAGCGTGTCGGCGAGCTGGCTAGTGAGGCGCTCCTGAATCTGCGGCCTGCTCGCGAGGATGTCGAGGGCGCGCGCCAATTTGGATGCGCCCGCGACTCGCCCAGTGGGCAGGTAGGCTATGTGGGCAGTGCCGAAGAAGGGCAGAAAATGGTGCTCGCAGATGGAGTGGAAGGGAACATCGCGCAGGATTACGGTTTCGTCGTAGCCCTCGTCGAAGCCGGTTGTGAGTACGCTTGCGGGGTCTTTGCCGATGCCGGAGAAGAGTTCGCCGTACATTTCGGCGATGCGGCGGGGAGTGTCCGCCAAGCCTTCGCGGTGTGGGTCTTCGCCAATGGCGACCAGCACCGATCTTATGGCGTCTTGTATTTTTTCGTAGTCCATATAGTTGGGTCAGTCTGTTTGATTGAGGGAGGCTGTTAAGGATGGACAGGTGGTCATCACCCCCATCCTTACCTTCCCGCATCGCGGGGGAAGGGACTTTTTAGCGGTCATGCGAGTCCCATGGCGGCTTCTATGGCGCCGGTGTCGGTGGGGTATTCGTCCATAAATGCGGGTTCGATGGTTACGGCAGTATCGGGGTCTTTGAGTCCGCTGCCGGTGATGACGCAGACGACCTTGCTCTGGTTCAGGCGCATGCCACCGCGAGCCAGCTTCAACAAGCCTGCAACAGAGGCCGCCGATGCCGGTTCGCAGAAGATGCCTTCCTCTCGCGCCATCATCGTGTATGCTTCCAGAATTTCGTCGTCGGTTACGGAGTCGATAGTGCCACCGGACTCATCGCGCGCCTTAACCGCTTTCTTCCAGCTTGCGGGGTTGCCAACGCGGATTGCAGAGGCGACGGTGTCTGGGGTCTCGATGGGATGTCCCTTTACGATGGCGGCTGCGCCTTCGGCTTCAAAACCCATCATCTTTGGGGGTACGCCTATCCATTCCATTCGGTGCGCTTCCTGGAAGCCCATCCAATATGCGGTGATATTGCCAGCGTTGCCTACGGGGATGAAAAGGTGGTCGGGCGCGACGCCGAGGTCCTCAATGATTTCGAACGCTGCGGTTTTCTGTCCTTCCAGCCTGTAGGGGTTGACCGAATTAACGAGCACGACAGGGTGCTTCGCGGCGAGTTCGCGCACGATGCGCAGAGCGTCGTCGAAGCCACCGTCGATGAGCATGATTCGCGCGCCGTAGGTAATCGCCTGTGCAAGCTTGCCGCGCGCGACGTATTTGCTGGGGACGACGATGACAGTCGATAGACCGCAGCGCGCGCCGTAAGCCGCCGCTGATGCGGAGGTGTTGCCGGTCGAGGCGCAGACGATGGTGTCGCCGCCCTCTTCGAGCGCCTTCGCCACCGCAACGACCATACCCCTGTCCTTGAAGGAGCCAGTGGGGTTGCAGCTTTCGAGCTTGAAGTAGAGTTCGCCGCAGCCGACTTCGTCCGCTATGCTTTCGGACTTGACGAGCGGCGTGTCGCCCTCTCCCAGGGTGAAAATGGGCGTCTTGTCGGTAACGGGGAGGTACTCCCTGTACCTTTCGAGAACTCCAGTTATCATCTCGCTCCGCTTGATTTGGGACGGTTGGGAAATGGCTTGCGTGCCAGACTTTCAACTGCCTGATTTTAACACAATTCACACTGAATGACTAAAATATAGTTAGGGGGATGTCCATGATGGACTGATGATTGCCGCATCACCCTTGAACAGCGTAGTTCACAGCCAATACAATGGAGGTTCATCAATTGAGGAGCAGCCGAAGTGCGGCTCATCATAGGGACACTGCAAAAGATGATGCGAAAGGAGGGGCGCTATGGAGATGCAGATACTCGTCAGGAACATGAGGCTGAGTGACCGATCAGGGGATTACATTCAGAAGAAGATTGCACGGCTGGAGCGGCATCTGCGGGAGCGTGTGGACGCGAGGCTGGAGCTTTCGCGCACGGCTGCGAGGTCGGAGACGGACCGGTTTGTGGCTCAGATGACGATAAGCACGAGCGGCGCGACGCTGCGAGGGCAGGAGAGTGGGTTGACGCTGTTCGCGGCGGTGGATGCGGTTGCGGATGTTATGGACAAGCAGATACGGCGGTATAAGGGAAGGGCGTACAGGACTTCGCAGGCGCGCAGGTTGGCGAGAAGCAGGGCGATTCGGGAGGATGTGGGCGCACTGCTTGAGGACACCTCGGTTGATGAGGAGGAGCAGGAAGAGTCGCTTGAGGAATTGGGGAAGGTGGTGCGCGTGAAGAGCTTCTCGATGGAGCCGATGATGGTCGAGGATGCTATCATGGAAATGGAACTGCTGGACCATGACTTCTTTCTATTCCACAACGCGGAGAATGACAGGCACAGCGTGGTGTACAGGCGGACGGACGGGGACTATGGGATGATAGAGCCTGAGAGGGTGTAGGGGCCGGGCTGACAGGATGGACGGGATAGAATGGATGGCGATAGTGAATACCAGCAACTTGTGAGTGTGCTAGACGGCTTAATTGATGTAGTGGGGGAGGACGAGGATCATCCTTTAGCCTCTTTGATGGATGTCATCGGCGTGTTGATAGAGAAGTATGAGGATGAGCACGTTTCAGAATTAATGGCATGAACAGATTCGAGACCAGGACATTGCCGCTAATATTTCTGCAAGACCTTTGGGCGCTGGAAGCGGCTTACCTGAAAGAGGATGACCCTATTCGGCAGTCCGGATTCAGAGGGGGAGCGGATCGCTGGCGGGCTGAGCGGGGACCTATTCTGAACGCTATTGAGACGAACGAGGACTTGCTGGATATCGGGTGCGCGAATGGCTACCTGTTGGAGTGCCTGTTGAATTGGGGAGACGAGCGCGGATTGAATCTGATTCCGCGTGGGCTTGATCAAGGAAGCAAACTGATTCAGCTTGCCAAAAGACGCCTGCCAGAGTACGCGGGCAATTTTCATGTGGGCAATGTGTGGGACTGGCAGTCGCCGAGTAAATACCGTTATGTTTATATGCTGTATGACTGCCTTCCCCTCGACTATCTCTCCGAAGGCGTTGGCAGGCTAGTAAGATAGGTTGTTGCACCGCAAGGACGGCTGATTATCGGCGCTTATGGGAGCAGGTCGGACGCAGTTCCGCCTCTGGATATTGCCGACTATCTGGAATCTGCGGGATTTGTTGTAGTGGGAAGAGCGGATGGCGGAATTCCCCCGATTACGAAGTTTGCTTGGATTGATGCTTGACTGTGTGACTGAAGGAGTGAGGGCATGAGTTCACTGATGGAACAGGACCCTGAGATTGGGCGGGCGATTCAGAACGAGATCAAGCGGCAGCGTGAAAATATAAACCTGATTGCGTCGGAGAACTTTGCAAGCCGGGCGGTGCTGGAGGCGCAGGGGTCGGTGTTCACGAATAAGTACGCGGAGGGGTACCCGGGACGGCGCTATTATGGCGGGTGCGAGTTCGTGGATGTGGCGGAAAGCCTTGCGATCAGCCGCGCGAAGGAACTGTTCGGGGCGGAGCACGCGAATGTGCAGCCTCACAGCGGGGCGCAGGCGAATATGGCGGCGTACTTCGCCACTCTTCGGCCGGGCGACACTATTATGGGGATGAGCCTGGATCAGGGCGGGCACCTGACGCATGGGGCATCAGTGAACTTCTCGGCTAAGCTGTACGACATCGTGCCATACGGCGTCGACCGCGAGGTGGAGACGATCGACTACGATGAGGTGGAACGGCTGGCGAAGGAACACCGTCCGAAACTCATTGTTACTGGGGCGAGCGCATATACGCGGATCATAGACTTTCCACGCTTTCGCAGTATTGCGGACGAGGTGGGCGCGAAGCTGATGGTTGATATGGCGCACATTGCTGGGCTGGTGGCGGCGGATGAGCATCCTTCTCCGGTAGAGCATGCGGAGATTGTTACGACCACGACGCATAAAACTCTGCGTGGGCCGAGGGGCGGTATGATCCTGTGCGATGAGGAGCACCGGCGCGCGATCAACAGCGCGGTGTTTCCGAATATGCAAGGAGGGCCGCTGGAGCATGTCATCGCGGCGAAGGCGGTGGCGTTCGGGGAGGCGATGAAGCCGGAGTTCGTGGAGTACCAGAAGGGGATACGCGCGAATGCGGCGGCGCTTGCGGACGAGCTGCAAGTGGGCGGGCTGCGGCTGGTGTCGGGTGGGACGGACAATCATATCGTGCTGGTTGACCTGACGCCTATAGACATCACGGGGAGACAGGCTGAGGAGGCGCTGGGTGACGCCAATATCGTGGTGAACAGGAACGCCATCCCGTTCGACCAGAAGCCACCACGCACGGCGAGCGGCTTGCGTCTGGGCACACCATCGATCACGAGCCGAGGCATGGGAGTGGAGGAGGCGCGACAGGTGGGCAGGATGATTCTGAAGGTGCTTGCCTCCCCGCAGAGCGATGCTGTGAAGCGAGAGGCGCGGGATGAGGCGATGGAGTTGTGCGCGAGATTTCCGGCGCCGGGGCTTGATTAGGGGAGAGCGACTTACTAGCTAGGGCTGGACGCCGATGGGTTCGATGAAGCCGTAGCCGACGTTGTTGACGGTGCGTATGCAGTTGCTGTCGCGCGCGCCGAGCTTGTGGCGGAGGCGGCGTATGTGTACATCCACGGTGCGGGTGTGGTCGTAGTGCTTGTGCCCCCATACTCTCATGAGAAGGTCTTCCCTGGTAAAGACGCGACCGATGTTCTGCATGAGATAGCGCAGCAACTGGAACTCCATCCAAGCGAGCTTGATCGATTTGCCGTCCACTGTAACGCGGTATTTTTCCGCGTCAATTGTGATGGGGCCGGCAGTCAGGTGGGACGGCTCTCGCGACCTTGATGCATTTGTCAGCCGCCTGATTCGCTTCTCCAACTCGGCGGCGGAGCAGGATGCTACCACAAAGTCGTCGAACCCAAGATAGAGGTCGTCTTCTTCGGTTTCGGTGCTTGTAACGAAGCGCAGGAACGGTGGCAGAATGCGGCTGATGGACTTTTTGCGGGCAAGCGCACCGATGATGGCCGAGTTGACACCGGGGCCCGCGATGACGAGCGAGGGAGTGACCTCTTCGATGCGCGCTTCAAGGCTGCTGCCGTCAAGTTCGACCAGCTCGACGATGCCAGAACTTCTGAGTGCGCTCAGGGGCGCGTCGAGGGCGTCGCAGCCTTCAGCAGCAAGCAGAACTGTCTGCGGCAGGAGTCCGGTGGATTCTTCATGTGCATCAAGTAGCATAGGTAACGCCGCCGCGCAGGGAGCCTTGGCTACAATGTGTGACCTCTTCTCCAAGCGTTCATAACCAATCTTTAATAAATGATGCAGTGTGTATGTTTCTTCGCGGTTACATAAATGTTGCTTTTATGTAACAACGGTAGTACAGCAACCGATATTGATGAACGGCGATGAAGAGCTTATAGCCAGGGGGATGTGAGGTTCCACTGCCATAGAAGCAGGGATGCCTGGGACTGCAGGTCCATCATGTTGTGGCAGATGATGGCGGCAAGTCGGTTCGTTGTCCAGTTGCCGTTGGGGAGACGGTAGAGATTGACCGATTGTTCGGCGGGGTCAGTCGGCGGGTTGGTGATCTGACGGCTGATTTCAGGGTCGTCGAGCATTTGGATGTGCTGCTGCCACCAGATGTGGGGCGCGCCGCCGAGGGCTTCGCGTGAAATGACCTCGTTGGCTGATTTTGCGCGGCGCATGGCCCGGCGCATAGTGCCGAGGTCGCGCTCGCGGTCGTAGTCGGCTATGCCCCAACGGTAGTAGAAGACAGGCGGTCGAATTAGTTCGCGCAGGCGGGGCCATTTGAGTGCCTGCTGATCCGCGACAGCCTTCCATGCGTCCATACTGTCATGGTCTATGTTGGCTTCGGCGCCGAGGGCGTCGCTAAGCCATCCGCTCACGAACTTGCGGTTGTAGGCGTAGATGGGACGCGGGAGTGTCTGCCATAGGCGCTGCACTTCGGCTGCCAGCGCTTCGCAGTCGGCTTCGTTTTCCGCTTGTATGATGCGAATCGCACTGCCGCTTAGGGTGCCGAGGGTGAACATGCCGTTGGGCTTCGGGGTCAGGCTCACGGTCTCGACGTCGATGATTGTGCCTTCGATGGAGATGCCTTGCAGATTGAAATGGAGAGTCTGCATCAGGCGTAGCCGTTCAAGGTGGCGAGGGCTGCTTTGGCAGCTTCGGTCTCTGCGGCCTTCTTGCTTGCGCCGCTGCCTGAGCCCAGCAGTTTGTCATTCGCCATCACCTTTGCAGTGAAGGTGGGCTGGTGGCTCTTTCCCGATGGCTCGTTGCAGTGGTACTCGGGCGTAACGCCATGTTGGGCCTGTACAAGCTCTTGAAGTGCCGACTTAGGGTGCTTGCCGCCGGTGAGGTAGCTTATGGCGTTTTCGAACCTATGGGTTTCGGCAGGGACAGAGGTTATTTTTTGATAAGTATTGTCTATCTCGGTTTCCAGCGTGCGTATGCAAAAGGACTTCGCGGTTTCGTAGCCTTTGTCTAGGAAGATTGCGCCCACTATCGCCTCGAATGCCGCCGCTAGGTTTGAGTTGCGTTCTCTACCGCCGCTCTTCTCTTCGCCGATACCCATTATCAGATGTTCGCCTATGCCGAGGTTACGGGCTGCACTCGCCAGTGTACTGCCGTTGACTACCGCGGAGCGAATGAGCGTGAGAACTCCTTCCTGCTGTTCGGGATAGCGTTCATAGATTTCATCGGCGACTGCCAAGTCGAGCACGGCGTCGCCCAAAAACTCCATTCGCTCATTGCACTCAAACGGCGAGAGCGGATTCTCATTGAGAAATGAACTGTGGGTAAGGGCGATTGTCAGCAGAGATCTATTGTAGAGGCCGCCGTCGATGTTTTTCTCAACGACTGGGATGGTCGGTATTCCGAGGGGGGAAATGCGAAGTACGAAACGCTGTGCCATAACGAGATGCTCCTTCGTATGCGTGGTGCATTTCGGTTTGGCAACCTCGGAGCGCTAATGCGATGATGAATGTTGATTAGCGATTCGAGGTTGGCACCGAATTGAATGGATATTCAGTTGTGGTGTTTAGGGGCATCCGCGACGAATGCCCCTAAGATTTCAACCTTTAGTCAAGGACGCCTTTCGGCCACGGCGGCTGCGGGCGCTTGATTTCGCCGAAGTAGTTGCGGTGGTTGGCGATGGCGATGTAGTGCTCGAATGCTGCAACTGCATCCTCGTCTTCTGGGATGAAGGCTTTGAGGTACGCCATGTTGCCGTTATCGAAGATATAGGTCGGTGTGCCGAAGATGCCCTCGGAAATGGCTGCCTCGTGGTCTTCGCCGATAATCCGGCGGAGTTCGGGGTCTTTCATGTCCTCTCGCATACGTCCGGCGTCGAGTCCGACGTTTGCTGCGACTTCGAGGATAGCCTCTTCGTCGTTGAGGGCTAGGCGCCCTTCGCCGCCGTGCCGGGCGACTAGCAGCGCGAGGTGGAATGCTGCGTGCGCGTCGTCGCCCTGACGCTTGGCAGCCTCAGCAGCAATTTGCGCGAGTAGAGAGCGGCCCTGCGAGGGGTCGTCCTGATCCCAGACCTTCCAGTCCGACTCCGAGCCCTCTTTCAGATTGTGGGCGTTCTGCTCCAGCGAGAAGTTGCGCCAAGTGATGCTGAGGTCGGCCCCGTATACCCTCTTTACCTTATCCAGCCACACGGCTGTATTGTAGACCCACGGTCAGGCATAGTCGCCGTAGATTTCCATTCTCATGTTTTGCATGATGCATATCTCCCTTCTTCATGCTGTGATGGCTGCATTTTAATAAGGGGATGGTGTGATGTCAATCTGACGAGGGACTGGCTGCTATCCGTATAGATACATACAGGATGGGAGTAGAGGAGGATTTCCCCTCTGAGTTAGGTGAGTTATGTCTGTCAATAACAATTTGGACAACGTTTAATAGAGTTTTAACACTTAGGCAACATTTCTGTTACAAATGCTTAACATAAATGAAACAATCAGGGCGTAGATTTTGGAGCAACGTCATTACATGAAATAGTAGAGAGGGAGAAAGGACATGAGTTTGCTTGGGGTGATGATAAAACCTACGACTCTAAAGATGCGCCTCCTGATGATGGCACTATTTGCTGTTGGGATCGTGCTTAGCGGAGGTGGGATCGCATACGCGCAATCTGCCGAAGAAGTGATGGGCACTCTGGACAATGCGATTCTAGTATTCGCGGCGGCGCTGGTATTCTTTATGCAGGCCGGCTTCGCGTTTTTGGGCGCGGGTCTGATTCGCGCAAAGAATACGGTCAACTATATGACCAAGTCGTTCTTGGACTTCTGCATAGCATCGCTTGGCTTCTGGGCATTCGGCTATGCGCTGATGTTTGGCGGTGGTGCTGCTGCCGGGATCATCGGGCTGGAGGGCTTCTTCCTAGCCAACTTCGCCGATGGCGATCTCGTTAATTGGTTCTTCCAGATGGTGTTCGCGGGCACGGCGGCGACGATTATCGCGGGAGCGATGGCAGAGCGGACGAAGATTAATGCTTACTTCGCGTACAGTTTCATCGTTGGCGCGCTGATTTACCCGATATACGGGCACTGGGCGTGGAGCGACTTTGGCTGGCTTGCCGGCATGGGCTTTGCAGACTACGCGGGTTCCGGCGTGGTTCACATGATTGGCGGCTTCCTGGCTTTGGCGGGCGCTATGGTTGTTGGTCCGCGCAAGGGCTGGGAGCAGGGCATCATAATTCGGGGACACAATGTTCCTTATGTGGTCATCGGCACATTCATCCTGTTCTTCGGCTGGTTCGGATTCAACATTAACTCTGCTACGCTGGGTCTGAATGCGGTTAATACGCTTCTCGCGGGCTCAGCCGGGGCGACTGCGGCAATCTATGTAACGCTTCTGATGACTGGTAAAGCCGACATCGAGATGGCGGCCAACGGCGCGCTTGCCGGACTTGTTGGCATCACTGCCGGCTGTGCATATGTGGATCCATGGGCGGCGGTTGTCATTGGCTTGATTGCGGGCATCATAATGATATTTGGTGTGAGATTCGTGAAGAACATTCTGAAGGCGGACGATCCTGTTGGCGCAGTAACGGTGCATGGCATCTGCGGCGCGTGGGGTCTGCTGGCGGTTGGCATCTTCGCCTCCGGGCATAACGATGTAACGGGTCTGGTTGTCGGCAATGCTGCGCAGCTGCTGCCGCAGATCGTTGGCATACTTGCGGCAATCGTCTGGGGCTTCGGCGGCGGCTACATACTCTTCAAGATTCTTGACCTGACGATGGGTCTGCGCGTGGACGAGCAGGAAGAGGAAGACGGGCTGGACGAGCACGAGCATGGCACGGTGGCGTACCCGCAGATGAATTAGGGCGGAGCCGGTAAAGGTACACATATACACAGGCACAGGATAGGCAGGATAATTTAGCTTGCAGGGGCGGTTCGAGAGGACCGCCCCTGCAAGTTTGCAATTCTGTCAGCCAGGTGGAGCGCAGACCGGAGAGGCTTCACAAGCGGGCACGAGGGTCTGTGTATCGGCGAGGAATGGAAGGGAAGGATGGGAAAGATCGTGAAGTTTGTAACATTTATTTAACATCTGTGCAACATAGTTGAAACATGCCTGCTTCAGAATAGATTGCAAGTTAAACGCAATTACTACTGAATTGATTACTGATTGGGAGGCGTGTGGAAATGGAAGCATTGTTCGCTGGTGTGGCATTCGCGGCGTTGTTTGCAGTGTGGGTAATCATTCCCAGCGCAGTTCGCAGGAATCGTAGCAAGTAGGCACATCCGTTACTGGACAATAGCCAGTATCATGCACATTCACCAGCGAGACTTTGTCATTTGAAAGTCTCGCTGTTTGCTGTCTAACCCTAGGTTTTAAGTTTGTCGGTAAATCATTAACATGGGATATTATTTGGGATATTATTCTTCGGCAGACTCAGGCGACAGGCTCAGGACGAAAGGAATAACAAACTTCGCTCCCAATCGAGACAGGGGCAAAATGCGAAAATGGCGATAGAAGTACATATATCTAGTCCCATCAGGAGGGGATAATGAGTTATTACAAGGCGGAATACATCTGGATAGACGGCACAGAGCCTACACCCCAGCTTCGGTCTAAGATTAAGGTCGTGCCTGTCGGGGAAGAGCCGCCGATTTGGGGCTTTGACGGTTCCAGCACCAACCAAGCGCCGGGCGAGAACTCGGACTGTGTGCTCAATCCGGTGTTTGTCTGCCCTGACCCGCTTCGCGACGGGGACCACAAGCTGGTGATGTGCGAGGTGCTGCTCACGGATTTGACGCCTCATCCGACGAACACGCGGGCGGCTTGCGCTGCGATGTCGGAGAAATACGCGGACTTTGACACATGGTTCGGCATTGAGCAGGAGTACACTTTCTTCCAAGGCATTCAGCCGCTGGGCTGGCCTGAGAGCGGTTTCCCCGGTCCTCAGGGCCCGTATTACTGCGCAGTCGGCGCCGATGAGGTGTTCGGGCGCAAGATAATGGAAGATCACCTGGACGCCTGTATGGAGGCCGGTCTGATGATTTCCGGCACTAACGGCGAGGTTATGCCTGGGCAGTGGGAGTTCCAGATTGGGCCGATTGGCGCGCCTGCGGCTGCCGATCATCTCTGGGTGGGACGCTGGCTGCTCGCGCGCATTGCCGAGGACCAAGGAGTCAGTGTTTCGTTGGCCGCCAAGCCGGTCGCGGGCGACTGGAACGGCGCGGGCGCGCACACTAACTTCTCCACTTGGCAGATGCGCGAGTCATACGATCCGTGCATTGCGGCAGCAGAAGCTCTGAAGGCGAACCACGCCGAGCATATCGCAAACTATGGCGACGGCATAGAGCAGCGGCTCACCGGACTGCACGAGACCGCCTCCTACAAGGAATTCAAGTATGGCGTGTCGGACAGGGGCGCATCCGTCCGCATCCCCTGGCAGGTCGCGCGGGACGGCAAGGGCTACATTGAGGACAGGCGGCCCAACGCTAACATGGACCCTTACAAGGTTACGGAGCTTATCCTCAATACGGTCTGCGAGGCGGCATCTTAGCTGCACCTGACTAACGCAAATATAGAGAAGCCTGCACCGCATCCGAGCTTCGGCTGACCGGTGCGGGCTTTCTGTCTTGACGAGAAACTGTATATATGTAACGGCTAGAGTTTTTACGCAAGATCAGCGTGTCATCAGAGGGGCCAAAGACGAGCAGGATTTGGCTGTTTCTACTGCGCTGATAGGCGACGAGTCCCGCCGATTTAGTTTGACACAATTTTCACAAACTGATATATTTTTGGGATAGTCGTCTGTTGCGAATTGCCGCGTTTCGTTCGTGCATTAGAAGCCTCTTTGCCGTTCCTAACCGGAGCCTCCACTCCAAGCGGTGGACGCTAATTTCACTGAGGCTGATATGTTGTCGAGAGACCCCGAAGCGACTGAATTTGTTCTCCACGAAGCCAGGGAGAATGATGTTAAGTTCATACGTCTCTGGTTTGCGGATATTCTTGGCAACCTGAAGGGGTTTGCCATCACCGTTGAGGAGCTCGAGCATTCGCTGACGCGCGGGATGGGCTTTGACGGCTCTTCGATCGAGGGCTTTGTGCGCTCGGACGAGCGCGACATGTACGCACTTCCCGACCCCAATACGTTCAGCTTGCTGCCGTGGCGTCCGCGCGAGAACGCGGTTGCGCGGATGTTCTGTGACATTCTTACTCCGGACGACGAGTCGCATGAAAGCGACCCAAGAGCCGTATTAAGGCGTAACCTATCCAACGCTTCCAGGCTCGGATATACCTATTATGTGGGTCCTGAGATAGAGTATTTCTACTTCAAGGACTCGAAAGGCACCAGCACTGACGGTCGAGGAAGTTACTTCGGGCAGGACGCGACGGATCTGGCAACCGACCTGCGCCGCCAAACTGTGCTCACGCTTGAAGAACTGGGCATACCCGTGGAATCGAGCCATCAGGAGGCTGCGCCGAGCCAGCATGAGATTGACCTACGGCATACGGACGCCCTCACGATGGCGGACACGGTGATGACCTACCGACTGGTTGTGAAAGAGATCGCGAGGCAGAACGGCTACTACGCCACTTTCATGCCGAAGCCGATTAATGGCGTCAACGGCAGCGGTATGCACATGCACCAGTCGCTGTATCAGGGCGACCGAAATGCCTTCTACGACGATGATGACCAGCAGCATCTATCCGATACGGCGAAGTTCTTCATTGCAGGGCTGTTGAAGCATGCGCGGGAGATCACCGCGGTGACGAACCAGTGGGTGAACTCGTACAAGCGCCTTGTGCCGCAGTTCGAGGCGCCGACTTATGTAACGTGGTCAACAGTGAATCGCGCCGACCTGATTCGCGTGCCGGACTTCAAGCCGGGCCGAGAGGAGTCGCGCCGCATTGAGTTTCGCTCGCCGGACCCTGCTTGCAACCCGTACCTGGCGTTCAGCGTGATGCTTGCGGCGGGACTGAAGGGCATAGAGAACCGGTATGAGTTCCCGCCTGCGGCGCAGTCGAATGCCTTGTACATGAGCCAAGCGGAGCGTGACGAACTTGGAATCGAGGCGCTGCCCGCAAACTTGTGGGAAGCGATTCAGATTTCGGAGCGAAGTGAGCTTGTTCATGATTCGCTGGGAGAGCCGGTGTTCAAGAGCTTCATTGAAAACAAGAAGATTGAGTGGGAGAACTATCACAGTCGCGTGGCAGACTATGAAACTGAGCATTATCTGCCGGTGCTGTAGGCTTGCGATCCCCGACCCCGATATTTCCCTATGGCCGGCATTTCCCCATGGGGATAATAGGCTAATAAGCGGCGAGGCTTGACATGTCTGAGAGATACATACCCAACTTGACGAAGCAGGGATTATACGACCCGCGGTTTGAGCATGACGCATGCGGAGTCGGGCTTGTCGCCAATATAAAGGGTGTGAAGTCTCATGACATCCTGAGGCAGGGACTTGAGATCCTTTGCAACCTGGAGCATCGCGGCGCGAAGGGCGCGGATCCGGAGACGGGCGATGGCGCGGGTGTGCTGATACAGATGCCGCACGAGTTTTTCGGCAAGGAGACGGAGCGGCTAGGCTTTGAGTGTTCGCAGCCGGGACACTATGCCGTCGGAATGGCATTCCTGCCGCATGACGAAGCGAAGCAGCGTGAAGTCGAAGGTATCGTGCGCCGCTTCGTGGAGCAGGAAGGGCAGACGCTGCTGGGCTGGCGTGATGTGCCGATATCACCCGACGAGATTGGTGAGCTTGCGGTCGCGGTTATGCCTGCTATTCGTCAGTTCTTCGTGGGACGCAGCGCGGATATGGAGAGCGATTTCGACTTCGATCTGAAGCTCTTAGTAATTCGCAGGCAGATCGAGGACGCCGTTGCCGAGTCAGGGCTGGACGAGCGCGGGGACTTTTACATTTGTAGCCTGTCGGCTAACAAGATTGTCTATAAGGGACTGATTGTCGCCACGCAGTTGCAGAATTTCTATCACGATCTGGCTGATGAGAAAGTCGTTACTGCATTTGCGCTGGTGCATTCGCGCTTCAGCACGAATACGCTAGGCACATGGAAGTTGGCGCATCCATACCGCATGGTGATACACAATGGCGAGATAAACACCCTGCGCGGAAATATCAACTGGATGACCGCGCGTGAGGGCATGTTCGAGTCTGACGCGCTCGGCGACGATGTGAAGAAGCTGCTGCCCATCATCACCAAGGGAGTGCAGAGCGATACGGCGAGTTTCGACAATGCGCTAGAGTTGCTGCTTGCGACGGAGCGCTCGCTGCCGCACGCTCTGATGATGATGATACCGGAGGCTTGGGGCGACCATTTGCCGATGGATCAGGGGAAGAAGGACTTCTACGAATATCATTCCTGCCTGATGGAGCCGTGGGACGGACCCGCGCTCATTGTCGGTACGGACGGCGTGAAAGTATGCGCTGTGCTGGACAGGAACGGTCTGCGTCCATGTCGCTATCTCGTAACGACTGACGACCTGCTGGTGATGGCGTCTGAGACGGGTGTGCTGGATGTGCCTCCTGAGAAGGTGCTGCTCAAAGACCGCATACATCCTGGGCGCATGTTCATGTTGGACACGGATGAAGGCCGGCTGGTAGACGATGCCGAATTGAAGAGCGCAATTGCGGCACAGCGACCGTACGGCGAGTGGCTACGTGAGAACCGTGTGTCACTTGATGACCTGCCGGAGGTCCCTCAGCAGCCGACTCTCAGCCGCGATATTCTGCTAGCGCGACAGGTCGCGTTCGGCTACACGCTCGAAGACCTGCGCATGATAATGGAGCCGATGGCAGAGAACGGCACTGAACCGATAGGCTCGATGGGCAACGACACACCGCTTGCTGTGTTGTCGGAGCAGAGTCCGGTGCTGTTCAATTACTTCAAGCAGCTGTTTGCGCAGGTTAGCAATCCTCCTCTGGACGCAATCAGGGAAGAGTTGGTTACTTCGCTGGAATCCAGAGTGGGTAGCGAGGGCAACCTGTTCTCGGAGGCTCCGGGGCAGTGCCGCACCTTGCGCGTAAAGCGTCCTGTGCTGACGAATACCGAGCTGGAGAAGATGCGCCGCATCGACATGCCGGGCCTGAAGGCGAAGACGATACGCACGCTGTTCACAACCGACGAGAACGACGGGGCGCTTGCCCGCGCCGTGCGGAGGATATGCGAAGAGGCGTATGAGGCGGTTCAGGAAGGCAACACGATAATCATCCTGTCGGATCGAGGTGTTGATGTTTACAACGCGCCGATACCGAGCCTGCTTGCCGTTGCGGGTGTGCATCACCATCTGATACGGCAGGGCGTTCGCACGAAAGTGAGCTTGATAGTGGAATCGGGCGAGCCGCGTGAAGTGGCGCACCTTGCATTGCTGATTGGCTATGGCGCTGTAGCGGTCAATCCGTATCTTGCGTTCGAGACCATCAGGGATATGGTCGGCGAAGATGGTGATCTGGCGGGGGTTGTGGACTACGAGACGGCAGAATACAACTATGTGAAGGCGGCAGATAAGGGCATTCTGAAGATAATGTCCAAGATGGGGATTTCGACCATCGAGAGTTACCGGGGCGCGCAGATATTCGAGGCAGTGGGCTTGAACTCCGAGTTCATCGACCAGTATTTCGCCTGGACGCCATCGCGAATAGGCGGCATTGGAATACACGAGATCGAATTGGAGAGCCGCAAGCGTCACGAAGCCGCATTCCATGAGCTTGCGCTGACAGGCAGTCTCGACCTTGAGACCGGCGGCTACTACCAGTGGCGGCGGGACGGGGAGTACCACATGTGGAACCCCGACACCATCAGCCGGTTGCAGCATGCGACCAAGACGAACAGCTACGAGTCATACCAGCAGTTCGCGGAATTCGCGAATACGTTTAGCCGCAAGCTATGCACCATCAGAGGATTGCTGGACTTCAAGAAGCTGGACACGCCGATTCCTTTGGACGAGGTGGAGACTGCGAGCGATATCGTCAAGCGGTTTGCCACAGGCGCAATATCGCTAGGCTCTATCGGCCGCGAGGCGCACGAGACAATGGCGATTGCGATGAACCGCATCGGTGCGCGCAGCAACACGGGAGAGGGCGGCGAGGACTATCACCGCTACACGCCGGACGATAACGGGGACTCGCGCAACAGCGCGATGAAGCAGGTGGCGTCTGGTCGCTTCGGTGTGACGATAAGCTACCTTGCGAGCGCGAGCGACTTGCAGATAAAGATGGCGCAAGGCTCGAAGCCCGGCGAGGGCGGGCAGCTTCCTGGGCACAAGATCGACGATTATATCGGCTGGGTGCGTAATTCTACGCCGGGAGTGGAGCTTATATCGCCGCCGCCGCATCACGACATCTACTCCATTGAGGACCTGGGGCAGCTCATCTATGACCTGAAGAACTCGAACCCGGTCGCGCGGGTGCATGTGAAGCTTGTCGCCGAGGCAGGAGTTGGAACTATCGCCGCCGGTGTGTCGAAGGGACATGGCGATGTGGTGCTGATAAGCGGGGACAGCGGAGGCACGGGAGCATCGCCGGAGTCGTCTATCAAGCACGCGGGTCTGCCGTGGGAGCTTGGTGTCGCCGAGACGCAGCAGGTATTGGTGCTCAACGACCTGCGCGGGCGCATCGTGGTGCAGACGGACGGGCAACTCAAGACTGGCAGGGATGTGGCTATCGCATGTCTGCTGGGCGCTGAAGAGTTTGGAATGGCAACCGCGCCGCTAATCAGCCTGGGCTGCATCATGCTGCGCAAGTGCCACCTCAATACATGCTCGGTGGGTATCGCTACGCAAGACCCGGACCTGCGGAAGATGTTCGCGGGCAAGCCAGAGTATGTCATCAACTACTTCTTCTTCGTTGCCGAAGAGCTTCGGCAGATTATGGCGGAGATGGGCTTTCGCAACGTCAACGAGATGGTCGGACGCATGGACAGGATGGATACACGCGAGGCGGTCGCGCACTGGAAGGCGCAAGGACTGGACTTCTCGAACCTGCTGCACATGCCTCAAGTACCTGAGTCGGTGGCGACATACCGCCGAGAAGAACAGGATCACGGGCTTGAGAGGGCACTCGACAATAAGCTTATCGAGTTGTGCGTTGACGCGATCGAATCTAAGAAAGCGGTTACTCTCGATCTGCCAATCAGCAACAGAAATCGCACGGTGGGCACTACGCTCAGCTACGAGATTGCGAAGAGGCATGGCATCGAGGCGCTGCCGGATGACACCATCACGATTAATTTCAGCGGGTCGGCGGGCCAGAGTTTCTCGGCGTTTTTGGCCAAGGGTGTAACCATGCGGGTGCAAGGCGATGCCAACGACTACTTCGCCAAGGGGCTGTCGGGCGGCAAGGTGATTATCGCGCCGCCGGCTGAGTCATCCTTCACTCCCGAAGAAAACATTATAGTGGGCAATGTAGTATTATATGGTGCGACGGGAGGAAAGGCGTTCATTCGCGGTGTTGCGGGTGAGCGTTTTGCTGTGCGAAACAGCGGCGCTGAGACGGTCGTGGAGGGTGTGGGAGACCATGGCTGCGAGTACATGACGCGCGGCAAGGTGGTTGTCCTGGGGCCGACGGGTCGCAACTTCGCGGCGGGCATGAGCGGCGGCGAGGCATTCGTGCTGGACGAACATGGCGTTTTCGAGTCGCTCTGCAATCCTGATTTGGTCGGCTTGGAGAGTGTTGAAGATCCTGCTGACGAGAAAGGACTCCGAAGCCTCATCGAAGAACACTATGAGCAAACTGGCAGCGCAAACGCGCGGCGGGTGCTGGATAACTGGGATGAGATGCTGCCCAAGTTCGTTAAGGTGATGCCTTACGACTACAAGCGCATATTGATGGAGCGCGCCGCTGTGGTCGCCGCAGATTAAATGTAACATTTTCATCCGATCGAAACTCCACTGAAACAGAACGCAGGCGAACCGATAAATGGGAAAACCAACAGGTTTCAAGGAATTTGGACGGCAGGGTCCGCCACAACAGCCGGTGGCAGAGCGCATCCAACACCATAGCGAGTTCTATTACAACTGGAGCGAGAAGCAGGCGCGAGATCAGGGCGCACGCTGCATGAACTGCGCCGTGCCCTTCTGTCATACGGGCTGCCCTCTGGGCAACCTTATCCCGGACTTCAACGACCTCGTTTATCGCGGCAAATGGCAGGAGGCGCTCGCCGAACTCCATGCCACAAACAACTTCCCTGAGTTCACGGGCAGGATATGCCCTGCCCCCTGTGAGGCCGCCTGCGTACTGAACATCAACCAGGACCCGGTTACAATCGAATACATCGAGAAGGCGATTGCCGACCGAGGTTGGGAAGAGGGCTGGATCAAGCCTGTAGGGCCGAATCAGCGTACCGGCAAGAAGGTTGCGATAGTAGGCTCCGGCCCCGCAGGACTTGCGGCGGCGCAGCAACTCAATCGCTGCGGACACTGGGTTACCGTGTTCGAGCGCGACGACTATATCGGTGGCTTGCTGCGTATGGGCATACCGGACTTCAAGCTGGAGAAGACGGTGGTGCAGCGGCGTGTCGATCAGATGACGGCGGAAGGCGTTACCTTCAAGACTGGCGTCAATGTGGGCGTTGACCTGACCGGCGATGAGCTTATGGGTGAGTTCGACGTGGTGGTTCTGACGGGCGGCTGTACGATACCGCGCGATTTGCCCGTGCCTGGACGCGAATTGGACGGCGTTCACTTCGCAATGGATTTTCTGACGCAGCAGAACCGCCTCAACGCAGGCGAGCATATCCCGGATGCAGAGCGCATCAGCGCCGAGGGCAAGCGCGTTGTCATACTAGGCGGCGGCGATACCGGCTCCGATTGCCTGGGCACTTCGCATCGCCAGGGCGCAGAGATTGTCTATCAGTGTGAGTTGCTGTCCGAGCCACCGAACGACCGCAGCGAAAGCAACCCGTGGCCTCTGTGGCCGATGATCCTGCGGACTTCGTCATCGCAGGAAGAGGGCGGAGTCCGTGACTACGATGTGCTGACGACGCACTTCTCAGGGCGCAATGGCAGCGTGGAAAAATTGCATGCTGTGCGCGTGAACTGGGGTGCGCCGGACGCCTCCGGCAGGCCTAGCCTGGAGCGCATAGAGGGCAGCGAGTTCGAAATTGACACCGATCTCGTACTGCTGGCGATGGGCTTTGTGCATCCGAAGAGGGAAGGGCTTCTGGAGCAGCTTGGCGTCGCGCTGGATGGGCGCGGCAATGTGCAGACGGACCAGGACAAGATGACGAGCGTGCCCGGCGTGTTCGCTGCGGGCGATATGTCGCGCGGTCAGTCGCTGGTTGTGTGGGCGCTTGCGGAAGGGCGCGAGGCTGCGCGAGGCGTGGACCTGCATCTGATGGGCAGGACATCGCTGCGGCCTGTGCTGACTGGGGCGATGGTGCGAGGTTAGCCCGCTCCGTTGACGGCGGCGGCGTTCATGGACGCCACGTAGGGCAGGTTGCGGTAGCGCTGGTTGTAGTCCAGACCGTAGCCGACGACGAACTCGTCCGGAATCTCGAACCCTACATACTTGATCGGCACTTCCACCATGCGGCGTGACTTCTTGTTGAGAAGGGCGCATACTTCCAGGCTGGCAGGCTCTTCGGATTGTATGGATTCCAGCAGGCAGTCCAGCGTTTTACCGGTGTCCACTATGTCTTCTACGAGGATCACGTCGCGTCCGGTGATGCTTGCGTCGAGCGGCTTGATAATCTCCACGTTTCCGGTGCTCTCGTAGCCGTCGTAGCTGGACGCAGCCATCATGTACGCCTCTAGCGGCAGGTCTATTTCGCGCATGAGGTCGGCCATGAAGATGAGAGCGCCGTTGAGGACGCCGACAAGCACGGGCCGTTTTCCGGCGTAGTCGCGCGATATTTCTCCGCCGATTTCGCGAACCTTTTCCTGAATTACGTCTGCCCCTACCAGGACCTTGCCTACGCTGACGTCGCTCATCGCACAATGCCGTCCTTTGTCTGCTGCGCGCCTAGGATTTCGCAGAATTATAACATCAGGCGGGGCTGGTATAATGCTGCTTGCGGCGCTATTTCGGGCGAATGTCTAAGACTGGTGATGATGAAATGAATGTCGGTGTGTGCAAGGTCAGGCTGCAAATTCCAGAGAACCAGAGCCTGAAGGGAAAGCGCAGGGTAATAACCTCGATGTGCCAGCGGATACGAAACAGGTTCGGTGTGTCGGTGGCGGAAGTGGGCGATAACGAATCGTGGCAGATGGCGACGCTCGGAGTTGCGTGTGTAAGCAGCAGTGTGCGTCATGCCGATGAAGTCTTAGACAATGTTATCGCGTATATTGAGAACAGCAGAGAGGATGTCGTCGTCGTTGATGTGGAACAGCAGACGATGACGGGGTATTAGTGGACAGTTATCAGTAGTCAGTTTTCAATGAAAGTCGTCTAGTTGCTATGGATGTTGGGGCGTTTCTCGACGCGGTGCAGAAGATGCCGTGGTACATGGAGCAGATTGTGCATGGCGAAGATGTGCCTGCGCGTGAGGCTCGGTATGGCACGCTTGACCGTCCACTTGACAGCAGGTTGGAGGATGCGCTGGATGGCGCGGGGATAGACGCGCTGTACACGCACCAGACGGATGCGATCAATGCGCTGCGGAGCGGTAAGAATGTGATCGTATCCACAGGGACTGCGAGCGGCAAGAGCCTGTGCTACAACCTGCCGGTGCTTGAGGCTCTGCTGCAGGACCGCACGGCGAGCGCGATGTACATTTTCCCCACGAAGGCGCTTGCGCAGGACCAGCGTAGGGCGTTGGGACGACTCGTGCCGAGGTCGGCGCGGCTACGCTACGAAATCTTTGACGGCGATACGCCGACGCCTGAGCGTGGGGGCATACGGCGCAGCGCGCGGCTGCTCATCACGAACCCGGATATGTTGCATGTGGGCATTCTGCCGAATCATCGCCTCTGGTATCAGCGGCTGAGGAGCTTGCGGTATGTGGTGATAGACGAGGCGCATGTGTATAGGGGCGTGTTCGGCTCGCATGTCGCCAACATCATCCGTCGGCTGCGGCGCATCTGCGAGAGATTTGGCAGCAAGCCGCAGTTCATACTTTGCTCGGCGACGATTGCCAATCCGGGCGAGCATGCGGAGCGGCTGACGGGATTGCCTTTTGAGGTCGTGGATGATGATGGCTCGCCCTACGGCGGCAAGGACTTCCTGTTCTGGAATCCGCCGATGCTTGACCTGGCTACCGGCAGCAGACGCAGCACGAACACGGAGTCGGCGCAACTCTTCGCGGAACTGCTGAGGCGTTATGTGCGGACGATGAATTTCGTGCGCAGCAGGCGCGCCGCCGAACTGCTGTATGTGTATGTGCGGGACAACCTGAAGCTGTCGCATCCGGATGTCGCCAAGCGCGTGATGCCGTATCGCGCGAGCTACCTGCCGGAAGACAGGCGGGCGATAGAGCGAGACCTCGCAGAAGGTCGGTTGCTTGGAGTTACGACCACGAACGCGATGGAGCTTGGCATAGACATTGGAGACCTGGATGCGACGCTGCTGACAGGGTATCCGGGCACGATAGCGAGCGCGTGGCAGCAGGCGGGCAGGAGCGGACGCAGCGGTCATCGCTCGTTGTCTGTGCTGGTTGCGCACGATAACCCGCTGGACCAGTATCTTATGCGGCACCCGGAGGCGTTTTTCGGCAGATCACATGAGAGCGCGCGAGTGTCGCCGGGCAACCCGTACATCCTGAAGCCGCACCTGCTCTGCGCTGCTTATGAGGCGCCGCTGTTGATGGACGATACGGCGCACTTCGGGCCTGAGTTGCTGTGGTATGCGGAGGAGCTTGTGGAGGACGGGCTGCTGCATGTGCGGCAGGGGCGCTGGTATCTGAGCGCGGATATGGACTACCCGGCTGGCGAGGTGAATATCCGATCGGCGTCTGCGCGGACATACTCGCTGGTGGAGCGGGACAGCGGTGTGATATTGGAGAGCGTGGAGGAGATGTCGGCGTTCCTGCAACTGCACCCGGGCGGCATATATCTGCACCAAGGGGAGCAGTATCTCGTCACTGACCTGAATATGGAGTTGGGCGTTGCTTATGCGGTGCAGACGGATGTGCCGTACTACACGCAGGCGCGTGACTATACCGATACGCGCATTCTAAAGCAGTTCAGGCAGAGGCAGGCTGGCAGGACGCAAGCCTACCTGGGAGAGGTGAGCGTTACGACCAGAGTTGTGGGCTTTAAGCGTGTGGCGCACATCACCGAGGAGTCGCTGGGCGAGGAGTATGTTGACCTGCCGCCGCAGAGCTACGACACCATATCGCTGTGGTTCGATGTACCGCCTGACACGCTGGACTACATACGGCGAGAGCGGCTTGATCTGATGGGTGGGCTGCATGCGGTGGAGCATGCGGCGATAGGTGTGCTGCCGCTATTCGCCATGTGCGACCGCAACGACATCGGAGGTATTTCCACGCCGCTGCATCCGGATACGGGAAGGCCGCAGGTGTTCATTCACGACGGCATACCGGGTGGCGTGGGAATCACGGAGCACGGGTACGACATTATCGAGGAGCTTTGGAGCGCGACCCTGCAGGTCATCAGCGAGTGTCCGTGCGAAAGCGGGTGTCCGGGCTGCATACAATCGCCCAAGTGCGGCAATAACAACGAGCCGCTGAACAAGGGAGTGGCGGCGATCATACTACAAGCCATATTGGGCGAAGTTGCTCATGGGTGACTCAGGTAGGCAGGATGGAGGGGATTCAGGCCCTCACCCTAACCCTTCTCCCCGAGGGAGAGGGGACACCGAAGAAGGGGTGGTTTGGCGGGTTGTGGCAGGATACGGACTTCGCCAAGTTCTGGGTAAGCCGCACGGTGTCGTACTTCGGCATTCTGATGGGAGCATTGCAGTTCGTTGCGGTTCTGGTGCTGGGCGCGACGCCGTTTCAGATGGGTGTGCTTGTCGCGCTAGGAGTCGCGCCGAGCATAGTCATCGGGTTTTTCGCAGGTGTGATCGCGGACCGTGTTCGGCGGGGGCCCATCCTCATCGTATCCGAGCTTGGCAGGTTCGCGCTGATGGCGTCCATTCCCGTCGCGTTCCTGATTGGGCAGCTACGCATCGAGCAGCTATATAGCTATATGTAGTGGCGTTCTTCAATGGCGTGCTGACTACATTCTTCGATGTGGCTAACCGGTCATACCTGCCGACGCTGGTAAATCGGAGCGAATTAGTTGGTGCGAATAGCAGGCTGACCGCTAGCGAGTCGTTCGCGGAAGTTACGGCATTCAGCATGGGCGGCTGGATAGTGCAACTGAGCAACTCTGTCGCCGTGGCTGCGATAGGAGGGCTGACATTTCTGGTGTCCTCGCTTTCGCTGGCGTTCATTCGCAAGCAAGAGCCTGATGCCGAGCCTTCCGAGCAGGGTGGAAGTGTGGCGTGCGAAATATGGGATGGGTGTGGTGTGGTGTGGAACGACCGTCTGCTGCGCGCGCTCGCAGTAGCTGCGGTCGCCGAGAACTGGACGGCTGGAATGATGAGTGCGGTGGTGCTGGTCTTCGGAGTGCGGGAGCTTGGGTTTGGGCCCGGCGCGCTGGGGACGATATTCGCTGTTGGTGGGATAAGTTCGATATTCGGTTCGATATACGCGGGTTGGGCTGCGCGCAGATTCGGCTTTGGGACTGCGCTTGTGGGCGGCTATGCGGTGTACATGCTTACAATACTGTTTATCCCGATGGCGCGCCTCAGCTATTCGCCGGACTGATGCTGTCGCTGGCGCAGTTGGCGACGGGTTCTTCACGATGTTCATGGTGCATGAGAACAGCTTGCGGCAGACGATAACGCCCGGCCGCTCGCTTGGCAGGATGAACGCAACGATGCGCTCGCTTGGGGTTGCTGCAATGTTTGCGGGGTCGCTCGTGGGCGGATGGGTAGCGGGTGAGATTGGCTTGCGGATGACTATTGTGGCTGCCGCGTGCGTCGGGCTGCTGGGGGCGCTGTATATGGTGGTGTCGCCGCTGCGGTCGGTGAGAGAGTTGCCTTCGGGTTAGTGAGATGCAGAGCTAAGGGCGTCGGTGGCGCGCAACCTGATTCCAAGTGCCCTGATTACCTTGAGCACGGTGGCGAATTCGGGATTACCGTTCGGTGACAGCGCCTTGTAGAGGCTTTCTCTGCCGAGTCCTGTTTCACGCGCAATCTCGGTCATTCCTTTAGAGCGGGCTATGTCGCCTAGCACGGAGGCTATGAGTTGACTGTCTCCGTCTTCCAGCGCCGCTTCAAGGTATGCGACTATGTCCTCCTGTGTGTTTAGATGTTCGGCAGGATCCCAAGGTCCGGTGATTGTCTTTGCCATTTCCGGCTCCTTTTATAGTCCTCTGGCAAGTTCGCTTGCAATTCTGATGTCCCGCGCTGAGATGACTTATCGCCACCTGCGAGGAGTATCACAAGTGTCTGTCCGCGCCGTGCGAAGTACACTCGATACCCTGTTCCGTAGTCGATACGTAACCCGGAAACGCCGTGTCCTACAGCCCTGACATCGCCGAGGTTGCCCAACGCTAGACGCCTGATGCGCGTATCAATTCGCGCCCTTGCTTGAGTGTCCCGTAATCTACTGAACCAGTTGGCATACACTTCGGTTTCACGGACTTCTATCACTGGCATATTGTATGCTGTGGGATACATTCATTCAAGGCATTTGGAGTTATGGTTGTTCGGACTGACAATCGGATGGGGATGCGATATGATTGCTGGCAGTTTTCGATTGGAGCAACGACTTGCGGCAGATGCCGCGCCCCGGCGAGATTCCGATTGAGACGACTGATTTCAGGTCGCGATTTCAGGGTAGTGGTGGTGGCGGACGTCGGAGAAAGATCGGTTGTGGATGGCAGCTGCTAATCGCAGTAGTTGCGTTGCTGCTGCTGGCGTGGGTTGTGATTCCTTTGTTGAGAATGCTTTTGGGATGGTGACAAGCCTATGCATGGCCCTCACCAGTTTCCGCAGAGCGCGGAGGAATACAAAGGGGCATTCTGGCGGCGCACACCGGGTGGTGGGTGGCTGTGGCTGTTGATTATATTCATAGTTGGTATTTTCGTGATTTGGACTCTGATTTGGTTGTGGGGGCTGGTGACTTAGGCGGCGGTTTTCTATATTCAGGCGAGGGGAAAATATGGCAAGACGGCGATTTGGGCATGAGGTAACAAGGCCGGGGCGCAAGCACGGTGATGAGCCTGTGAGCATTCCTGTGGCAAAGGACCTGGAGAAGGCTCCGGATTCTCTGCGACGGGATCAGGAGATTACCTTTTACTCGCGGGAGTATCCGCTGGAGAGCTTTGCGCTGGAGCAGAGCGCGTCTGTGGAGTGGGCGGACGGGATACGGCGCGAGTTTTCGCCGGAGACGGCGGAGTTGTACGAAGAGTTTCAGGAAGACATGAAGCCCGCCCTGAAGTGGGTACGCGCGAGCGGGGACCTCGAGCCGACGGCAGAACCGAGCGGCGATGATGTTACGCAGTCAATCAGGGATGTGGCGCGGGAGCTGGGGTACAGCGAGGTGGGGTTCACTCGGTTCGACCGGCGCTATGTGTATAAGGTGCGGCAGGACGATGTAAGGCGCGGGCTTCCGAATGCGATATGCCTTGCGCTTGAACAGGAGCATTCGGCGACGCAGACGATGCCGAGCCTTGATGCGGAAGTGGCACAGGGGGCAACTTACAAGCAGCAGGCGGAGTTGGCGAAAAAGCTCGTGCAGCACATCCACTCGCTGGGGTACCGCGCGCAGGTATCGGGACCGACCTGGCAGTTCGGGCCGATGATACCGATGTTCGTTGATGCGGGGCTGGGGCAGCTCGGCGTTAACGGGCAGCTGCTGTCGCCGCACTTTGGGTCCAGGGCGCGGCTGCAGATCATTATCACGGATGCTAGGGTCACATACGACAGGCCCGTGGATTACGGTGTCCCGAAGTTCTGCGAGATTTGCCAGGTGTGCTTCATGCGCTGTCCGGGACGGGCTATCCAGGGGCAGCGGCTGTGGTATCGGGGTGTTGAGAAGGCGAAGCTCATCGCCAAGCGGTGCCGTCCCGTGATGACGCGATACTCGGGGTGCGGCGTGTGCATGAAGACTTGTCCGATACAGAAGTATGGCATGAAGCCTGTGATGGAACACTACATCGAGACCGGCGAGGTGCTAGGCAAGGGCACTGATAACCTTGAAGGGTATGAATTGCCGGACAAGGGATATTTTGAGGCAGGTAAGCTGCCGCGTTTCGACACGGAGTTCTTCAATATGCCGACAGGTCGGGCGGAGGACCACCTGATGGACGATCTTCAGGACAAGCTGCAATCGGCGTCAGGCTCTGAGGACGAAGATGGCGCATGGCGCGAGTACCGCGAAAAGCTTGAGGACACCTTGAACAGGCAGTCGGCAGTGGTTGACATGGGTATGGACCTAGGTATCTGGGGGCGGTAGAAGCCGACAAGCATTTATTCACCCTGCCGATGTGTTAGCGGACACAAGAGGTACATGAGCCACACGATCGAAGAGCTTTAACTTGGCGCGCGCGGGATGAACGACCGGGGTTGCTGCGGGTGTAGAGCGGGGAATAGTTTACATAGTGTTCACAAGTCTTCAGGATGGTCGTGTTGACAGAGGTTAGTTGCCGTGATAACATTTGCCTATAAATACGGAGCTTAGTATTGTGTTTAATAAATAACTATACAGAGGCACAAAAATCATATCAGGAGGATTTGCTATGGCTGGCGAAGGTCTGATGGACATTGAGATCATCTACTGCGTACCTTGACAGTATCACAGTGTTGCGGCCTGGATGGTCAACGAGTTTGTGGATGCTGGCGGTAATAAAGTTTCGATCTCGGTTAAGCCCGGAGTATCGGGTGTATTGCAGGTCTATGTAGATGGCGACAAGATCTACGACAAGGCTGAAGAGGGCAATGAGACCCCTCATCTAAACCGAGTCAAGGAATTGAAGGCAATCGTCAAGGACAGGCTTGAGAGCGTAATGGCTGCCGCTGCTGACTAAGGTCAGAAGCTTGCCATAGATAAAAGCCCCGAACCGTTTTAGGTTCGGGGCTTTTTGCGTTACATCGGAGTAACTTTCGGTCATAATGCGGGCTTTCCCTTAGTTTTGGGGACGGGTTGCTAGTTATTGTGTTGAGGCGTATTCTTTGTCCATTGTGGAATCTCGGGAAGTTTGGAATCAGTTCGACAGGATGGTTGGCGCGCCGGAGGAAGAGATTGACCTGGCGCGCGCAGCCCTGCTTCTTGCCACTACAGAATATCCGGAATTGAGTATTGAGCGTGAGTTGTTCCGCGTTGACGGGTTAGCGGAGGGTGTTGCGCCGCGCATGGACGACGACAGCCCGCTGTATCAACTGAATACGCTCAGCGAGTACCTGTTCGACGAGCTAAAGTTCGCGGGCAACCACACGAATTATTACGATCCCCGCAACAGCTTCCTCAATGATGTGATAGAGCGGCGGCTGGGCATTCCAATTACGCTGTCGTTGCTGTATATCGAAGTGGGCAAGCGGCTGGGGGTGCCGCTGCTGGGAATCGGTATGCCGGGGCATTTTGTCGTGAGGCACAGGGACGACCCAGATATTTTCGTGGATCCCTTTCACGGCGGGATATTGCTGTCGGAGGAGGAGTGCGCGGAGCGTCTGAAGCAGTCAACGCAGGGGGCGCTGGCCTGGGATAGGGAGTACCTGGCGCCCGTGAGCAGCCGCGCCTTTATCGCGCGTATGCTGCGAAACCTGAAGGTGGTGTATTTGCAGCGGCGCAGCTATGAGCGGGTGCTGGCGACCATCGATCGGGTGATTGCGCTGCTGCCCCAGGATGCGGTGGAGTTCCGTGACCGCGGCGTTGTGAATTACCGGCTGGGCAACTACGCAGATGCTCTCGAAGACTTGTATGTTTATGTGGAATCGGGTGATGTCGTGCCCGATGAGGATACGGTGCGGAAACTGATGGATCAGATTCGAGGCAGGCTTTAAGGGTGACGGGGCTAACAGGATTGACAGGAAAAGCAAGATGATAGCTGATTACAAGTGTAGTGTGCAGAAGCCGAATGACTTCGATGAGTTTTGGGGGGCTGTACTGGATGAGGCGGCGCAGATTCCTTTGAATGCGGAGACGGTGCCGCTGCCAATGCGAAGTTCTGACGAACTGGAGACTTTCGAGGTCTTCTATGACAGCCTGGACGGCGTGCGGGTTGCGGCTTGGTACTGCATGCCGCGTGAGAGGCAGGGACCCTTGCCCGCGGTTGTGTTCATGCCGGGATACCAGAGCGACCCTGCGATCCCGAAAGACTGGGCGCGCCGAGGGTATGCGGCGGTTACTGCCGCGCCGAGGGGCAAGCTGCGGAGCAATGGGCAGTTCAATCCGGGCTATCCGAACCTGCTTACGCATAACATCATCGACCGCAATACATACTCGTACAGGGGCTTCTATGTGGACGCGTGGCGCACAATAGATTACCTGCTGACGCGCGATGAGGTTGACCCAGAGCGGATTGGAGTTGCTGGGAGCAGCCAGGGCGGCGGTCTCACGATAACGACTGCGGCGATGCGTCCGGAGGTGAAAGTAGCGTCAGCGGGGGCGCCGTATCTCTGCGGCTACATGGACGCGATCGCGCTGACCAGCAGCTACCCATACCAGGAGATCAACGACTACCTGCGGATGAACCCGCAGAGCCGCGCCGATGTGGAGCAAACGCTGGCGTACTTTGACGGAATCAGCTTTGCCGACAGGATAAAGTGTCCGATCATCATGAATATTGGGTTGCAGGACAATGTGTGCCCACCGGAGACGGGGTATGCGCTGCACAACGCTATCGGCAGCGAGGACAAACAGTTGTATGCATACGACGGGCACGGACATGAGGCGGGGCGGTACAGGCATACTGCAGTGATAACGGAGTTCTTCGCTAAGCATCTGCAAGGTGCGGAATAACAGGCAGGATGAATAGGATGACTATGGACTTTGAGCGGTATTGGGACGGCGCGCTAGGGGAATTGGCGGGCTATCCTGCGAAACCGGAAGTGGAGTTGCTGCCGATTCGGTGCGCGGATTTTGCCACGATGTACAGCGTGCGACTGACGAGCATAGGGCCTTACAGGCTTTTTGGGTACCTGAGCATACCGCAGGGCACAGGGCCGTTTCCGGCGATTTACTATCCGCCGAAATATCAGAGCGTGCTTGAGCCTATACCCCAAGGGTCGGCGAACTATCTTCGCAGCAGGTTCGTTGTATTCGCGCTTGGAGGGCGCGGGCAGAGGCTGTCCGACAGTCCGTATTCCGCGGGCTTTCCGGGACACCTGACTGAGGGCATTGATGACGCCAAGAGCTACATTTTCCGTGGCGTAGTGGCGGACAGCGTGCGCGGGATGGAGTATCTGCTGACGCGCGATGAGGTGGACGCTGATCGCGTGGTGGCGATAGGGAACGATATGGCGCTGATGACGGCGGCGCTGCATGATGGCGTGACTCATGTGGTGTGCCAGCCGGGGCTGTTCGTGGATACGCTGAAGTTGGCGGCGCGTACGGGGGACTATCCGCTCGAAGAGATCAACGACTACCTGAACCTCCATCCTGAGCGCAAACAGGCTGTGGAAGACACGCTTGGATATTTCGATCTGAGAGGGTTCGCGCCGCGAGTGAACGCAAGGACGCTGCTGATGGCGGGCGCGCCCGGCAGTTCGCTAGATGCCGAGGGGCTGTCGGCGGTGTCAGGGGCTATCCAGGGCGATGTCAGTGTGTACGAATCGCAGAGTTCGAGCTACAGGGACGGAGTGTACCAGGAGGAGTGGCTGGCGCGCGGATTCGGGTTCGCGGAGGCGATACTCCCGGAGCATTGGCGCTGAGGCGCTCTTCTAATCTCGTACATTGCCGATGATGCTGTCGTCTTGATTGGACTTTGAGACTACAGTATCGTCTACATCGTGAGTTGTCTCGAAGGCGTCAAGGAGTCTGGCTTGGACGGCAAGAAGGTGTACGCGGGCGAGCGAAAGGGGCAGGGCGCGGCGTCCGGAGTATCGGTCGTTGTGGTGGAGGATGATGTTGTGCGACCGCTGCCGTCACGCCTTGACCTGTGGGAGCATTCGGTGAATCTCGAATGGGGCTACGGGATAGGCGGGCCGGCGCAGCTTGCGCTTGCGATACTGGCGGACGCTACGGGGAGCGACGCATACGCTGAGAGGCATCATCACTGGTTCAAGCAGGACGTGGTGATGCGCCTGCCGTGGGACAGCTGGGAACTGCCGGAGAGCCACGTGTGGGAGTGGATTGCGGAGCATCATCCGCTTGAGCGGAGTTGACAGCATCGGCAGGATGCTTCTTCTCTCATCCCTTCGGCAAGCTCAGGACAGGCTCTAACCTTCCCCCACGAAGGGGGGAAGGCACTTGAGAGCAGTCTCTAGGATTTCGCGAGCTTAATCACTCTGCCACCGATGAGCCACTCGGCAACGTACAAGTTGCCTTCCGCATCCGCGGTCAGGCCGTGCGGGCTGTTGAACTTGCCGGCTTCCAGAAGGCTAGTGGGGATGATTTCGCCGCTCTCGCCGGCGTTGTTGGGCCAGCCGTCCACTTCGCACACTTGCTCGTTGTCACCCAGATAGACGACCAGATTGTCGTCCATGTCGGTTATGGCGAGACGGGCGCGAAGCTCGGCGATTACGAGCAGGTCGCCGTATGTTACGAATGCGCTGGGCGTGGTCAGGAAGTCATCACCGAAAGAGCGCTTGAAGCCGCCTTCCATGTCGTACACCTGCACGCGGGCGTTGGCGCGGTCTGCCACATACAGCTCGTCCTCTGACTTACGACGGTCTATGAAGATACCGTGCGGGCAGTTGTACCTGCCTGCACCCTCTTCGCCGTTGATGCTGCTCACATATTCGCCGTTCTTGGTGAACCTGTGGACATAGCTTGCGCCGTAACCGTCACCGACCCAGATGTCGCCGTTGCCGCCTAAGCGCTCCTCGTTTATCGCAACGGTAGTGGGCGAGTAGCGGGAGCTTTCGTAGGCGGAGTGGGGTGGTGTGCTCAGCGTCATGACGGTCTGCCCGTCCAGCGTGGTCTTGAACACCTGCCCAGAAGCGTCGTCCGCGCCGGGCGGGTAGCCATAGTCGTGGCGGTGGCTTCTCTTTGAGCCGTTGTCCGCTATCCACAGGTACTCGGTGCCGCCTTCGTTGACGATGGTGATGCCATGGGCGTCGGCAAATTCGCCCTGCCATGTAGAGAGCAGGTTGCCGTCGCTGTCGAATGTCATGACATTGGGATCGCCGGGATGGCAGGTGATGACATTCCCCGACTCCGTGACCACGATGCCGGGATGCGCCCAGCCCATTCGGGAACTTTCAGACTCGGGAATCTTTGCCCAATTGTCTATCCAGCCGTATGTATTTTCGCCGCTGCCTACACGCATAGTTGAACCTCCGGTAGCGTTTCCGTTCAGGGGGGCTAGTTTCTTCACCCCCATCCTAACCTTCCCCCATCAAGGGGGAAGGGACAAAGATGTTCGAGGCTATGGGTTCAGGATGACCTTGGTGTAGCCGTCGATGCGCTTGTCGAACTTGTCGTAGGCGTCAACGGCATCGTCGAGCGACACCTCGTGGGAGACCACGAAACTGGGGGTAGCCTTGCCAGCGGCGATGAGGTCGCGCAGGTAGGCGTTGTAGCGCTTCACATTGCACTGGCCCGTGCCAAGACGAAGTCCCTTCTCGAAGAGTCTGCCGAAGTTGATGGAGAGCGAGCCACGCTTTGCGCCCTCGTCCACTCCGCCGGGGTCGGACGGAACATACAGGCCGGGGATGCCCATGATTCCGGTGGGATTGATAACGTCAATCATCTGGTTCAGAACGACATTGGGGACTTCGTCCTGTTCGCCGCCTGCTGCCGAAGAGCCTTGCGCCGCTGCCTGATAGCCCACTGCGTCGATGGTCTTGTCCACGCCGTCGCCCCCTCGCATCTCTCTTATCTGCGCTACCGGGTCGCCGTCGTCGAAGTTGATGGCTATAGCTCCGATCTCGCTTGCCTTGTCCAGACGCTCCTGCACATGGTCGATGGCGTAGACTACCGCCGCGCCCCGGATGACACAGCTATAAGCTGCCATCAATCCGACGGGGCCGCAGCCGAAGACGGCGACGCTCTCGCCTGGGCTGACCTGAGCAAGTTCCGCGCCGTGATAGCCGGTGGGGAATATGTCTGCGAGCATCGCGAAGTCGGACTCGAACCCGTCGCCGGCAGGAAGGGGCAGGCAGTTGAAGTCGGCGTGGGGTACTTGCAGGTACTCGGCCTGCCCGCCGCGCCATGGTCCCATTGCCACATATCCATACGCGCCGCCTGCGAAGCCGGGGTTGACTATGGTGCAGAAGCCGGTGAAACCCCTCTGGCAGTTCTTGCAGAAGCCGCATGCCACATTGAAGGGCATTACCACCCTGTCGCCGGCGTTCAGCGTCTTTACCGCAGAGCCGACTTCCTCGACGATGCCCATGTTTTCATGGCCAAATATGATGCCGGGTTCCGCGGCGGTTCTGCCCTCGTACATATGCAGGTCAGAGCCGCAGATGCAGGAAGATGTTATCTTGACGATTACATCATTTGGGTGCTGTAATTCCGGGTCGGGAACATTCTCTACGGATACGCTGAACGGCCCCTGATACACGACGGCCTTCATGGAAACTCCTCCTTAGATTGTTTCTGCCGCTTGCTTGCGGAAGGTATGAATCTCAGCAGATTCAGCCTGTATAATTCGGGCGGATTGTAACAGGTTGCCCTATGGCTGTCTAACGCCTTAGAACTGATATAGATGGGCAGAATGAGACAAATTGACTTGGCATGAAGGCAGGAATATGCTGGATTCGCGACGGCCATGTCGCTGAGGCGTGTCGAACAAGGAGTCTGCGATGAAGCGTGTCGGGTTTTTGCTGAAGGTCAGGCAGGATATGATCGAGGAATACAAGGCGCATCACAGGGCTGTGTGGCCGGATATGCTGGACGCGCTGAGCCGGAACGGCTGGCATAACTACTCGCTATTCATGCGCGAGGATGGGCTGATGTTCGGTTACTTCGAGACTGAGGACAGCTTCGCGGCTGGAGCTTGTGTCAAATGTTGTGGAAATTGCCTCCAGGTGGTTTAGCTCATCAAGCGGCGACGTCCCCCTCGCCGCTCACCGGCAACTCGGTTAAGATACCGTCCTCGAACCGCGCTCCATCTATCAGCAAGCCCATAAGGTTTCTGCCTCCGTTCAGCGGACGCCAGCGCTCACTCAGCCTCAGCGACACCTTGAACACAAGGTACAATGCGCTGTCTCGACGCTTCATCCGTCGAGTGACGTTCGTCCTCAACCTCACAGCGCTGAACACCGACTCCAGAGGATTCGTCGTCCGCAGATGCACCCAGTGCTCGACCGGGAAGTCATAGAAGCTCACGAACGACTCCAAGTCCCGAAGCACCGTATCGGCGGCATCTGAGCGACCATCCGCTCTCAGATCGGAGACGTACTCGTCCCTCAAGCGCTCGCACTCCACTCGCGTCGGCGCATACGACATCTCCCTCAACTGCCTGCGCGCCTCAGAGTTCAGCGCCTTCGGCAACTTCGCCTGCACGTTCAGCGCACGGTGGTTCCAGCACCTCTGATGACCGGTCGTCGGAAACACCGCATCGAGCGCAGCCCACAGACCCAGCGCACCGTCTCCCACCGCCAATAGCGGCGCACTCAGACCCCGATCCCTCAAGCTCCTCAGCACACCAGACCAACTCTCCGTACTCTCACGATAGCCAAGCTCCATACCCAGCAGTTCCTTCGCCCCGTCCTCCCTTGCCCCCACCACGCATAGCAGCGCAGTCTTCTCCCTGTCCACTCCGGCTCCCAGGTACACTCCGTCCGCCCAGATGTAGGCGTACCTGCACTCGTCCAACTTCCTGCTACACCACGCCCGATACTCCGACTCCCACTTGCTCTTCAACCTCACGATCGCGTTCGGACTCAATGCCGCAGTCTCTCCCACCAACTCACGGAACACAGGCTCAAAGTCTCCGGTGGACAATCCCTCCAAGTACAACTTCCGAAACAGATCCTGCGTCTGACGACTCGTGCGCTCATATCGCCTGACTATCTTCGACTCGAACCCACCACCAGCCACCTCAGCAGGCACGTCCGACACCCTCGGCGCCTTCACCTCCACAGCTGAGACTCCCACCGTCAGTTCCCTGCTGCGGTGATAACCGTTCCTGTATCCGCGGAACTCCTCGCCCCGCTCATAGCGGTCCCTGCCCAGGAACCCGCTCACCTCCTCTTCGAGTGCCGCCGCGAGCATCCTTCTCGCCCCTTCCCTGACCATCGCTTCCAGCGTGTCGTCAACTACGTTCGCCTCTTCTTCGTTCTGATATACTTCCCTCACGGCGTACTCCTCCAGTTTTTCGTCTCATCGACGGTTTGTGATACCTGGAGGATACGCCCTTTCTGTTACCTGCGCCTTTTCAATTTCCACAACTTCTGATATTAGCTCTGTTTGCATGCGGTATCCGTTGTTCGACCTTTTAGCTCTTCTGCAATACACAAGCGGTACGTTAAAAGTAGTGTCCCTTATGGTGGTGTAAGAGAGGGCTGTACAGAGACAGACCATCGCGTCATCCTTATCATCGGTAAGAGACAGATCCGAAGTAAGGAGTACGACGATGGTCAAGGAAAGCATGGACCTTTTGGAGCTATTGCGCAAGAGGGGCGTGGACGGAGATATGGACTTTCTGCGTGAGGCACTACGGGTGCTGATGGATGCGATAATGGACGCCGAGGTGTCGGCGAGGATCGGCGCTGAGCACGGTGAACGCAGTCCCGACCGGCTTACATACCGCAACGGTTACCGCTCCCGCGCGTGGGATACCAGGGTCGGCACGATGGAGTTCGCATACCGAAGCTCAGGGAGGGGAGCTACTTCCCGAGTCTGCTGGAGCCGCGGCGTAGGAGCGAGAAGGCGTTGCTGGCGGTGATACAGCAGGCGTACGTGGAGGGCGTGTCCACTAGCAGCCCGTCCGAGAAACGCGGTAGTTGAGTGATTTGGATGTATAATAAGCTCAATTCAGTAGAGTGGAGCCTGCGATGAGCAAGACCTACCGTGCCTATGATCCAGACCAGCAGATGCTGTTGCCTGCTGCAATGCGGGAGTGGTTGCCGGATGACCATCTGGCGTACTTTATCTCAGACGTCGTGGACGAATTGGAGTTGTCTGAGATCACTGCCCGCTACGAGCGTGAGAGCAGAGGTGGGCCACCATATCATCCACGGATGATGGTCAAGGTGCTGCTCTACGGCTACTGCGTCGGGGTGGCGTCCTCACGGCGGATTGCCCAGCGGCTGCACGAGGACATAGCGTTCCGGGTGTTGGCGGCGAACAACATGCCGGATTTCCGCACCATCTCGGACTTTCGCAAGGACAATCTGGATGCGCTGTCAGGCCTGTTCTTGCAGGTATTGGCGTTGTGCGGGCAGGCGGGGCTGGTGAAACTGGGTCACGTGGCGTTGGACGGTACCAAGGTGAGGGCCAACGCATCCAGGCACAAGGCGATGAGTTACGGTCGGATGAAAGGGAAGGAAGCGCAGTTATCGGCGGAGGTGGAGGAGTTGCTGCGGCGTGCCCAGGAGGTTGATGACGAGGAGGACCTTCGGTACGGACAAGGTAAGCGCGGAGATGAGTTGCCGCAGGAGTTGGCCTTTCGGGAGGGGCGGTTGGAGAAGATACGGGAGGCGATGGCGGCGTTAGAAGCTGAAGCTCAGGCGGCGGCGGAGCAGGCCGAGGGCAAGGAGCATTCCGGGGTGCCCGACGACAAAGCCCAGCGCAACTTCACCGATCCTGAGTCGCGCATCATGCCGGCGCCGGGCGGGCGGGACTTTGTGCAAGCTTACAACTGTCAAGCGGTGGTGGACAGTGCCCATCAGGTGATCGTGGCGGCTCACGCCACCAACAGGACTTCGGACAAGCAGCAGGCGGTGGCGATGGTGGAGGAGGCGATCAGCAACGTCGGCGCAGTGCCCAAAGAGGTATCCGCCGACGCCGGTTACTACTCGGCGCAGGCGGTTGAAGGTCTCTACGGGCTGTGCGTGGACCCGTTCATCGCGCCGGAGCAGACCCGCCACGGCAGAGTGCCGCCGTCCGCGCCCCAGGGTCGCATACCCAGTCATCTGTCTACCAGGGATCGGATGCGCCGGAAGTTACAGACCAAACGGGGCCGGCAACGTTACGCCCTTCGGATGCAAACGGTGGAGCCGGTATTCGGCCAGATCAAGCAGGTCCGAGGCTTCCGCCAGTTCCTGCTACGGGGCCTGGAGAAGGTCAGCGGCGAGTGGTCGCTGATCTGCACCGGCCACAACCTGCTCAAACTGTTCCGATTTGGGGCAGACCAGCCTCGCGAAACACCGACCAACAACTTTGCGGGAAGTGTCCGCATCATCGCCGAGATGCTAAGCACAGTAAGGCGTACGAAGCTATTGCTCCGTCAGTGGCTGCACCCGACAAAAATGGTTGTCGCCGTCTGACCTCGTCTGCACCTAAGGGACGCTAAGTAATCCTCAGACGGGCTGCTAGGAGGGTTGACGATCTGGTGAAGGCGCTGGGGTGTGAAGGCATCTCAAAGAGCCAGGTGTCGCGTATCTGCGGGGAGCTCGACCGTGTGGTGGACAGCTTCCTTGACCGACCGCTGGACGGAGGAGCGTACTGCTACCTATGGCTGGACGCGCTGAGCCAGAAGGTCAGGGAAGAAGGAAGGATAGTCAATGTGAGCGTGGCTGTGGCGACCGCGGTGAACGCAGAGGGCAGGAGGGAGATCGTTGGTATGGACGTGGGCACGAGTGAGGACGGCGCGTTCTGGCTTGCGTTCCTGCGTTCGCTGTCCGCGCGGGGACTGAGTGGCGTGGAGCTGGTGATCTCGGATGCACACCGTGGACTGACCGACGCCATAGCGACTGTGTTCGCCGGTGCGAGCTGGCAGAGATGTCGGACGCACTTTATGACCAACTTGCTCACTCGGGTCCCCAGAAGCGCCCAGCCCTGGGTGGCCACCATGGTGCGCACCATCTACCAGCAGCCGTCTGCTAAAGTGGTTCACTCCCAACTCGAGAGGGTGGTCGATCAGCTGAGTGAGCGGTTCCCCCAGGCCTCCTCGATGCTGGCAGAAGACGGAGCCGACGTGCTGGCGTTCACGGGTTTCCCCGGAGCTCACTGGAAGCAGGTGTGGTCCAATAATCCTCAGCAGCGACAGGTCACGAGCCTTTATTTTGCGGGGCCGCTGCTCTGCGTAGACGTTCCAGGCTCTAACCACCCCGTCGAGCCGTCTTTTGCTAATTGGCATGCCGTCCTCCTAGCAGCCCGTCCGAGAAACGCGGTAGTTGAGTGATTTGGATGTATAATAAGCTCAATTCAGTAGAGTGGAGCCTGCGATGAGCAAGACCTACCGTGCCTATGATCCAGACCAGCAGATGCTGTTGCCTGCTGCAATGCGGGAGTGGTTGCCGGATGACCATCTGGCGTACTTTATCTCAGACGTCGTGGACGAGTTGGAGTTGTCTGAGATCACTGCCCGCTACGAGCGTGAGAGCAGAGGTGGGCCACCATATCATCCACGGATGATGGTCAAGGTGCTGCTCTACGGCTACTGCGTCGGGGTGGCGTCCTCACGGCGGATTGCCCAGCGGCTGCACGAGGACATAGCGTTCCGGGTGTTGGCGGCGAACAACATGCCGGATTTCCGCACCATCTCGGACTTTCGCAAGGACAATCTGGATGCGCTGTCAGGCCTGTTCTTGCGGGTATTGGCGTTGTGCGGGCAGGCGGGGCTGGTGAAACTGGGTCACGTGGCGTTGGACGGTACCAAGGTGAGGGCCAACGCATCCAGGCACAAGGCGATGAGTTACGGTCGGATGAAAGGGAAGGAAGCGCAGTTATCGGCGGAGGTGGAGGAGTTGCTGCGGCGTGCCCAGGAGGTTGATGACGAGGAGGACCTTCGGTACGGACAAGGTAAGCGCGGAGATGAGTTGCCGCAGGAGTTGGCCTTTCGGGAGGGGCGGTTGGAGAAGATACGGGAGGCGATGGCGGCGTTAGAAGCTGAAGCTCAGGCGGCGGCGGAGCAGGCCGAGGGCAAGGAGCATTCCGGGGTGCCCGACGACAAAGCCCAGCGCAACTTCACCGATCCTGAGTCGCGCATCATGCCGGCGCCGGGCGGGCGGGACTTTGTGCAAGCTTACAACTGTCAAGCGGTGGTGGACAGTGCCCATCAGGTGATCGTGGCGGCTCACGCCACCAACAGGACTTCGGACAAGCAGCAGGCGGTGGCGATGGTGGAGGAGGCGATCAGCAACGTCGGCGCAGTGCCCAAAGAGGTATCCGCCGACGCCGGTTACTACTCGGCGCAGGCGGTTGAAGGTCTCTACGGGCTGTGCGTGGACCCGTTCATCGCGCCGGAGCAGACCCGCCACGGCAGAGTGCCGCCGTCCGCGCCCCGGGGTCGCATACCCAGTCATCTGTCTACCAGGGATCGGATGCGCCGGAAGTTACAGACCAAACGGGGCCGGCAACGTTACGCCCTTCGGATGCAAACGGTGGAGCCGGTATTCGGCCAGATCAAGCAGGTCCGAGGCTTCCGCCAGTTCCTGCTACGGGGCCTGGAGAAGGTCAGCGGCGAGTGGTCGCTGATCTGCACCGGCCACAACCTGCTCAAACTGTTCCGATTTGGGGCAGACCAGCCTCGCGAAACACCGACCAACAACTTTGCGGGAAGTGTCCGCATCATCGCCGAGATGCTAAGCACAGTAAGGCGTACGAAGCTATTGCTCCGTCAGTGGCTGCACCCGACAAAAATGGTTGTCGCCGTCTGACCTCGTCTGCACCTAAGGGACGCTAAGTAATCCTCAGACGGGCTGCTAGACCAACTGAGCTCCTTTATCATGGTCTCGGCCCCAAATCATATATTGATCCTTGCACGCCAACCTCTCGCACTGCCCTTGACAAAACTCGCGACCATTGAGTTTTTGGGTGCATGTAGCTAGGCCCAGTGACGTTAGAGAGCCCTCGCTGGGCAGCTGATGTTGGGGCCCTGTTTAGCGACAGTTAAAATGGCCGGAGTGCGGCAGTTATTTTGGCCGCCGAAGGGAGTAGATTTGACCATCTTGTACAGGAGGTACGGGGTGGTCACAGATCAGCAAGTACTATTACTGAGGCGGAAGATAATGGAAGGTAAGACACAACAGGCATCAGCAGCAGCGGCAGGTATGGGCGTGAGGAGCGCTCGCCGGTGGAAGAGAGGTCCGTTGCCGTCGGAGAAGAAGGAGGAGCGTAGTTGGCGCACGCACCCGGATGCGTTCTCGGGAGTGTGGGACGAGGAGATAGTGCCGCTGCTGCGCGGGAACCCGAGGGGGAAGTTGCAGGCGACAGTGATCTTTGAGTGGCTGCAGGAGCGTCATCCGGGGCGGTTCAACGCATCCCACCTGCGCACATTGCAGAGACGGATGAGGGATTGGCGGGCGCTGCACGGTCCTGATCGTGAGGTGTACTTCGAGCAGAAGCATCCACCGGGACGTGAGGCGCAGATGGACTTCACGCACTGCGGGGAGCTGGGAGTGACGATAGGCGGAGAGCCGTTCGACCATCTGCTGTTCCAGTTCATTCTGAGTCACTCGGGCTGGCGCTATGCGCGGGTGTGCTTCAGTAAGACGTTCTCCGCGCTGGTGAGCGGACTACAGGGAGCGCTGTGGGAGCTGGGCGCTGTTCCCGAGGTGGTCAGGAGCGACAACCTGTCTGCGGCGACACACGATCTGCGCGAGAGCAAGGGTCGCGCCTTCAACGAGAGCTACCGGGCCATACTACGGACTGAAGGCGACGCGCACCAACCCGCGCAGTGCGCACGAGAACGGAGTTGCGGAGCAGGGACACCGCAGGTTGAAGGACGCCATAGCGCAGGCGCTCATCCTCAGAGGCAGCGCTGACTTCGAGTCTGTAGATGAGTACACGGCGTTCGTGAGGCGGATCGTCGACAGGCGCAACAGGCTGATCAGGGAGAAGCTGGCGCGAGAGTACCCGCACCTGCGCGAGCTGCCTTCCGCTCCGGTGCCAGAGTACGTCGGCTACCGCACGAGGGTGCGCAAGTGGAGCACCATCAGGATAGCCAGCAGGACCTACTCGGTGCCGTCCCGCCTGATAGGTGTGGAGGTTGACGTTCGGCTGCACACCGACCAGATCGAGGTGTACTACAAGGGGCATCTCGTGGAGAGCATGGAGCGGATACGCGGCGGCCGTGAGGCTCGCATAGACTACCGTCACATCATAGGATCGCTGGTGCGCAAGCCCGGAGCGTTCGCCCGTTACCGCTTCAGGGAGCAGATGTTCCCCTCACACACGTTCCGGCTTGCATACGACGCGATGCGTGGCTGGAAGGGAGAGCGTGCCGACGTGGACTACGTGCGCATCCTGCATCTTGCCGCGACGACTATGGAATGTGATGTCGAGAGGGCGCTGCGCAGGCTGCTTGAGTCGAGAGTGCAGTTCGACTACGCAGTGGTGCGGCAGCTGTCCGCGCCAGCGTCTCCCGAGATACCGACGGTTGCGCTGCCCGAAGCAGTGGACCTTAGCGTGTACGACAGGCTACTTGCGGGAGGTGCTCGATGACGACGGACACGTACGCTCCGAGCGCAGTGGGAGAGCGGATCAGGGAGTTGTGCAGGGAGTTCAAGCTGCCCACCCTGGCGGCGGAGACCGTCGGTCGCTTCAGCGATGCCGGACACGCTGCCGCCCTACCGACCCTTGTGGAAGTGCTGGAGCAGGAGGCCGAGGACAGGCGGATACGGAGAGTGGACCGGCTCAGAAGGGCGTCCAAGCTGCCGGCGGGCAAGACGTGGGATATCTTCGAGCACGAGCGGGCTCCGGTGAGGCTCAGGCAGCAGCTTGTCAGGCTTGCCGAGGGGGACTTCGTGGATCGAGGTGTCAACGTGCTGGCCTTCGGGATGCCCGGCACAGGGAAGACGCACGCGATGTGCGCCATAGGGCACCGGCTCGTGCAGTCGGGCCGCTCCGTGCTGTTCATCCCGGCGTACCGCCTGGTGCAGAGCCTGCCCCCGCGTAGGCGGGGGATATGCTCGCAGCCAAGCGAGACCTCGATCTGCCGCGGATGCTCAGGAAGCTGGACAACTTGTATGTTGTATTTGACTTGCAAAAGTGTCAGTCTGTGGGGTAGGTGAGAGGGGTGCGTCGTTGGACAGCGGGTGAGCCAGACGGTTGCTCTGGGCTGCACCGTGTCGAAGTATGACACCCCTCTCGCCGCACTTGTCGTTCCGAACGGATACAAGGGCACTAGGCCCGCATCTGCAAGTGTGGAGGACAAAGGCATGATAGATACGGAGGAAAGAACATGGTGGTTGTAGCTGGTATTGACGTATCGAAAGCAACCTTAGACGTGTTGGTGTCGGAAGGCGACGTCTGCCGTTTCAATAATACCGGCAAGGGCATCAGCAGCTTACTAAAGCATATAGAGCGACAGGGTGTCACGAAGGCGGTGTGCGAATCCACCGGTGGGTATGAGCGTCTTGTAGTGGGCAAGCTTAGGGAGGGCGGCGATCAACGTGCAGGTGGCGCATCCGGTCAGGGTGCGCGCATTTGCCCGCGCGTGTGGCTACGAGGCCAAGACAGACCCTCTTGATGCCCAGGTACTGTCTCGCTACGGCGTGGTGTTCACTGAGTCTGATAGAGTGCAACCAGAGGTGGACCCTGACCGTGAGGAATTGCGGCAGTTGCTGAGTCGTCGTCGTCAACTGGTCGAGCAGCGTGTACAGGAGGGCAACCGTCTAGACAAGGGCGTAAGTGCGAGCGTCGGGAAGTCGACCAGGCGTCATATTCGCTGGCTGGATGAAGAGATAAAGCGACTGGATGAGGAGTATCAAGAGGCGCTGAGGGGTAGCGCCAACCTATGCAAACGAGCTGAGCTATATCGCAGTGTGCCTGGTGTGGGACAGTTGACCGCGGCTGTTCTGGTTGCCTATATGCCTGAACTGGGTGTATGGGACAGGAAGGCGTTGACGTCCCTTGTGGGTCTGGCTCCGTGGTCGCGGGACAGCGGCAGGAAGCGGGGTAATCGGTCAATCCGGGGCGGTCGTGGCACGGTGCGGCGGGCATTGTACATCTGCGCATGGTCAGCGATCCGGGTCGATGGCAACCTACGCCGCTTCTACAGGTGTCTGCGAGAGCGCGGCAAACCGGGCAAGGTGGCCCTGGTAGCTGTGGCGCGCAAGCTGCTGTTGCAGTTGAATGCCGTGGCGCGTAGAGGGACGCCCTGGACGGAACAGTGCGGATGACTAACTACTTCCTAGGATTTCAAAGGCTTGACACTTAACACGGATACTTCTGATATTAGCTCGTACTTGAATACGGCATGTCGGTCTGCATACAGTGCGATCGGTATGCCGCAGTTCCGTATCAGACCCCACATCAGCAGGAAGTAGCTGCGCGTGTTCTCCAGCTCGCAGAACAGGGCATTGATCACTACCCCAGTGGGGTCATCCACTGCAAGCAGCAGCGTGAATGCGGTCCATCTTCTCCCAGCCATCTGTGGTAGCTGCCGTCTACCTGAATCAGCATACCCTCGCGTGGCATCCGCTGCCGCCGAACTCGGTGCTTCGGCGGGCGACGCCGACGAGGACTGTTCACACCGGCGTTCGTCAGTATCTTGCGCAACGTGTCACGACCGATGTCTATGCCCTCCCGCTCCCTCAGCAACTCGCTCAGGTGCGTATGGTTGACTCCGGCGTATCGGCTGCACGCCAGACGTATTACATCGGTCGCCAATGCGCTCGGTGTAGCGTTGGCAGGTCTGCGACCTCGATTACCGTGAGCTAGTGCGGCTGCTCCATCCTCTCTGTAAGCCGCTAGCATGCGCCTGGTGTGGCGTGCGCTCGCTCCCATCAGTGTCGCTGCCTGCTCCGTCGTCATATATCCAGCCAGTAAGTTGTTGAGTATCTGAAGTCTTGCCTGCTCTTGCTGCGTCAATGTCACATTCTCCATAATGCGGACATTTTCGCTTAGCAGTTAGTACGGACGGAATCGCAGAGCAACAACAGACGCAGGAGACCGCTTCCAGTCCCACCACCAGGGACTGTTCGCGTGCCAGCAGCGGAATCGCCTCTGTCAACCCGGAACACATGTCTGTGACCACCAGGCTGCTGATGTACGAGCCGGTCACCGTGCCGCCGCAGCGCGCCACCAGGTCTATCTCCAGATAGCCAGGCTCAGGCTCCTTCCAGTCCGAGAATGTGCGCACCTGGATGCGACTTCCCATCTTCCTCTTCTGTTTACGCTTCCTTCGGCTGCCCGCCTGCTCCCTGATGGGCCTGAGCAGCCTGTCTATGGTCGCAGCGCTCGCCGAGAACAGACATCGCCGTACTCCGGGGTCCAAGTCAAGATGACCGTGCCTCTCCAGTGACTCCACCATGCTGGGCAGCGCCGCCTTCAGTCTCTTCCCGCATATCCTGTCCGATGCTTCCCATACCACAGTCAGCGCCTCCTTCACCGCCTCGTCGTATATACGCTGGCCCTTTGGTACGCTCCGGACAGCCGGTTCATCGCACTGTCTCAGGAGCCTGACTGCGTGCTTTCCGTGTCAGCCGGCTATGACTACGAACTCATCGAGCATCCGGCTCCTGTCCTTCTTCGATACCTCTCTGTACCGGTTGCGAATAGCCCTGAGTACCTCAGTCCTTGTCACTATGCTGATCTCTCCGACCATCTGCTTGCCTCCTCATTTTGGTAACACCACCGTGAGGCAACGACCTGATTTCGGTAACTGCGATGATACTTTATGGCCATCCGGGATCGGGTCTGACCCATTCGGTAACTGGCTCAGATGTCCTCAAAATGATCTGTCGATCCGTTCCCGAGGTGGTCCATAAAGCATCAGAGGCTTTGGCGAGTAGTGACCTTATAGGAGCGTGACGTCAAGTCCCATCGCAGTTTTGTCCGCTCACTCAGCCCATGCGCCATACTCCAAGGGAGGCAGAGATGACAGGAGTCGTAAGTCCCATAAGCAGTCGTGCCGTTCAGATTATCATCGGAGTGGACACACATAAGGACCAGCATGTGGCGGTGGCCCTTGACGGGCGAGGTGTCCGACTTGACGAGAAGCACGTGCCCGTTGCCACCTGCGGGTACGAGGAGCTCGAACGGTGGTCGTGCGACCTGGGACAGGTCTACGCGTTCGGAGTTGAGGGCACAGGTTCCTACGGTGCCGGACTCGCACGCTTCCTGACCGATCGGAGCTATATGGTCGTCGAGGTCAATCGACCTGACCAGTCAGTCCGCTACCGCAAGGGAAAGAGCGATCCTACAGATGCGGAGATGGCAGCGCGCGCAGTGCTTGCCGGTGTCGCCGACGCGACTCCCAAGTCGGGCAAGGGCGAAGTAGAGATGATCCGTATGCTCAAGAGCGCGAAGGACTCGACCGTAAAGGCTCGTACCCAGGCTGTCAACCAAATGAAGGCACTGGTTGTCACAGCTCCTGCTGAGCTTCTAGAAACGCTTGATGGTCTGACCACCAGCGCCCTTGTTAAACGATGCAGAGGCTTCCGCCCCGGTCGTCCGGACAATACCACGGCAGCGGCCAAGTACGTACTCCGTTCGCTTGCCTGTCGTTACCGTCAACTCAGCAAGGAGATCCAGGACTTGAAGGCCGAGCTTGAACGGCTCACCCAGGCTACGGCACCAGCACTGGTCAAAGCCTTCGGCATAGAACCCGACACGGCTGCGGCCCTGCTGATCGCCGCCGGCAGCAATCCCGACCGCCTCAACTCCGAGGCTGCCTTCGCCTCGCTGTGCGGGGTGAGTCCTGTACCGGCATCATCCGGCAAGACCAACCGGCATCGGCTCAACCGTGGTGGCGACCGCCAGGCCAATGCGGCGCTCTATCGCATAGTCGTCGTCAGGCTGTGTCACGATCTGAGGACGCAGGCGTACCTGCGTCTACGAACCGCAGAGGGAATGAGCAAGATCGAAGTCATCCGTTGCCTCAAACGCTATGTCGCTCGCGAAGTCTACTCGATCATCCGGAAGCCGGCCCAGATACTCGATACGGCCGCTTGACATGTATAGCATCATCCTCCGTGAGGCAATAGCTTCCGCTCAGTAACAAAAACCTTGAGGCAACACGCGCGGCTACATAACCGTCGTTCAGGACATACAGGGACGGTACGCCTCAGACGGGGAGTTCGTCTGGCATTTTGAAGACAATGACAAGACATTCGACGCCGAGGACGGGTACGACGCCGTGGAATCGGTGTCTACGCTGACCAGGAGCGACGGTCAGGTCGGCCCTGGGGACACTCCTTCGTGGTGCATTTGGCGGCTGGCCGGTACAATCTCCCCTTCCCTGAAGGCGATATTCGCTAGCGGTATGGTGGCACGCCTGTTGAAACTCAACTTCGGAGTCTTCGAGACGGCTGAAGTGTATATGGGGGACAATACAATTGCATTAACACGGATGGAGTGGAGATTACTGGAGCTGCTTGTTAAAGCACTCCACGTACTGTAAGCTGTCGAATATTGTCGTCTTCAATCATTGGAGAAGAAACTCATGGTGAAGCCGAGACGCGCCTCATCTAAGTTCATGTTGATAATCTGAGGGCTAAGTTAGGCGATAAGGCGGGGGATCCTAAGTATATTGGGAATGTTCCTGGAACGCGTTATCGCTTCCTTGCACCAGTAGAGCGTGCTACTGTCGGCAAAGGTGATTATTGAAGGGACAGTCCAAACTAAGAAGGGATACCTCGATGCTTCGTCCAGCCTTAGACATCCACAAAAATCCGGAAGAGCAGGTTGTTTCCAAGCACCCTATCGGACGGTTGGGCCAGCCGGAGGAGATTGCTGAAGCGGCAATCTGGCTGTCTTCCGATGCCACCTCGTTCATCACCGACCACAACACGGCAGTGGGCTTTAGCTACGTGGCCTAGTATTCAAAAGTGCCCAGCTGATTTGGGCCCACGGAGGTTTCACAATGGCAGGTAGTTTTGACGGCAAAGTAGCGATGGTAACCGGAGCCGGTTCTGGAATCGGCCGGGCGACGGCGCTGGCCTTTGGCCGGGAAGGCGCCAAGGTCGTGATTGCTGACATAGGAGTCGAGGGTGGCGAAGAGACCGTGCGCATCATTCAGGACTCTGGAGGCGAGGCCATCTTTGTCAAAACGGATGTCACGGTAGCCAGCCAAGTTGAGGCGTTGGTCAATACGGCCGTCCAGACCTACGGACGACTGGACTGCGCCGCCAACAGTGCCGGAATTACGCAAGACGTGGCGCCAACCCACGAATTACAGGAAGAACTCTGGGACAGGGTCATAAACATCAACCTAAAGGGCGTTTGGCTGTGTATGCGTTACCAAATCTCACAAATGCTCCACCAGGGAGGCGGCGCTATCGTCAATACGTCTTCTTCTGTTGGTCTGTGGGCGACGGCAAATCTGCCGGCCTACACGGCGAGTAAGCACGGGGTCAATGGTCTCACCAAGACAGCGGCGCTCGAAAACGCGCGAAAGGGCATCAGGGTTAATGCGATCTGTCCAGGGGCGACCGAAACTCCAATGATCAGACGGTTCGTGGCGGACAGCCCTGATCATAATCTAGACGTGATGGCCGACAAATCCCCGATGGGACGGCTGGGGACTCCCGAGGAACAAGCAGCGGCGGTCATTTGGCTATGCTCAGATGCGGCTTCGTTCATCACCGGCACAATCGTGTCCGTCGACGGCGGCCAAGTTGCACAGTAGCCAATCGGTCAAAGCCTACCACCGTGTGAACTGAACCTGGAGGCGGTAATTGTCAATTTAGAAAAGGGGGTCCAGAGGGGGATGACCCCATCTGGCGGGAGCTTGGAGGAACCGCGCAAGGCCAATAAACCTTGCGGGCGTGTTGGAAGGAGTCACTTTGGATTTTGGTTCAGCCGAAAGGAGAGAACAATGTTCTACGAGCTTCGCCAGTACAAAACTCAACCGGGTCAGAGGGATAACTGGGTACGGTACATGGAGGAGGTCATAATACCCCACGAGGTATCCAATGGGATGGTAGTGGCAGGGAGTTTTATCGACCAGGAAGACGACAACCATTACATATGGATGCGAAGGTTCGAGTCAGAAGAGGAGCGGGTCCGCCTGTATGAGGCCGCTTACGAAAACGACACCTGGAAAAACGAAATACAACCGCGGATCCCGGAGATGCTGGCCATGGGTAATGCCGTGATAACGCGGATAGAGCCTACACCCAAGTCCGTGGTCCGATAGGTCAGACTGGATAAGAGGTCACCTAGGTTGACGATGCATACAGACCTGGTCTTGCACAACGCCAACGCAGTCACTCTGGATAAATATCAGCCGGCGGGACCTGGTCGCCGTAAGCGAGGAACGCATACTCTTGCTCGACAAGGAGGCTGTATTCGGCGGTCTGGATGTGCGCCGGACCAGAGTCGTTGACAGCGGCGGCATGACCCTGATTCCAGGATTCATCGACGCCCACATTCACGTCATGGAATATGCTGCCGGCCTAGTTTCCGTGGATTGCAGTCGATACGCAGTCCAGACTATCGACGATATCGTGCGCGCTCTCGCCGTACGTGCCGCGGATACGCCGCACGGCAATTGGGTGCGTGGCGTCGGCTACGACGAGTTCTCGCTGCGAGACGGCCGTCACCCGACCGCGAAAGATATCGATCGGGCGGTCCGTGTAGTATTCACTAACCCGAGGAGAGCCGAGATTTCCCTCAACTTTCGTTCGATTCTTGCTACCGTACTCGCATGCTCGATGCCCACTGGTAAGTTGATACGGACGAAGTCCTCGTTGCGAGCATAGTATGGTGCGTCGCTGAAATTGTCGTTCCCAAATCTCTCTCTAACGGCCTCCAGCTGGTCCCTTGATCTTTCAGTATCCACCCACGATTGGAATCCAAATCAGAGTGGCGACCGGAAGTTACGCCACAAGTGGTAGTTGGTGCCGAACCAGGCAGGGACCCCGGCGATGTCGAAGTATCGAACGTATCCTCCATCCCATTTGGTGGCACGATAGCCTGCGGTACTGGCCCACCCATAGGATTTGCCCTGTTCGATGACGTCGTAGACAAGCTTCTCCAGCTCCGGGATGCGCTCCTGGTCGTCGATGCGCAGATGCTCAGGCATTGGCTGAAATGCCCTGCATCCTCCTCCTCGATAAGACCCTGAAGTTGGCGAACGTCCTCGACAATTGGACCATCGGCCGCTACTCTCTCGGCAAGTCTCCCCAACAGCGTTCTCCACCCCGACACATCATGACCCTGTAATCACTCACCCTGGCGCTGCGCAGCTCATCGCGTGAGACCATCTCTTCAGCGGAGAAGTCCTTGGAACCGTTCAGTCTCTCGAGCAACTCCTGCCAAAGGCTATCGACTCGGCAATCGGGAGAGACGAAGAGCAGTACTACCTGCTCTTGGCAAGGACGGCGCCTCAAGTATCCTAACGGTTGGTTTTCGGTGAGGACAGCGCCAAACTTTGCCTCGATTAGGAGGTGTTTCTCACCCTGCGTGTTTCTGAAGGCGATGTCAGGACGTTCAAGCGTCTCACCTACGTCCTGAGTCTGAACACGGTTTATATCGTCTATGGTGATTCCTCCGTCGCCAACGAACTCCGTCAAAGCGAGCCTTGCGTATTCGGAATTGGACAGTATGTAACCGAGCGCTTCTACTGCAATATCTTCCAGCTTGTCCGTCAACATCAGGAGTGCTACGTACCCGAGCACCGACCTCTCCGTGTTCATGACGGATCACTACGGCTAATTGCGCGTTGCAACCACGGACAAATGACTTGAAAAGGGTTGATTTCGTGCCATTCTAAAAGCCGTATAATTTCGTTAATAAGACATTTAGGTGTTTTTTGAGAATTGTTGCAATCCATTAAACCCAACACCCAGCACAGCGAGAGACTGCCGGCAAATGTCTCAGAGGACGCCAGGCGTCGAATCACTGAGGCCCTGGACCAATCACTCGCTCCAACCACCCGCGCCAATTACAGGGCTCAATGGAAGCAGTGGGAGATATTTGCCGATGAGAATGGCTACACGATGTTTCCAGCCGATCCGGTACATTTAGCCGACTGGATTACCCAGCGGGCTGCGGATGGGCGAAAGCCCGGCACGATACGCATGGGACTGGCCGCCGTCAGCGCCGCGCATCACCAGGCGAATCTTCCCAATCCCACTGAGGACGAAGGAGTTCGGGCGACAATGCGGGGCATAACCAGAGTCGCCGGAAGGGCGCAGAAACAGGCTGCCGGATTGACGGCTGCGAGCCTGGCCGCGATTCGCGCAACGGCATGTGTTCCTCGCATCGGGCGTGGCGGGTCTCGTGAGACTGCTGCAACTGCGGAGACCTGGGGACTTAAGGACATCGCGCTGGTCTCGCTGATGAGGGACGGTATGCTCAGACGCTCCGAGGCGGCGAATCTGACCTGGGGAGATCTTGTTGACCAAGAAGATGGAACTGGCAGGTTGACAGTCGCCCGGTCGAAGACCGACCAGGAAGGGGAGCGCGTGGTGCTGTTCGTATCCGCGGCGACGATGGAAGCGCTCAGGACTATCAGGCCCGTTGGAGCCGATAATGGCGATTCGCTCTTTAGCCCCAATCCACCGAGGGGGGCGTGTGAGAGGCCTCCTGAAGAAGCAAAAGGGTGCACCTCTGAATCTGAGATAATGGTTTTACAACACAAAACCTGTCACAGAAAAGGAGCACCCAACAGATGCTACCACGTAACCACCCTGACCGCATCCAAATCGCCTTCGACGATCCCCGCCTGGTAGCCAATGCCGGGCTGATCCTGCCGGTCACCCTGGCCGGGCGTCTGGGTCTGAGCCAACTCGTCGACAACCACGTTGACCTGGGCGACGCCCCGGGGCGGGCCAACACCGGGGACAAGATACTGACCCTGGTGGCGTCGGCTCTGGTCGGTGGCGACTGCATTGACGATGCCGACGTGTTGCGGGCGGGCAGGACCTCCTCGGTACTGGGTTGTGTGGTCAAGGCTCCATCCACGCTGGGGACATTCCTACGCAGTTTCCGCTGGGGACATGTGCGACAGTTGGACCGGGTGAGCCGAGAGTTTCTGGCGCGTGCCTGGGACGCCGGGGCAGGCCCCGAGGACTCGCCTCTGACGATCGACATAGACTCGACGGTCTGCGAGACCTATGGACTGGCAAAGGAGGGAGCGCGCCATCACAACTACACCGGCCAGCGGGGCTATCATCCGCTGCTGGCCGTTGCCTCAGGAACCGGCGACGTGCTGATGGCACGACTGCGCAAGGGCCGAGCCAACACCGCCCGGGGCGCAGCCAACTTCCTGCGGGAGACGGTGGCGCGAGTGCGCTACGCCGGAGCCACGGGAGCGCTCACGGTGCGGGCCGACAGCGGCTTCTATGCCCACACCATCGTTGCCGTCTGTCGCAAGATGGATGTCCGCTTCTCCATCACCGTCCGACAGCACCCCCGACTGCGCAATCTCATCGAGGCCATACCAGAGACGGACTGGACACCCATACCCTACTGGATGGACGGCACAGCCGATGTGGCCGAGACCATTTACACTCCCTTCGAGAGCAAGCCCGACGCCGCACCAGTGCGACTCATCGTCCGCAGAGTGAAGCCCACGCCCGGCTCTCAACTGGCGCTCTTCACCAACTACAGCTATCACGGTTTCATCACGGACCGAGAGGGCGACACCCTCCAACTGGAGGCCGACCATCGCCGCCACGCCGAGGTGGAGAACGCCATCCGCGACCTGAAGTACGGCGTAGGACTGAACCATCTGCCCTCAGGGCGCTTCGCAGCCAACGCCGCCTGGTTGGCCGTGCAGGTGATGGCTCACAATCTGGCTCGCTGGACCTCCCGCATCGGACTGGAAGAACGAGCCTCCACCACCAAGACCTTGCGCAGACGATTCTTCTCCCTCGCCGGACGGCTTACACGCTCGGCACGCCGTCTCACCCTGCATCTTCCCCAGCGCTGGCCCTGGGAAACACAGTTCGGCCGCGCTCTGGCCAGACTGCGAACCATTCCGTTACCGAGCTGACAGCTGACGGCAGCGGCGACGACTGCCCACCATACACTCCATAACCCATCTCATCCCCAGACTCGCGCCGGACCGGACCGTGAGTATCCCCTGCTGCTCACCGATTCGTCAACTTCACCCACAATCGCCACTGTGGGCCTCCATTGGCGTTCAACATCACGACCGGGGACCTTCAGAACGCTCCAGCGTCGGCATCATACCCGCACCGCCACCTTGCCGCGTCCTTCACCCACGCTCCGGCAGAGATACCATGACTCTTCGGTGGATTCGGGCTAAGGCAGATGACATGCCAGCTATTTGGCACCAGCGTCCACCAAGATCTGTTCGATTTCCTCATGACCTCTCCAGCGCGCCTCCGCCAAGAGAGAACTCCCATCAGCCGTTTTAGCATTGACATCCACGCCTGCCTCCACGAAAAGCCTAACAACATTCGTGTTGCCTCGCCAGATGGCTTCGTACACTATTGGATTCCCGCTGGCGTCTTTGGCGTTTACGCTGGAGCCGCCTGATATTAGCAATCTCACTACCTCCTCATGATTCCGCCACACCGCTTCTCGAAGAATTGGATTGCCCTCGGCATCCAAGACATTATCGTCCGAACCGGCGTTAACCAAGATTTCCACAATCTCCTCGTGATCGCGCCAGATCGCCTCCAGCAACACCGGGTTGCCCTCAGAATCCAATTGGTTTACATTGGCACCCTCGTCTACCAATGTCTGAACTCTTTCTGCCTGACCACGCCAAACCGCTTCAAAAAGGGGAGGAGACTCAAACTCACTCGATAACGGGACCGTTACATTATTTCCATCTGTCGCATCTTGTGGAGAGTTGCTGCAACCTGCCACCAAGAATAAGAAAAGAACGACAGCGACCGATGTTAAAATGGCCTGATTGCACATTGTTTCCCCTCTCACCTACTGTCTCATTCAGGGATCTTGCCTGCGAATCCTAATGTTGGCTGGACAGTAGAGCATAGCTCTTCACCATGGTCTGATCCGCCAAGAATCTTATCGGTGCGTCATTCGCTGGTCAATCTCATAATACGGCCGATTCCGGGACTGGCAAGCATCTCCTCCTGTTTCAGCGGGTTGAATTGTCTCTGCCATATAGCCTTTCCATTTCAATTCTGCTTTCGTTGAATTCGTCAGCTCTAGTTCAAATGCTTAGGGAGATTGATGCAATGAAATACCATGAAAGCTTGCATTTCCTCTCCGAATGTCACTGGTACGAGCTGACCAGCGCCGACTGCCCCGACCGCGTGGAGCCTGGACTCAATTGATCCACTTCAGGCCCGTCGAGCACCACATCGAAGACCGCGCCCATGCTCGTCTGTGCGACGGCAGGCCCGCGAGTGATGCCGACACTCATCATCCGACTGGGGTGCCCTCTGCGCGACGCCCGTAAGGACGCGACACTCTGCCCCGACTGCCATGACAGGGTGGACTCCTGCGATGTCCGGTTGGAACTCTACGGCATGGGCAGGCACTCGACCGCCCACCTGTATGCCGTGCCTGTGCTGGTCGCCTTCGACGCGATAAGGAACTGCTCGCACTGCAGGCGGAACACCGACGATAACTGCAAGGCTTGGCGAGAAGCCAGGGAATCGGTGGCTGTGCTGACGCAAGAAGCGCGACGACTTGTGAAGGGTGTGGACGAGCTGCGTGAGGCAACGGGTGGCCGGACGGCGAACATCTACCAGTTCGCGTGCTGATACGCGACAATTAAAAGCCGCAAAATTACGGTAACATTTTCCGATGAGGCAACAGGCCGGCAAAAATGGATGCTCCTTGTATCTTTGACATGTATGGGATAATCCCCTAACGAAGCAGGTTCCGAGTGCTGCAGACCGACATGACATTGGTCGTAGGAGGCCGTGGAAAAGCGAGGGTCGTCGCACTCATTCCAGAAGAGCCCGAACGGTTGCCCGGGCTAACCAAGCCCGTATCTGCAAGGCAGGGTCAGTATGAAGGAGGCGAGTATGTCTCAGGAACCAACTTATGTCGGCATTGATGTATCCAAGGAGCAGGTAGATGTCGCGGTACGCCCCACTGGTAGAAGCTGGAGCGTGTCCTACAACGGAGCCAGCGTCGATGATCTGGTTACACAACTTAAGGTTCTCAAGCCGGCAGGCGTGATTACGGAGTCCACCGGCGGTCTGGAACTTCCCTTGGTAGTAGCTCTGGCCGCGGCATCGCTGCCAGTTGCAGTCGTCAATCCCCGCCAGGTGCGCGACTTCGCCAAGTCCACCGGGCAGTTGGCGAAGACTGACCGGCTGGATGCACATGTGCTGGCGCACTTCGGTGAAGCAGTACGACCGGCGATCCGTCCACTGAGGGATGCTGATACTCGGGCACTCGGGGCAATGCTGGCGCGCAGGCGGCAGGTGTCGGGCATCTTGGTTGCTGAGAAGAACCGCCTTGGCCGCGCCACTCCAGAAGTCCGCCCTCGCTTAGAGGCCCATATCAGCTGGCTGAAGCAGGAGCTAGACGACCTGGACACAGACCTGCGACAGAGGATACAGCACAGTCCTGTATGGCGTGAGAAGGACGACCTGCTGCGCAGCGTACCCGGCGTGGGACCGCAAGTGTCGCTGACACTGCTCGCGTATCTGCCGGAACTGGGCACGCTGAACCGCAAGCAGATCGCCGCTCTAGTCGGTGTGGCGCCTTTCAATCGTGACAGCGGTCCATATCGAGGCAAGCGTTCCGTGTGGGGCGGTCGAGCTACGGTGCGCTCTACGCTGTATATGGGCGCACTGGTGGCCAGCCGGTACAACCCGGTGCTACGCGACTTCTACCAGCGGTTGCTGAAAGCCGGCAAGCCGAAGAAAGTGGCTCTCACTGCCTGCGCGCGCAAGCTACTGACAATCCTCAACACTATGGCAAGGACGGGTGTTCACTGGGATCCGACCACTCTCAGGCCTTGACATTTAAGACGGTTGCTATACATGTCAAGCGACTTTATCGAGCATCTGGTTGGGCTTCTGGATGGCCGAGTAGACCTCTCGAGCCACATAGCGCTTCAGACATCGAATGACTTCAGTTTTACTCATTCCCTCTGCGGTTCGACGACGCATATATGCCTGGGTACGCAGATCGTAACGCAACCTGACGACGACTATGCGATAAAGCGCCGCGTTGGCTTGGCGGTCGCCACCGCGGTTGAGACGATGCCGGTTGGTCTTGCCGGATGAAGCAGGTATTGGATTGACTCCGCACAGCGAAGCAAAGGAAGCCTCGGAGCGGAGACGGTCAGGGTTACTCCCTGCAGCGATCAGGAGGGACGAAGCGGTATCGGGGCCTATGCCGAAGGCGTTAACCAGGGCGGGCGCTGCCGCTTTGGTGAGTCGTTCCAACTCGATCTCCAACTCCTGAACCTCTTCATTGAGTCGACGATGACGGCAGGCAAGCGATCGAAGTGTGTACTTCGCCGCCGCCTTGGGGTCGTCCAGACGACCAGGACGGAAGCTCTTGCACCGTGTAATGAGGGCGATTGTAGTGAGACCGGCGAGTGTTTCGCGTAGCTCGGCGGGAGCTGTCACTACCAGTGCCTTCATCTGGTTGACGGCCTGGGTGCGGGCCTTTATAGCCGAGTCCTTGGCACCCTTGAGCATACGAATCATCTCGACTTCGCCCTCGCCAGACTTGGGAATGGCATCGGCGACACCGGCAAGCACTGAGCGCGCTGCCATCTCGGCGTCAGTGGGGTCACTCTTCCCTTTTCGAAAGCGGACAGATCGGTCCGGCCTGTTGACCTCGACGACCGCATGGCTCCTGTCGGTCAGGAAGCGTGCGAGCCCAGCACCGTAGGAACCGGTGCCCTCTATGCCGAACGCGTGAATCTGTCCCAAGCTGCGGGACCACCGCTCGAGCTCCTCGTACCCGCAGACGGCGACGGGCACGTGCTTCTCGTCAAGCCGGACACCTCGCCCGTCAATGGCCACCGCCACATGCTGGTCCTTGTGAGTGTCGACTCCGATGATAACCTGAACGGTACGACTGCTGATGTGACTGACTGTTCCTGGCATCTCTGCCTCCCTTGGAGTATGGCTCACGGGCTTGAGTGAGCGGACAAAACTGCGATGGGACTGTACGTCACGCTCCTATGAAGTCACTAACTCACCGAAGCCTCTGAAACTTTATGGGCCACCCCGGGAACGGATCGACAGATCCATTTGAGGACATCTGAGCCAGTTGACGCGTGGGTCAGATCCAGTCCCGGATGGCCCGTAAGGTATCATCGCAGTTATCCCAAAACACAGGACGGCGCAGCGCCCAAGCGCGCGAAGCGCATACCTGAGTATCTCGAAACTGATGAGGTGAACGCGATCATCAGGGCCGCGTCCAATCCGAAGGCGAAGCTGCTGATGCTACAACAGTGGCGGGCGGGTCTGCGAGTCTCTGAGGCCCTGGACCTCGAAGTGCGGGACCTCTCGCTGGATACGGTCAGTCCCACTCTGCGAGTGCGTTCAGGAAAGGGCGGCAAGACCAGGCTTGTGCCGGTGCATCCGGAGTTGCACGGCGCTCTGAGTAGCGCTCTTGCCTACGGGGAAATCAGCCAGGGCAGAATCATCGAGGCCCATCCCACGACCGCATGGCGCTGGGTGAAGACGGCGGTGAAACGCGCCGAGGAACTGGACGCGATCTCGCCGGGGAAGAGGATCGGGACTCACACGTTGCGCCACAGCTACGCCCGGCACCTGCTGATGAACGGTATCCCGATCAACTATCTGAGTCGGTGGCTGGGGAACAGCTCGATCCAGACGACGCTAATCTACCTGGAGCTTGTGCCAGATCCGACGAGGAGCTTGGCGGCTGTGCCGTAATACTCGACAGCGCCTAAGTTCGTCTGAGTGGGAATAGGACATAGGCTGAAAAAGCGAGTCTGTCTGAGGTATCCACCAACTCGAACTGTCTCATCCTGTCCGCTGTCTCCTCAACCAACTGCTTGACTTGAGAGCGGCGGAACTCAGCCAGTGGGTCATAATCGGCTAAGTGACGCAAGCGCTGCATCTCGATGAAGTGCTCGCCAAAATCCTGAATTGGAGTTGGGAACAGGCTCATTATCCGAGAATTGGAGCATTGCCGGATGGTTCTGCCATGTTCCAGCGCCCGATAAACTTGCCGCCATGCCTGGTTAGATCTGCGACTGGGCGTAGCTCCCATCATCGTATCAGCGCAACACGAGGCCAATACATGAAACATCGCGTAGTACGCACAACTAACTGCTCGACTCAGTTCAGTTTGTTTAGGTCGTCCTCGGTTTCCCTCTCCCAAGCCGTCCGCAAGTTGTGTCGCAATGTCGATGAGATCTTGGGGGTTTACCATGCCTTCACGCGGGGATTTTCAAGCCACTCGGATTTTTCAATGAATGACTTGCTCGGTGGGCTGTCGAAGCCCATCTCCACCAGATGCGGCCTCAGTCGGCCGCTCAGGCCCGCAGTCCAAGAAGGGTCGAGTTCACGCTGGTCCCCGTTGAAGACTATGTAGACATGAATGTACTCGTCGCCATAATCATCAAGTTCCCTTTCGACAATTATGGGTCCGAACTCGAAAGCGTCTCCAAAGCGACCGACGAGCAGTTCGCGGACTATATCGGTAACTCGGTCAGTGTCCAGCAGAGTGGTCATAAAGCGCCCCTGGTAGTGGTTATGGGGTTTATCGGGCTGCCGTCAATCCCGTCTGCCGGCAGCACCCCGATGGGCTGTAGTTTACAAACCATTATACCCCATCGAAATCTGTGACAAAAAAGACGATTTCACAAATCGCCGGGATTGTTTGTCGGACTACTCAGCAGTCTCAGTTAGCAGGCGCTTTCCATCCCCTAATCCGCGCGTCAGGTCAACGCAGGTGAGTGAAGACAATCCTTCAGGTGTCCATGATGCCAGTGCCCTGAATTACGGCGCTCTACGGCGATTCTGCAGTGTTTGATTTCTCGGGATCAGGCCGAAACGGCGATGTTGCCGCCGGTCCACGCGAAGTCAGGAGGAAGGTTTATGAAGAAGGAAATGGCTGACCTACCGCTAGACGTTCAGGAGCAGATACGAGGGCTGGAAGCTTTGCCCGACGAACAGATCGACACGACCGACGCACCAGAAAATCTCGACTGGTCTGATGCGAGGCGGGGAGTCTTCTACCGGCCTGTGAAGCACTCAGTTGGCCTTCGTACAGATCGTGAGTTGAACAACGATATATCTGGTGTGATGTACGATGTACATTAGGTTGTGTTGACATTTCATTTCAGCCACATAAGGGTGCCGACAAAGTGTAGGAAACCAAGGTACATCTTCGCTAACTTGTCAAACCGGCTGAAAATATGTCGATAATGCTTCATCTTATTTATGTAACACTCAACCAAGTGGCGCTCACCGTATAGATGCTCATCGTATGGCTGAGGCTCTCTTCTACTTGAACGCGGCGGTATTACAGGCGTCGCTCCCATCTCAACGATTCGTTCACGAAACCGCTGTGAGTCATATCCGCGATCAGCTATCACATATTCACTCTCAATGCCGTCTATCAGTTCATAGGCCTGGGTGATGTCGTGTGCCTGACCCCCAGTGAGCGTGAATCTCAGTGGATTGCCCAGAGCGTCAACACTCACATGCACTTTCGTGCTGAAACCCCCTCGACTTCTACCAAGAGCCTGCGACCATTGTCCCCCTTTTTATGCGGCGCACCCGCCGCACAGGGATGCGCACGCACCGTCGTGCTGTCTATTATCAGATGCTCCATATCCGGCTCATCAGCGAAATGCTGGTGCATCTTCTCCCATATCCCCTGCTCGTTCCATCTGGCAAAGCGCCTGTACACGCTGTACCACTTGCCGTATCCTGCCGGAAGCATCCTCCACGGAGCGCCTGACCTGCTCATCCACAGAACCCCTTCTATGAATCGTTTGCAGTCCCGCTCAGACTTGACATAGACGTTGGTCTCCTCTTTCAGGAAATCGCGAATCTTTGACCACTGGTCCAGAGTTAGTTTAGATGTTGACATGCTCTAAGTTTAATACAATTGTCAACACACCCTAGTCTAGGGCAAGTCCGTAGTGCTCACGGCGACCGCGCGGAAGAAAAGAATGGTATTGCAGCAAAGTCACAAATGTCGCTCTTCTAATCAAGGAAATCTCTGAGTTTCTTAGAGCGATTAGGATGCCGAAGTTTGCGTAGGGCTTTGGCTTCTATTAGTCTGATGCGTTCACGACTTACACCGTAATCCCTGGCAACTTCATCAAGTGTTCGACTTATACCATCCCTCAGTCCGAAACGATGTTCCAACACCCGAGCCTCTCGCTCATTCAAAGTGTGAAGGATATCCTTAACCGCCTCCTTTAGCATCCGATCTGTCACGATTTTATCGGGATTAACTTCGATATCCTCATCAATGATATCGCCAAAGAATACTTCGGTCGGGCTACCAACTGATTTGCTTATCTGAACTTTAGTCGAAGGCGGCTTCCGGGTAGCCTTAACTAGCCCCTTTTTCGTTAGCTTCCAAGTTCCTCGCCTTGGATTGTCCACCAAACCCATCTTCTTATATTTGGTTTTGCCGCGACTTAATATCGGGTCAAGATCGTCCTTGACTGTGTAGTTGTAATTCTGAACCAGTTCGGTGATTTTAAGTGCGGCGACAACATAGGTTCTGATTTCAGCATTCGTCGCCAAGTTTCCATGATGACGCAATGCCTCAAGCATTTTGGCCAATATCTCATCTTCGGTGGGTACTCTGCGGTAATGTTTGATGGTGACCACCGGAATCACAAACCCCTTCTATAAAACTGGACCGCTTGCAAGACAGACTCGCTCGGTTCTTTCTGGATGTTCCGGCTAAATAGCATTTGACCTGTTTCGAGGGTGGCAATCTGGTCTGCAATTCGTACCACTTGCTGTCCTGAAGCAGGCAGCATGGCTCGGATTTCCGATGCGCTGTTCAGATTTGTCTTGAAGAAGAACGAATTGCTCAGGTATTGACGGTAATCCGCGCCTGCGGTGCCCGAAAGATCGGAGACTGATTGTGTGGCGAGAAGCACGGCCACGCCTTTGGAGCGTCCCTCTCGAATCAGAAGGGTCAGTGGCGATGACTTGACACTGAGATAGTGGTGAGCTTCGTCTATAAAGACCACGTGCCGCAAGTTAAAGACAGCCCCTTGCCTCTCAGCATCGGGTAGTTGTTTCATCTCATCGTATAGACGATTGACGACCAAGAAAGCGATGGGCAAACTATTGAATTCCAGCTCGTTGAGTCTCAGCGACAAGGATTGTGTTATTAGAGGCTCTGGCATCAGGCTCGATGGAGAATCCTCAAAGGCGAGCTAATATCAGATGTTGTGGAAATTAAAAAGGCGCAGGTAACAGAAAGGGCGTATCCTCCAGGTATCACAAACCGTCGATGAGACGAAAAACTGGAGGAGTACGCCGTGAGGGAAGTATATCAGAACGAAGAAGAGGCGAACGTAGTTGACGACACGCTGGAAGCGATGGTCAGGGAAGGGGCGAGAAGGATGCTCGCGGCGGCACTCGAAGAGGAGGTGAGCGGGTTCCTGGGCAGGGACCGCTATGAGCGGGGCGAGGAGTTCCGCGGATACAGGAACGGTTATCACCGCAGCAGGGAACTGACGGTGGGAGTCTCAGCTGTGGAGGTGAAGGCGCCGAGGGTGTCGGACGTGCCTGCTGAGGTGGCTGGTGGTGGGTTCGAGTCGAAGATAGTCAGGCGATATGAGCGCACGAGTCGTCAGACGCAGGATCTGTTTCGGAAGTTGTACTTGGAGGGATTGTCCACCGGAGACTTTGAGCCTGTGTTTCGTGAGTTGGTGGGAGAGACTGCGGCATTGAGTCCGAACACGATCGTGAGGTTGAAGAGCAAGTGGGAGTCGGAGTATCGGGCGTGGTGTAGCAGGAAGTTGGACGAGTGCAGGTACGCCTACATCTGGGCGGACGGAGTGTACCTGGGAGCCGGAGTGGACAGGGAGAAGACTGCGCTGCTATGCGTGGTGGGGGCAAGGGAGGACGGGGCGAAGGAACTGCTGGGTATGGAGCTTGGCTATCGTGAGAGTACGGAGAGTTGGTCTGGTGTGCTGAGGAGCTTGAGGGATCGGGGTCTGAGTGCGCCGCTATTGGCGGTGGGAGACGGTGCGCTGGGTCTGTGGGCTGCGCTCGATACGCGACAATAACTTTTGCCGGTCACGACACTAGAATTTGCCGGTTGGTATAGGTGATTATCTCCTTCACAGGAGGTGAGGAGATTGATCACCGATCGGCAGGTAGTATTGATGAGGCAGAAGCTGATGAAAGGCAAGACACAACAGGCAGCAGGGGCGGTATCAGGGATGAGCGAGAGGTCGGTGCGGAACTGGAGTAAGGGACCACTGCCGTCGGAGAAGAAGAAGGATAGGCGAAGGCAGAGGACGAGACCGGACCCGCTGGCGGGAGTGTGGGAGCAAGACATAGAGCCGCTGCTTCGTGCGGACATCGAGGGAGTGCTCAGTGCGCCGACTGTTCTGGAGTGGCTGGACGGGCGGCATCCGGGGCGGTTCGGCAGGTCCCACCTGCGCACATTGCAGAGACGGATGAGGGATTGGCGGGCGCTGCACGGTCCTGATCGTGAGGTGTACTTCGAGCAGAAGCATCCACCGGGACGTGAGGCGCAGATGGACTTCACGCACTGCGGGGAGCTGGGAGTGACGATAGGCGGAGAGCCGTTCGACCATCTGCTGTTCCAGTTCATTCTGAGTCACTCGGGCTGGCGCTATGCGCGGGTGTGCTTCAGTGAGACTGCGATAATGCAATTAGGCCATCTTGGCTCGTGCCTGACCCGCAGTGAGACTGGCAGATATGCCTTCCGAACGATCTGTCGGCTCGTGTTCGAGATGGCCACACAATACCGGAGGCCTAGATGGGCTGTGACCTCATAAGAGCTTGGCAATGGAGCCTCATCGCAGTCTTGTCCGCTCATCCGGCCGATGCACCACCTTCAGGAGGTAGACATGACGGGAGTCGTCGGGCACGAAAGCAGTAATCGTGATGTTCAGGTGATAATCGGAGTCGACACTCACCAGGACCAGCATGTGGCGGTCGCCATAGACCAGCGAGGTGTCCGACTTGACGAGAAGCACGTACCCGTTGCTACCTGCGGGTACGAGGAGCTCGAACGGTGGTCGCGCAACCTGGGACAGATCCACGCGTTCGGGATCGAAGGCACAGGCTCCTACGGTGCCGGGCTCGCACGTTTCCTGACCAGTCGGAACTACACGGTCGTAGAAGTCAATCGACCCGACCGGTCAGTTCGTCGCCGCAAGGGAAAGAGCGACGCTACTGATGCGGAGATGGCAGCGCGCGCAGTGCTTTCAGGGATTGCCGATGCCATTCCCAAGTCCGGGGAGGGCGAAGTAGAGATGATCCGTATGCTCAAGAGTACCAAGGACTCGGCTGTAAAGGCTCGCACCCAAGCCATTAACCAGATAAAGGCACTGGCTGTGACAGCTCCGTCTGAGCTTCGAGAAACACTCGATGGTCTCACTACCGCCGCCCTCATCACACGGTGCAAGGGTTTACGTTCAGGTCGCCTGGACAACCCCAAAGCGGCCGCGAAGTACGCACTTCGTTCGCTTGCCTGCCGTTTCCGTCAACTCAATGAAGAGGTTCAAGAGTTGGAGACCGAGTTGGAACGACTAACCAGCGGGATAGCGCCCGTTCTGGTTAGTGCCTTTGGCGTAGGACCCGACACGGCTGCTGCTCTACTAGTCGCCGCCGGCAGCAACGCTGATCGCCTTCGCTCCGAGGCTTCCTTCGCTTCCCTGTGCGGAGTCAATCCAATACCCGCTTCATCCGGCAAGACTAACCGTCATCGTCTCAATCGCGGTGGAGATCGCCAGGCTAACGCGGCGCTCTATCGCATTGTCATCATCAGGTTGCGTTACGATCCGCGGACCCAGGAGTATATGCAACGACGAACCGCAGAAGGAATGAGCAAATCTGAAGTCATCCGCTGTCTCAAACGCTATGTCGCGCGCGAAGTCTACTCAGCCATCCAGAAGCCCAACCAGATACTCGAAAAAGCCGCTTGACATGTATAAGAGCATCGTTCTCCGCGCTGGTGAGCGGACTACAGGGAGCGCTGTGGGAGCTGGGCGCTGTTCCCGAGGTGGTCAGGAGCGACAACCTGTCTGCGGCGACGCACGATCTGCGCGAGAGCAAGGGTCGCGCCTTCAACGAGAGCTACCGGGCCATACTGGACCACTACGGACTGAAGGCGACGCGCACCAACCCGCGCAGTGCGCACGAGAACGGAGTTGCGGAGCAGGGACACCGCAGGTTGAAGGACGCCATAGCGCAGGCGCTCATCCTCAGAGGCAGCGCTGACTTCGAGTCTGTAGATGAGTACACGGCGTTCGTGAGGCGGATCGTCGACAGGCGCAACAGGCTGATCAGGGAGAAGCTGGCGCGAGAGTACCCGCACCTGCGCGAGCTGCCTTCCGCTCCGGTGCCAGAGTACGTCGGCTACCGCACGAGGGTGCGCAAGTGGAGCACCATCAGGATAGCCAGCAGGACCTACTCGGTGCCGTCCCGCCTGATAGGTGTGGAGGTTGACGTTCGGCTGCACACCGACCAGATCGAGGTGTACTACAAGGGGCATCTCGTGGAGAGCATGGAGCGGATACGCGGCGGCCGTGAGGCTCGCATAGACTACCGTCACATCATAGGATCGCTGGTGCGCAAGCCCGGAGCGTTCGCCCGTTACCGCTTCAGGGAGCAGATGTTCCCCTCACACACGTTCCGGCTTGCATACGACGCGATGCGTGGCTGGAAGGGAGAGCGTGCCGACGTGGACTACGTGCGCATACTGCATCTTGCCGCGACGACTATGGAGTGCGAGGTCGATAGGGCGCTGAAGAGGCTGCTGGAGTCGAGGGTTAGGTTCGACTACGCAGTGGTGCGGCAGCTGTCCGCGCCAGCGTCTCCCGAGATACCGACGGTTGAGCTGCCCGATGCAGTGGACCTCGGTGTGTATGACAGGCTGCTTGCGGGAGGTGCGCGATGACGACGGACACGTACGCTCCGAGCGCAGTGGGAGAGCGGATCAGGGAGTTGTGCAGGGAGTTCAAGCTGCCGACTCTGGCGGCGGAGACCGTTGGTCGCTTCAGCAAGGCGGGACACGCTGCCGCCCTGCCGACCCTTGTGGAGGTGCTGGAGCAGGAGGCTGAGGACAGGCGGATACGGAGAGTGGACCGGCTCAGAAGGGCGTCCAATCTGCCGGCGGGCAAGACGTGGGATATCTTCGAGCACGAGCGGGCTCCGGTGAGGCTCAGGCAGCAGCTTGTCAGGCTTACCGAGGGGGACTTCGTGGATCGAGGTGTCAACGTGCTGGCCTTCGGGATGCCCGGCACAGGGAAGACGCACGCGATGTGCGCCATAGGGCACCGGCTCGTGCAGTCGGGCCGCTCCGTGCTGTTCATCCCCGCATACAGACTGGTGCAGGATATGCTGGCCGCCAAGCGCGACCTGGACCTGCCCCGGATGCTCCGCAAGCTGGACAACTTCGACCTGCTGATCATAGACGACCTGGGCTACCTGCCTCAGGGAGCCGGGGAGTCGGAGGTGCTGTTCACCCTGATAGCCGAGCGCTACGAGCGCCGCTCTCTGGGCATCACCTCCAACCTTGTCTTCTCCGAGTGGGAGAAGGTGTTCGCCAACCCCATGGCGACAGCCGCGGCGATAGACAGGATCGTGCATCACTCGGTCATACTCGAGTTCGACGTGCCCAGCTACCGGACTGCCGTGGCGCAGAACCGGCAGGCGGAGGATGTGTCGCACCGGCAAAAGTAATTGTCGCGCGGCAAAAATGGTTGACGCGTCAACTTACAAGTTGTCGTACCTATGCAGTGCGGAATCAACAGTCAGAGAAGGAGTCAGAGCGGCAAAATCTATTGACGCATCCGGCAAGAATGGTTGACGCGGTACAGCGCTCGATGCGGTGTTCCCGACGACCGGTCATCAGAGGTGCTGGAACCACCGTGCGCTGAACGTGCAGGCGAAGTTGCCGAAGGCGCTGAACTCTGAGGCGCGCAGGCAGTTGAGGGAGATGTCGTATGCGCCGACGCGAGTGGAGTGCGAGCGCTTACGGGACGAGTACGTCTCCGATCTGAGAGCGGATGGTCGCTCAGATGCCGCCGATACGGTGCTTCGGGACTGGGAGTCGTTCGTGAGCTTCTATGACTTCCCGGTCGAGCACTGGGTGCATCTGCGGACAACGAATCCTCTGGAGTCGGTGTTCAGCGCTGTGAGGTTGAGGACGAACGCCACTCGACGGATGAAGCGTCGAGACAGCGCATTGTACCTTGTGTTCAAGGTGTCGCTGAGGCTGAGTGAGCGCTGGCGTCCGCTGAACGGAGGCAGAAACCTTATGGGCTTGCTGGTGGACGGAGCGAAGTTCGAGGACGGTATCTTGGCCGAGCTGCCGGTGAGCGTCGAGGAGGCCGTCGCCGCTTGATGAGCTAAACTACCCGGAGGCAATTTCCACAACATTTGACACAAGCTCACAGGCCCTGCTTACACTGAGATGATGGACTGCTTCGCTAAGACCATCAGGGTTCCTTCCGTTCTCTTCATAGAATTCTTCGACCTTCTTCTCCAGTGTGTTGAAGCCGAAGCCTCCTGAATGAGTAGCGATCAGCTCTTCAAGGCATTGTCGCAAGGCGTATCGTTGCTGTCCGCCCATCCTTCGGTAGAATTTCGCGATAAGGTCAGTGACGCCGACTACATATTGGTCATTTTCCTGGGACGATACGTTTTGGAATGGAACAGTCCTGATGGCCTCTTTGCCCGCTGTGATGACATCACACCCCAGGTGCATTTCAAGCATTCGCCTGCTGGAGCTGCCGGGTTCGGATAAGTCGCCCTTGTAATCCATTATTGTGAAGCTTACGTCAGGATTTTGCTGGCGGATCTGGTAAAGGATGTCCAGTGCAAATTGAGTTTTACCTTGGCCGCTCACCCCCACGATACACGCGTGGGGATTTTCGGTCCTCGAAGTGTCAGTGAGTGGCCAATTGTACGATTCTCCTGTGAACGTCTGCTCTCCCAGCCGCAACACCATCCCGTTCACATCCGGATGGAACTGCGAATCCATCTCTGTTTCAAATCCTTCCGGAATATCCTCCAGTAGATGTTCATACAACCCTGCCAGGGAATTGACTTCCTTAACGACGTTTTCCAGCAGTGCAGCACCCAGATGAATGTGGTAGCTAACCTGTCTGTAAATATCTTCCGGGTCAAGGGTCTGCTCCGCCGAGAGTTGCACCAGGGCAGGGAAGATTATGGGTAGGTCCCGGTGGTGAATCTCCAGCGGCCCGTGCAGCCTGGCGTGAATCCTGTCGGAGTCAAACGTCATCTCTGCGGGCCGGTCCTCCTGATAACCGTTCCGTTTCAAGCTGAGAAGCGCAGCAATTCTGTAAATCGTGCCAAGCTGCCCCAGTTCAAGGAATTGACCCTGTATGGATCTCACTTTCTCGTATGCTTCCAGGGAAACCGGCACCCTGGTGGGCATTCTGTCGGATGCGTTACTCGACAAGATAACCTTCCTTCACAGTTGTTTGCGCTGTTTCAGTGTCTCTTACCAGGTGGTACTCCTTCGCTATGAAGGGTAGAAGCATCTGTCGCTGCTCCCGCCCTATCTCAGTATCCGTTGACAGGATGATGACCTGCTTGCCTACATTGGGGAAGAAATTCCTAAGTATGTTTCCCTTGTGGACCGAATCCAGGCGGGCGAGAGGAGTGTCAATCACCACCGGCAGTTGGCGATCTGACAGCGCTACAACGCTGGATATGAGAGTAAATGCCACAATCTCTTTCTGCCCCGCGCTTTGCTCGAGTGCCGCCAATGTCATGCCGGCGCGGGGGACGATGGTTAGTCGTATGAGTCCTTGTCTATTTCGACTCTCTCCACTAACCCTGGCGCATTCGTCAGGTAACGGAACTGCTTATTGAATTCGGTCTCCAACTGACCCACGCGGGTGCTGCGATACTCGTTGATGAAGTCTTCCAGAACGGCTTGAAGCCGCCTGCAAGCATCGAGCTGGGTGTCCAGCCTTCGATACTCCGCATCGTCACTGGACAACTCGTCAATCTTTTCAACCAGGGACTCCAGTTGTCGCTTATAGTCCCTGTCCTTCTCAGAGGCGTCCGCCAAGTCCCGTTCTAATTTACTGATGTTGTTTCGCTCAAACTCCAGGCTTTGACGCAATTCTTGCACGTCCGTCTGTTCCGACTGAGGCGCTGGAAGCGCATTCAATTCATGCCCCAGGCGGTCGTAGTCGAGCCTCATTTCCTGGAGGCTTTTGGCGACAGTCAACACTCTGGTCTTTGAAGCGCCCAAAATCCTTGCCAGTTCCCTCGCTCCATCGATGGCGGTCGGCGGGAAGTCGGGACTCGTATTTTGCCGGGAGACGTCCTCCAGCGTTTCCATGAAAGAATCAAAGTCACCTTCACCCAGGGACGGGGCAAGTCGTGAGCGATTGTTCCATAGAAACTCCGCCCATTCGTCGAATTTATAGGTGCCCCCTGAGTTGAGCATCGATTCGGGAATATCTTTGAGGAGGGGCCAGAACCAGGCTATGGGAAGTTCGGTTCCGAGCAGCCCTTTGAGTTCGTCTGTCGCTTCTTGAATATCCCTGTCCAGGGTGTCGCGGGTAGATGTGAGTTCAGACCTGTTGGATTGAGTTTCAGGGTCCAATGACTGGAGAATGGTCTCTTCACTTCGCTCCAAAGATTCGAGTTCCTGTCTGGATTCGGTAAGCGACTTTTGCATGCGGCTCCGGTCGCTCGCAAATCTCTTTATCTGCGCCTCTATCGCATCACGCTCAGCAGTAGCTTTGCTCAAATCTGCCCCGACATTACGGGAATCCCGCCCGGTTCTAAATGTCCTCTCAGTCACCTGTAAATCGGCCAGTAGCTGTATGTAAAGATTAAGCCCGAGGAGTCTTTCAAGTGCGTCTTTGATGTTCTCGGATGAGGAGTCGGCATAGTCCTGGATTCTTTCGCCGTCGAAAAGGAAGAAGTCCCTGATCTGATGCGGCATAAAGGTGCTGACCCTGAGAGCGATCTCGTCTTCCTTAACGAAGGTAAGCCCTGACACCAGGTCTTCCAACTGGGAAGCTAAGGTTACGCTCTTCGATCCAGTCTCGGACCGGCCACGCTGGCGAGTCCATGTCCGGCTCAGGCGCCAAGTATTCGGGTCCTGAGCGAACTCTATTTCGACCTCCATTTCCTGGGCGTCGATGCCGCGGGAAATATGTGTCCCCCTGAGAATAGGGTCGTCTTTTGTAGCGAAAAGACAAGCCTGGATAGCCTCAAACAGGGTGGTCTTCCCACTTCCGTTAGCAGCCCCTATCAGGTAGATCGGCTTGTCTTCAGGTCCGGTCAAGTCGATTTCGTGCTCACCATAGTAAGACTTGATGTTCTTGAGTCTTATCCTATTGAGAATCATCAGCTCGCTCCGTCACGTAGTCGGCAATAGTGTTCTCTAGTGTGGAAGGCAGCCCCCGGCGCTGCAATTGGCCTTCAAATGACCTCTCTATTTCAATGAGCTGGTCAACAAGCTCAGGGTCAATGTCGTGACGCTGGCAAGCACTGTTGAGTATCCGTTTCTCCATGTTCTGCTGAGTCATTCTACGTCATCTAGCCCTTTCTTTAGTGTGGTTGATCCAATCCAATGAGTTCTCAATTCTGCCAGCTTCTAAGCCTGTGCGAACACATTATTACGAATCTCAATATTGAACGATATTAATGTTAACATGCCACCAAAATTCTGCCAAAAGCAAGGGCAGCTCAAATTCCGATAGGATTGGTAGCCAATACATTCATGGTATGTAGGTGATTGAGATGGTCAGAAGAAGTAAAGCAGCAGGCGGCAACAGAAGGCACCCGGCCTTCAGGTTAGAGAAAAGGCGTCTCGATTCCACCGTTGCTTGGTTAGATGAATTTATCGAGGGGTTGAAGAACAGAAACGAACCTAGCACCGGAGATCCTCGCGTCGATAGGCAAATAATAGAGAATCAACGCAACACCATTAGTTTGTTTGAAGGTTATCGGTCACAGCCGTATATCGGAAGGCTCGACTATCTGGACGACTCATCCGGAAAGGAAAAAACCGCTTACATCGGCAGTTTCAATTCGCGGGCGATAGTATCACAAAGCAAGGGGTTGGGGTTGGTTGTCGAGCGCCAAGACAGTGGATTGGCCGAGGTCTTCGACAACCCGCAAGTCGGCCGGTACATACCGGCAAGAGGTGCGGACTCTAAACCCATAAGAGTCTTGCTCAAGAGAGTAATCACTATCGAGAATGGGCAACTGCTGGATGTCGAGGATGTGTATCAGCACGACTCTGCCTTCGGGTCAGGTGGAGTTGATGAATATGAAGCGCTTTCAAAGGTAGACTCCCCTGTGCTCGTAGTGCAAGCTGCTGCGGGAAGCGGCGGCGGCCTTTTGTTGCGAAACCGCTTAGACCACCTGATGTCTCCCTTCAGCAGCGCGAATGACCAGGCAAGGCCGAATCCGGATAAGGTGGCTTTGTTCGGACCTACGCAGTCTTACATAGACTCTGTGGCCAGCCTGGTTTCAGAGTTGAATATTGGGGCTGTGCAAGTCACCACGGTCAGTGGATGGATGGCGGGTCAATTCCGCTCTCGTGTAACCGCGAGGGAGTCGGATGGAATTTTGGAAAGCCTGATGAGTGGGGAAGAGGCCCCGGCCCTGATCGAAGCTCATCGGTTTAAAAGCGAATTGCCGATGAAGCAGTTATTGGACAGGTTCGTTGATGAACGAAGGAAGGAGATTCGCGCAACAGCGGAAGATTTCGTTTCCTGTCTTCCGCCTGACCTTGCGTCATCGAAGCGAGCGGTGACCGCTGTGTTCAGGGAACATCCTGAGCCAAATGTTGCCAGGCAAATATTCATTGAAGGACTTACTGAACGGTGGATGAAGAGGAACGGAGACTCAAACTCCAAAGAGAATGAACTGAAGAGGCGAGCACAATTAGCCTCAGAAAATGCTCTATCCTTCTGGCCGGAGTTTGATACTTTTGCAGAATATGTTTCTCTCATGTCGAATCCTGCTGAGATAATGAGACACAGCAGAGGCAGGATTGAAAAGGACCTAGCCTACAAGGTAAGTCTCACTGCCCCTAAATCACAGGCAAGGTCGCTAGCGCCTAGTGACCTTGCAGCAGCCCTATATCTTGACCACAGGCTCAATGGCTTCGTGAGTGAGATGTTTGAACATGTAGTCATCGGGGAAGCGCAAGACGTATCGCCTATGGAGATAGAACTCATCAGGATGCACTCGTCTGACGACAGATTCACCATCCTCGGTGACCTTAATCAGAGATTGCTTCCACATAGAGGTCTGCCAAATTGGAATATGCTAAGGAGCGTCTTTGGCCGACCCAATGTGAATATCCATCAAATGCGGCAGGCCCACTCAGCTACGAAACAGATCACTCTACACAACAACCGTATCCTGAAGTCAACTGCGCCGGGTGTCAGAAAGCCTACCCCATCGGAGCGGGCAGGGAGGGCACGGCGTAAGCGCTATTCAGAGGGCATGGAGGAGATGAGGGAAGCTCTCTTGCGGTATCTTCGCAGCCTGTTCAGGCTGGATGATGTCGTTACAGTCGGCGTTCTGACAAAGCGGCATCAAACGGCATTGTCCCTGGCGAATTTCCTCAAGAGTAGTGGAATGGAAAAGCAGAGCTTGTGTCAAATGTTGTGGAAATTGCCTCCAGGTGGTTTAGCTCATCAAGCGGCGACGTCCCCCTCGCCGCTCACCGGCAGCTCGGTTAAGATACCGTCCTCGAACCACGCTCCATCTATCAGCAAGCCCATCAGGTTTCTGCCTCCGTTCAGCGGACGCCAGCGCTCACTCAGCCTCAGCGACACCTTGAACACAAGGTACAATGCGCTGTCTCGCCTCTTCATCCGCCGAGTGGCGTCCGTCCTCAACCTCACAGCGCTGAACACCGACTCCAGAAGATTCGTCGTCCGCAGATGCACCCAGTGCTCGACCGGGAAGTCATAGAAGCTCACGAACGACTCCCAGTCCCGAAGCACCGTATCGGCGGCATCTGAGCGACCATCCGCTCTCAGATCGGAGACGTACTCGTCCCTCAAGCGCTCGCACTCCACTCGCGTCGGCGCATACGACATATCCCTCAACTGCCTGCGCGCCTCAGAGTTCAGCGCCTTCGGCAACTTCGCCTGCACGTTCAGCGCACGGTGGTTCCAGCACCTCTGATGACCGGTCGTCGGAAACACCGCATCGAGCGCAGCCCACAACCCCAGCGCACCGTCTCCCACCGCCAATAGCGGCGCACTCAGACCCCGATCCCTCAAGCTCCTCAGCACACCAGACCAACTCTCCGTACTCTCACGATAGCCAAGCTCCATACCCAGCAGTTCCTTCGCCCCGTCCTCCCTTGCCCCCACCACGCATAGCAGCGCAGTCTTCTCCCTGTCCACTCCGGCCCCCAGGTACACTCCGTCCGCCCAGATGTAGGCGTACCTGCACTCTTCTAACTTCCTGCTACACCACGCCCGATACTCCGACTCCCACTTGCTCTTCAACCTCACGATCGTGTTCGGACTCAATGCCGCAGTCTCTCCCACCAACTCACGAAACACAGGCTCAAAGTCTCCGGTGGACAATCCCTCCAAGTACAACTTCCGAAACAGATCCTGCGTCTGACGACTCGTGCGCTCATATCGCCTGACTATCTTCGACTCGAACCCACCACCAGCCACCTCAGCAGGCACGTCCGACACCCTCGGCGCCTTCACCTCCACCGCCGAGACTCCCACCGTCAGTTCCCTGCTGCGGTGATAACCGTTCCTGTATCCGCGGAACTCCTCGCCCCGCTCATAGCGGTCCCTGCCCAGGAACCCGCTCACCTCCTCTTCGAGTGCCGCCGCGAGCATCCTTCTCGCCCCTTCCCTGACCATCGCTTCCAGCGTGTCGTCAACTACGTTCGCCTCTTCTTCGTTCTGATATACTTCCCTCACGGCGTACTCCTCCAGTTTTTCGTCTCATCGACGGTTTGTGATACCTGGAGGATACGCCCTTTCTCTTACCTGCGCCTTTTCAATTTCCACAACTTCTGATATTAGCTCCCGTCTATACTATGTTCGACCATCTGGTGTATGGTGAGGACATAAATGAATTTCTCTCCCAATACGATACGCCGGTTACACAGGAACAGGCGGCTGAGCTGGTCCGGGTGGCGAAGCTGCTTGTGGAGTTCTACGCCTACAAAATTGCCTTCGAGCGAATGGACTCGGAACGATGACACACCATCCAACAGAGAACAACAGAGAGGTGGTCCTGTAGGGCACGGTAGGTGACATCGACAAGGGCGCCAGGTCTTTCCAACTTCAGCCCATATATGGCGACAAGGTGCGAGCGTTTGCGTCAAACAGGATTCTTGATGAAGTAGACCGTGCGCTAAAGGAAGGTGGGGACAATGCAAGATTGCTGTTCAAGGGAGTAGGCGTCTATCGGCACAATGAATTGGAATACCTGATGCAAGTAGACGCCGTCAGTCTTATCGCCCCGCTCGATATTGAGGCACAGCTGGATAGGTTGCGAATCCTAGAAGATGGATGGGCTGACGGAATGCAGCACCCCAGAGACTGGGGAAAGCAACCGTCTTAAATGTCAAGGCCTGAGAGTGGTCGGATCCCAGTGAACACCCGTCCTTGCCATAGTGTTGAGGATTGTCAGTAGCTTGCGCGCGCAGGCAGTGAGAGCCACTTTCTTCGGCTTGCCGGCTTTCAGCAACCGCTGGTAGAAGTCGCGTAGCACCGGGTTGTACCGACTGGCCACCAGTGCGCCCATATACAGCGTAGAGCGCACCGTAGCTCGACCGCCCCACACGGAACGCTTGCCTCGATATGGACCGCTGTCACGATTGAAAGGCGCCACACCGACTAGAGCGGCGATCTGCTTGCGGTTCAGCGTGCCCAGTTCCGGCAGATACGCGAGCAGTGTCAGCGACACTTGCGGTCCCACGCCGGGTACGCTGCGCAGCAGGTCGTCCTTCTCACGCCATACAGGACTGTGCTGTATCCTCTGTCGCAGGTCTGTGTCCAGGTCGTCTAGCTCCTGCTTCAGCCAGCTGATATGGGCCTCTAAGCGAGGGCGGACTTCTGGAGTGGCGCGGCCAAGGCGGTTCTTCTCAGCAACCAAGATGCCCGACACCTGCCGCCTGCGCGCCAGCATTGCCCCGAGTGCCCGAGTATCAGCATCCCTCAGTGGACGGATCGCCGGTCGTACTGCTTCACCGAAGTGCGCCAGCACATGTGCATCCAGCCGGTCAGTCTTCGCCAACTGCCCGGTGGACTTGGCGAAGTCGCGCACCTGGCGGGGATTGACGACTGCAACTGGCAGCGATGCCGCGGCCAGAGCTACTACCAAGGGAAGTTCCAGACCGCCGGTGGACTCCGTAATCACGCCTGCCGGCTTGAGAACCTTAAGTTGTGTAACCAGATCATCGACGCTGGCTCCGTTGTAGGACACGCTCCAGCTTCTACCAGTGGGGCGTACCGCGACATCTACCTGCTCCTTGGATACATCAATGCCGACATAAGTTGGTTCCTGAGACATACTCGCCTCCTTCATACTGACCCTGCCTTGCAGATACGGGCTTGGTTAGCCCGGGCAACCGTTCGGGCTCTTCTGGAATGAGTGCGACGACCCTCGCTTTTCCACGGCCTCCTACGACCAATGTCATGTCGGTCTGCAGCACTCGGAACCTGCTTCGTTAGGGGATTATCCCATACATGTCAAAGATACAAGGTTACGGCAAAGCTCCAAGCCACGAAGGGATCGACTGGCTTGGCGACACGCTGGAGCGCGAGTACCTTGGTGATCTGCCACTTCCTCGCATCTATCCGACCCCTGAAGGTGGTGTGCAGATGGAGTGGACACTTGGAAGATTTGGGGCTGAACTAGAGGTGAACCTCGATGACCGCGTGGGAGAATGGCTCTGGACTTACATTGCATCCGAAGACGCGGACGAAGAGAGTTTGAACCTGGATGATAGCGATAGTTGGTCTTGGCTTGCCGCCGAAATCCGACGGCTGGGATCATCGGAATGAACGAGAAAACACTGCAGTGTCGGCAGGATGATCCTGATTTGATAAGAGAACGTTTCTTGGAACTTGCCAACCAGTGGGAGACCGAAACCGTACTGCTATCGAGCTCAGACCAGGCAGCTAAACACCCAGCCCACAAGGGAATCGTCAGCATGGGCGAACCGGCAGTACACCTGATTCTCGAGAGAATGAAATCGCAGGGCGGACACTGGTTCACCGCTCTACACGAGATCACCGGCGCCGACCCCGTCGAACCGGCCGATCGAGGCAATGTATCGGCAATGCAGGAAGCCTGGCTGAAATGAGGTGAAGCAAGAGCCAAGTGATGATATGACCGAGCAGAGATATCCCTATAGGCCAGATTATGCAGTCCCGCCGGGATGGGTTCTTGATGACCACATCTCGGCGAGAAACATCTCCCAGGAGGAACTTGCCGAAAGTTGCAGCATACCGCTCAAGCTAGTTCGAGGGATAATTGCTGGAGAGGCTCCCATAGACCGGGAGACTGCAGCTCAACTTGAGGAAGTTCTGGGCGTGGATGCATCTATCTGGCTTGAAATCGACGGAGAATACCGTTCCTTCAGACGGACTCTGAGTCTTGTCTCGGGCCAGTAACTCCCCTGGCATCGAGGATTCGCTGGACCGCGGCAAGGATCCCGTCCTTCATCTCCCCGACTCTGGCAAAACTCGGCACAACTATTGGGCCAGCGGCTTGACGTGTCGATCGAGGCACTCGTGCAACTTATCGAAACGGAACGAATGCGTCTCGAATAGTTGCATAAAGAACTCGTAAGGCTCCTGTTTGGCGCATTCTATGCACTGGCCATTCATCCGCAGGAGTGAGTCAGTTGTGTAGAAGGCGGTCCACATGTTGCCATCTAGAAAGGGATGGATCATCGAAAGACTCTCCATGAGCGTCGCAGCTTCCTCCAGGATATCGTTGTAGTACCCGAGCTGCGGTCTCAGGAGGGCGGACTCCCGAGCGCCCGGATCCCTCACTCCCTGTGAGCCACCGAATTCACGGACAGCGCTTTCGTGTATCGCCGAAACTTCCTCAATTGTGGAAACTTCGTGCATCAGGACTTACCGAGCAGTTCGTCCAGTCGCCGGTTACTCTCAAGACTCGCGTAGAAATGCCCCATGACAGCAGGGCGCACCCTTTCCTGGTTCTTGCTCTCTATGTAAGCGCTCATCGCATCTTCAAGAACTGACTGAAAGTGCCGTCCTTCTTTTCGAGCGATCTCGCGCATCCCTTCAAGTAACTCCGGCTGGGCTTGGCTGCAAAATCTCTCTCTTGCCACGGCCATAGCGTATCCCTCCGAATACTGAATCCTATCTGCCGTTGCTCGAGAGTCGTGAAGGTAAATGTCCTTTTCAAGGTTTGTCTCGACACAGGTGGATAGTCCTTGTCCGTACACTGGCAAGATGGAATGGTGTTTTCAGCGGTCTTGCTTTGCCAAAAACTCTTCAGCATCAAGGTCGGCTAGGACTTGGTTCAATCGGACCGTATCTATGCCTTCCACGAAGCCAGCTTTGTTAGGCTTAACCCGAAATGATTTCTTTCGCCGGAGTCTTTCGCCTGGATTTTCGCGTGCTCCGTGAGTTGTCATCTTTGTCTGTCCTTTTGGGGATTCGGACTTCAGCTCGATCAGATCCTTGAATGTCCTACTGCTGAGGAACAAGCGCTAGTCTCTTCCTCTCATAAATTCTAGCGGAAAGAGGAGCATATCACCACGAACAATTGTCTCGAAACAGAGCTATTTCGGAGTCTATCTAAACGCCGTATAATTAGACTTATACGGCAATATTAACCTTGTGACTCAGGTGCTTCCTCAATTCTCTCTCACCGACCGCTCGCCTGCACACCCGGCAGAATCTATTGACGCAACCGGCAAAATAGGTTGACGCGTAACACCTGGACCGTAGGGAACAATGCCCTGGTTAAATCCCGCGCCGCATGTCGAGATTCAATGCAATCGATTGCGGAGTCGCTTGACGAGATGATAGGAGGTCAGCATGCAGACGGTAGGCTTCATAGGGCTTGGTAACCTGGGAACGCCAATGGCGCGAAACATCCAGAGGGCTGGGTTCCCCATAGTCGTGTTCGACGTGGTGGAGGGTGCGACGAGGCCTCTACTCGAGGGTGGCGCTCGGTTTGCGGCTTCCCCTGGAGAGGTCGCGGCCGCCAGCGAAGTGATTCTCAGCTCGGTGCCGGGGCCTCCCGAGGTGGAGCAGGTAGCACTCGGCCCCGAGGGGATCGTCAGCGGCATTGGTGAGGGGGACGTTTACGTGGACCTCTCCACCAGTCGGCCTTCCCTCATACGCGAGATCGCGGGCGTCTTCGAAGGGAAGGGCGCCCATGTGCTCGACGCCCCGGTACTGACAGGTCCAGCCGCCGCTGAGGACAGGGAGGTGATCGTCATGCCCAGCGGAGACAGGGAGGTGTTCGAGCGCCTTCTTCCGGTGTTCGAGGCCTTTGCCGACAAGGTCGTCTACCAGGGCGAGCTGGGCATGGGAAGCGTCTGCAAGCTGGTCAACAACATGATCACCCTGGCCGTAAGGCAGGTGGTTGCAGAGGGACTAACTCTGGGTATGAAGGCCGGGCTCGACCTGGAGGCCCTCATGGAAGCTGGCAGCAGGATGACTCTGGGCACTCAGAGAGAGGGCCTGGAGAGGACCGTGTTCCGGGGGGAGTTCGAGCCTCCCTCCTTCAGGCAGGCTCTGGCTAGAAAAGATATAGGACTCGCGAACGAGCTGGCCCGGGAACTGAGTGTTCCAATGCCGGTTGCGAACATTGTGGAGCAGGTCGCCATCCAGTGCGGTAACCGCGGCTGGGGAGACCTGGACACCCACGTCATTTACCGGCTGCAGGAGGTCGCGGCGGGTGTGGAGATCAGGCTACGCTAGTCCGCCGCGTGGCCCAACGGTCAGCCTCTGACCCTCTGGTACACTTGGACCCGGTGCCTGGAGGACTCCGTGACATAGAGCCTGCCATCAATGTCGAGCGTAACGGAGACCGGGCCCCAGAAGTACGGCTCCGTCTGCGTCGATACCAAGTAGGGCGTGTTGAAGTGGGAGGGTAGGTCGGGCACCAGGTTGGACTGGTCTCTCGTGGTGCTCTCGTCCGGATTGACGTCGAGGAACTCCTGCGCCCACTTCGAGACCGTGGCCTCGCCCCGGAGACTCTGCAGGAATGCGCCGTCCGGCGCCAGCAACTGCACGCGCTCGTTACCCCAATCGGCGACGTAGATGTACCCTTCGGCGTCCACCGCCGGCTTGGCGGGCCTGTGGAACTGGCCCTCGCACTCTCCCGGCTCTCCAAAAGCGGCCAGAAAGCGGCCGTCGGCTGTGAACTTCTGGATGCGGTCATTGCGCCAGTCAGCGACGTATACGTTGCCCTGCGTGTCTAGAGTTATGCCCCAGGGGAGGTTGAACTGTCCCTTCTCTTCACCCCTCTCCCCCCACTGCAGCAGGTGCCGACCGTCGGCGGTGAACTTGTGCACGCGACAGTTCTTCTGGTCCACGACGTACACGTTGTCGTCGGCGTCGATGGCCAGACCGGAGGGACCGTCCAGTTGTCCGTCGCCGCTGCCGTGCTCTCCCCACTTGTTCTTGAACGCTCCGGACCTGTCGAACACGGTGACGCTGTGATGGTACTCGTCGGCGACATAGATGTTCTCCCGGTTGTCGACAGCGATAGCCGTCGGCAGCCAGAACTGCCCGTCTTCGTGGCCGTAGGAGCCAAACTCACCCAGGTACTCCTCGTCGAGAGTGCACATACCGACTCGAGCGAGCGCTGCGTGCCGATTTAGCACGTAGATGCGGCCGCCCTGGCCGATGGCGAGGTCCACAGGGTGCCCGAAGCCTCTGCCGGTCGGGTTGTTGTTCATTACGCCGATGGTCTTGAGATAGCTCAGACCAGGGGTATTTGCTCGATTGACGCCGCTCAGTGGTCGCTCCTTGCCAAATGGGTGCCGTGGCCCGCTGCTTCGCGCCGTGAGGCTACGCCCGATGGAACTCCTTTGTCGCCGCGATGAGGCCCAACAGCTCTGCGACGCGGCTTTCGGACTCTCTCACCGCCGTCCGAGGTCGGAGGGATACATCGCCCTTCTTGCTGACATGACAAACCAGCGCCTTGCGGGTTGACTCCTCCACCTTTGTCAGCGGGCCCATAAGGTCCAGGCAGCTATCAACCAGCTCCTCGGGAGTGAAGGTGCTTCCATTCTGGTTGGCCAACCGGTCGATGATTTGCTGTACGCCGGGCTTTTCGACGTCGTTGAACTGCTTTGCCGCGAAGTTCACCCTCTCCACTAGCGCTCCGCTGTTGATCCACTCCGTGCCCTCATGCCAGCCCTCCACCGACGGCGGGACCAACAGGCTCTGCCCCATGTACCCAATCACCGCGTTGGCCTCCTTCACATCCAGCGTCGGCTCGGTAACGCCGCCTCCGAGCCGCATTGTGCCCGCTACGAACTCGGCGGGGCACTTCACGCGCGCGAACTGGGCCTCCTTGAAGAAATCAGAGTTGAATAGGACTCGCAACATGGAGCGTATGTCGTGACCGCTGTCCACGTATACGCCCGCCAACGTCTCGATGGCGTCTGGGTCCAGTGGTGGAGTGTAGGGCCACTGTGGGACCGGGGCCTCGTCCGCCACAAAGAAGTCGTAGATGTGCCTGGCGATGAACCTGGCGGTCGCGGGCTGGCGAGCGATTATCTCGATTACGTCCTCTCCGTTGAATGGCCCACTCTCTCCCAGGAACTCCTTTTCGCCGTGGTCGTGGTCGTAGTCCCGGTAGTCGAAGTGCCAGGCGATTGCACCGTACGGCCAGATCGAGGCCTTCATGGCCCTCGCGGCCATGTACTCCGCGTTGCCCACATTCCAGCCCGTGAATGCCCGGGCGCACTGTTTGATATCGTCCTCTGTGTAGTTTCCGATTCCCATGGAGAACAGCTCGAGCAGCTCGCGGCCGAAGTTCTCGTTGATGACCCCATTGTGATTGTCCTGGTTGTCCAGCCACATGATCATTATCGGGTCTCTGGATATCTCCAGTAGAAGGGTGTCGAACCTGCCCAGGCCGAATCGCCGGAACACGTCGATCTGGACCGCCAGCGACCGGGCCTGCTGGGTCTTGCTGAAGCTGGAGGCGAAGATGCCATGCCAGAAGAGGGCGATCTTCTCCTCGAGAGGACTGCTGGTGGTGACCATCCGGTATAGCCACTCAGTGGCCGGTGGGTCGGGTATGCGGGACTCGTGAATGTCGACGTGGTACCTTCGGATCACGTCGTCGCCGAGGCGCTGTGTGTCCTCAGGATTAAGCAGCTCTTCCACCGTCTCCTCGTAGCCCTTGGCCAGACGCTCCTCAAGCTCATCTCTGGAGGCGCCGAATCCTGCGCGGCGCATCAGATGCGCCATTAGCTCTATCTCTTGCCTGCTGACCATCTCTTCACCGCCCAATAAAGTCGAACTGTTCGAAGGTGCCGTTGACAATCGGTGCCGGGTCCAGCCCAAGCCACCTCTCCAGTATCGTCGAGTAAGTGGAGCGGAAGTCGTTGTTGAAGTGCAGGTCGCCCTGGAGCTGGTCGGCCGACTTGAGCGAGGGGTACTCCCCGTACAGACCGCCCTCCACGGAGCCGCCGATGCAAAAGGCGACGCCGCTGGAGCCGTGGTCGGTGCCGGAACCGTTGTCCTTGATTCGGCGCCCGAACTCCGAGAAGACCAGTACGAGCGTGTCTCGGTCCCGGCCATGGTCCTTGAGGTCGTCCATGAAGTCGCCAATCGCTGTGGAGACCTCGTGCCATAGCTTGTTGTGAACGGGAAGCTCGCCCCCATGGGTATCGAAGCTGCCGTGCTGGGCGTAGTAGATGCGGGTTCCGAAGTCGGCGCAGATCACCTGGGCTGCGTCGCGAAGCCTCTGAGCGAACGGATTCGCCTCATACTCCACTTCTGAAACATAGCTCTCAGGCGCCGACCTGAGGATGTCCGCTCCCTTGAGGGCAGCCTCGCCGGTCTGTCCGATGAACTCGGACACGACGTCCCTTCCCTCGGCCCCGCCGTACATCTGTGAAAAGGTGTTGAGAGTGTCCAGCCGCGCCTGCTCGTCCTGAATGTCGGGGAACAGCCCGTCGTAGGTCTCGAGGTTTCCTACGGACGCCACCGGCACCCCCACGCACGACAGCGCCCTGGGCAGCCCTCGGCCGAGGTTTAGGCCTGTGAGTACGTTCTCACCTCTTGGGTCGAGGTCTCTGATCGCGCGTCCGAGCCAACCCTCCCCGATCACCTTCGTGGGTTCGCCGGTGTGCCAGATGTCCATGGCCCTGAAGTGGGAGCGGTTGGGTTCCGGGTAGCCAATGCCGTTTATAACGGCGACATTGCCATCGTCCCACAACCTCTTGACGGGGCCCATCTGTGGGCTCAGCCCCAGCCGGTCGTCGAGCTTCAGTACCTCGTCCTGCTTGTGGTGGACGGTGGGGCGGTTGTCGTAGTAGAGCTCGTCGTCGTACGGAACGACCGTGTTCAGGCAGTCGTTGCCGCCGGTGAGCTCGACGACCACCAGCGACCTGTTTGACTTTTCGGAGACCATGAAGCCCTCCTCGGCGCATGTCGGGACGTATTTTCAGGCTCGGGATGTTGTTCCACATTCTAACCGCACTGTGGCCCGGAGTACATATGCCTTCACTCAGCCAATTCGCGGCGATGCCGCTCGAAGCTGCACCCCGTAGCGGGCTCACATTGGGTCGGGGAGGCAGAGTAGGGGACGGCGCGTGCATCGGCAATGCTGGCCTCACCGCAGCCTCCGCCTCAGGCGTAGGTCCTAAAGAGCAGGTTTACGAGTCCCTCGCACACGATGAAGGGGGACCCGAACTATCGCACCGCGCTGTAGACGGTTGCCGTGGGCAGCGCCTTCAACCCGTCCAGCACGTCTTGGGGTACCTCCACGGGCATCATGTCGAATTGGGGCATGGATGTTCCTCCTCGGAGTGTTCTCTCTGACAACGCGGATTATAGGTAGGCCGACCGTCGACGGTCAATCGAATGAACGTGTTGGCCTGAAGTCCGCTGCGTGTCCGTCGGCGTCCGCCTACGCTGACGCCACCGCAAGGGCTATAGCCAGGGGCCGCTCCTCTGATATCCGCCCGTGACGTGGAGCGCGGTCCCTGACACCCATGCTGAGAGCGGACTGACGAGGTAGAGGACGGCTTCGCCAACGTATCTTGGCTTTCCCAGACCAAGGGGGTACTGTCGCTCCAGTGCAGCTCTTTCCTCTGGAGACCAGCCAAAGTCCCTCGATTCGATGAGTGCGGGCATAATGGCATTCACCCTCACACCCCTGTCCGCCACCTGAGCGGAGAAGCCGACGGTAAGCCCTATGAGCCCCGCCTTGCTGGCGTTGTATGCGGGGGAACCGTCCTTGACGCCGGCAACCCTTGCGGACTGAGAGCTGATGTTCACGATGTTGCCGCTTCCGGCCTCCAGCATCGGGCCTAGCGCCGCCCTGGAGCAGTAGAAGACGCCGCTCAGGTTGACGTCGATGGTCCTCTGCCACTCGTCGTCCGGAAGGTCCCATGCGTGACCCAGCGGCGCGTCTATGGCGGCGTTGTTTGCCAGGATGTCGAGTCGGCCGTACTCGCTCAACGCCAGGTCCACCAGTGCGTTGGCCTCTTCTGGTATGCTGGTGTCCATCACCATCGTGGCTGCCTCGCCGCCTCCCTTGCCGATTTCCTCAGCCGTGGAGCCGGCGTCCTGGATATCCCCGATTACGACTCGGGCGCCCGCCTCGGCCAGGACCAGTGCGATGCCCCTGCCGATACCCTGGGCCGCCCCGGTCACTATGGCGACCTGTCCATCCAAGCTCAAGTTTGCGGCCATCGCGCAACCTCCTTGCTATCGCTCAAACTAAGCCCGAATCCACCGAAGAGTCATGGTATCTCTGCCGGAGCGTGGGTGAAGGACGCGGCAAGGTGGCGGTGCGGGTATGATGCCGACGCTGGAGCGTTCTGAAGGTCCCCGGTCGTGATGTTGAACGCCAATGGAGGCCCACAGTGGCGATTGTGGGTGAAGTTGACGAATCGGTGAGCAGCAGGGGATACTCACGGTCCGGTCCGGCGCGAGTCTGGGGATGAGATGGGTTATGGAGTGTATGGTGGGCAGTCGTCGCCGCTGCCGTCAGCTGTCAGCTCGGTAACGGAATGGTTCGCAGTCTGGCCAGAGCGCGGCCGAACTGTGTTTCCCAGGGCCAGCGCTGGGGAAGATGCAGGGTGAGACGGCGTGCCGAGCGTGTAAGCCGTCCGGCGAGGGAGAAGAATCGTCTGCGCAAGGTCTTGGTGGTGGAGGCTCGTTCTTCCAGTCCGATGCGGGAGGTCCAGCGAGCCAGATTGTGAGCCATCACCTGCACGGCCAACCAGGCGGCGTTGGCTGCGAAGCGCCCTGAGGGCAGATGGTTCAGTCCTACGCCGTACTTCAGGTCGCGGATGGCGTTCTCCACCTCGGCGTGGCGGCGATGGTCGGCCTCCAGTTGGAGGGTGTCGCCCTCTCGGTCCGTGATGAAACCGTGATAGCTGTAGTTGGTGAAGAGCGCCAGTTGAGAGCCGGGCGTGGGCTTCACTCTGCGGACGATGAGTCGCACTGGTGCGGCGTCGGGCTTGCTCTCGAAGGGAGTGTAAATGGTCTCGGCCACATCGGCTGTGCCGTCCATCCAGTAGGGTATGGGTGTCCAGTCCGTCTCTGGTATGGCCTCGATGAGATTGCGCAGTCGGGGGTGCTGTCGGACGGTGATGGAGAAGCGGACATCCATCTTGCGACAGACGGCAACGATGGTGTGGGCATAGAAGCCGCTGTCGGCCCGCACCGTGAGCGCTCCCGCGGCTCCGGCGTAGCGCACTCGCGCCACCGTCTCCCGCAGGAAGTTGGCTGCGCCCCGGGCGGTGTTGGCTCGGCCCTTGCGCAGTCGTGCCATCAGCACGTCGCCGGTTCCTGAGGCAACGGCCAGCAGCGGATGATAGCCCCGCTGGCCGGTGTAGTTGTGATGGCGCGCTCCCTCCTTTGCCAGTCCATAGGTCTCGCAGACCGTCGAGTCTATGTCGATCGTCAGAGGCGAGTCCTCGGGGCCTGCCCCGGCGTCCCAGGCACGCGCCAGAAACTCTCGGCTCACCCGGTCCAACTGTCGCACATGTCCCCAGCGGAAACTGCGTAGGAATGTCCCCAGCGTGGATGGAGCCTTGACCACACAACCCAGTACCGAGGAGGTCCTGCCCGCCCGCAACACGTCGGCATCGTCAATGCAGTCGCCACCGACCAGAGCCGACGCCACCAGGGTCAGTATCTTGTCCCCGGTGTTGGCCCGCCCCGGGGCGTCGCCCAGGTCAACGTGGTTGTCGGCGAGTTGGCTCAGACCCAGACGCCCGGCCAGGGTGACCGGCAGGATCAGCCCGGCATTGGCTACCAGGCGGGGATCGTCGAAGGCGATTTGGATGCGGTCAGGGTGGTTACGTGGTAGCATCTGTTGGGTGCTCCTTTTCTGTGACAGGTTTTGTGTTGTAAAACCATTATCTCAGATTCAGAGGTGCACCCTTTTGCTTCTTCAGGAGGCCTCTCACACGCCCCCCTCGGTGGATTGGGGCTAAGGCTCCAACTTGCAGTCTATTTGTCGGAGGCGATGCTGTCAAACTGGCGGAACAGGAAACGGACAGCCGTCAAGTAGCGGCAGTGGAGTTGGAATGCAATCTAGTACCACGTCCACCTGATATTGGCATAAGAATAAGAAATAGGTTAGATTCTACGACATCTTACAAAGAGGATGTCGCCGAATATGACCGCACACAAGTACAGAGTTGATTTAACCGAGTCCCAGAAGCGACGCCTGAGTGAAGTCGCTCACCGCGGAAGATCGCCGGCGCGCACGGTTATAAGGATACGGAAGCGCTTCTGCGAGGAGGGACTTGAGAGAGCGCTAACGGAGCTGGCGCGTCCCGGTCAGAAGCGCAAGTTGGACGAGCGTGCCGAAGCGCACCTTGTAGCCATAGCGTGCAGCGACCCTCCTGATGGTCATACTCACTGGACGCTGAAGTTGCTTGCGGACAAGGCGGTGGAGTTGGGCTATGTAGAGAGCATAGCGAGGGAGACGGTGCGTCAGAGCTTGAAAAAAACGAACTCAAGCCTTGGAGGAACAAGGCGTGGTGCATTCCTGAACTGAGCGGGGAGTTCGTAGCAAGGATGGAAGACGTATTGGACCTGTACGAACAGGAGTATGACGCTGAGCGTCCTGTGGTCTGCTTCGATGAGACATCCAAGCAGTTGATAGGTCATACGAGAGCGCCAATCGGCGCACGGTCGGGGAGAGTTCAGCGTTACGACCACGAGTATAAGCGCAACGGAACGCGCAACCTGTTCGTGTTCTGCGAGCCCAATGGTGGATGGAGGCACGTGGAGGTAACGGAGCGGCGCACGGCTGTGGACTTTGCTGAGCAGATGAGATGGCTGGTGGATGAGGCCTACCCCGATGCTCCTGTAATACGGTTGGTGCTGGACAATCTGAACACTCACAAGTTCGGCTCGCTCTACGAGGCGTTCGAGCCGTCTGAAGCGCGGCGCATAGCTCGGCGGCTGGAGTTTCACCATACACCGAAGCACGGTAGTTGGCTCAATATGGCTGAAATTGAGTTGAGCGTCTTCAGCAAGCAGTGTCTGAAGGGTCGAGTAGCGAATGAAATGGAATTGAGGAAAAAGATAGGGGCTCTTGAAGCTGAGCGCAATGGAGCGGCGGCGATGATCCGCTGGCGGTTTACCACTCGTGATGCCCGTCATAAACTTCAACATATCTATCCACTAAATTCAAATTGAACTGGTACTAGTCTCCTGCGAACCGAAGGTCAGGAATTGTCTTACCGCCGCTGCCTGGGGTGTTTGGCCAGAAAATCGTCCGCAATCTCCTCAAACGTTGCAAAGCGCACGCCGTCGTGAGAGCGGATGTATTCCGTGATGCGCTCCAGCATCAGCAGCACCTGCGGCCGGCCGCTCACGTCCGGATGAATAGTTATGGGGAACACCGCCTCGTCGTATTCCCGGTACACCCAATCGAACTGGTCCCGCCACATCGATTCAATGTCCCTGGGATTTACGAACCCGTGGCTGTTGGGCGACTTCTTGATGAACATCATCGGCGGCAGGTCGTCCAGGTACCAGTTGGCCGGTATCTCCACCAGGTCGGTCTCCTCGCCACGCTCCAGGGCGTGCATCCAGTAGTCTGCCGGCATGGCATAGTCAATCTTCGTCCATCGGTCGCCCACGCGGACATAGTAGCACTCAAAATCGCGGTGCATCAGGCTGTGGTCATACTTGATACCGTGCTTCAGCAGCAGTTCGTTCGTAACGTGGCTGAACTCCCACCATGGCGCGACGTAGCCCCGTGGCCGTTGACCCGAAATCTCGGTAATCAGATCTATGCAGCGTAGCAGCACATCCTCTTCCTGCTTCGGCGACATGGCGATGGGATTCTCGTGGGAGTAGCCGTGCATTCCGATCTCATGCCCTTGCTCCACAATCATCCGGGATTCCTCCGGAAAGGTCTCGATGGAGTGGCCAGGGATGAACCAGCTAGTCTTGATGTCCAGTCGTTCAAAGAGTTTAAGCAGCCGGGGAGTTCCCACTTCCCCGGCGAACAGGCCGCGAGAAATGTCGTCAGGTGAGTCCTCCCCGCCGTAGGAACCCAGCCAACCGCCAACGGCGTCCAGGTCAACCCCAAACGCGCACAGAATTTGTTTGTCTGCCATCTCAAATCTCCTCGCGGCGTCCATGTCCGCCTGTGCTTCCTCCGGCTGGTCGTTGAACAGGTACGACAACGACCTCCGAGAGAAGTCCTCCTCCGGGTCCAGCCGAATCGCTTCCGTCAGGTCTGCAATCGACTGCGGGTAATCGCCCACCTCGTACCACGACACGTCCCGGTTGAACCCAGGCGTCGGCGCATTCGGCGTCCAGCTCAATCGCCGCCGTGTATTCGGCAATCGCCCGCTCGTACACTCCGTTGCGGCTGCAGCGATTGCCCCGTTCCACGTACTCGGCGACCGAAGTCGGCTCCGGCGGCGGAGTGAATACCGACCTTGAGACAAGCGTCTATCCGATACCCTCTCCCTTGATAGGAGAGGGCCAGGGTGAGGGTGATCTACATCACCGACCGCACCAGCCCGCCGTCCACCAGCATCGTCGTGCCCGTGATGTAGCTCGACCGTGACGACGCCAGGAACGCTACCAGGTACGCCAGTTCCCGCGGTTCACCGATGCGCTTCAATGCCGTCTGTTCCGCCCGCTGCGCCAGGGCGTCTTCAATGGGAATCCCCTGCGTCCGCGCCCGATCCTCGACGTTTTCCATCATCCGCTCCGACCTGATGCTGCCGGGGCACACGTTGTTGATGAGTATGTTCTCGTGCCCGATGTCGTCGGACAGGTTCTTCATAAACCCGATGACGCCCATCCGCGTTGCCGCCGATAGCGCCAGGTTCGGTATCGGCGTATAGACCGTGCTGGCCAGGATATTGATGATGCGTCCGCCGCCCTGTGCCCGCAGATGCGGCAGCGCCTCCCGCGTCATCCGCGCGAAGAAGAACAGCGAGCGGTTCGCCGACACCTGCCACAGTTCTTCGGTGGCATCCATAGCGTAGGCTTGCGGCGGCCCCCCGGAGTTGTTCACCATGATGTCCAACTGCCCGAAGCGTTCCACCGTGCCGGCCACCAGCTCGGCGATGGTCTCCTCCTTGTCTAGGTCGCCGGCAAAGGTGAAAATCTCTGTCCCCGTAGCACCCCGTATTTCGTCCGCCGCCCGTTCCAGGTCTGACGCCGTGCGCGCGCACATCGCCACCCGCGCACCCTCCTCTGCCAGCACCTCCGAGCACGCGCGTCCCAGCCCTTTGCTGGCGCCGCCCACAATCGCTACCTTGCCGTTCAATTCCAAGTCCATTATCAGCCCGGCCTCCTCAACTGCTGCCGCCGATTATAGCAGGTTAGGCGGGAACCTTTTCAGTCGCCTGGCTTGTTGTTGCTCAGCGATTATGTCCGCATGATGGAGCATGTGACATTGACGCAGCAAGAGCAGGCAAGACTTCAGGTACTAAACAACTTACTGGCGGGATATATTACGACGGAGCAGGCAGCGACACTGATGGGAGTGAGCGCACGCCACACTAGGCGTATGCTAGCGGCTTACAGAGAGAAGGGAGCAGCCGCAATCGCTCACGGCAACAGAGGCCGCAGACCTGCCAACGCTACACCGTGCGCATTGGCGACTGAGGTAGTACATCTGGCAGGAACCCGATACGCTGGAGTCACCATACGCACCTGAGCGAGCTTCTCAGGAAGCGAGAGGGCATAGACGTCGGTCGTGACACGTTACGCAAGATACTGACTGGCGCCGGTGTGAACAGTCCTCGTCAGCGTAGGCCGCCGAAGCATCGCGTCCGTCGGCAGCGGATGCCTCGCGAGGGCGTACTGATACAGCTGGACGGTAGCTACCACAGGTGGCTTGGCAAAGACGGACCGCAGTTCACACTACAGCTGGCGGTGGATGATGCCACGGGCACCGTGGTCAACGCTCTGTTCTGCGAACTGGAGAACACCCGCAGTTACTTCCTGCTGCTCGACGGGCTGATGCGGCGTCGCGGCATGCCACTCGCACTCTATGTGGATCGGCACGCCGTCTTCAAGCGCACGCCTTCACAGGAGACTGCCGCTGCTCCCACCCAGTTCAGTCGAGCTATGGACGAGCTTGGCATACAGCTGATCTTCGCTCTATCACCACAGGCCAAGGATCGGGTGGAGCGTGCCGCGGGAACGTTCCAGGGCAGACTCGTTGCGGAACTGCGCCTCTCGGGTGCGACCACCATCGATGACGCCAACCATGTGCTGGAGGGCTTCCTGCCACGCTTCAACAGCCGCTTCAAGGTGCCTCCCCAGAAGTTGGAAGTCGCCTATCGCGCAGTGGACGGAGGGATGTGTCTGGATAGGGTCCTGTGCTTCAAGTACAGGCGCAGAGTCGCCAGGGACAACACGGTCAGATACCGCTGGCGCACCCATCAGCGTCTGCCCGGTGCGGACAGGCCGAGCTACGCCGGAGCAGTTATGGATGTGCTTGAAGGGCTGGACGATAGCCTGGCAGTGCAACACGAGGGGCGCGACATCCCACCTCAGGAAGCGCCGACGCGTCCGAGTGTCCTTCGAGGCTTCGACAGGAGAACCACGCACTCACCCTTCATCCATCAGCCCACCAACGGTCTGGGTAGCAAATGGGCGGCCAGACTGGCGAATCCGGACACCAACCACGATGCCGAGCGTCCCATCGCCACTTCCGGTCGCAACGGGACGGGACGAGTTCGCAAAGCTGTGAATCCACGGCGCAGGAAGCCCACGCCGCTGCAGACGGCCAGGTGGAAAGCGGTGCAGAGGGCGAAGCGCAAAGGTCTGTCCATTCGAGGGATCGCGCGGGAGTTGGGTATACACAGAGACACCGTGAGGAAGTACATGAGCGCCGAAAGTCCACGCATGTCGCCATCACGACTGACGTCTAAGGCGACCTGATCTGATACCATCACCGAATGAGTTAGTGACATTTATGCTGGTAATTCACACTGACATTTATCCTGAACAGCGACACCACGCTGGCATGTTCTTGTTCCGCCCTTGTATCTTTGGTAAATGTTCTCAATAGTGACTTCACAGACGTGGAGTGGGGTGCGGCAGACCGATCCGCCCTTGGTCGTCAAAGACCGTTGTCAAGCAAGGGTCGCCGCACCATCTCCAAGCAGAGCCCGAACGGTTGCCCGGGCTAACCAAGCCCGTATCTTGCAAGGAGGGCCATCACTTGAGGAGAGGATGAATATGAAACAGGAAGAGATCTATGTAGGCATTGACGTGGCCAAGGATCGGGTGGATGTTGCCATACGCCCAGACGGGGACACGTGGAGTGCTGATTACGACGAGCGGGGCATGAGTGAGCTTGTGTCCTGTCTGCGAACTGTCGAACCCACTGCGGTGCTGCTAGAGGCAACTGGTGGCCTCGAAGTGCCGCTGGTGTCGGCTCTGGCAGCGGCGGCATTGCCGGTGGTAGTGGTCAACCCCCGTCAGGTGCGCGACTTCGCCAAGGCTACCGGCAAGCTCGCCAAGACTGATGCGCTGGATGCCCAGGTGCTTGCCCACTTCGCCGAGGCGGTACGTCCGCCCGTGCGCCCATTGCGGGATGAGGACACTCAGGAGCTCAACTCACTGACAACGCGGCGCAGCCAGTTGATGACCATGCTGGTTGCGGAGAAGAATCGTCTGAGGCGAGCTTCTCACTCTGTGCATCCCAGCATCCAGTCCCACATCAGATGGCTGGAGCAGGAGCTGAGCGACCTGGACAAGGACCTGCAAAAGGCTCTGCGTAGCAGTCCTGTATGGCGTGAGAAAAACGACCTGCTGCGCTCGGTGCCCGGTGTGGGAGAGCAGTTCTCATTGTCGCTGCTGGCATACTTGCCGGAGTTGGGTACTCTCAACCGCAAGAGGATCGCCGCCCTGGTCGGCGTGGCACCTTTCAACAGGGACAGCGGGTCCCGCCGGGGCAAACGCAGTGTCTGGGGCGGCAGAACCCGGTTGCGCGCGGTGCTCTACATGGGTGCGCTCGTCGCCAGTCGACACAATCCGGCGCTACGAGCCTTTTACCAACGGCTGCTGGCGGCAGGGAAGCCTAAGAAGTTGGCGCTGACGGCCTGCATGCGAAAGCTGCTGACTATACTCAATGCGATGGTGAAGACGGGTCAGCACTGGACTCCTCAGGTCAATTCAACTTGACTTTCAAGACGGTTGCTTGACACAGATGACGAACCCGATGAGACAACGCTGGGCTATCATGGGCCTCTGGCTTCTATCGAGCGTCGCTGGCTTCATGATGGTCATAAGTGCCGGACTGCTGCTGCCCTCGATCAGCGCCGACCTCGGTCTCACGCCCACACAGCAGGGCTTCTACGGCTCCGCGGCGTTCCTCGGAAACCTGTTTCTGACGCTGCCCATAAGCTGGTGGGTGTCCAGGTACAAGCCAAAGATTCTTACCACGGTTACATTCACGCTGAGTTCTGCGCTGATGTTCGTGCAGAGCTGGGGGCCCAACTTCGCCATCGTGCTGCTCGGACGTCTGGGCTTCGGCATCTCGACACTCGCTCGTGAGCCCGCCCGCGTCCTGCTCATGCACCGGCTGTTCACGCCAAGAGAGTTCATTCTTGTCTCCGGCGTGTACAACCTGCTGTTCGGTCTTGTCGTCGGTGGCGGGTTGGTCTTGACACCAATCATCCTGGGTCGCGTCGGCGATGATTGGCGGCGCGTCCTGCTAACCTTCGCGGTGACTCTCGGAGTTCTGGCCGTGCTCTGGACGATCCTGGGAAGCGACGGTGAGGAAAATGCCGAATCGGAGCGACAGGAGGCAGATCCCGCCGACGGAGGGCTCGGAATCATCAAGCGCGTGCTGGGATACAAGGAGCTATGGATAGCGGGCACAGGATCGATGGGAACCACGATGGCGTGGTCGTCTTTCGTGAACTTCTACCCCACCCTGATGCTGGACGTATACGACGTGTCCCTCAACTGGACTGGGCTGCTGCTGGCAATCGGCATCGCTGTGGGTGGGCCGTCGGGGATCGCGCTCAGCTGGATCGTACCGAGGGTGAGCGGAAACAGGCGCAGGAACATACTCCAGGCGATTGGGGTCGCTATGGTGGCGACCTACCTGGGAATGATTCTCACAGACTCGATCCCTCTACTCATCGTCATAACGCTCGTCAGCGGTGTGGCGCAGGGATACTGGCCGGTCCTCAACTCGATACCGTTCTACCTGCCCGGCATAAGGCCGCGGGAGTCCACGGTTGCGTTATCCTTCATGATGACGCTAGGCACGTTCGGGGTAGCCACCGGCCCGGCGCTGGTAGGCGCGCTCCAGGATAGGCTCGGCGACCTGAGACTCGCCATGATCATCATCAGCTTCGCGCCGATCTTGCTCGTCATATGCTCGTCTCTGATCCATATACGCACCCACCACGGCGACGAGTGACTGGAAGTAGGAAGCGACGAGCATCGGACATAGAATACGCAGACTTAGTAACTATCCCAAAACGTTGGTCAGTGTTCGATACTTCAGGCAATCAGTAAGCAGAATTCAGTTGAGGTGGAACACCCAATATGCCCAAACAGGATGCGCTTGATAGGATCTGGGAAGTACCGGATGACTTTTGGAAGGAGATTGAGCCATTGATCGCAGAGATTGACCCTCCGAAGGCGACTGGACGCAAGAGAGAAGACCCTCGCAAGATGCTCGACGCGATCATCTTCCGAATGCTTCCCGGCTGCCAGTGGAACAGGCTTCCGAAGTATCTGGGTGATGACAGCACGATTCATCGCACGTTTCAGAGGTGGGAGTCGGCAGGAGTATTTCCCAGAGTCTGGGCTGTTATTCAGTCTCACTGCGATGAGTTGGGTGGTGAGGACTGGGAGTGGCAATAGGCAGATACTGTTGTGAGTCTTGAGCGCATGATGAACGCTGAGCCGGGACTTGTCGATACGGGCAGCCATGTCATCCTGGTCGCCCGACGGGAGTGTTGAACGGATGCAAGAAAAACCGTAAAAGATTGCATTCACGCCCATGCTCCGTACCTGAGACCCCTCCTTAAATTGGACAACCTACCCCTGATTTGCAAACATGTATCGGGGAATGTGTTGCACGCCATTCTTGCTCTACCAAATTGACACCCAAGGAACCCCCGCTATGATACGCGTATGAAATCGAGGGAAAGAAAATGACCCGTACACGCACGACAAGATACGTGACCCTGTTGAGCTTTGTCCTTGCATTGGCCCTTACGGCGGCGCTCGCGGCCTGCGGCTCTGACGAGCCGTCCGGCGTGACAGGCCCCGACCGGACCGCGTCCATCCCCACGGAGACGCTGGCCTCCGCCGCACGGACGGTGAGAACTGGAATGAAAGCGACAACTGGCTGAGCGACGCTCCCCTCGGTGAATGGGAGGGCGTCGTCACCAACGACGACGGGCGCATTACAGAACTGCAACTCCACACCAACGACTTGGGCGGGGAGATACCGCCGGAGTTGGGCAGCCTCTCCAACCTGACATCGCTGTACCTCATCAACAACGCCTTGAGCGGGTGCGTGCCAAGCAGCTTGGAAGACCAGTTGGACCTTGACTACTCTGAACTTGGCGACTTGCCCTACTGCCGAACGGGGACGCCTTCCACCACAGGGTCAGAGGCCGCGCCCACGGCTACCGTTACGCCTGAACCTGCCGCTATGACAGCGCCGCCCGCGGCCTCCAGCTCCGTCGAAACGGACCGGGAACCCCTGGTTGCCCTCTACAACGCAAACGGTGAGTCCTGGAAACGCAGCGACAACTGGCTGAGCGACGCTCCCCTCGGTGAATGGGAGGGCGTCGTCACCAACGACGACGGGCGCATTACAGAGCTGCAACTCCCCACCAACGACTTGAGCGGGATACCGGAGGTCACCTGAAAGAGTGTGTAAATGGGTCAGACGGTGTAACCTTTCTCCGAACAAAACGGGCTTGAGAACTCAAAGGAGGAGGCACACCGTCCATGAGTAAGAGAACCACTGAAAGCATGGGAAAGTCAAGTCCCGAATGGGACGAACTGGAGGACTGGCTGAGAGGGAGCATGCAGAATCTCATCCAGCAGGTGCTCGAAGAGGAGGTGACGGAGTTTTTCGGCAGGGCGAAGTCAGCGCGCCGGTCTGAGGCGGACAGCGATAGCGGTTACCGGAACGGACACGGCAGGCCGAGGAAGTTGACGTTGAGTGGTGGGACGGTAGAGTTGAGGAGGCCCAGAGTGCGCAACACCGACGAGAGGTTCGAGAGCAGGCTATTGCCGCTGTTCGCCAAAAGGACCGCCAAGGTATCTGAACTGATACCGCAGCTGTACCTTCACGGGCTGTCTGAGGGAGACTTTGACCTGGCGCTGCGTGGGCTGTTGGGAGAAGATGCGCCGTTGTCGGCAGCGACGGTGGCGCGACTGAAGGAGAGGTGGAACGGTGAGCTTGCGGAGTGGCGCAGTCGTCGCCTCGATGAGCACGAGGTCGTCTACGTGTGGGTGGATGGAGTGTACGTGAAGGCCGGTCTTGAGCGCGAGAAGGCGGCGATACTGGTTGTGATCGGGGCCTTGAGCGACGGAACCGAGACGGTATTGAGCGTCGTACCGGGCTACAGGGAATCGACGCAGAGCTGGTCGGAAGCGCTCAGGGATCTGAGGGATCGCGGGATGAACTGTCCTAAACTGGTGGTAGGCGACGGTCACCTGGGCATCTGGGGAGCGTTGCGCAACGTGTATCCGGACGCCAGGGAGCAGAGGTGCTGGAACCACAAGATCATAAACGTTCTGGACAAGCTTCCGAAGAGGCAGCACGAACAGGCCAAGCTGATGTTGCGGGGCATCCCATACGCCGGGAGTCGTGCGGAGTCGGAGCGTCTGAGGTCGCTGTTTTGCGGCTGGTGTCGTGAGCGCTCCTACGACGGGGCCGCTGAGAGTCTGGAGCGTGACTGGGATCGAATGGTGACGTTCTATGACTTTCCGGCTGAGCACTGGAAGCACGTCAGGACGACGAATGTTGTGGAGTCGCCCTTTGCGGCTCTGAGACTGCGCACCGATGCGGCGAAGCGGTTTAAGAGGGTGGACAGGGCGATAGCTGTGATCTGGAAGATGCTGCTGGTGGCGGAGAGCAGGTTCCGGAGGCTGAAGGCGCCGGAACTGATGAGGGACGTCTACCTGGGTGCCGTCTACAAGGACGGAATCGTCGTTGAACCGACACCAGAGAAGGTTGCCGCCTGATCACGTTTACACACATATTGACGTGACCTCTATGCGGCTGCCTCTTTGAGATCGGCAGCGCTGTTCTCTAGCTCGATCGCCCTTTCGAGGTCGGCGATCGCCCTATCATAGTTTCCACCTTGAAAATGGGCGATTCCTCGCACAAGGTAAGCCTCCCCAATAGCGATTCTGACCTCTGAGTTATCCGGGTCCAGTCCGATGATTTTCTCGATGTCGGATATAGCCCTGTCGAGATCGGCAAAAGCGCTTTCGTTATCGCCTTCCTCATAACGGGTGGCCCCTCTCAGGAAATAAGTGGCGGCGGCGGCGGCTTTGAATTCGGCCTTGTCGGGGTCTAGCTCGATTGCTCTTTCAAAGTCGGCGATTGCCTTATCGTAATTCTTTTCAAGGGCGTAGTCAGCCCCTCGTGCGGCATAAGCGTCTGCGTGCATCGCCTTTGCATCGGTATGACTCGGGTCTAGTTCGACGACCTTTTCAAAGTCGGCAATCGCTTTGTCGAAATCATACTGGCTGCCATAAATCAGCCCGCGCAGAAAATAGGCGTCAACATAATTCGGATTCAAGTCAATCGCTTTGCTGAGATTGACTAGGGCATCGTCTGCATCGTCTGCAGTAATCCTGGCTAGGGCGATCTCGTAGTATGAATCGGCAGTCAGTTCAGGGTCGGGCGTGGGTGTGGCGGGAGGAATAGACACCGCAGTCGGTACGGGGGTATGTGCTTCAATCGTCGTAGGAGTACTAGTCGGTCTGGGTGCGGAAGTTGCAGTCGGGTCAACCGTGCTTGTCGCTTGTGGGGTTGCCGTCACAGAAGCATTAGAGTCAATGGTCCTACCGGAATCGGACACGACCGCCGGTTCGGGGCTTGCCGTGTCCCCGCAAGCCGCAAGCGCCATCAGGCCGACAACTAACAGCAGAAGCCATGTAGTTTTCACCAGATTACGCCTTCCTGTTTCAGCCCCGCTAAATCATCGCCGGACAGGTTCAACTCGCCGCCGGAGAAGAGTATAGGGAAGTCCATGACTACGCCGGGCGATCGTTCGTGTATATTGCTGCGCCGTTTCGGGAACAATCTGCCACGGACCCGGAAGTGCTGGTCGCTGATTGCCGCTTGCCAATTGGGTTCCACGCGTTCCTCTTGAATACGCCTCCAGGTGTGGAGAGGCAGCCATTCAGTGAATTGACATAGATTCCCACTAGACCTCTTTTGATTAAAGAATGTTATCACGACCGTGCTGTGTTCAATCTCACGAATGTGCCCGGTGGTTGGTGCAAGAAAATACTGTATTTCCTTGCATTTTCAAGATGCCGCGCCTCTCTTCTGACACAGCGTTGTAGAAGCTGCACTGCTTGGTGAGGACATAGCTTCTTCGACTGACTCCCTTACACAACTCCGCGAAGGTCCACCACACGCGCAACGCTCGCCACACCAATTTCGAAAGCGGCTTCACGATATGAGATTCCGTCAGTGGTGGCTTTCAGACGTACGGTGTCGTATGCCGTCACCAATATCTTGCGCAGCTCTTCATTAACCCGCTCCTCGCTCCAACTGAACTCTTGAAGGTTCTGTGTCGATTCAAAATAGGAAACTGTAACACCGCCGGCGTTGACAAGTATGTCGGGGAGGGTTGGGGTCGGGAAGTTAATCTGCATGATGAATTCTGCACTTGACTGGCTCGCAATGCAGTCATATAGTCTGCGGCGTTATAGTATGGCGTGTCTATGAAACAACAGAACGCCATCAGGGCAATGACAGATACATTCAGCGACTCGGAGGATAGTCATGCGACCAAACATCGTTTTCGCTTTTGCGGATGACTGGGGCAGGTATGCCAGCGCTTACCGGAATCAACCCGGGGAAGGCACCATCCATGAACTCATCGAAACTCCCAACTTCGATAGAGTCGCCGAAGAGGGCGCCCTCTTCCTTAACGCACACGTTCCCGCTCCAAGCTGCACTCCCTGCAGAAGCTCGATACTGACCGGCAGATACTTCTGGCAGACCGGCCTGGGAGCAATTCTTGTGGGTGCCATGTGGGACGAATCCATACCGACTTACCCTCTGATGTTAGAGGAAGCAGGCTATCATATCGGATACACATACAAAGTCTGGTCCCCCGGACTTGCCGTCAACGCCCCGTATGGAGGAGCGCGCACCGCTTATGAAACCGCCGGCACCAGATTCAATAGTTTCTCTGAAGAGGTCACGGAACGACCGGATGGTCAGTCGATTGACGATGCGAAACAGGAATTGTTCGACGAGACAAGGAGTAACTTCGACAGTTTTATTTCCGCCAGGCCATCCGAAACACCATTCTGCTACTGGTGGGGTCCGACCAACACCCATCGGACGTGGCAGCGAGGTTCCGGAAAGGAACTTTGGGGGCTGGATCCTGACAACTTGAGAGGTCGCATGCCCGCTTTTCTGCCCGATGTGCACGACATAAGAGAAGACTTCAATGACTATCTCGGTGAATGTCTCGCCTTCGATGCGGGATTGGGAGTGATCATTGAACGCCTGGAAGCAATCGGGGAACTGGACAACACTTTGATTGTCGTCAGTGGTGACCATGGCATCCCGGGATTCCCGAGAGCAAAGTGCAATCTGTACAACTTCGGCACGGAAGTGGCAATGGCAGTTCGTTGGCCCGAGAAAGTATCACGGGGACGCGTCGTTAGTGATTTTGTAAACCGGATGGACCTGGCTCCTACGTTCCTGGATGCCGCCGGTGTTGACCTGCCACCCGAAATGGTAGCCAGCAGTATTATGCCATTGCTCGAATCCACTGAGAGTGGACGCATAGAAGAAAAACGGAATTTCGTGGTGACTGGCAGAGAAAGACATGTTCTCTCCAGGGAGGGTGGTCTTCCATATCCCCAGAGGGCGCTCCGCACCGACGATTACCTGTATATCTATAATTTCGAGCCTGACCGATGGCCTGCGGGAGATCCTGGTGGACTGGATGATGACAACGCAGTGCCGCCGCCAGAGGAAGACCTTGTGAATATAACTCTGTCAGCATTCGGAGATATAGACGCGAGCCCCACAAAAGCATGGATGATTTACAACAGGGCGAAAGAAGACGTGAAACCGCTATTTCAGCTAGGCTTTGGGAAGAGACCTCAAGAAGAGCTGTACGACCTGCGTAAAGACCCGGACTACATGCAAAATGTGGCTTACGAGAGCGAGTATGAGCAGATTCGTGCCGACTTGAACTCCCGTCTTATGTCAGTGCTCAATGAGCAGAATGATCCACGCCTAACGGAGTCTCCGCCAAGATTTGAACAGCCACCATACGCGGGTCCTATGTCAGAGGAATGGCAGGCTGAAAATAGGAGATGGCTTGCCACTCGCGACCCGAGGCTGTTTTCAACAGTGTATGGAAGGTGATCAAAGCATCCGCGCCGCCTGCACTCCTGACGTCCGCGCATTGTTGTAGGATGTTTTCCCCTGATTCCGGCGCGCTACCTAAGAGAAGTCAGGTGCCAGCCCCTATTTCAGGATGACTAGCGCACTAACCCTCGTATGTAATTGCTGCGCGGCAATAGCATGGCCAGGCAAGGTTCAGAACGGTGGCGCTGTAAAATCTAGCCAATCCAACTAGCTGGAGACCGAGATGACCGAGTGGCCTCTTCCGGGTGCTAAGAACAAGTTCAGCGCTCTGGTCAACGCCGCACTTGCGGGCGAACCAACTGAGGCCCGTCCCGTGAGTAATCTTATGGTTGCGAGGGACCTGATCGATCTCCCATTGCAGGGAGTGAGGGATGGCCATGATGTCATGCGGAAGCTTGGCAGACTCCGGGCTAGGAGCCGGACAGCCACACCCTGAGTGCCCGGATGTGGTCGGGTCTCGTGCCGCAGCACCCTCCAATTATCCGCGCCCCCTGATCACTCCACTCCTTGGCGTATTCCAGGTACTGCTGTGGGTCCATGGCATTTTCCTTCGGGGTTGGGCCGACGTGGCGGGGGAAATGGGCGTAGGCGCCGAAGGTTCCCGACCAATTCTTCTTGACTATCTCCAGCCCGGGACCCGTGTCGTCCACCGGCGTGTGCATTATGAATACCGATGCGATGTCCTTGTCCTTGATGGCGTCCATGGCGTCTTGAAGGGTCTCATTTCCATGCCTGTCCTGGATGCCCAGGTAAAGCCCGTCGCCATCCCGGACCAGGGAGAGCCCGACCCACACCGGGAGACCCAACTCTGCTGCCGCTTCTATGACTGCGAGCGTGTCTGATATCCGGACCAACATCTCGCCCACAACCACGTCCGGGCCGCCTTTGGTCAGCTCTCCCAGCTGCTCCCGGTAGGTCTCCAGAGCTTTCTCATAGGGCACCGGAACTTCCGCGTGTGCCTTGGGAGCCATCGTAGATACGGAGGCCGCAATGACCACCGAGTCCTCTGCCCCGGCGTTTCTCCTTGCCTGTACCGCCGCTTTGATTCCCAGCTTGTTGGCCTCGGCTATCTTGTGCTCGAGGCCTCCTTCTTCCAGCATGTCACGCCCTGTACCAAAGGTGTTTGTGATGATAATCTCGGCGCCCGCTACTATGTATTCCTGATGAATATCCCTCACCAACTCTGGATGGGTGAGCATCGGCCCCCCCGACCACGTGGTGGGGCTTGCCAGCCCCCGCCTCTCGATCTCCGAGCCCATACCCCCGTCCATCAGGATCGTCTCCCCCGCTGCCAGGCGGCCCTGCAATTTCTCAAAGTTGCTCATGTTTTTCTCTCCTGGTGAAATCCGAATTTGCCGTTCCGTCCGGGCGCTAGACATACATCAAAGAGGCTTGGGGCACGGGCATATATAATTCCGACTCCCGATGCGGCTGAGCTTGGTCAGTAAAGATCTTGCCGGGGATGAAGCCCGCATCGGGGCAGAAGGCCGTCCCCAGCCGCTTCGTCGCAGCCATGTCCTGTTCGGTGAAGGCCCAGTGCGTGTACATCTGCTTCTCCACCCCGATGCCGTGCTCCTCTGTAAATTGCCATGCTATCAGATTACGATACCGTCGACTTCGCTCGCCCGCGCGCCATGGGTGGACTCTCAGCGTTCATATACTTCTTCACGTTGTCTCTGTGTATGCCCAGTCCCGGGCGATCCCACGAATGGACAACCCCTCGCGCTGCGCCTTCCGTACCGCCCTCCATCTCGCTGTCTGAAGTGGTGTGGGCTTCCGCAGACGAGGAGTCACGGCCTTGCGAACTCTTTCAGTGCCATAGCCGAAGGACTTGTCAGGCATTTTTTCGTCATCGGGTATGGCGTCCATCCCTTTAGCCTTTATTCTTCACGCAACTTACATCGTCACCTATGTCTTCATTCTTGCCACATTTACGCCAACTCCTGCCGTGACTGTCCGGCGATTGCACAGTACCGACCGTAGCGCCTGTTGGTCGCTGGGCTTCGTCCTCTAAGCCATCTATGACCTTGCAGGCCTTGTCGATGTGCCTGAATTCAACACATTTATGTTGCCTGTTAGCGTTGTCCTCATAGCTGGTGGTGAATATGGCGGTCCTCAGCAATAGCGGAGACAACAAGTAAGGTGCCGACCTTGGAATGGAAATTGAAGATGAATACAAAATCCGTGTCAAAGGCTGCGTCATGATGTGCAACACATCGAACGACAACCTGCCCGACGCTGGACGCAAGAAAATACCCGCATCTCTTGCATCGCCATTGAGGCTACGTTCACCTCCTTATTCAGTTGTCCCGCACTGTGCAAACTAGTCATGCATCGATCGACGAGGTTGGCAAGGGGCCCCGTTCGCGTGTGTAATCGCGCAGTCTACTAGCCTGACGTGCCGTGGGCTCGGAGTGGCACCGGTTCACGTGAGCTCGGGCGAACCGAAGGTCGTGGTCGCCAACCCCAGCGACACGTCGCACAGGGTCGAGATGAGACTCAGCATTTCCACTGTAAACATCTGCCCTGTCCAAAGCCACGAGACCTGGCCCTGGTCCGACGGTTAGTACGTCAACCTCGCAGGGTGCGCCAGCGTCTCAAGGACTGGCAGGACGTGGGCCTGTCACGCAAGGGCGCTTATAGTGGACGATTTCGGCATCTAGCCCAACGACAGGGAGCCGCCGACTGCGTTCTTCAGCCTGCTCTCACGGTTGGCATAGTTCTCGCCGCGCCTTCGAGGTGATGGACCAGCACCTCGGCAGCGTCCCAACGAGCAGATGTCTCATTCATTGCTTGTCTCCCTCCAGGCTGCCGCTATTCGTGGCACAGATTCATTCCGAGGAGCGAGCCGCTATAGCTTCCAGGTGTTCCGAATGGCGGTTTTCGGTGACCTCCAGGTCGCCTGGCTCTGCAGCCCATCCAGAACCCCGCAGAGTTCCCAAAGACGCGTGCCAAGAGCAATGCCGTCTCCTCAGTAACGGAGGGCTGGCGGTGAGGTCGAGCTAGATGGCGGCAGTGCCGTAAGGGTTGCCGGCAGCGATGTAGGCGAGGTCTATGAGCCGGACTGCTCTGTAGCAGTCGGCGACGCTGACCGGGGGTGGGTCGCCCCGGACTGCGGCATCCAGGCTTCGCCTCAGCACGGTCGGAGCGTCGTCGTCCGTCGGGAGGTCATAAGAGTCGTTTGGAGTCTCGAGCACGATACGATCACCCTCCATTTTTAGTATGGCCCTCTGGAAGGCTATCTTCAGGTTGGCGTCGGTTCCGTCTCTAGGGAAGCCGTTCCCTACTTCAATCGTGCCCAGGACTCCGCTCTTCGATCGGACTAGGACCGAGGCGTAGTCCTCGATCGGATTTCCTAGAGTGCTCCAACTGAGCTGGGCGCCGGTAACCTCGGTCTCCTCGCCCTCACTGGTGAGATGGATGAAGGCGTCGAACCCGTGAGCGCCAAGGTTGCGAAGGCATCCACCATTGGCCGCTGCCGGGTCGAGCATCCAGTGGGAACCCCAAGCAGGGTACCGCTCGGAGGTTGGACGGTTCATCCTCTGGTATAGGTGGCAGATGGAGCCGTGTGCGCCTTCATCTTGGAGTCTCTTGGCATGGGCAAAAAAGGGCGTATCACGCATGGTGAGCGGCACGGCAGCGAAACCGCCGGTCGATTCGGCCTTCTCGACGACACCTCGGAGTTGCCGGGCATTGAAGCTCATCGGCTTCTCCATGGTAAAGGGGATATGCCTATCGAGGAGGAGGTGGGCAGTCTGTGCCATCGTGTCGTGCCGTCCCAATGCGAGGACGAAATCAGGGGCCACCTCGTCGAGCATATCTGAGTAGCAGGTGAACGTGGGGATACCTCCTCCAATTTCGGAGACCCGGTGCGCCGCTATGTCGGGTTGGTCATCGTGGACCCCGACTATGTCGACATCCTCCATCGCCGCGAGATGGCGAAGGTAGGCCGAGTCATAGAGCGAGTGCCAGTGGCAGACGCCAATTGCGGCAACTCGGATGGTCATCTCATCACCTCCCCGGAGACCAGCATACCACCCCGCACCGCCAATGTCTGAGCCTGTACCGTTGGAGTACCCGCCGATCGTTCCTGGAAGCCACTCCCGGAACTCGACGCTCCGGTGCCGCAGTGGTGAGGGCCGTCACCATATACAGACTTCACTGGTCGGCAAGCACCTCGTCGAGCAGGCGGTGTCCCGCCTTGCTGACGTAAGCGCGTACCTGATATGTCGTCTGTGATTTCGACACTTGCTATTGCCTCTCGACCCTAATACCCCTGCGCCTCTAGCGCGGCGGCGGCATAGTTCCGGGCCGCCGGCGCAAGGGTCGCTAGTGCACACAGAATTGCCATCCGATGCAACAAAGCCTACCTCCTCCAATCGCGGCTCTCTCCATTCTCACATAATCAGGTATGCAGTCGAACGACCATCGCGTATACCTTGCCCGTGGGTGTGGTCCGTTGCCTGGGGGCCCCGGGTCGTGGAGAGTCTAGGTAAGATCGCTCAGCTTGCTTGCGGGCCCCAAGCTGGGACACAGGTCAGACACGAAGACGGCTTCGCCCGTCTCGAACGAGCGATTGGCGGCCATGCCGATAAGCGCCGAGGCCGCGCCCTGCTGGTGACCAGCGTCCCTTCGCAATGGATCCGGCTCGGCATCTTGCGCGAAGATCTGGCGCTGAAGCAGAAGGTCCCCGCCACCGTGTCCGCCTACGCCCTCGGGAACAGTGAGCTCTTGGGGCGACCCGAACATCGGATATAGGACGAGTTTGGAGCGCCGGACGCGCCCTCCGTGCAGCTCCTCGTACTCCAGGCGTCCACGGCTGCCGTTGAAGGCGACCTGGAAGCCCTCGCGGGGGAGATAGGCGTTGAGCGAGTAATTGAGCACAGGTCCGGTGCGATACTTGACCAGCAGGCTCATGGAGTCCTCGATGGTAATGCCTTGGCCGAAGACATTCTGGTCACGGAAGTATCCGTCGTACCTCTCGTTCTCTAGGTAGAGGCCTCTTAGAACTTCGTCCTTTGAGAGGTCAATGGCGAATAGGTCGGCGGAGGTCTCCTGGTCCATGTACCTCTCGTACGTCACAGACTCTCCCCTGGCCTCTGCATTCTCCTTGCCATAGAAGGCTAGGCGACCCATGCCGTACACGGTCTCAGGAACGGCGTCGATCCACCAGTTGACCAGATCGAAGTGGTGAGTGGACTTGTGGATGATCAGTCCGCCCGAGTTCTTCTTCTGGCGGTGCCACCGGCGAAAGTAGTCAGCGCCGTGACTGGTATTGAGCCAGTACTCGAGATCGACGTGGAGGACCTCGCCGATCACGCCCTCAGAGATCACCTGTCTCACCTTTGTCGCGCCGGGGGCCCATCTGTAGTTGAAGGCTACCCGCAGCTCCCTACCGGTGCGCTTTGCGGTGTCGATGATGAGGTTGCATTTCTCCACGTCTATTGTCATCGGCTTTTCCGTGATTGCGTCGCAACCCAGCTCCATCGCCCTGACCACGTACTCGTGGTGGAAGGCGTCTACGGTGGTGACGATGACGACGTCGGGTTCCGTCTCCTCGACCATTCGATCGAAATCGTCAGAGCTGTACGTGGGTACTTCGTGGTAGTCCAGTTCATCCACAAGGCGGCGATTGTAATACGAGAGCCTGCCGGGGTTGGGATCGGCGAGTCCGACCAGCTCGCCTTCTTCACGGAACTTGGTCGCGAGGGGGTCTATGAACATTCGCGCTCTTGACCCTGCGCCAACTAGAGCGTATTTGACCTTGCTATCGAGGCCCATCCCTGCTCCTCCATTGTTCGCCCTCACGGTCAAATCCTCGAACCGAGCTTCCGCGATGTTATCCGGTATTTCTTAAAATGAGATAGGGGCAGTATAGTCAGGGCCTGAAAGCCGGTCAATCTTGACTGTACCAACGGTTTTTGCAGTAGGGGACCCGCTTCCAGTTGTGACCCCTCTTCTTTTCCGTCTTTAGCGTTATCAGGTCACCTGATAATGGGATTGTGGCGCTCTGAAGACAAGACGACTGGATGGAGCACCCTCCCTCAGCTTGTGCAGACTATGCCCCATCCCCACCCAACTAGTACCGAGTCCAGCTGATATTGGCACAAGTATAAGAAATGGGTTAAGCTCGGGCACATCTTACGAAGAGGATGTTGCCGAATATGACCGCAAACAAGTACAGAGTGGAGTTGAGCGAGTCCCAGAAGAGCCGACTGAGTGAAGTCGCCCACCGCGGCAAGTCACCTGCGCGCACGGTAAAGAGAGCGCTGGCGCTGCTCAAGGCAGACGAAGGACAGTTTGATAACCGCATAGCCGATGCGTTGTCGATAAGCAGGCGCACGGTCATCAGGATACGCAAGCGTTTCTGCGAGGAGGGACTTGAGAGCGCGTTGGTCGAGCGTGCGCGTCCGGGGCAGAGGTGCAAGCTGGATGAGCGTGCCGAAGCGCATCTTGTGGCGATAGCGTGCAGCGACCCTCCTGAGGGCCATACGCACTGGACGCTGAAGTTGCTTGCGGACAAGGCTGTGGAGTTGGGCTATGTAGAGAGCATAGCGAGGGAGACGGTGCGTCAGAGCTTGAAAAAAACGAACTTAAACCGTGGAAGAACAAGGCGTGGTGCATCCCGGAACTGAGTGGGGAGTTCGTGGCACGGATGGAAGATGTACTGGACCTGTACGAGGAGGAATACGACACTGAGCGACCGCTGGTCTGCTTCGATGAGACATCCAAGCAGTTGATCGCGCACACGAGAACGCCGATTGAAGCCGAGCCTGGGAGATTGGAACGCATAGACTATGAGTACAGGCGCAACGGCACGCGCAACCTGTTCGTGTTCTGCGAGCCCAAGGGTGGATGGAGGCACGTGGAGGTCACGGAGCGACGCACTGCTGTGGACTTTGCCGAGCAGATGAAGTGGCTGGTGGATCGAGCGTATCCCGACGCTAGGGTGATCAGGGTGGTACTGGACAATCTGAATACTCATAAGCTCGGCTCTCTGTATGAGGCATACGAGCCTGTGGAGGCGCGGCGTATAGCGCGACGACTGGAGTTCCATTACACGCCCAAGCACGGTAGTTGGCTGAATATGGCGGAGATAGAGTTGAGCGTCTTCGGCAAGCAGTGTCTGAAGGGACGCCTTGGCGATGAGGAGACGCTCAGGCGGCATATAGGGGCGCTTGAGCGGGAGCGAAACGAAGCGGGAGTGACCATAGACTGGCGATTTCGCTCTCAGGATGCTCGCGTGAAGCTCAATCGCATCTACCCGAAGCCAAAGCTATGAACGCTAAAAACCCAACGTGTCATCATCAAGTGGACTCGGTACTAGCGCTACGCTTCAACAACTCCTTGTACTCCTCATCCAACCGCTCTATCTCTCTGTCCAGCCAGCGGATGTGACGCCTGGTCGACTTCCCGACACTCCCGCTTACGCCCTTGTCCAGTCGGTTGCGCTCCCGCACCCGCTGCTCCACCAGCTGACGACGCCTGCTCAGCAGCTGACGCAGCTCCTCACGGTCAGGATCCACATCCGGTTGTGTTGTGTCCGACTCGGAGAACACCACGCCGTAGCGAGACAGCACCTGAGCATCGAGAGGGTCGGTCTTCGCCTCGTATCCGCACGCGCGGGCAAATGCGCGCACCCTGACCGGATGCGCCACTTCTACGCCGATCACCGTCTCCCTCAGCTTGCCTACCACAAGACGCTCATACCCACCGGTGAACTCGCACACCGCCTTGGTCACACCTGCCCGCTCCAGATGCCTGAGCAACCTGCGAATGCCTGTCGCGCTGTTCTCAAAGCGGAGCACGGGACCTTCAGAAACTGACACCTCCAGAGTTGCCTTCGATACATCTATGCCTGCTACGACTATCATAGTCCGACCTCCGTGCGTATTATGCCCTTGTGCTCCACACTTGTAGATGCGGGCCTCGTGCCCTTGTATCCGTTCGGAGCCACAAATGCGGCGGGAGGGGTGTCATACTCCCAAACGGTGCAGCCCGGCGCAGCAGCCTGGCTCACCCAGTCGCTCACGACGCGCCCCTCTCACCCACCTCACAAACTGTCACGTTTGCAAGTCAAATACAACATACAAGTGCTCCACTCGACTTTGCACATTTCATACGGAGTATAGACAAGATATAAGAACAGGGTAAGATGACCGAACCACCCCATCACAGAGGTTCGGTTATGCTCACCCTGCCCGATGCCATTATATCCGCGCTCCAGCCTTTCTCAAGCATGTTCCGACAACGAACCTGGGCGAAAGCGCAACTACTGCTCGTCGGCGCCATCCTCGCCCCGCGCAAGCGCACCATCACGTCTGCCCTACGCGTTATGGGTCTCAGCGACGAAGCCGGCTTCGCGAAGTATCACCACGTGCTCAACAGAGCGCTCTGGTCCTCATTGCAGATGAGCCGTGTGCTGCTTGTGCTACTCATCGAGCATCTTGCACAGGATGGGGAACCACTGGTGTTCGGGATAGACGAGACGCTGGAACGCAGACGCGGCAGTCGCATCAGCGCCAAGGGAGTGTTTCGAGACGCCGTGCGCTCAAGCGAGTCGCACCTGGTCAGGGCGAGTGGACTGCGCTGGGTCAGCCTGATGTGGCTGACGCACATCCCCTGGGCGCATCGCACCTGGGCGCTGCCCGTCCTCACTGCGCTGGCTCCGGCAGAGAGCTACCATCAGAAGGTGGGACGTCCGCACAAGAAGATCACGGATTGGGCGCGCCAGATGATTATCCAACTGCGCCGCTGGCTGCCAGACCGGCGCATAGTCGTCGTGGCCGACAGGGGATACGCAGCGCTCGAACTCCTGCACAGCTGCCAGTCCCTGCGCCAGCCAGTCACCTTCATCAGCGGACTCAGGCTTGATGCTGCGCTCTTCGAGCCCGCTCCACCCAGAATGCCCGGTCAGATAGGTAGACCACGCCTGAAGGGACAGCGACTGCCCTCTCCCATCGAACTCCTGGACAACCCCGATGTGTCCTGGACCCGGGTATCTGTGCCCTGGAAGGACGGACCGGCGCGCACACTGGAGATTACATCCGAGACCGCAGTCTGGTATCGCTGGGGAAGACCTCCCGTGCATATCAGATGGGTGCTGATCGGAGACCCGCTCTGCCAGATGAGGACTCAGGCACTGGTCTGCACCGATACTGAGGCCGATCCCCTTCAGATCGTCCAATGGTTTCTACTGCGCTGGCGCATCGAGGTCACCTTCCAGGAGGTACGCGCCCACCTTGGAGTAGAGACTCAGCGCCAGTGGTCCGACAAGGCTATCTCTCGCACCACTCCGTTGCTGCTGGGAATATTCTCCTGGGTTACGCTCGCAGCCGGGTTGCTGCGGCACGAACGCCCGGTTGCCCTGCGTTCGTGCGCCTGGTATGCGAAGTGTGAGCCTACTTTCATCGACGCCATTGCGCTGGTGCGGCGGCATCTGTGGTTCGCTTCTCAGACTTTATCCACATCCCCGTCCGAGCCTGATGTGGCGAAAGTCCCACTGCCTTTGTTCAATCGTCTTGTGGATTCCCTTGCCTACGTAGCTTGAGCGTCCGTATATCTGCATGCTTCGATTACTCCGAAATGTACAAAGTCGAGGTTAGGTTGCGTGGATATTTCGAGACAGGTTCATAATACCAATTGTTCCCCGCTATTGACCCGAACCCTTTTCTTCTTAGCATGTCGCTAAGCGAAGCCTTAACACTGAGAGGAAAATCGTCATGCTTACAACCGCCCTGAGTCGGTTAGGACTAACCCTCGTGATTGCGTTGGTTGCCGCCACCTTGATATTTATCGAGGGTGAAGTCGCCGCCGCCGGCCCTCCACCCGATAGACCGACCGGACTGAATGTTTCCGTAGCTCCCGGTTCGCTGGAGTACACTGCCACCTGGCCTGCGGTGGAGCGGGCTACCTACTACAAAATCCTCTGGAGGCAGCGCGGCGTTCACAGTTTCCTGCCCGACAACCAGATGGAAGTCGAGACGAACAGCGCGACTTTCAGCGTGTCCAACTACGGCGAGTGGGTGGTGCGGCTGGAGGCGTGCAACGCCGCAGGCTGCGGGCAGGGCGTCGCGCGGCAGGTTGCGGTAACGCCGGCTGTGCCGGAGAACTTTGCCGTCGCTTCCACGCCGGGAGAGTTGAGCATCGCCGCGGCGTGGGACTCTGTGGAGGGCGCGTCATCGTACAAGCTGCGCTGGCGGCGGCCCGGCGGGGGCTTCCAGAGTGGGGATGAGGTTATCGCCACAGCCACAGCCGCCAGCCTCACGGTGTCCGACTACGGCGAGTGGGTAGTGCGGTTGGAAGCGTGCAACGGCGAGAGCTGCGGGCAGGGCGTCGCGCGGCAGGTTGCGGTAACGCCGGCTGTGCCGGAGAACTTTGCCGTCGCTTCCACGCCGGGAGAGTTGAGCATCGCCGCGGCGTGGGACTCTGTGGAGGGCGCGTCATCGTACAAGCTGCGCTGGCGGCGGCCCGGCGGGGGCTTCCAGAGTGGGGATGAGGTTATCGCCACAGCCACAGCCGCCAGCCTCACGGTGTCCGACTACGGCGAGTGGGTAGTGCGGTTGGAAGCGTGCAACGGCGAGAGCTGCGGGCGACCCACCACGTTGAGATTTGCGGTCGCTCCGGCGCCCGAACCGACGCCGGAGCCAACTCCGATACATACAGCTACGCCTCAACCCACCGCGACTCCTACTGCGACGCCTGCCGGCCGTGGCTATCGAGGACAGCTTGCGGAGGTGATTTTGGAGAGGAGCCTGCACAGACCCACACGGGCAGCAGGCGAGCGGAATGGGCCGCAGACGGCAAACGGGCCAAGACAAACTCCGACTCCTACCGCGACTCCTATGACTACCAGTATCGTCTATGTCATCGACGACTCCGGGTCGATGGACAGCGACTTCCCGGAAGTGCGGACCGCGCTGGAAGGAGTACGCGATGCCACCATGGCTAACACTAAGGTGGCTCTCATCGCATTCGGAACGAATCCAAAAAGTCTCTTTGGACTTACCGACCACTCGTCTGCGCCTTGGAACACGCACATCAATGCATTCGGCGGGAAACTGGGCGGCACTTCCTACCCTCTTCCTTTGCAGAACGCAAAGACATTGCTGGACGCGGACTCCGCCAATTTCAAGAAAATCATCTTCGTGACAGACGCTCAGAATGAGAAACCCACTAGAGCGTGTTGACATTCAGGTTTTGGACTTGCGAAACCCTCGTGTGAAGGGTCACAAACCCATTGAAGGTCACGGATTGCCGTGCGTTCGGAACAGCCATCCACGTGCGATTGCCGCCGCCGTCAATCGCTGCGCCACCCGCTTCGCTCGGCTTCGGCTAAGTCGTCCGAATTCAATCAATACATGGTGGGGAGATCCTGGTTGCGGGTCGGAAACTACCTTTAATCCGAGGCATTCACACTCTTCAATCATAACTGCGATTACGCCATCCGAAGATAACCCCTGACTGTTGTAGTGTTCCCAAGAAGAAGCCGCGTTGATTTCATCTCCATCATAGACTGAAAGTCGCATTTCGTCCTTCGGCGTCGGTGTGAATACTTGCGAAGTCGGTAAGCCTGCTCTAACCCAATTCGGGTGAACCTGACGAAGTAGCAAGGTGTCTGAATTCAATTTGCGACTCCGCTGAAGCGACGCAATTCATCGGTGACCCAATTCCAGCCATCCGTGTCGGTCATATTCAGCGTGCTCTCGCCTTCTTCTTGCGAGTTCAAGTCAACCCAATTCCATTCGCCAACATGGTCATTAAAGTCCACTTCAAGGTTGATGTCATACTGCCCAAGCCTCCACTCCATCTGCACGCCACCTTCAAGCGTTGGGTATATGCGAGGGAGCGGTAGGTCATCGGGGTATTCGCGCGCGAATATGTCGGCAAGCCAGTCAAGCGCGTCGTGGCTTGGCGCTTTGCCGTATCCGTCACCCCAGCCGGATGGATGCTGTATCCCGTCCCCCCAGCCATCTTTAAGATGCCGAAACTCGTCTAACTGTGCCGTAACATCAAGCGGGTTGAGCGGGCTGATGTTATCTACTTGCATTAGATATTCCAACTCATCTGCCCGATATACGCCTATTCCCTTGACCAGTATCCGCACATGGTCCGATCCTTCATTCAACACGTGGTCTAGGTCATCGAAAATCCTATTCGACGCAATCACCTGCACATTGTTGCCGTAGATGGGTTGAAGTTGGAAAGACTTAGTGCCCTTGTCGATTTCACGTACCGAACCACGCAAAACCACGATTTTCTCGGTCCTCGATTTAGCAATCATGTAATATTTCCTTTATTGCAAAAGGCGTGACACACCCCAATTTCAGTATATCAGCCCTAATTGTCTCCAATGAACGTCGTAGGGCAACACTTCGTGAAGTGTGAAGCCTCCTATCTCGCTAAAGTGCAGCAGTGGTCTCGCCGCCGTGTATCCAAATACCTTCTATTCCTAGGTTAACATTATACCCGCACTTGGCTTGAAGAAGGTAGTTGCAGACTGAATGTCAACAGGCCCTAGTCTCCTGTCCCACTGCATCACCCTATCCCTCTCTGCTCAGTCTTGAGGATCTCATTCATCAGGTAGTTATTGTACTCCATCTGCACGCGCGCTGAGATGATCGCCACCACGATGATCATTATCGTTAGGTACACCGAGACATCGATCCCGACACCTGCGCCAACCGCTATCCAAGAGCCCTTTGACTTGTCCGTTCCCTACCTTCCATATTTTTCCTCCCACTGCTGAATGACCGGCGGTTTCGTGGGTACCGGCGGCATCCGCTGGCGTGCCTCTTCAGCCTCTTCGACGGCACCATCGGCGACGAAGCGAAGATTGTTGCCGATCCGCGCCGAGTTGTGGCGCAACCAGTTCAGAAGCCCATCGTGGTACTCAAGTTTGGCGTCGACAACTTCCATGCCCGTCGTCGCGGTTCCCAAAGCCCGGGGCATCCTGCTCTACCGGTGGCCGGATATAGCAGCCGTGAGTAGTTCGCCGAATGTCAGTGAGAAACCTCTTTGGTATCTGATTTAGTATCTTCTTGGGTGGGTCTGCGCCGTTGTAAGTTTTCTTCGTCAATGGTGTCTGACTGAACGCAATTGGCTTGTCCAGATAGAGTAGACGCACATCTTGGTTGAAAAACCCTTCCTCTTTTGCCCGCTCACGAAGGCGCGCAATCCCGTCGCGCCATATTCTCACACGTTCATCCGCCGGATCACCCTAACCAGTCACGCCCTCTACCTGCTTGTCGATAAGCCTCGTGTTCTCGATATCGTGGCTGGGGCTTACTCCGAACAACGGGGTGAACGGAGGCAGGGTGATGAGTTCGCGGACGAAACCGAGTGCGAACAGAGCGGCTACGGCACTGCGCCTGGCGGCCAACGCGCTGCACCGCTCGGACAGTGCGCTGGGGGCATTCCTGCGCAGGAAGAAGGCTCAGTTGGGCGCTCCGAAGGCGATAACGGCTACGGCCCACAAGCTGGCTCGGATCATATACTCGATGCTCAAGTACGGACAGAAGTATGTGGACGCGGGCGCGGCGTACTACGAGGAGCAGCACCGTCAGAGAGCGCTGAGAAACGCAAAGAGTAGAGCTGCGCTCTGGGCTACAAGCCGGTGCCTGTAACGACACTCAGAAAGAGCAACCGAACACGGCACCAGCAGACGTCCCACTATCCGCTTGAGAAGGTAAGTTAGTCGAAAGTCGAGTTAAAGAGCGGTTTGGTTATGGCAGCCCACCGGTTGGCTTGCAGCCGTAGTCTGTGGTCACATATGATGCTCAATCAGTTTCTTACTGTATGGCGTGTCAAGCGCACCCCATGTCCGAAAGAAGCCAAGGACTAGGCAATGATTTTCAAAGGACAGGCGCGAGAGACGCTCGGCTGAAATGCCACCTCTGTGGAAGAGTCGCTCGCAGTAGGACCTTTCCTTACATCTATGATTTTGGAGGTACTCCTTAACCATGAGTTGGAATCCGAACTCGCCCCAGCTGCGCCGTGCAATCGTCTGCTATGCCGATATACTCGGTTTCCGCGACAAGACGGAGCGGGCATTCAGACGCGGCAAGGAAGGTGAATTCCTTCAGAGGGTCAAGCATTCCCTGTCAAAGGCATACGATCAGGTGCGCGACCTTTCGACGCTTGGCGGAGGTTTACCCTTTCTAGATATGAAAGTCTTTACCGACAACATCGTCGTCGGTTGTCCGCTCCGTTATCCTTGCGAAGATCTCGGTGAACCTGAGCTTGGCAGCCTCCTCATGTTATTCGGGCACGTCCAGGCTAGTTTGGCTGCAGATGGCGCTCCCTTAACCCGAATCCACCGAAGCACGTTGTGACAGTGCTGTAACGGGACAGGATGGAACCGGGAACGCGATGATCCGGGCGGATTTCGGGTAGGAGGAACCGCCAGTGGGTCACTGGACAGCCACTGGCAGGGGTGGGGAGCACCGACGGATCCTCCGGAGGCGGCGGGGAACCGTCGCCGGTCTGGCCGGCGCGAGTTGAGGAGGCCCTGGTCTGGCCGGTCGATGAGGATGAGGTTGGCGTACCGTTTCCCGGCACCGCCGTCAGACAGGGGCTGGCAGGGAGCGCAGTCGCGCCAGGGCTCCGCTGAACAGGTTCCCCCAAGGCCAGCCCTGCGGGAGATGCAGAGTGAGACGGCGCGCCGAGCGTGTAAGCCGTCCGGCCAGGGCGAAGAAGCGTCGCCTGAGGGTCCTGGTGGTCACCACCTGCTCCCCCAGACCGATGCGGGAGGTCCAGCGGGCCAGGTTGTGGGCCAGCACCTGCACGGCCATCCAGGCGGCGTTGGCGGCAAAGCGCCCTGAGGGCAGATGGTTCAGTCCCACACCGTACTTCAGGTCGCGGATGGCGTTCTCGATCTCGGCGTGTCGGCGATGGTCGGCCTCCAGTTCCAGGGTGTCGCCCTCTCGGTCCGTGATGAAGGCGTGATAGCTGTAGCTGGCAAACAGGGCCAGTTGGGAGCCGGGCGTGGGCCTGACCCTTCGGACGATGAGGCGCACCGGTGTGGTGTCAGGCTCACCCCGGAAGGGCGTGTAAGTGGTCTCGGCAACGTCGGCTGTGCCCTCCATCCAGTAGGGTATGGGCGTCCAGTCCGCCTCTGGTATGGCCTCTATGAGATCGCGCAGACTCCGGTACTGGCGGACGGTGATGGAGAAGCGGACATCGTTGCTGCGGCAGACGGTGACGATGTCGTGGGTGTAGAAGCCGCTGTCGGCCCGCACGGTGAGTTGTCCCGTGGCTCCGGCGTGGCGTACCCGGCTCAGCGTCTCACGCAGGAAGTGTGCGGCGCCCCGGGCGGTGTTGGCCCGCCCCGCTCGCAGCCGCGCCATCAGCACGTCTCCGGTTCCCGCGGCAACGGCCAGCAGCGGATGATAGCCTCGCTGGCCGGTGTAGTTGTGATGGCGCGCTCCCTCCTTGCCCAGTCCGTAGGTCTCGCAGACGGTGGAGTCCAGGTCGATCGTCAGAGGCGAGTCTCCGGGTCCTGCCCCGGCGTCCCAGGCACGCGCCAGCAGTTCCCGGCTCACCCGGTCCAGCTGGCGCACGTGGCCCCAGCGGAAACTGCGCAGGAAGGTCCCCAGGGTGGATGGAGCCTTGACCACACATCGCAGCACCCGCCCGGTCCCGCCACAACGCAGCGCGTCAGCGTCGTCTATGCAGTATCCGTGTTCAATGTCAAGCCCTGAGCGGAGTTTAAGAAGACATGATTGGTACTGACTTCGGGACCCAGGGTGTCCCTCGACGTGCCACCGCGTTCAACTGCAGCAGCAGCTTGCGCATGACCGCCACCACCGCCACGTTGCCGGGCTTCCCCCGTTGACGGAGATTCTGATAAAAGCGGCGCAGTTCGCTGTCGTGGCGTATCACCGACCAAGCACACATGTACAGGGCACTTCGCACCGAGCCTCGCCCCCCTCTGATAGCACGGTTGCCCCGCTTCTTCCCGCTGTCCCGTGACCAGGGAGCTAACCCCACCAGGGAAGTCAGCGATTTACTGTCCCAACAGCCCAGCTCCGGCAGGTAGGCGACCAATGTGGCCGAGGTAAGCGGCCCGACGCCCGGCACGGTGCGGTACAGCGTGGCACGGTCGGCGAAAGGGATACACTTCTCCAATGCCTCCTGATACTCCACATCCAGTCGGGCTATTTCCTTTTCCAGCCAGGCGATGTGACGCTTTGTAGATCTGGTCGCGATAGAAGTGATTCCCTTATCCAGGCGCCCCTTTTCCTGCGCTCGCTGCCGCACAAACTGCCGGCGCCTGCTGAGCAGGTCACGCAGCGCTTCACGCTCTGGCTCAAGCTCACGCTGCGGTGTTAGTGCATCCGGAAATACCTGTCCGTACCGTGAGAGCACCTGGGCGTCCCGTTGGTCGGTCTTGGCTTCGTACCCACACGCCTTCGCGAACGCGCGCACACGGTTCGGGTGGGCCACGTGCATCGCAATCTCGGTCTTTCTCAGCCGGCTTACCAGCACTCGTTCGTACCCACCGGTGGCCTCGCACACAGCCACGGTGACGTCCTGCGCCTTCAGGTGCTTCAGCAGCTTTCCAATCCCTTTAACCGTGTTGTCAAATCGTATCACCGGACCCTCATAAATTGAGACGTCCAGGCTGGCCTTGCCCACGTCAACCCCGGCTGTGACTACCATGTTCGACCTCCCGATGAAATAATGGTTGATGTCCTCCACACTTGCAGATGCGGGCCTGGTGCCCTTGTATCCGTTCGGAGCGACAAGTGCGGCGAGAGGGGTGTCATACTGTCCCACGGTGCAGTCCAGAGCAGTAGCTCGGCTCACCCAGCGGTCACCGACGCGCCCCTCTCGCCCACCCCACAGATTGGCCCATCTGTGGGGCTTATGCAACATACAAGTCGCCCCCGACCAGCGCAGAGGCAACCAGAGTCATCAGCTTGTCGCCGGCGTTGGCTCGACCCGGGGCATCTCCCAGGTCAAGGTGACGGTCAACGAGTTCACCCAGTCCCAGTCGCTGGGCCAGTGTTGCCGGAAGAATCAGCCCGGCATTGGCTACCAGGCGGTGGTCGTCGAAGGTGATGCGGATGCGGTCGGGGTCGTTGCGTGGTAACATCTGTTGAGTGCTCCTTGTTTCGGGTTGGTTTTATGGGCAAAAACCATTATCCCAGATTCAAAGGAGCACTTCTTATGAACCCGCCACCCTCACCATGTCAATGTCTTCGGTGGATTCGGGCTTAGGGGCGCGATCACTAATCCCCAATCCACCGAGGGGGGCGTGTGAGAGGCCTCCTGAAGAAGCAAAAGGGTGCACCTCTGAATCTGAGATAATGGTTTTACAACACAAAACCTGTCACAGAAAAGGAGCACCCAACAGATGCTACCACGTAACCACCCTGACCGCATCCAAATCGCCTTCGACGATCCCCGCCTGGTAGCCAATGCCGGGCTGATCCTGCCGGTCACCCTGGCCGGGCGTCTGGGTCTGAGCCAACTCGTCGACAACCACGTTGACCTGGGCGACGCCCCGGGGCGGGCCAACACCGGGGACAAGATACTGACCCTGGTGGCGTCGGCTCTGGTCGGTGGCGACTGCATTGACGATGCCGACGTGTTGCGGGCGGGCAGGACCTCCTCGGTACTGGGTTGTGTGGTCAAGGCTCCATCCACGCTGGGGACATTCCTACGCAGTTTCCGCTGGGGACATGTGCGACAGTTGGACCGGGTGAGCCGAGAGTTTCTGGCGCGTGCCTGGGACGCCGGGGCAGGCCCCGAGGACTCGCCTCTGACGATCGACATAGACTCGACGGTCTGCGAGACCTATGGACTGGCAAAGGAGGGAGCGCGCCATCACAACTACACCGGCCAGCGGGGCTATCATCCGCTGCTGGCCGTTGCCTCAGGAACCGGCGACGTGCTGATGGCACGACTGCGCAAGGGCCGAGCCAACACCGCCCGGGGCGCAGCCAACTTCCTGCGGGAGACGGTGGCGCGAGTGCGCTACGCCGGAGCCACGGGAGCGCTCACGGTGCGGGCCGACAGCGGCTTCTATGCCCACACCATCGTTGCCGTCTGTCGCAAGATGGATGTCCGCTTCTCCATCACCGTCCGACAGCACCCCCGACTGCGCAATCTCATCGAGGCCATACCAGAGACGGACTGGACACCCATACCCTACTGGATGGACGGCACAGCCGATGTGGCCGAGACCATTTACACTCCCTTCGAGAGCAAGCCCGACGCCGCACCAGTGCGACTCATCGTCCGCAGAGTGAAGCCCACGCCCGGCTCTCAACTGGCGCTCTTCACCAACTACAGCTATCACGGTTTCATCACGGACCGAGAGGGCGACACCCTCCAACTGGAGGCCGACCATCGCCGCCACGCCGAGGTGGAGAACGCCATCCGCGACCTGAAGTACGGCGTAGGACTGAACCATCTGCCCTCAGGGCGCTTCGCAGCCAACGCCGCCTGGTTGGCCGTGCAGGTGATGGCTCACAATCTGGCTCGCTGGACCTCCCGCATCGGACTGGAAGAACGAGCCTCCACCACCAAGACCTTGCGCAGACGATTCTTCTCCCTCGCCGGACGGCTTACACGCTCGGCACGCCGTCTCACCCTGCATCTTCCCCAGCGCTGGCCCTGGGAAACACAGTTCGGCCGCGCTCTGGCCAGACTGCGAACCATTCCGTTACCGAGCTGACAGCTGACGGCAGCGGCGACGACTGCCCACCATACACTCCATAACCCATCTCATCCCCAGACTCGCGCCGGACCGGACCGTGAGTATCCCCTGCTGCTCACCGATTCGTCAACTTCACCCACAATCGCCACTGTGGGCCTCCATTGGCGTTCAACATCACGACCGGGGACCTTCAGAACGCTCCAGCGTCGGCATCATACCCGCACCGCCACCTTGCCGCGTCCTTCACCCACGCTCCGGCAGAGATACCATGACTCTTCGGTGGATTCGGGCTAAGTGGTCGTATCCCAAGCGAGTTGGGAGATATAGACAGTCTGAGGGTACTTGATGTCGCCGGAAATGTCTTGACGGGCGAAATACCTCGCGAGTTGGGCAACCTTGGCAGTCTTGAGAGGCTGGGACTAGGAAGTAATTTTCTGACCGGAAACATACCAGTAGAATTGGCCAATCTCACCAATCTGAGAGATCTCTACCTCTACAATAACGACCTGACCGGGTATATTCCGAAGGAGCTGAGTAAACTGCCATATCTGAAGGATATGCAGCTCCATAGGAACCACTTGACGGGGGAGATACCGCCGGAGCTGGGCGACATCGCTAACCTGGAAATCCTGTACCTGAGCTTCAACGAATTAGAGGGCGGGATTCCCTCGGGATTGGGCAATTTGCAAGAACTGAGAGAGTTGGACCTGGAAGACAATCAGCTTACGGGACAGATCCCGACATCGTTGGCTAAACTGACCAAGTTGGAGTACACCGATTTGAGGCGTAACCAGATCACTGGCTGCATTCCATTCGGCATGAAAGGTGTCGTCGAGACAGATCCTGAGTTGCCGATATGCCCGGCGCCGTAGATGTTTCAATGGCGTGGAGGCGTCGCTTTCGCAGCCTCTTGTTTGCTTCTGACTGGGCGAGCAATGAAATATCCGGCCGCTCCGTAGATGTGGTTACGATGCAAGAAACGGCTTGCTTACCTTGTGAAAGCAGGCGCAATATGGTAACTTTCATCAGACATTAATTCGTTTGAGGTATCGAATATGTTCGACCATGATGTGCTGATAATTGGCGCGGGGCTCGCAGGAATGCGCGCCGCACTCTCTGCTGTGGAAGCTGGCGCTGATGTGGCAGTCGTGACCAAGGTGCATCCCGTTCGCAGTCACTCGAACGCGGCGCAGGGCGGCATTAACGCGGCACTTACGGACAGGGGAGACGACTGGCGGGAGCATGCCTACGACACCATCAAGGGCAGCGACTATCTCGGCGATCAGGACGCAATTTCAATAATGTGCCAGGAGGCTGGTAGCGAAGTAATATCCATGGAGCACATGGGAGTTATCTTCAACCGTGACGAAGAAGGACGCCTGGGTACAAGGGCGTTCGGGGGGCAGCGGCAGGCGCGAACGTTCTTTGTATCGGACTTCACCGGCCAGGCATTGCTGCATGTGCTGTACGAACAGGTTATGAAGGCGGGTGTCCGCATCTATGAGGAGTGGTTTCTGCTTTCTCTCATCGTGGAGGACGGCGAGTGCGCGGGCGCAGTCATCATGGAGATTCGCAGCGGCGAAATCCATGTGGTTCGCTCCAAGACGATCATAATGGCGTCCGGCGGGCTCGGGCGTGTCTTCGAGCCGAGCACCAACGCTCTTATCTGCACCGGCGACGGCATGTCGGCTGCGTACCAGGTTGGCGCATCGCTTATGGACATGGAGATGGTGCAGTACCATCCGACAACGCTCAAGGGGAGCGGCGTGCTCATCACTGAGGGAGCACGGGGCGAGGGCGCATACCTGCTCAACTCCGAGGGCAAGAGATTCATGGAGAGGTATGCACCAAATATGATGGAGCTTGCCTCCCGCGATGTCGTGTCTCGCGCGGAGCAGACGGAAATCAACGCGGGCAGGGGCATTGACGGCTGCGTATTGCTGGATGTGCGGCATCTTGGTGAGGCGGTCATAAACGAGCGCCTGAGCCAGATTCGCGAGATCGGGCGCGACTTCGCCAATGTTGACCTGCTGCAAGAACCGATACCCATACGGCCCGGGATGCACTACCAGATGGGTGGCATCAAGACGGACGTTGATGGGCAGACGGAGGTTCCGGGGCTGTACGCCGCGGGAGAGGCTGCTTGCGTAAGTGTTCACGGGGGCAACAGGCTCGGCGCAAACTCGCTGCTCGATACACTGGTGTTTGGCCGACGTTCCGGGGAGCATGCTGCACAGGTGTCGAAGTCGAAGTCGCACAGCGGCACAGTTACGGACGCTTCTGCGGAGAGTGATCGCATCAATATTCAGCGACTGCTCGACAATGATATCAATGGTGAGATGTTCGGAAAGATTCGGCGGGAAATGGGTGACACCATGAATGAGCACCTTGCCGTTTTCCGCGAACAGGATGGCATGGAGACGGCTCTAGGAGAATTGCGCGGCCTTCGCGAACGGTTCAACTATGTTGCGGTGCAGGACAAGAGCAAGACATTTAACACGAACCTGCTGTTTACGCTGGAATTAGGCTTTATGCTGGACTGCGCGGAGGCGATTGCGCTTTCCGCGATCGAGCGTAAGGAGAGCAGGGGAGCGCATACGCGAACCGACGCACCTAACAGGGACGACGAGAACTGGCTGCGCCATATACTGGTGAGGCACACTGATGACGGGCCTGAGATAGAGTACATGCCCGTGGTGATTACGGATTGGGAGCCGCAGGTTCGCAGCTACTAGCGCGCCTGCGAGCCAACCGGCACGATGGAACGCATAGTTGTGCGCATCTGAGGATTGATTAGATGAAAGTAACTTTTAGCGTCAAGCGATTCAACCCTGAAGAGGGCAGCAGAGCTCCTCATTTCCAGTCATACACGCTTGATATGGACGAGTCGTCCACTGTGCTCGATGGTCTGATACGCATTCGTGAGGAGATGGATGGGAGCCTGACACTCAGATGCTCATGCCGCAGCGCGATTTGCGGGTCTTGCGGAATGCGAATCAACGGACAGGCGGGACTTGCCTGCAACACAAAGGTCATCGATGTCATGCGAGACGGCGCGCCCATTATGGTCGAGCCGATGGGCAATATGGCCGTCGTCAAGGACCTCGTGACGGATATGGCGATTCACTGGGACAAGGTGCGCGCCATACAGCCATGGTTGCAGCATGACGGCCCGGTTCCCGAAGCCGAGCACATCGCGCCCAACGAGGATATGGTGCATCTTGCGGGTGTAATGAGTTGCATCATGTGCGGCGCATGCGTGTCCGACTGCACATCGCTTGAGGTGGATAAGAACTTTGTGGGACCGGCGGCACTGGCGAAGTCATATCGTTTCGTCGCGGACCCGCGCGATGATGCCGATACAGCTCGCCTAGGCAGTCTGAACGAGTATGGTGGCATCTGGGACTGCACGCGCTGTATGCAGTGTGTTGAAGTCTGTCCCAAGGGCGTCGCGCCGATGGATCGCATAATGTCTCTGCGCGACAAGGCGATAGAAGCAGGCTACACCAACACTTATGGCGCGCGTCACGCTGAGGCTTTTGCGAAGTCCGTGGAACACAGCGGCTGGCTCGACGAGACAAGTCTTGTCGTCAACACATTCGGCAAGACAAACTTTAAAGAGATGATTAAGCTCATTCCCGTTGCCGCCCGGTCATTCAAGGTCGGCAAGGTTCCGCCGCTGATTCACAAGAAGCGGCCTGGCGCCGAGAATGTACAGCGGATCTTTGAAAAAGTCGAAAACCGCGAGAAGGTTGAAAGCAGAAAATGAAATATGCCTTTTATCCGGGCTGCGTCGCGCAGGGCGCTGCCCCCGAACTCTACAATTCGACCATAGAAGTTTGCCGCAAGCTGGGCATCGAACTCGACGCTGAGTCGATGCAATCTGCGTCATGCACAGGCGCCGGCGTGCTTCAGGAGAAGAACCAGCGCCTAGGGGACACGCTCAATGCGCGCAACTTCGCGCTCGCCGAACGCTCAGGCTTGCCGCTCCTCACGATATGCAGCACATGTCAGGGCGTGATGTCACAGGCTAACCAACGCCTTACGGCTGACGCCGACTACCTGTCTTCTGTCAACGAGGACCTCGCCGAAGAGGGCCTGGAGTATAAGGGCACTGCTGATCCTAAGCATCTGCTCTGGATAATCGTCGAGGATATAGGCATCGACAAGCTGAAGTCGATGGTGGTGCGCCCGCTGACCGGCTTCAAGGCTGCGCCCTTCTACGGCTGCTATCTCGTGCGCCCAAGTTCGGCGCTGGGATTTGCAGAGAATCCGGAACGCTTGGGCGCGCTGGAGCAGGTCATCGAGGCGGTGGGCGCGACTGTCGTTGACTTCCCCGGCAAGACACTATGCTGCGGCTTTCCCATTCTCACCATCAACCAGACCAATTCCATGAAGATGGTATCCAACCACACGCTTGACGCGAAAGGCAGGGGAGCGGATGCGATGGTTACGCCATGCCCGCTGTGCCATCTCAATCTGGACGGCTATCAGCCGCAAGCGGCAAAGCAGGCGCAGCAGCCAATCGACCTGCCGATTCTTCACTTGCCGCAGATGATCGGTCTTGCGCTCGGTATTGATCCTGCTGCCATGCGGCTCAATCGGCACATCGTCACGACGAAGCGAATGCTATCGACGATGGGGGTGTCGCCTTAGTCAACTGCGTAAACTTCGTCAATTAGTTGCTTTGCCCACGCCTTGAGGTCGTCGTAGATGTCCTCGCCGCAGCGTGGGCACTCAAGGTCTCCGAATCGCACGCGCACGCCGCACGACGGGCAGGGTATCGCGTCAGCAAGAGCGTTCATTACTATCTGTATCTGTTCTTCAGTCGCCATTTAGCCCGACCTAATCCTATCTTATGCTCTAGATCTGTGTCCGTTGTTATTGGAGGGGTAGTGGTGGCTGCAGCCACTTGCCCGTGCGGTTCACTTCAATGTCAGTGATCCACTTGACCCACTCGAAGCCACGCTTGTCGTGCGCTACCAGCCTAGCTGGAAACCCGTGCCCATGCGATAGCAGCTCGTCGCCCACCTGCGTGGCGATGATGTAGCTATTCGCTTCCGCGATAGAGAACTTGCGATAGTAGCCGGTAACCGAGCGCACGGTGACGCTGCTCGCATTCTCGTCAAGCTGTGCCGCTTCCAGCAGATCGGCGAGTGCGATTCCGCGCCACGCCTGAGTTGAGTGCCAGCCTCCCGTGCAATCTATCGTTGCCGTGATTTCGGCGTCGGACGCAATCTCTTCGTATCGCAGTCTCATTGGATTCGCAACTGCACCGCCGATGCTAAGCCTCCATTCGGTTGGGCTGATAGGACCCGGATTGTCGTTAAGCCACGATGTTAGCGGGAAGGCGTTGCCCGTGTAGCTGCCCGCTTCGTAGGAGCCTGTGAACCGTCGAGTCGCCCCGCTTAGTCCGCCCACACTTGCCGCAACCTCTCCTGCGCGCCACAGCGCTGCGCCTACAATCACCAGCCCTGCCAATCGAAGAAAAGAGCGCCTTTCTGCCCAGAAGCGCAGCGGGAATCCGCGCGTATGGTAGGTGGCATGCCAAATCAGGATGGGGACGAGCGCGCCGCCTATGTAGATGTGCCAACTGACACCACTGAAGAGCCAGAATGAGATCGGACCGATGAAGGACCATACGAAGCCTAGCAGCAGAGTCGCAGTCAGCGCGAGCGCAAGCACGAGGGACGCCGTTCGGGGCGTGGCTGCCCGGGGCCAGCGCAGAGAAGCCAGGACGTTCGCGGCTTTCCACGCCAGGACGGTGACGATGCCCCATCCCGCTATCCTGTGCGCAAGGATGAAGATGGCTTCATCGGGCGAGCCGGAGACCAGCCCGAAAAAGCCGCTGACCAGCTCGACGGCTATCAGCGCCAGAAGCAGCGTATTTGCCCAAGGGAACCTCATGCCGACCTCACATAGAGCTTGCACCGATTGAAGTACCGGCGCCGTGAGCGCTGCGGCAAGCGGTCAGCCTTCGCTATGCTGCCGCCGTCAGCTCGCCTCAGCCATTACATCCACCAGTTCCTGTACGGAGTCGGCGGATTGCTTCAATGCTGCCATCTCGTCGTCGGTCAGCTCGAACTCGATGACCTCCACGACGCCGCTGGCGCCAAGCTTGACAGGTACGCCCACGAACAGATCGTTGATTCCGTACTCGCCTTCCAGCAGAGTGGTGCAGGGCAGAATCTCGTTTTTGTCGAACAGGATTGCCTCGACCATCTGCACGATGGACGCGGACGGCGCATAGTAGGCGCTTCCGGTCTTCAGGTAATTGACAATCTCAGCGCCGCCGTCGCGCGTTCGCTGCACTATCTCCTCAAGGCGGTCGGCCTCGATTAGGTTGGCAACGGGAATGCCGCCAACTGTGGTGCTTCCAACGACGGGGACCATAGTATCACCGTGACCGCCAAGCACATACGCTTCGATTGAATTAACTGACACACTTAGTTCTTCCGCAAGGAACGTGCGGAATCGCGCAGTGTCGAGGATGCCGGCCATGCCTACTATGCGGTTCTTGGGGAAACCGCTGACCTGATGCGTGCGCTGTGCCATAGCGTCCAGCGGGTTCGTTACCGGCAAGAGGATACTGTTCGGCGAATGCTCGACCACATCTCCGACCACGCTGCTGACGATGCGCATGTTAGTCAGGAGCAGGTCGTCGCGGCTCATACCGGGCCTACGGGCTATGCCCGAGGTGATGACTACGATGTCAGAGTCTGCGGTCTCCTCGTAGCCGTTGGTGCCTACAATCGTGGCGTCAGAGCCTAACACAGGTCCTGACTCCAGAATGTCGAGCGCCTTGCCCTGTGGAAGACCATCGACGATGTCAACGAGCACCACATCGGCGTATCCCCTGTCGAATATGCGCTGCGCGGCAGTCGCGCCTACGTTGCCGGCTCCCACAACCGTTACTTTGCTTCGCATTGGTTCTATTCTCCCGAATCACTTATAATTCTAGCACTTGTTCAAACAACGCCCCCTTGCAGCGCATTGAACCTGTGCTCAAGGGGGCTGATTACTGACTTACCTAGCGTTTAGCCTTCCTTGCTGACATACTCGTCCCAGCGCGCCTCCACATTGGGGTCTTCGACAGTCCGCATGATGTACTCGCCGAACTCGGCGCTTGTGACGCCGGTGTCACGGCCTGTCATCACCATCTTGCGCTCGTACTGGCCGCAGATGTCAAGAGCCTTGTGCAGCTTAGCACCAATGTCCTCGAAGCCGATGTGCTCAAGCATCATCGCACCTGCGCGAACCAGCGAACTGGGGTCTGCGAACTGCGCCCTGCCGGTCTCGACCATACGCGGCGCGCTGCCGTGAATCGCCTCGAACATGCCGTAGCGCTTGCCGATGTTCGCGCTGCCTGCCGTGCCAACGCCGCCCTGAATCTGGGCGGCTTCGTCGGTCAGGATGTCGCCGTACAGGTTCGGGAGCGCCAGAACCTGGAAGTCCCTCTGGCGCGCCGGGTTGATGAGTGCGGCGGTCATGATGTCGATGTACCAGCCATCCCACTCGATGCCGGGGTATCGCTCACTCACCTTGCGCGCGATGTCGAGGAATTTGCCGTCAGTAGTCTTGACGATGTTCGCCTTCGTGACGACCGTAACGCGCTCTTTGCCCGTGCGCTGCGCGTGGGCGAAAGCCGCGTCGATGATGCGCTCCGATCCCTGGCTGGTGATTACGCGGAAGTCGATGGCGAGGTCCTCGGAAACATTGATGCCCTGGCTGCCGACCGCGTACAAGTCCTCGGTGTTCTCACGGAAGAATGTCCAGTCGATGCCCTGGCTGGGCACGCGCACGGGACGCACATTCGCGAACAGGTCGAGCTCTTTGCGCATCGAGACATTTGCGCTCTCGATATTGGGCCAGCCGTCGCCCCGCTCCGGCGTGTGGGTCGGGCCCTTGAGAGTTACGTGGCACTGCCTGATTTCCTCAAGCACGTCATCAGGGATGGACTGCATCTTCGCGGCGCGGTTCTCGATGGTGAGCCCGTCGATGACCTTGAATTGGACCTTGCCTGCCGCAACCCGGTCTCGCAGGAGGTACTCCAGCACCTTCTGCGTTTCGTCGCTGATTGTGGGGCCGATGCCGTCTCCGCCGAGCATGCCGATGATAATGGGGCTGAGGGTTGAGTAGTCAACCCAGTCGCCTTCTTCCTTCAGCCGTTCGACCCGTTCAAGCTGCTGCTCCAGTACAGTTCCGAAATGCTGCTTTGCGGCCTCTATTGCTTGTGAATTGTCCACGCCGGCTCCTTTCGAATGTCGGCACGGTTCTTTTCATTGCCGACAGTTTAATGTTTGTTAACGATTGCTCATATTGAGATTACAGCGAGTATGGCGTCTTTTGCAACAGTTGCGCCTAGATCAGCGACCAGCGCCTTGACCGTGCCGCTGGCTGGCGACGGCAGCGTATTTTCCATTTTCATTGCCTCGAGTACAACGATCGAATCGCCCTCTTGGACGCTCTGCCCGATCTCCACAGAATACCGAAGCACGACACCCGGTATCGGCGCCGTGAGCGGAACTTCGTCAGTTAAAGTTTCGGGTGCGGCACTTGGTGGGGGAGACGGCTGTTGTTGGGAATGAGGACCGGAATCGGGCGGCGCAACAGACGAGGGCGTCGCAGGTGGCGGGGGAGCGATGCGCATACCGTGTTCGGGCGTATGCGGTTCGACTTCCACTTCAAAGCGTTCGTCGCCAATGTACACGTTGAATGTGCGGGTATGGCGGCTGCGCGGTCTTTCAGGGAGGGCTGACGGCGCGGGTGCGTCTTCTGTAATGCTCGATTTGTCTGCGTCTTTGTCCGGCTTCATCTCGTCGGGCATCGGGTCCAAGCCGTGCTTGATACGGAGGAACTTCATGCCTGTCGCGGGATAGAGTGCGTAGGTCAGCACGTCTTCGATATCTGTCGTTATGCTACTGACGGCGTCTCGTGCGGCGCCCATTTCCGGCGGCAGATCGGAGGATTCTGTATCTGGAGTCTGTTTGTCTCCCAGAGCTTTGGCGCGGAGTTCGGGCGCGATCTCGCCCGGGGGATTGCCGAACTTGCCAGCCACGTAGTCTTTAACGGCGCCCGTAATCGTAGCGTAACGCCCGGACAGCACATTGTTGACGGCCTGGGCGCCGGTCATCTGGCTCAATGGCGTGACCAGCGGCGGGTAGCCCAAGTCCCTGCGTGTGTGTCGTATCTCTTCTAAAACCTCATCCAGCCTGTCTAGAGAGTCCGCCTCGCGCAACTGGGATGCGAGATTGCTCATCATTCCGCCGGGTATCTGATGATAGAGCACTCTGGCGTCTATCACCGATATTCGGGCGCTTTCCAGATGACGGCGGTACTTGGGCAGTATGCGCTCGAAGTAGTCGTCAATCTGCAGCACCTTGTCAAAATTCACACGCGGCTCCCTGTCGCTGCCGCGCAGGGTGAATATCAGAGGCTCGATTGCGGGCTGCGCCGTGCGGAGTGCGAGAGGGGCGCAGCAGGTGTCCACGCCGTCTATTCCAGCTTCTATTGCCTTTAGCGCGGTCATTGTCGCCATGCCGCTAGTGTAGTGGCTGTGCAACTGGAGGGGAACGTCAACCGTTTTTTTGAGCGCGCTGACGAGTGTGTAGGCGTCATAAGGCGCGAGAAGGCCGCCCATATCCTTGATGCAGATGCTGTCCGCACCCATCTCATTGAACTGATCTGCCTTGGAGAGGTAGTAGTCCAGGTTGTAGTAGGGGCCGCCAAGCCTGCCTTCTTCCGTAACCGAGTAACATATTGCGAGCTGAAGGTGCTTGCCTGCTCGCTTGACCGCCTCCGTCGCCCGCCGCACATTGTTCGGATCGTTGAGTGCGTCGAATACGCGGAAAATGTCGATGCCTGCGTCTGCGGACTGCGCAACGAAAGCGTCAACCACATCATCGGCGTAGTTACGGTAGCCCACGAGAGATTGACCGCGCAGCAGCATGGATAGCGGCGTTTTCGGCATCAGACTTTTCAGCGTATGCAGGCGCTCCCAAGGGTCCTCTCCGAGAAAGCGGGTTGCTGCATCGAATGTCGCACCGCCCCAGACTTCCATGGCGTCAAAGCCCGCGTCATCCATAGTTGGAGCGATGTCAACCATGTCTTCGAGACGCAGACGGGTTGCCATCACGCTCTGATGGCCATCCCTGAGCGTAGTGTCGGTTATTTTTACCGGATTTGAAGCCATAGACTCCACTCTTAGCGGTCGCCTAATCTCGCCCTGTCCAAGAACGATGCCTTCCAGTGAAGGCATCGCCGGACGCGGGAGAAGATTGCCGTCGCCAGGCGCTTATACCGTCTGCTCTGCGATGTGCTCCACTCTGCTCGCCTTCGAGAAACGCCTGCACCGCTGCGACAATCGCGGCGAATTTCCTTGATTCAAGGCTGTGTGGGGAGGCAGACATCAGAGTGGAATACTCCCATGCTTGCGTTTCGGGAGTTCTTCGCGCTTGTTCTCCAGCATTTCCAGCGCGCTGATAATCTTGCTCCTGGTGTCGGCGGGGTCGATAACATCGTCAATCAAGCCGTGCGAGGCGGCTATGTATGGGTTTACCAACCTATCGGCGTAATCCTGTACCAACTGATTGCGGATTGCGTCCGGATCGTCGGCGGAAGAAATCTCGTCGCGGTAGATGATGTTGATCGCGCCTTCAGGTCCCATTACTGCTATCTCGGCGGTGGGCCAGGCGTAGTTTATGTCTCCCAGCAATCCCTTGCTACTCATCACGATGTACGCGCCGCCATACGCCTTGCGGGTGAGTACGCTTATCTTGGGCACACTTGCCTCCGCGTAGGCGTAGATGAGCTTTGCGCCGTGCCGGATGATGCCGCCATACTCCTGATCTGCGCCCGGCAGGAATCCCGGCACGTCGATGAATGTTACTAGCGGTATGTTGAACGCGTCGCAGAAGCGCACGAAGCGAGCTGCCTTATCGGAGGCGTTTATGTCCAGCACTCCCGCGAGGTGGGAAGGCTGCTGCGCGACGACGCCCACGCTCCTGCCGTCCATTCGGGCGAATCCCACAATCACGTTGCGAGCGAATGCCTCATGCACCTGCATGAAGTCGCCGTCATCTACTACGTGCCCGATGATCTGCGTCATGTCGTAGTGCGCATTCGCGTTATCCGGAATGATATACAGGAGTTCATCATCGCTGCGCGTCGGGTCGTCGAAAGCATCGTAGCGAGGCGGGTCTTCCATGTTGTTTTGCGGCAGGAAGCCCAGCAGACGCCGCACTTCTCCAAGGCAGGTCTCTTCTGAGTCGAGGGAATAGTGGGCAACGCCGCTGCGGGATGCGTGGCTGTCCGCGCCGCCTAGCTGCTCGTGCGTGACAACTTCGCCGGTGACTGCCTTGATTACGTCGGGGCCAGTGATGTACATCTGCCCGGTGCCCTTGACCATGAATATGAAGTCCGTAAGAGCAGGGGAGTAGGTCGCGCCTCCGGCGGCTGGACCGAGGATGACAGATATTTGAGGTATGACGCCCGATGAGCGCACATTGCGAAGGAAGATGTCTGCGTAACCGGCGAGGCTGAGGACGCCTTCCTGGATGCGCGCGCCGCCGGAGTCAATGAGGCCGACCATCGGCGCGCCGCTGTTCGCCGCCAGGTCCATTGCCTTGCATATCTTCTTGCCGACTACTTCGGATAGAGAGCCGCCAAGCACTGTGAAGTCCTGCGAGTACACGAAGGTCAGGCGACCGTTCACCTTGCCGTAGCCGGTTACAACCGCGTCGCCCAGAGTTCTTTGGTCTGCCAAGCCGAACTCGGTAGCTCGGTGAAGAGCGAAAGGGTCCAGTTCCTCAAAACTGCCTTGGTCGAAGAGTAGATCGATGCGCTCACGCGCCGTCAGCTTGCCGCGCCGGTGCTGCGCCTCAATGCGCCGGGTTCCACCGTTGGAGCGTCCTTCTTCACGCCTCGACTTGAGGTCGTCAAGCGCGTCATCAACTCTTCTGCGAACCACCATAATTAATTCGTTTCGAACTCCGCAAGAGCCGAGTTCACAGTGTACAATTGAATCTAATGATACATCTTATCAACCAGTAAAACCGTAACAGAAACCTTTGTACGTGGCAAGATAATTCAGGAATTATCGACCACGGGGGCACTCGTTTTATTGATGCCAAAGGTTAATATACTCCGCGGTGGTCAGCGCGGTTCCAGGCGGTTCCGAATCGCCCGAATATACGGATCAACACCAACTACAGATAGCGCGTCGATGTGCCTAACAATAAGTTGCAACTCCATTCGAGAACTTCACCCGCGCCGACAACAATAGGTGAGCACCTATTCGATTGGGGGCAGCGAACCTATGTCATGGGCGTCATCAATGTAACTCCTGATTCGTTTTCGGGCGATGGATTGGGCGGAAACATAGACGCGGCTGTTCAGCAGGCATTGCGCTTTCAGTCTGAGGGCGCGGACATTATGGACATAGGCGGCGAATCCACGCGACCCGCGTCTATCTATTCAGGAGCCGGACCGGTCTCCACAGATGAAGAGATAGAGCGAGTGATTCCGGTTATTGAGGCTCTCGCGTCAGTGCTGGAGATACCTGTCAGCGTAGATACATACAAGGCGGCGGTGGCGACAGAGGCTCTCGCGGCGGGCGCGTCGATGATTAACGATGTCTGGGGTTTTCGCCGTGACCCTGACATGGCGGGCGTAGCCGCTAATGCCGGCGTGCCAGTCGTGCTGATGCACAACCAGCATCACACACGATACAGCGACCTTGTGCCGGATGTTATTGGGGTGCTGCGCCAAATGGCAGACGCAGCTGTTGCCGCAGGAGTCAGGCGCGAAAAGATCATACTTGACCCCGGCATGGGCTTCGGCAAGACGGCCGAGCACAACCTGGAGATGCTTAGAAGGCTGGGGGAGTTTCAATCGCTGGGTGCGCCGCTTCTGGTGGGAATGTCCCGCAAATCCACAATCGGCTATGTGCTTGACCTGCCTGTCGAGGAACGGCTGGAGGGCACGGCTGCGACGGTTGCGCTGTCGGTTGCTTTTGGCGCTGACATCGTGCGCGTGCATGATGTCAGAGAGATGGCGCGCGTCGCGAGGATGAGTGATGCCGTAGTGCGCGGATGGAGCCAAGGCGATGCTTAGTGAAGCATACATAGGGCTGGGCTCTAATTTGGGCGATTCCGCAGGGAACCTGCGCACTGCGCTGGAATTGATGCGAGAGTTCGCAATCGATGTACTACCGTCTCCGCTGTACAAGACATCGCCACTGGGTTTTCGCAGCCAGCCGGCATTTTTCAACGCCGTCTGTCGTTTGCGGACGCGCCTGACCGCGTTTCAGCTAATGGAACGGCTGCTTGGCATAGAGGAGGCCGCGGGCAGACGGCGCATCTTCCGCAACGCGCCCCGCATGCTGGATATGGATATCCTGCTATACGACAGGATGGTACTCACATCACCGCCGCTTGTACTACCTCATCCGCGAATGGCAGAGAGGCTCTTCGTGCTGCGACCGCTTGCCGACATCGCGCCACAACTGAAGCATCCAGTCACTGGGAGAACGGTTGCTGAGATGCTGGAATGCCTACCGACGCAATCAGATTCGATTGTCAGGGTGGAGTGGCAGTAGATGGCTGTGTGATTGTGATCTTTCAGACAGCCACCCTAGCACAGTGAAGGCGGCAGCATGTTCGGGATGGTTTCCTCTATCGGGTAGATTTCATTGCATGCTTTGCAGGTCAAGGTGCCCTCCACGATCTCGTTGTCGCGTTCCACGGTGACCTTCAAGTTCAGGTCGCCCTTACACATCGGGCATACGAGAATGTCCATCAGTTTGCGTCTCATTGTAATGCTCCGTTAGGGAAAATAGGTTTCATAAAGAGGTATTGTGTCTGCACAGAACTTGGGGATTATCTGAGCGCCAGTTCGTAAAGCGTTTTCAGCAGGTCGGATAGCAGGAATACGATAAGTCCCAGAATTATGAGGGTATTGTAGCCTGAGACTGCCCGCAATAATTTGCCGATGCTTGTTGTCGGCGGCGCTTCCTCCTCTCGGAACGCTTCCATTACTGAGGTGCGCCTGCGCCGCGACCACGCCAGCACGAACATCCATATTGAGAGCGCAATCTTCGCCCCAAGCACAACGACATAGGGCACGCCTACTACGCCCGGCGTAAGGCGATGCAGCGTCAGGATGACCCCTGTCGCGATCAGCACATAGACGCATGTATCGACCAGTGCGCGAAACTCGGTTGCCGCTGCGGTGCCGGCGAGTCTCGATGCTTCCGGCCGGCGGCGAAGAGCGGGTCTCAGCACTATGAGGTAAAAGATGCTGCCGCCGACCCAAGCGGCGGCGGATACCAGATGCAGCCACCGGACAATAAGCAGGAACGCCTCGGATAGGCTCATTATTCATCCTAATTATGGGCCTATGATGGAACGACAGGGGAAAGTGGTGTGGCGATGAGCATCGTTCAGGCAGCCTTAATTCAGGATTCCGCTGAGGATTTCTTCCATCTTCTCTTCGTTTAGCACTCCCTGCCACTTTCGCACGATGTTCTGGTCCTTGTCTATGAAGACCGTCATGGGGAAGCCGTTCACTTTGTACTTCATGATTATCTCGTCTTCGTCGGGACCCAGCGCGTAGGTTACGCCCACCTCGTCCACAAAGTTCTGGCCGTCCTCAGCCGTGTCTATTCCAAGTAGCTGGACGCCGACAAATTCTACGTTGTAAGGCCTGTGGTTCTGAAACACCCTCTCGAACTCCGGCATCTCAGCGACGCAGGGCGGGCAGGATGGGAACCAGAAGTTGAGCACGACAGGCTTGCCCTTCAGGTCGGACAACCGTAGCGTCTCGCCAGCTTGCCGAGTCTCTGTGCCGAAGAGCGTAAGCTCGAAGTCGGGTGCGGGATCACTGGGTACAGTTTCCGAGCTACACGCCGCTGTCAGCACTAAAATGAGACTCAGCAAGCCAACCTGTACCAATCGGTTACGCAGAATTGCGAGCGTTCTGTATCCAAGCAGGGCCGACACTATATTCATATCCTTCTCTCCACACTTGTAATCGATTGAGTTCCGCACGCAAATATGATGCTGAATGTCCCTTTAATGGTGCGGCCTCTGGTAAACCTGCACATCATTCGCGCTCAGATATGAGGTCTTCGGCGTACTGCATCAGCACTTTGGCGCGGTCATCCGGGACGTTTCGCGTATCGAAATAGAGGCGAAGCGCGTCCTTGGGCGATAAGCCGCGCGCATTGGAATCCTGAATTCGTGTCCTTACCCTGTCCACGACATCCTTTGAGATGGAGGCGATATAGTGCGCCGAATTGAGCGCATCCCTTATCCTAGACTCCAGCAGCAGGGCTTCAAGTTCTGCGGGCAGCGTGATTCGTAGTCTCACAATTGCGTCTTTCAGGTCGTGCGAGTCGATTATCTTGATCACAGTAGCGGTTGGGTCGCCGCCGCCCGCCGTAAGTTTTACGTCAATAGTGACGAATTTGCGCGCGCTGTTCTTTACGAACTCGAAGCTCTTGAGTCGTGAACCCTGTGGCTGAGATGTGTCAATCTCGACAACACAGAACCCTTTATCATCCTTTTCTTCGCCGAAGTCAACGCGTTGGAGGCTGCCCGCATAGACTACATACGGGTTCTGGCTCAGCACCTGATGGCGGTGGATATGGCCAAGCGCCACGTAGTCGAACTGCGGAAGCGCGACATTGCTGTTCAGCAGCACATGGTCGTGCCCGAGCATCATAGATTGCTCGGATGCCAGCGTGGACTGGCTGATGGTGACATGTCCTGCCAGCACCGCCGGGATGCTGCTGTCAAGGCTCTCCGCTCGCACCTTGATTGCATTGGTAATCATGTCCTGAAGCGCTTCGTTAATCTCGGTGTGCGTCTGTCCGCGCGCAGCGTTGGTCGCCAGATAATCGCTGCGCTTGATCCAGGGCAGGGCGACCACCTGCAGCGGCCCATCGCGTGTTTCCACGACGTAGGTTGCAAGCCTGTCGCCGATATGGACATTCGCAACATTGAGAGTGGGGAAGATTTCGAGCGCGGTCGCCTGCGCGATGACCTGCGGCGTGTCATGGTTACCGATCAGCAGGAATGTCGGGATGCGGGCGTTAGACAGGCGAGCGATGCGCCTGGCGAACTCGCGCTGGTGCGTCTGCGAGGGGTCACGGCTCTTGTATGCGTCTCCGCAGAAGAGCACCAGGTCAACTTCTGTGTCTATCGCATAGTCCACCAGTTCGTCATAGGATTGGAGAAAATCGCCAAGTCGGGTGGATAGTCCGGTGTCCGGATCTATCCTGCCGTAGTTCTCTACGCCTATGTGGAGATCTGCGAAGTGAAGGATGCGCATCAGAGGCAATGTCCTTGTGTGCTGCGCCCGCTATACTTGCAGCCGCGCGCCCAATTCAGCGCCGAGCGAGGCGATCGGTATGCGAGCCTGCTCCATTGTGTCCCTGTCGCGGATGGTTACCGCATTGTCGTCGAGAGAGTCGAAATCGACTGTGATGCAGAGCGGCGTGCCTATTTCGTCCTGTCGGCGGTAGCGCCTGCCGATGCTCTGCGCGTCGTCGTATTGCACGAAGCCGTCAACCGCGCCGCTGCGCCGCACTGTGTCGTACACGTCACGCGCAAGTGGAACGAGTCTTTCGTTGCGGCTGAGCGGCAACACCGATACCTTGACCGGAGCGATTGCCGGGTGCAACTTCAGCACCACGCGCTTCTGCGTACCGCCACTCGCGGTGGGCGCCTCTTCTTCCGTGTATGCGTCCACAAGGAAGGTCATTACCGCTCGGTCCACGCCCGCCGCCGGCTCGACGACATACGGCGTAAAGCGTCTATTCTCCGCCTGGTCGAAGTATGTCAGCGAATGGCCGCTGCGCTCTGAGTGCGCTTTGAGATCGAAATCGGTGCGATTGGCGATGCCCTGGATCTCACCCCAACCCCAGGGGAACAGGTACTCAATGTCATAGGTCGCCTTGGAGTAGTGCGAGAGTTCGTCTGCATCGTGGGGGCGCACTCGAAGCCTATCCTTGCTCACACCCAAGTCCGTGTACCAGGCGAGGCAGTCCTGAATCCATTGCTCATGTATTTGTTCATCGGTGCCCGGCTCTACGAAATACTCGATCTCCATCATCTCGAACTCGCGTGTGCGGAAGATGAAGCCGCCGGTCGTAATCTCGTTGCGGAACGCCTTGCCGATTTGTGCGATGCCGAATGGCAGCCGCTTGCGCGATGAGTTGAGCACATTTTCGAAGTTCACGAATATGCCCTGCGCTGTTTCGGGACGCAGGAACGCGACCGACGCGTCGTCCTCTACCGGCCCGACGAATGTCTTGAACATCAGGTTGAAGTTACGCGCCTCGGTCAGTTCGCCGCCACAAGCCGGACATTTCTGCTCCTCAAGCTGGTCCTCACGCCAGCGCTGGCGGCACTCCCGGCAATCAACAAGCGGGTCGGTGAAGCTGTCCACATGACCGCTTGCGCGCCACACTTCCGGATTCATCAGGATGGACGAGTCCAGCCCGACCATGTCGTCACGCTCCCAGACGAACTTGCGCCACCAGACGTCCTTGATGTTGCGCTTGAGTTCCACGCCCAAGGGACCGTAATCCCAGGTGCTGGCCATTCCGCCGTAAATCTCGCTGCTCTGGAAAATGAAGCCACGCCGCTTGGCGAGAGAAGCGAGCGCATCCAAATCTACTGAAGATGTTTTTGTTTCTGACACTATGCTTGCAACCTTTGTTTCTCAAGACTTGGGACGGCATTAAGCCCTAACAATTATATCAAAGTGAGCGTGAATCAGCCGGAAAAAGGAAAGCCCGCGACATCTATCACGGGCTTTTCATATTTTGCTATGGAGGCGACGGGCGGATTCGAACCGCCGATAGGGGTTTTGCAGACCCCCGCCTTAACCACTTGGCTACGTCGCCATTATGGAAAACCTGGTGCCGAGGAAGAGACTCGAACTCTTACAGCCTTGCGGCCACAGCGCCCTCAACGCTGCGTGTCTACCAATTCCACCACCTCGGCCAGCTCGGAAATCGAGAGCGCCGACACTGAGCGCATTTCAGGCTGGCGGCTATCAACGTGCAAGCAATTATAGCCAAACATGGTCTATCTGTCCACATTTCCGTTGCCAAACTTTCCGATTATCCTTCTGACGACATTATCGTTCTGAGTCTCTTCCGGCGTTCATTCGATAGGCCTCGTTGTGCCATTGCCCGCAAGCCGATAAAATGCTTCTCACAGTTACATCCATACAAGAGGTGTCAAATGCCGCACATATCAGACGAAACTTTGGAAGTCCTGCGTGCCATACCCACGCAGACGCTAATAGACGCGCAGTGGGTCAAGGGCTGGCCCATGAGTTACATCCAGGGCGCGGTGCCCTTGCAGCAGGGACAGCATCTTGCCGGAAGAGCGGTCACGCTACGCTTCGTGCCGCACCGCCCCGATCTCGTGCAGGACAAGCCAAAGGGCGCAGACTCTGCCGAGTATGTAGCAATCGAGATGTGCGGCCCCGGAGAGGTGCTGGTAATTGATGCGATGGGCTGGAAGTACAGCTCGGTCGGCCGCGACACCAAGTTCCTGCGAATGAAGCAGCTGGGCGCAGGCGGTCTTGTAACCGATGGCGGCGTCCGCGACAGCATATCGCTCAAGGAGTACGGCTTCCCTGTGTATTCGGCGAGCTTGACTGCCAAGCAGGGACCTGCAGAATTCTGGCCCTGGCAGGTCAACGACGCGATTCAGTGCGGCGGTGTGCTTGTGCGCCCCGGAGATGCGCTCGTTGGTGACGATGACGGTGTGGTTGTGGTACCGCAAAGTATCGTTGACGAGGTGATCGAGATTGCTCACCAGCGGGAAGAGGTCGAAGAGGTCGTGAAGGCGCAGCTTGAAATAGAGCAATGTTCGCCCGGCAAGTATTATCCGTTCAACGATGCGACCTGGGAACTCTTCGAGGAGAAGACCGGCAAAAAGCGCTATTAACCTTCTCCAAGGTCCACAGGTTGTCAGGCGGATGGCCATGAATTAGACTCTACTTGCGGTGTAAGAGCCGCGCCCAAAATATATTAGCAACTCAAACCACAGCAAAGAGGAGATGACCAGATGGAAGAGCGAACAGGAGTATTCGCGGCAGGCGAAAATCAATTGACCTTGCTGGGACCGGAGATAAGCGTGGGACAGCAGGCGCCCAATTTCACAGTTTCAGGCGCGGGTCTGAGACGAGTAACCCTCGATGACTACGCAGGCAAGGTGAAGATCATCGCGTCGGTTCCTTCGCTGGATACCGGAGTGTGCAGCGACGAGACCAAGCAGTTCAGCGACCATGCCAAGTCAATATCGGATGACATAGTCGTCCTCACAATCAGCATGGATTTGCCCTTCGCTCAAGCACGCTGGTGCGGCGCGAACGATGTTGACAATGTGGTGACCGCCTCGGACTTTAAGTCGCGCGAGTTCGGCGACAGTTTTGGCGTTCACGTGAAGGAGAGCGGTTTGCTGGCGCGCGCCGTCTTCGTGCTGGACAAGGACAATGTTGTGCGGCATGTGGAGTATGTACCGCAGATAGCGCAATTGCCCAATTTTGACGCCGCGCTTGCCGCCGCCAACGAAGCCGCCGGGTAGTCAACAACGTCAGGCGTTCATGTAGAGTGCAAGCAAAGCGGCTATTCCAATGGAAATAGCCGCTTTTTCATTTGAAGTCGGTTGCTCTTATCAGTCCCCGCGCTTCACATCCAACGCCAACGCCTCGCATGGGTTGGGCCGCCCTGATGTCTCTCCAATGGGGATGACCTCCGCGTGCAGCTTGCCGGGTGCGAGCTCAAGCAGCCCGACGCCGCCAAGCCTCAACTCCTTGTGGCGCGGGAACGTGATACTCCCGCTGTTCAGAATCACCACACCCTCGCGCTCGTACAGAACTTCCTGGTGCGTGTGCCCTCCGACCATGATGTCCACCGGCGTCGGGAATAGCTTTCGCAACTGGGACATTGGGAGGTGCTCACTTCCAAGATTGTGAACCATGCCGATGTGCCAACCTTCGACTTCCAGCGTCTGCACTTCTTTGGAGCGATGGTCCTCATAAGGGTCGTTGTTGCCGTTGGCGCACAGCACGGGCGCGAACTGCTCCAGCCAGTCCAGCACGCGCGTGTATATGAGGTCGCCGCCGTGCAGGATTAGGTCAACCGAGGAGAAGAACTCCGCCGGCTCAGGACCAAGTTCGTCGAGGTCCCGAACGAGGTTGGGCAGATGAGTGTCGGTTAGCAGTCCGATTTTCATATATCATTCCTCAATCGCCGCCGCCAAAGTTGCTTGTCCAGAGCGTTCCAGAAGGGGCAGATGTCAAATCGAAATTGCTCATATTCAACGGAGAGGCAGTTTCCACGATGCATGTATTGCCAACCTCGAGCCAGGCCAGTTCCGTTGACTGAATCGTCCCCATATGCTACCTTTTCGCCGTCCGTGAGTTCGACGTCAGAGTATAACTCACGCTAACAGACTGACCGAGAATCGTTCAAGTATATTCGCACTGAAGTGTCCACCTGGACATTTGACATGCATAGGGGAGGGACAAAGAATGCCGCAGCGCAGAGAAGCCGCCATCGTCGGTATCCATGAATACCCGCTCAGGGTGGTAGGCCCCGGGACGAGCTCACTGCAAATCAAGGCCGCTTCGGCCATAAAGGCGCTTGAGGACGCAGGTCTGTCCGGCAAGGATATCGACGCTGTGTACGATACGGGCACGCATCAGGGCATCGGCGGTCTCGGAATTTCCGAGTATTTGGGGCTGAAGCCGAGGATTATCGACAACACGGCGGTTGGCGGAACTTCCTACGAGTTTCAGGCTAATCATGCTGCCAAGATGATTGCGGCAGGCAAATGCGAGGTCGCCCTGCTCACCTACGGCTCGACCGCGCACTCGGACAGGCGCAATATCGGCACAGCCGGGGCAACCGGGCTGGGACAGGCTACACCTGCCTCCAACATGGAAGATTCATGGGGGCAGACGCTTATCGCCAACTACGGCATGGTCAAGAATCGACATAAGCACCAGTACGGTACCACGGACGAGCAGTTCGCCGAGATTTCGGTCGTGACGCGCCGGCATGCGATGCGCAACCCCGAAGCGGTTAAGGCGATGACCGACCTTGAATTCGTCGGCGTCAATGAGATTACCGTACAAGATGTAGTTGAGTCGCGCGTTATAGCGCACCCGCTTCACCTGCTTGAGTGCTGCATGATTTCGGACGGAGGCGGCGCAGTCATCATCGCTTCTCCGGAAGTCGCGGCGAACTGCCGCAAGAAGCCTGCGTGGATTGTCGGCACAGGCGAGGCGACCAAGTACCGAGAGAACGGTGGCGACATAACCGTCAGCGCGGGCGCGCAGTCCGGCCCCATCGCATTCGCCGACGCGGGGGTATCTCCCAGTGAGATTGATGTCCTGATGGCATATGACTCTTTCTCCATCACAGTGATGTGCATGATTGAAGATCTGGGTTTCTGCAAGAAGGGTGAAGGTGGCGACTATGTGAGCCAGCGACACCTAGGCTTTGACGACCCACGCAAGCCCGCGATGAACACAGACGGAGGCGGCCTGTCATCCAACCACCCCGGCGAGCGCGGCATCTTCTTGCTGCTGGAGGCTGCGCGCCAGCTACGAGGCGAGTCCACCGCTCAGGTGCAAGACCCCAAGCTGGCAGTCGCGGTTGGCAACGGCGGCATGCTGGGATCGCGCCATGCGACCGGCGTTACTATTCTCGCCGCCGACTAGGGCATCTCTCACCACATACTAAAGCCAAAAGCCTGACTTAGGAGATCGAACCATGGCAGGACAGCGACCACTACCGAGATTTCCCGAACCGGATTCCGAACCGTTCTGGGAGGCTACCAAACGGCACGAGCTTGTCTATCAGGTGTGCAACGGCTGCAGCGAGGTGTTGTTCTACCCGCGCAAGTATTGCGTCCTCTGCGGAACTGATGACACGACCTGGCACACATCCAAGGGCGCGGGCGCGGTGTACACCTACAGCGTGGTTATGCAGAGCCGTCATCCCGCGTTTGCGGATCTGGGACCCTACGCGGTCGCATACGTTGATCTTGACGAGGGCTTCCGGATTATGACAAACGTCGTGGGTGTGGCAAACCCCATAGATGACATCCACTGCGGCCTGCGCGTCAGACTGCGCTGGGAAGACCAAGGCGAGGGAGAAGTGTCTCTGCCGATGTTCGAGCCTGCATAGGCTCGCGGCCGCGCCAATCCAAACTTGCCTGTCCTATGCTCACGCGCTCACTGAGCATTGCTGTAGCGCTTGAGCGAAGGAATTACTTGGAACCCGTCAATTGTCTATAGTCGCCGTAGTAGCAACACAATGCGCGAATTTGTTATGATTGTGTTGTCCTGCACGGTGGCTGATCGTGTCTGACACCTCGGTACGACATTTACTAAAGCCGGTAGGAATTGCCGTGCGCGAAAACAGATGACCTCAAATAAGGAACAGGGAGCACTACAGAATGGCAAACAGTAATGGTTCGATAATGACAATTGACCGCGTCACCCTCTCAAGTAACAGGGCGAGTACGCAAATTGAACTGCCCGAATACGACAAGAGCCGATTTGAAGAGGTGGGCTTCCTCACTGCTATGACCCTTGTGCTGCTGGGCAACTACTCGCAGACGGGGCACTTTGGCGGACCTCTCGCGTACACTCCTTACACTGTTATGATGCACCTCGCGGGCCCGGAAAATGGGGGGCTACGCTACGACTACCGCCGTCCCAAGCATCCATACGCTGACAGGTTTATGCTTGCCGGTGGACACAACGCCCCTGTCGCCTATGCTCTCTGGATGATCATGGGCGAGGCACTAGCGCGCAAGTATGCCAAGACGGGCGACCCGCGCTATTCGGTTGATCACAATCAGGGCATGCTCAGCATCGACTGCCTCGGCTTCCGACGGGGCAAGGGCGCTCTGGACACGCTGCTTGAAGACTTTAACCTGACGGACGCGCCTGAGATGGCGCAGGCGAAGATTCGCGGCATTCGCCCGCTCGCCGGGCACTCGGAGACGACCGACATGACGAACGATGTCAACGGTGGGCCGTCGGGCATCGGCATCGCCACCGCAGCGGGCAAGGCAGCGTTCTGGGATATGATGGGCGCGCCGGACTCGCTGAAAATCATGGCTCTCGAGGGCGAGTTCGCCATGACTTCGGGGCACTCGCAGGAGATGAAGACACAGGCGGTCGCGCAGCAGGTCGGCAAGCGCCTTCGCATACTGTTGTCCTACAACAACGCGGGCATTGACGACCAGCTTATCGGCGGTGTCATCCAGTCGCAGTATGACGGCTACCGTATCGAAGACCAGTGGGCTGCCTATGGCTGGAATGTATTCACCGTTGACAACGGCAACGACTATGACCAGGTGCTGGGCGTCCTCAAGGCGATGGAGGACTGGGATCCCACTGACGACAGGCCAATGATCGTAGTGGGCAATACCGTAAAGGGTTGGTGGCCCGGCGCGGTCAACGGCAGCATCGCCGGCTACGGCGACCAGATTATCAGCTATGCAAGCCATCCCTACGCCTTCCCCTTCAACGGCGACTACTTCCAGGCGCTCGCCTCCACCTTCGAGCAGCGCTTCGGCATGGAATTCGAAGGCATCAGGAGCGGAAACGCGGCAACTGACACGCGCGAACGCCTTCTTGAGTTCAAGCGCAATATCGATGTGGCTATGTCCGTGCTCGACCAGGACGGACTTGGCGATTGGCTCGCCGACCGCCTCGTCGAAATCGGAGACAGTATCGACGACAGCCTCCCCTTGCGCATCGACCGTGACGTTGACCCGTTCCAAGACTCGCGACTGGCGGTCAGCAATCTGCCCACTGAGGCACAGACCGTAAGTGTCAAAAACCATGTGTCCGGCGAAGTGAAGGACGTATCCATAAAGCTCTTCGAGGAGCCGGGCAATGTGAGAGGCACTCGCCGCGCCATATCCGAAATCGCCAAGTACATGAACTATGTAACCGACAACAGGCTTGTGATCGTGGCGGCCGACCTCGCTGAATCCATTAACGTCGAGCCTGGCGGACTCTGGGGACACTACGACCCTGTGCATAATCCGACCGGCACACGCCTGAAAGCGGCGATTCAGGAGGCGGGCAATGTATCCACTGCCGTCGGATTCGTCGGTCAATCGGTCTCTCTCGATCCGGATAAGCATGTGGGCGTATGGGCGCTCAGTGGCAGCTACGGCGCATTCACTCCGCTGATGTACCTGCCCTCGCGCGTGTGGAGCCAGCAGAATCAAGACAGCCCATTCCGCGTAGGCGTCCTGAACGTGCTCGCCGGCCACTCCGGCCCCGAGACCGCCGCTGACGCCCGTACGCACTTCGGCATATTTGCTCCGCAGGTTTGGAAGCTCTTCCCGCGCGGACAGGTAATCACGCTGAGCTTCTGGGACTACAACGATGTGGCGCCCGGCTACTTCGCTGCGGCGGAGATTGCAGCGCGCGATCCCAAGGTGGGAGTTCTTGTGCTCGAAGTGGCGCGTCCTGACTTCCCGGTCGCGGATCGCAGCACCTTCGCCGATACAGACCTGATGGCAGCCGCCAAGGGCTTCTATGTAATACGCGATTTCGATGACGATAAGCCCAGGCAAGGCTATGTGATAGTGCAGGGCTCGTCCTCCACGGTCAATTTGGTCAATTCGCTGCCTCGTCTTGAAGAAGAGGGTGTAAACGTCAAGGTGATAGCGGCAATCAGTGATGAGCTATTCCACCGCCAGTCGCAGGAGTATCAGGACTCAGTGCTTCCGCCAGAGGCGATATACGATATGGCTGTCGTGACCACTGGGACGCGGCGTATGTGGCCGGTGCAGAACGCTGGTCCGCTAACGGACGAATATTCGCTCGTATCAGACTGGGACAACCAGTGGCTGACCGGCGGCACAGAGGCGGATGTTATTGCGGAGGCGCATCTCGACACCGAATCCATCTACAAGGGCATTAAGCGATTTGCTCTTGACCACGACGAGCGAATCAGCCGTCAGGCAGGCTTGGTGGCTGCGCTGAGGTAAAGGCGCACCTTACGGAACGGTTTAGCAACGAGGGGCAGGTCATTGAACCTGCCCCTTACTTTGCCTCTTCACACCGTCCGTTTAAGTCAGCCACATTGCCGTGGATATGCTACAATAAGGGGTAGTAAGTGGGGACGCGCGGGTTCGACAGGGGAAGTCTTTGCAGGATTGCAGGCCGAGGCGCCACGCACCGCGTTAAAAGTGGCAAAAATAATTAACTGGCAACTCACAAGAGTACGCCCTAGCCGCCTAACGGTGGCTACATCCACCATTCCTTCCCTCCGAGAGGGGTGATTGGGTGTCATATTATCGGAGGAAGGCCTGACAGACGCCGATATCGACTGGCCTACCCATCGGCTGGCTCTGAGAAGTGTCTCGTCGGTAAGTGCTTCCTAGAGCGAGACTCAATTATCGACTAAGCCTGTAGTATATCCTTGTCGAAGAGTCTTCTGGACGGGGAGTTCGACCCTCCCCCGTCTCCACCACTTCCTTCGAAAGAAGTCCATACGAGCGTTCAGTGCGGATACCACTGGACGCTTTTTGTTAGCGCTGTGTTTTGTTGGCATCGCACACGCCACCTCTTCTAGGCACAACCCTAGACCTTTCTCGTCCTTAACAGATGGCGATGTTCGCTATTTCGCGATTAGGCTCGTTACTCGCCTAAGGAGTTGAGGAATGCCTTCAATTCTGTCGGTAGTCCAGTGGTGAACTCGCGGTATTCTCCGCTGGTGGGGTGCGCGAAGCCCAGCGTCGATGCGTGCAAGAAATGGCGGTTTAGTTGGCTGTCCGGCTTGCCGTAGGTAGCGTCTCCGACCAGAGGATAGCCGAGCGATGCGAAGTGAACGCGAATCTGGTGAGTGCGGCCGGTAGAAGGGTGAATCTTAACTAAGGTGTGCGCTGGGTAACGGTGTGTGACGCGGTAGCGTGTAATTGCCTCGCGTCCACCATCCACAAGAGCCATGCGCTGGCGATTTGCGTTTGAGCGCCCCATGGGAGCATCTATTATCGCTTCGACGGGCGTCACCCTACCGTGAGTGAGCGCCAAGTAAACTTTCGTGAATTTGCGTTCCTTGAGTTGGTCGCTCAGCATGCGGTGAGTGCAGTCGTTTTTTGCGACGACCATCAATCCCGATGTGTCCTTGTCCAAGCGATGCACTATGCCGGGGCGGACCGTGCCGCCGATGCCTTGCAGGTCTGGGCAGTGTGCGAGCACGGCATTGACAAGCGTCCCATCCGGGTGACCCGGCGCAGGATGAACGGTCATGCCTGCGGCCTTGTCCACGACCAGCAGGTCTCTATCTTCATACACTATCGACAGCGGAATGCGCTGCGGTTTTAGCCGACTTTCCACTGGCTCCGGTATGTTCAGGACAATGACCTGTCCCTCTTGTATCCGGGCAGATGGCTTGGCAGGCTTGCCGTCCAGGGTCGCGCTCCCCTCGGTAATGAGTGCCTGTATTCGGGAGCGTGACAGATCCGGGCAGCGGCTGTCGAGGAATCTGTCGAGGCGCTCGCCGTTAGCGTCGGACTCGAAGGTCAAGACGCGGCTCATGGTTCGCTGCGCTGGCTGCTGTGTCCGATGTTTTCGCTGTTTGGCGTTTCCAATGCAGGCTCCTCCGCGGGTTTGCGGTCGAAGAGTAGTAGAACTACGATGAGGGTCGTCATGCCGACGCATATTGAGGAGTCGGCGATGTTGAATATGGGCCACCAGCCGACATCAATGAAGTCCGTAACAGAGCCGAATGCCACGCGGTCGAAGAGGTTGCCGAACGCGCCGCCAAGCTGCAAGCCTATTGCGAGGCGCAGGATTGGCCTCGGCAGGGCGTATGCCCGGTAGAAATAGACCAGAAAACCGATGGCGATGATGGACGCGAATATGAGGAAGAGCGTCTGGTTCGGCAGCAAACCGAATGCAGTCCCGGTGTTCGCGCCGTGCGTGATACGTATCAGCCCATCGGAGGGCCATGATTCGCCGAGCCGCAGCGTTCCCTTGACGGCGAACTTGGTGAGTTGATCTGCAATTAGCACTACGACTATTGTGACCACCAGTATCCAGTCGCGTTGCCAAGGCCATCGCGCGCGAGTGACTTCAGTGGGTTGCTCTTGAGGCGTTGGTTCTTCTAATGAGGTACGTTCTTCCATTGTTGGCAGTCTGCTAGGTCTAATCTGGTGGATTCACTCCGTGAAGTATAGAACAGGATAGCATACGGAGTGGTCGGCTTACACGAATAACCTACATGAAGACAAACTAAAGCAGGCCGGTGCGTAGCCAATTCCCACGGAAGTAGTACCACGTGAATGCTACTAGCCTGAGCGCCATTCCGCCGACGATTGCTGCGGGAATGCCTAAATGTCCCAGAGGGCTGAAGTTTGCCAGAATGAATGTGAGCGGAATCTCGAGTGCCCACATGGTCGCCACGGTGATGACCATCGGCGCGAATGTGGAGCCGGATGTGTTGAACGCCTGGGTGAATATCTGCACCGGACACATGAAGATGTAGCCGATGGTGGCGATGACCAGCCAGGTAGATGAAATTGCGATAAAATCGGCGTCTGAGTTGAAGAAACCCGCAATTGGTTCAGGGAAGGCGATCAGCAACACGAGGGCGGGGGCTGCCATTCCGAAGCCGATGAGCATGCCCCATCGGACTGCGCTGCGGGCGCGATCTGTGAGGTCCGCTCCAAGGTTCTGCCCTGCCAGCGCGCCTGCCGCACGACCCATGCCGCGAGAACTCTGGTTGATGACATTTTCGGCGCGGCGAGCGAGGGCGAACGCCGCTAGGGCGACATCCCCGAATTGCGCCGCGACTCCCACGACGACAAGCTGGGAGACACCCCGCTGCATGTTTGTTACCGATGCCGGGGCACCCTGCCGTATGAGATTTCTGATTAGCGGCAAGTCAATGCGGAACTCTCTGAAGGACAGGCCGATGCGCGCTCTGCCGGATCGGAGCGCCCAGTAAGTCATGCCCACGCCAAACACTTCGGCCGCCAGGCGGGCAAAGGCGGCGCCTGTGAGGCCGAGTGCAGGCATGCCGAGCCAGCCGAATATGAATATGGGGCTTAGCGCGATGTGAATCACACGAGACACCACTGCTGCCTTAAGGGGCGTGATGCTGTCGCCGGATGCTTGAAGCGCGCCGGCGAAGAGGCGGTGATAGCTTAAACATGCCATCGCGATGAGCTGGACGCGCATATAGCCGGTGCCCTGTTCAACTGCTGCGTCACTCATGCCGATCAAGCGGAGCAGGGGTTCGGCGAGGAAGATGCCGGCTGCAATCATCACGAGGGCGAGGGCTGATGTGAGCATGAACGACTGAGCGAGGACATGATTGGCATAAGGGATGCGGCGCGCCCCGACTGCGCGTGCAATCATGGAGCGCATGCTGGAGTCCAAGCCCATGCGCGCCATCATAATTGTGCTGAGATACGCCTGAGAGGCTCCAAGCCCAGCGATGGCATGGAAGCCGATTCGACCCGCCCAAACGAGGTCGGCGACCTGGTCTATAACTCCGAGAAAGCCTTCTGCGACCTGGGGCCAACCAAGATACCAGACATGGTTGCGTATATTGCCCTGCGTGAGGTCGCGTCGGGCTAGAGCGGAGCGGCGTCGTGAACGGGGAGTTGAATTGTGCGATGGCGGGGCGGTGCGTTGGGAGGTTGTGCGCCTGGGGGCCTGGGGCTGCGGGTCGTCTTCTTGCATACAGTCCTTTCGGCTCGCGCGTCCGCGCCAAAGCCGCCACTGCATCTTGGGGATGGAATTAACAATAGGCGAATGTGCGTGGACAAGTCAAATCTGGCGCCTGGCGAACATAAATGAGTGGACTTGAACGAAAGGGCGGAATCATATATACTTACGTGTAAGAGAGTTACAAGTAAGTAAGGAAGGAAGGAGGTCTTATATGACCGAACGGAATACTGACAGGAACGAAAAGCAAGAGAGTCAACATGAGAGGGAGGAGCGGCGCAGGCTGTCGGAGAATGTTGATGAGATTGTGGACGAGGTGAACAAGACGGTGCGTGTGGCAATCGTGAAGAGCGTGGACGCGGCGGAGAGCATCGGGGAGAATATACGCGACACAATACAGGGGATGCGCGGCAGCCGCGATAATGTGGTGATGGTGCGCGTTGACAAGGCGAGCCTGGACCGGCTGGACGAACTGGTGGAGGCGGGCATCATGAGCAGCAGGTCGGAGGCTGCGGCATTCCTGATCGGCGAGGGTGTGAAGTCGAGGCAGCCGCTGTTTGACAGGATTGCCGAGAAGATACAGGAGATACGGCGTGCGAAGGAGGAGCTGCGGCAGATGGTTGATGAGGATCAGGCGAGGAGCTAGCTACCAAATGCTTGCCGCAGTGGTCAGGGATGCTTCAAATCCAATAGCATTCGTGTATAATACGCCGCAATAATCAGGAGATGACCAATGGCTGTACGACTCAAGCATAGCGAGAGCATAACGGTCGGCAAAGAAGGCATTAAGCTGGGTGGCTCGTTCTCCCTGACTTCGGACGAACTCGCCAAGATGGAAGGTAAGGATGTAGCGAAGAAGGTTCGCAGCGTGAAGGAAGGGATAGAGGATAAAGTACTCAGTTCGGCACGGTTTATCGGACACAAGCGCTCTCAGGTCAGTAAGCTCGTGCGAAATGCGCCTAGATTGAATAAGTCCCGAATAGAAAAGTCGTAACTCACAACTAACACTCCACGGAGGCATCACGATGACTACCTCTTCATTTCCGATCATAAGCAAGCCTGCCATTGAGGACATGGAGACGAAGCCCAACCTTGATTATGACAAGGTGCGCGGCAACTTCGACTGGCAGCAGATGTATGACGAACTCGACTGGCTGCCGGGCGGCGGTCTGAACAAGGCGCACGAGGCTATCGACCGCCATGCGAATGGGCGCAACCGCGACAAGATCGCGATGATCTGGGAGGGGAAGAACGGCGAGAAGGAGACATATACTTTCGGGCAGATGAAGGAACAGTCGAACAAGTTCGCCAATGTGCTGACGAGCTTGGGCATCGAGAAGGGCGACCGCGTATTCATTTACATGGAGCGGCTGCCTGAACTGTACTTCGCGTTCTTCGGCATACTCAAGGTTGGGGCCGTTGCGGGGCCGCTTTTCTCTGCGTTCGGGCCGGACCCTGTCAAGGACAGGATGCTGGACAGCGAGGCGAAGGTGCTCGTTACGCAGCCGGACTTGCGGCGCAAGATTACGCCTATCATACCGGTACTGTTCGAGCTTCAGCACATGGTCATCGTGAACAAGAACAACCGCGATCCGCAGCCGTTGATGTCTGGCGACCTGAGCTACGAAGAGGAGATGTCGAAGGCGACCGCGAACTTCGATACGGTTATCACCAGCCAGTACGACTACTCAATCATGCACTACACTTCAGGCACGACCGGCAAGCCGAAGGGTGCGGTGCATCGGCATCAGGCGGTAGTGCAGCAGTACGCCACTGGCAAGTGGGCGCTCGACCTGCAAGAGGACGACATCTACTTCTGCACGGCGGATCCGGGCTGGGTTACGGGTACATCTTACGGGATGATCGCGCCGTGGACGAACGGCGTCACCCAGCTTATATATGAGGGGGGATTCCGCGCGAGCAAGTGGTATCAGCTCATTCAGGACTACAATGTAACTGTGTTCTACACAGCGCCGACAGCAATTCGTATGCTGATGAAGGCGGGCGATGATATTCCCGGACGGTACGACATGTCTTCGCTGCGCTTTATGGCGAGCGTGGGTGAGCCGCTGAATCCGGAGGCTGTTGTTTGGGGCAATGATGTCTTTGGCATGCCGTTCCACGACAACTGGTGGCAGACAGAGACGGGTGCAATAATGTGCGCGAATTATGCCTGCCAGGATGTGAACCCTGGCTCTATGGGCAGACCAATCCCCGGCGTAGAGCTAGGCATCGTTGACGACGAGTACAACGAGGTTCCGGTTGGAGAGGACGGCAACCTGGTGGTGCGCCCCACCTGGCCCTCAATGTTCCACACGTACTGGAACAACACGGAGATGTACAACTCGCGCTTCCGCAAAGGCTGGTACATCACGGGTGACACCGCGCGAGTCGATGAGAACGGCTACTATTGGTTCGTGGGCCGCGCTGATGATGTCATCAACACGGCGGGACATCTGGTGGGTCCGTTTGAGGTGGAGAGCGCGCTGATAGAGCATCCCGCCGTTGCGGAAGCGGGTGTCATCGGCAAGCCGGACCCGATCGCTATGGAAATCGTGAAGGCGTTCGTGTCGCTGAAGGACGGCTACGAGGAGTCGACCGAACTGCGGCGCGACATCATGCGCTTCAGCAGACAGAAGCTGGCGGCTGCGGTCGCACCGCGTGAGCTGGACTTCGTGCCGACGCTGCCGAAGACACGCAGCGGCAAGATAATGCGCCGGCTGCTGAAGGCACGGGAGCTTGGGTTGCCGGAGGGCGACACCAGTACGCTTGAAGATGATTAGAAATCTGTTGACGATCCCGGGCTAGAGAGAATACCCACATTGAGAGAGGACTCTGATGAAGATTAGCTGGTTCCACCTGATGCCGTATCGGTTCTTGCCGAAGGACTTCGAGGATAAGTATCGAAGCGTCTGGGTGGATGTGCCCAGCCATCTGTTTGAGGCGAAAAAGGCGCATCAGCTCTACAACGAGTATCTGGATGAGTTGGAGTTCGCGGACCAGGTGGGCTTCGACGGTATCTGCGTCAATGAGCATCACAACAATGCCTATGGCATTATGCCGAGTCCTAACATCACTGCTGCCACTCTGACACGGCGCACGAAGGATGCCGCCATCATAGTACTGGGCAACAGCCTTGCGCTGTACAATCCACCGCTGCGGGTCGCAGAAGAGTTTGCGATGCTGGACTGCATTAGTGGTGGTCGTCTTGTCGCAGGCTTCCCGGTTGGCACTTCGATGGACACGAACTTTGCTTACGGCGTCAATCCGGCAACGCTGCGCGAGAAGTATTACGAGGCGCACGATCTTGTGATGAAGGCGTGGACAGAGCCGGATATGTTCTCCTTTAATGGCAAGTACAACCAGGTGCGTTATGCCAACATCTGGCCTCGCCCGCTGCAGAAGCCGCATCCCCCGGTCTGGATTCCGGGTGGCGGCAGCGTGGAGACCTGGGAGTGGACGAGCCGCATGAACTATGTCTATTGCTACCTGAGCTACTCAGGTTACAAGCGGGGCATTCAGGTAATGGACGGCTACTGGAAGGAGATGGAGCGGCTGGGCACGGATGACAACCCATACCGCGCCGGCTTCCTGCAGCTCGTTTGCGTTGCGGAGACGGATGAGAAGGCGAAGGAGCTTTACGCGGAGCATGTGGAATACTTCTACAAGAAGTGCCTGCATGTGTATGAGGGCTTCGCAGATGCGCCGGGATATCGCACTATCCGAACTCTGAAGGCGGGCGCAGTGGCTCAGCTCGGAGCGGCGGCGAACCAGACGCGGCAGGCGATGACCTGGGACGACTTTGTGGAACAAGGATATGTGATCGCTGGAAGCCCGAAGACAGTCATTGAGAACCTGCGTGGCGCTGTCGAGGGCCTGCGTGTTGGGCATCTGATGGTTCTGCTTCAGATTGGCAGCATGCCCAAGGACCTGACGATGAAGAACACAGAGATGTTTGCAACTGAGGTGTATCCGGAGCTTCAGGGCATGTGGGACGAGTACGAAGACCACTGGTGGCCGCAGCCTATCGAAGAGCCGGAGGTAGCAGGAATGGCGTCCGCAGGGCCGTAGCGATTAACTGGCGCGAATATGAAACATGGATGGGCAGGCCTAGCGCCTGCCCATATCTCGCACGGCGCAAAACATTATCAACGCACGTAGTTAACTAGAGGTTGAGATAGATGGTGACCCAGCAGAATGGACAGATAGTAACGGTTGGCGGCGCGGAAGTTGAGGTCGCGAGCAAGGGCAGCGGTGAACCGCTAGTTTACTTGCACGGTGCGTTTGGCTATCGCGGCTGGCATCCGTTCATGGATGAGCTCGCCGAGAACTTCACGGTGTACGCGCCGATACAGCCGGGCTTTGTCGATAGCGCGCCTGGGCCCGAAGATATTGACGACCTGCTGGACCTGACGCTTTATCACTTCGATCTACTGGATGCATTGGGGCTGGAAGCGCCTAATGTAGTCGGACACTTTCTGGGAGGCATGATCGCAGCAGAGATGGCGGCGCTAAGACCTAACAGCGTTGGCAAACTTGTAATGGCTGCGCCCGCAGGGATATGGCTGGAAGATGATCCCGGCATTGACTACTTCGCAACGCCGATGGAGGAACTACGCGGCATATTGTTCGCTGAGCCGAATTCGGACGCCGCGAAGTCTGTGCTGCCTGAACCTGCGGACGACCTAGAGCGCGGTACTCAGATTTTGGAACGGGTGCGCTCGCTGGCGACTGTGGGCAGGTTCCTATGGCCGATACCGGATAAGGGGCTGAAGAAGCGGATGCCTCGTATCACTGCGCCGACGTTGGTCGTCATTGGCGAACAGGACAGGATTGTGCCGGCGTCTTATGGCGACGAATATGCAAACGGCATCGCGGGAGCATCAGTGCAGATCATAGCGGGCGCTGGGCACATGCTGATGATCGAACGACCGGGTGAGTTCGCGGAGACGGTTACAGAGTTTTTGCAGTAGCACCTGCTTGTCAAGAGAGTTGAATTGATGGAAACGCCGCCTCGCTATCAGAGTCGAGGCGGCGTTTTCGTGTTCACAAGCAAATGTGGCTTATCCCACGAACCAGTTTACGAGTTCGTTGCGGTTGCGGTCTAGCCACGCGGCGTTGAGGCGTATGCGTTCCAGGGACTGGCGGACGGTGCGCTCGCCGCCTGGGGCGGGATTGTCGGTAAAGAATCGCTCGACATCGTCGTGCATGTCCAGGGTTGTGAAGGCCGAGGCGATTCCGACCAGCCGCATGATAGCGAAGCCACCCTCGCCGTAGCGCCTGTCGAGTTCCGGCCAGTTATCCTTGAGGAACTGCCAGGCGAGGTGACGTCCATTGCTGTTGCCCGCGACTAGAGTGATGACGCTGACGGTGTCGTGTACCCGTACCTCGTCGCCAAGGGCGCGGTTGAGGGTTTCTTCGAGGAGCGCTTGCTGCTCGAATGCAGTAAGTCCGAGAAGGAACCTGACCTTCTCTTCCTGGAGTGGTGTGTCTGCTCGGAGTTGCCACATGGCGTCATACTCCGAGCGGCCGCCTCTCTTTGCTGCTAATCGGAAGACGATGCCGCGAATGTCCGGGCTGACGCTCGTGGGGTCGTCGGTGTAGGCGGTGAAGCGCGCCGCGGCTTCACGCAGCGCGTCCTCGTCGTCGTTGCTTCCCATATGGCTCAACACGGTGCTGCGCAGCAGTGCGTCCATGTGCGATTCGTCCGGCTTGGCGTCCCAGCCGACCTGCCCTGCTGTCTGTTGAAAGATGCTTCGAGAGAATGCCTGGAAGTTGCCGTAGAAACCTTCGTCGGACAGCAGATTGTCCAAGCCGCCCAGGTTTGAAGCAAGGTCGGCGCAGACGGGGGCGTTGTCTTCGTTGTGATACGCCTCAGCGATGGTCAGGAAATCGGTTGCGGGTATGATGCCTGCGCGACTGAGAGCGAATGCGTCGTTCTGGATTCCCAGTCTGTCGATCGGCGTAAGAGACTTCGATCTGATGGGTTCGACCAGGCGCTGCAGGTCGCTGCTGGCGTAGTGGACGCGGTAGAAGCCGGTCTGCTCCGGGTTGATCTTTGTCCATGCGTCGTCGTCTGCACCGGAGTCGGGAACATCCCACGCGAGTATCCTCGAGTCCATGAGCGTGCCTGCGCTGTCAGCGCCATTGCCGGTGTACACGCCGATGGGTGCCTTCCAGAGCGTCTCGTCCGCTTCGCCGTCCGTCACGATGGAGTCGTACAGGAAGCGGCTCTGCGTCAAGTGCATGCTGATGTTCCCATTGTTGCGCTCGACGCCGACGTCCAGCATCGGGTAGCCCGTCTGCAATACCCAGCTGTCCATGATTTCGGCGACGGGTTCGCCAGATACGTCGGCTAGGGCATTCCATAGGTCGGAGCGTTCGGCGTTGTCGTACTGGTGCGTGGTCAGGTACTTGTTCAAGCCCTGCCGGAACGTCTCTTCGCCGAGGAAGCTCTCCAGCATTCGCAGGATAGATCCGCCCTTGCTGTAGCTGATGGCATCGAACAGTTCGCCAATCTGTGCGGGGTTGCTGACTTCCTGCTCGATGGGGTGCGAGTTCCGCAGGCCGTCAAGGCTCAACGCGCGGCCGGTGTCGCTGGATACGAACTGCGTCCAGACCTCCCAGTCGGGGAAGAGGTTGTCGGTCGCCTTGTCGCCTATCCAGGATGCGAAGCTCTCGTTTAGCCATAGGTCGTTCCACCAAGCCATCGTTACGAGGTCGCCGAACCACATGTGCGCCATCTCGTGGGCGACAATCGCTGCGACGATTTGGCGCGTGCCGACCGAAGTATTTTCAGAGTCAACGAGCAGGGCGGTCTCGCGGTATGTGATCGCTCCCCAGTTCTCCATCGCTCCCGCGGCGAAGTCAGGAATGGCGAAGTGGTCGAGCTTGGGCAGGGGATAGGGTATGCCGAAGTAGTCGTTAAAATACTTCAACAGGCGAAGCGAAGTCTCCAGCGCGAAGCGACCCTGCTCCTCGCGTCCCCGCGTCGTGAAGACGCGCATTAGAGTGCCGTTGTCTCCGACATCTTCGATGTAGGAAAGGTCTCCTACAATGAAAGCGAGCAGGTACGTGGACATGATCGGGGTTTCTACGTAGCTGACCGACTTGACGCCGGGGCGTATTTCTTCTTCGCTCAATACGGGCATGTTGGAGACGGCGGTCATTTCGGAAGGAACGACGAGTGTAAGCTCGAAGGTCGCCTTGAGCGCGGGTTCGTCCCAGCAGGGGAATGCGCGGCGGGCGTCCGTGGCTTCGAGCTGGGTGGTTGCCATGTAGCGCTCGTTGCCGTCTATGTCGGTGTAGCTGCTGCGGTAGAAGCCCCTTAGCTTGTCGTTCAGCTCGCCAGTGAATTCGATCGTGAGCGTCGCTTCGCCGACCGGCAATTCAGCGCCGAACTGGAATCTCGCAGTCTCGTCCTCTTCGTTCAATAGTGTGCTCCGCGCTGCCAGCACCGCACCGTCGGGCAGTGTTACTGTGCAAGTCTGGATCGCAATCTCTATCGAATTCAGAGTGATGGACCTTGTGGGAGACAGTATTTCAACTTGAATCGTCTCGCTGCCAGTAAAGGCGAATGTGGTGAAGTCCGGCTCCAGAGTTATGCGGTACTTGGAGGGCTTAACGTTGGTCGGGACCAGGACTGCGTTCGATGTTGTCATTGATTCCTCTCAGTGGTTGTTGTATGTTCAGCTTGGGATTAACTCGCCGTCCAGTTGGGCTTGCGCTTCTCGGAGAATGCGAGGGGGCCCTCTACGAAGTCGTCGGAGGCAGACGCCTTCACCTGTTCAGTGTAGGTTCTGTTGAGGGCTATGTCGAGTGGCCAGTCGTAGCCGCTCGTTGCCATCTGCTTACTTGCGCGCGCTGAGAGGGGCGCGACTTCGAGAATGTCGTTTGCCCAGCGTTCGGCGGTCGCCATGAGGTCTTTCAAAGGCACAACTTCATTGACTAAACCAAGCCGATAGGCTTCCTGTATAGGTATTCGGCGAGCGGTCAGGAGCATGCCCATCGCAATCTTAAACGGGACGTGGCGGGGCAGTCTGTGGACGCCGCCTGCGCCTGCGATGAGGCCGACTCGCGGCTCGGGCAAGCCGACTTCGGCGTGGTCTGCGGCGATGATAATGTCGCAAGCCATTGCCAGTTCAAGACCTCCGCCGAGGGCGTAGCCATTGACTGCGGCGATGATGGGCTTCCAGCACTCGAAATTTGATGTGATGCCGCCGAAGCGGCCTATTTCGCCGGATCGATCGCGTCTGCCGTGTTCCGTAGTGTATCTGAGGTCGTTGCCTGCGCTGAACGCTCGCTCGCCCGTGCCGGTGAGAATCGCAACCCAGACATCAGGGTCGTCGCGGAAGTCGCAGAAGGCGTGGTAGAGTTCGGCATTCGCAGGTGGGTGCAGCGCATTCAGGCGCTCGGGCCTGGTGATTGTTACGTAGGCGATGCGCCCCTTCTTTTCATAGGTGATGAACTCATAGGCCATAGGTTTCTCCTAAATTATACGAATCAAATTCAGACGCAATTATATCAGTTTTGGATTGCTTAGTTCCCTTTGTCCCAGCCGTCCCAGTGCGTGACTTCCTCATGGGCTTGCGGCGGGTGCGACCGTATTGTACGCCGTCTGCAGGGTAGCCTATGGGCAGCAGTGCGGCGGTCTCCACGTTGTCAGGAATGCCCAGAATTTCATGCGCTTCGTCTTCGTATTGCTTGTGAAACGTGGTGAGAACGCTGCCAAGTCCAAGGCCGCGAGCAGCGAGCAGGATGTTCTGCACGGCAGGGTAGATTGACGAGCCGGTAGTCAGGTTGGTCGAGCCGCCATGCTCTATGCATGCGAGTAGCAACACCGGCGCTTCGTCCATGTGCTCAACGAGGTGGGTAGCGGAGCGAAGGATGCGCGGGTTGGCATCTTGGAGCCATTGGAGGCCCGGCAATGCTTTGCGTCCTGCGCGGCGATAGATGTCAGAGATCTTGACGCGCAATTCTTCGTCCTGGATGATCAAGAAGTGCCACATCTGCCGGTTGGTGCCGCTTGGAGCTTTGGAAGCAGCTTCCAGTATCTTGTCCAGCGTCTCTTTGGGCACTGGGTCCGGCTTAAAGTAGCGTATGGCACGCTGCGTGTGCATTGCTTCGAACAGACCGATTTCGTCAGACATTTTGCGCTCCTGAATGGTTAGACTTACGGGTGAGATTATAACGCATCGCGGATTGGCTTTGTGCACGCCGCAGACTGCGCTCTGTTAAGATAGGCGGGCAAAATTGACATAGTTTGGAGGCAACGCATATGAAGGTTGGCACAGGAATGCAGGGCGGGTTAGTTGCGGAGATCCCGGCGAAAGTGCGTAAGAGCCTGTTCACGATCTTCTTAGAATTAGCGCTGTGAAGGCAAGCACCACCATTTGCAGACTGGTATTGAGCTTTCTTTCGCAGTTCTTCCAGAGCCGGCGGCACTTTTGCAGCCAGGCAAAAGACCGCTCTACCACCCATCGCTTCGGAAGAACCACGAAGGTGTGAAGTTCGTTGCGCTTCACCACTTCCACCGAGGCTCCTAACAGACTTTGCACCGCAGTGGCAAAGGGCTTCCCTGTATAACCCCCATCGACAAGTACCTTTTGCACCTGCCTGAGGTCGGCTCCTCGTTGGTCGAACATCGCCAAAGCCCCGGCACGGTCGGTGACATTGGCGGTGGTCACGTGAATTGCATGCGGCAACCCCTGGGTGTCCACTGCGATGTGTCGCTTGATTCCCGAGACCTTCTTGCCGGCGTCATAGCCCTTGTTCTCGGCGCTGTCAGTGTTCTTAACGCTCTGAGAGTCCACGATGCAGAAGGTCGTCCGCTCTGTCCGTCCATTGCTTTGTCGGGCCTCGCCAACTGATTTTTTTTAAGACTTGCTCCAGAATGGACTCATTAGCCGCCTCGGGTCGCTCGCTCCACTGCCGGAAATACTTGTAGCAAGTGCGCCAATTGGGGAAGTCTGCGGGCAGCATTCGCCACTGGCATCCGCTTTTAAGAAGATACAATACCCCGCAGAAAACATCATACAAGTCCACGGTGCGGGGCTTGGTCCTGCGGCGGGCCGACTCCAACAAGGGGAGAATCCGGGCAAATTGCTCTTGGCTGATGTCGCTGGGATAAGAATGAGACATGATTACCCTCCTGATAATAGTCTCAACCTATTATATTCCAGAGATCGTAGACAGGTTCTAAGGCAGAGGAACTCGGTTACGACTTCTTTGCAACCAGCGAGACGAAGCACAACCCGTTCGTTACGGCGGCGCTGGCGGCAGAGCATGCTGAGAGAGCTCAGGTGCGTACATCCATCGCCTTACCGTTCGCGCGAAGTCCAATGGACACGGCGTACATGGCCTGGGATTTGCAGTCGTTGTCCGGCGGTCGCTTCCAGCTAGGTCTGGGCAGCCAGGTTCGCGGGCACATCGTCAGGCGCTTCAATATGCCCTGGGGCAGGCCAGCGGCACGTATGCGTGAGTACATACAGGCGATGCGCCATATATGGGGAAGTTGGCAAGATGGCACGCGGCTGAACTTTCAAGGAGACTTCTACAACTTCAACCTGATGCCGCCATTCTTCACACCTGACCCTATTGAACATCCTGACATTAAGGTTTACATCGCGGCCGTCAACGAGCGAATGTTGCAGGTAGCCGGAGAGGTTTGCGATGGGGCGCTGCTGCACTCGTTCGGAACCTTCAAGTACATCAATGAAGTGGTGATGCCCAACCTGCAGGCAGGTGCGGATAAGGCTGGCAGAACACTTGCGGACATCGACATCAACGGCGGCGGCTATGTCATCACGGGGCCAAATGAAGAGCATATCGAGCGCAGCCGTCAAGAGGTCAAGAACGCCATATCCTTCTACGCTTCGACAAGAAGCTACGCGCCGGTGATGAACCATCACGGGTGGAACGACACAGCGCAGAAGCTCTATCGCATGTCGGTCGACAACAAGTGGAGTGAGATGGGTGCGCTGATTACCGACGAGATGCTGGACGAGTTCGCAATCGTTGCCGGCTACGACGATGTGGTTGACAGGATAAAGGAGACATACGGACCGTTCGCGAGTTCGCTGAGCTTCTCTATTCCTGTGAACTCGGGTGAGGACGAAGAGGTACTTAAGGATATGATCGCGCGGTTGCAATCGGACTAGGCGGATCAGAGAGCGACAACGCGCGGTGGATTGCGCCGGCGTTCATGGCGTATGATGTCCTCGATCTCCAGCGCAGCTTCATCGGTGGCGTCAGTGTGGTGGACGATGGTGTAGTCAAACGTTTCGGCTTCCTGCAGTTCGTGGCGCGCCTGCTCAATGCGGGTTCTCAGGATGTCGGCGGTCTCGGACCTGCGCCCGCGCAGTCGGCGCTCGAGTTCTTCCTCGCTGGGCGGCGCGAGGAAGATGAACAGAGCGTCCGGCGCCAATTTGCGGACGGTCGCCGCGCCCTGCACATCAATCTTAAGGATGACGTCCTGACCTCGTCCCAAGGCGTCCACCACCTGTGATTTGGGTACGCCGTAGTAGTTGCCAAAGACGTTTGCCCACTCCAGCAATTCTTCGTTCGCGATCATGGACTCGAATCGCTCACCGCTTACGAAGTGGTAGTCCCCGCCGTCCCGCTCGCCGCCGCGCATGGAGCGGGTCGTGGCGGTGACCGCTAGGTGGTAGGGTCTGCCGGACGCCCTGAGGCGCGAGAGCAGGAAGTCCTTGCCGACTCCGGATGGGCCGGACAAAACGATCAGCAGGGAAATATGGTCGGCAGGCTTCGGCATCAGCGGTTGCGGAGGTATGTCCATGGACTCTTCTTTTCGCCGCCGGTCATCTGGTTGTAGCGCTGCGTAAGGCGCTCGCCGAAGAAGGCGGTTGCCATAGACTGGCCGGCGGTAGGCAAATTGTTCTCGCCCGTATCGACGACCGCTCCGGCGTCCCATCTGGCTCTGCCTTCCCATGCCTTGATGAAGGTCTGCACAAGATCGTCGTTGGAATCCTTAATCATATTGCGGTATGTGTAAAGCTCCGTGATGTACTCGTCAAGCCAGTGGACAAGAGCTTCGACATTTGTGTAGCAGGATGCTTCGTTGTCCAGCGGGTCTTCAGATGCGAGGCGCGAGTACTCGGCAAAGGTCGCGGCTGCGAGCTGGTGCATTTCGCGCCAAGATTCGCTGCCCGACGTGGCGGTTACGAATGCAGAGGAAAGGACTGTGGGCAGGACCTCCATCGCCACTGCATAGCTGTCGTGCTCGTGCGGGTCGAGGAAGAGCGGCTTCGCGCCGATGAGTTCGACCAGACCGACGACTGTCTTGACAGCGGTTTGATCGGCGTTATTGGCAGGCGAAATGCAGTATTGACTGCCCTGGAACAGGTCGGCGGATGCGTCTTCCAACTTGGTGAAGGGCTTGCGAATCAGCGGTCGTCCGCCAACAAAGCTGACGTTTGGGGGCAGAAGTTGGGCTGCCCATTCCATCGCCTTGACCTTGGCGGTGCAGGTGTCCGTTATAACGCAGCCGTCCTCAACAATGGGCGCGATTGCGTCCATGATTTCGCGTGTCTGGGTGAACGCCGAGTCGAGGACGATCATCTGCGCTCCGCGAACGGCGTTTCGCAAATTTGGCGTCTCTTCGTCGTAGGCTCCCGCTTTGAATGCAATCTTCAAGGCATCTCTGTCGCCTGAGCTTCCTACAATCTCCGTGTTCCGCAGGTTCGCTCGCTTGAGGGCGAGTCCCATGGACACACCCACGACGCCAGTGCCAATTATCGTAATGCGCTCCAAGATCACACCTCCAGCTTCAGCCAACTGCTACTCTTTAAGTTTATGCTCACATTCAAGAGTCTAACATAATTTCCAAGTATATCGTTATACGCCCAGCAGCAGCCTAGCCAATGTACTTATCGCCGGAAAGAGGATACGGCTTAATATTCCCGTGTTGAATATGCTGTCGGCGAGTACGACCAGCAGTAGAATCACCACGCCGAAGCGTTCGGTGCGCTCCAGCGGCGTGGCAATGACACGGGGCAGTATGCCCAGGGCAACCTTAAAGCCATCAAGCGGCGCGACGGGCAGCAGATTGAATACTGCGAGAACAACATTCCAGAGAACCAGCGCTTGCAGAAACTTGTCGTCTATGGCGCCGCTTCCAAGGGAGAGTGTGCCAAACCGAGCCGGCAGGGCGGCGAGGGTGGCTACAATAAGGTTCGAGACCGGACCTGCGAGCGCGACCACAGCCATGCCAGGGCGCGCGCCTATGCGGATGTTCGACGGAGATACGGGCGTGGGTCTGCCCCAGCCGAAACCCGCGACGAGTATGAGAAGCGTACCGAGCGGGTCAAGGTGTCTGACAGGGTTAAGGGAGAGCCTGCCTTGTGAACGCGCAGTGTTGTCGCCGAGTTGTGTGGCAGACCATGCGTGGCTGAATTCGTGGACTGTGATGCCTACTATGAGCGCGACGGCGAAGGCGGCAAGGCTGATAAGTGCGCCAAGCGGATCAATCTGAAACTGGTCTAAGAGTCGGAATAACAAGCTGAATCCTGCGTTAAGTTCGACAAGCGACAGCGCGGCGGGACGAACGAATCATCCCGCCGCGCGGTGTTTCAAATCTGTTTATGAGGGTTTAGTGGCCGCCACACCCGCATCCACCACCACCACCACCGCAACCTCCGCCGCCACCGCCTCCGCAGCCACATCCTCCGCCACCAGCACCGCATGCGCATCCGCCGCCGCCACTACCAACTTGGAAGTTGGGGTTGCTGATGACGAAGCCGCTTCGCATCAGGCCGTCCACATAGTCAATCTGGGCGCCCTCGACCAAAGGGGCGCTCTCAGGATCAACAAGGACCTGTACGCCGGGGGCCTCAATTACAAGGTCGTCATCCTTCGCTTCGCGTTCCATGCCGAGCATGTACTGGAAGCTGCCGTTTGGTCCGGGCACGACCATCATTCGCAACAAAGCGCCCGTTTCGCCCTGCTCGTTCAGTATCTCTTCAAGCTTCTGCGAAGCCATGTCGGTAACCTCGATAAGAGGAGTTGTTGTCACCGTTACACCTCCGGGCGATTATGCCTCAGTATGCAGACGCTGCTGCCTATGTGCCAATCGTATCATTGCGGCAACAGGCGGGTCAAGGAGTGCGCCTGCCCGCGTCTTAACCTACACGGGGTAATGTTTCGACAGGTTCCCACGATGGTCGGGGTCGTTCGAGATTAACTGGCCTCGACGTATCTGTTCCTCAACGGGGACGATGCGCGGCGGCCTGGGATTGGGTGGGGCATTGCCTATCGCGCCTCGCGCCTCCATTGCCTCTACCTGCTGTGCGTTTGCTCCCATCAATTCGGATAGGACGAAGCGGTTGTGCTGCCCGAGAGTGGGCGCAGCCGCCCGTAATTCTGCTGGTGTTCCGGAGAACTTCCATGGTCTGCCGCTGTAGGGCAGGGGCGGCATTCCTGTGCTGGAGTGGTGCTCGGCAACTTCATAGAAGCCACGATCCTTCAAGTGCGGGTCGAACAGCAGGCTCTTGCCGTCGAGCACCGCGCCTGCGGGAACACCCTTCGTCTGCAATGCTGTCATGAGCGCGTACTGTTCGTGTGAGACTGTTGCCTCGGACAATAGAGCGTCAATAGCATCGCGGTGATTCCAGCGCGATAAGGCGTCGGCGAAGCGCGTGTCCGCCAGCCATTCGGGGCGTTCCAGTACATCACAGAGGGCGCTCCACTGCTCACCGGTGGAGACGGCTATTGCTATCCACTTGTCGTCACCTGCGCAGGGGTAGCAGCCGTGCGGGGACATAAGAGTATCCTGGTTGCCCGCGCGCTCCGGAATGCGTCCGTTGACTGTATAGTCCGTAATCGCTTCCGGTATGGTAGATGTGAGCGTTTCTGACTGCGAAACATCGATGAATTGCCCTTTGCCGGTGCGTGCGCGATAGGCGAGCGCTGCCATTATTGCGAATGCCGTGTGCTCGGCTGCTGTGTAGTCGGCGTAGGGTATCTCCGGCAGGACGGGAGGCCCGCCCTTGTATCCACTGATGTGTGACAGGCCGGATGTCGCTTCGGTCGTGTAGCCGATTGCGCCATAGTCTGCCCAAGGGCCGGTGTAGCCGTAGCCTGTGGACGAGACCATGATAATGTCGGGACGGATTTGGCGCAGGTCTTCGTACTCCAGCTTGAAGTTACGCATGACACGCGGCGTGAAATTCTCGGCGAAGACATCGCTGATGCTAACCAGTTCGCGCAGGGCTGCGATGCAGTCGTCGTCATTGAGTTCGAGGGTGAGGCTGTACTTGTTTCGGTTCTGCTCGTAGAAATTTGCGGCGCGGTCCCAATGGCGTCCCTCGCCCCTGTTCTCGTACATAGAGCTGGTGCGGTAGTTATCAAGGCGAGCGCAAGACTCGATGCGGATTATCTGCGCGCCCATGTCGCCGAGCAATTTGACGGCGTGAGGGATGGCGATGAGCTGACCCATTTCGACTATGCGAACTCCTGCGAGCGGCAGCGACATTCTACACAACTCCTGACGCGGTCAGCGTGTTGAGGTCGTCGAGGGACAATCCAAGCCTGTCGCACAGAACCTCGCTGTTGTGCTCGCCAAGCAGCGGCGCAGTAGACGTGGCTTGCCACGGCGTTTCGCTCATAATGAAAGGCGCGCCCGGGTATGTCGCATTGCCAAATTCGGGATGCTCGATGTCTGCGAAGTAGCTGCGGGCGTCGTACTGCTCGCTGGCAAGCACTTCCGCCGGGCTGTGAACTACGCCGTAGATGTGTCCGCGCCGCTTGTGCGCCTCGCGCATCAGGTCGAACTTGCGCCAGTGCGCCAAGCCTGATTCCAGCGCATCCTGCAAAGCCTGTGCGTTGTTGAATCGGCCTTCGGGTGTGGCGAAGGCTTCGTCTTTCAAGTCGGGCGCGTCAATGAAGTCTGCTACGCCATCCCAATCGACCGCACCGCCGAAGTGTATGGGCACGATATAGCCGTCCTTCGTGGGCACGGGGCTGCGCGGCATGTCCCCCGTGTATGCGGGTTGGCGCTGGCGAATGCTGCCAACGTAAGTGTACAGCGAAGTGGTGTCGCGCAGGGCGGATGCCACGCATTCCTGGATGGATATGTCTATGTGCTGCCCTTCGCCGGTGAATTGCTGGTGATACCAGCCGATGAGCGCGGCGGTTGCAGCGTTCGTGCCTGCCTTGAACTGCGTCTGGCGGAGCGCGTGCTTGAGAGGCTCGCGGTCTGCCGAACCGAAGATGTACATCAGGCCGCCGAGCGCGTAATGCACGATGTCCGCTGCCTTGTAGTCGCGGTAGGATCCGGTCTGTCCGAAGTTGGAGATCGATACCATGACCAACGAAGGGTTTATCGCTGACAGTGAGTCGTAGTCCAGACCCAGAGAGGGCATAACGCGCGGCGCGAAGTTCTCGACAACAATGTCGGTGTCAGCAAGCAGTCTGTGGAGTAGCGAATTGCCGGTTGCAGTCTTCAGGTCGAGCGTTATGCTTTTCTTGTTAGTATTCAGGTATGCGAACAGCAGGCTGCGTTCTTGGTGCGGCTCATCGCCAGCAAATGGCGGAAGGCTGCGGGCAGAGTCACCCTGCGGTCGCTCGACCTTAATGACGTCAGCGCCGAAATCGGCAAGGAGTTTGGTGCAGTAGGGTCCGGCGACATGCTGTGTTAGGTCGAGTACTCTGACGCCTTGTAAAGCTCGGTCTTGCAATTTTCAGGTGTTCCGTTTGCGGGTATGATTCGGGTGAATTTTGCGGGGCAATTATAACACGCTGGGCGGTCTGGCTTGCGCGTGTAGGGAAGGGTGCATATAATCTTTGCTGAATAAGGGCATTAACGGTTATAGCAGAATCACATAAGTTGACAGGAGATTCAAATGGCAACGAACATTGCATATCTTGCGGCCGACGGGGCGCTTCTGGAATCATTTCAAGAGCATGCGCCTGAGGGCGCGGAGATAAAGTGGGTTGACTCGTCGCAATCAATAGAGCAGCAGGCGGCAGACCTTGAGGGTGTTGCGGCGGTGATTGTTTCACCGAGCGTGTATTCTGTTGAGCTTGCGCGGCTGACGCCCAGCGTGCGTCTGGTGCAGACGACGAGCGCGGGCACGGACATGATCGACAAGCAGACGCTTGGCGAACTTGGAATTCGCGTGGCGAACAACGGTGGTGGAAACGCAATCTCGGTGGCAGAGCATACGATCACCCTGCTGGTAAGCGTGTACCGCAAAATGCAATTGCAGTACAACACTGTTCAGGCCGGTGAGTGGGCAGGCAGCATCCGCAGCGACTGGTTCTCGCAAGCGCACGAGATCGCGGGCAAGACGGTTGGCATTATCGGGCTGGGTCGCATCGGGTCGAGAGTGGCGCGGCGGCTTCAGGGCTGGGAGTGCGACATCATCTATTCCGATGTAATTCCCATCGATCCTGAGTTGGAAGCTGAGCTAGGCGCGACACGCATGCCGATGGATGAGCTATTGCAGACTGCGGACATAATCACAGTGCATGTGCCGCTGGGTCGCAGTACGACGAAGCTCATCAGCGACCGCGAGTTCGACCTGATGAAGCCGTCAGCAGTTTTCATCAACGCATGCCGCGGGCCGGTTGTGGACGAGGCGGCTCTGATTCGCGCTATCCGAGAGAAGAAGATAATGGCTGCCGGGCTGGATGTGCTGGAAGAGGAACCAACATCGCCTGACAACCCGCTCTTTGAGTTCGACAATGTGCTCATTACGCCGCACCTTGCGTCTTTCACACAAGAGTCGGGCGACCGAAGTCGCGCGTTTGCCGCATACAACACTTCGAAAGTGGCAAGCGGCGATGATCCTGAGTCAATTGTGCTACCCGACTAGGGATAGGCAACACCGAGCTTTTTCAGAAGGTCAAGCGGGGCGGATTCCAGCAGGTGATTCGCCTCGCTCTCATTTAAGCCTGCGCCAAGCGCGACTTTCATCGCAAACTCTGGCGTGAGCAGGTCTTCGGGTGCGTGTGCGTCCGAGTCGAGCACGATGCGCGCGCCAGCCGCATTTGCTGTGCGAACTACATGCCCGTTTGCGAATCCGTGTCCCCTCCGCGCAGAAACCTCCAAGAAGATGCCGCGTTCTGCCGCCATTTGAGCTTCTTCAGGAGTGATGAGGCCCGGATGGGCGAGGACATCGATGTGATTTGAGCTGACGGCTGCGTAGTTGGTGCCCGGCTCCACAGGCTCTACGACAGTTTCTCCGTGAACATTGACCACCTTTGCGCCGAGAGCTCGGGCTTCCCGCGCAATCATATCTATATCGTCTTTTGGCACGTATGTGATTTCCACACCGGGTAGAGCGAGTATGTCCCAACGCTTCGACGCGACGGCGCAGTCCTTCACCAGCGTCTTGATGACGAACTCCAAGTTGCCCGGGCCCACATGGTCTGTGATTGCCATAACGCGATAGCCGTTGTGAATGGCGCGGCGAATAAGCTCAGTAGGCGCGAGAACGCCGTCACTGAGAAAGGTATGTGTATGAAAGTCGTACATTTTTCATCCTCATGGTTTTGGGGGACCTTGATACTGCATAGAATCGGGTAGGGCGTCAATAATTCCAAGGCTTGCCAGAGTCCTATTCACAACGAAAGCGACCACATCATCGAGGGATTGCGGGCGGAGGTAGAATGGTGGCTCAGGTGGCAGGATTGTAACGCCAAGACGCGCCAACACCGCCATGTTCTCAAGGTGTATGGCGCTGAGTGGAGTCTCACGAGGCACAATCGTCAGAGGGCGGCGCTCCTTGATGCAGACATCGGCGGCGCGGCGTATGAGGTTGTCAGAGAAGCCGTGCGCTAATGCTGCGACCGTTGACATGCTGCATGGGACGATTGCCATGCCGTGAACAGGAAAGGTGCCGCTCGCGATTGGAGCCTGGATGTCGCCGGGCGGGTAGAACGTGAAGTCTCCGGCGTCCTGCCACTGCTCAAGCGCCTCGCCGAACGAAGTGTCCATCTCCTGCTGCCAGACCATGCGCGCCGCGGACGATGCGGTTGCGATGACGGGTCTATCCATGTCAAGCAGAGCGTCTATGACGCCGTTCGCAATAGCGGAGCCGCTCGCGCCGCTGATGCCGACGACGACCGGATGCGTTGAGAGTGATTGATCGGTCGCCCGACGCTGGTTCATATCAACACCGATATAAGGGTTGCAGCGAACATGGTCGTGGACACATAGGCGTTAATGCGGAAGAACGCCATTCCCAAGCTCGATAGGTCATCGGGGGAGACTAGACGGTGCTTGTAGATCAGGAAGCCAGCCGCGAGCGCGATGCCGATGTAGTAGGGCCAACCGATGGCGAGCCACACTCCGAGCACAATCAGGGCTATAAGCGCCAAGCCATCCATGACGCGCGCCCACCAGAACGCGCCAACGACACCGAAGCGGCTGGCAATGGAGTGCAGCCCTGTCTGCTTCTGGAAGTCATAGTCCTGAGTGTGGTAAAGGATGTCGAAGCTGCCTGCCCAGAGGGCGACAGCAAGCGAAAGCAAGACCGACTGCAAAGGAAGGCTGCCGGCTACGCCTATCCATGCGGCGGAGGGCGCTATTGCGAGCGCCCAGCCTAGCAGCAGGTTCGATGCCCATGTGAAGCGCTTCGTGTACGGGTAGAAGATGAGGTAGGCTACGGCGACCGGCGCAAGGGCGAGTGCAAGTGTATTGAGCTGATATGCTGCGAATATCAACACGGCGAATGCAACAAGTGTAAGCAGCGTCATGTCGCGCATGCTGAGCTTGCCGGATGGCAGGTGGCGTGAGGCGTTGCGCGGATTCTGCGCGTCAATGTGACGGTCTATGATCCGATTGGCTGCCATTCCGACAGTGCGCGCGCCGACCATCGCGACGGTGATCCAGATGAACTGGTGCAGCGTGGGATACCAGCGAACCGCCTCGGATTCAGTCCAAGCGGCGAGTATCATGCCCGTGTAAGCGAATGGCAACGCGAAGATGCTTTCGTGGAACTTGATTGCGTCCAGGAACAGTCCCATCTTTCGGCCCATCTTCTGGCCCATCTTGCGCGCCGCGGACAGGGGGATTGCTGCTGCGCTCATATTCCGTACTCCCGCCATCTTGCATCAACGAGCGCCTTGGTCTCATCGCTCATAACGATGTCAGGCGGCCATTCGCGTGTTCGCCCGTCCAGCCTTCCTTTTGCGGTGGCGTCTATGCCCATCTTTGTGCCATAGCGCGGTTTTGCGCTGGCATGTTCAAGGTCGTCAAGGGGACCTTCGGAGAAGACGATGTCGGAGCCGGGGTCAAGGTTGGCTGTTACGCGCCATGTAACTTCCGACAAATTCTGCACATCCACATAATGGTCAACAATGACGATGATTTTGGTCAGCATCATCAGCCCCAGTCCCCAAAGGGCATTCATCACCTTACGGGCATGTCCGGGATATTCCTTCCTGATTGAGACGATGACGAGGTTGTGGAATATGCCCTCGGCGGGCATGTTGATGTCCACAACTTCAGGAAGCGCCGCTTGAAGCGCAGGTAGCATGATGCGCTCTGTGGCCTTGCCCATGAAGAAGTCTTCCTTTGGCGGCACACCGACGAAAGTCGTGGGGTATATGGGATCACGGCGGTGCGTTATCGCAGTCAGGTGGAAGACAGGGTAGTCTTCAGCGAGCGAATAGTAGCCGGTATGGTCGCCAAAGGGCCCTTCCGGGCGCAGCTCGCCCGGCACGACGTAGCCTTCCAGCACGATCTCGGCGTGCGCAGGCACTTCAAGGTCGATGGTCTTGCACTTGACCATTTCCACGGCTTTGCCTCTGATGACGCCCGAAACTGCAATCTCGTCCATGTCGGGAGGGAGCGGCATGGAGCCTGTCCATATAGTGGTGGGATCGCCTCCGAGCGCAACGGCGACATCGAGGCGTTCAAGCCTTCTTTCTTCGCCATCGCGGTAGTGGCGCGCGCCGACCTTGTGGGACTGCCAGTGCATGCCCATCGTCTTGCCATCGTACACCTGCATGCGGTATGTGCCGACGTTGCGCCGTCCCGAAGTTGGGTCGCGCGAGATGACCAGCGGCAAAGTGATGTAGCGTCCGCCGTCGAGCGGCCAGCATTTCAGAATTGGAAAGCGGTTCACATCGGCGTCTTCGCCCGTCAGCACGACTTCCTGACAGGGAGCGTTCTTGACTATTCTGGGCTGGCTGCGCGCAAGCCCCGCGAGATCGCCGACCGCTCGGAGCTTGTTGACGATGCCAGCAGGTGGACCCTGTGTGAGTCCAAGCAGCTTTCGAACGCGGTTCGTGAGTTCATCGATATGATCGACGCCCAGTGCCCATGCAACCCGTTGATGGGTGCCGAAAATGTTGATGAGTACAGGGGTGTCACCGCCGTCCACATTCTCGAACAAGAGGGCAGGTCCGCCTTCAGCAATGACGCGGCTGGCAATCTCGGTGATTTCCAACTCGCTACTGACCGCCGATTTGACTCGGCGCAACTCGCCTTTGCGGTCCAGGAATCGGACGAACTCGCGCAAATCCTTGTAGTTGCTCATGCGCTGACGGCGCCTTGTGCCTGTCTGATTTGCGTGGACGATATGTCGCTGCGGAACGCCGATTCAGGGATGGGCTGAAGCATGTCATCGAAACCGTCAGAGATGTTGACATCGGACAGGGTACGAAAAGCGTTTCCCTCGGCGCGACCGGCGACGAGAAATCGGCAATTGTGCTTTCGCATCTGCTCCAGCGCCAGCAGCATTTGAGAGGCGTTGCCCCCGTAGTATCTTGGGTCGAAAAGCCTTACGGCGGTGTCCACGCCAATTATGAAAGTGCATCCCGGCAGAAGGCTTGCCTTTTCGTAGAACACGGGAACACGAGTCAGAACGATACTTGCCTTGCCGGTGAACTGAGCGACCCTGCGCCGCACCTCGCCTTCAAGCAACGGCGGCTTGTCAACATTCGCCACGGATAGTTCATACGCCACCGGCTCTCCAAGCATCTTTGATGCGGTCTCCACAAGAGCTTCGTGCCCCTCATGCAATGGGTTGAATGAGCCGGATAGGATGCCGCCGGTGAATGGTTCGTCAGCAAGCATGCTGCCGTCTGCCCGCAAGATTGCCGTTTCTATGTGTCCTGTCATCAACGCTTCTATGGGGTCTTCGTACCGCTTGGTTGTTGACTGCACGCATTCGGAAGAGTCGAGGTGCAAGTCGGCGTCAAACTCCACTCCGGCGCTCTCTGCAATCGCGCGCAGAACCAGTTTGCTTGCAATCTCGTCTTCGCCTGCGCGGTCGCGCAATCCCTTGATGAAAGTAAGATTGTATGTGTTGACGCCGATGCTGTGCCAAGCCGCTATATGACAACGGTGTTCGCCGCGCTTCGTGCGGTCAGTGGCGATTGTGGCGGTGCAGGCGATACCAACCACAGGCGCCGCGCCCTCTCTGAGATGCAGGGCGCGTCTATATGCAGACTTCGCCATTGCGACGGCTGTCTCCTCTGATACGAACTGTGTTGGCTCATATCCGACGAACTCGGTGAGGGCAGGCGAAGCATAAGGGACCGAAATTTCCAGAACTGTGCGCGATGCTCCGGCAACCCCAAGCAGCCAGGATATTGCCGCTGTGCCGGCACCCGCGACTGATACGACTGCCAAAGTCTGACTGTCGTGAATCCGCTGCACAAGGTCTATTGGCACTTGAAGATGAGAGTTCATAATTGCGGGGCGTGAGAAACGCCGCTCCTAGCATCTACTTTACCGCACTGCCGCTGTGTGAATTGTAGCAGATGGGAATGTGGCGCGGCATGCTGTTCCACACGTCTCCGGACGCGGGCTTAATTTGTTCTGCGATAGTGATCCACGACCTGCAAGATGCCGTCCGAAAGCGCAACTTTCGGCTTCCACGATAGAATCTGCTGAGCTTTGCTGGAGTCGAGAGCTACATGCGTTGCTTCGCCGGGGCGCACTGGTGCGTATCGCGGTTGCATGGATGAATCAGAAGCGCCACGAACGGCGTCGAATATCTCGAAGTCCGACACGCCGATACCTCTGGCAAGGTTGTAAGTATCATTGTCGCCAACATCGCCTAGCGACGCGATGTTGGCCGCTACGATGTCGCTGACGAATATGTAGTCGCGAGTCTTGTTGCCGTCGCCGAAGATGGTCGGCTGCTCACCGCGCATGAATTGCCCTGTGAATATGGCGACTACGCCCGCTTCGCCGTGAGGGTTCTGGCGCGGCCCGAACACATTGCCATAACGGAATATCTTGTGTCTGATGCCGTAAGTGCTGCTGTATAACCGTATGAAGTTTTCCACGCTGAGCTTGGAGACGCCATAGACCGATTCCGGCATTTTGGGATGATTTTCGTCCATGGGGAGGTTCTGCGGCTTTGAGTACACGGCGCTGCTGGAGGCGAAAAGCAGGCGCTCCACATCGTGCTCGACAGCACATTGCAGCACATTCAGCGAGCCGATTATGTTCACATAGGCGTCGTTGGCAGGGTCGGACATGGAGTTGCGAACGCTGATCTGCGCCGCGTTGTGACTAACGACATCGGGCTTAGCCTCAGCAAACACCCTCTGTAACCCCTCTGAGTCGTTGATATTGACATCAAACAGGCGCGCGTGGCTGTTCAGATTATCGGTATTGCCTTCAGACAAGTTATCGACGATGAATACGCTGTGTCCGTTCTCGATGAGCCCGTCAACGATGTGCGAACCTATGAATCCACCGCCACCTGTGACCATTACACGCATTTATCCAAACCTCTCCACATAGCTATTAACCGAAGTTGACTGGACAGATTCTCTGAGATTGATGCCTCAAATACTGCCATTTTTGGGTGTTATATTATACATTGTTAATGGTGTTATATTATACATTGTTAATACAGGGTAAAGACACCTAGGGGCTATTGCAATGCGGATCCAGAACATTTTCAGCATCGCGGCAAAGGTGTAGAGTGCAGAACATTTGGAAACCGGGCTCCTCCGATGAAAATGACAACTTGGGTGAGCAGTCAAATACCGGATCGGTGCTCGTTACCGTTGCGAATCGCAGGATGCCGTCCAGGCTAGCTGCGAGCCCTCTGCTGATAATATACTTCTTCCTTGCTATCATCTTTGTTGGAACTATACTGCTTCTGCTGCCGTTCGCCAGCAAGGAAGGGGGCTCCGCTCCCTTCACCGTTGCACTCTTCACCGCTACGTCCGCTATTACCGTGACTGGTCTTGTCGTGGAGGACACGGCATTCTATTGGACCCGCGCCGGTCAAGCCATAATCATGGGGATGATATACATCGGCGGCCTTGGCTTCATGACCATCGCCACCTTCCTTCTCATCCTGATCGGGCAACGGGTAACGCTGACTCATAGGCTGCTGATGCGTGAGAACCTCATGCTTGACCAGTTTGGCAATCTGGTCAGACTTACTGTTGCCATCGTGCTTGTCGCCACAGCCATCCAGTTCTTTGGGTTCGCAGTTCTCTTCACATACTTCTATCTGTTCCTCTATCCAATGGGAGAGGCTGTGTGGCAGGCCGCGTTTCACGCGGTATCAGCCTTCAATAACGCCGGTTTCGTAGCGTTCAACCATCCAAGCGGCCTTACAGTTTTCCAGACAGATAAGTTCGTAATCGGCGTTATTGGAACTCTGATCTTCGTTGGTGGAATCAGCTACCTCGTCGTCATCGATCTGATACGTGCAAGACGCTTTGCCAGGTTCTCGCTCAACACGAAGTTGGTGATTGTCGGAACCACATCGCTTCTTCTGTTGGGTTTCGCTGCTATTTTTGTACTGGAATACAATAACCCGAGTACGCTTGGTGAACTGTCCGTATTGGATAAGGTAGCGGTGTCTATGTTTCAGTCTATCAGCGACAGGACAGCGGGATTTGGCATCGTTGACATAAGCAAGGCGCACGACGGTACAAATGTGCTTCAGATGGCGCTGATGTTCATCGGCGGAGCCTCAGCGTCTGTAGCGGGCGGCGTTAAAGTTAACACGATGGCGGTCGTCGTCGTTGCGCTAGTCGCCCAGATCAGACAAAGAAACAATGCCTCTGTATTCGGCAGGGAATTGCCTGATCGTCAGGTGCAACGCGCGTATCTCATCCTAAGTGTAGCCGTTGCCTTCGTGTTCTTAGTAGTGATGCTTCTAAGTATTACTGAGGACGGCGCGGACACACTTGCAGTAATCTTCGAGGTGATTTCCGCATTTGGCACGTGCGGCTTGAGCCTTGGAATTACCACCGCACTGTCACCAATCGGGCAACTTATAATCACAGCGACTATGTTCGTTGGCAAGCTTGGCCCGCTGTTGATAGGCATCACAATGTCGCAAGGATTAGAGGACGACCTGTACCGCTACGCACAAGAAAGAGTTACAATAGGCTGACGCCTAAGTCCAGTCGTAAGGTGAACGAATATGAAGAAGCAGATTGTTGTTATAGGACTTGGGCGTTTCGGGTCGAGCGTGGCGCAGACCCTTTACAATCAGGGGCATGACGTGCTTGCAATTGATCATAGGCAGGCGCAAGTGCAGATGATGATGGGAAAGGCTACTCACGCGCTGGCGGGGGACGCGACGAATGACCTGGTTCTGCGCGAACTAGGGCTTCATGAGTTCGATGTCGCAATCGTTGCGATCGGGTCGGACCTCGTTGCCAGCGTGATGGTGACGGTGATGCTGAAAGATATGGGCGTAGGGCATATCGTCGCGCGCGCCAAGGACCAACTGCACGCCAACACGCTGGAAAGACTTGGCGTGAACAAGGTTGTGCAGGTCGAGTCGGAAATGGGTGCTCGATTGGCGCATTCGCTCTTCCATCCCGACGTACAGGAATACATGGAGATTCTACCCAATTTCGGCATCAGCAAGATGAAAGTGCCTGCACGGTACGCCGAGTTCGCCATCGACGAGTTGCCGGGATTCGACAATCCACGCGATGCCAGCCAGGCCGTGCTGGCCATCTCGCGAGGCCGGAATATCACCTTGAAGCCCGAAGGCAAAGATCGTCTGCGCGCAAACGACTGGCTCGTCCTCGCCGCAGATAACGACCTTCTCGACAATCTTGCAACCTAGCTCGACCTCGCAGCAAACTGCGCACCAACGGGGAGAAAGAATCACGGATATGACGAGAAGGCTGGCTTATCTGGGACCGCAGGGCACCTATTCAGAAGAGGCGGCTTTGCTATATGACAGCGAAGCCGAATTGGTGCCCGCAGCGACTCTGCCTGCCGTAATTGACATTGTCCATGCAGGTGAAGCAGACGAGGGAATCGTTCCGATCGAGAACAGCCTGGAAGGTGCAGTGACTTTCACCGCGGACCTGCTCATACACGAGTCTCGTCTGAAGATAAAGAGCGAACTCGTACTTCCTATTCACCACTGTCTTATGGCAAAGCCAAGCACTGACATTGACGAAGTCGAGGTTGTGTACTCGCATCCCCAATCCCTAGGTCAATGCCGAGACTACCTGCGACGGCGCTTCCCGGATGCCACACCTATGCCGTCACTGAGCAATGCTGCGGCCGTGGGGGACATGATTCACAGCGATAGGAGAGCGGTGGCGATCGCGGGGAAGAGGGCAGCATCTTTTTTCGATGTGCAGATATTGGAGGAGCGAGTAGAGGACAACCACAGCAATGCGACTCGCTTCATCGTTTTGTCATCGCAGGACAGCATACCCACAGGGAGAGACAAGACCTCATTGTGCTTCAACTTCGATGTTGATAGGCCCGGGAGTTTGGTTGGCGTGCTGCTGGAGTTTTCCAAGCGAGGAATAAATCTGAATAAGATAGAATCGCGTCCGACGAGAAGAAGTCTGGGCAGGTACTTTTTCCTGGCTGACATCGATGGACACTGCGACGACGAAGATGTTCGCGACGCGCTTGAGGCGATTGGCGGGATGGTATCAATGTTGAAGGTGCTTGGATCTTACCCCAGGCATACTCAGAGCGAGTAATCTGGGAGTACCCGACGCTTGCTCCCAAGCAGTGTGCTACGAAGATGAGAACAGCCCCCGCCTTCTAAATTGAGGAGGCGGGGGCTGTTGATCTGAACCGGGTCGTAACTGGTTGCAGGGCTATTAGGCGTTTTCTTGCCTTGCTTGCTCGTCGGCGGTCGAAGTATCTTCGCCGCCGTCGTTGTTGCGGCTGATGCGGGCGCTAACCTGTTCCACCATCGGAGTGACGCGCTCCTTCGCCTGTGTTCTAGCCTGCGCCGCAATCTCCTCTGCGCGAGCGCGCATCGCAATGCTGCGTTCCAGCAGATCGCTGCGTGTCTCCGAACCCTTCTTCGGCGCCAGTAATAACGCCACCAATGCTCCAACTAACCCACCGAGTATGACGCCGAGCGCAAACCCGCCGCCACTGTTGTTTTCCGCCATTTTTTCACTCTCCCTTTCTCTGTTTTCTAGAGCCTCTTAAGAATGCAATTACCTTTCCAAGACTGAAGGCAAATCCGGAGCCTGATGAGGCTGGTCGTACAATATTTTCAGACACCGTATTTACGATCTCCTCAGTATTGTCCAAGATGCGCCCAGCAGAGTTCAAGGCTTGTGAAACCTTTCTATAGATGGAAAAAACGAATATCAGGATGACGAGAACTATGGCTAGTACCAGCAAGTCTCGTACGAAACCTACATAGAAGGCTATGTCCTGCAATATGTCCGGAACCATTAACGAGGTCTCCTGTTACCGTATATCAATCGTAGCACGGCCTTGGCAACTACGGCAAATAGATGTACTAATTTAACAAGCTCCCAGGGGCTGGTTCAGAAGGCTGCGGAGCCCGGGATTGGCGACTGAATGATTGAACGTAAGGGCTACGCGACGGGCACCGCTTTGCGTCTATGAGGAATCTCAAAGAATAGTCGGCGATAGGCTCTTCGTCTGGCAGCAGAAGGCGAGCGACCCCATTACTGATCGCTCGCCCTATTTTCTTGATCCGGAGCGTCGCTTGCCTGCGGGATTCAGGCTAAGGCTTTATCAGCATCCTTACGAATCCCGCATCGTCGTTTCGCTGCGTGAGAATGCTATGATTTCGCTTCTCTGCCCAGACAATAACATCGTAGGTGTTAAGAACATCCGGTATCAGCACTTCGACGAAGGACTGATCGTCAGTGTCTATGTGCTCTGTCAGGGCTGCAATAATGCCGGCGCATGTCTTGCCAGTGCCGTCGATGACCACCCATTCGTTGCCGCCGCTTCCGTTAGTTGAGCCGTTGGCAGTGGGCGCGGTGGCGTAAACATCTACGTCTCCGCTCAGGCGCATGTCCAACTGCCTCTTGAATTCTGCGACAGGCTCCCAGTGAACGCTGGATGTACGATCATCCAACTTCTGGCATGCCGCGCCTCGTACTCCCACGATGTCCGGGTTGATTCGAGCGAGTTCGTCGAGGTCGCTGATGCGCAGGTGCCCGGAAAGTGCTGTGCTCATGCCGGCTTCTTTGCCCTCGAAGACCATGTCGCGGAGTTCCCCTTCACGTACGAAGTCGAAGAGATTACGCCCGTCCTTAGTCAAGGTGTCTATCAGCCAGCCATCGCACTTCGTCTCTTTCGCGAGCTTGTTCATGTGGTGCGGCTCGAGGCCGCCGAACAGCGAGTTGTCAGCGAAGAGTGAGCCGATGAGCTTTGTCTCGAAGCCATCGAGGGCTTCTCGGCAGGCATGAAGTGTCTCCTCGGCGAGGGCGTACTCATGGTCCATGAAGCCCACCTTGACCGACGTAGCCTGAAGGACACCTGCTGTATAGACCGCCATGGCGACAGTGCCGACCTGATGCGGGACGACGCCAAGCGTGATGCTTGCGTGGCGCTCCATCGGAATGGCGTTGCGCACGTCTCGGACGATGCGCGGATGCGCGGAGCCAACCAGAGCTTCCTGCAAGTTCTTTACGTCAATTATGTCAGCGCCGCCCTTGAGTGCCTGCAACGCCTCTTCCAAGTTCTGAACGCTCACCATCAATATCATAGCGAGTACCTTCCTTGAATCTATTTTCTAAATCTGTGAAAGTGCCGCCTCAACGTCCGACTTCAGTTCTGCCTTCTCATCGTTCGTGAGGTTGATGTGCGGCTGCCTGACATGCCCACCGGCCATTCCCATGACCTCGCCCCAATACTTGCACATTGGAGCGGGCAGGGCGCCATTAGCCTTCTGCACGGTGCTCGCCCACCACTTATCGGATACCGCCTTGATGGGGCGAACATGCTTCGCATAGAAGTTATCATCCAGATCGCCGCGCATAGCCTTGTCGATGAACTGGTTATAGTAGTTCTTGCCGGGCAAGTCGAAGCGCCAGTCGGAGGTATTGGCAAACATTACCTGCTGCTCAAAGCCAAGTTCCCTGCCCTTGAACATTATCCACTCATCGGGCGTACTGATGATGGCATCCCGTCCCAGAAGTTGATGTGCCTCAATGGACAGTTCCTGATTGAAGCTCGCCTCCTTTACGCCAACCACATTGGGTATGGCGCAAATCTGCTGCAATCCCTGCGCGCTCATCACGATGCCGAACTGCGGCGAGTTGTAGTACATGATGGCGAGGTTCGTATTGTCCGCGAGTACCTTCATCCAGTCCACGACCTGTTCTTCGGTCTTTGTTACGAAGTAAGGAGCAGCGCAGATGAGCAGGTCGAAACCGATTTCCTCGGCGTGCTCGGCCAGCGCAATCATGTCCTTGTATGAAGTGTGCGTCACGTGGGCTGCGATGGGCCATTCGCCGCCTGCTTCGTCGGCGACGACATTGAAGACGCGCATTCGCTCTTCAAGAGTCAGGCTCCAGAACTCGCCCATTCCCCAGGTACAGCCCGCGCCCTGCGTTCCTAGCGCCCGTACATGTTGTATGTTTTTGCGCATCCCTTCTTCGTCGAACTCATCATCTGGAGTAAAGGGAGTCATAAGGGTCGTCCACTGGCCGCGCAGATTTTCCCGCGCCCAGCTCAGTGCTTCGCTCTTGGTATATTCGGCCATGTTTTGCCTCCTAGGTCGCATCCGCGAATCTGGGAAATGTCGCTCAACGTGCTGCACTAAGTGTGTCGGTCATTCGACTGTCAGTATGTGAGGTTTGAGTGTCATCTTAGAAGAGCGGCAATCCTCACTGCAGTCTTAACAGGCTAGCTACAAAGGTCCGCCTTTCGGTCAGTTTAGTATAACCGAGATACCCAACCGATTACAGATGAAACAGTTCTCTGGCAGCGCGAATTTGGGACTTCGTTGCGCCGTTCTTCAATGAATCGGTGGGGTCGTGCAGTATCTTGTTCACTATGGAGCGCGTGAGTGTATCCACTACTCGTTTGTCCTCGGGGGACAGATCGTTCAGCATGTCGATTGCCTTGGCGAGTTCCTTTTGCCGGACATCCTCGGCCTGCTGTCGGATCGCCTTAATTGTGGGGAGCACGTCTAGCGAGTCCCACCAAATCATGAACTTGGCGACCTCTTCGTCTATGATGAGTTTGGCGTCTGTTGCTGATCGGCGACGTTCTGCCATGTTTTCTTCGGCGATCGCCGACAGGTCGTCGATGTTGAACAGCCTGACACCATCTTCGCTGGCGACTTCAGGGTCTATGTCACGCGGAATTGCGAGGTCGAAAGCAAACAGTGGCGCTTCGCCCGGCATCCGGTGGAGTGAGTCCGACATTGCGGAGGTAATGATGTAATTCGGCGAGTCGGTCGCCGCTATCACGATGTCTGCGACTTTGAGCGAGTCGTCCAATCGCTCGAATGGCACGACTCTGCTGCTGAGATAGCCTGCTAGCTCCTTTGCCTTGCTCTCCGTGCGATTGGCAATCATCAGGTCGCCGACACCGACGGTGCGGAGCGCTCTAGCGACCAAACTGCCAGCCTCGCCCGCGCCAATCAGCAGCGCTCGCTTGTCGGAGAGATCGCCGAGGACGCGCTGCGCCAGCCTTACGCCCGCGTAGCTGATGGAGAGCGGATTGCGACCGATGTTCGTCTCTTGCCGTACGCGCCTGCCTACTCTCATTGCGGAGTGGAACAGACCGACGCACGTCATTTTCGCAGATTTCGCTTCGTTCGCCGCGCTGAGCGCACCGCGAACCTGGCCCAATATCTGCGACTCGCCGACAATCATGGAGTCCAAGCCGCTGGATACGCCGAACAGGTGCTGCACGGCATCAGATCCGGTTCGGCTGTACAAGTGCGGCGCGAGACTGTCGGCAGGAAGGTCATGGTATTTTGCGACGAATTCGTGGATGCGTCCACTGGCTGCCGGCGCATCATCAGTAACCGTGTAAATCTCCGAGCGGTTGCACGTCGAAAGAATTACGGCTTCTCCAAGTTCTTCCTTAAGCACGGGAAGAGCTTCCAAAATCTGACTGCTCAGGAAGGACACCGATTCACGGACTTCGAGAGGCGCACTCTTGTGGCTTAACCCAACTAGCAGAATCTCTTGCAAGACCAATTAGCCCTTCATTAGTTGCTTGTAGTGTGTACGCAGGCAGCGGGTGCAGATTCGCAACTTCTTCGCTGTGCCGTCAACTGACACCGTAGCCTTCTGTACATTGGGGAGCCACCGCGTGCGGGTGCGCCGCTTGGAGTGGCTGACATTGTTACCAGACTGTCCCGTCTTATGGCACACTTCGCATACTGCCATATTTCACCTTTACTAATTCCAATTGGTTGAGTAAAATAGACCCGACCCAAGCACACGCCCAACCTTGCAAGCGCACAGTGGCACATACGGGCGGGTGCCTGTGAATTTGTACACAAAGATAGCATATCTGGCTAGAAACGGCAACGATAATGAGTGACGAACTTGCCAATATTGAACTTTCCCCTTCGTGGTCTGGCGAATCGCTGCTCGCTATGTTCACTGCCGGCGCCCAAGTGCTCGAAAGCCATGTAAATCTGGTCAATCGCCTGAATGTGTTCCCTGTGCAAGACGGAGATACCGGCATTAATATGCTGCTCACCCTGCGGGATACGCTTGCCGAGGCGCGGTCAGCCGAAGGAGACGCTGCCGACGCGATCGCGAAAGCGATGTGGGACGGTGCGTGCATGGGGGCGAAGGGCAATGGCGGTTCCATAGTATCCCAGCTCTTCAAAGGTATGTCCGAGGCGTTCCACGGAAAAGATGCTGTCAGTTCGCATGACTTTGCTGTAGCGCTCCGTCTCGCTAGGGGGCATGCCTATAATGCCATCGGCAATCCGGTCGAAGGCACTATGCTGACGGTGTTCACCTACGCAGCAGACGCCGCAGTGAAGAGCGCTGAAGTCGGCAGCGGTGCAGATGATATGCTGACGAACGTCAGCGATGCGGCGCGGGAAGCCGTCATAATTACTCCCACTTTGCTGCCCAGACTTCAGGAGGCGGGCGTAGTCGATTCGGGCGGCCTGGGGCTGTGGATGATTCTTGAAGGCGTTCGGCGCTGGGTGGCGGGCGATGACACGAGCCCTGATGAGTTGGACATGCCGCTTCCCGAGGGCATTGACGTGTCGGAGTCGGGCGTCTCGCTTGAGTTTCTTGACCTCACTGAAGACGAAGAGTACGGAAACTGCACACAATTCGTAATTCGAGGCGAGGGATTGGATGTTGACGGTGTGCGGGTGGAGATGAGCACTCGCGGCCGCTCGGCAGTCGTTATTGGCGACGCGTCTCTCGTGAAAGTGCATGTGCATACCGAGGTTCCTGACGAGATTTTGGAATATGCGCGCGCGCTGGGCAGCGTGAGCCGTGTCAGTGTGGAGAACATGGACGAGCAGCGCGAACGGCTTGCTGCGAAGCAGCGCCAGCAGGCTGAGGACGCTCTCGCACAGGTCATACCGATTCCCGTCCTTGCGGTAGCGTGGGGCGACGGACTGGAGGCGGTATTCCGACACGAAGGCGCTTCGGTAATGGTCGCAGGCGATACTATGAATCCAAGCGTGCGCGAGATTCTGGACGCTGTGGACGCCGTGCCGTCGGAGAATGTCATCATCTTGCCGAACAATGGCAACATCGTTCCAGCCGCTCAACAGGCCGCAGAAGCCGCCGATAAGACTGTCAGAGTTGTGCCAACCACAACCATTCCACAGGGTGTCGCCGCAATTCTGGAGTTTCAGCCATACAGGAGTCTTGACGAAAACTCAGCAGAAATGGAAGACGTAATTCAAGATGTACGGACCGGCGAAATCACGCGCGCCGCACGCTCCGTCACTCTGGATGGTGTTACCGCAGAGGAAGGCCAACTCATAGGGCTGTTCGAGCGGCAGATGGTTGCGGCCGGCGAAGGACTCACGGAAACGACACTTTCCATACTGGGAAGCGCCGATGTTGGAGACGGCGACCTGGTTACTCTCTATCGCGGCGACCCGATAACCGAAGCAGAAGCGAACAATGTCGTTGCAGAGGTGCAGTCGGCATTCCCATCGATTGACTTGCAACACTATTATGGCGGGCAACCGTTCTATCATTTCATACTTTCAATCGAGTAGGTGAGTGAGTCAAATGAGCGTAAAAATTGTTACAGACAGCAGTTCTGATATGCCGCGCGAGGTCGCAGAGCAGTATGGCATCAGCGTCATTCCTCAGAAAGTCATATTTGGTACCGAGGAGCTACGCGGTGGGGTGGACATAACCGCCGATGAATTCTATCGGCGTGTCGCGAACAGCGCCACGCTTCCCACCACCTCACAGGCATCCCCGGGTGAGTTCAGGGAGTTGTATGAATCCATCGCGGCAGATGCGGACGGAATCGTCTCTGTTCATGTCTCTGGCGCGCTCAGCGGCACGGTAAACTCCGCGCGGTCCGGCGGCGATCAGGCGGACATAAGCTGCAGGGTAGAAGTGGTTGACTCAATGCAGGCCGGAATGGGCACGGGCTTGGTCGCTATCGCCGCTGCCAGGGCTGCGCGAGATGGCGGGGACCTGCAGCAGGTGGTAAGCGCTGCCGAGGATGCTATCAGTCGGTGCGAGACTTATGTGCTGCTTGATACGCTTGAATACCTCCAGAAAGGCGGCAGGGTAGGCAAGGCAAGGGCGATGCTTGCTACTTTGCTGAGCATCAAACCGATGATTATCTTGAGGGACGGTGTGGTTGACGAACTGGGTAAGGAGCGAACGCACAGGAAGGGCATGGCGCGGCTGCGGCGCGTAACCGAAGGGTTTGCGCCGCTCGAGGAACTGTGTGTCAACTACACCACTACGCCAGACGAGGCGCGCGCATTCGGAGGAGAACTCCAATCTCTGTTGCCGGAGGGCAAGCAGCCGCTCCTAGCGCAGATAGGTCCTGCCGTCGGAACATACACGGGACCTTCCGCTATCGGTGTATCCTTGCTGCGTGCCCACGTCGGCTAAGCCTGTTCGACTTAGCTCTGTCTGGTTGCCAAAAGCTCCAGATTGATGGGCTGCTGCCGCGTTTCGCATGCGCCCAATGTGCGCTACAATTCAAGCATGAATAGCTCGGACGGCAACGCCAAACTGCAAACACTGGCGAACATTTTGCGCCTTGAACAGCGCAAAGACTTCCGCGACGACGCTGTGATTGGCGGCTTGGACGCTTTCCTTCAGCGCTGGAGCGATGACCTGGGGTCGTCGTCGGTATTGCCAGCACGTTATGCCGAAATGAGCGTGGCACAGCGCTGCCGATGGGCTGAAGACACGCTAACGAGAATCGGCTCAGAGAGGTCGGCGCCCCCCGCTCCCCAATCAACTTCCTCTGTGAAAGAACAAACGTCGCGCCAACCTGTAGCGGCATCCGGTCGTTCCACCGCTCCCGCGCCGAAGTCTATTGCTCCGGACAAGCCCGCACAGCCCAAGAGTCGCCGCGTCCCGCCGCGCAAGGCGTCTGACGGGCGAAAAACTGCCGCCAAGGCAACACCTGCCAGGCTGAACGATGATGTCGCGCAGCTTGGCAGCGTCAATTCCCGCACGAAGTCAAGGCTGAAGATACTGGGCATCGAGACCGTAGAGGACTTGGTATTCCACTTCCCTCATCGGCATGACGACTTCACTAGCATTCGCACCATATCGCAGCTAGTGCCGGGCGAGACCCAGACTGTTGTGGCGGAAATCTGGGAAGTTTCGGAGACGGGACGCGGGCGCGTAAAGAATGCACAGGCGGTGCTGGGAGACCAGACGGGCAACATCAGGGTCATCTGGTTCAACCAGGCTTATCTTGTTAAGACGCTAAAGCCCGGAACTCGCATCGTCATCAGCGGAGAGGCGAAGGTGTATCGCGGGCGGATTGTGTTTCAGTCGCCCGAGTACGACCTCTTCGACGAGCGAGATGGGCCAATGCACGCCGGGCGGCTCGTCCCCATTTATCCCCTGACGGAAGGATTGTACCAGCGCACAATACGCCGCGCCGTCCGGCAGGCGCTGGATGCCACACTTTCTCAGGTGGGAGAGTATTTGCCGGAAGAGACGCGCCGCCTGTACGACTTGATGCCCCTTGAAGACGCCATACGGCAGATGCACTATCCGGATGCGCCTGAACGCGTCGAGGCAGCGCGGCGGCGTCTCGCATTCGACGAACTGCTGATGCTGCAACTCGCGGTCGCCCGTCGCAGGATAGAGTGGCAATCGTCAGGCGGCGCAGTGCGGCTGAATGCTGAGGATGGTCGCCTCGGTGGGTTTCTTGATTCCCTCCCTTATGCGCTTACGAATGCACAGCGGCGTTCCCTCGATGAGATACTGCAGGATATGCAGCGCGAAATCCCGATGAGCAGGCTGCTTCAGGGAGATGTGGGCAGTGGCAAGACGGTCGTGGCGACCGCCGCTTTGCTCGTTGCGGCGCTGAACGACCGACAGGCGGCGTTAATGGCTCCCACGGAGATTCTCTCCGAGCAGCACTTTCTTACGATTGCCAAGATGTTCTCTGACGGGGCTGCCCCGACATCTTCGGAACCCTACTTCACGGCTTTTCTTCCGCCTGATGACAGGCAACTTACTATATGTCTTCTCACGGGCAGTCTGCGTAAGCGCGCGAAAGATGAAATGCACAGGCGTATTGCAGATGGCGAAGTAGATATTGTCATAGGCACTCAGGCGCTGATACAGGAATCGGTGGACATTCCGAGGCTCGCGCTGGTGGTGGTCGATGAGCAGCATCGCTTTGGCGTAATGCAGCGAATGAACCTGCGCGACAGGGGCGGCACACCGCACATGCTTGCCATGTCGGCGACGCCCATACCGCGCTCCGTGCGCCTGACCATGTTGGGCGACCTTGAGCTGTCCACCATCGACGAGATGCCTCCGGGCCGTCAGCAGATTCGCACCCGCTGGGTCGAGCCGAATCAGCGCGACAACGCATACGCAATCGTTCGGCAGGACGTCAAGGCAGGCAGGCAGGCTTTCATCATCTGCCCGCTCATCGAGGAATCGGAGGCGATTCAAGCGCGTGCGGCTACAGAGGAGTACGAGCGCCTGTCCAAGTTGGTGTTTAGCGACTTGAGGCTAGGATTGCTGCACGGGCGGGTAAGCCAGGACGAGCGTGAGAGCGTAATGCGCGGATTTCAACTAGGCGAGATTGACATTCTCGTGGCAACTTCCGTCATTGAGGTGGGTATCGACATCCCGAACGCTACTATTATGCTGATAGATGGCGCAGACAGATTTGGGCTGGCGCAACTCCATCAATTCAGGGGGCGCGTTGGCAGGGGCGAGCATCCCAGCCAGTGTCTGCTGCTGTCCGACAGTCCGGGCGTCTCTGCCCATGAGCGAATTCGCATTCTGGAGCGCACGATGGACGGCTTTGAGATTGCGGAAGAGGACCTGCGGATACGCGGCGCCGGCGAGTACATGGGAACGCGCCAGAGCGGCATGAACGACCTGAAGGTGGCGCGCCTCACAGACCTCGACATTATGCAGATGGCGCGGCAGGAGGCACATCGGTTGCTTGCCGCCGATCCGGAGCTGACGGACGAGGCACACACCGCGATTGCTGAACGCTTCGACAGGTACAGGGCGCAGCGCCCGCTGGAAATCAGCTGATTCCGTGGCTGTGCCCGACAACTCAGGCTTGGCACGGAGCCACATGTGTCTTTGCTAACCAATGTTCCGCCGCGCGATTGACAATTGTTATGGCTATTCATATATTGTCAGCATTGTTCTACTACTTCTCTAAAACAAACGAACAGTTCGGCAACAGTCGCGACAGGAGGAATGATGGCAAAAATAAAGCATATAGCAATTTCATCGCAGCAACCCGACAAGACCGCGAAGTTCTACAAGGAAGTTCTTGGACTTGAAGAGGTGGGCAAGGTTACAAGCGCCAACGCGGATGGGTACTACCTCAGCGACGGCAATGTGAATATCGCAATCCTGAAGTTCAAGAGTGATGTTGTCAGCGGGGACTTTGATGTGGAGTACAGCGGCATACATCACATTGGGTTCCAGGTCGATGACGCAGAGGAAGCGGACGCTCGAATGAAGGCGGCAGACGCCTATCCGATGGACGAAGTTAACGAGGCGCTGCACGGCGGAATGGGCGCCCCCCAGCACGGGCGCAATGTGGAGACGAAGTACAGCGGACCGGACGGCATAATGATCGACATCTCGCAGGGCGGATGGGTCGGAACCGATTCCGAGTAGGACAACTGAATAGTTGAGTCTGGTGACGTAAAGAGATAGGGGCAACTGTACCACGGTTGCCCCTAATATTTTCAGACCATTTTACCTGTGGAAAAGGTTAAGAGCCGAGCCGAGCCTGAACCATTCTAGCTGTGACTCGCCGAAAGTGTGGTTGAGGTGCAAGGTTTCGCTTGTGCCGTCCGAGTGCGATACAACGCAGTCCACCGGCTTACCGGGCGCTAGATCCGCCAGTCCGACGAGACTGATGCGGTCGTCCTCGCGTATCTTGTCGTAGTCAGCCGTATCCTGGAAGGTAAGCGCGAGCAGGCCCTGCTTCTTCAGGTTGGACTCATGGATGCGGGCAAAACTGCGCGCGATCACCGCTGTGCCGCCAAGCAGCCTGGGAGACAACGCGGCATGCTCGCGGCTGCTGCCCTCGCCGTAGTTGTCGTCGCCAACCACAACCCACTTGACGCCCTGCGACTGGTAGTTGCGCGCCGTAGCCGAGATTGCCCTGCCTTCTTCACCTGTGAGTATGTTCTTTCCCGTGCCAGCGTCGCCGGTGTAGGCGTTGGTCGCGCCCATAAACATGTTGTCGCTGAATTTGTCGAGATGTCCACGGTAGCGCAGCCAAGGACCGGCAGGGGAAATGTGGTCGGTCGTCGTCTTGCCTTCCGTCTTCATCAGCACCGGCATTTCGGTGAAGTCATTTCCTTCCCAGGCAGGCCAAGGCTTCATCAATTGGATGCGCTCGCTGTTTGGGTCAACGGCAAGCTCGATGTCGCTGCTGTCCGCGGGCGGTGGCTCATAGACGGAAGCGCCGCTTGCGAAGTTCTGTTCAGGCACTTCGGGCGCAGCACTGGGCGGCTCGAACATGAACTCGTTGCCCTCGCTGTCCTTAAGAGTATCGGTGAGGGGGTTGAATGAGAGGGTTCCGGCGATTGCCATAGCCGTTACGATTTCAGGGCTGGCGATGAAGTTCATCGTGGTTGGGGTGCCGTCATTGCGGCGCGGGAAGTTGCGGTTATAGGAAGTGACGATGGTGTTCGGTTGTGAATTCGCCTCCTTGGATCGTCGCCACTGACCGATGCAGGGACCACAGGCATTTGCAAGCACGGTGCCATTGATGTCGAGCAGGGATGCCATCTGCCCGTCGCGCTCAATGGTTGCGCGAACCTGCTCGGAGCCTGGCGTCACCATGAACGGCACGGCAGTTGCGACGCCCCTGGCTTTCGCCTGCTCCGCGACGTCGGCAGCGCGGCTCATATCCTCGTATGACGAATTAGTGCAGCTTCCGATGAGTGCACTAGAAATCGCGTCCACGAACTGGTTGCTGCTGTCGGCGACCTCCGCTGCAAGCTCTGATATGGGGCGAGCGCGGTCAGGGGAGTGCGGACCTACCATGTGCGGCTCAAGTGTTGACAAGTCAAGGCGCACGACGCGATCGTAATGTGCTTCGGGGTTTGCCTCGACTTCGGCGTCAGGCTCTAGCAGGTGCTTGTTTGCCTCTGCGTGAGTTACGATGCCGCCTCGGTCGGTCGCCTTTAGGTATGCGCCCATATGGTCGTCATAGGGGAACATCGAAGTTGTCGCGCCAATCTCGGCGCCCATGTTCGTAATTGTCGCCTTGCCGGTTGCGCTAATGGTGCGCGCGCCGGGGCCGATGTACTCGACGATGGCGTTTGTGCCGCCGGACACGGTTAATTCGCCCGCGACATCCAGGATGATGTCCTTTGGCGCAGTCCAGCCGCTCATCTCGCCAGTGAGATATACGGCGATGTGGCGCGGGTAGAGAACTTCCCAAGGGAGACCTGCCATCACTTCAACCGCATCCGCGCCGCCAACGCCGACGGAGCAAGACCCAAGACCGCCACCGTTCGGCGTGTGCGAGTCAGTGCCAATCATCAGCGAGCCGGGGAAGGCGTAGTTTTCGAGCGCGACCTGGTGGATGATGCCGCCACCGGGGCCCCAGAATCCCGCGCCGAACTTTGCCGCTGCGGAGCGCAGGAAGTTATAGACCTCGCTGTTTTCGTCGAGTGACTCGCGCAGGTCGGCTGCGCCCTCGACGCGAGCCTGAATGAGATGGTCACAGTGGATGGTTGTCGGGACGGCCACAGATTCGCGCTGAGTCTGCATGAACTGGAGCATTCCAGTCTGGCCGAGCACATCCTGCAGTATCACGCGGTCCGGGCGCACATTCAGGTAGCTCTCTCCGGGTACCATCTCCTGATTCTCAGGGTCGTCGAGGTGTCCGAGCAGCACCTTGTCGGCGAGTGTGAGCGGCCTGTTGAGTCGCCGTCGCACGACTTCGAGAGTTTGCTCGATAGTCTCATAGACTTTCGCTGCCATATCCGGCGTAGTTTCAATGGTCACCATATTGATGCTGCCCTCCCAATATCAACGAGTTGATTAAGCAGTTGCACGTGCGCTCGTTCGCAGTGCAAATGAAGCAATGGCATTGTCGGTTATCCGGACAATGCCATTGACGATGGTCTGAATTTGAGCCAATCGCCTTGAGCGTGGCAAGCCGGACCCAATTATATGAGCCGGAATCCGCTATCGCGACAGACCGAAGTATTCGTAATTGATGTCGATGAAGTTGCGCCACTCTTCGGGAACGTCGTCCTCGGCGAATATGGCGACAACAGGGCATACAGGCTCGCATGCCGCGCAGTCAATGCACTCGTCGGGATGGATGTAATACTGGTTGTCCTCGTCTTCGGTGTAGATGCAGTCCACAGGGCAGACGTCCACGCAGGCACTGTCCTTCAGGTCAATACAAGGTTCGGCTATGATATAGGTCATTCTACGAATCCCTCCTGCTTTCTCGCTGATGTCAGCCAACGGCTGTCCGACGGCTGCAACTATTCCTGAATTATAAATCGCTAATGGTTGTCTTTCAACTAATACGCAGGTTAATCGGTCGGTCGGTTATTGGCAAATCCGTGCCTCAGCGAGTAATGCCGAGTTCGCGCAGTTCCCGAATCTGCTTGGGAGCGTAGCCGTACTGGGTCAGCACGCTGTCTGTATGTTCGCCGAGGGCAGGGGAGGCGATGGTTGGCTCAAGGGGAGTTTCACTCATTTTCAGCATAGGGCCTACCATCTTCACCTTGCCGACAACCGAGTGCTCAAGTTCCAGGACGAGGCCGTTGGACACCACCTGCTCATCATTGACCAGCTCCTCAACGAAGTGCACGGGACCTGCAGGTACGCCCGCCGCGTCTAGTGTTTCAAGCCATTCGGACACAGTGCGCTGCCTGAACAATTCCTCTGCCTGCGCTGTCAGCTTCTCGTAGAAGGCAAGAGACTCTTCGCTGTACATGTCGTAGTCCGGCTCAAATCGTATGTCGCGGAGGCCGAGCACATCTATGAGTCGCTTGCGAAGCGGGTCGCTCAGGCAGCCTACCGCCAGAACACCGTCGGCAGCCTGATATGTACGGTAGTATACCTGCAAGGAAGACGCGCGCCGTCGGTCAAAGTGTTCCCGATAGTAGCTGTGCATGTCCTCGTAAGGAACGCCGGCTTCCTGCATTACCTTCAGGCTTTCGTAGAACTCGGCGCGGCTTTCGCTGTCAGTGCGCTCGACCTCCATGAATCGCATTGATTGGACGGCAAGCGCCGAGCCTAGCAAGGTGGTCTCAATCTTCTGCCCCTTGCCGCTGCGCTCCCTGTGAAACAGCGCCGCGCAAACAGACCATGCCGAGGCAAGAGCCGTTGAGAAGTCGGCTACGGGCGTGGATGTAACCTGCTGCGGCACTCCGTTATTTATCTTGTCCTCTGATGCCAGTATGCCGGTCATCGCCTGCGCAATGATGTCGTATCCTGGCCGTTGGCTGTGGGGCCCGTTGCGCCCGAAGGCGGTGTTCTCGCAGTAGATGAGACGCGGGTTTATCGCGGAGAGCGTCTCGTAATCGATGCCCAGGTTGTACGGCACGTCGGGGCGATAGTTGATAATGACCGCATCCATGTGAGGAACTAGACGATAGATCACATCACGCCCCTCTTGCTTAGTCAGGTCAAGGGGTAGGCTGCGCTTGCCGCGATTGAGGCTCATGAAGGTCTTGCTCTCGCCCGGCTCTATCGGAAAAGCATGCCGCCAGGGGTCTCCCCACGGCGGTTCAACCTTGATGACATCCGCACCCATATCCGCGAGCAGCATGCCGCCGAAAGGTCCCGCGATGATCTCCGTGAACTCCAGAATCTTGATTCCGTCCAATGCGCCCGGCATTTTCTGCCCTCCGCTACTGTATGCCTGTGTGTTTGCGCTTTGATAGTACAATACATTAGCCTCAATTGGCACAGATTGGACGAGATGATACAAAGAAAGGATACTTAACCACATGACGAAAGTTCTTATTACGGGAATGAGCGGCCTCATAGGTGGCCTGTTGCGGAATCGCCTGGAAGCGACTGGTGGATATGAACTGAGCGCGCTTAACCGTAGCGAGGTTGAGGGTGTTGAGTGTTACCGCGTGGACATCGCCGACTTTGATGCGGTTAAAGCGGCTTTCGAGGGCAAGGATGTGGTCGTGCATCTTGCAGCGTATCTCGGCAGCGACGACTTCGAAGGTCAGCTTCGCGGCAACATCGTAGGCACGTACAATGTCTTCGAGGCGGCGCGGCTCGCGGGCGTCAAGCGAGTGGTGTTCGCCAGCAGCGGCAACGCTATCCGTGGATTTGAGCGAGTTGAGCCGTACAGGTCGGTCGCCGCAGGCGAATATGAGGGCGAGCCAGGGGACTTTCCGCCCATTACGCACGAGATGATACGGCCGGAGGGTATTTACGGTGCGGCGAAGGTATTCGGTGAGGCGCTGGGGCGATACTACTCCGACGCCTACGGGCTTTCTGTGCTCTGTGTGCGAATCGGTCGCGTTACAAGGGACAACAAGCTGGGTGCTATACGCGATCGCTCCATTTATCTGAGCCACGACGACGTGGCGCAGATACTGCACCTATGCGTGGACGCTCCCGACAGCCTAAATTACGATGTCTTCCTTGCGACTTCCAACAACAAGTGGAATTACCGCGACTTGGAGCATCCGCGAGATGTGCTGGGGTACGAGCCGAAAAACTCGGCTGAGGACCTCTACTAGGTAGGCGGCGCACTTTGGGCAGGTATTCATTTACTGCGCTTCGCGCTCCGGCGGAATCTGTTGAGCGGCGGACTTGGCAGGGTGTGCTTCTGAGGAGGCATCTATGACTATGGCAAAGTTGACCACATCGCGTGTAACCACCATTGCGGCTGACAATGCAAAGTCTGCTGCTGAAAGTGATGTCGGCGGTGCGGTGGCTGTTGCAGCCGCAAATACTTTTATTGAAATGCTTACTGGTGCGCAGCGCGCGCAGGCTATGCACGCTATCGATGATCCCGTGCGTCCAAACTGGTCGAACCTGCCGTCAGGCATTTTAGACTTTGATCGAAATGGCGTGCGAATAGGCGACCTGGACGACAGGCGGGTTGCCGCTATGTTCGCGTTCCTGGCATCTGCGCTCAGTTCGGACGGATACGGCACTGTCGTTGATGTGGTAGGCGCTGATGAGGTGCTTTCACATTCAGAGCGCGCGGGACACTTCGCGTGGACGGACGAAAACTACTGGCTCGCATTCTTCGGAGAGCCGTCAGAATCTGAGAAGTGGGGCTGGCAGTTTGGCGGGCATCACCTCGCAGTGAATATCAATCTGGCTAGAGGCAGAAGTTACCTGTCGCCTACTTTCGTTGGTGTTGAACCTGCTTCGTATGAGGCAGGCGATACTACGGTAGCTCCCTTGGCGCCGAAACTGGAGGCGGGCATTGAGCTAATCAACGCGATTGGCGAACGGCAGCGTACACTGGCGATGGTAAGCGATCGACCTGTTGAAATCTGGACGGGTGCAGGGAATGACGGCTTCGTGCCTGATCCCGAAGGCTCGAAGGTTGCTGAATGGAGCGATGCGCAGCGACAGATGCTTGTCGGTACCATCGCTCTGTGGATAGGCATGCTGGATGAGGCAAGCGGCAGGGCAACGATGGCTGAAATCGAGCCGCAATTGGACGACGTGCACTTCGCCTGGCATGGTGGTTTCGATGGGAGCGGGGACATCTACTATCGCATTCAAGGGCCTGCGCTCGTCATCGAGTTCTCCACTCAAGGCGGTGTTGGGGCTGACACCGGACACTTCCACTCGATCTATCGCGATCCGACCAACGAGTACGGCGCCAATGCGGGAATGCCTTAATCTTGGGTGACTGCTGAAGATTCGTCTGTCACGGACGAATCTCCGTATGCGGCTAGGCCACCTGGATCGAAGCGGAACTTGCGCCAGTAGTCGCCGGTCAGCATATGCAGCGCCTCAGCCCATGCCTGCCTTCTGCCGTCACATTCAGATAGCAGTGCGTACTCATCCTCAAGCAGCATCAGGTATGCCTCGAAATCTTGCCTGAATGCCTGAATGTCGGGATATGCGCGCGCCCTGACCTTGTTCAGCACACCGACTGCCGCTGACCTGCTAGGCTCGTCGCCCACCTCTGAGTTTCGGCGTATCAGAGCGTCGAGGTTCTGGTTGAACATGGGGATGGTCTCCATGCCCATAGGCTGGCAGTATCCGTCGGCGTGGGCGGGCGGGTGCGAGAGCGGCATGTACCACTTGAACAGTTCAAGGTAGAAATCGTGTAGGTCTAGCGGAGGCTGACGCCCTGAGGCTGAGCGCTCTTCCGTGACGCCGCCAATGTCTATGACGGTTATGGCTGCATTTGCGGGGTCGAAGTAGATGTTCTGCGGACGCATGTCGAGTATCAGCGCGCCCGCGCTATTGATGACTTCGGCGACTTCCAGCACTTCGCGGACGATGCTGAATCTGCCGCGCTCCCTGTGCGCGATTACCGGATGAACTGCGAACAGGTTCTGCGGCGCGCCTATTGGATGGCGCTTGATGCCGTCTGTGGCGCTTCCGACTAGCGGGACGCCACGCGCGCGTTCCTCGACTACAACACTATACGCCTCGGCCATACTATCGCCGAAAAAGTCCACATGAGCCGCCAGCCTGCCGTATGCCAGCATCTTGGCGACATGGGGCAGCTTGTCTCCGAGGCACTCGCGCAGGTCGATTGCCTTTGCCATACGCCGCTCGACGGCGCCGTGCTGCGCGCGCATTATCAGCATTGGATGCGGACGCTTAATAACTACGGGTAGTCCTGTCTCAGTGTCTGTGGCGCCAAAGACCTCGGAGTCTGCTCCCTCCCCGAGTTTTTCGTGAAGCTGAAAGCGTTGTAGTTCCGCGGTAGATGTCATCAATCTTTGAGGTGGCTAGGATTCGGTCTTGGTGATACTTTTGTCTGGTGTATCATAGCATCGCATTTGAGCAATCTGAAATAGAGAAGGACAGGAAATGCCTCTAATCATTGGTGTAACGGGTTCGATAGCTACTGGAAAGAGCAGCGCGTGCAGGATGATGACAGCGGAGGGAGCGATGCATCTTGACGCTGACAGGCTAGTGCATCGACTGTACGACCCAGGCAAGCCCGCGTTCGACCGCATTGTCGGAATATTCGGTGACGAGATTGTTGGCGCGGATGGCTACATCGATCGCAAGATTCTTGGCTCAAAAGTGTTCGGCAAGCCGGACGAGATGGCGAAACTGACGACAGCAATAGGGAACATAGCCGAAGCGGTGAAAGAGGTGGTTGAAGAGTGGAACGCTACGCTGGGCGATGACGATGTCGCGGTGCTTGAGGCCGTGAACCTGATAGAGGCGGGGTACGGGCAGTGGTGCGGCGCGGTGTGGCTGTTCGCATGCGACGATGATGCGGCGCGGCGACGGCTGATGGAACGCAACGGCTTTTCAGTGGAAGAAGCGGATCAGCGACTTGCGAGCCAGCGCGCCTGGCAGGATCGCGCTCCGGCATCGGATCGCGTGTTCCACAACGATGGCGGCATTGCGGAATTCGAGGCGGAAGTGAGGGCTGCATATACAGAAAGCGCCCGCCTTGCGAAAGACGGACGGCTTCCAGTGTCCAACTACTACGACTGGTGGGAGCAGCGAACCGCCGAGTCTAGTTCTTGCCAGTCTAGTTCTTGCCAGTCTAGTTCTTGAAGGCAGGCATAACCTCTTCGGCGAACTGCTCAAGCTGCTCGATTATGACCGATTGGGGCGTACCAACAGGCATGCCTACATTGATCTCCTGCAACCCGGGGTACTGCTTCTGGATGCTCATGAGCTGCTCGGTAACCATCTCAGGCGTGCCTATCAGCCATGAGCCACCTTCCACTGCCTCATCGAGCGTGGGAAGCCCTGCCGTGTACACGCGGTCAGGGTCGCCCAGCGCTTCTATCTGGTCGTCGGTCAAGCCGCGCACGAAGCCGAGCGGCGCGAACATCTTCATGTTCTCCTCGAAGAACGAGCGCGTCTCGCGTATGCCCTGCTGCGCGGATTCGGCGAGATAGACCGAGAAGCTGATGATGAGGTTTCCGCCTAGCTCGGTTTCTCTGCCGTGCTCGGCTTCAATCTTCTGCCACGCCTCTACGACGTTTTGCTGCGCACCGCCTGGGGCTGCGCCGCCGCCGATGATGCCCTTGATGCCGTGCTTCGCCATGAAGCGCAAGCCGCGATCGCTTGCGCTAACCACAGGCTGCCAGCATTCCACGGGATAGTTCATGGGGCGGGGCACCAGCGTAATCTCCTCCAGCTCATAGCCCCTGTACGGCACGCGCGGCGGTATGGTGTAGTGCTTGCCCTCATGGGAGAATGATTCGTTGTTGAACGCCTTGAAGATGATGTCAACCTGCTCCTCGAACAGGTCGCGATTTGCGTCTGCGTCCAGCATGGGCGCTCCGAACACCTCGACCTCGCGCGTGTGATAGCCTCTGCCAACGCCGAATATGGTGCGTCCCTTGGTTAGAATGTCGGCGGTTGCAAAATCCTCGGCTAGGCGCAGCGGATGCCACATTGGAGCGATGTTGAAGCCGCAGCCAATCTTGATGTTCTCTGTGATGTGGCAGAGGTGAACGGCTTCCATCAGCAGGTTACCGATGCACTCATAGCCCTCGCGCTGGAAGTGGTGCTCCGCCATCCAGAAGGTGTCGTAACCTTTCTCGTCCATCGTAGTCGCGATTGCGTCTGTCTTGTCAAAGACGGACGCAAGCCGCTCGTTGGAGTAGAAGCGGTCGTTAGCGGGCGTAGCGTCGAAGCCCATGTCGTCCAAGTCTATGTGGCCTGCGAACAGGCTGCCGAACCTATTAATCATTAGTGCGCCTCCAAAAGCGTTACTGGCGTGATTTGCGCCTTATTGTAGAGAAGTGGTGCGGAGTGTCAAGTCCACGATGAAGTCAGGCATCCACGGGCTGGCTGGTGAAAGCGATTGGATTAGATGGTAGAAAGTATGAGCCATTGGTTGTCTGCTATAATCCCGCACTATACGGACGATGCATACGAAGGCTAAGAAAAAGGAGAGAGATTATGCCAGTCACAGGACGATATCTGTTCACGGCGAGTATGGACATTCCGGCGGAGCAAGAGGCGCTGTTCAATGAGGTGTACGACAAGGAGCATGTGCCTCTGCTGAACAAGGTTCCCGGGGTGGTTTCAGTGGCGCGGTTCAAGAGGCAGGAGCTTACGCTTGCCATCGGCGGTGAACTTCAGACTATCGTGGTGGAGGACGAGCCGCGTTACAGCGCCATCTATGAAGTGGAGAGCGCGGATGTGATTACGAGCGATGCATGGATGGAGGCGTCGGAGTCAGGACGCTGGCCGGGCGCGGTTCGACCGTACACGCACAACCGCAGGCATACGCTGAGGAAGCTCATTCTTCCGGGCGAGACTGATTAAAGTGCAGGCTGAATGAGAATTGCCACCGGCCCTGTGCCCCGGATAACGCGAAGCACGAACTATAAGTGGTGGGTGTTCGCGTCGGTTGCACTGGGGCTGTACCTGACGGTTACCGATCAGTCGGGCGTCAACATTGCACTGCCGCGGATCGCGCAGCATTTCGGCGCGGACTTGCCGGCGGTGCAGTGGATTGCGCTGGGATTCACGCTGAGCACAAGTGTGATGTTTATGCCGGTGGGACGGCTGTCGGACATCTTCGGGCGGACGCAGGTGTTCATGCTTGGGTTTGCCGTATTTGTAGCGGCTGCTCTGCTGGGCGGGAGCGCGGTCGCGTTCCCTGTGCTTATTGCGGCGAAGATCCTCCAGGGCGTCGGCGTTGCCGGAATCGAAGCGAATGGGATGGCGATGGTCGCCGACATATTCCCGGAGAAGGAGCGCGGCAAAGCTATCGGGCTGTACATGTCCATCATCGGCGCGGGCGCGGTTGGAGGGCCTGTCATCGGAGGGACGCTCGTAAGCCTTCTGGGCTGGCGGTCCATCTTCGCAGTGAGCGCGGGCGTGGGGGTCGTCGCGCTGGCACTGGCTGCCGTGGTGCTGCGGCGTGGCGTTTCGGTGGAAAATCGCCAACCCGCCGGTACGAACTTTGACTGGACGGGCGCGGGGCTGTCGGCAATTGTGCTTATATGCTTCCTGCTGTCCATCACGAACGGGCACAAGCTTGGCTGGTACTCCCCTGCGATAATGGCCGGCTTCGGGATAGCTGCTGCGGCGCTGGCATTGTTCATCTGGTGGGAGGGGAAGGCGAGCGCGCCGATGCTCGACCTGAGCTTCTTCAGGAGCAAGGTATTCACGCTTGGTGTGTCAGCGCGTTTCCTGTCGTTTTTGGGTGGGTCTGCGGTGTACTTCCTGATGCCGTTCTATCTTGTGCAGGGGCTGGACTTCGAGCCAAGCAAAGCGGGTCTGCTGATGGTGCCCGGTTCGGCTTGCATTGCCTTCTGGGGGCCGTTCAGTGGCAGGCTCTCGGACAGGATAGGCACGCGCTGGCTGACGGTTGCCGGAATGGCGCTGTGCAGCGTAGGCATGCTGATGTTCGCGCGGCTGGATGTGGACTCGTCTGCGTGGGAGATTGTGGTGAGCATCATAGTCGAGGGGACGGGGATAGGGTTGTTCTCTTCGCCAAATACCAGCGCGATAATGACGGCGATAGACAGCCGCAAGTTCAGCGTGGCGTCTGCGTTTCTGAACCTGGTGCGAACCTCGGCAGGACTGAGTGGCATTGCGATATTCACGGCTATAGTGGTGTTCACGATGGCGTCGCAGGGGTTTGAGCCGGACCTGTCTGGGGTGTCGGAGTCAGGAGGCAACGACGTAAGACTGGTGTTCATCGCAGGGATGAGCCGGGCGTTCGTTGTCGGCGCGGCAGTTATGGTTGCGGCTATGGTTGTATCTGTTTTGCGGCCTGAGAACCCTGCAGTTGTGGATTAAGGCTAATGTCTGAGGACAGGGTGGAATGGGGTCATTACTCCAATATCCTGTTTTCACGGAGGCTGGCCTTCGCAACGTCAGGGCAGGCTACACAGCTTTCCTCCATCGAAAAGGGGCGTGGCATAGCTAGATGCCGCGCTTTGCCCTGGTGAACTGGTTTGTCATGCGATCGGCTTCGGGGTGGTCTCTGCCCGGAAAGTGCACCGGAATGTCCCGTGCCCCAACGACAGTGAACACGACAACTGTGAATGGCTTGATTCGCATTACGCTGCCGATGATGAGGTAGAAGCCGAGAAGTATTCCTGCCGCGCCACCGAGGAACAGGAGTACCTCGATGAGATCTGATGGTAGCAGCTTGGCGAACAGTACCTGAAGCACCGTTATCACGGCGCCGGCACCAAGAAACATCAGGCCGGGCTGCATGCGGCTTTCCTGGCCTCCGTTGGTCTTTTTGTAGCTGACGATGTCCGAAAGTTCGGCCTCGTCCGTTATCTCGGTGCGGTTCTTTCTATTGAGCGCCGCGACGAGCCGCTGATTCGTCAGCAAAGCCCATTCCGCTTCGCTGAGTATTTCTTCTTCTCCGCGCAGGTTCACATCGAGTGCGCACATTTTTTCACCGCCAAGTTCCGGATTTTACTTCTGCCATTATATCCAAAGTGTCAACGGGTGCAGTCAGCCGGTCGAAATCTGGGAGTCCGTGCTCTACACTGGTGTAAGGTGAGAGCAGGAATTATGGCGATGAGTGCGGAGCGAAGGATACATAGAATTCGAATTGCGGCAGTAACAGAAAATTCGTCGCGCATAATGCTTGACTTGCAAGAAATGATGAATTAGACTGTCTAAACGGTTGAAAGTTATGATGAAATTCATCTGCTAACATACAGCACTTTCGGTAAGCCTTCAGCAGACGGCTGGGGATTACCAGCCGTTTTTTTGTGCACCTTAACAACTGAATCCTGTCTAAGAATAGACCGAGTAAATAATCCTTAATGTGGGTCAAGTTATTAAGAGTCTACGGTGGATGCCTTGGGGCCAAGGGCCGATGAAGGGCGCGGCAAGACTGCGAAAAGCCTCGGTGAGCCGTCTGGTGAGCGTAGCCGGGGATACCCGAATGGGGAAACCCATCCTGGGTTATACCAGGATACCCCGCGAAAGCGGGGAGGTAAGTGGGGGAACTGAAACATCTAAGTACCCTGAGGAAAATAAATCAAAAGAGATTCCCCTAGTAGTGGCGAACGAACGGGGAAGAGCTCAAACCTATCGGACTTAGTGGACTGGGGTCCTATGTCCGATGGGGGTTGTAACACATGCTAGTTCAAGCCCCAGCGAGAGCAAGGAGTAAAAAACCCGAACCTTAGCTGAACGAACCTGGAAAGGACGACCGAAGAGGGTGATAGTCCCGTAAGCGAAAGGGTTCGGACTCTTGGCATGTTGTTGAGTACCACGGGACACGTGAAATCCTGTGGGAAGCTGGGGGGACCACCCTCCAAAGCTAAATACCCTTGGCCACCGATAGTGAACCAGTACCGTGAGGGAAAGGTGAAAAGAACCCCGAGAGGGGAGTGAAATAGACCTGAAACCGTAGACTTACAAGCCGTGGAAGGCGGGGCTTCGGCCCGGCTGACTGCGTGCCTTTTGAAGAATGAGCCGGCGAGTTAATTTAGGCAGCAAGGTTAAGGGACATCAGTTCCGGAGCCGAAGCGAAAGCGAGTCCTAATAGGGCGTGAAGTTGTTTGGATTAGACCCGAAACCGGGTGAGCTACCCATGGCCAGGCTGAAGCTCAGGTAGTACTGAGTGGAGGGCCGAACCCGTGTACGGTGCAAAGTGCTGGGATGAGCTGTGGGTAGAGGTGAAATGCCAATCGAACCCGGAGATAGCTGGTTCTCCCCGAAATGTATTTAGGTACAGCCTTAAGTTAGTTTTGTGGAGGTAGGGCACTGGATGGGCTAGGGGGCGTGAGCTTACCAACCCCAACCAAACCACGAATGCCATAAAATGATGCTTGGGAGTGAGACAGTGGGGGATAAGCTCCATTGTCGAGAGGGAAACAGCCCAGACCGCAGGCTAAGGTCCCGAAGTGTGAACTAAGTGTGAAAGGAAGTGGGAATCCCCAGACAGCTAGGAGGTTGGCTTAGAAGCAGCCACCCTTTAAAGAGTGCGTAACAGCTCACTAGTCGAGGGCTCCTGCGCCGAAAATGTAACGGGGCTAAAGTTCACCACCGAAGCCGCGGAATCCAGTTCATTTCGAGAGCGTTTTTCGCCCTCAATAATGAACAGGGTTGGTAGGGGAGCGTTGTCAGGGCGTCGAAGCTGGTGCTGTAAGGCCCAGTGGAGCGCTGAGAAGTGAGAATGCCGGCATGAGTAGCGACAATCCTGGTGCGAATCCAGGACACCGAAAGCCCAAGGTTTCCTACGCAACGTTGATCGGCGTAGGGTAAGTCGGTCCTAAGCTGTAGCGTACCGCGAAAGCGATGGACAGCAGGTCAAAATTCCTGCACCACTGTTATACCGTTTTAAAGCAGAGGAGGGACGTGGAAAGGTAGGCAGGGCGTGCCCATTGGACATGGCGCGTTTGCCCTTGTAGGCGTCGACGGGGATAGGCAAATCCGTTCCCGGAGCTGAGGAGGGTGAAAACTCCAGGGATAATACCCGGGGGAATCCTGTTGAACCTATGCCACCAAGAAAATCTTCGCTGCCAGGGATTCCAGTGACCGTACCGCAAACCGACACAGGTGGGCAGGGGTAAAAGTCCCAAGGTGAACGGGAGAACCCTCGTTAAGGAACTCGACAAATTAGCCCTGTAACTTCGGGAGAAAGGGTACCCGTGGGGTGACGGCACTTGCTGTCTAAGCCCTTGCGGGTCGCAGTGAAGAGGCTCAGGCGACTGTTTATCAAAAACACAGGTCTCTGCTAAGCCGAAAGGCGATGTATAGGGGCTGACGCCTGCCCAGTGCCGGAAGGTTAAGAGGCGAGGTTCGACGTAAGTCAAAGCTTCAAATCGAAGCCCCGGTGAACGGCGGCCGTAACTATAACGGTCCTAAGGTAGCGAAACCCCTTGTCGGGTAAGTTCCGACCCGCACGAATGGCGTCACGACCTGAGCGTTGTCTCAACGAGGGACTCGGTGAAATTGCAAGGCCAGTGAAGATGCTGGCTACCCGCGACAGGACAAAAAGACCCCGTGGAGCTTTACTGTAGCTTGGCAGTGGACTGGGGTTATGGATGTGTAGGATAGGCGGGAGACCGTGAAGCCCGGACGCCAGTTCGGGTGGAGTCGCCCTTGAAATACCGCTCTTCTATAATTTCGGCCCTAACTCCGTCAAAAACGGAGGACCCTGCCAGGTGGGCAGTTTGACTGGGGCGGTCGCCTCCTAAAAGGTAACGGAGGCGTCCAAAGGTTCCCTCAGGGTGGATGGAAATCACCTATAGAGTGCATTGGCATAAGGGAGCTTGACTGTGAGACCTACAAGTCGAGCAGAGACGAAAGTCGGGCAAAGTGATCCTACGGTTCCGAGTGGAAGGGCCGTGGCTTAACGGATAAAAGCTACCCCGGGGATAACAGGCTAATCACGCCCAAGAGTTCACATCGACGGCGTGGTTTGGCACCTCGATGTCGGCTCGCCGCATCCTGGGGCTGAAGAAGGTCCCAAGGGTCCGTCTGTTCGCCGGTGAAAGCGGCACGCGAGCTGGGTTCAGAACGTCGTGAGACAGTTCGGTCTCTATCCGTCGTGGGCGTAGGAGATTTGAGGAGAGCTTTCCCTAGTACGAGAGGACCGGGAAGGACAGACCTCTGGTGTACCGGTTGTTCCGCCAGGAGCACCGCCGGGTAGCCAAGTCTGGATGTGATAAGCGCTGAAAGCATCTAAGCGCGAAGCCAACTCCAAGATTAGATCTCCCTTCCCTTTAATTAGGGAGTAAGGTTCCCGGTAGACTACCGGGTTGATAGGCCGCAGGTGTAAGGTGGGCAACCACTTCAGCTGAGCGGTACTAATAAACCGAGGACTTGACCCACATTAAGGGTCATTTACTCAAAGTGTCATACAGAATTTGACAGGATTCAGTAATAGGTATTGCCTTGTGGCAAGCGGTTGCGCGTTATGAACGCACCGTCCGATTTTTAGTAATAACGCGGGGTGGAGCAGCGGCAGCTCGTTGGGCTCATAACCCAAAGGTCGCAGGTTCGAGTCCTGCCCCCGCAACCAGCCCATAATGGAACGCCCGTCGAATAATCGACGGGCGTTTTTTTGTCTCTCAATACACTTCAAAGGAGATGGGTAGATGCTTTCCGAAAACGAAGACCTGCTGTTTGCCAATCATGGCATTGGGCGATGGGATGTTCCCACGCTAGAGTTTCGTGATGCTGAACGTCCGACGTTGTATCTGCCGATAATCGGCTACATAGCGAATTCTGTTCCAACATCCGATACAGGTAAGAAAAGACTCAATGATTGGAAGCCGCTCATAGCGTCTGAAGTGAAAGCCGTTAGAGGTGCGGAGGGTTGGGACAGTCACTCCATATACGCAATTACAATTAGCTTCAGCTTCAACATCAACAGCAGATGGCACGGCTACCGCCATCTCGATGTTGAAAACTTCGTCAAGCCGGTAGTTGATGCGCTTGCCGCTGGCTTGTTTTGTCCTAATTCGGCTGACCCGCATACCATCGACCGCTGGAACTTCGACGACTCCAACTTCAACACACTGTTGATTCATCGGCTGCCTGACGCGCGGACACGCCAAGAGGAGGGAATAGCAATATGCGTATCGTCGAAGCGATGGTAAGAAGGAATTATCCGCACGGCTGATATATCTCGCCCCCTGAATGGAAACGCTGCCAACCAAAAATCCCCCTTGACAACTCCAGTATTCCCACTATACTAGAACATAAGTATTATTTCTAACGACTGAAAACTGACCACTGAAAACTGCGAACTAAGAACCTATGTGCATCCAAGACAACATACAATCCAAAATCGCCCAACTCACCCAAGACGGCGATACCATAGCCATCTTCCTCGCAGACACTCTGCAAGGCTCGACAGACCCTACCGTAAAAATCTGCCACCGAATGGACGCAGCCAAATTGCTCACCAAATACGGTTTCCCCCAACAGACCAACAACAACATCGTGCCCTTCAACCCAAAAGAGGATGACTTACAATACGAATCATCCCCTCCACCTATGTCAGCCCCAACCCTCCGCGACATCGTCGCCTATCCCGTCGCCCGATACATCCGCAACCGCACCGACGACGGCGAAATCCTGGTCCACGCCCTCTGCCAAATCATGAACGGCGGCGAATACCGTCAAGATCCATTCACCGGCGAACCGCAGCAGACGGTCAAGCCGCGCGAGCGCCTCGCAGCCGCGAAAGAACTCCTGCGCCGCGCTTTCGGCGAAGCCGCCGCGCCGCGCCGCGCATCACAAAATCCTATCTACCCTGACCATCCTGTTAGCCCCAACTCCTTAACCGCAGACTTGGCTAAGCTAATCCGAGAGCGCACCAACAACGGCATCGAAGCCGCTGAGCTCATGATACGCATCGCCGAAAACGACGACGATGAAGGCGACTGGCTGCCCGCCCACCGCCTTTCCGCGGCGAAAGAACTGCTCCACCGCGCCTACGACCTAAACTACGACGCCGTAACTTGGGAACACCTGGACGCTTACAACGACGCAGCCTATCCGATCGACCTGAATGAAGAAGCCGAGCGCGCGCAGCATCGAGAGCGCATGACCGCCCTCATCAAAGAGTACGACGAAGCCCGCGCAGCCGACGACGAAGACGCGATGGCAGCCACTGAAAAGAAGTACGCCGACTACATAAAGCGCGGCAGAAAATCCGACCCCGAAGAGCAGTCGGAGGAATACCGGGAGTACGGACCAAACGACCCCGACCCGACCGTCGACTACTACTACCCGCCCCTGAGCAAGGAAGAACAGGCGAAGTTCGACGAGGAAACGCGCCGCAACTCCGCCGCCGACATCCAAACCCCCAAACTCACCATCCCACTAAACATCCGCAGCCCCTAAACTGTCCCCCTCCCTCTGGGAGAGGGTTAGGGGGGTGAGAGCAGCCCCCGTCGCTTCAGTCCGCCACAACCACAGGCTCATCGGCGAATTCCGGCATGACCTCGGATGCGAACATCTCGATGCAGCGCAGCGACTTGTCGAGGTCTAGGCCTGCCGCGCCGAACTTGCCGAAGATGCGGTTGATGCCCTTGGACCGCAGCACTTCTATTCGCTCGCAGACGACTTCGGGCGTGCCGACGAGGGGCATGATGCCCTCTTCACGGGCGCGCCGGCCGGCTTCGAGGCGATCCCTGTCGCGGTGTACCCAGTGCTTGTAGTTGTCGGGGAAATTGCCATTCTTGTCGGCGGGGTTGCCAACTCGATAGAACTCTTGGTTGATGCTGTCCTCCAAGCCCTTAATGTCGTTCTCTGCCTGCTCCATAGTGGGCGCAACATAGATATTGGTGCTCACGGGCAGGTCGATGTGCTCGTGGGGGTTGCCGTAGTGCTCCATTCGCTCGTGCCACAGCTTCACGACCTGTGGGGTCTGCCCGAGCGTTGTGGTTGGGCCGCCGACGATGATCGGCAGTCCACGCCTTGCCGCGTTGTCAACGCTCTCCGGGCTGGTGCTGACGGCGATGTAGATAGGCGGGCCAGGCTTCTGGATGGGCTTGGGGATTACCCAGATGTCCTCGAAGTCAACGAACTTGCCCTTGTAGGTGGTCTCGCCGTCCTCCCAGCATCTCTGGACAACCTCGAGGTACTCGTTGAACATCTCGCGCGAGTGGGCAATATCCACGCCAATGCCGTGGAACTCCTGCGCCTGATAGCCTGCGCCCACGCCTAGGTTGAAGCGCCCGTTCGATATGATGTCGATGATCGCGCTCTCCTCGGCGACGAGCACGGGATTGTGGAAGGGGAGAACGACAATGGCGGTGCCGATGCGCGCGTTCTTGGTCTTTGCAGCGACCGCGCCCATGAAGGAGAAGATGCCGGACAGGATGCCGTGTCGGGAGAAGTGGTGCTCGCCGAGCCAGATATCCTGAATACCAAGACTGTCTGCCATTTCGATCTGCTCCAGTGCGGAATCGAAGGCGCGCTCGGCGGTCCAGTCTTCGTGCCAGCGGATGATGTCGAACATGCCGAATCTCATTCTCTTCTCCTTTGTGCGCTCAGCGCTTTTTGCCCGATGAACGGACTCCCATGCTCTCCTATATGTAGGGGAACGTAAGAGTGTGACCGGGATATTGTCGGGATGGGATGGAGATTACCTGTTGCGGAGGCGCGGGTCAAGGACGTCGCGCAGAGAGTCGCCGAACAGGTTGAACGCCAGAACCGTAACGGTGATCGCAAGGCCCGGGTAGAACGCCATCCACCAGAGCGGCTTGAACGATGAGAAGTTGGCGAAGGCGAGCATGTTGCCCCAGGTGGCTGTGGGCGGCGGGACGCCGGCGCCCAGGAAGCCCAGCCCGGACTCAATGAGAATTGCGACGCCGAGGTGCGCGGTCGCCAGGATCAGGTATGGCGCGACGCACTGCGGGGCTACATGGCGGAACATGATGCGTATGTCGTTCGCGCCGATTGCGCGCGCGGCAGTCACGTACTCCATCTCACGTATTTGCAGGGCGACGGAGCGGATTACGCGACCACCGAATGGGATGCGCGTGATCGATATTGCCAGAATTACGGTCCCCAGACTCGGGTCCAGGGCCGCGAGCAGAAGTAGAGCTAGTATGACGTCGGGGAATGCTTGGAGTATCTCCAGCAAGCGCTGAAGTATGAGGTCAACTTTGCCGCCCAAATAGGCGCTCACAATCCCCAACAGCGACCCGCCGGTTGTGCCGAATAAGACCGCTATTATAGCGACGAGGAGTGTGGTGCGGGTTCCAAAGATAACCCTGCTCAGGATATCGCGCCCTTGCTGGTCAGTCCCGAAGTAGTGGTCCGCGTTGGGTTCACCCGACATGTGGGTGAAGTCCCCTTTGTGCTCTGGCCACGGAGTGATCAGGGGTGCGGCAAGCGCCATAAAAATCAGCAGAAGTAGCACCACTGCGCCTGCTGCGCCCAGCGGGTTCTGTACGATGAAGCGGCGCAACCCTCGCCATAGTGTGCCTCTTCTGGCGGGTTGCGTTTGCTCTACAAGGGGAGTTGCTTCTGTCTGCATGTAAGTTTATGTCCGCTATAGCTGCTGTCGTCAGATTATGAGTAACGTATTCGAGGGTCTAGCCACCCATACATAATATCTACGACGAAGTTCGTCATAGTGAAGATTATTCCGTATAGTAGGACGAGGTTCTGAATCATCACCACGTCCCGCTCGGCTATCGCGCGTATCAGGATTTCGCCGAGTCCTCTGACATTGAAGACCTTCTCCATTGCCACCGAACCGCCGAGCAGGAAGCCCAATATAATACCGGATATGGTAAGCACCGGCAGTATGGCGTTCTTGACGGCGTGGCGCATCATCGTAACCCGCTCCACAAGCCCCTTTGCCCTAGCCGTCCTGATGTAGTCTTGACCGATGACCTCAAGCAGGGAAGAGCGAGTCATGCGCGCGATGTATGTTGCTCCGCCGATGCCCATCATTAGCATGGGTGCCCACACGATTTGCAGGTTTGCCTTCGGGTCCTCCCAGAGTTGCGATGTGGCAATTGGCGAAGCGTACCCGAATTGCACGGCCATGAATATCACAAGTAGCAGACCGAGCCAGAAACCCGGTATCGCCAGGAAAAGGATCGTTCCGACACGTGTTACATAGTCTGCGATGCTGTTCCGTTTCAACGCACCAATGAGTCCGACCGGGAATCCGATGAGCCACGATAATAGAGTAGCTCCAATGGCGAGTTCCAGCGAGAGCGGCGCTCGCCGCTTCAGTACATCCGCAACTGTGTCGGTACGGAAGAAGGACTTACCCAGTTCAAGGGTGGCAAGGTCCTTGAGCCAGCTAAGATACTGGATATAGAGAGGTCTGTCCAAGCCGAGCGCTTCCATAAGGGCTTCGCGCTGCTGCGGGGTTATGCGCGACACCTCATTAGTGCCATAGAAGGCGATGAGAATGTCGCCCGGAATTATGCGCAGTACAATGAAGATGACCACAGTTATCGCCAGCAGGGTAGGAATGGCGAACAGAAGTCTTCTTATAAGATAGGTTCCGATTGTCTAATCCTCCGGGAGCGTCAATTTTACTTGTAAATTCGCGACAATAATGTTTGATTCTTCCATCTCTTGAGAGGGAGTATTCTGCTTTAGTGTTCGGTGAGCCTGCTGAAGCGCATTACGCGTTTCGACAGGCTCACCAAGATAGTGGCTATCGAGGGAAGTGCGGGCTGTTCTGGTCGAGCCACCAGGTTCCGCGGCGCTCAGCGTTATAGATGCCCACGCTGTACTCGCCGGTTTGCCCTTTCACATATTCCCAGTAGGCGTCGGGGAACTCTTCCCACGCGGCGGTGGCAAATGGCACCTGCTCCTCAAGAAGTAGGTCAAGCTCGTGGACGTAGTCCTTGCGCTTAGTGGGATCCAACTCGCCGTCTATCTTGCTAATCAGCGCATCCACGTCCTCGCTGCAGAAGCCGCCATAGTTCTCGGTCGCGCCGCAGCCGTACCACGCCCCTATGTAGGAGGACGGGTCGCCAAATGGGAAGACGGCGTATGATGTCGCAAGCTCGAAGTTGCCGTCCTGAATGCTCTGAATCGCCACGGGACCGTCAAGAGGTATCTGCTCCACGTTTATTCCCTGTTCGCTGAGCAACTGGGCAATCAGCGGTCCCCAAACGGCATAGTGGCCTTCGACAGAGTACTTGATGCTTATGTCCAAGCCGTCGCCGTAGCCGGCTTCTTCCAGCAATGCTTTGGCCTCCGCCAGGTACGGTGCCTTCTCGGCAGTCGGAACGCAGGTGTCGCGTTTGCGCAGGTCTTCATAAGAAGACGCCCACGGACTCCACCTGAATATATAGCCGCAGCCGAAGCCGTTGAGTGACACGGTCTTGAAGACGCTGTCTTCCATCGCGTCGCGGTCGATGATCAGGTTGATTGCCCTTCGCACGCGAACATCGCTCAAGGGACCTTCTGTATCCTGCTTCATCCAGATGCCCTGCACGGTTGTCTGCGCGTAGCGGTGCAGCTTCATTCCTTCGGGCGTGTCTGCTACCCAGTCATGGTAAGACTTGGGGTCGATAACACGCGCGTAGTCGGACTTCTTTGCTAGGAACGCTGCTATCTTGGTCTGCGCGTCTGGCATGTGATAGATGTTGATACCGTCGAGGTAGGGAAGGTTGGGGTTCCAGTAGTCGGGGTTCGCCTCAATCTTCCAGAACTCCGCGTCCCGGTGTTCCTTATACCTGTATGGCCCTGTGCCGGGGTAGTTAGGAATGGTACGCAGGTCAGAATTGTTATCGTCAAGCGTCTGCTTACGAACGATGACGTTAAAGCCGGTGGCGAAGGCGTTAAGTATGAAATCCGCGGCGCGCGCCTCCTTCAGCACGAGTCTGAAGGTGAAATCGTCCGGCGCCTGAACGCCATCATGCGCCACGGCGGAGAACAGCGCCTGCCGCCTGCTCGACACATGGTCGGGCGGGAAGATGATGCGGTCGAAGGTCGCCTTGACATCTGCCGACGTCATAGGTGCGCCATCGTGGAACTTTACGCCCTCGCGCAGCGGGAACGTGAACGTCTTGCCGTCGGACGAAACTTCCTACGAAGTCGCTAGACCCTGCGCGATGATGCCCCGGCCCGGGTCAGTCGGGTCGTTCATGACCAGAAGGTCGAACAGCGGGCACTGGGGCGAGCAGTTGTTGGTCGTGCCCGACTGGTGCATGTCAAGGTGCGGGGGGTTGGCGGCGAATCCGTATTCGAGCCAGCCACCGCGCTGCGGACCATCTTCGGGTGCCGCAAGATAAGTGAGCTCGACTTCTGCTGCGGGAATCGGCGTGGCGGCCGCAGGGAGTGCGGGCTGCTGTCCGGTGGTGCCCGCGCCCGCTGCCTGCTTGGCCACAGGTACCGCTGTGGCTGCTGGCGCTGCGGGTGCGGCCTCATCTGCGCTTGAGCAGGCAATCGCGGCTAGCATTAGCGCGAGGATTGCCGATAACGGCAATAGAGTTTTGATGTATCTCTTCATTCGGCCTCCCCTTTGAAGGTCTAGTTCGTTGGTGTCTAGTGCATTGATTCCTTCCGCGTCCACGCCGATCATTCAACGGCAAAATTCTCTAAATTACCCCCGAATATATGCCTTAATACATCTGTTGTCAACTTTGCATGTAAAGCACTGGATCTGGTTTGCCCAGTGAGTGGGATGCCTTCTGTGAAGCAAATAGCATTGAGAAATCGAATACAACATTTCGCTCAATATGCCTAGAATATATCGTGAAAACAGGCTAACCTTGAATGCTCTAAGGCGTTGTACTGATTTAGGGGCACATCGGAGGAGGAAAGAAGCGATGTGCTTCGGATTCGATCAGATATGACTTATATTTATTCTTACGTTCCTATTACAGATATGATATAAATAAGACATTATGCTGATAATCTCTATTAACTCGGACACCGAACAGCTTGAGTCAATGCGCAAGAGTGGAACATTTGATATGGAGGCAATCATGGGAGACCGTACCGAACTGACGGGTGCAGGCTTCGGAGATGCCAGAGATAAAGTCGCGAAGACTACACAGATCAAGGAAAACGATAACCGGGACTTCGCCGGAGAGACGACTGATACGATCCGCGAATATCTGACTGCGATCGGACAGCATCCGTTGCTTAGCAAGGCGGATGAGATTCGCCTCGGCCTCGCTGTGGAGCGCCGAATGGAATTGAAGCAGCGTCGACAAGCCTTTGAAGAAGAGCACGGCTATCCTCCGTTAACTGCTGAACTCGTGGCCGATATCTATCAGGCGCTGAGTGACTATAGGTTCACGCTTCTGACATTTTCAGCATTGCTTGGCCATGAACTTAGTGAGAATGCAACGCTGAACGACGTGCTGCCAATTCCCGAGGTCCGGGATGCGCTTGATATGCCGATGGACGCCGACATAAAGTCCGGGATGGCGGTCGCGCTCGAAGCTAAGGATGCGGATGCCGCGTCGCATGTCGGTTTAATCTCAAAGCTGCGTTGGCTGCTTCCGCTCCAGGTTATCTCTATGCTCGAAGACGATGCGGCCAATGAGCTGCCCGATGGCGCCATCAGGGAAGTTGAAGGCTGGTGGAAGTGGATAGAAAACGCGGGCAGGGACGCCGGCGAGGATCTGACAAACGCTAACCTGAGGTTGGTCGTAAGCATCGCGCGCAAGTACCAGAACCGCGGCCTGCCAATGCTGGACCTGATCCAGGAAGGCAACCTAGGCCTGATGCGCGCTGTCGAAAAGTTCGATTCGCACAAGGGATTCAAATTCAGTACATATGCGACCTGGTGGATCAGGCAGGCTGTTACGCGCGCTCTGGCCGACCAAGGACGCACAATTCGGTTGCCGGTTCACGTTGTTGAGCGCTTGCAGCAGCTAGGCTCGGCCGAGCGCGAACTGCACCGCAGGCTGGACCACGAGGCTTCTCCTGACGAGATTGCCGAAGAACTCGGCTGGTCGATTGAGAATGTTGAGGTTCTGTTGCAGCAGAGGCAGCACACCGTTTCGCTGGAAACCCCGGTCGGCGAGGAGGAATCCACGCTTCAGGACTTCATACAGGACACTGGGGGTTGGGCGACGGACGAGATGGCGATCCGCCTGGTCACCCGCGAGAATGTTGTTGATGCAATGCAAGACTTGCCGCCTCGCCTGCGTCTTGTGCTCACCCTGCGTTTCGGCTTCTTTGACGACCGTCCGAGAACACTGGAAGAGGTAGGGCAGGAGCTGGGCGTTACGCGAGAGCGCGTGCGGCAACTGGAAAGGCAGGCGTTGGACAGACTGCGCAGTTCAGGCCGTCTGCCATCCCTGGCAGAGCAAGGGGCGATCTAACTCTACGAGCTCAACCTCGCTTAAATGTAGGACGGGGCAACCATCTTGGTTGCCCCGTTCGAATTCTTATACTTGATTTAGCTGACGGATTAGCAAGGGAAGGTATGGCCCCGGTGGCCATCGGCGCTTCAACTCTCTGCTTGCTCGAAACACTACTTCTTCAGCCATCCTCGCCGTGAGGCATGACCAACACGGGCGTGTTCCCAGCACGGATAACAGCGTCCGTTACGCTCCCCAATACCCAGCGGCCTAAGCCTGTTCGCCCTTGCGTGCACATCGCAATGAGACTGTTCTGCTGCGCCTCGGCGTATTCTACTATCTTGCTCGCGGGTCCCCCATCAAGCGTCCCCCACTGCACACGAATTTGTCGTCCTTCCTCGATGATGGCAGCGGTGCCTTGTAGGTACTCATCAGAGGACTCCTGAGCCTGCTGCATCAAGTCGTCTGGATATGGGTAACCCTCGGGCACCGCGCCGATATACAGTTGCGAGGCGGACGGTATGCACGTTACGAGCGTTGTGCCGAGACTCAATGCCTCCGCCAATTCCACCGCTTGAGGTAGAACATCCTCGGAGCGTTCAGACATGTCCAGCGGGACTACGAGGTTCTGAAAAGTAGTCTCAGGGACGGTGTCGTCTTCCCGAGGGTGTATCACCAACACCGGCGTCTCCGCGCGCGGCAAAATTGTAGTCGTGACGCTGCCCACTACCATGCGCCGCACTCCCGAGCGCCCATGAGTGCTCAGGGCAATCAGGTCAGGCTGATGCTCATCCACATACTTCAGTATGACTGCAGCCGGCGCGCCGACTTCGTGGTGAGTTTCGCACTGAACACCTCGGACTGAAGCCTTTCCGAGACGCTCTGCAAATAATCGGCTACGTTTGACAGCGATCCTTCATCCCGTGCGGTCCCTTGTACGCCGAACATGTCCGCATAAGGGTCGCTATCCGCATGGAGCAGCACGACTTTGGAGTTCAGTCTGAGAGCAAGCGGGCTACATAAGCCAGTGCGGCTTCTGAGAGCTTGGATCCATCAAGTGGCACAACTATGTGATTGAACAATCCTATTCTCCTATTCGCTTCGCATCGGAGCCGCAGTTAAGGGCGAGGACCAGGCAACAAGAATGCCGGGACTTGTGCAAATCTGTGCTCAAGTCCCGGCAATGCTGATCATACCCTACTTTGCGGTGATCCGCCCACGATTAGTTGCCATTCGCGCTCTGCATCGCCATTGTGACCGAAGCGGGATTCATCGGCAACTCGTCCATCCGCGTGCCTACTGCGTCGTAGATGGCGTTCGCTATCGCTGCCATCGGCGGCACTATGGACACCTCGCCAACGCCGCGCACGCCGTAAGGATGCGAAGGATTCGCAACTTCGACAATTACAGTGTCTATCATTGGCAAATCGAGCGAGGTCGGCATGCGATAGTCAAGCAGGCTTGAGTTGTCCATCTGGCCGCTGTTGTTCATGAAATACTCTTCGTTCAGTGCCCAGCCAATGCCCTGCACGACGCCTCCCTGAATCTGACCCTCTACATAGCTGGGGTGGACTGCCTTGCCCGCGTCCTGTATTGCCGTGTAGCGCAGGATGGTTACCTTGCCCGTCTCGGGGTCAACCTCCACATCCACGATGTGCGTGGCGAAAGTGCTGCCCGGTCCGGAAGGATCGAGATTTGCTCGTCCAACGACGGGACCGCCCGTCTCTGTGAGGCGCTCAGCCATTTCCTTGAAGCCGATGCTCAATTCGGGGTCGGACTTGTGGCTGAAAGTGCCGTCGGCGAAGCCGATCTGATCAACATCCGCCTCCCACATCAGAGCCGCGCGCTCGATCATCTGGCGCTTCACGTCCTGAGCCGCCTCGAAGCTCGCCCAGCCCGTCTTGAAGGCTGCGCCGCTCCCTCCTGTCATGGAGGTATAGCCGATAGTTTCAGTGTCGCCGACCTGCGGGTTCACATCCTCGACCGGAATGCCCAGCACCTCGGCGAACTGCTGCGCGGCGGCTGGCCTTGTGCCGCCAATGTCCACAGAGCCGATGGTCAGGTTGACTGTGCCATCGTAGTTGACATTCGCGGTGGCGCAAGCGGCGCCGGCGCCGTTCATCCAGAATCCTGTAGCCACGCCGCGCCCGCGATTGGGGCCTTCGAGCGGCGTCTGGTAGTGGTCGTGGTCTCTGGCAGCTTCGTTTGTCTCGATGCAGCCTATCACTGGGTTGACGACACCGTAGCTGCGCCGTGTGCCTTCCTTCGCGCTGTTCATAATGCGGAAGTCGAGCGGGTCGATGTCGAGCTTGCGGCAAATCTCGTCTATGACCTGCTCCGACGCGAACGCTGCGCCAGGCGCGCCGGGGGCGCGGTAGGCTGTCGTCTTGGGCTTGTTGTTCACCACATCGTAGCCGTCGAGCCGAAGGTGCTCCACATCGTAGGGCGAATATATGCAGTTCATTGCGGCGCCCACCGGCGAGCCGGGGTATGCGCCTGCCTCGTACTTCAGGTCTGCTTGCACGGCTGTCAGCTTGCCGTCGTTCGTTGCGCCAATCTTGATCCACATGTAGCTGCCGGATGTTGGGCCTGAGGCTTCGAGCACATCGGCGCGGCTCATCGTAACCTTGACCGCATGCCCGCTCTTGCGTGATAGCGCGGCTGCGACAGGCTCAAGATAGATAGTAGTCTTGCCGCCGAAGCCGCCGCCGATCTCCATCGGAACGACCTTGATGCGGGAATGCGGAATGCCCAATACGGCGGCAGTGCGATCTCGAATCTGGAAATGTCCTTGCGAACTGCACCAGACAGTGATTCTGCCGTCCGCCTGCCACCACGCGGTCGCAGTATGCGGCTCGATGTAACCCTGATGGACGGTCTTGGTGCGGAACACTTTCTCGACGACTATGTCGGCTTCCGCGAAGCCCTTCTCGATATCGCCTAGCGTCATCTCGGAGTGGCTGGCGATGTTGCCCTTGTAGTTTTCGTGAAGCTGGGGTGCGCCGTCCGCGATTGCTTCTTCGACCGTCGCGACCGACGGGAGCACCTCGTACTCGACATCAATCAGTGCGAGCGCTTCCTCCGCGGCGTGGACGCTCTGCGCTGCGACTGCGGCGATTGCATGCCCTTTGTAGAGGGCCTTGCCACCGGCGAGGACGTTGTTGCTGAGGTGCTTCAAATTCGTAGGCGGACCGGCAACTATCACCCGTGCCTCGTCAGGAACCTCGGCGAAGTCCGCCGAAGTTACGACTGCGAGCACTCCAGGGTGCGCCTCTGCCTTACTGGTGTCTAGGGACAGGATGTTGGCGTGAGCGTGAGGGCTGCGGAGCACCTGGCCGTGCAGCATCCCAGGCAGGTTCATGTCGGCACCATAAAGCGCCTTGCCCGTCACTTTATCGTAGCCATCGTGCCGAATCGGGCGCGTGCCTACTACATTGAATTCCTTAGTCGAAAGAACTATATTAGATGCCATTTGCGACTAGACCTCCGTAAGGGATGTATAGCGGATTATTTTCTGGCGCATTGTAACACAAACTGGTGAGACATTTGCTAATCAAAGATTAACTCGCAAACCCAAGTGGAGGTCGGGTCTGGCTTCAATTGTAAAATCTTCTTGCAATGCCATTCTTTGCGCCCCCATTCTGCCCTATGCTATAATTCGTTCGCTATTTTGGCGCCTACGCCGCTGATTCAAGGCGCGGCGTCGCAGCGTAAATGAGGAGCGCACATGGCAGCGATGATTGAGATTATCAACGACGGTAGCGTCACTTCCGCCAAGGGCTTTTTGGCAGGGGGAACTTACGCCGGACTCAAGACGCAGGATGACGGTGTTCTCGACCTGGGAATTCTGCTTTCGGAGACGCAGGCTAACCTTGCCGCCACCTTCTCAACGAACAAGATTCTCTCTCCATCGGTAGTATTGAGCCGACAGCGCGCTCAGCGCGGCGCTGCCCGTGGCGTGGTAGCCAACAGCGGCTGCGCGAACTGCTGCGTAGGCGAGCAGGGGCTTTATGACGCTGCCGAGATGACGGAACTCGCTGCGGCGCATACTGGAGTAAGCGCCGACGATATGCTCGTCTGCAGCACTGGCATGATTGGCGTAGAGTTGCCGATGGCGCTCCTCCGACAGCATGTTGGCAATGTAAGTCTGTCTGGCGATGGCGGACACGATTTCGCTCGCTCAATCATGACCACCGATACGCGCCGCAAGGATCTCGCCGTATCAATTGACTTGGGCGGACGCAAGGTCGTTCTCGGAGGCGCGGCGAAGGGCGTTGGCATGATCCACCCCAATATGGCAACGATGCTCGCGTTTGTGGCGACTGACGCACCCGTTGAACAGTCGTTCCTGCAATCGGCGCTGGGCAGGGCAGTGAATGACTCGTTCAATATGTGCAGTGTTGATGGCGACCAAAGCACCAACGACACCGTGCTTGTATTCGCCAATGGACAAGCTGGAGGCGATGAAGTCGCAGCCGGCACACCGGAAGCAGAAGCATTCGAAGAGGCGCTGACCTTCGTCTGCACTTCGCTTGCCAAGGAGATGGTGCGAGACGGCGAAGGAGCGAAGAAACTCATTGAAGTTACGGTCGGCGAGGCGGGAACCATGGCGGACGCTCGTAAAGCAGCTAGGGAGATTTCGACATCATCTCTTGTCAAGGCTATGGTGCATGGCAACGATCCCAACTGGGGCCGCATTATGATGGCGCTGGGCAAGAGCGGCGCGGACATGGACGAATCCAAGATTGACATCTTCATCGATGAAATACAGATTGTGCACGAGGGCAAGGCGATTCCCTTCCACATGGATTCGGTGGTGAGCTCAATGGCTAGCTCGCCTGATGTGCGTTTCCGCGTCAGCCTTAATCTGGGCGGGGAGAGCGCCACAGCTTGGGGCTGCGACCTGACCGAAGAGTATGTAACATTCAATTCGGCGTACAGCACTTAAACAGCATGTCAATATCTCACGCCCATGCTGGCGCTATGGAAGACCCCGTGGGAATAAATGCGCCACAAACCGACGCACAGACGGGGGGATTTGGTTCCGTGGGATCGGATTCTTCTACGCTCTCGGATGAGGTGGAAAAGGAGACTAACTTCAGTGGGACGATTGTAGTCAAGATTGGCGGCAGCACCCTAGGCAGCCACGACACAACTCTGCATGACCTCGTCACGCTTCAGAGGCAGGGCATTAACTCTATAGTTGTGCATGGCGGCGGCAAGATAATCAGCGATTGGATGGCAAGGCAGGGTGTGATGCCGCGCTTCGTGCAGGGCCTTCGCGTGACCGACGAACCAAGTCTTGACATCGTTGTCGCTGTCCTCACGGGCCTCATCAACAAGAACCTTGTTGCTTCCATGTTCGAGTTGGGCGCCCGATCAATTGGCCTGAGCGGTGCGGACGACGCTATGTTGCGCGCCAATATCCGCGACCCTGAACTTGGACTCGTGGGCGACATTGTTGATGTCAACACACATCCCATATACACCGCTCTCAAATCAGGGTATATTCCCGTAATTGCACCGGTCGGAGTTAAGTCTACCGAAGGGGGCAGCGGCTCACCCACCCTCCTGAACATCAATGCGGATACCGCAGCAGGCGAAATCGCCGCGGCTATTGGCGCAAGCAGGCTCGTCTTCCTGACGGATGTGCAGGGAGTTCTGGACACATCCCGCAGGCTCATACCGCGCCTGACGGAGCGACAGGCTAGGGGACTGATCAATTCCAACGTAGCGGCGGGTGGCATGATTCCAAAGCTGGAAGCATGCTTGACGGCGCTGCATTCCGGTGGTGTCTCTCATATCGTAGATGGTCGAAAGCCGTCAGCGTTGATGGACGTCATCTCCGGCAAAACTCTCGGTACACAAATTGGATAGATAAAGGCAGGCAGATTTTTTATGGCTGGTGATTACCAGAACGGCAGTGGTGGAGCAAACGACAACGATGGCGACGGTGACTCCACGGTGGAGCTGTACCAGTTCTTCAGGCAGATAGGGACGCTCGCAAAGTGGATTGTCCTTGCGGTTGCCATCATTGTGTTAATATCGCTCTTCGTCTTCGGGCGCAGCGTCTTTACGGACTGGCTGTGGTTCGACAATCTCGGCTATCGCGGAATATTCGTTAAGGTCTTAACGACACGCATAACCCTGTTCTTGATCGGCGCGGCTGCGATGGCAGTGCTGTCAGGGATTAGCATTTACACAGCAAGCCTTCTATCCAGGGGCAGGGCATCACTGCCTCTGCCTGATGATCTGTTGAGCTTCATGGGCCGCGCCCTATTGAGCATAAGCGGGGGCGTGGTGCTTGTACTCGCCGTAGTCTTCGGTACGCTGATGGCGGCGCGCTGGGAGATATTCCTGCGCTTCTCTAACGCTGCGCCTTTCGGACAAATCGAGCCGGTGTTTGGGCGTGAAGTTGGCTTCTATGTCTTTACGCTGCCGATGCTCAGTTTCCTGCAGGGCTGGGTGCTGGGCATGCTGATTCTGACGCTGATAGCGACGATAGCCTTCTACTTCCTGCGCTTCAGCATGCAGGGCATGAAACTCGACTTGAACGCACCGGGCGTGAAGATACACTTGTCAATTCTGGCTGCGCTGGTGATGTTCACGATAGGCTTCGGCCATTGGATCGACAGGTGGGATCTGCTGCTCTCGGAAGATGGCGCGGTGTTCGGCGCCGCTTACACCGACGTGAACGCGCGCATGCCGGCGCTTCTGATAATGACCATCATCGCGGTCGGCGCGGGCATACTCATGCTGGCAAACACATACTTCAGCGGCAGGCGATTGCTGATTGGCGCATTCGCTCTGTGGTTCGTTGCGAACATCGTGCTGGGAAGCGTCTGGCCGAACCTCAATCAGCAGTTCACGGTCAACCCTAACGAATTCGTGCGCGAACAGCAGTACCTTGTGCGCAACATCGAATTCACTCGCGCTGCGTATGGGCTTGACCGGGTGACCGAAGAGTTCTACCCGGCGGAGACGGCTGTCAGCACGGAGGTCATTCAGAGTAACCCGAAGACGATCAACAACATACGCCTTTGGGACTATCGCCCCCTTACCGATGTATATAGGCAGATTCAGCTTATCCGTCCGTACTACGACTTCCACGACGCCGATGTTGACCGCTACGAAATCGATGGCGAATTGAGACAGGTTCTGCTCTCAGCACGCGAGGTCGCGCCGGAGAAGCTTGACGCCAATGCCCAGCAGTGGACGAATACGCGCCTGGTTTATACGCACGGAATGGGCATTGCGATGAGCCCCGTCACGGAGTTCACGCCGGAGGGAAGGCCTGAGTTTTTCGCCAAGGACATACCGGCCGATGGCGTAATTCCCATCCAATCCACCGACTCGCAGGGTGAGCCGGAACTCCTGGTTACGAACCCTCGCATCTATTACGGCGAAAACACGCTGGAGTACGTGATAGTCAACACACTACAGGAAGAGCTTGACTACCAGACCGAAAGTGGCGACCTTTTCCGCACGTACTATGATGGGCCCGGCGGTGTGCAGATGTCGTCGTTCTTCCGCAGGCTTGCTTATGCCTGGCAGTTCGCGGACGTGAATATCCTTATCAGCGGGCAGATTACGGGCGACAGCCGCCTGCAATATCGGCGCGCCATACAGGAGCGCATTCACACCGTCGCGCCCTTCTTGCTGCTGGACAAAGACCCGTACATAGTAGCGGCAGAGGGTGGCCTTTACTGGATTCAGGACGCCTATACCTATACTGACAGATATCCTTACTCAGACCCGTTTCGCCCAGACCTCAACTATTTGCGTAACAGCGTGAAAGTCACGGTGGACGCCTTCACAGGCGACCTCCGCTTCTATGTATGGGACGAGTCCGACTCCATCATACGCACCTACGAGCGCATATTCCCAGACCTGTTCCTTCCACAAGGGGACATGCCTGAATCGCTAAGGGCCCATGTGCGCTACCCGCAAGACTTGTTCCGAATACAGGCGGAAAAGTATATCCGCTATCATATGCAGATTCCTCAGAATTTCTACAATAACGAAGACCTGTGGGCAGTCGCCGAAGAGAAGTTTGGGCAGGGTGACGCGCTTCAGCAGGTGGAGCCTTACTTTGTCATAATGAAACTGCCTGGCGAAGTGAAGGAAGAGTTCGTGATGCTTCTGCCTTACACACCCAACGAGCGGCAGAACTTGATCGGCTGGCTCGCGGCGCGCAGCGACGGTGACAGTTACGGCAACCTCATAGCGTACAACTTCCCGAAGGACCGGCAGATCGACGGACCCGCTCAGATTGAGGCGCGCATAGACAACGATCAGGACATATCTGCCTGGTTCACGCTGCGCTGCACGACTGGATCGGAGTGCCTGCGAGGAAACCTTCTGGTCATCCCGGTTGGTCAGGGAATCATCTACGCGGAGCCGGTATATATCCGAGCTGAAGGCGTCAATTTCCCCGAACTGAAGCGCGTAATACTCGCCACGGGCGACAAAGTCGTAATGGAAGACTCGCTAAACGAGGCTCTCACCGCGCTCACCGGCTCGCAGTCGTTCGTAACCGATGCCGAGGAAAGCCCTTCTGAAACCACTCCGGCACCATCTACATCAGGCGGCGCCGTGGAGGCGACAGTCGAGACGATTCAGCAAGCCATACAAGATGTGAAGGATAACCTTTCCGGACTTGAGGAAGCTCTGGACAGATTGACTGAATCGCTTTCAAATCAATAAAGATGTGGCGACATTCCTGAAAAAGCAGGGATGCCGCTTTTTACCCGCAAATTGAACGCTTATAACATTGTGGAGGAAGAACAATGACTTCAGCAGCAGAATGGAAAGAGAAAGAAAGTCAGTACTACATTCACACTTTCAACCGTCAGCCGATGGTCATAGAGCGTGGTGAAGGTGTGCGCGTATGGGATACGGAAGGCAAGGAATATCTTGACTTCACGGCCGGCTTGGCAGTGAACAACTTGGGTCATTGCCATCCTGCCGTCACAGAGGCGATTCAGCAGCAAGCGGCCACACTGATGCAGACCTCCAACCTGTTCTACACTATTCCTCAACTTGAACTTGCCGAAGCCCTCGTCGAGAACAGTTGCATGGACAAGGTGTTCTTCTCCAACAGTGGCGTGGAGGCAAACGAGGGCGCGGTCAAGCTGGCGCGCAAGTATGGACGGCTGCACCGCAATGGCGCGCAGGACATCATCACCGTGCTCAACTCGTTCCATGGCCGCACACTCGGCATGATCGCGGCGACGGGTCAGCCGGCGTATCAGCAGGCTTGGCTGCCGCTCGCGGAAGGCTATACGAATGTGCCTTACGAGGACCTGGACGCGATACGCGATGCGACCACGGATCAGACATGCGCCATTATGGTCGAAGTTCTGCAGGGCGAGGGTGGCGTTAATGTGCCGACCGAGGGCTACCTGAAGGGGCTGCGGGAGTGGTGCGACGAGAACAATATCCTGCTGATATTCGACGAAGTGCAAACCGGCATGGGACGGCTCGGCAGCCTCTGGGGATACGAGCGCTTCGATGTTGAGCCGGACGTGATGACATCCGCCAAGGGACTTGGCAATGGCGTGCCCATCGGCGCGTTCATGTGCAAGGATAGCTGCGATGTGCTGGAGCCGGGCGACCACGGCAGCACCTTCGGCGGGAACGTTCTCACTACCGCGGCGGGCAACGCCACAGTGCGCTACATGGTGGAGAACGACATCCCCGGTCACGCGCGGAAGATGGGCGAATACCTCGAATCGAAGCTCGAAGAGATGCGGGCGGCGCGCCCGGATGTCGTCAAGGGCGTGCGGGGCATGGGTCTGCTGATTGCGCTCCAACTGCAATCCCCGATTGCCCCGGCAGTTGTCGCAGCGGCAAACAACGAGGGTGTGCTTCTGAATCCGGTGCTTCCCGACGCCATTCGCTTTATGCCGCCGCTCATAATAACCGAGGCGGACGTGGACGAGTGCATCGAAAAACTCAATCGCGCGATTGATACTGTACTGGCAGGTTAGAACGAAGCAATATTGGGCATAGGGCCGGGCAAGGCGCGGCTCTTGCATGGTGCCAGGAGCGTCGTGGAGCAACACCCGATGCGAAAAGGGGCAAGTAATCACGAATGAACTGGCGTGAACTCAAGGACAGCAACATAACGCATGTAGCAGGCGCGGTGTCCGGTGGTCTGGACAGTTGCACGGTTACGCACTGGCTGAAGAGCAAGGGCTTTTCTGTGCATTGCTACACCGTTGACCTCGGACAGCCGGACGAGGAAAGTCTCGACGCCGTGAAAGAGCGCATGCTCGGCAGCGGCGCGGAGAGCGCGCAGATTGTGCAGGGACAGGACGCTCTCGCATCTGCGGGTTTGAAGGTCATACAATCGCAGGCGCGGTACGAAGGCGGTTACTGGAATACAACGGGCATCGCTCGTCCCATCACGGTCGGCGCGATGCTCCCTGAGATTGAGGCGCAGAAAATCGGTGTGCTTTTTCACGGCGCGACGGGGCGCGGCAACGACCAGGTTCGATTTCAGCTCGCCGCGAACACGCTCCAGCCCTCGCTGCAGGTCTATGCGCCGTGGCGCGACCCCGAGTTCGTGCAGCAATTTCCCGGCAGGCAGCAGATGCTTGATTACTGCGAGGCGAACGGACTTCCCATAAGGCCGTCTAGCGAGTCGCGCTACTCGACGGACGCGAATTTCCTCGGACTGACGCATGAGGCGGGCGACTTAGAAGATGTTCAGATCTCGCCGGTGTTTGTTGAGCCGGGGATGGGTGTCTGGCCCTGGGACGCTCCCGACAGGGATGAGATTGTCACGATACGATGGGAAGAGGGCGTTCCAGTGATGCTCAATGGCAAGCCGCTGGAATTAGTCGAGATGTTCCAGCAGGCGAACCGCGTTGCTGGCAAGCACGCCGTGGGTATTGGCACGCATGTCGTCGAGAACCGCTTCGTAGGCGTGAAGTCTCGCGGCATATACGAGTCGCCGGGTATGGAATTGCTCGGGCGAAGCTACGAGTACCTGCTGCAATTCATCCTCGACCGGCGCGCGCGTGAACTCTTCGACTACCTTTCCGGCGTAATAAGCCTTCAGATATATCAGGGTTACTGGCTCGATTTGGCGACCACGTCGGCGCTGGCGGCGTTGGAACCGATGACGCGCCTTGCCACTGGCACAATTTCGGTCAGGCTGTACAAAGGTAGCATTTTCTTCGACACCGCCGAGGACACACCTGAGGCCATGCCGCACTCTCTCTATACAGACGACTCCTCGATGGAAGCTATGGGAACCTACGATCATTCGGACGCCGAAGGTTTCCTGAAGGTCCTTGGCATATCGTCGAAAAATGTGGGCACACGGCAGTATCCACATTTAGACAGATAACGCTAAGACGGATAACGTACATTCGACAGTACGGCTAACGCCAAAGAACCATAAAGAACCATTAAGTGGGTAAAACGCATGACACTTACTTCCACTGAGACTCGCAATCAGATGACGAATCTCGTGCGCGAATTCGTTCGCCGCGACGTTGATCCCGTTGTCAATTACTTTGAGCACGAAGACATCTACCCTCAAGATCTTGTGGACAAGATGGCCGAGATGGGACTCTTCGGCATTATGATTCCGGAGGAGTATGGCGGGCTTGGTCTCGACTACACGACATTTGCCTTGATTTTCGAGGAGCTGAGCAAGGGTTGGATGAGCCTTACGGGGCCCCTCGGCACGCATCATATTCTCGCCTATGTCATTTCTACATACGGGAGCGTGGAGATGAAGCAGCGATTTCTGCCCAAAATGTCAGAGGGAGTTATTCGGGGCGGCTTGGCGCTGACAGAACCGGGCGGCGGAAGCGATATGCAGAATCTTCAGACCTCCGCTGTCAAAGACGGTGAAGAGTATGTCATCAACGGCAACAAGATGTTCATCTCAAACGGTGCGAACGGTAATGCTTTCGCTGTTCTTGCGCGCACCGACAAGACGGCGGAGCCACCACATCGTGGCATAAGCTGCTTCGTGGTGGAGAAGCCTGCCGCCGGATTCACGGTAGCGCAGAAGCTCGACAAGCTGGGCTATCGCGGCATCGACACCACTGAGCTCGTCTTCGACAATGTTCGCGTCCCCACTGAGAATCTGGTCGGCGAGGTTGAGGGGCAGGGTTTCAGGCAGGTTATGAGTGGGTTGGAAGGCGGGCGCATCAACGTCGCGGCGCGTGCCGTTGGCGTGGCGACCGCAGCCTTTGACGCCGCCATCAAGTACGCGCAGCAACGCGAATCATTTGGGAAGCCAATCGCGCAGCATCAGGCGATTCAGCTGAAGCTTGCGGAGATGGCGACGAACATCGAAGCGGCAAGACTGCTGACATACGAGGCGGCGCGCAAAAAGGACTCCGGCGAGCGCGTTGATTTGGAAGCGGGCATGGCGAAGCTGTTCGCCAGCGAGATGTGCGGCGAAGTTACGATGGAGGCTATGCGAATCCACGGCGGTTACGGCTATATCAAGGATTACCCGCTGGAGCGCTACTACCGCGACGCCCCGCTAATGATTATCGGCGAGGGCACCAACGAGATACAGAAGCTGATAATTGCGCGGCGGCTGCTACAGAAGTACCAGATTTAGGCATCTGCCATCCAAAAATTCTGAAGTAGGAAAGCACTATGATTCACGACGGTCGAGATTCATTCGGCGGTTACCTAGATGACTTCAAGCCAGGCGATGTGTTCAAGCACTGGCCCGGCAAGACCATCACTGCGATGGACAATCACCTGTTCACGCTGCTGACCATGAACACGAACCCGCTCCACTTCGACGAGCATTACATGAAGGACCACCCGCATGGCAGAATCCTAGTGAACGGCATGCTCGTCTTCAGCCTTGTGGTTGGCATCAGCGTACGCGATACTTCCGGCAAAGCCATCGCCAATCTCGAATATGAGAACGCCACGCACGACGGCCCCACATTCGAGGGTGACACCATCTACGCGGAGAGCGAGATTCTCGACGTGCGTGTGTCAAAAAGCCGCCCTGACCGTGGGATCGTATATATGGAGTCACGTGGCATCAATCAACGTGGCGAGCAGATTCTTACGCTGAGGCGTCGTTTCCTTGTCACCAAGCGTCCCACAGAATCCTTGGTTGGCGCCGCTCAGTCCGATGCCTAGTCTTGGAGGGATGCGAGAGGTAACTTCAGCCTACACCGTCTCCATTCACTACGACCGCAGGCTGTATCGCCAAGACATCGCAGGCTCAATCGCTCATTCCCGCATGCTCGCCAAACAAGGGATTGTTTCGGACGCTGATGCGGGGGCAATCACCAAGGGATTGCGGGAGATACTCCGAGAGATCGAGGACGGCAGTTTCGTTTGGCGTCCCGAACTCGAAGACATCCACATGAATGTGGAAAGCCGCCTGCACGAGAAAATAGGCGACGCTGCGGGCAGGCTGCACGCAGCGCGCTCACGCAATGATCAGATTGCGCTTGATGTGCGAATGTTCGTCAAAGACGCCGTTGGCGAGGTTCTGAGCGCAATTCACGACCTGAGAACATCGCTTGTCAGCCAGTCTGAGTCTAACACCGGTGTGATAATGCCCGGATATACTCACGTGCAACGGGCGCAGCCTGTGCTGTTCGCGCACCACATGCTTGCATACTTCGAAATGCTCGGGCGTGATTCTGACCGCTTCCAGCAGACCTATGAACGCGCCGATGTGCTGCCCCTCGGCAGCGGTGCGCTCGCGGGCTTACCATATCCCATAGACCGCGAATTCGTAGCGCAGGAACTTGGATTCAGCCGAATCTCTCGCAACAGCATGGACGCCGTTGCCGATAGAGATTTCCTGCTAGATTTTCAATCGGCGGCGGCGATATGCATGATGCACTTGTCACGGATGGCAGAGGAGCTTGTGCTCTGGTCCTCCGATGAGTTCGCGTTCATTCGGCTCAGCGAGGAATATACGACCGGCAGCAGCATCATGCCGCAGAAGCGCAACCCCGACTTCGCGGAACTTGCGCGTGGCAAGACGGGTAGGGTATTCGGCAGCTTGATGGCTCTGCTGACGCTGATGAAAGGCTTGCCGCTCACATATAATCGCGACATGCAAGAGGACAAGGAAGGCTTCTTCGACACCTTCGACACGCTTTTTGCCACGCTTACGATTTTCGCCGACATGATTGCGAAGATGCACATCGTTCCCGAGCGTATGCGAGAGGCGGCACAGGGCAGCTACGTGCTTGCCACCGACATCGCGGACTATCTGGTGGACAGGGGAATGCCATTCCGAGAAGCTCACGGTGTCGTTTCTCGCCTGTCGCGACATGCTGTGGAGCGCGGCGTTCAATTCGAGGAGCTGACGCTGGATGAATATCGTAGTTTCTCGGCGCTGTTCGACGAAGAAGTGCTCGCTATCAGTGTAGATTCATCAGTCGCCGCGAGGGATGTTCCGGGCGGAACGGCGTTCGATAGGGTGAACCAGGCAGTCGCCGACGCCAAAACCCAACTTGTTAGTGAGCGGGGAGGCTCAAAATGACTGCTGAACGCCGCATCAAGATAGCACCATCAATATTGTCAGCCGACTTCGGCAGACTTGGCGAACAGGTTGCAGAGGCGGAACAGGGCGGGGCGGACGCCATTCACATTGACATTATGGACGGCAACTTCGTCCCAAATATCACGATGGGGCCGATGATAGTCGAGGCGATACGCGGATGGACAAGCCTACCCTTCGACCTGCACTTGATGGTTGACGCCCCGGAGCGTTACATAGACGACTTCGCTCGCGCCGGCGCCGACATCATCACTGTGCATGCCGAGGCTTGCAGGCATCTGCATCGCACGGTGCATCAGATACGCGAGGCCGGCAAGAAGCCGAGCGTAGCCATCAGTCCTGCAACTCCTGTATCCGCAATCGAAGAGGTCATCTCTGATCTCGATCAGGCACTCGTAATGACTGTAAACCCAGGCTTCGGCGGGCAGGCGTTCATCGAGTCAATGCTCGACAAAATCCGCCGCGTCCGCGCACTCATTGACGAGCGCGGATTGGACACAGACCTTCAGGTGGACGGAGGCGTCAGCGCCGCAACTGCTAACAGCGTCGTTCAGGCAGGCGCGAATGTGCTCGTCGCCGGATCAGCAGTATACAACGACCGCATGAGCGTCGCCGAGGGGATTACGGCAATACGTACCTGCATCGGTTAGGTCAGATCTGATTCTACGCCAATGCCCGCCGCGCCGCGTTCAAAGTCGCCTCTATATCCGCATCGCTGTGTGCCGTTGAGACGAACATTGCCTCGAACGGCGACGGCGGCAGATACACACCCTCTTCCAGCATCCTGTGGAAGAAGCGGCCGAAACCTTCCCTGTCCGATGCTAACACCGTCTCCCAGCTGTTGACCTCGCCCGCATTGAAGAACAGCGTCATCATCGAGCTGACTCGGTTAATTCGCAACGGAATCTCAGCTTCTGCGAACACTTCCTGTAGTCCTGCCGCAAGCGACGCAGCCTTCGCCCCAAGCGCGTTGTACACGCCTGGCTCCTGCAACTGCTCCAGAGTGGCTATGCCCGCCGCCATTGCCACCGGATTGCCTGACAGCGTACCCGCCTGATACATCGCTCCCAGCGGCGCGACTGTCGCCATGATCTCCGCGCTGCTGCCGTACGCGCCCACGGGCATGCCGCCGCCGATGATTTTGCCCAGACAGGTGATATCGGCGTTGATGCCGTATCGCTGCTGCGCGCCGCCATACTCCACCCTGAAGCCGGTGATAACCTCATCGAAAATCAGCAGAGAATTGTGTTTCTCAGTCAGATCGCGCAGACCTTGCAGGAATCTGTCATGCGGTGGCACAACGCCCATGTTGCCTGCGACGGGTTCGACGATGACACAGGCAATATCCTCAGGAAAAGCGTCAAAGTGCGCCTCTACTGATGCAAGGTCGTTGAATACTCCAAGCAGTGTGTCCTGCGCGAAAGATGCCGTTACGCCCGCGCTGTCCGGTATGCCGTGCGCCAGCGCGCCTGAACCTGCGGCGACTAGCAGGGCGTCCGAATGCCCGTGGTAGCCGCCCTCGAACTTGACGATCTTAGACCTGCCCGTGTACGCGCGCGCCAGACGCAGCGCGCTCATAGTCGCCTCTGTTCCAGAGTTCACGAAGCGCACCATTTCGATGGATTCGTAGGCATCTACGACTAGCTGCGCAATCTCGTTCTCACGCTCGGTGGGGGCGCCGAAGCTGGTGCCGTCTGCCGCCGCTTGAGTTATCGCGGCGATTACCTGCTCGTTGGCATGTCCCAGAATCAGCGGTCCCCAAGAGCACACATAGTCGATATATTCGTTGCCGTCCGCATCCCAGACTCTGCTGCCGGAGCCTCTTGTGAGAAACAATGGATTGCCGCCAACCGCGCCCCAAGAGCGCGCGGGGCTGTTAACACCGCCAGGAATCACGTCCTTAGCGGTGTTGTATAGTTGCATAGATCGTTCAAGGTTCAAGGTTCTACCTCACTGATATTGCTGCCGGTATTTTTGAAATAATGCAGCGCATATCATACCATCATCCGACTCGTTCGGGGCGCAACTTTGCCCTGAGCGGCTCGGACGTTGTACACTTTCTTGTGAACGGAACGCACTCTTAGGAATGGGGCAACAATGAAAATCACAGGCATTAAGACGCACATATTCTCCTCACAGCATCGCAACGCCAAGCGCAACTGGCTTATATTGCGCCTGACCACCGACGAAGGTATCGAAGGGATCGGCGAGGCGTCGATGCTGAGCCACGACCCGATGGTGGCAACGCTGCTGCACGAATGGACGGAAGCCTATCTCGTGGGCAAAAATCCGCTGCACCACGAAGTTCACTGGACGCGCATGTACCAGGACAATCTAGGGCGTGGTGGTCGCCTTTTCAGCACTGCTCTCTCCGGCATAGATATCGCGCTCTGGGACCTGCGAGGCAAGGCACTCGGCGTGCCTGTTTATGAACTGCTTGGCGGTCCGTACACCGACCGCATCCGTGTATATGCCAACGGTTGGTACACCAACCCCGGCTTACCCGAACAGAATGCTGAGGAAGCACTGCGCGTAGTGGAGATGGGCTACACTGCGATGAAGTTCGACCCTTTCGGACACCACAATTACACGACCATCGCCCCGCAGGAAGCGCAACTCGCCGAAGACAGAGTGGCCGCCGTGCGTGAGGCGGTCGGCCCCAATGTGGAGATACTGGTCGAAGTGCATGCCAAGTTCAATGTCTATACAGCGATACACCTCGGCAAGCGTCTTGAGCAGTATCGCCCGTTCTGGTTCGAGGAGCCTGTGTCGCAGGAGAATGTGTCGGAGATGAAGCAGGTGCGGGACAATGTGAATATTCCCATCGCGACTGGTGAAAGGCTTTACACGAAGTTCCCCTTCTTCGAGCTAGTGAAGAACGAGGCGGTTGACATCCTACAGCCCGATATGTGCAACGCCGGCGGGATCACCGAATTGAAGAAGATCGCTGCCATCGCCGAGCCGCAGCACATCATGATGGCGCCGCACAACACCAACGCCGCTGTCGGCACGGTCGCCAGCTTCCATCTTGACGCGGCAATGCCCAATTTCCTCATACAGGAATATCACGCAGAGTTCTACGAACCGCACTACTTCGAGGTATTCGACGGATTACCCCGACAGAAGAACGGCTATGTGGAACTGCCAAAAGGCGCAGGGCTGGGTCTGACGTTTAATGAAGAAGTAGCGAACGCTCATCCGCACATGCCGCTGGATCACAGTGAGCGGGGAATCTAATAGACACATACTCGACTGTAAGTTTGAGGCATTCCAAATGAAAATCCTGGGCATCGAAACGTCCTGCGACGAAACCGCCGCCGCCGTTATTGAGGACGGCAGCTATATCCACTCGAATGTAATTGCTTCTCAGGCGACGCTTCACGCACAATATGGCGGAATCGTCCCTGAGATAGCCTCGCGCCAGCACATGATTACCATTATCCCTGTGCTTCGACAGGCACTGGACGAGTCATCAATTGAGGCGCATGAACTTGACGGTGTGGCCGTTACGCATGGGCCTGGACTGGCAGGTTCGCTGCTTATCGGCGTGAACGCCGCAAAGGGCTTTGCTCTCTCCAATGAGCTGCCATTCATCGGCTTAAACCACCTCGAAGGGCATATTTACGCCGCTTGGCTTGAGGAAGGCGTAAATCCTGAAGGGTCGCCCGGCTTTCCGCTGATGTGCCTCATCGCTTCCGGCGGACATACCGACCTGATACTGATGAAAGGGCATGGCGACTACACTCTGATTGCCCGCACCCGAGACGATGCCGCGGGCGAGGCATTCGACAAGGCGGCGCGCGCATTGGGGCTTGGCTTCCCCGGCGGTCCTGAGATTCAAAGGGTCTCAGAGCATAGCATTGGGGGCGAGCCGCGCTTCCCTCGTCCGGTGGTCAGGGACTCGTTGGACTTCAGCTTCAGCGGCTTGAAGTCGGCAGTGGCACGGCGCGCCGAAGAGTATGGGATGTATCCGCCGTCAGAGGACACGCCGCCCGACCCACAGCAGGTTGCGAATGTAGCGGACGCCTTCCAGGAGGCAGTGGTTGACTGCATGGTGCAGCGGACGATTCAGGTGGTCGAGCGGTATCACGTGAAAGGTGTTGTTCTTGGCGGCGGCGTGGCGGCGAACACCCATCTTAGGAAAGAAATGCACAAGCGAGTTCCAGTCGAAGTGGTTGTGCCAAGGCCCGGTCTCTGCACCGACAACGGCGCGATGATGGGCGCCGCTGGCTTCTTCCATTTCCGCGATGGCATAAACTCCCGGTGGGATGTGGATGTCGTGCCCAACCTGCGCCTTGGCTAAAGGTTCGTATAACGACCGCTAACTTGGCTCGCTAGAGGCTACCTCGGTGCGAAGGAATTGGCGCGGGCGTATTTCGACAGACTCCTCTCCGCCTTCAATTCAAACATCCTTGCGATGAGAGCCTCTGCTTCCTCCTGATTTCGCTCGCCTTTCAGATCAATCCGAATCTCTCCACCGTTGGTTTTGAAGACAAGCACATGCTCGCCGCCGGATGTCAAGCGGTCGTAAATCAGATAGACGCCCATAAGAGCTACGATTACCGCGGCCCCAATCGAAATCGTCTGATTTTCGATGATTCGCCATAGCGCAGCCGAAACAACGAACGCAAGCCCTGCCCATACGAAAGAGCCGTAACCACCTGCCGGCTGACTAGTAATTTCGACGGCGCTGATGTCTTCGATTGCGGCGAACGATGTCCTCCGACTTGACTCCGACCCGCTCATCTGAATGACGCGATTGTCAGTCAGCACAACGACTTCGCCGCCGCCGCCGTCATGGGCATCTTCCCCTTTGTCGATGCCCAGCGATGCCAGAATTTCCTCATTCGCCATAAGAGTGACGCCCCTCACTCTTCCTTGCGCTAACACGCCCTTTTTTGCCCTTGCTTTTAGCATCTGCTCCCCGCCAAATGGCCGTCAAATGAATAAAGAATCTAGACTCCGCCGCAATCTTACGAGGAACGATCAGCGCGCTTGTCCATGGCGCGCCTGTCCAAATGAGTAATGCCGTCCTTCATCACATACTTCACTGCGTTGCCGCGTTCCAGAATAGTCACATCGTCTAGCGGATTGCCGTCCACTAGGATGATGTCCGCGCATTTGCCCGCTGAGATGCTGCCGATCTGCTCTGCAAGCCCCATGCAGCCGGCGGCGTCGCCAGTTGCGGCGACTATAGCCTGCATCGGCGTCATTCCCGCTTCCACGAGGCAGCTGATCTCGTGGGCGTTGTTGCCGTGCTCCCATCCACCCTCGTCCGTTCCAGCCGTGATTGTGACGCCGTACTCCAGCGCCATCCGAAGGCTCTTGACATGGTGCTGCCGTAGTGCGGCAGCGCGTGCCTTGCCGTGCGGCGTCCCCTGAGTGGCGTGGAAAGTGTACACGCCGTAGGTCGGAGTGAAAACGATTCCCTTCTCCGCCATCATTTCAAGCAGTTCGGGATCCTCGTCGAGATAAGAGCCGTGCTCGATAGAATCCACTCCCACTTCGATAGCCATTCGCAGACCTTCGCCACCAAGCGCGTGGCACATTACTCGGCGGCCACGCTTGTGCGCCTCATCCACCAGCGCTTCCAGCTCTGCTCGCTCAAACAGCACGTCCTTTGGTCCGAGACCGGCGGTCGAGCTTGCGCCACCGGTCGTCGCGGTCTTAATCACATCCGCGCCTGCGCCCACCATCTCGCGCACCTTAGCGCGCAGGCCTTCCGGACCGTCAGCGACACCCCAGGGCAGACCAGAGTCCGCACCCGCAGGCGGCTTGTAGCCGAGCGGACTGACTCTGTCGCCCATGCCTCCGGTTGGCGTAATGAACCCCAGCCCAACGTGAAGCCGCGGACCAGGCACCAGACCTTCGTCCACCGCAATGCGAAAACCTGCGTCCAGTCCGCCCGCGTCCCGCACGGCCGTATATCCTGTTTCCAGCGTCTGCTTCAGCACGGAAGCGATTCGCAGGTGGCGCGTGCTGCGCGGTTCGGTAATACCCCAGCGACTCGCAATTTCGTAGCTGAACGACGCCAGATGGTCGTGCGTGTCGATAAGCCCTGGCATAAGCGTCATCCCGGAGGCGTCGATGACCTCCACACCCTCTGGAATCCTCACATCCCCAGCGCTTCCAGCCTCCACAATGGCGCCGTCTTCAACCAGCAGCACCGCGTCCGATACTGGCATAGCCCCCGTGCCGTCAATCATAGTCGCGCCCGTGAATGCCTTCATGCTCAACCCTCCTGAATCTCACAATACTCTATTGCTGCGATGATACCACTTCTGGTAAGGCCCTCATAGAATACGCCTGCATTGTTGGACGAAGTATCCCTGCTGTGCTATTCTCCAATCTGATTTGCCATTTCAAATAACGAAATAGGAGTTCTGTATGGAACGCCCAATCATCAAGCCTATTGGCACACCGGTAGAAGAGTTGGACACACCCGCCCTTGTCGTGGACATGGACACGCTGGAGTCCAACATAGAGCAAGTTCACTCCCACTTTCGGCAATTGGACGCCAAACTCAGGCCATACACCGAAACGCACCGTTGCCCCACAATAGTGCACAAGCAGCTTGCGGTGGGTGGCACCGTTGGCGGCATCGCAGTTGCGAGCGTTGGCGAAGCCGAATTGTTCGCGCAGAACGGTATCGCCGATATTCTCCTCGTGAACGAAGTCGTAACCCCATCCAAGATTAATCGTCTCTGCGCGCTCGCCAGGCAGGCGAACATCACAGTTGCTGCAGATAATTCTGCCAACGTTCGCAGCCTTTCCGAGACGGCTCGAAGCAGCGGTGTCACCTTGAATGTCCTCGTTGATATCAACACAGGACAAGACCGCAGCGGTGTCGCCCCCGGTCAACCCGCCCTCGGTATCGCTCGCGCGATCGCACATAGCGAAGCCCTGAACTTCAACGGGCTGATGGCACTCGGCGAGGCTGAACTTTCACAGGATGCTGATGCCATCGCAAGTGAAGCAGGCGGGCGCATTCAGCAGACGCTTGACACACGCGAGCTGCTGGAGCAAAACGGCATAGAGGTGAGCACTGTCAGCGTGAGCGGCACCCACTGCTATCGTCAGGCATCCGAAATATCCGGCGTGACCGAGGTTTTGGCGGGAACCTACGCCCTGATGGACCAGCGGCACAGCGCGCTTCTCCCCGAACTCCAGCCGGCGGCAAAAGTGCTCGCCGCTGTAACCAGCCTGCCGGAACCCGGCACCGCAATCCTAGACACCGGACGCAAGGCAATGGGGGACGACTACGGCTTTCCTGTCATAGCAAATCGCAGCGATGTTGAAGTCACTTCGATGAGTGCGGAACACGGCAAGCTGCAATGGGAAGAAGACACTGATGTGGCATTGAGCCTGGGTGACAGAATCTGGTTCACGCCGATGGACGTAGGCTCTTGCGTCAACGTGTACGACTACATTCAAGGAACGCGGCGAGGCAGACTCGAATCCGTGCTCGCCATATCCGCGCGAGGCCTATATCGCTAAAACTGTACCGTTAGGACATCATCCACACTCTTGAGACAAGATGGAGCATACCAATGGAGAACTACCGACCGCTTATAGGTACGGACATAAGTGATCTAGACACGCCATGCCTGTTAATTGATATAGACGCTCTTGAGCGCAACTATCAGCTCATCGCCGATACCTATAGAGATACCGACTGCAAGATGCGCGCCCACATCAAGAACCTGAAGTCGCCAATGCTGGCGCACATGCAGATTCGCGTGGGTGGCACCGTGGGCGGCGTCTGCGCCGCGAAGGTCTCCGAAGCCGAGGCAATGGTCGAAGGCGGCATAGACGATGTTCTGATTCCTAATCAGGTTGTCTCGCCTGACAAAATTGCTCGCCTCTGCAACCTCGCAAAGCGGGCAAAAATGATGGTAGCGGCGGACAACTCAGATAACTTGCAGGCCATATCTAATGCCGCCAGCAAGATGGATGTCTCAATCGGCGTCGTCATCGAGGTTGACACGCAAATGGAGCGCGCTGGCATCAGGGCGATTGAGCAGGGCGTTGCGCTTGCCAAGGTCGCGGATTCATTGCCCGGCGTAGACTTCAGGGGGGTGATGAGCCACCAGACGCTTGCCGGCCAGCCCGACCGCGAGACCCGCTTTATAGAGGGTCCCCGCTTCATCCAGAAAACACTCGATGTCAAGGACGCAATTGAAGCTGAGGGAATCGCCGTGGAAGTTGTCTCAGCAGGGGAGAGTTGGACCTACGACATCTGCCCGACCATCCCTGGCGTAACTGAGGTCGAGGGCGGTACCTATGCCCTGATGTCGCATGCCTATGCATACATGGATGAGTTCGAGTATGCCGGAATGATTTTGGGCACCGTCACCAGCACACCCCGACCCGGCGTTGCCATCGGCGACACAGGTTCGCGCTGTCTCGCGTCGCCCAGCGGCGTGCTGCCCGAAGTGCTTGGCATCGATGGGGTGCGCGTGGACTCGCTCGGCGCTAACCATATCGTGCTGAAATCCGAAGGCGACATGCCGCTGCAACTCGGCGACAAGTTCCAGCTGATTTCCGGACAGCAGGACATCATGGTCAACCGCTGGGATCAGTTCATTGGGGTGAGAAACGGCAAAGTCGAAGCGGTCTGGGACATCACCGCCCGCGGATGCCACAACTAGGTTGAAGGCGGCGTAATCGTGACCCTCAGCAAGCGCCTCTTTGCTGCATGGTACGACCTGCTGAACTCCGGCGTCGAGGGCCGAGTCGTCCCGTACCGTAAGCGCACTGCCGGCAATGCCTGGGGTGATGTGCTGGAAATAGGTGGCGGCACCGGCGCAAACCTCCCGTACTATCCAGAGAGTGCCAACATCACCTTCATCGAGCCGGACACGCATATGGTCCGAAAATTGCGTCGGAACATTGTGCGGCACAAGCGGAGCGCTGCCATCGTTCAGCAAGGGGGCGAAAGCCTTCCGTTCGCCGACGCCAGCTTTGACACCGTCGTAACGACTCTTGTGCTCTGCATGGTTAGTGACGCCGATGCCGTAGTGCGAGAGGCACGGCGCGTCCTTAGACCCGGAGGCGCGTTTCTGTTCTACGAACATGTCATTTCTCCTCGGCCGCGTGGACGATGGTGGCAGCACAGGCTCAACCCGGCTTGGAAGTGCCTGACAACGGGATGCAACCTGAACCGCGACCTTACCGCGTCAATCCGGAACGCAGGATTCACTAGCGTTGAACTCGAAGTATTCGATCTCTCAGTGCGCTTGCCTGTTACAATACCCAACATAGTCGGCATAGCCAGAGGATGATACAAGCATCCTCTGGCCGTATGTCCCAGGAGTCCCAGATGCGCGTCAAGGAGAGCGTTCCGGAATGGTACGACGACACAGGAAAGCGTGTTACGCGTATGCCCGACGCCATTCATCTCGCGGCGAGCGGCATAGTCGTTAATGAGAAGGGCGAGATACTGCTTCAAAAGCGCGCCGATAACGGTCAGTGGGGACTGCCTTCCGGATATGTTGACATTGGTGAATCGGTGGAGCATGGTGCAATCCGCGAGATCTGGGAAGAGACCGGAATCCACACGCAGGTAAAGCGACTCGTTGGAATTTATTCAGATCCCCAACACAATGTCATCGCTGCCTACCCTGATGGCAGTCTAATACAATTCGCAATAGTGGTATTCGAGTGTGAGTACCTTACTGGTCAGCTGAGAATCTCCGACGAAAGCACCGACATCGGATACTTCCCACCCGACAATCTTCCCGATGACACGATGCTTTGCGACTTGCTCGCTATCAAAGACGCACTGGAAGATCGGGAAAGGCCTTTCATTAGATGAGGAGGTAAATAACTATGGAATTTGAACGAGCTCGCCCATTTATGGAGACGCACCACAGAGGCGTCATATCAACGCAGCGATCGGACGGCGCGGCACACTCCAGCATCGTCGTCTGCGGCGCATACGAGGGCAACGCAGCCTTCGTCTCCGTCTATCCGCGCTCGCAGAAGATACGCAACCTGCGTCGCAATCCCAACTGCACCGTGCTCTGTGTGTCGGACGACTGGCGGGAGTGGGCGTCAGTCGAAGGCACTGCAACGCTCTACGACTATGGCAACATGGACGCCGAGGAGGCCCGCGTGATGCTGCGCAAGGTCTATATGGCGTGCAGCGACACCGAGCATCCCGATTGGGAAGAGTACGATCAGGCGATGATTGACCAGGAAGCTGTCATCGTGCTTGTTGAGCCGAAGCGCGTTTACGGCTTGCTCCGAAGCTAAAGAGTTGTCCGCACATCCGCACGGGCGCGTCGAGCAGATATGCTATAATTGCTCGTGCCTCGACGCGGAGAGATGGCCGAGCGGACGAAGGCGCCGGTCTCGAAAACCGGTATGGGCGCAAGTTCATCGTGGGTTCGAATCCCACTCTCTCCGCCATATACATACCCCAAACCTTCCCCGGATAACCCACGTTATTCTACCGTAGACTGCTTTACGTCACTTTCACTGTCTTGTCAGTCCCCTCAAAATCCTGCGAAAGCCCACACTACTGTGGGGACAAGCGTTGGAAAATGAACAGGTTGACAGCAGCCAAAGTCGGGAATCTCAACAACCCCGGCAGATATTGCGACGGCGAGGGCCTGTACCTGAACATAGGCAGGCGTGGTTCAAAGAGTTGGGTGCAGCGCAAATCCATTGACGGCATTCGACGCGATATCGGCCTTGGAGAATATCCGACCGTGAGTCTTGCTGAGGCGGGCGATCTGGCGAGACGGAACAGGTCAGCAGTTGCCAGTGGTGTCAACCCTATCGCAGAGAAGAGGCGGCAGCAACGCCCACATTCCATAAGGCTGCGCTTCAAGTGCACCGTATCAACCTCCCAACTTGGCGCAACAGAAAGCCCGCGGCTCATTGGATCAGTAAGCTCGAAACCTATGTGTTCCCAACTATAGTGGACATGAAGGTCGACGCCATCAGAAAAGGCAATGTACTTGCCTGCCTTACACCGATATGGACCGCGAAGCCAGAGACGGCGCGGCGAGTCAGGCAGCGAATGAGGTCGGTATTTTCTTAGGGAATGACACACGACTATGTTGAGTTCAATGTGGCGGGTGAGGCGATTGACGCGGCGCTTCCGGCAATGCCAAAGATTAAGGCACACCATCGTTCGCTGCCATACCAAGACGTTCCTGCGGCGTTGAGCTTTATAGAAGCGTCAAGGGCATCGAAGTCCGCTAAGTTATACTTTCGCTTCGTTGTGTTGACCGCGTGTCGCAGCGGAGAGGCACGGCTTGCGACGTGGGATGAGATTGACAGGGAGGCGGAGGTCTGGACCGTTCCGTCAAACAGGATGAATGCGGCAAGGGAGCATCGCGTACCGCTGTCCGGCCTGGCGCTAAGTGTAGTTGATGCGGCAGCGGCAATTGCTGATGGCTCAGACCTGCTGTTCCCTTCGCCTGTCAGGCAAGGCCGTCCACTAAGCGATATTACACTCACGAACCTGCTTCGGAGCAGTGGACTGGGGGATAGGGCAACGCTTCACGGCTTTCGCAGTTCATTCAGGATATGGGCGGCTTAAGTACCTCTGCGAGCCATGCTGACCTGGAGTTCGCCTTAGCGCACACGGTCGGTAGTGCAGTGGAGCAGGCATACATGCGCAGTGATTTGCTGGAGCAGCGCAGAACTCTTATGCCTGAGTGGGCGAGCCATTTGGAGACCGACCAAATTTAGGTGGATCGAGACCGTACTGCCTTGCACGGACTTATGCAGCAGTGATTCCCTCTTGGTTACATCCCATTCCGATACCCCGAGTGGGAATCAGAAACCGCTAATGAATCGAACAGGAACAGACATCCGCGAACTAGACAGGCCACTTAGCCGATATAGTTCGCGGCAGTGGGCCCGATTCAGTGTAGGGTTTGCCAATGGCGCAGCGTCGTAGCGAAACAGTTGGTATATGCCTCTACTGAACAGGGTGAAATGATCGAGGCTGACCCAGGGTACATCAGACCTGTGGGCGTCAATCAATAGCTGCAAAACTCCTGGGAACTGCGATGATACTTAATGGGCCATCCGGGATCAGGTCTGACCCATTTGGTAACTGGCTCAGATGCCCTCAAAATGATCTGTCGACCCGTTCCCGGGATGGCCATAAGTAGCCAATGGCTGAGGCGAGCAGTGACTTCACAGGAGCGTGGCCCTGAGCCTCTTCGCAGTTGTGTCCGCTCATTCAGCCGACCGCGTCTTGATAGTACAAGAGGGTTAACAAGCTCCCACACTACTTCACGGTACAACACTCGTTGGATCGAGTAGCAGACTGGGTACTAGTTGTTCGCATAGGGTTTCGACTAAAGAAGCTTGGCTATATGATTTCCGAATAACGGGCATCTCACGCGGCAAAAGGGTATGGCTTGAATCCGCCGTCGCTGACTGTTCAGCCGGAAGTTATGTCGCCAGGTGTCCGCCTATGCTATTAGGGTGTAATCTCAAGGGACCTAGTTGGCCAACAACTTACGACTAGGTTGTGTTGACATTTCATTTCAGCCACATAAGGGTGCCGACAAAGTGTAGGAAACCAAGGTACATCTTCGCTAACTTGTCAAACCGGCTGAAAATATGTCGATAATGCTTCATCTTATTTATGTAACACTCAACCAAGTGGCGCTCACCGTATAGATGCTCATCGTATGGCTGAGGCTCTCTTCTACTTGAACGCGGCGGTATTACAGGCGTCGCTCCCATCTCAACGATTCGTTCACGAAACCGCTGTGAGTCATATCCGCGATCAGCTATCACATATTCACTCTCAATGCCGTCTATCAGTTCATAGGCCTGGGTGATGTCGTGTGCCTGACCCCCAGTGAGCGTGAATCTCAGTGGATTGCCCAGAGCGTCAACACTCACATGCACTTTCGTGCTGAAACTCCCTCGACTTCTACCAAGAGCCTGCGACCATTGTCCCCCTTTTTATGCGGCGCACCCGCCGCACAGGGATGCGCACGCACCGTCGTGCTGTCTATTATCAGATGCTCCATATCCGGCTCATCAGCGAAATGCTGGTGCATCTTCTCCCATATCCCCTGCTCGTTCCATCTGGAAAAGCGCCTGTACACGCTGTACCACTTGCCGTATCCTGCCGGAAGCATCCTCCACGGAGCGCCTGACCTGCTCATCCACAGAATACCTTCTATGAATCGTTTGCAGTCCCGCTCAGACTTGACATAGACGTTGGTCTCCTCTTTCAGGAAATCGCGAATCTTTGACCACTGGTCCAGAGTTAGTTTAGATGTTGACATGCTCTAAGTTTAATACAATTGTCAACACACCCTAGTTTCCGATCCTCAATTTTAATCTGTTCCAATCGCTTTAAACAGGTGGAGTCAGAAACATGGTTCTTTCGAATACTGATCTCGACTACGATGCAATCGTGATCGGAGCAGGTATTTCAGGCATGTACCAGTTGTACAGACTGCGGGAACTGGGTTTAAGGGTCCGGGTGCTTGAAAGAGGGACAGGCGTGGGAGGCACCTGGTATTGGAATAGGTATCCGGGCGCCCGGTTTGATTCGGAAAGTTATTCCTACGGATATTCCTTTTCGCAGGAACTGCTCGACGAGTGGGACTGGTTCGAACGTTTCGCCTCACAGCCTGAGATTTTACGATATCTGCAACACGTAGCCGATAAATTTGACCTTCTTAAGCATATTCAATTTTCCAGTGATGTTAAGTCTGCCGTCTATGATAAAGACACTCGGAGTTGGGAAATCGGATTAGAGGACGGAAATACCTGCAAGAGCAGGTTCTTAATAACGGGCGTTGGCATCCTCTCTCAACCTACTCTACCGAAAATTGAGGGAATCGAGTCTTTCAGGGGACAGTCCTTTCACACCTCTCGATGGCCTCATTCCCCAGTCAATTTTTCAGGCAAAAGTGTGGCAGTTATCGGCACTGGAGCTACGGGAGTACAGATAATCCAGGAAGTAGCGAAAAATGTCGGGCATCTCACTGTTTTCCAGCTTCGACCAGAGTGGTGTGCTCCTCTTCACAACTCGAAAATAGAGCCGGATGAAATGAAAGCCATCAGGGCCGGCTACGACGAAATGTTTGAGTGGTGTGCCCAGACCACAGCTGCATTCATACATGAAGCTGATCCCAGAGGCACTTTCGAAGTGACTGCAGAAGAACGGTATGAGTTCTGGGAGCAGCTATACGCCAGCCCGGGGTTTGGGATCTGGCAAGGCAATTTCAAAGATATACTAACCAACCCCAAAGCCAACAAAGCCATATCTGATTTTATAGCCGAGAAGATACGAGAGCGTGTGAACGATCCCCTAGTAGCGGAAAAGTTAATTCCAAAAGATCATGGCTTTGGAACCAAGCGGGTACCTCTGGAAACCAACTACTATGAATCCTACAATCAGGAAAATGTTGAACTAGTAGACATTAGTGAGACTCCTATTCAGAGAATCACCCAGGATGGAATTCTGACCACTGACAAGGAATTCGAATTTGATTTCATAATCTATGCCACGGGGTTCGACGCGATATTCGGAAGTCATAACAGGATAGATATACGCGGTGTTAATGGGCGTAGATTAAAGGAACAATGGGAAGAAGAACTGGCGATCTTTCTGGGGATTCAAACCAACGGTTTCCCTAATATGTTTATGATAATAGGATCCCACGCATGGGCAGGGAACAACCCACGTGCCATTGAATTTCAGGTAAATTGGGTAACAGAGGTCATAAAGTACATGAATCACCGTGGCCTTACTCGTGCCGAAGCCAGCCTGGAAGCCCAAGAGGGCTGGCATCAGTATGTGGTGGACCAAGGAAAGGACCTGCTGAGGAGCCAGGTAGATTCTTGGCAGACCGGCGTCAACATCAATCTGGAGGGTAGGCAGACCCGAATCACGGCCATGTATTCCGGTGGTCAACCATCGTACAGACGTCGCTGTGAAGAGGTGGCGAAGAACGGCTATAATGAATTGAATCTCAAGTAGATTGAATTACCCGAGGAAGTGACGAAGGTGGGCAGCCTCTTCAACGAATTGCGACCTGTGCGTTGTCACGTCCTCGTTGCCCACGCTGGCCCAGATCGCGCTTGTCAGTCCCTCGTGGACCCGGTCCAGCTCGTCTGTGTATTGCCCGACCACGCTCATGTAGGAGTCGCCCAGCAACTCCCTCACGTGCCGCTCATTAGTGAAGCGCAGAGCCGCGCGCAGGTTCCCATCCATGTTGGGGTAAACCTCGCGAATGAACTCGAGATCGCTCTCGGTCAGGCAGGCAAGCCCCAGTAGCTCGGGAGGAACGCCAATGGAGTACAGCGATGCCGCGAATCCGATGGCTCTGGGGAGCGTGACTCCGCCCACACCACCGAGAGAGCGCCCGTAACCGAATAGTCCGACGTGCATCTTGCGCTCACGTCGTCTGGGTGTCAAGGGTGTCGAAGCTCAGCGACTATGTCCGCTTAAATGCTAAGGGAAAAGCAACCGTCTTAAATGTCCTCCCCGTAACTTGCTATGTTACCAGACTAAAATGCCGTTGACGCCGGGCGCCCGGGTGACGTAGGTGGGCTCTCGGCGTTCATGTACTTTTTCACGGTATCTCTGTGTATACCCAGCTCCCGGGCGATCCCACGCATGGACAGTCCCTTGCGCTTCGCCTTCTGCACCGCTTTCCACCTGGCCGTCTGTAGCGGGGTGGGTTTCCTGCGTCGCAGCGACGCAGTTTTACGAACTCTTCCAGCACCGTCGCGGCCGGAGGTGGCAATGGGATGCTCAGCATCGTGGTTGGTGTCCAGAGTCGCCAGTTTGGCCGCCCATTTTCTGCCCAGACCGTTGGTGGGCTGATTGATAATGGGTGAGTGTGTGGTTCTCTTGGTGAAGCCCCGAAGGACACTGGGGCGTGGTGGCGCTTCCTGAGATGGGATGTCGCACCCCTCGTGCTGCACTGCCAGCCGTCCGTCTAGTCCTTCAAGCACATTCACGGCCGCTCCGGCGTAGCTCGGCCGGTCCGTGCAGGGCAGCAGTTGAAGTGTGTGCCAGCGGTATCTGACCGTGTTGTCCCTGGCGACTGTGCGCCGGTACTTGAAGCACAGAACACGATCCAGACGCACCCCTTCGTCCACAGCGCGATAGGCGGCTTCCGACTCCCGCGCAGGTACCTTGAAGCGTCCGTTGAAGCGTGGAAGGAAGCCCTCCAGCACGCGGTTCGCATCGTCGATGGTTGTCGCGCCCGCAAGGCGCAGCTCCGTAACGAGCCTGTCCTGGAACGTTCCCGCGGCGCGTTCTACACGACCCTTGGCCTGAGGTGATTGAGCGAATATCAGCTGTACGCCAAGCTCGTCCATCGCACGACTGAACTGGGTTGGAGCACCGGCAGCTTCCGACGGTGGAGTGTACTTGAATACGGCATGCCGATCTGAATAGAGCGCGATCGGTATGCCGCAGCGCCTTATTAGTCCATCGAGGAGCGAGAAGTAGCTGTGGGTGTTCTCCAGCTCACAGAACAGGGAGTTGACAACGATCCCGGTGGCGTCGTCAATCGCCAGCAGCAATGTGAACTGCGGTCCGTCTTTCCCAAGCCATCTGTGGTAGCTGCCGTCTACCTGTATCAGCATACCCTCACGCGGCATACGCTGCCGCCGAACCCGGTGTTTCGGTGGCCGACGTCTGCGTGGGCTGTTCACTCCGGCATTAGTCAGTATCCTGCGTAACGTGTCGCGACCGATGTCTATACCCTCTCGCTCCCTCAGCAACTCGCTCAGGTGCGTGTGGTTGACTCCGGCGTATCTGGTCCGAGCCAGACGTACTGCTTCGATCGCCAGTGTGCTCGGTGTAGCATTGGCAGGGCTGCGACCTCTGTTGCCGTGAGCTATTGCGGCTGCTCCCTTCTCCCTGTATGCCGCCAGTATGCGCCTGGTATGGCGTGCGCTCAGTCCCGTCAGTATCGCTGCCTGCTCCGTCGTCATATATCCAGCCAGTAAGTTGTTGAGTACCTGAAGTCTTGCCTGTTCTTGCTGCGTCAATCTCACATGCTCCATCATGTGGACATTTTCGCTCAGCAGTTAGCATGGACGGAATCGCTAAGCAACAACACGCCGGGCGCTGTATATCTGTGCCTGGGTGGTGCTCAGGCTAGATGGCGACCTACGCGACTTCTATCGGCGTCTTCGGGAGCGCGGCAAACCCGGCAAGGTAGCTGTGATAGCAGTGGCACGCAAGCTGCTGATGCAGATCAACGCCGTGGCGCGTAGAGGAACTCCCTGGGTGAAACGGCACGGGAGGGACTGCCCATCTTATCAGGCCGGTCCGGCTTGACAATTAACACGGATACTTCTGATGTTAGCTCCCGGTCTGCCGCACTCGGAGTCTGCTTCGTTAGGGGATTATCCCATACATGTCAAAGATACAAGTCCCAGCAGCAATGGTGTGGTGCGAGAGATAGCCTTGTCGGACCACTGGCGCTGAGTCTCCACCCCGAGGTGGGCGCGCACCTCCTGGAAGGTGACCTCGATGCGCCAGCGCAGCAGAAACCATTGGACGATCTGAAGAGGGTCGGCCTCAGTATCGGTGCAGACCAGTGCCTGCGTTCTCATCTGACCGAGAGGGTCTCTGATTAGTACCCATCTGATATGCACGGGAGGTCTTCCCCAGCGATACCAGACTGCGGTCTCGGATGTAATCTCCAGTGTGCGTGCCGGCCCGTCCTTCCAGGGCACAGATACCCGGGTCCAGGACACATCGGGGTTGTCCAGGAGTTCGATGGGAGAGGGCAGTCGCTGTCCTTTCAGGCGTGGTCTACCTATCTGACCGGGCATTCTGGGTGGAGCGGGCTCGAAGAGCGCAGCATCGAGTCTGAGTCCGCTGATGAAGGTGACTGGCTGGCGCAGAGACTGGCAGCCGTGCAGGAGTTCGAGCGCTGCGTATCCTCTGTCAGTCACGACGACTATGCGTCGATCTGGCAGCCAGCGGCGCAGTTGGATAATCATCTGGCGTGCCCAGGCGGTGATCTTCTTGTGCCGTCGTCCCACCTTCTGATGGTAGCTCTCTGCTGGAGCCAGCGCAGTAAGAATGGGCAGTGCCCACGTGCGATTCGCCCAGGGGATATGCGCCAGCCACATCAGGGTGACCCAGCGCAGTCCGCTCGCCCTGACCAGGTGCGACTCGCTTGAGCGCACGGCGTCTCGGAACACTCCCTTGGCGCTGATGCGACTGCCGCGTCTGCGTTCCAGTGTCTCGTCTATGCCGAATACCAGTGGCTCATCATCCTGAGTAAGATGCTCGATGAGTAGCACAAGCAGCACACGGCTCATCTGCAATGAGGACCAGAGCGCTCTGTTGAGCACGTGGTGATACTTCGCGAAGCCGGCTTCGTCGCTGAGACCCATTACGCGTAGGGCAGACGTGATGGTGCGTCTGCGCGGGGCGAGGATGGCGCCGACGAGCAGTAGCTGCGCCTTCGCCCAGGTTCGTTGTCGGAACATGCTTGAGAAAGGCTGGAGCGCGGATATAATGGCATCGGGCAGGGTGAGCATAACCGAACCTCTGTGATGGGATGCTTCGGCTATCTTACCCTGTTCTTATACTATGTCTATTTCTTGTACCAAATGTACAAAGTCGAGGTAACACCCAGAAGGGTCGATCGACGTTGATAACGACAAAACCAGCTATGGTCTGTACACGGTCGTCCCAGTGTGGACCAGGCGCGAGCCAACTCTGGCGCGTGGCAAGAAGTTGCATATCGATGGTTCTGCTGCTGTGGTACTGATTTCGGCCGCTATTTTGCTGCCCACAATATCCCCGGCTTTGACCATCCGTACCATTTCAAGGATGATATGGACGGCTCGCTCCGATATAAGAAAATCACTAAGCCGACACCTAGGCCGCGACCGGGTATTGGCAATCGGACAGCCTGAGGCTGAGATGAAGGGCGTCCACTGCAAGGATGGCATCCCCCCTACAGCCGGAGGTGGTCCAGTGGATTCGCGACACTTGCGAGAAATTGTCGGTGCGGTGTTTGTTTTGGGGATTAGCGAAGCGCTGCGCGTTGAGGAACCAGAATCAGTCCAGTGGGACTGATAATACTTGATATCTAAATTGAAGGAGAGTATCCATGAAGCATAGCGAAACACGTATCTTGACCACTCATACGGGTAGCCTGCCCCGGCCCGAGGGGTTGGTAGAGATGCTGGGCGCGGTGTCGCGGGGTGAGCGGGTTGACGAGGCTGCTTTGGAAAGTTTGGCCGGTGAGGCTACTACCGAAGTCGTGTCTGCGCAACTGGCGGCCGGAGTGGACGTCATCAACAACGGTGAACAGTCCCGCGTCAGCTTCTCTACCTACGTCACGCAGCGGATGTCTGGCTTTGGCGGCTCGTGGGACCGGCGTGGCCAGCGTGACCAGAACGATTTCCCGTCCGTAGTGCGACCCCGTGTCGTCCAGTTGATGCGCGGCGTGCCCACTTGCGTCGGCCCGGTGGCGTACGAAAGGTTGGATCTGGTGGAGCAGGAATGCCGGCAGTTACTTAACGCCGTCAATACTGCCGAGGGAGAACCGGAAGACCTGTTTATGACCGCTGCGTCACCCGGCATCGTTTCCCTGACTCTAGCCAACCGCTATTACGAGAGCCACGAAGACTATATATTCGCTTTGGCCGAAGAACTGAGAAAGGAGTACGAGATAATCGTCGCCAATGGCCTGACGCTGCAACTGGACTGCCCTGACTTGGCCATGGAACGGCATATATCCTATCAGGACGAGCCCCTGTCGGCCTTTCAGGACCTGGTCGCTCTGCATATTCGGGCCATCAATCACGCCCTCTCCAACATCCCCGCGAATCGGGTCCGTTTGCACGTATGCTGGGGCAACAACGAGGCCCCCCACATTTACGACGTGCCACTGGAGCACATCATCGACCTGCTTTACGAGGCTAAGGTCGGCGCGCTGGTTATGGAAATGGCAAACCCGCGCCACGGTCACGAGCATCGTGTCTACCACAACCACCCCCTGCCCGAAGGCATGCTGCTGGTGGCTGGTGTCATTGACACCAAGACCAACTACGTGGAGCATCCACGACTTGTGGCGGACCGAGTGCATCAAGCTGTGACTGCCGCCGGAGGCGACGTCACGCGGGTGATGATCGGCACCGATTGCGGCTTCGACACCTCCGCTGGATCAAACCGGGTGGATGCAGGCATCGTTTGGCTGAAGCTTCAGGCAATGCGAGAGGGAGCGGAGATCGCCAGCCGTGAGCTGTTCTAGAAATTCGGCCGGAAAGTGATCTGAGTCGGGTGAGCGGATACACTTGGGGCATCAAGCATATTTGAGAGCAGGTGAAATTAGGTCCGTTCACTAGTGGTTAGGTAAGGCTGTGGTAGGTTGGAAGGATGAGATGGCAGAGCTGAGCCGAGGGCATTAAGCGGATGCCTGAGTGCACGCCGGGCGTTTCCGTCATCCGGACCCACGCCGGCGTGCGCTGGATTATCTGTGGGGACTGTTGAGTCCAGTGGAGCGCAAGAACGGCTGGCAACTCGCTGAGCAGGTTGGGGATACCACGCCTGCCACTCGAAATCGTTGCTCGGCCGTTCTCAGGCTATTCTAGGTGCCGTGTAATTACCCCTGTAGCTGAAACCGTCCTTGGGCGACTCGCTGGAGCGCAGTTCTGCGGTAAAGGTGGCGCCCCGTCTAGGGACGTCGGCCTTCCGCAGGCATCGGCCGTAAACGCAGCCGCCGAATTATCCGCATTGCTACCCCGCGTGAATTTGATGAAATCCTGGATGTTGGGTCTAGTCCGTCAGACCCGTCACCCAGGATAACCTCGACCACTCCGGTTTAATCTTGAGACAACGGGCAATCGAGCGGGTTGCATATCATCTACTCTGAGTCGTGCACCGGATTGACTGCGCTTGCTAGGAGCATGTCGCACAATGCGACCGTACTCACGAGTCCAAATTCAACCGCTCATGGCAGTATAGGCTGACCGGCGGCGACTAAGTGCCCCAGGTGGCGCCGAAACGGCCCCGCACGCGGATTGAGAGGCTGCCTTCGCCCTGTAGATTCACCGTGCCGTTCATCTCATAGTGGCCAGGAGAGAGTCCCGGCGACTCCCTGAAGCTGTAGCCGCCCACACTCAGTCCCCCGTGGGTGACTATGTATGCATCCCATTCGCCCGCGCCTCTGCGGTCTTCGCGCGCCCCCCAGATGATCCTGAAGACACCGGAGCCGGTGCACGCGCCTACCAGCAGGTTGCCGTCAGCATCGTCAGTATGCATCCAGAAGGCCCCAAGAGTGCCCACGTTAAACCCCGGATCCCCGAAATCGTCGTCGATAATACTGACCGTGGTCTCATCCGTTATTCCTCTGCTGACGCGCGAGGGCAGGTCGCCGAACGCTATTTTCACGCTCTCGCCGTCGTCGTCATCAAAATCCTGTATTGCCGAAAAGAGGAACGACTTGGATGTCTCTCCAGGCAAGAACTTCAACCATGTATACACGCCGCCGTAGTCTTTCCAGGATGCTCCTCCCTGTTCGGTCGTCGTGAGAGGCACAATGACCTCGCGCTCCGGGTCGGCGCTCAGGGTGACCGTGATGAACTGCGTGTCGCCTTCGTCGACAGAATAACCTTCCTTTGAAAACTGCACCGTCACCTCCGGTTCGTCGTCGACTACGCTTAAGCTCACCGACGCCGTTATGACCTGGTAGTCCGGGTCGTCGGACAGGGCGGTGAACGACACCGTGAGAGTCTCGTCGCTGGCATCGGCATCGTTCACACCGCTGACCGTCACAATCTGTGCGTCGCTCCAGTCGGAGGAGGTAAAGGTGAGGTCTGAGGGAGAAACGGTAGCCGCACCCGTATCGTCTGAGCTGACGGACACGCTGACGCCTGCCATGGGTAGAGTGGCCAACTCGACCGTGAACGTGCCGGAGCCGGCCTCGTCGATCTCCAGCGATCTGGGCTCCAGCAGCAGTTCGGCCACTGCCGAGTCGTTGTCGGTTATGGTGACGTTGACAGCGCATACAGAGCCACAGCTGTTGGCGTCGGTGTCTATAAAATTAGCGTGATGGTTTTGCAGACTAGCAGCCCGTCTGAGGATTACTTAGCGTCCCTTAGGTGCAGACGAGGTCAGACGGCGACAACCATTTTTGTCGGGTGCAGCCACTGACGGAGCAATAGCTTCGTACGCCTTACTGTGCTTAGCATCTCGGCGATGATGCGGACACTTCCCGCAAAGTTGTTGGTCGGTGTTTCGCGAGGCTGGTCTGCCCCAAATCGGAACAGTTTGAGCAGGTTGTGGCCGGTGCAGATCAGCGACCACTCGCCGCTGACCTTCTCCAGGCCCCGTAGCAGGAACTGGCGGAAACCTCGGACCTGCTTGATCTGGCCGAATACCGGCTCCACCGTTTGCATCCGAAGGGCGTAACGTTGCCGGCCCCGTTTGGTCTGTAACTTCCGGCGCATCCGATCCCTGGTAGACAGATGACTGGGTATGCGACCCCGGGGCGCGGACGGCGGCACTCTGCCGTGGCGGGTCTGCTCCGGCGCGATGAACGGGTCCACGCACAGCCCGTAGAGACCTTCAACCGCCTGCGCCGAGTAGTAACCGGCGTCGGCGGATACCTCTTTGGGCACTGCGCCGACGTTGCTGATCGCCTCCTCCACCATCGCCACCGCCTGCTGCTTGTCCGAAGTCCTGTTGGTGGCGTGAGCCGCCACGATCACCTGATGGGCACTGTCCACTACCGCTTGACAGTTGTAAGCTTGCACAAAGTCCCGCCCGCCCGGCGCCGGCATGATGCGCGACTCAGGATCGGTGAAGTTGCGCTGGGCTTTGTCGTCGGGCACCCCGGAATGCTCCTTGCCCTCGGCCTGCTCCGCCGCCGCCTGAGCTTCAGCTTCTAACGCCGCCATCGCCTCCCGTATCTTCTCCAACCGCCCCTCCCGAAAGGCCAACTCCTGCGGCAACTCATCTCCGCGCTTACCTTGTCCGTACCGAAGGTCCTCCTCGTCATCAACCTCCTGGGCACGCCGCAGCAACTCCTCCACCTCCGCCGATAACTGCGCTTCCTTCCCTTTCATCCGACCGTAACTCATCGCCTTGTGCCTGGATGCGTTGGCCCTCACCTTGGTACCGTCCAACGCCACGTGACCCAGTTTCACCAGCCCCGCCTGCCCGCACAACGCCAATACCTGCAAGAACAGGCCTGACAGCGCATCCAGATTGTCCTTGCGAAAGTCCGAGATGGTGCGGAAATCCAGCATGTTGTTCGCCGCCAACACCCGGAACGCTATGTCCTCGTGCAGCCGCTGGGCAATCCGCCGTGAGGACGCCACCCCGACGCAGTAGCCGTAGAGCAGCACCTTGACCATCATCCGTGGATGATATGGTGGCCCACCTCTGCTCTCACGCTCGTAGCGGGCGGTGATCTCAGACAACTCCAACTCGTCCACGACGTCTGAGATAAAGTACGCCAGATGGTCATCCGGCAACCACTCCCGCATTGCAGCAGGCAACAGCATCTGCTGGTCTGGATCATAGGCACGGTAGGTCTTGCTCATCGCAGGCTCCACTCTACTGAATTGAGCTTATTATACATCCAAATCACTCAACTACCGCGTTTCTCGGACGGGCTGCTAGGACTTCTATCCAGATTCAGCTTGAACGTTTGGCCGCTATCTTCATCGTCGTCGTCCACGATCTCCAGCGCCACGGTTACCTCTGACTTGAACAGCGCGCCGTCCGCCACGAAGTCGGCCGGAGAGATCTGAATCATTGTTGAAAGAGCAGAATAGTCAGTCGGCGACGTCGCATCGTTACCCTCCGGATAGACTGAAACAACAACAGGGTGCGTCGGAACCGCCGCACCCTCGCCGGTGCGTACGACTACCTTGAACGATAGCGTTCCGTCCGCCTCGTCAACCGTGTAAGAGTGCCTTTCGAAGCTGAGCGTCAGGGCTACGACTATGCGCGTTGCCTCAAGGTTTTTGTTACTGAGCGGAAGCTATTGCCTCACGGAGGATGTTACCGAAATCAGGTCATTGCCTCACAATGGTGTTACCCAGACTCCTGAGGCGAGGCGATGAGCCGACTGCCCGGAGCGTTCCCAAGGGACAGCGCATCTACGACGAGGCGGTGAGGGAGGCGCTGACTGTGATATGGGAAGCATCGGACAGGATATGCGGGAAGAGACTGAAGGCGGCGCTGCCCAGCATGGTGGAATCACTGGAGAGGCACGGTCACCTTGACCTCGACCCCGGTGTGCAGCGACGGCTGTTCTCTGAGAGTGCTGCGACCATAGACAGGCTGCTCAGGCCCATCAGGGAGCAGGCGGGCAGTCGCAGGAAGCGTAAGCAGAAGAGGAAGATGGGAAGTCCGCATCCAGGTGCGCACATTCTCAGACTGGAAGGAGCCTGAGCCTGGCTATCTTGAGATTGACCTGGTGGCGCACTGCGGCGGCACGGTGACCGGCTCGTACATCAGCAGCCTGGTGGTCACAGACGTGTGTTCCGGGTGGACAGAGGCGATTCCACTGCTGGCACGCGAGCAGACCCTGGTGGTGGAGGGACTGGAAGCAGTCTCTCGGGTCTTCCCGGTCCCGATCCGCGGGATAAACTCTGACAACGACAGCGTGTTCATCAACGAGACGTTGCTGAGCTACTGCGAAGAGCGGGGCATCGAGTTCACCCGCTCGCGGGCGTACCGTAAGAACGACCAGGCGTGGATAGAGCAGAAGAACGGTTCCGTGGTACGCCGCTTCGTGGGACACGAGCGCTACTCCGGACCGATGGCCGGTCAGACGATGGCGCACCTGTATGGTGCGATGCGGTTGTACGTGAACCACTTCCAGCCCTCGTTCCAGCTACTGGAGCGGAGTCGGGAGGGTGGGACCGTGAAGAAGAGATACAGCACGCCAGCCACTCCCTGCGACCGCCTGCTCTGGCGTGACGACGTGAGCGAGGAGACCAAGACGATGCTGAAGAGCAGTCGAGCTGAACTCGAACCGGTATCGTTGCTGCACACGATACGGGAGGCGCAGTCTGCGCTTTCTGCCATCAACGCGACCGACTCGGCGAGTGTGCCGAGCAGCGAGAGTCTGGAGCACTTCCTGAGTAGCCTACCCGAACTATGGCGACAGGGCGAGGTTCGTCCTACGCACACGCCGAAGAAAAGAGCACGTCGCGGGCAGCGCACACGACTTGACCCCTTCGAGGGGGTATGGTGTGAGATACTGGACTGGCTTCAGCAGCAACCAGACTTGAAAGCTGCCGAGCTGCTTGACCGTCTGATGGCCCGTTATCCCAATCGTTACAGCAGGCGTCAGCTCAGAACGCTTCAGCGCAGGGTTCGCCAATGGCGCATCGTAGTAGCGAAGCAGTTGGTGTATGCTTCTGCCGAGCAGAATGAAATGAATGAGGCTGACCGAGGGAGCATCAAACCTGTTGGCGACAATCAGAAGCTGCAAGAGTCACGGTAACTGCGATGAGGCAACAGGCCGGCAAAAATGGTTGACGTGCATCATTGCCGCCCTTGCCCGAACGTACTCTGAGCGTGGGACTGGCCGTATCCAGCGCCAGGTCCCGCACTTCGAGGTCCAGGGCCTCAGAGACTCGCAGACCCGCCCGCCACTGCTCAAGCATCAGGCTTCGCCTTCGGGCTGGGCGCGGCCCTGATTACCGCGTTCACCTCGTCGGCTTCGAGATACTCCGGTATGCGCTTCTCGCGCTTGGGGGCTGCGCCGTCCTGTGTTTTGGGATAACGCCCTCAGGGCCTGCGCCGGCGGGAGATTGCGGTGGTCATGGCTGGACTCCTACGCTGATTTGAGTGTGCAAAACTTGCTCCGATAAATGTTTGTAAATCGGCGGTAGGTTATCCAATTTAAGGAGGGGTCTCAGGTATGGAGCGATGGCCGGAATGCAAGCTTTTGCAGTACTTTGTTGCATCAAAAGTTCGACTATCGTCAATCTGTTGTTCCCTGAGTGGACAGAGGTGTTCGCGCAGAGAGGCTGCCCGGCGTGTTTACATACCTGCGGATATACCACGTACGCCTCTCGAAAAGAAAGGCGACAGCTACTGCCTTAAACAGAGCCGGCATTGTCGCTAGCTTGTGTCAAGTGTTGTGAAAAATGCCTCCAGGCGGGTCTAGCCCATTAAGCGGCGACGGCCCCTTCGGCGGTCACCGGCAGCTCGTCTAAGATACCGTTCTTGAACCTCGCTCCATCCACCAGAAGTCCCATGAGATTCCTCCCTCCGTTCAGCAGACGCCAGCGCTCACTCAGCCTCAGCGCCACCTTGAGCACAAGGTACAACGCGCTGTCACGACGCTTCATTCGTCGAGTGACGTCCGTCCTCAACCTCACAGCGCTGAACACCGACTCCAGAGGATTCGTCGTCCGCAGATGCACCCAATGCTCGACCGAGAAGTCGTAGAATCTCACGAACATCTCCCAGTTCCGCAGCACCGTCTCGGCGGCATCTGAGCGACCATCTGCCCTCAGATGGGACACATACTTGTCCCGCAAGCGCTCGCACTCAGATCGGGAAGGTGGATACGACATCTCCCTCAACCACATGCGTGCCTCGCTTCAGGATTCAGCGCCTTCGGCAACTTTGCCTGCACATTCGGCGTCCGATGGTTCCATCACCTCTGGTGACCCGTACCGCGAACACCGCAGCCAGCGCGGCCCACAACCCAAGAGCGCCGTCTCCCACCGCCAGCAGGGGCGCACTCAGACCGCGATACCTCAAACACCTCAGCACACCGGAGCAGATCTCCGTACTCTCCCGATAGCCAAGCCCCATACCGAGCAGTTCCTTCACTCCGTCCTCCCTTGCCCCCACCACGCATAGCAGCGCAGCCTTCTCCCTGTCTACTCCCGCTCCCAGGTGCACTCAGTCCACCCAGATGTAGGCGTACCTGTACTCGGCAAGCATCCCGTTGAACCACGCCTGATACTCCGACTCCCACTTGCTCTTCAATCTCACTATCGTGTTCGGACTCAACGCATCCGTTTCTCCCACTAACTCACGAAACACCGGCTCAAAGTCTCCGGTGGACAATCCCTCCAAGTACAACTTCCGAAACAGATCCTGCGTCTGACGACTCGTGCGCTCATATCGCCTGACTATCTTCGACTCGAACCCACCACCAGCCACCTCAGCAGGCACGTCCGACACCCTCGGCGCCTTCACCTCCACAGCTGAGACTCCCACCGTCAGTTCCCTGCTGCGGTGATAACCGTTCCTGTATCCGCGGAACTCCTCGCCCCGCTCATAGCGGTCCCTGCCCAGGAACCCGCTCACCTCCTCTTCGAGTGCCGCCGCGAGCATCCTTCTCGCCCCTTCCCTGATCATCGCTTCCAGCGTACCATCGACTACTTTGGTGTCTTTCTCGTCCTGATATACTTCCTTCACGGCGTACTCCTCCAGTTTTTCGTCAATCGACGGTCTGTACTGCATGGAAGTTAGGCCTTTTTTTCTACCTGCGCGTTTTTGATTTCTACAACTTCTGATTTCAGCTCCTAGAGACTGTCAGTCCAATTGATAGCGTCGCCACACTTCCTACTTTGCTCTTATGCCAGGAGAAATCAATGCGCAGGATCGGTTCTCGTCTGGGCATCAGCATCTGAAAGAGAGGTCTCACGTTAGTTCTCGTGATGGCAGTTCTCGCGCCAATACTAACCAGCAGATGTAAATTCTCTTTCGGCGATGCGGCTTCTGCGGCTTCGAAATTTTCGTCAGGACAGGAAATATACGCCGCAAGCTGCGCCGTCTGCCACGGGGACGGCGGCGAAGGTCAACCCGAATGGCACGTCAAGAGAGCAGATGGCACATTACCGCCGCCGCCTCTCAACGGGGGCGGGCACACTTGGCACCACGGGGACGGCCTGTTGTACCGGATAGTCAGCGATGGCGAAAAGACGCTCGAAGACCCAAACTATTCGAACTTCAGGAGCGGTATGCCCTCGTTGGTGAGCGACTCACTCAAGGCGAAATAATCGTAGTTCTCGAATATGTCAGAAGTCTCTGGGTGAAAGGACGAAGCTGGGAATTTCCGTCCTGGAATCGCAGGCACTGGTTAGTGAACAGGATCAGTACCCTGTCGGTGCAGTGAGCGAATAATGCTTACCCTAAAATTCAGAGCATTGATCCCACAGGCGAAACTACTCGAGGCGGGAAGTTTGAAAGAGGGCCCTTTGAACGGTGGCGAATCAAGTTCGCAACTTGTCGAACCCACGCCTGCCGGGCATGGCGGCCGTCTGCCGGACCCACTTAATCACCCGCTGCTCGTCGAGCCCAACCCCGTATATGTCGGTCCACCTCGAGTTCTTATCCTTGCCAGCGCCGGGAGGAATTCGTTGCAGCAAAGCGCCCTGGAAGAACGTCACCTTCACATAGCGGGTGAAGACATGATAACTCAGGAACCAACCTTTGCCCTCGACGCCATAGAAAGGCGAATTCCACCTCGCACCCTTGTGCGCTTCCGGCAGAGAACGCACGATGAGGTCATCGAGTCGGCGCCCGACATCGCTTTTCCAGCCCGGCATGGCCGTGATGTAGGCCTGCACAGGGACGTCGCCGTCGGCCTTCGCGATCTGGGGATTGCCTCTCGAAAGAAGAACAGGATTCGCGCCGTCTCGTTTGTTGCCGGCCTTCGTTGACTCACTGGATGTCTTGTCTGCCATTGCATTCACTCCAAAACGCGCTTCGTGCGGCTGAATCTGTTGAAAAAAACCTGAAGTCAAGGTGTGACGGACTGAAGCGTGCTGAACCGCGAGATTTTGGCTGGTAGGTTATGACTGTAACGAGTCGGTCACCGGATCCCTGAAATGCTCGCTAGGAACCCTTGGTCTTTTAGGGCAAGTAGCTCCTTCCGCCAACACCTCAATTGCGCCAGACCACCGCTATTCCGGACCATATTGTCGTCATCGCTCCCACTCATAATCAAGACGACCAACACTGGATTCGCGAGCATTTTACTGATTAGAGAAGGTACACGGCCTGAAGACGTACTGTAATTAGGGAGTGAAAATGCAACGAGAGTGCGTATTTTATTGCATCCACTTTGGCGCCATCATCGGCAGCAGTGTCAACCGTGGGCAATCCCGGAGCGATTTCGTTTCCGGCTGCGCGTCGAATGTACGGCCCCTGCTTGGACAAGCGTTGAGCCGGTAAGCCTTCATTCCAGATCCCCCAATGTGCCAGCGAAGGCTGTTTCAAGCTCAAGGGAGTTGCGACTGTGGACGATGCACTCAACGATCTCCCAAACGATGGATCCTCCCAAGGCTTCCACGGTTGCCGACCTATTTCCCCAATTCTCAGGGATGAGCGGAAAAGCCTACAGATCCACGTGGGAATCGTCGAGAAGTCCCGGTAGGTTAGAATAGCCATGACGGAATAATGAAAGACCCAGAAACTTGTCGGCAGCGGACGCTACACATCGTTCACAAAATACCCCGACGAATACCGGATCAAGAAATAGATGAGCGCAAATCTGAATCTATCGATAGTCACTGTCTGGTTCACACTCATGGCGGTGATGCTGGTCGGGTGCGACTCCGAGCCACCGCCCACCGGAGGCCCGACATCCACTGCCAGTGCCATGACCGCTTCCGCAGCACGCACCTCAACTGAAAGCCCGAAGCCATCAGCAACTGTAGCTGTAGCAACGCGTATTCCCACTACAAGTCCTACACCGACCGCAAGCCTGAAGCCCACTGACACTGTCGTACCGGTAGAATTTACTCCCACTGCAAGTCCGCAAGCCACAGCCACAGCAGCGGCTGCACCAGCAACACCCACGCACACTGCAGTCCCTGAACCCACGCCTACAACAGTACCAGCAGTAGTTACGCCAACTGCGACACCGGAACCGGTTCCGACAGTTGCGCCGACAACGGATGCCGACTCTCCGCTTGCATTTGACCCCTTAGTGATGCGAGGAACCCTTACCAACGGACTGACATACTACGTCAGGCGCAACGAAGAGCCACGCAACCGGGGCCAGCTATCGCTGGTGGTGAAGGCCGGCTCAATCCTGGAAGAAGACGATCAGCGTGGGTTGGCGCACTTCGTGGAACACATGGCATTCAATGGCACGGAGCGCTTCGCCAAGCAGCAGATCGTCGAATACCTCGAATCCATCGGCAGCACCTTCGGTGGCGACCTGAACGCGCAGACCGGCTACGATTACAGCACTTACTGGCTGGAGATTCCGACTGACGATCCCGAAATTATCGAGACCGCATTTCAGATTCTCAGCGACTGGGCCTACGCGGTGACCTTCGCGCCTGACGAGGTGGAGATGGAGCGCAGCGTGATTCTGGAAGAGCGGCGCGGAAGGCAGGGCTTCAGCTCGCGCCTGCAGGACAATCTTTACCCACTGCTCTACGGGTCCTCGCGCTACGCCGAACGGCCCCCAATAGGCCTTCCCGATGTCATAGAAACCGCGCCTATAGTACGCCTGAAGGAGTTTTACGAGCGCTGGTACAGGCCCGACTTGATGGCCGTGATCGCCGTGGGTGACTTCGAGACCGAGCTGATAGAGGACAAGGTTAGAAGTCATTTCGCGCCGCCTCCCGAGGGGGAGGCACTTCAGGAGCGTGCCGCCGCCGCATCTCCTACCGATCGCCCTCAGTTTGATATTCCGGACCACGGTGAGCTGCGCGTCTCAGTGTTTACTGATCCCGAGGCGCCCGGTACGCAGTTGATACTGGCACGTAAGGTTACCCCCGAAAGGGGCAAGGACCTGACCGCATTTCGGCGAGGCGTGGTTGAGAGGCTTGCCTTTATGATGCTGAACGCGCGACTGTCTGAGCGGAGGCAGGTCGCCGACCCCCCTTACCTGTGGGCCGGAGGCAGTCGTGGACCGTTGGTTGACCCACTTGACGTCGTGGATTTCTCAGCGTGGGTTGAGCGGGACGGCGTTGAGCGCGGATTTGGGGCCTTGCTGGAGGAAATTCAGCGTATCAGGCTGCACGGCTTCACCGGCACCGAACTATCCCGAGAGAAGGTCAACCTGTTGAGCTCGGTGGAAAGTGTGTACAAGCAACGTAACCAACTGCAGTCGGACGACCTGGCTCAGTCGTACATCGACAACTTTCTCAGCGGGACGCCGGTTCTCGGTGTCGAGACTGAGTGGGAGCTGTACCAGGAACTGCTGCCTCAGGTCACGCTGGAGGAGGTAGATGAACTCTCTGTATCATGGACAACGCCCGCGAACACAGTGCTCCTGGTTATGCGTCCTGAGGGAACTGAGGCCAGCACAGATGATGAACTGGCAGCGGTGATTCGGAAACAATTCGAGGCTGCTGACACACTGAAATTAGATTCCTACGTGGATCCCTTCGACGACGTCCCGCTGCTGGCGACCCTCCCGACCCCGGGGAACATCATCGCGGAAGAGCGGGTAGAGTCTATCGACGCTCTTAGATGGACACTTTCCAACGGCATTACCGTAGTCGCCAAGCAGACCGACTTCCGCAATGACGAAGTGGTATTCAGGGCATTCAGTCCGGGTGGGCACTCACTGGTCGCCGATGCAGACCATGTGTCAGCAATATACGCCGCCCGACTGGTTGCCGGCAGCGGCGTTGGGCTGCACGACAATGTCACCCTTGATAAATTGCTGGCCGGAAAGAATGTTTCCGTGACGCCCTATATCGACGAGCTTTTCGAAGGATTCCGAGGCAGCGCCTCGCCGGAAGATATGGAGACTCTGTTCCAGCTGATTACGCTGTACGCGACCGCGGCACGGCTCGATCCTGCTTACTTCTCGAGGTACGAAACCAGTCTTCGCAGCATCGCCGAGACTCGCTCTGCTCGGCCGGACACCGTTCTCTACGACACCGTGAACACAGTGCTGAGCCAGAACCACTTCCGCGCACGGCCCCTTAGCCTCGAACTGCTGGATGAACTCAGCCTGGAGCGCGCGGAAGCGGTGTACGCCTACCGATTTGCTGACCTAGGTGACGCAACCTTCGTTTTCGTCGGCGCCTTCGACTGGGAAAAACTGCGGTCGTTGACCGCGACATATTTGGCGAGCTTGCCGACCACCAGTCGCGCCGAGCAGTGGCGTGATGTCGGGATCGACCCTCCGATGGAGGCGCAGGAGCACGTCGTCCGCAGCGGCATCGAGCCCCGCAGTACGACCGTGCTGGTCTTCGCCGGAGACATGGAGTGGAGTCGCGAGGAAGCTCTGGCACTGGAGGCGGCAGGCGAGGTGCTCGGCATCCGGCTGCGTGAACGGGTAAGGGAGGAACTGGGCGGCACGTACAGCATCGGTGTAAATGCAAATACCAGCGTGCTGCCGGACCCCGAGTACCAGGTCTTCATCGCTTTCGGCAGCGATCCCTCCCGCGCCGAAGAACTCTTCAGAGAGGTGATGGAGGAACTTGACTGGCTGCGCGCGGGAGGCGAACAGGAATACTTGGACACCGTCAAGGAACTATTGCAAACTCCAAGACAAGAACAGCTGCGCAGCAACGGCTTCTGGCTCAATCGGATCGTGACCACGTTACAGCGGGGCGAGTCGTTCGTGGAGATCTTCAACTTCGACGATAGGCTGGATTCGTTGACTCTGGAGCAAGTTTCGGCTACGGCACAGCGCTACCTCCCTGACGACCGCTACATCCGAGTGGTGCTACTCCCGGAGGATGGCTAGGCATGTCGGCCACCGACGCAGCGGTGTTCGATGCGACGGCCTCCTCATTCTGGGCCCGTCCTCTGCCTAGTTCCAAGTGGAATGGCAGGCGGTGACAGTTTGAGTTGTTTTTGGACGCAAAAAATACTATGCCTATGCAATAGGAGTGCTTATTCCGTTGCACCGCCGCCGCATTCGGCATTAGGACGAATCGCAGTCGATAGAGGCCCGCTAGTTCGCGCTGATATCGTCGAACAACTCAGCCCAGTTGCCGAAGCTGCCTCTGCCGGATCCGTAGCGGTGCGTAATCGTGCCATCCCCACTGATCGCTATCTTCGAGGCCTGAGAGGTGATGTTCAGAGACGCCAGCATGCCCTCTTCGGCGTATGCCACAGGCCAGGGAAGGTCCTTCTTCACCCTGTCCGCCTCCAACTTCTCAATGTTCTCGCCAGGGCTTGTGCCGACTATGTAGATCGCAACACTGTCGTCGTAGCCCGTACCAACCTGTTCCTTGATGCTCCGTAACTCGGCGCGACAGGTCGGTCAATAGGTGGCGTGGAAGTAGAGCAAGACCGGCTTGCCCTCGTCCACGATGTTGGCAGTGGTAACCCTGCTGCCGTCCAGCAGCGTCATGCCAAACTCAGGAGCGCGCAATCCCACTTGGTAGCCTACCTCCACCACCTTGACCTCCGAGCCGTCATTAACTGATGCGTCTGGCATCGCCTTCTGCACTGCCGGCGGTGACTCGGCAGTCTGGGCAGCGGGTGCCGCGCCGCAGCCGAGCAGCACAGTCACCATCGCTGCGAGTCCCACCAGGAGAGCGAGTGAAATTCTGGTCCTCATGTTTCTTTCTCCCTGTGTATCGAGGTCGATGTGCCCGATGGTCTTGTTTGGTCAGCGTACGAAAAAAAGACTTCCTTGGGCGACTTGGCCTGAAGGCTTGGTCCTGCGCGCCCTTTGTAATACACAGGGCGGGGGAAACGCCACAATTGCAGCCCTGTCGGGGGACGTACCCTATTCGTCATCCCAGAGTCGCCCTGCCACGGATACGTCCGGCACCGATAAGAAGCCCTCGTCGCGCAGCCATTTTACGGCCTCCGGCCGCGAGAGGTTCATGCGGTGTGAAACAAGGTCCACAACACCGCCGCTCTCGTCGGATTCGAAATCGTGCTATCTCCCGCGCCTGGTGTCGACGCGCATCCTGCCCTTGTGTCCCCAGCGCAGCACTCCCGGCGTCTCGATGAACGCGGGACTGCCGAGCAGCCTTCGGGCCACGGGGTTCATCATCGCACTCCAGTTGACCGCATTCCACCTGCCATCCATCTGCACACCTCCGCTCTTTGCCGAAAGAGATTGTGCCGCTTGGAGATTGGAAGTCTATCGTCTAGTGTCGGTCCGGATGTGTCACCTCAGTACAGCTACTTTGGAGTTCGTACAGCTATTATACCATTGGGTTGCGGGTGCTCGTCAGGGTAGGAGCTTCGCATGAACTTCAAGGACGACGCAGGTACGGGAGTGCTGCTCGACTGCAACAGAATCAGGAACGTTGCCGTGATAACTTGCCATGCATTGACGTGGAGCACAAGGCCCGTCGCTTCATCCCGCAAACCCGGCCCACACCTGCGGTAGCCGGCCCATCGCCTCCGGAGGAAGCGGCCCTCTTGCCGCAAATTCAACAGCCTGCTCCAGGTGCTCCAGGCTCGAATAGCCCACCAGCACGCTGCTAACACCGGCGTTGCCCAGAGCGAACCGCAGGGATGCCTCCACCAGGTTATCCACGTACCCCTCCCGCTGCAGGAACCGGAAGTCGCCCGACCTAGCAAGATCATGCCCGTAGTCCTGACCTGAACCTATAGGTGCGACGCTCGGGACGGCGACCGGATGCCTCGTTGCCTCCCCAGTCAGCGCTCCCGCCGCAAGGACCCGAATCACCAGCACCCCCATTCCATTGGCTGAAGCACGCTCGATCAGGTTCCCATAGTCGGGCATATCGAATCCGGGCGGCACGGACGATCCGGCGCTCGGGTTGACCAGATTGTACACCGACTGCACGGTGTGCAGTGTCGCCGAGTCGATAACTCGGTGCAGTGCCGCGGTCTCCCCCACTGCGGTTACACCCCAGAACCGAACCTTACCCTGCTCGCGCAACTCTCGCAGCGCATCCACCGCCTCGCCCAGCGCCTCTTCTGGAGTGACTGAACCATCCTCCGCCATCGACGCGACATGGTTGTGCATCTGGATTAGGTCAACCTGCTCTCTCTGCAGCCGGGTCAAGCTCTCCTCTACTGAGGCGATAACGTTACCCCTGATGCGCCCAGGCTCATGGGTGGTTACCCGGAACTTGGTGCCAACGTAAACATCGGCTGACAGCTCCTTCAACACCTGTCCGAGGTTGATCTCCGATTGGCCGTCGCCGTAGGAGGGAGCGGTGTCGAAGTAGTTGATTCCCAACTCAATGGCACGCGCCGCAGCCTTCACCTGATCGCCATGCTCGCCCCGAATCATCAGACCGCCAACATTGCCGCAGCCAAACCCAATTTCGGACACCCGAATCCCGGTACTGCCCAAAGGTCTATAGTCCATCGCATTTCTCCATTCGATATTCCGTGTCCTTTGATAGTATTCCTCAATTCGGATAGGGGCAACCGCGCTGCGAGTGAGCACGAGTCCGAAAGCGCAGGGAATGCCAATCTCCGGGTTCTAGAGATGGGGTATTGCGATTCGTTCTGATCTGATGAGCATTCGCCCCCGAGTGACCTATATCTAGGCGTCTTGTTCAACGTGCGTGAGGTTAATTGACGGCTAAAGTGTCGCGCGGTGTCGGTCGCCCGCAACAGAACTGCTGGTTTAATTGCATACCTATCGGGCAAGAAGAAAATCGAAATTTAGAGGTGTCACTGACTGCTGCCCGGGCGTATGACGTCCGTTAATGGGAACAGTGAGCTGTCGCATACATATCCACGCGATACGTCCATGAGACGTCATATGATAGGAGCAAATTTGCCGAGTTGATCCAACAGATTAGATCCTCTGTTGAATCGTTTACCCTCGGGATAAAAGCCCATTTCACGAAGTCATGACACTTGACTGGATGCAATGCCAGTCCAGTCTTAAGCCCGGGTAGACCGCAAAGGACAACGCAACTTCTGGCCGTGCTATTCGCCTCGCAGACGTCGCAGTTCTGCCTCAAGCTCCGCCACACGAGCTTCAGCAGTTTCGGCACGTTCCCGCTCCTCGCTCCTGACGAGAGTCGAAAGCTTACCGGTCTTGGAGTCAAGTTCGGCACTGGCCACGTTCAGCACTTTTTGAGATGCCAACATAGGTGTGCCGCAGTGGACGGACAAGGCGATAGCGTCGCTTGGTCTGGAATCGAATTCAATCATGGATTCCCCATTTCTCAACGTTATGGTAGCAAAGATCGTATCGTCCACAATGTCGCTGATCACGATTCTCTCGATCTCCGCGCCTAGGCCACGCAGCATAGATGCCATTAGCCTATGCGTCATAGGGCGGGGCATATCCTGGCCCTGTAGTCTCTGCGATATTGCATCACCTTCCCATTTTCCCGCCCATTTAGGCAGGTACATGTCCAGTGCATTGGCCTTCAATATTACTATCCTATTGTCAGTGGCATCCCGTACTCTGACGTGATCAACGTTCATTTCAATCATTAAGAATATCTCCTTTCTTTCGACATAGTTCTTCAGGCACTGCCAATGTGGAAACCCGTATTCCACTGCAACAACACGCTGGGCGTCCCTTAGCCCGAATCCACCGAAGCACGTTGTGACAGTGCTGTAACGGGACAGGATGGAACCGGGAACGCGATGATCCGGGCGGATTTCGGGTAGGAGGAACCGCCAGTGGGTCACTGGACAGCCACTGGCAGGGGTGGGGAGCACCGACGGATCCTCCGGAGGCGGCGGGGAACCGTCGCCGGTCTGGCCGGCGCGAGTTGAGGAGGCCCTGGTCTGGCCGGTCGATGAGGATGAGGTTGGCGTACCGTTTCCCGGCACCGCCGTCAGACAGGGGCTGGCAGGGAGCGCAGTCGCGCCAGGGCTCCGCTGAACAGGTTCCCCCAAGGCCAGCCCTGCGGGAGATGCAGAGTGAGACGGCGCGCCGAGCGTGTAAGCCGTCCGGCCAGGGCGAAGAAGCGTCGCCTGGGGGTCCTGGTGGTCACCACCTGCTCCCCCAGACCGATGCGGGAGGTCCAGCGGGCCAGGTTGTGGGCCAGCACCTGCACGGCCATCCAGGCGGCGTTGGCGGCAAAGCGCCCTGAGGGCAGATGGTTCAGTCCCACACCGTACTTCAGGTCGCGGATGGCGTTCTCGATCTCGGCGTGTCGGCGATGGTCGGCCTCCAGTTCCAGGGTGTCGCCCTCTCGGTCCGTGATGAAGGCGTGATAGCTGTAGCTGGCAAACAGGGCCAGTTGGGAGCCGGGCGTGGGCCTGACCCTTCGGACGATGAGGCGCACCGGTGTGGTGTCAGGCTCACCCCGGAAGGGCGTGTAAGTGGTCTCGGCAACGTCGGCTGTGCCCTCCATCCAGTAGGGTATGGGCGTCCAGTCCGCCTCTGGTATGGCCTCTATGAGATCGCGCAGACTCCGGTACTGGCGGACGGTGATGGAGAAGCGGACATCGTTGCTGCGGCAGACGGTGACGATGTCGTGGGTGTAGAAGCCGCTGTCGGCCCGCACGGTGAGTTGTCCCGTGGCTCCGGCGTGGCGTACCCGGCTCAGCGTCTCACGCAGGAAGTGTGCGGCGCCCCGGGCGGTGTTGGCCCGCCCCGCTCGCAGCCGCGCCATCAGCACGTCTCCGGTTCCCGCGGCAACGGCCAGCAGCGGATGATAGCCTCGCTGGCCGGTGTAGTTGTGATGGCGCGCTCCCTCCTTGCCCAGTCCGTAGGTCTCGCAGACGGTGGAGTCCAGGTCGATCGTCAGAGGCGAGTCTCCGGGTCCTGCCCCGGCGTCCCAGGCACGCGCCAGCAGTTCCCGGCTCACCCGGTCCAGCTGGCGCACGTGGCCCCAGCGGAAACTGCGCAGGAAGGTCCCCAGGGTGGATGGAGCCTTGACCACACATCGCAGCACCCGCCCGGTCCCGCCACAACGCAGCGCGTCAGCGTCGTCTATGCAGTATCCGTGTTCAATGTCAAGCCCTGAGCGGAGTTTAAGAAGACATGATTGGTACTGACTTCGGGACCCAGGGTGTCCCTCGACGTGCCACCGCGTTCAACTGCAGCAGCAGCTTGCGCATGACCGCCACCACCGCCACGTTGCCGGGCTTCCCCCGTTGACGGAGATTCTGATAAAAGCGGCGCAGTTCGCTGTCGTGGCGTATCACCGACCAAGCACACATGTACAGGGCACTTCGCACCGAGCCTCGCCCCCCTCTGATAGCACGGTTGCCCCGCTTCTTCCCGCTGTCCCGTGACCAGGGAGCTAACCCCACCAGGGAAGTCAGCGATTTACTGTCCCAACAGCCCAGCTCCGGCAGGTAGGCGACCAATGTGGCCGAGGTAAGCGGCCCGACGCCCGGCACGGTGCGGTACAGCGTGGCACGGTCGGCGAAAGGGATACACTTCTCCAATGCCTCCTGATACTCCACATCCAGTCGGGCTATTTCCTTTTCCAGCCAGGCGATGTGACGCTTTGTAGATCTGGTCGCGATAGAAGTGATTCCCTTATCCAGGCGCCCCTTTTCCTGCGCTCGCTGCCGCACAAACTGCCGGCGCCTGCTGAGCAGGTCACGCAGCGCTTCACGCTCTGGCTCAAGCTCACGCTGCGGTGTTAGTGCATCCGGAAATACCTGTCCGTACCGTGAGAGCACCTGGGCGTCCCGTTGGTCGGTCTTGGCTTCGTACCCACACGCCTTCGCGAACGCGCGCACACGGTTCGGGTGGGCCACGTGCATCGCAATCTCGGTCTTTCTCAGCCGGCTTACCAGCACTCGTTCGTACCCACCGGTGGCCTCGCACACAGCCACGGTGACGTCCTGCGCCTTCAGGTGCTTCAGCAGCTTTCCAATCCCTTTAACCGTGTTGTCAAATCGTATCACCGGACCCTCATAAATTGAGACGTCCAGGCTGGCCTTGCCCACGTCAACCCCGGCTGTGACTACCATGTTCGACCTCCCGATGAAATAATGGTTGATGTCCTCCACACTTGCAGATGCGGGCCTGGTGCCCTTGTATCCGTTCGGAGCGACAAGTGCGGCGAGAGGGGTGTCATACTGTCCCACGGTGCAGTCCAGAGCAGTAGCTCGGCTCACCCAGCGGTCACCGACGCGCCCCTCTCGCCCACCCCACAGATTGGCCCATCTGTGGGGCTTATGCAACATACAAGTCGCCCCCGACCAGCGCAGAGGCAACCAGAGTCATCAGCTTGTCGCCGGCGTTGGCTCGACCCGGGGCATCTCCCAGGTCAAGGTGACGGTCAACGAGTTCACCCAGTCCCAGTCGCTGGGCCAGTGTTGCCGGAAGAATCAGCCCGGCATTGGCTACCAGGCGGTGGTCGTCGAAGGTGATGCGGATGCGGTCGGGGTCGTTGCGTGGTAACATCTGTTGAGTGCTCCTTGTTTCGGGTTGGTTTTATGGGCAAAAACCATTATCCCAGATTCAAAGGAGCACTTCTTATGAACCCGCCACCCTCACCATGTCAATGTCTTCGGTGGATTCGGGCTTAGGGACAGACGCAGCCGCGCCAAGTCTATGTCTGAATGTTAGGAATATCGAGGTGAGGACTCTCGGAAGCGCGCAAGGGCTAATGGTTCGCGAGCTCTGGACGCCTTCAGCAAATCCTTGGCCTGATTCCTGAGGTGCTCAAGATTCGGCCGTGCGGGTAGGGGAGAAAGTTGCATGAGCACTCCTTTCCTGAAGCCCGGTGTCCGCTCTTACGGGCTGAAAAGAGTGTCTGAGGTTCAGTGGACTGAACGAAAAAGGGGCAGGCTCGGCCTTTGTGCGGACTCGTTGGCTCCCCCTTTGAGCACGTCGTCGATGCTAGCAACGGGTGCGATCTCTGTCAAGTGACATCTGCTAGACTTTAGACATTGGCGGCAGTCTGAGTAGCCTCGTAAGCACGATGATAATCATCGTGCAATACAGATCTAGCCAATGATCCGCCTATGCTTGTCGGGGCCAAACTGTAGAGTGTAGGTGGCTCCAGTAGCCAGGCCATTCCAGATCACCATGGCCCTAGAACTGGGCTAAAGATGACGGCAACCCCTAAGTACATCCATCAGCCCACGATCCGCCACTCCGGCTCCAGATCGATACCGAGCCGCTTCGCTCGCGCAACGACGGAATCAGAGGCAGTTCGGTACACCTCGATCTCGTCCACGCGGGTTGAGTGACCTTCTCTGAAGACGACCTCGCCGTTAATCAGAACCGTATCCACGCTTCCGGTTCCCATCGTCAACGCCAGCAGGTGTAGTGGATTGTTGGCGGGATATGCCTCAGCCACTCCCACGGATCTCACCACAACGTCAGCGCGCTTGCCGGGCTCCAGGCTTCCAAGTACCGTATCCAGTCCCGCGGCCGCGGCTGCGTTAATGGTCTGCATTTCGAGTAACGCTCCAGGGGAAAGGGGATCCTCATAGGTCTGTGATGCGTAGCGTCCGGCGAGCATGGTATCTCCCGGTGTGCTGTCTCTGGCAGCGTCGGTGCCAAGCGAGACTCGGACTCCCCGGCGATATCTCTCTGCCACTGTAAATCGCGAACTTTGTCCGATGCCCAGCGAAAAGAAGGCAGCCGGGCACCATACAATCTGGCAGCCCGATTCCTGAACAGCAGTTTCCTCCGCCTCGTCAAGCACGTTCGCGTGGACGAGAACGGTGTGCTCATCCAGGACACCCATCTCTTGCAAGTGAACGATTTGGCTGACACCGTTCACGGCACGATAGATCTCGGCCTCCTCGGGAACGTAACCGGCATGCAGATGCAAGGGCACGTTGTTGTCGCGGGCACATTTATGGGCGGCCTGCAATAGATCAGGCGAGGCAGTTCCTAAACCGTAGAGAAAGATGTATCCGCGAACCAGCGCTTCGGGGTCACTGTTGCGGTGAAGCTCCACATCCAACTCCTCCAACGACCGGTCGTGGTTGACAGGTGCTCGATCTGTCAGGCTCGAACTCACGAGCGAGGGGATTGCATCGAAGGTCTCACTCCGGTCCCAAAGATATAGCGGGGCAAATAGGGCCCTCAAGCCCACATGCTCGACCGCCTCAGCCCCTGCTGCGGTCGAGAACAGCGAGCCCGGCTCGATGAACATCGTAAAGCCGCTTCGAAGCATCTCCAGGCTAGCCATGGCGGTGGCTGCAGCCTCGTCTTCATCGGTGACACCCGCTTTCCAGTCCGCGAAGTTGACGGACGATGAGCCTGTGTCGCGGACGTTGCCGAAGACCCCCCGACATGTGGTATGCACAATGTGATTGTGAGCATCGATGAAGCCGGGGTGTACGATACCTCCTCCGGCATCCACCACCATCCTCGCATCATAGCATTGTAGTAGGTCGGTATCGCTGCCAACATCCACGATGCGCGAATCGGTGATCGCCACCGCGCCCTGACGATAGATTCTGCGTTCCGGATCCATCGTGATGATCTGTCCGTTGTGGATGAGAATATCGCATGTGCTTCTGTTCATCTTGCCGTGCTCCAAGATCGTCAGTGTGTTAGTATTCGACGCGATCACTACGGTCGCCTGGACGTTGGTCTGTCAGGGCGCGCAGCAAACTGCATTGCAAGCCCTCAGGCCGAATAGACAAGTACGGCAGGAGCATAGTTGCATCTCATCGTGGCACTCTTCACCGCGGATGCCTTCTAATCCCTCCCGAAGGAGCCAGGGTACGAGCAGCAGGGCCGTTACGGCGTCCAGCCACCACCAGCCGAGCGTGGCGTTGGCAACCAGGCCAACAAGTAAGGTAAGTGAGAGTAGGGAGCAGGCGATCGTCTCCTTCGCCTCAATGGCGATGGATTGCAAATTCCCTTTCGCCGCTATCCGGAGCTTCCAGACGGCCACCAGAGGCATAAACGTCACGGAGACGAGTGCGAGTCCAATCCCCACCAGCGACTCCTCGGCGCCGCTTTGTTGGAAGAGGGCCCACGCCGACCTGAACACTATTGCAGCCGACAGGATCAGGAATGTCCAGCCGATGAATCGTACAATCCGCTGCTCCACCACCTCTGCGTACTCGTCGTCCTCGATGCCCAGCCTCCAGAGCACGAGAGAAGCTGCTGCCACCTCTATGTAACTGTCCGCGCCGAATGCGACCAAAGCTACGCTGCCCGCAGCGATGCCCGACCATAGCGCGATAACTCCCTCCACGATGTTGTAGAGGATCGTCACCAGAAGCAAAAGTTTCGCGATATTAAGCAATACAGTCCTTCTCCAAGGGCAAGCCTATGTGGGGACATCGATTGTCGACTGCGCAGACCTTGCTGTCGTGGGGAAATGCGACAATGGGGAGGTCTGCAGGGCTCTGTCCAGAGAGGTGAGGGCTAGCGGCCGCCTGCCGATCTTCCACCATCTACCATGTAGACGCCTCCCGTGCAGAAACTGCTGTCGTCGCTGGCGAGGAACAGCATCATCTTGGCCACTTCCTCCGGATCACCATATCGTTGCAGTGGTATGCGATCTGCGAATGACTGCTTCGCCACCTCGACGGTAACTTTCGAGTCATCAAGCGCTGCCACTCGCATGTCTTCGATCGAACGCATCATGCGTGTCTCGATGGGCGCCGGGTTGACGGTATTGACCCTGATACCGGACGGAGCACCTTCCAGAGCGGCGGTGCGCATCAGGCCAATCACCGCATGTTTGCTGGTGGTGTATGCCGACATTTCCGAACTTCCGCCGATTCCCGCTGTGGACGAGGTGATGACGATGCTGCCCCCTCCGCGCCCACTCATCACGGGGACCACATACTTGATGCCCAACCACACCCCACGTACGTTAACCGCCATCACCCGGTCGAAAACGTCGATGGGATAGTCGGTTATGGGCGACAGAGTTCCCTCGATCCCCGCGTTGGCTAGCAGCACGTCGATGCCGCCCCAGCGGTCCACGGCCGCATTGATATAGGCCTGGGCCTGCTCCGGTTGGGTCACGTCTGCCACGGTGTAGCTTGCCTTCTCCTCGCCGATTGACCGCACAGTCTCTTGTAGCGCGGATTCGTCAAGATCGACCAGCGCCACGCGCGCCCCTTCCTCCGCGAATAACCTGGCCGCAGCGCTTCCAATACCGCCGGTGGCCCCCGTAATCACGGCTACTTTTCCTTCCAAGCGTGCCATTTCCAATCTCCTTGAGCTCAGCGATAACGTTCCGTTCTCGAATCTGTTTTAGCGTCCCCGCCAGTTTGACAAGCGCAAGAGGATCCCATAACAGGACGATTGCAAATTGCGCTATGCGCCTTAACCGTTAGTGTTCAGCTTATCGAACAAGGTGCTGCGAGAATTGGTTGACGGTTCGACAGCATGACCGCAGACGTATTCTCAGATGGCTAGAGGAAACTGATTCGACCTTTGGCGCTCGGCGGAATGCGTTCAGCCCGTCTCCTTCCTGCGTGGGAACTGGCCCCTAGCCGCCGCTGAGTGTAACATCAACCTGCTAATCTTGTCCTGATCTCCACACTTTGCCTTCCTTGATGGTTACGATCGGTGCGATGCGTCTGTCTGTACTGACGAGTCCTTTATTTCCATCGTCATAGGCAAAGTTTCCTTCCTCCAGTTCAATCACCGTTGCGTCGCCAACTGCGCCTACGGCGAGCGTTCCAAGCGCTTCCGTCTGTCCAATCGCACTGGAGGCGTTCAATGTGGTGGCAGCTATCACCTCCTCAAGAGACATGCCCATAGACATATAGAGGGTCATGACCTCAGGCAAGTTATAGACAACTGGGCTTTGAGGCCGGGTCTTGGTTATGTCGCTGCTCAGTGTTGTCGGCAGAAGCCCCTGCTCGATAGCGGCTCTCGAAATTTGAACGTCGAAGTTCCTCCGCGCAGCGCCTATGTCTAGAACTATGCCCTTGTATCTTTGACATGTATGGGATAATCCCCTAACGAAGCAGGTTCCGAGTGCGGCAGACCGACATGACATTGGTCGTAGGAGGCCGTGGAAAAGCGAGGGTCGTCGCACTCATTCCAGAAGAGCCCGAACGGTTGCCCGGGCTAACCAAGCCCGTATCTGCAAGGCAGGGTCAGTATGAAGGAGGCGAGTATGTCTCAGGAACCAACTTATGTCGGCATTGATGTATCCAAGGAGCAGGTAGATGTCGCGGTACGCCCCACTGGTAGAAGCTGGAGCGTGTCCTACAACGGAGCCAGCGTCGATGATCTGGTTACACAACTTAAGGTTCTCAAGCCGGCAGGCGTGATTACGGAGTCCACCGGCGGTCTGGAACTTCCCTTGGTAGTAGCTCTGGCCGCGGCATCGCTGCCAGTTGCAGTCGTCAATCCCCGCCAGGTGCGCGACTTCGCCAAGTCCACCGGGCAGTTGGCGAAGACTGACCGGCTGGATGCACATGTGCTGGCGCACTTCGGTGAAGCAGTACGACCGGCGATCCGTCCACTGAGGGATGCTGATACTCGGGCACTCGGGGCAATGCTGGCGCGCAGGCGGCAGGTGTCGGGCATCTTGGTTGCTGAGAAGAACCGCCTTGGCCGCGCCACTCCAGAAGTCCGCCCTCGCTTAGAGGCCCATATCAGCTGGCTGAAGCAGGAGCTAGACGACCTGGACACAGACCTGCGACAGAGGATACAGCACAGTCCTGTATGGCGTGAGAAGGACGACCTGCTGCGCAGCGTACCCGGCGTGGGACCGCAAGTGTCGCTGACACTGCTCGCGTATCTGCCGGAACTGGGCACGCTGAACCGCAAGCAGATCGCCGCTCTAGTCGGTGTGGCGCCTTTCAATCGTGACAGCGGTCCATATCGAGGCAAGCGTTCCGTGTGGGGCGGTCGAGCTACGGTGCGCTCTACGCTGTATATGGGCGCACTGGTGGCCAGCCGGTACAACCCGGTGCTACGCGACTTCTACCAGCGGTTGCTGAAAGCCGGCAAGCCGAAGAAAGTGGCTCTCACTGCCTGCGCGCGCAAGCTACTGACAATCCTCAACACTATGGCAAGGACGGGTGTTCACTGGGATCCGACCACTCTCAGGCCTTGACATTTAAGACGGTTGCTTTTCCTTTGCTTCCCTAACTTCCGTTCTAACGTTGCCCCTCTCATCCAGCACGTTGTTCTCGGCGCTGTGAAATATGTGGGTCACGATGTCGCCAGGACGTAGGTACTCGAACACCTTTGCCAGGGGAATAGGCACACGGGCAACATGAACCATAACGAAGGAGCCCGTCATGTCTGCCACCGTGCGAGCGCGCTCCAGCGCCGGAATAGTATTCGCCTCACCGCTGATCTCGTGGTCTATGCGAATTTTCACTCCCAGAACGACGTTCGGATTGTCCCTGATGCACTGCGCGGCTTCCTCCACCTGTGCGTAGCGAAGGTCCTGAAGTTCTCCCACATTTCGGGGATCCAGCAAGGTCTGAGGTCCACCGCTGATGCCTATGGTGGGGCCGAAGTCCTCTCCTATGCTCCTGCGCGGTGCCATCATGCCCAGAGCCGAGAGATTCACCAGTGCCATGAGCCGAGTCTGCTCGCGCTTGAGGATGAACTCTTTGAAGCCTTCGAAGTGCAGCCAGCCGGAGCTACCCGCGTCCACGGTGGTGGTCACACCGTTAGGAAGGCACACTCTGTCGGCGGCAGTTGCAAAGGGCACGATGTGCTCAAAGTAGTGGCCATGGATATCTATCAGGCCGGGAGTGACAATTTTCCCTGATACGTCAACCACTTCCCGCGCGTCGTCACTAGAGATGTCTTTCCCTAATGCCACCACCTTGCCATCCCTAAAGGCCACGTCTCGCATGCCACGAAGACTTTGCGAGGGATCTATAACCTCACCACCCTGCAGTAGTAGGTCGTACTTGGTGGGCATTCGAGCTACTCCTTCCAGTCAACGGATTCGCCATGAACATTAGCAGACATTGAGTCAGAGAATTTCTCTACCTCTCAACAAACGCAGCGTATCTCTGCACAAATTCACGTGTCAAGGGACGCGGCGCAAGAAAATCTTCTCGCTACTCTCCCTCCTAGCTAAGACTTTCAGTCGTTACGCCGTCCCGAAAGAGGTCTGACGAAATCCTGTAGTCCAAATGGAGATCGCATCGTGATTGGAAGGGGGATGCAACAAATGAGCATAATTTCTTACAAGGGAGTTGGGCTAATCTTCCTGGGCCGGCGCAGGCTAGCTGGAACGCTGACGGCATTCAGATATTGCGAAGAAAGCGCAAGAGTGGTCAGGTCGCCTCCCCTAGCCTGAACACAGTGGCTCAACACTCGCCGCACGTGCCACCGGTGGCACGTGCGCTGAACTTCATGGTGACTCGTCGTGCGTTCTAGGTCCCGCACCCAGCAGCGGTAGGCGCTTCACACGATGATATGTCAGAGCGAGCGAGATACAGTGCTTCAGTTCGGCAACCGGAATCTCGTCGGCTTCGCCAAATACTATGGCTCTGTTGCCCTCGAACATAAACACATCACCGTAGAGTTCTCTGAATGTGTCAACCAGCGAAGTGTTGCAATTGAAGTACATCGCGTACTGGTCCGGCGCCCTGTCCTTCCAGTCGATTCTGAGTGTGCTACCCCCCTTGGTAAGGTAGCTGGGTTCACCCCATTTCAAGGTCTCCTCCAGTGTTTCGACTCCCTCTGTCTCCGACGCTGCGTCCAAGACCAGCTGTCGGAGGCGAATCAACTTCTTGCGCCTGGGCTCGGGGTACCTGTCGAACACCCGCGCTACGGCAGAGTTCTCAATCTTGGACATATCGTTCCTCTCGCGCATTGCCTAACTTGTACTGTTCGCATCTTACAATAACACTTCGGGAGTACGGGTGGATGACTGGAGAATCCCTAGACAGGCTATGGCGCCACGTTCACGTCCTCGATGCACTACAGGTGGAAAGTAGTCAGGTGATAGACCTGACTTGCAGCAGAAAACGATCACGTGCATTGCATCTAGGAAACTCCTGTACCGCGTCAACCATTCTTGCCGGATGCGTCAATAGATTTTGCCGCTCTGACTCCTTCTCTGACTGTTGATTCCGCACTGCATAGGTACGACAACTTGTAAGTTGACGCGTCAACCATTTTTGCCGCGCGACAATTACTTTTGCCGGTGCGACACATCCTCCGCCTGCCGGTTCTGCGCCACGGCAGTCCGGTAGCTGGGCACGTCGAACTCGAGTATGACCGAGTGATGCACGATCCTGTCTATCGCCGCGGCTGTCGCCATGGGGTTGGCGAACACCTTCTCCCACTCGGAGAAGACAAGGTTGGAGGTGATGCCCAGAGAGCGGCGCTCGTAGCGCTCGGCTATCAGGGTGAACAGCACCTCCGACTCCCCGGCTCCCTGAGGCAGGTAGCCCAGGTCGTCTATGATCAGCAGGTCGAAGTTGTCCAGCTTGCGGAGCATCCGGGGCAGGTCCAGGTCGCGCTTGGCGGCCAGCATATCCTGCACCAGTCTGTATGCGGGGATGAACAGCACGGAGCGGCCCGACTGCACGAGCCGGTGCCCTATGGCGCGCATCGCGTGAGTCTTCCCTGTGCCGGGCATCCCGAAGGCCAGCACGTTGACACCTCGATCCACGAAGTCCCCCTCGGTAAGCCTGACAAGCTGCTGCCTGAGCCTCACCGGAGCCCGCTCGTGCTCGAAGATATCCCACGTCTTGCCCGCCGGCAGATTGGACGCCCTTCTGAGCCGGTCCACTCTCCGTATCCGCCTGTCCTCAGCCTCCTGCTCCAGCACCTCCACAAGGGTCGGCAGGGCGGCAGCGTGTCCCGCCTTGCTGAAGCGACCAACGGTCTCCGCCGCCAGAGTCGGCAGCTTGAACTCCCTGCACAACTCCCTGATCCGCTCTCCCACTGCGCTCGGAGCGTACGTGTCCGTCGTCATCGAGCACCTCCCGCAAGTAGCCTGTCATACACACCGAGGTCCACTGCATCGGGCAGCTCAACCGTCGGTATCTCGGGAGACGCTGGCGCGGACAGCTGCCGCACCACTGCGTAGTCGAACCTAACCCTCGACTCCAGCAGCCTCTTCAGCGCCCTATCGACCTCGCACTCCATAGTCGTCGCGGCAAGATGCAGTATGCGCACGTAGTCCACGTCGGCACGCTCTCCCTTCCAGCCACGCATCGCGTCGTATGCAAGCCGGAACGTGTGTGAGGGGAACATCTGCTCCCTGAAGCGGTAACGGGCGAACGCTCCGGGCTTGCGCACCAGCGATCCTATGATGTGACGGTAGTCTATGCGAGCCTCACGGCCGCCGCGTATCCGTTCCATACTCTCCACGAGATGCCCCTTGTAGTACACCTCGATCTGGTCGGTGTGCAGCCGAACGTCAACCTCCACACCTATCAGGCGGGACGGCACCGAGTAGGTCCTGCTGGCTATCCTGATGGTGCTCCACTTGCGCACCCTCGTGCGGTAGCCGACGTACTCTGGCACCGGAGCGGAAGGCAGCTCGCGCAGGTGCGGGTACTCTCGCGCCAGCTTCTCCCTGATCAGCCTGTTGCGCCTGTCGACGATCCGCCTGACGAACGCCGTGTACTCATCTACAGACTCGAAGTCAGCGCTGCCTCTGAGGATGAGCGCCTGCGCTATGGCGCCCTTCAGACGGCGGTGTCCTTGTTCTGCAACTCCGTTCTCGTGCGCACTGCGCGGGTTGGTGCGCGTCGCCTTCAGTCCGTAGTGGTCCAGTATGGCCCGGTAGCTCTCGTTGAAGGCGCGACCCTTGCTCTCGCGCAGATCGTGCGTCGCCGCAGACAGGTTGTCGCTCCTGACCACCTCGGGAACAGCGCCCAGCTCCCACAGCGCTCCCTGTAGTCCGCTCACCAGCGCGGAGAACGATGCTCTTATACATGTCAAGCGGCTTTTTCGAGTATCTGGTTGGGCTTCTGGATGGCTGAGTAGACTTCGCGCGCGACATAGCGTTTGAGACAGCGGATGACTTCAGATTTGCTCATTCCTTCTGCGGTTCGTCGTTGCATATACTCCTGGGTCCGCGGATCGTAACGCAACCTGATGATGACAATGCGATAGAGCGCCGCGTTAGCCTGGCGATCTCCACCGCGATTGAGACGATGACGGTTAGTCTTGCCGGATGAAGCGGGTATTGGATTGACTCCGCACAGGGAAGCGAAGGAAGCCTCGGAGCGAAGGCGATCAGCGTTGCTGCCGGCGGCGACTAGTAGAGCAGCAGCCGTGTCGGGTCCTACGCCAAAGGCACTAACCAGAACGGGCGCTATCCCGCTGGTTAGTCGTTCCAACTCGGTCTCCAACTCTTGAACCTCTTCATTGAGTTGACGGAAACGGCAGGCAAGCGAACGAAGTGCGTACTTCGCGGCCGCTTTGGGGTTGTCCAGGCGACCTGAACGTAAACCCTTGCACCGTGTGATGAGGGCGGCGGTAGTGAGACCATCGAGTGTTTCTCGAAGCTCAGACGGAGCTGTCACAGCCAGTGCCTTTATCTGGTTAATGGCTTGGGTGCGAGCCTTTACAGCCGAGTCCTTGGTACTCTTGAGCATACGGATCATCTCTACTTCGCCCTCCCCGGACTTGGGAATGGCATCGGCAATCCCTGAAAGCACTGCGCGCGCTGCCATCTCCGCATCAGTAGCGTCGCTCTTTCCCTTGCGGCGACGAACTGACCGGTCGGGTCGATTGACTTCTACGACCGTGTAGTTCCGACTGGTCAGGAAACGTGCGAGCCCGGCACCGTAGGAGCCTGTGCCTTCGATCCCGAACGCGTGGATCTGTCCCAGGTTGCGCGACCACCGTTCGAGCTCCTCGTACCCGCAGGTAGCAACGGGTACGTGCTTCTCGTCAAGTCGGACACCTCGCTGGTCTATGGCGACCGCCACATGCTGGTCCTGGTGAGTGTCGACTCCGATTATCACCTGAACATCACGATTACTGCTTTCGTGCCCGACGACTCCCGTCATGTCTACCTCCTGAAGGTGGTGCATCGGCCGGATGAGCGGACAAGACTGCGATGAGGCTCCATTGCCAAGCTCTTATGAGGTCACAGCCCATCTAGGCCTCCGGTATTGTGTGGCCATCTCGAACACGAGCCGACAGATCGTTCGGAAGGCATATCTGCCAGTCTCACTGCGGGTCAGGCACGAGCCAAGATGGCCTAATTGCATTATCGCAGTCTCACTGAAGCACACCCGCGCATAGCGCCAGCCCGAGTGACTCAGAATGAACTGGAACAGCAGATGGTCGAACGGCTCTCCGCCTATCGTCACTCCCAGCTCCCCGCAGTGCGTGAAGTCCATCTGCGCCTCACGTCCCGGTGGATGCTTCTGCTCGAAGTACACCTCACGATCAGGACCGTGCAGCGCCCGCCAATCCCTCATCCGTCTCTGCAATGTGCGCAGGTGGGACCTGCCGAACCGCCCCGGATGCCGCCCGTCCAGCCACTCCAGAACAGTCGGCGCACTGAGCACTCCCTCGATGTCCGCACGAAGCAGCGGCTCTATGTCTTGCTCCCACACTCCCGTCAGCGGGTCCGGTCTCGTCCTCTGCCTTCGCCTATCCTTCTTCTTCTCCGACGGCAGTGGTCCCTTACTCCAGTTCCGCACCGACCTCTCGCTCATCCCTGATACCGCCCCTGCTGCCTGTTGTGTCTTGCCTTTCATCAGCTTCTGCCTCATCAATACTACCTGCCGATCGGTGATCAATCTCCTCACCTCCTGTGAGGGAGATAATCACCTATACCAACCGGCAAATTCTAGTGTCGTGACCGGCAAAAGTTATTGTCGCGTATCAACTCCCGCCTGAATTGTCATTAACAGCAGCTCACGGACCCGCACTACTGCGATAGACTGTCATAACAAATTAACGCAAGTCAGTAGATGCAGGAGTCAGCATTGATAATTGACGTACACACTCACATACCGACGCATACAAACGCAGTGCCGGCTGACGAAGAGAGACTTAATGAGGTGATGCGTCCAGACGTCAGCGTCCGGCTGAACAATAGCTTCGGGGACTATATCAGGGATATGGGCCCGGTTGACAAGGCAATCGCGTTCGGCGTGGCAATCAACCCCTACGGAAGCGAGGATGACATGGGGGTGATGACAGCACAGCGGGAAGTCAACGACACAGCCTCAGCCTTAGCGAGAACATATCCAGATAAGGTGATAGGGTTTATGTCCGTTCATCCTGACGCTTCGGACGTGATGGAGGAAATAGAACGATGTATCGACGACCTCGGACTGAAGGGCATGAAGCTTGCTCCCAACTATCAGAACTTCGACCCTTTGGGTGCCAATGCACGCAGAGTTTATGAAGTCGCCGAGCGAAGAGGGCTGCCAATCGTCTTTCACCAGGGCACAGCTCCCATGCGAACGGCACCCCTCATGTATGCGCATCCGCTGGTGATGGACGAACTCGCGATGGACTTCCCCGATCTGAAGATTGTCATGGCGCATATGGGCCACCCATGGCACGAAGACTGCATCACAGTCATTCGCAAGCACCCAAACGTCTATGCGGATGTCTCAGGGCAATTCTACAGGCCTTGGCAAATGTACAATGGCATGCGACTCGCCTTTGAATGGAGCGTCATGCATAAGCTTCTGTTCGCCTCGGACTGGCCGTTGACGACCCCTCAAGAGACGATTGACAACCTAAAGGGCTTCAATGATTTTGCCCAGCGGCACCACCTTCCGGAGGTCCCGTTGGAATTATTTGAAGGTATCATTCAGAGGGACGCGCTAGCACTCTTCGGGATTGAGTAGCCGCACATTGCGGGCGCGCCGCTAACTTGCTGCTTACTTGAATGGAGCGATGGCCTCTGTCGCCGCCTTTTTCAGCAGATCGTATTCGGTCGTTCTGATAGGCCCGAATATCTGGAATCCTCGCTCCCTCTGAAGCCTGTACTCTGCGGAGGTAGTCGCATAGACGGGCGACTCTACAGCCTTGCTCTGGAATAGCGCTATCTGCGCTACGGCTTCCATCGCACTTATTAGGTCAGGGTGGTCTTGCTGTCCGTGCAAGCCCATATCTGCGGCGAGATCCCCCGGTCCGAAGACCACGCCGTCCACCCACTCGTTGGAAACCATCTCCTCGGCGTTCTCCAGTCCAAGACGGGACTCTATCTTGAGTATCAGCAGGGTTGCGTCGTTTGCTTCGTTGCAGTAGCTGGAAGCGTCTTCAATGTGATAGCCGGCGTTGGGCCCATGAGCCAATGCGCGCTCACCCACCGGTGCGTACTTCATCCAACGGACCAGTTCATCCACCTGCTCTGGAGTTTCGGAGTGCGACAGGCATATTCCGAGCGCTCCCGCATCCAAAGTTCGAGACACGAGAGTTCGGGACACCTCGGGTATAGTTACTGTGGGGCAGAGGCCCGCATAACGAGCCATGACCAGAAAGCTAGTGAGAGTTTCGGGGTTGTGAGATATGTGCTCGGTCTCGACCAGCACCATCTCACAACCGGTCTGGGCAAGAACGCTGATTACTGATGGTCTCAGCGACTCGAACACATTGAACGCTCGAACTGCCTCGCCCGACTTCAACAGTTCCTTTGCCCGATTTCTAATCTGTTTTTCATGATGCTGCATAGTTACTATACTCTCCCAGGGATTATACGCTGGCTCCTAACTTGGCGTCGCTCAAATATACTCGTGCGCTGGACGAAATTCTACACCCTGTGCTCATCCGGCATGAGCTACCGGCACGAGTGTCACTAACGCGATGAGCGCTCCGCCGATGAATCGCCCTGGATTACCGACCAGGGAGACTGTCAGAGAGGAAGCCGTCCAGGGATGGAACAGGGCTGACATATTGTTGCATCTGGAGAGTGGCACACTTGCGGTCGCCTGCTTCATGTACAGGTCATGAGTGAACCGGTCAAAATAGAAGCGAATCATCATTCGCCCCAATGCTCCGACGAAGATTTATCGCTTCCACTGCAGCGTACCCGGTGGGTACTGCTCCAGCCACCACTTTGCGATCTCGTCCCTCCTCGCGAACCACACGCCCGGATGACTACGGGCGTACTGCAGGAACTGGTCTAACGCTCGCGAGCGCGCCGGCCGACCTGCGATCCGGCAGTGCAACCCAACCGACATCATCTTGGGGTGCGTGCGACCTTCTTCGTACAACACGTCGAACGTATCTTTCAGATATTCGTAGAAGTCTCCCACGCTGTTCAGTCCGCCCCGCCAGAACCGAGCGTCGTTCGTTTCAAAGCTGTACGGCAGCACCAGCCACGGACTCCCGCCTACGTCGGTATAGTACGGCAGATCGTCGTTGAACACTCCGCTGTCGTAGATGAACCCACCTTCGTTCACTACGAGTTCCCGCGTATTAACACTTGGCCCGTAACGGGTGAACCACCCCACAGGCCGCTCGCCCGTGGTCGCCGTCAGCGACTCCACTGTCATCCTGATAGCCTCTTCCTCCTCGTCTCGCGTCTTATTGTGATACTCCTCCCAGCGGTAGCCGTGACCGCACACCTCGTGCCCGCGGTCCACCACCGCCCGCGCCACCTCCAGGTTCCGCTCGAAAGCCAGTGCGCAGCAGAAAAACGTGCTTCTTACGTCATACTTGTCCAGCAGATTCAATATCCGCCAGACTCCCACCCGGCTGCCATATTCGAAAAACGATTCGTTGAACAGGTCTCGCTGACCTGCCGGCACCGGCGACGGCACCTCGTTGTTTGATTCGTGAGCAGCGTCCCCGTCCAGCAGGGAGGTCTCGCTGCCTTCTTCATAGTTCACGACCACCGAGATGGCTAGACGGGCATCCCTCGGCCACCCTATAACCGGCGGGTTCGCTCCGTATCCAATGAAATCCCTCTCCTGGCTAGACATCACTCGTCCTTCCTTTTTCATCATCAACGTCCCTGACGTAGAGTTTGATCAGTCATGTGGCATTGGGATAGGCCTTCTGCTTTATCCGTGTTCTATGATCCCACGATAAGGAGCACTGCCACAACAGTCCTTTAACTACTGTGACGCACCTTTCACCTTTCGCCTTTCCAGCCAAGTCAGATTGAAGGCACAATAGCATGATCGACGTATTGATCGGTCTTGCCTTTGCTCATCCACAAGGCTTGAATCTAGTATCTTCTTAGTGATGAGTTTATTCCGTCCACAGCGAATGCGAAAGAGGTATGCCTGTCTTGCCGTGCAGTCCCCGAATCGCAAAGCGCCTCAATGATTTTTTCACAAATCGCCTGGGCTTGTCCGTGAGTTGAGACTTCCATGATTGGGGGTGCCCCGAGGAGCATTGGAGAGCGTCTCACATGGTGGTTGCAATACCGCAGAAATCCGTTTTCACAGGATTGCAGGTGTTCAGCGGTATCTTAGACGAGTGACAAGGACAAGAGGAACAGGTCGTTTCGTCAGCCAACAACTTGCCCTTCCGTGGTCGAGGCGGCGCATGCGTACTCCTATAGGACCCTGACAGACCATAGAGCTTGTGCTGCACCATACACGGCATTTCCCATTGCAACCCCGAACGAGCATGAACCGCGCAGCTCGGCTTCGCTGGCCTACTATCTGCCTTTAACAGGGGATATTTCAACAATCTATATTCCCTGCACTCGACAATCTGCTATAATGATGTAGGACATCGCCTTAACCTCTCAAGATTAGACCACAAAGTATTCACAATTCCCCCAAGTTTCCACACAGTGTCCTCCATCTACCACTCTCATTTTTGGCCGCCTCGCGCAGAGTCGCTTGTGTTGCCCCCTTTTGACCTAGGAGTCTTATTCAGTATGTCTTTACAATCCCTAACAGCGCGTCCGCGTTCGTCCAGCCGCTCACAGCATCATGCTGTCATTTGCGCCGACTGCAATGAGTCCACAACGGTCCCATTCCGTCCAAGCCCCAGTAGGCCGGTGTACTGCCGCTCGTGCTTCAATGCCCGTCGGAACTGTCAATCCGCCAAACCCAACACACTCGTTAGCGAGCCGATTGGCGCAGACGACCGCTTTGACGAGCCCGCCCCTGACGGCGTTGAAGTGTTTTCCGGAATGGCGTTGAGAGCCGCTACTAGACAAGCACTTTCCCTGATGAATATTTCACAGCCCACACCCATTCAGACAAAAGCCATCCCACATCTAATGGAGGGCCGAGATCTGATTGGACAGGCACGCACAGGTTCAGGAAAGACGCTGGCGTTTGCAGTGCCGCTCACGGAGCAGTGCGACCCGTCTATCCGTCAGGTTCAGGCGCTCGTGCTCGTACCCACCCGCGAGCTTGCAATTCAGGTGGCAGAAGTCACGAAAGCCTTATGCTCATCTCAACGGCTGCGCGTATCCCTATTGTATGGTGGGCGTTCCGCAAAGCCGGAATGCGCAGAGTTAAGGAATGGAGTGCAGATCATCATTGGGACCCCCGGGCGCACGCTCGACCATCTTCGGCAGGGAACTCTCGGCCTGCACTCAGTGCGATTTCTCGTGCTGGACGAGGCCGACGAAATGCTGGACAGAGGATTTGCGCGAGACGTTGAGGCAATCCTTAGCGGGACGCCACCCGAGCGCCAAACCGCTCTCTTTTCCGCAACGGTGCCTGAGTGGGTGGCTACCACAGCCAGAAAGCACCTGCGTAACCCCGTAAGAGTGGAAATTGACACAGATCTGCGCACGCTGCCCACCGTGGAGCACATGGTTTATACAATTCAGCAAAACGAAAAAGTCAAAGCGCTTCAGACGCTTCTGGACGAGCAGGACGGCGATCCGGTTATCGTCTTCGGCAGGACCAAGCACGGCGTTAAAAAGCTGGCACGACAGCTCGACTCATTGGGCTATCCTGTGGGGGCGCTCCAGGGAAATCTCAGCCAGAACGCGCGCGAACGCGTGATGACGGAATTTCGTTCAGGAGCCACACCCATTCTGGTAGCAACGAATGTGGCTGCCCGAGGCTTGGACATTGACGGTGTCGCTCAGGTCATCAACTTTGACCTGCCTGACACAGATTTGCTCTTCACGCATCGAGTAGGCCGGACGGGCCGCATGGGACGCTCCGGTGAGGCAGTGACCTTCATCACGCCGGATGAAGTGCGCAAATGGAATGAGATTGAGCGAGGGCTGGGCCGCAGGTTCACAGTCAGGCGCTGGAATTCATCCTCCGGACGGGCGTTGGCCGACTAAGCCTGCGGTTGAGCCGCCAAGTGCTGCCGGTAGCAATATGATTTGTTCTGTCGGTTTTACTCTCGCTCGGGTCTCGGAAGCGGTGCTAATTCTAACAACTGCCAAGCCCTCCTGCTATCATAGTATTCGTAAGAAATATGAAGAAGCACGGCATTCATTGCCATGGAGCATCCTACATCAGGATTCTCGCATACCCATGAATGACCGTTAGCGAACTGAAAGATGCTTTTGCAAGTGTCTCAGTATCCGGAGTGCCTTAATTTGACTGACTGCAAGAACGAAAACATTCGCAATTTGGCTATCATTGCCCACGTTGACCATGGCAAGACGACCCTTGTGGACGCGCTGTTGAAGCAAGGTAAAGTCTTTCGGTCCCACCAACAGGTGGGCGCCCTAATCATGGATACCAACCCCCTTGAGCGAGAGCGCGGAATCACTATCCTCGCCAAAAATGCCTCTGTCTCCTATGGAGACGTGCGGATTAACATCATCGACACGCCGGGCCACGCCGACTTCAGCGGCGAAGTGGAGCGTGTTATGAACATGGCCGATGGCTGCCTGCTGTTGGTGGACGCGGTGGACGGTCCCATGCCACAGACTACCTATGTGCTTCGCCAGGCCCTCCAGCAGAATGTCACGCCGATGGTTGTCATCAACAAAATTGACCGCCCTGAAGCACGCGCGTCCGAAGTGGTCACGATGATCCAGGACCTGTTCCTGGAACTGGCTACTGAAGTAGAACAACTTGACTTCCCTGTGCTATACGCCTCGGCTCGCGACGGCTACGCCACTGCCGATCCGGGCATCCCGGGGACGGACATGCAGCCTCTCTTCGATGCGATCGTGAAGTCGGTCCCACCGCCCAGCGGCGACATGGCAGCCCCGCTGCAAATGCTTGTGGCAGCTCTGGATTACGACAACTACCTAGGCCAGGTGTCGGTTGGTCGCATATCCAATGGCACATTGCGGATGCGGGATGATGTAGCCCTGCTGGCGCGCGATGGCGAAATAAGTACGCACAACATTGAGCGTATCTTCGTGTTCCGCGGCATGGAGCGGGTTGAAGTCCCCGAAGCCTACGCTGGAGACATCGTAGCGGTTTCCGGCCTTGATGGCGTGTCTATCGGCGACACCATAACTTCGACTGAGAACCCGGAGGCATTGCCGACAATCGACATCAACGAACCCACGGTGCGCATGACTTTCGGCGTGAGCACCTCTCCCTTTATGGGCAAAGAGGGTATTCATTGTACGTCGCGCAATCTTCACGAACGACTGATGAGAGAATTGCGAACCAACATCAGCCTGCGAGTGGACACCACATCCAGCCCGGACGTGTTCGTCGTCGCCGGAAGAGGCGAACTGCACTTGTCAATTCTGGTCGAGACTATGCGCCGTGAACAATTTGAGTTTCAGGTGTCACGCCCCTCGCCAGTCACCAAGATGATTGACGGCAAGGAATACGAACCGTATGAAATCCTGAATATCACCACTCACGAGCAGTATGTGGGGGAGCTCGCCGAATATCTCTCGACGCATCTGGCACAACTCCGCGACATGCGCTACGACGATAACGGCTATGTAGATTTAGAGTACAAGATACCTACGCGGGGACTGATCGGGTTCAATGCCTTCTTTCTTCAGACCACTCGGGGCGTTGGAGTGAAGAGCAGTTTCTTCACATCTTACGAACCCATGGAAGGGGAGATAAAGTCGCAGGGCGGAGGAGTGCTCGTGGCATCCGAAGGCGGCACCGCCGTCACGTACGGTCTACTCAATGCCCAGGGCAGAGGTGACACATTCATCGATCCGGGCATTATGGTCTATGAGGGGATGATTGTCGGCTCGCACCGGCGTGAAGGGGACATTGAAATTAATGTCTGCAAACAGAAGAAGCTGACCAATGTTCGCTCATCAACTGCTGATATTGCCAAGCGCCTCAACGCCACAATGAGGATGAGCCTTGAAGAGGCGCTGGCGTTCATCTCGGACGACGAACTGCTGGAAGTCACACCCCTGAATCTTCGTCTCCGCAAGGCCGAACTATCTGCCCACGAACGCAAGCGCCACCGCCGCGACGAGGCCCGCGCACGGAGTTAAGAGTTCGTCTCGCGCTCAGCTAGGGATAGCCGGCCTGCGGAGCGCGCCCTATTCTCGCTCCAGGGCATAGAAACGGCCACTTGGGGTCAGAATGTACACCTCGCCGCTCTGGTCTTCTCCGAACGAGGCTATGTTGAGTTCTGAGTCAAGAAGCAGTTCCGGAGCATCCGCTGCACTACTTCCGTTGTGTCGCAATGCCCATATCTTGCCTGAGCAATAATCGCCGTATATATATTTGCCGGCAAGATTGCTCAGGCGACTTCCCCTATAAACATACCCGCCAGTTATGGAACAGTCGCCCGCATAACTCCCGGGTGTATTCTCATACACAGCTAGGGGCGGCTCAAGACCTGTGCTGTTGCAGTTAGCTTCACGGTAGCACTCGAATCCTTCCATTGTGGGCCACCCGTAGTTCTTGCCGCTTGCGATGATGTCAACCTCTTCGTAGCTGTTCTGTCCTACGTCGCCTGCCCACATGACTCCGGTCTGACGGTCAAAGGAAAACCGCCAGGGATTTCTCAGTCCATATGCCCATATTTCCCATCTTATTCCACCGCTCTCGCTGAAGTACGGGTTACTCGAAGGAATCGAATAGGGCTCCGAGTCATCGTCAGGGCTTACATCAATCCGGATGATGCTGCCAAACAGATTGGTTCGGTCCTGTGCGTTTGACGGAGTTCGCCCACCGTCCCCAAAACTGATGTATAGGTATCCGTCCTCGCCGAATGCTATCTTGCCTCCGTTGTGATTGGAGCGAGGCTGTGCAAACCGCAGTATCTCTTTCTCACTCTCAGGGTCACCCGCATCTTTGTCGCTGTCTCTGACTCTGAATCTAGAGACCACGGTCTCCAATGTACCTCCGCTCCGTGAATTGTAATGGACATAGAAGTATCCGTTGTCGCTGTAATCGGGGTCGAACGCAATACTAAGCAGACCTATCTCGGATGCACTTGAATGTACTACGTCTCGAATGTCCAGGAAAGTCTTCGCATTGGTGACATCAGGTCTGTTCTCGAAAACGGTGATTCGACCCTCTTCCGAGGATACGAATAATCTATTGCTGCCATCATCAGGATATGCCATATCATAGGCGCCTCCCGGTATGCTAATGGACGGAAAAGCCATCCTGACAGACATCCGCCCCGCCGGATTCGAAGACGATGCCGAAGCCTCAGGCGCAAGCCTGGGTGCGTCGGGCTGCGCACCGATTCCGGCGTCACCGCAGGAAACAGTCATCAGTGAGACAAACGCCCACAATGCGAGCGCTGCGGCCTTCATATTCACCACTCCGAATTCACAGCATTTTGGCATGCCAGTTCCGTGCCCGGACACTTTGCGGCTCAATCAACTCACGCTTGAATCAGTCTATCACCCCGTGTGCAGTCCACGCCCTGAAGTCCAAGCACGGGAAAACATATAAGTCCTTCTTACATTGGTGCGATTCTGTGCACAAAAACCGCCCAGGCCAGCTCCATAAGTTCTGCATAAGCCTCGCTAGCCTGCTGACAAGTTGCTGATATATACTCCTCTACGAGAACCACACCAAACGACTCGCTTTCAAAGAACTTCCGTAGGAGGAAAAGCACATGGCCCAGAAGGTTCGTCCCGACGATCCCAGGCTCACTTGGCAGGGCGCTATATCCTTCAACGACACGGAAAATTGGCGAATGCCGTGGAGGATTCCCTACGAGCAGATTGCCCTATTCCCACCAGACGCCCTGCGCGAGCGAGCCGCAATGCCCGCGGGCGTCAGAATTTCCTGTTATTCCGATACGGAATTTATCATGGGACACATGGAACCGTCTGAAGAAGCAAGCAGCATAGACTTGTACTGCGATGGTGAGTTCCGGGGCTCGGTGGAGTTCACAGGACAGACTAGTTTTCGATTTGATGGCCTGGCCGCGGGGGAGAAGTTGCTTGGGTTGTGGCTACCTCAACATGCAGAGTTTCGCTTGAGGGGAATCGAATTCTCTGACGGAGCGACTATCAGTCCCTTCGACGACTCCCGCCCCAAGTGGGTCACCTACGGTAGTTCTATCACTCACTGTCGCACCGCCGAGAGTCCCAGTCTCACCTGGCCCGCTATAGCGTCGCGGAACCACGCCATGAACCTAACCTGCTTGGGCTACGGAGGCAACTGCCACTTAGAGCCGATGATCGCCCGCATGATACGAGAAATGCCGGCAGACTACCTGTCAATGAAAGTCGGGATTAACATCTATGGCTCAGACAGCCTCAGCCCGCGCACCTTCCAGTCGGCCATCATTGGGTTCGTGCAAATAGTGCGGGAGAAGCACCTGACACGCCATTCGTCGTAATCTCTCCCATCTTCTCGCCACCGCGAGAGACCACCAAGAACGCTGTGGAATTCACTCTTGAGGATATGAGACAGAAAGTGGCCGAGGCGGTCCATACGATGAGAGCCCAAGGCGACGCGAATCTACATTACGTGAACGGACTGGAGTTATTCCCACAAGACCTTGCGCACCTGCTGCCTGACGACCTGCACCCGGATGCAGAGGGGTATAAGATCATGGGCCATAACTTCGTGGACAAGGTAGCCTCCAAGTTCTTTGTAAAGGGCTAGGAGACGGTCACCGGCTGAAGTAAAGCTAATCGGGAATGCCTTCTGATTTAGGAATTTCTCACAGGCAGTATGTACTTCGGCCGGCGAAACTCCGCCAGCAGACTGAGCAGACGCAAGAATCAGGAATAATCTTGCCACGCTTGCCCATACCTGACTCCGGTAGTTGCAGATCAGACGGACGCCATCTTCGTCAAGGCAATAATCTGGTTGCAGTGCCGGAAATTCTTGCGTCTTCCAGTGCATCGGGTACATACACGGTAGGTGGCTGGCTGCTGTTGCCCGTGGAGGAATCTACACTCAGACCGCGAATACAGAGTAGTCGGACCCACTTACAACAGGCATCCGTTTATCTGAAGGCAGGAATTACCTCTTCGCAGAACAGACGCAACGAATTCGAAATCTTATCCTCTGGTATAAGCTCACCAGCATTGAATTCCGCGACGACACCTGTCAAGCTCAGCGCATCCTTCATGACCTTGAGTTGCTCTATCACCATTTCAGGTGTTCCTACAGCCGCCTTTTGCCCGATTACATCGCGCTCCCATTGTATGCTGGCGAGCTGCGCTCCGCGCTCTGCGCGCTCTTCACCAGGGTCCGATCCGGCGCGAGATGCTGAGGCAGCAAGTTGTCCGCCAAGTCGCCTGAACTGGCGCATGAAGCTCTCCTCCGGCGCTGTCAGTGCATCCTCCTCAGTCTCGCCTACATACACGGGTACGCGCAGCGACACATCGATCTCGCCCTCGTGTCCTGCTTCCTTCCACGCGGCGCGGTAGCTCTCAACTTGCTCGGCGACACCGTCCAGATTCATGCCGCGCACGCCAACGAATATCGCAAATCCCATCTTACCGACTACCGGAAAAGTATCGGACGTGGTCGCGGCAATGCGGATGGGTGGGTGAGGTTGCTGGTATGGCTTTGGCACAAGGCATACATCGTCAAAGCCGTAGAATTGACCTTTGTAGGTGAAGCGTTCCTTGCACCACGCCTCAAGGATGATTTCAAGATATTCGTAAAAGCGCTCACGGCTTTCTGAGTAGGGGATGTTGTAGCCTTCATATGAACCGGGCAGGCCACTGCGCCCCACGCCGAATTCGAAGCGCCCCTCGCTGATCTGGTCAATAGTTGCAGCCTCTTCTGCCGTGCGAAGCGGATTGCCAAGAGGTAGCACGCTGACGGCGGTTCCTATTCTGAGGCGCTTAGTCCTGGCCGCTATTGCCGATGCGATGGCATGAGGCGAAGACAATACCGACCTTACTGGGTTGAAGTGTGATTCTGCCAGCCACACAGCATCTAGTCCAAGCGACTCCGAAAGTTCAATGTGCCCGAAGGCCTCGCGGAACGCGTCCGCCTGTGTATGGCCTTCCCGGCGATGGAACTCCATAAATGAACCAAACTGCATCGTATCCTCTCTATCAGCACATATTCGGATCTGGGCTGCGCCTCGTGTTGCAAAGCCTACGCCCTAATGGATTTCTGGTCAAGCCAAACGCAATGGTGCCAGATTCTTGGCACTCTTGTATGCTTTGCAAAAAAAACTGCATAATGAGATATGCTTCTGTAGATCAGCGGTTGCATCAAATTCCAGTCCCCAATATGCCGATGACAGCGGAGGAGCAATGATATATGAAGAACGTCGCACGCTTGTCGCTCCCAACCAATTGGACGAATATCTCTCAAGACGCCGCAGCGAACTCATACCTTCGATTCGCTCCGCCAGCGGTGAAGTGATTTGCCTACTCAGCGGTCTGATCGGAAATCCCCAGAACGAATTTGTCCAGATAACTTCGTGGCGATCACTCTATACCTGGCGTCAAGCCCAGGCAGCTTTTCGCGAGGGTCCCTCCGAGTTGCATCTTTCTGAAGAGGTCCGCCTGCTTGATGCAATTTCATCTCGTCCCAAAACAGTGGTACCGGAAGAAGACCGCCGACCGATTTACGGCTTCAGGCGCTTCTTCATCCACCCGCAAGACCTTGACGAGTTCGTGAACTGCTCAGAAAACGGCATCTGGCCTCGTATTGAAGCTATGGACGCCTGCATCCTGGGACTCTGGACTACCGCGTCTGAGACAAATCCGCAGGAGATTATAATTGCCACGGGTTATCGAAGCCCATCGCATTGGGAGAAAACCCGATACGAGGGGGCACCCCCGCCAGGCGTGGACAAAACGCTCTGGGACAATGAGGACGGCCTGCGGCGGCGGCGTGTGGAGATAACCCTCCAGACATGGGTCTGCCTGATGCGCGCCCACCAAGTCTAACTTGCTGGGCTGTCAAGCAGGTGCCCCGCAGCTAATCGTAAAACATGCAGCCGATCCCGTGGTAGCCTATCGTGACTTCGCCGTTCTCTACGGTGACAGGTGTTATCCTGTCTCCGTCGGCGAGCGCTTCCACTTCAGACCAACGCTCGGGGTGCTCGGCAAGGTCGATTTCCTCGTACACTTTGCCCTTGTCATCCAGTTCCATCTTGACTGTAACGCAGATTTCGCACGTCGGATGCGTGTAAATCACAATGTTGGAATCTGCCAACCTCTTACCTCCGTATGTTCGGCGCTCTAAGCAGGGGATAGCTCTTTAGGAAACGCACCCAATACCGTTGACTCCAACGGTAACTTCGTCGCCGTCGATCACCACCGGTGTCAGCCTGATGCCGTCCGTGTGCGGCAGTATTTCAGGCCACCGCTCAGGATGAAGCGAGAGATTGATCTCCTCAAAAGGCGTGCCGGCCTTGTTCAATTCAGCCTTTACCACATCGGTGTAACCGCATCCGATTGTCGAATAAACTAGAACCTTTTCTGCCAATGTAATTCACCTCACAGTCGATGATGCCCAAGTACTTATTGCATGATAGACTCAAGTGGCAGTTCAATGCAAAACCGCCGACAGGACATTACGATTCTGTCTCTCGTTCCATCAGTATCCGCCGCAATATCTTGCCTGACGGATTCTTGGGAATCGCATCTATGAACTCCACTTCGCGGATGTGCTTGAATGTGGCGACCCTCGAAGCCACAAAGCCCATCACATCCTCGTCGGATACTTCGACACCCGGTCTGGCAACCACGAAAGCCTTTGGGATTTCGCCCGACTCGAGGTCCTCTTTGCCAATAACGGCGGCATCCGCAATCGCTGGGTGCTCCAACAAAAGCCCTTCAAGCTCAGCAGGGGGCACCTGAAAGCCCTTGTACTTGATCAGCTCCTTCTTGCGGTCGAGAATCCAGACGCACCCATCTTCGTTCATTCGTACGATGTCGCCGGTGTATAGCCACCCATCTTCGCTGATTGTCTCGCGCGTAGCTTCCTCGTTATTGTAGTAGCCCTTCATCACCTGCGGACCGCGCACAAGCAGTTCGCCGACCTCACCGACTGGCACATCCTTTGAAGCCGTTTCAAGATCAACCACGCGCTCTTCTGTATCAGCTATCGCGGGACCTACTGAACCAGGAGTCATCCTATCAGCCTCAATGTAGTCCACATTGGACACGGGCGACAATTCGGTCATTCCATACGCCTGGAACACCGGAAAGCCCACAACGTCCTGAATCCGCATTTGCAACTCTTCAGATGCCGGCGCAGCCGCTAGGCACGCCGCCGTCATCGACGACATATCATAGTCCCTCATACTTGGAAGCAGTGTAAGGCCAATGCCCACGGGCGGCACGGTGTACAAGTGTGTAACTCGATAGGTGGAAATTAGTTGCAGCATCTCGTCCATATTAAATCGCCCCATCATCACCTGAGTGCCGCCGGACGCTATCACGGCATTCATCAGGACCTGCATCCCATAGATGTGGAACAGTGGCAAGTGAGCGAGCAGCACATCGTCCTCTGTCTGCTGAAGGGCCTCGCCCGGTCGCTCAATAAACTGCCGAAGGTTTGAGGTCATGTTGAAGTGCGTCAGCATCACGCCTTTAGATAGTCCCGTTGTGCCGCTTGAGTAGGGCAGCGCAGCAAGATCTTCCTTGGCGTCGATCTCGACGGATGGAGGTGATGCAGGCGAGCGTTCTAGCAATCCCCAAAATGAACCCGAATCGCGTGATGTTGGCTCAATGACGACCAGACGCTTCAATTCGGGCGCACCATCGCGAGCCGTTTCAGAAACCTTCAGCAAGGTGTCATGTACAACCAGAACTCCTGCCCCGCTGTTGCTGAGTTGATGTGCGATCTCACGCTCGCGATAGCCTGAATTGATGGTCGTAACGACCGCGCCCGCCTTGATGATGCCGAAGAACGCAATTTCAAATTCAACGCAGTTTGGCGCGAGAAGCCCAACGCGGTCGCCCTTAGCGACTCCCAGCTTTGCAAGCGCTGCCGCAAATCTGCTGCTGTACATATCCAGTTGCTGGTATGTGTACACATACTCGCCGTCTATGATTGCTGCCTTCTGCGGAATACGCTGGGCTGTGGCACTCAGAATATGCTGCAGAGGATAATTGGGGTAGGGCGCTAACGATGGGCGTACAGTCTCAATGATGGTCATTCATTACCTCCTATACTGGCGCAGCGTCTTCCGGAGAAGCCTCACTCCTGTACATCTACGAATAGCCTCAACTCAGAAATATCGTAATTCCTGCGTGAGGGAAGTTCAATTCGATACTCGCTCTGCGCTCCCTTTGCAGCGTGCTCACATACTCTACGCGTTCAGGATGGTCACTTGGCAGTTTGTGCGGACACATTTCCCGCCTCTCTTCCTGCGGACACAAGTGCAAGTCTGCCGCGTAATCCCAAAACCCCACCTGCTTCATAGGGTAGAAGAGTGTCTCCGCCGCGCTTCGGAGGTCTGCAAGTATCTCGCTCGCTCGCGCATCACTTTCGGTCTCAATTGCAATCGATATTTTGTCTATCGCCAAAGCATTGCCTTCTAGCAGACTTGCTATACCGTATGGGCCGTGCCCGCGATCACAGTGCTCGCTGCCGCGAACATGCCGCCAGGCCCGTGCGCGATGCCTACCTTTGCGCCCTGCACCTGTCGCTCTCCGGCCTCTCCTCGGAGTTGCCTCGTAAGTTCTATCAGCGTGAACATGCCGTACATTCCGGAATGCGTATATGAAAGCCCGCCGCCGTTTGTATTCATCGGAAAGTCGCCGCCGGGTCCTGTGCGTCGTTCCGCCATGAAGGGACCACTCTCGCCCGGCTTCACGAAACCGAGATCCTCCAGTGCAAGCATCGGCGTGAACGCGAATGCGTCGTAAAGCTCGGCCACATCAATGTCAGAGTGCGATACTCCCGACATCTCGAACGCCGCCTTGCCCGACACCTTTGCCGCCTGCGATGTGGTCATGTCAGCCATCATACTGACCATGTTGTGCTCGGTGGCCTCGCCCGTGCCCAGTATGTACACCGGCGGCTTTCGCAGCTCCTTTGCTCTCTCTGCGCTTGTCAAAACGATAGCGCCGCCAGCGTCCGTCACAAGGCAACACATAAACAGAGAATATGGCCAGCATATCGGGCGCGAGTTCATCACATCATCGACCGTTATTGGTTCCTTCATCATCGCCATCGGGTGCATCGCCGCCCACTTGCGATTCGACACCGCAACCTCTGCCATCTGCTCACGAGTCGTACCATATTGGTACATGTGGCGTGTAGCGGGCAGCGAAAACAGGGTCGTGGGACCCATTGCGCCGTAGGGCGTCTCGAACTGGCCCTGCGGAGAATCAGGCGCGATTCTGCCGCTTACCATGCCCACGCGTGACCGTCCGCTCTCGCCGTGCGTGATCAGAGCAACCTCGATGATGCCTGCGCTTATAGCAAGCATCGCATGCTCCACATGCATGATGAACGAACAGCCGCCGACGTTCGTGCCGTCACTGTAACGAGGCACGATGCCCAGATATTCGCCGAGTTGAACGCTAGTCACACCGGCAGTAAACAGGCCGTCCACATCCGATTTTCTCAGCCCGGCATCGTTCAGGGCGTTGCGACCTGCTTCGGCATGCAGCGTCAGCGCAGACTTTTCGGGCAGTACGCCGATCTCATCGGACTCACTCGCTCCGACGATTGCCACCTTGCCCCGCATGTCTCGCGCCTTGTTTACCATATCCTAACTATCCTGTCCCTCAGGTCGGCTTCCACTCGGACGAAAACGCGGCAACGTGAAATCGTCGTCAACATCATCGAATACTATCTCCACCGGCATCTCGCACCGTACCATCTTGGGGTCGGGCTCCACGTCAATTAAGTTGGTCATCATTCGTGGTCCTTCTTCCAACTGGACGACCGCGATTATGTAAGGCGCATTGAACCCGGGTGCGCTACGATGGTTGATGACGAACGAGTACAGTCTCCCCCTGCCACTCGCTTCCTCCCATTCAACATCGCCCGACAGACAAGTAGGGCAGAATGGGCGCGGATAGTAATACGCGTGTCCGCAATCGGCGCAACGCTGTATAAGCAGCTTATGCTGTTTCAGCGCATCAAAGAATGGCTTGCTCTCCGGCGTAGGCTGAGGCATTAGCGCACGATTGGCTGTCAACGATGGTCTCCTCTGACGAACTGCTTTCTGAGCACAGAGTTTATGCGCCAGACAGCCTAGCGTCAAATCTTGCCGTGTCCTACTTTCGCAGCCACATGGAGACATGCGATAATGCCCAACACATACTTGCTCAGCACGCATTTGATTGAAAGGCATTGGGATGAAGTTGAACGAATTCGTAGAACAATGTTTGGAAGATTATCGCAGGCGCGTGTACGCGGCAACGGCGCCCTTGTCGGAAGAGGAAATGCACTGGCGACCCGATGCCGAATCCAACTCAATAGCCTTCCTAATCTGGCACACTGCACGCGTGGAGGACAGGCTCATCAACGTATTCGCTCGAGGCGCGGAAGAGGTCTGGTTGCGTGACGGCTGGAGCGCGAAGACAGGTATCCCAGAGGCAGACCACGGTGTCAACTACACGCTGGAACAGGTAGCGGCGCTCTCACCAATAACTAAGGACGACCTGCAGCAATACTTTGACGCCGTGCGCGCCGGAACACTGGATTATGTCCGTAGCTTGAACGACGATGACTTCGACGCAGTACCGGAAGACAGGACTCCCTTCCCCGAATTCCCTACCTCGGTGCGCTACTTCAAAGGACGCAGTATAAGTGCGATATTCCGCCAGCTTATAGGCGAAGAAGACCAGCATCTTGGCCAAGTCGCTTTCATCCGCGGATTGAAGCGCGGTTTCGGCAAGTAAGAATTGGAGAAAGGCTGCATAGTCGCAGTATGGGCATAGGTGTGTCAGTTCGAACATCAGGTGAAGCCCTTTCGGTATCACCCGAAAGGCGCCGCCGCATGCTCACGGAGTTGCTGAAGTCAGTCTCAAGAGCATTCTATCTGTCCATGCGCGTGCTGCCCTCCGCAATGCGCGAACCGGTCAGCATTGCGTACTTACTCGCTCGCGCCGCCGACACCATCGCGGATACAGATTCCTTGCCCACAGAACATAGGACATCGCAACTCCGAAAATTCCGAAACATCCTGGAAGGCAAGCTTGCTGCAGAGACGGTTACAGAACTTTCCAAGTCTCTTGGAGATCTGCAGTCGATCGATGGTGAGCGAGAACTTCTTGGATCTCTGCATGAACTCTTTGTGTTGCTTAACGGAATGGATGCAGATGACGCCGAGCAGACGAGAGCGGTGGTGCTGACACTCACAAGAGGTATGCTCCTCGACCTGTCAACATTTCAGGCCGAGAATTCCGGTAGTCTCACGGCCCTGAAAACTCCCGAGCAGCTGGACGTATACTGCTACCTTGTAGCGGGTTGCGTGGGAGAGTTCTGGACAGCCATATCTATCGCGCATACGCATTCTCTCGTGCGTTGGGATGAGCTAGAAATGCAAGCGCTCGGTGTGCGCTTCGGCAAGGCGCTTCAAATGACCAACATCCTACGCGATGTCCCCAAAGACCTACGCATTGGTCGCTGCTACCTGCCGCAAAGCGAACTTGACCGCGCAGGGCTACGCGCTGAAGACCTGCTGAATCTAGCCAATACTCAAAAAGCGCGTCCGCTTCTTGTTTGGGGCATTCGGAGGACACTCGGTCACTTCAGCGCGGCCGAGCGATATATCCTCGCCATACCGCGCCGCAACCTGCGCCTGCGCCTCGCAGCTCTATGGCCTGTGCTTATTGGACTTGAAACCCTTGCCAAGCTCGGTGGCAGTGACGAATGGCTCGACCCAGAGAAACGCATAAAGATATCGCGCACTGCCGTATATGGTATTATTTCCCTGTCCTTGCTGTGCGGGCGGTCAGACACGCTGACCAGACTGTGGATTCGACGTATTCGGCGCCGCATTGAGCGGACCCTTCAGTACCGGGTCGCAGTGAGCACACCGACTGTGGACAGAATGAACTGACGAGGAGCAAAATAAAAACAATGGTAAGCGAATCCAATCGCAAGATAACACTGAAATCGAGACCCGACGGCTACCCTAAACTCTCGGACTTTGAACTGGTTGAAGAAAAAATTCCGCAGCCGCGCGAGGGCGAGGTGCTAATCCAATCTCTCTGGCTGTCTCTCGACCCCTACATGCGCGGACGAATGAGAGACGCCGCGTCCTATGCGCCTTCCGTGCAGCTAGGCGAAGTAATGGTTGGCGGCACAGCCGGGCGCATCATCGAATCTCGTACCCCTGTTTACAGCATAGGCGAGATTGTCGAAGGTAGGCTTGGCTGGCAGGAGTACGCTGTATCGGACGGACGCGACCTGCGGCGTGTTGACCCCGCGCTCGGACCCCTTTCGACATCGCTCGGCATCCTTGGGATGCCCGGCATGACCGCGTATTTCGGCTTTCTGGATGTGTGCAATCCTACGCCGGGAGACACGGTCGTTGTATCGGCAGCGTCGGGTGCCGTCGGGCAGGTCGTTGGCCAGATTGCCAAAATCATGGGCTGCTATGTCGTAGGCACCGCCGGTTCGCAGGAAAAGATTGACTATATCGTCAACGAACTCGGTTTCGATGTAGGCATCAATTACAAGACCGAAAATGTCGCCGAAGCTCTTGCATCCGCCTGCCCGTTGGGAATTGACATCTACTTCGACAATGTTGGAGGCCCCGTGAGCGATGCAGTATTGGAGAACCTTGCCGACTTCGCGCGCATATCCGTGTGCGGCCAGATTTCACAATACAACCTGGCGGAGCCGGAGATGGGGCCTCGCAACACGCGCAACCTGACCACCCACCAGGCGCGCATGGAGGGCTTCCTTGTCTTCCAGTTCGCCAGCCGCCACGAAGAAGGTCGTCAGCGCATCGCCCGCTGGATCAAGGTAGGCAAGATGAAGTACAAGGAGGATGTGGTCGAGGGCATTGAGAACGCGCCCGCCGCATTCATTGGCATGATGAATGGTGAGAACTTTGGCAAGTTGCTCATCAAAGTGGCTGACGAGTAATTGAAGACAACCGTACAAAAGCGGTGTGGTACACTCCACCGAACGAGCGGTAATGAACAGAGATAAGGACGAACACATGCGAACCATCGACGCCATAGCCCAAATTTTGAAACAAGAGGGAATTGAATACCTGAGCGCATTCCCCACGACGCCAGTCATCGAGGCCGCCGCCGCCGCGGGCATACGCCCCATCATCTGCCGACAGGAGCGTGTGGGTGTTGGCATCGGGGACGGCTACGCCCGCGTAACCAACGGCAGGCCCCCTGGCGTATTCGCAATGCAGTACGGCCCTGGCGCAGAAAACGCCTACGCCGGCGTCGCCACCGCGTTCTCCGATGCCGTGCCGATGCTTCTCCTGCCGCTCGGTCATCCGAGAGAGCGCGACGGCATTTTCCCGCACTATAGCTCGCTCCGAAGCTACGCCTCAGTGACGAAGCAAATTGAGCAGGTAAACGTTCCGGAACGTGTCGTAGATACGATGCGCCGAGCATTCGCCGCCCTGAAACGCGGCAGACCCGGCCCCGTAATGGTCGAGATTCCGGCAGATGTGGCGACCTCCGAAGTTCCCGACAGCATCCTGGATGGTTATCGTCCAGTCAAGCCCGCAGCGGCGGCAGGCAACCCGGCCGCTATACAGGCCGCCGCCGAAGCCCTGATGAACGCCGACAATCCCGTCATTCATGCCGGGCAGGGCGTGATGTACGCGAACGCCACTGAAGAGTTGATCGAGTTCGCCGAACTGGCACAAATCCCGGTCATGACCACTATGGCAGGCAAGAGCGCCTTTCCCGAAAAGCATCCCTTGGCATTGGGCAGCGGATCCGGTGTGATGAGCCGCCCGGTGTACCATTTCGTCAGCAGGGCCGACGTCCTGTTCGGCATAGGCACCAGCTTCACCACACACGGCATGACGATGCCTGTGCCCAGTGGTAAGACGCTCATCCACGCGACCAACGACCCTATCGATATCGACAAGAACTACTCCATCGACCACCCCATCGTCGGCGATGCGAAGTTGGTGCTGCGCCAATTCATCGACGCCTGCAAGGACATACTTGGCGGCAGACAGCGCGGAGACGGCTCGGTCGCCGAAGAGATTGCCACCGTGCGTCAGGAATGGCTAGACGAGTGGATGCCAACTCTCACATCCAATCAGAGCCCGATCACGCCATACCGCGTCATCTGGGAGTTCATGCAAAACATCAACTCCGATAATGCAATCGTCACTCACGACTCAGGCAGCCCCCGCGACCAGATTATGCCCTTTTATCAGGCAGGCGGACCTAGAACCTATCTCGGCTGGGGCAAATCGCATGGACTGGGCACAGGGCTTGGCTTAAACATCGGCGCGAAGCTCGCTGATCCCGATAAGTTCGTCGTGAACTTCATGGGTGACGCCGCCTTTGGCATGGCGGGCCTTGATTTCGAGACCGCCGTTCGCAGCAACATTCCGATACTCACGGTTGTCTTCAACAACTCCACAATGGCAATAGAAACGGACGCTATGTCCACGTCCCACGGACTCTACGGCACGCGCGACCTCGGCGGACACTATGCCGACCTCGCTCGCGATATGGGCGGATGGTCAGAGCGCGTCGAAGACCCCAACGATGTCGCAGCCGCAATCATGCGCGCAAAGGCAGCGACTGAGAACGGGCAAGCGGCGCTGCTGGAGTTCATAACCAACGAGGAGCGCGCTTTCTCGCACAGGCGCGCCTTCTAATCGCAACTGTGAATTATCACGTCATAGTGGCTCGTCCGAAAGACGGCAGCGTACTCGTGCTGCCGTCTTCTGACGGCTGTGCGGTTCCATCACTCACGCCCGACACCATGGACACACGCATCGTCGAGCATATAAACGCAGAGATGTGCCGGCAGTTGGGCTTTGAGGTTTGGACTCTGAAGTGCGCCGCCCGAGGCGAAGACAGCGGGAACGCCTGGCGCATATTCATCGCCGTCGCCCGAGAATCTGGCGCATCTTCACCTTCCGGCTCACAATGGCTGGAGCGCGAAAGGGTTTTGTCGGCTAACTTTGCAAATCCGTCAATCAATCAAGTAATCAGAGCATGGTTCGCTGATCTCGACAGCCCATCCGAGTTGCGCGCTCCCTGGGAAGCAATAGGTTGGCACGCCGCCGCCTGTGAATGGATTGGCTCTCAGCTTGCTTCGCTTGGCTTCACCATCCAATGTCCGATAGTGCAGCAGCGCGCATGGGGCCTATCATGCACAATGAAGGTCGGCACCGAAAACGGAGATGTGTACTTTAAGGCAACGCCTCCGTTCATGGCGCATGAGGGACTCGCAATGCAGGCTGTCGCCGGTCGCTGCCCAGAACTGCTGCCCTCACCGCTCGCCATTGAGCCTGAGCGTGGATGGCTGCTGATGCAAGACTATGGTAGCGAGATGCTCCACGAATGCCCGGACATCACGCGCTGGGAAGAGGCGCTGTGCCTATTCTCGCAGGCGCAGGTTGACCAAGTGGAGCGTGTACACCAATGGCTCTCGCTTAACATCCCCGACAGACGACTCGGTCGCATGGTTGAGATGATAGACCCGCTGATTGCCTCCTGCTCGCAGATGCTCACGGGCGGTGCAAACGGTTTGTCAGATGCCGAGTTAGGTGACCTTCGCTCCTTGTCGATGCCACTGAAGTTGATGTGCGCTCGACTCGCTGATTTCGGAGTGCCGCACACCTTAGTGCATGGCGACCTCGGCGGCAATATTCTCATCAGGGATGGCGGATATACCTTCTTCGACTGGACCGATGTATGCATTTCTCATCCGTTTTTCGAGATGGCGACAATCTCCGCCGCCTATTTCGACGAAAGTGTGCTCAGAGACAACCCGGACGCAGACAATAGCCTTAGAAATGCTTATCTCGAACCATGGACGGCGTTAATGCCAATCGAACGGCTCGCAGATACATTCGAGGCGTCAAGGCCGCTTGGCGCGCTGCATCAGGCAATGACCTACATGTGGATACTCACCAACATATCGGCGGCAGCGCGGCCTGAACTGGAAGGCGGCTTGCTGCACTGGATTCGCCAGTTGCTGCAGCTGTGCGGCAGGAGTTTATGACCGGCGACCAACGCTAACTCTGGTCGGTTGCACTGTCAGGCACTATCTATCCGCGCTTGTCGGACATGATCTGCCCATCCTTTATCACCAACATCAATTCTCGAATGTTGCCGATGTCGTCCAGCGGATTGTCCTCCACAACGATCAAATCCGCCAGCTTGCCGGCCTCCACAGTACCGAGTTCATCGCCCACGCCACAAAGTTCCGCCGCATTGCGAGTCGCCGCCTGAATCGCCTGCCACGGAGTCGCGCCATCGCGCACCCATAGCCCCATTTCCAGCAGCGCAGCCTCGCTCAACGGGCGAATGTCCGAACCGAGCGCCATCTTGATGCCCTTATCCAGCGCTCGCTTGAACCACTTCGCATGCTCGTCGCTCGCATCGTTCGCACGACGTTGCAGGTCTGCAGCGATCTGCCGTCGCTCCACCCACTCTTTCTCCCAGTCGTTTGCCGCCTGCTCGTGAGTAAGATGCGAAATCGCCAGTGTTGGAACGTACCACGCGCCGCTGCTCTTAAACAGGTCCAGGCACTCTTCGTCCTGTATATAGCCGTGCTCAACCGTGTGCGCCCCCAACCGGATAGCTGCCTTCACTGCATCCGGATTCGTGGCATGCGCCATCACCTTGAACTCACGCTGATGGCAGAGCGCGAACGCAGCCTTCAGTTCATCCTCCAGCAAAAAGGAGTGCTTGTGTAGATCCCAGGGCGGTCCCATGATCCCGCCGGATAGGTTTAGCTTGATGTGGTCCACGCCACCCTTCATCTGCTCGCGAATCGCCTGAACGAAGCCGTATGGTCCGTCGCACTCCTTCGCCTGACCCGAAGTCAGAAAGTGTCCGCCGGTCGTGGTCAGAAAATATCCACTGGCAAACACACGCGGCCCGATCATCTTGCCGGATTCGAAAATGCGCTTCCACGCTACATCCATGAAATTTGCAGCGCCACCGCAGCGCACGCTCGTTACGCCTCCATTTGTGAGCGCCCGAGATAGCTGTGCGCCGAAATCAGCCGTCTGCTGTGCGACTGTGGTTCCCGGCTCGATAGGGTATTCTGGATGGACATGAACATCCCACAATCCAGGAAGCAGGTACGCGCCGTCAAGTTCGAGAACTTGGGCATCTCGAGTGTCAGGCGACTTGCTTCCATCCACCACCTCAGCAATGCGCCCGTCCTCGATCGTTACACTGGCACCCCTGATCGGTGCCGGCGAAATGCCATCAATTACATTCACTCCGCTCAAGACCAGTGGCCGCGTTATACCCATCCCATCAGCTCCCATCAAAGATGCGATCGAAGGCGAACCCCCACGGCGGCCGTAGGAAGCCTAAGGCCCGTACATCCTGAAGCCAGAAACCATACGGCGAACTGCGCGAATACGCTCCACCGCCCACGACCTTGCTTATCCTCAGCAACACCGACTCCGCCATTTCGGCCACTGCTTCCTTGCATAGCAGTCCGCTGCGTGTGGCGTTTCCGTTGCCTGCCTCAACATCCCGAAGCACACCTTCGTAGGCTTGCTGAATCAGCCAAGCCTCCATCTCCACCCTCGACCACTCCACCTGCTCAAAGGGTCGCATGGAGCCTTTCTTGGCTTGAACCTGCTTACGAGCATTCTCCACTGCCTCTTCCACAACACCGACAATTACGGAAGTAAAAAGATGCCCTGCCGGTCGACCTGCAATTTCGCGCGCGCGCTGCCGCTGCCGATTGTCGGGCCATGCTGCGCGTGTGGCTGGCATGTCTTTGAAGTTCATCGCGTGACTTTGTGTGGCGGTCATGCCGTGCCCGTCCCAAGCCCGCGCAAGCTCCGCTCCTGCAGAGCCGTCCCAAGGCACCCCGCGCATATCCATGTAGAACACATCCGGCGCTGATTCGCCTTCAGGCACCGCCTGCGTAATCATAAACGATGTCATTCCAGAACCGCTTCCGAAATGTTTCTGTCCGCTGATGAGATACTTGCCGTCGGAAGGGCGCGGCTTTGCGACCGACCGGCTCTTAGAAGGATCGCCTCCGCTGCCGGGCTCCGATATGATGGTGCCCCACCAGCAACCCTCAAGCGCGGTCTCGAAAATTGTCCTGCGTTGCTTCTCCCATGCGTCTGTGTAGGGTGGGGGAGCCTCAGGAACTTCCAGCCACCCGCCAAGGACGGCCGGGTGCATTGACGCCACCAGTGAAACGCTAGGATCGCCCTTCGCTAGGATGCGCAGCATCTCGCACAGCGGACGCGTGAACTCCTTAACGCCACCATTGATGCCACCCATCTCCGGGGGCGCGCCCGTCAGATGAAAGCCCGCGTCGTGCAGCGCATCGAAGTCGGCTTTGTCCAGCGCCCGCCTCCTATGTCTTTCGGCGCGTTGCTGTGCGAACTGCACCGACAACTCCCTGATGTTCTCGACGACCTCTTCTACGCGCTTGGCAGTTGCCTGCATTGTGGCTCCTCATGGAATAGGGGAATGTGAAGGATATTTGTCCGAGGGAAAGAATCAGTCCACCAAAGTACGTTCCATATTTGCGGTCGGGAAAATGGCAAGCACGCGAGCTTGAGCTCCGGAGCGATTCACGAAACCGTGCCGCACTCCCGGAGGCGCGAGCACCGTCTGACCCTCACGGACGGTTATCACTTCATTGCCAAGTATGGCGTCCATTTCGCCTTCCAGAATAACCATTGCCTCTTCGGTCGGATGAATGTGCGTAGGCACAATGCCGTCCACGCCCACGACGACATCTCCCACGCTCGTTGACTCCGAACCCTTCTCGCCGTCAACTAGCGCCCAGCGATCAACACCTGGCGAAAGCTCAGTCTTCTCGTAGTCATCCCTGTTTATGATAGGCATAACCTCTCCTTGAAACTATCGCGGTTCGCCAATAGGTGGCTCACTCAACTGTCATCTGCAGGCGAACTACTGAGACTCACGCAGAACATCCTCTATGAAATGAGTCAAGGAAAATAAGCCAACACTGCAGGACAGTCCCGATTGAAAAATGGAGCGGGAGACGGGATTTGAACCCGCGACATTCTGCTTGGGAAGCAGATGCTCTACCCCTGAGCTACTCCCGCTTACGCAAGCGATTTTAGCAGGCGCTCCCCGTTCATGTCTATCCTGCACGTGGGCGACGATGCACTCTTGCTTGACACCCGTGCAGGTTAGACGCACACTTTCATTCTACGAATAAAAGTGTAGCCAATTATGGGAGGAGAAACGATGCCGCTGACACCTGCGATTCTCGAAATGGGCATGGGAATTGACCTGCATGGACAGAACTACACCGAAGCCGCAAAGCGCGCGACATGGAACGCCGTTCACCAGAGCAGCCTGATGTTTCTCGGTTTACTCGGTCCCAACACATCGCAAGAGATGATTGTTGAAGTAACCATCGGCATTCCTAAGCCCGACGCCGTGAACCACGACGAGGTTCTCAGTGTGCTTCCTCACGGCAAAGGTGTGTTGAATGTCGTGCAGGGAGGCTTAGAGATTGAGGGCAGAGAGGGCTCCGGCGATGTCACGATCATGGCAAACGCAGCATTGATTGTTAAGGTCAACACGGACTAGGCGCACGACAAGGCTGCTCCATCTTCTCAAACTCGCTGATAGTTTCGCGTATGTCGTCAGGGATGCGCCGCGCGACGCCCGTATCGGCGTCGAAGTTCGCATAGATTACCTCTGCACGGGCGCAGGGCTGCTCGGCGTCTTCAAAGTACATCTCGGTGTTGAATGTGATGCTTCTGTTGCCGATTCGGGCGACGCCGGTGTAGATGCTCAGCATGTCGTCAACTCGCGCGGGAGCCATAAACTCAAAAGTGGCTTTAACGGTGGCGAGGTCGAAGCGACTCCGCAACTCGTCGCTGTACAGGCGCAGTCCCAGATTGCGAAAATATTCCGCCTGAGCCACCTCGATGAAGTTCATGTACTGAGCGTTGAACACGATGCCCTGAGCGTCGCACTCGCCCCAGCGCACTCGCAGCCTGAACTTGAACTTGAACTCTTCCTTCGCCAATCGTGCCTCAGCTTCTTGTCGGAGCCTGATTCGCCGTCGATACAGACAGATAAAGGTTGCGCGAAAATTTCTATTCCCTTGCGCGCCGCCGAATGATATACTTTTCTATCATGGACAAGCAACTTGACGCAGTTTGTACAGTTATACATCCCGACGGTCTTGAGGTCGAAGTCTCGTCAGGCAGCATGACACGCCTGGCGGGCGTATCGAAAGCCTTGGCCGGCACGGAAGGCATACACCTTGCAATCGCGACCATCCCACCGGCGTGTGCCTCCAGCCCGCATTACCATGTCAATTGCGAGTCCGCAATCTACGTTGTGAGCGGCAAAGGGCGCTTCCTCACGGGCAAGCGCCTCGAAAAGACGCTGAACATAGCGCAGGGCGACTTCATATACGTTCCGCCTGACTCCGTGCATCAGCCTGTCAACGATAGCCTGTCGGAGCCGATGGAACTCATTGTCGCGCGCAACGCTCCCGTTGAGATTGTTGTCGAATTCGACCCTGCCACAGGCAAAGCCGTCGAGTAGCCGTATCAACAACCTATCCTCTGTGGGCCATTAGCTCAGCCGGTTAGAGCGCAGTCCTGATAAGACTGAGGTCCGTGGTTCGAGTCCACGATGGCCCACCATCCTTCCAGGAAAGACTGCCGCACTCGCGAATTGCGCCCCCCAGTCGCCATCGCCAACGGCGCCTACCGCTCGTCAATGGCGCTCAATCCTACCGACCTTACTTTTCCCGAACTTCTCACTCGATTCGGTATGTGGCCTTATGGCATTTCTTCCCCTACCTGCTTTTTGGCACTCGCACTTTTCCCTTTGAAAGTGTACTCTCTTATAAGCTCGCCGTTGTATATATATCAACTAACAGATCTGTATTATGCAAACATCCTAAGAAGCCACAGACGAACAAGACCGTCAAAGGCCCTAGAGGATGAAGTACGACCTCCAAACCTTTCGCGGAGACCTCTTCGGCGGTGTAACGGCAGCCGTGGTAGGATTGCCAGTGGCGCTTGCCTTCGGGGTGGCGTCAGGGCTTGGAGCCGTCGCCGGAATTTACGGTGCCATCGCGGTCGGATTCTTTGCATCGGTCTTCGGAGGCACTCGCTCTCAGATTTCCGGCCCCACCGGCCCAATGGCCGTAGCGATGGCGGTCATCGTCACCACACACGCCTCCAGCCTCGCCGAAGCATTCACCATAGCTATCATGGCGGGACTGATCCAGGTTCTGCTGGGTGTACTCCGAATCGGGCGCTTCGTTGCCTACACGCCGTACTCGGTAATTTCCGGGTTCATGTCGGGCATCGGCATCATCATCATAACACTGCAAGTTCTGCCCTTCATAGGCGAGCCTGCCGCTTCAGGCGGGCCGCTTGCCGCGGCAACAACTTGGCCCAATGCGATGAGTCACCTCGACAATGTCAACTTCAGCGCCATTGCGATTGCCGGCGCGACTCTCATAGTTGGCATACTCTGGCCCAGCCGCCTGCGGCGCTTCCTGCCTCCTACACTAGCCGCGCTTGTCGTCGGCACGCTGATGGGCGTCTTCTGGCTATCTGGTACACCGGTTATCGGCGATGTTCCAACTGGCCTGCCAAGTCCTCAATTGCCGGTGATTGACCCTAGCTTCCTGGTTCGGGCCTTCTCACCCGCTCTGACTATCGCCCTGCTAGGCTCCATCGACAGTTTGCTTACTTCACTCATAGCCGATTCGATGACACGCACAAGACACAATCCGAACCGCGAATTGGTGGGGCAGGGACTAGGCAACATGATCTCGGGATTCATAGGTGGCATCCCGGGAGCGGGCGCCACTCTGGGCACCGTGGTCAACATCCGCGCCGGTGGACGAACCCAGATCTCGGGGGCATTGCGCGCACTCATTCTGCTCGCGCTAGTTCTGGGGTTGGGCAAGTATGTCGAGGCGATCCCCCACGCAGTTCTCGCAGGAATACTAATGAAAGTCGGCTGGGATATCATAGACTGGCGCTTCATCACGCGCATCCACCGTGTCCAGCCGGAGCACCTTCTCGTGATGCTCATTACTCTCGGACTAACGGTGTTCCTGGACTTGATCACGGCCGTCGCTATTGGGCTGATTGCGGCGGGCATGGCGAGCGCGCGCCAATTCGAAAGAATGGAGTTGGACAGCGTGGTTTCAGTTCCGCTTCTAGATCAATCATTCCTTTACAACAATAGCTCTCTGGACGACCAATCTAAAGAAATAGACCCATTCTCTGCGCGGGTCGGATTGGTAGCGCTGAGAGGAAGTTTCTCGGTAGCCTCATCCAGCAAGCTGATAACAGCGATCAGCACCGATATAAGCGAGCACGAAGTCGTCATCCTTGACTTCTCCGATACGGTTTACATTGATGACAGCGCCGCGCTCGTGGTAGAGCAGATGATAGACACTGCCATTGATCAGGACACGGACTGCATTGTAATGGGTTTGACAGGGCTCATGGCTTCCGGCCTTCAAGCGCTCAACGTCCTGCAGCATGTCCCGCAGAACAACTTCGCTGCGGATCTGGACGAAGCTAGAGAGATCGCCAAGCGACTACTGGCAAGCTAGTCCTTCCCGTCGCTGCTTCCTGTGCTATCATGTCCGAGGGCATTTTGCCTTGCATCCTAAAATTGCGCTCGCCCGACGGCAGTCGGGCAAATGAGAGAGGTTAAGACTGAATGAACAGCCCGTTGTTCAACTTGACAAAGCGTAACTTCGCCTTTCGCCTGGCAATTCTATCCTTGGCGCTGACTGCCGCAATCGCACTAGCCTCCTGTGGCGGGCGAGGCAATTCTTCTGACAATGCTCCTGCCGATGCAGCGGCATCCATACATGCCCAGACCGGGCCGCGTGAGATTCCCGTATCGGGCAGCCTCGTGTTCCCCAACACCGTGTCCTTGTCCTTCGAGTCTCCAGGCATCGTTGGTGAAGTTTTGGTAACTGAAGGCGATTTCGTTCGGAGTGATCAGCCACTCGCATCGCTCGACGAACAGACCATCTCACAGCTTCAGACCGCAGTCGCCGGTGCGCAACTCAGCGTAACCACCGCTCAGAATAGTCTCAGCGCCCTGCGTCTTGAGCCGAACATACAGGTTGCCAACGCGGTGTTGGAGGTTGCGAGCGCCGAAGTGGCTCTCGACGAGGCCCAAGCTGCCCTTAACCACTTGCTCCAACGCCCCGGCTTAAATTTCGCCGCCGCGGAGTTCGCGGTCGTCCAGTCTGAGATCGCCCTTGACGGCGCAAGAGAACAGCTCAATGACCTGCTGGAACCGCAGCAGATTGCTGTGTCCGGCGCAGAGGCGAGAGTCGCTGCCGCGCGCGTTGAATTGGATGCCGCCGAGGAAGCATACGACGACATCAAAGAGGGCAGCTTTCCTGAAGAGTTGCTGCGAGACGCGCGAAACGGCGTTGGCTTCGCGTCCTCCGCACTGGAAGCCGCCAGCAGGGGTATGACGGACGCGCAGGCAGCCGCGCAGAATGCGTTCATGCAGGCAGAGGACGGGGAATACCTGATAAGAGAGCAATATGACGCCCTGTTCAAGTTCTGGTTAGGCACCAAACTGACTGATGACGAACTTCAGATGACATCCGACGAAGTCCTGCAGGCTTGGGGCATCGACCTGGACGCGACCTTCGAACGCCTCAACCCGGAATACGCCAGCATTGAACCTACGCCGGAAAACCCTGACACCCGATGGAACGAGCTGACGATCTGGGCTTGGCTCAACCTCAGCGTGGATTTCAGCGGAATAGTTCCGACCTGTACGGACGAAGACGCGCTCGCCAGGACACAGCGCTGTATTACGCGTGAACTGCAAAACGCCTACGATGCCTATGATCGGGCGCAAGATGCCCTCGAAGCGGCGCGCAACAACGTAGCCACGACAACTGAACAGACCGAAGACGCCGTAGCTGCCGCGGAAGCCATTCTGTCTGACGCCCAGGATGCTCTCCAGGAATTGGAGGATGGTCCGGATGCCAGCCTCGTGGAGAGTGCCGAGAAGCGCCTGCAGCTCGCGGAGGCGTCCCTGCAGGAAGCCGAATACGATCTTGCCGAACTGACAGTCGACATCGACCCGCTCAATGTCGCGCTTGCGCGTGCGGCGCTCAGCCAGGCAGAAGTCGCTCTCGTGGAAGCCAACGACGCGCTCGACCGTGCGCAGGACGACGAACTTCATGTAGGGCGGGCGGGAAGGCATCTCGAACTCGCGTCCGCTGCCCTCAGGAATACTGAGACCTACGTCAATGTCGTCCAGGACCTGGTGCGCGACCAGATAAGGGCGGCGGAAGCGGAACTCGCTCTGGCACGGGCAACGTTGGACAAGGCGCGGGAAGCCCTTGATGGAGCGACAATCACATCGCCAATGGACGGCGTGGTTGCACTCGTCAATGTCGAGGTTGACGACCCGGTCGGCGACGAACTCATAGCCATCAGCATCGTCTCGACTGATGTGGTTGAGATAGAGGGCGTAATCGACGCGTCTGGCAGACCATATGTCAGGGAAGGGGCGACCGCCATCGTCAACATCGAGAGTGTGGGTGACACTACATTTGGCGGCAGCGTCAGCTTTATCGGCAGCGAGGCGCGCACCGAGCGCGGTGTTATCTCCTACGCCGTCCGCATCCGAGTCGAAGTGCCAACCGGCATAAGTGTGCCAATCTCCCTCAGCGCAGCCTCCGCCGTGATTATGGGTAATGAAACAGCTCTGCTGAGTGGTGGCAGCGGCAACTTAGGGTATGGCAGCGGCTCCCTGATTTCGGTTTACAGGCCGTCAATGTACCTCTTGCACGACGGTCAGTAGAGTGGTGCACCGGCGGCCAACTAAACCAAGATCGACAGCAACGCCTTGATGCAGAGACTAATCAACAGATTACGCCACCGTGAAGAGCCGCCCATCGACAGGCTGCTAGTCCCTGTACAGCGGTTCATTCACGAAGAAGCTGCGGGCGGCATTCTTCTGCTGATTGCCGCAGTATCAGCACTTGTGTTGGCAAACTCCCCACGTGACCACGCATTCGAGGAAATCTGGGAAACTCACTTAGCATTCGGGTTTCACGATTTTCTGTTGGACAAGACACTCCACTTCTGGATAAACGACGCCCTAATGGCGGTGTTTTTTTTCGTCGTCGGACTTGAGATAAAGCGCTCCCTTCTTCTCGGAGAACTGGCGTCAGTGCGTCGCGCCACGCTTCCCATCGTAGCGGCTCTTGGCGGAATGATTCTCCCGGCTGCGTTCTATCTGCTTCTCAACAGCGATGGCGAAGCGGCGCGTGGCTGGGGCATCCCCATGTCAACCGACATCGCTTTCTCGCTCGGAGTGCTGGCATTGCTCGGCACACGAGCGCCGCTGTCTCTGAAGGTTTTTCTGACCGCGTTCGCCATCGTGGACGACATAGGCGCAATTACTGTTATAGCGATCTTCTTCACCGAATCAATCAACTGGGTAAATCTGGGAATCGGTGTAGGGTTGCTATTCTTGTTGGTCGCGCTAAATGTATCCGGCGTTCGCAACACCCTTGTGTATTTTCTGGTAAGCGTAGTCATCTGGGTCTCCTTCTTCGAGTCCGGCATTCACGCCACCGTCTCCGGTGTACTCATCGCAATGACCATTCCTATGCGAGTCCGCATTGATCCTGAGCAGTTTGTTGCACGTGGCAGGACACTGATGGACCTCTTTGAGCGCGAAGGCTCAGGCGGCGCTCGTCGCGGCACCTATGCCCTGACAACAGAGACGCAGCGAGGCGTACTTGAGGAATTAGAGGATGCGTCTAAGGAGGTCGAGTCGCCACTTCAGCGCCTTGAACATGTCCTGCATCCGTGGGTAGCGTTCGCAATTATGCCCGTCTTCGCCCTCTCGAACGCAGGTGTATCTCTGGGCGAAGGCGCCGCAGGAGCGCTTGCTTCTCCTGTCACGGTTGGCATAATTGTCGGACTTGTTATCGGCAAGCCAATTGGCATAATTCTATTCGCGTGGATTGCGGTCAAAACGGGGATTGCATCGCTCCCAAGAGATATTAGCTGGGTACAGATTGCAGGGGCCGCGCTGCTCGGAGGCGTCGGCTTTACGATGGCTATTTTCGTAACCGGATTGGCATTCACTGACGAGGCGCTGGTTGTGCAATCCAAATTGGCTATTCTCATCGCTTCGCTGGCTGCCGGCGCGCTTGGATACCTCTTGATCAGATACAGCCGGGATATTGAAAGTAGATTGGAGTAACGTCCTGCATGGAAAAGCGTCAACTTGGCAAAGACGGCCCTCTCGTCTCCGCCATAGCCTTTGGAGCATGGCCCATCGGCGGCGGTCTTGGTAATGTGCCGGTAGAGCAGGGCATAGCCGCGGTTGAAGCGGCCCTTGAAGTCGGCATGACCTTCATCGACACTGCCGAGGGTTACCAGTCCAGCGAGACAGTCGTAGGCAAGGCAATCAGAGGCAGGCGTGATGAAGTCTTTCTCGCGACTAAGCTGTCAGGAAGCGACCACTCCGCCGAACACTTGGCGAACGCTTTTGAGAACAGCCTCACCACACTCGGCACGGACTATATCGACCTCTATCAGCTTCACAGCCCATCTCCAGATTGGCCCATTGCCGACACAATGGAAAACATGGTCAAGTTGCGCGATGCCGGAAAAGTTCGGTTCATTGGCGTGTCCAACTTTTCGCCTGAGCAGACACGGGAAGCGATGCAGTATGCCACCATCCATAGCTCGCAGCCCCGCTACAATCTGATGTGGCGTGACCTTGAGGACGATGTGCTGCCATATTGCCTGCAAAACGGCATCGGCGTCATACCGCACTCAGTTCTGTCAAAGGGAGTTCTGGCTGGAAAGCACAAGCCTGGTCACCAATTCGCTCCCGACGATGAGCGCAGGCTTTTCAGTTTCTTCCGCGGTCATGACTTTGAACAGGTTTACGAGGTCGCGCAGCATCTCGATTGCTGGGCGCGTGACAACGGCAGAGACATTGTACAGCTCGCCATCGCATGGGTGCTTGCGAACCCTGCCGTATCCTCCGCGCTTGTCGGCGCCAAGTCACCCGAGCAGGTCTATCACAACGCGAAAGGCGCGGATTGGGTCTTGACCGCAAACGACTTACAGGAGATCGAAGAGCTGATGAACGGCTACAGGATGACCTGTATAAAAGACGAAGATTAGGGCAGGGAAGTTCTAAAAAATGACGCTCTCTTCGTAAAGCTCAAACCGCTGCCGTATCATGTCGCATGCTTCGCGCATGCCAAGCAGAGTCTGCTCAACCGTCATCCCGTCGCGGAAGGTGCCGCTGATGCTTTCAGTGTCATGCGTGGCAGTCACGCCCGCTCGCACCAGCCAGCGTGAGTATCCCCGCACCCAGTCCGCAAGACACGGCGATACATCGACTGTGAAAGGCAAGGCATTCTTGCCGCTCAAGTCCGTCGCGTTCAAGCCAAATTTGGACGGTCCGTCACCCGCAGCCTCTACCTTTATGTTGAATGCTACGCCGGCCGCTGCAAATGGCAGATTTAAGTTGAGATTGACACCCGAATTATTGCTCATGGTTTTGATCCTGTCCTGATATTACCTGTCAGTTCTTGTCGGTCTTAACGAGCGGCATGTTCTTCGACGTGTCAATTGGACGCCGCTCTATGAACGACAGTCGCCGTTCCTCAGCCTCTTCGGACATTATGTAATCACGCGCATACCGGTCGGTCGGGTTCGGAATGGATTCCGCATACTCTGTCATCTCGTTGAATGTGATCTTCTCCAACTGCAGTATCACGGGGCTGTTATTCTTTATCAGCGCGCAATACCGATCGACTTCCGTGCGCAGTTGCTCATGCGGCACCACCGAGTTCGCCAATCCGAACTCATAAGCCTTCCTGCCCGAATACTGCTGCGTAAGCATCCAGATTTCCCGCGCCCTCTTTTGCCCTACCACGCTGGCGAGGTAGCCTACGCCAAAGCCCGCAGCCGGACTGCCCACACGCGGCCCGGTCTGCCCGAATGTGGAGCGTTCCGAGGCTACTGTAAAGTCGCACATGTACGCCAGTATGTTGCCGGAACCAATAGCGAACCCGTCCACTTCCGCTATGACGGGTTTCGGCAATCGCCGGATGATGTTCATGAAGTCCTCTTCGCTCGCTCCGCTGTACTCGGGGCTGGAGCGGTCCTCCGCCTGGTCGCGCCCTGAGCAGAATGCGTTCGGTCCCGATCCCGCAATAACGACTACGCGGATGCTGTCGTCGTCTCGCGCATCGTGCAGCGCAACCACCATCTCGTCCGTGGTCTTGCCCCTCAGCGCGTTATACACCTCCGGACGGTTAATCGTAATTCGAGCCACTCCGTCCACTTTGCTGTAGATAATGTCTGTAAATGCCAACTTACTGTCTCCCATCGTATCTGGTAACCTGAACCCGATCTATCGTAATCCCTCAATGCGCGTCCTGTCTATCACCATGACAATCCCCCCGCCATGTCATTGTTGAGAGAGCCGCAGCAGTCTGGATATAATGCGTGCGCAATGTTAGTTAGAGAACTAGGCGAATTTGAACTTATAGACGCGCTCGCGTCTGCCATAGCCGACCGCAATCAGCAGTGTATTAAGTCCTTGGATGAGCGCGGATTCCAAATGCTGCGCGCCATTGGCGACGATGCAGCGGCCTGGAGCTCCCCGTCAGGCGTGCGAGTCTTCACGGCAGACACGATGGTCGAGGGCGTCCACTTCGACTTGCGGTACACTGGCTGGCGCGACCTTGGTTGGAAGGCGTTGGCGACCAACATCAGCGACGTAGCGGCGATGGGCTGTGCGCCCACCTATGCCACGGTAACGCTTGGACTCCGTGGAGACCTCCCTGTCGACGGCTTAGTCGAGATGTACAAGGGCATGATGGACCTCACGGAAACATGCGGGGGCGCGGTCGTAGGCGGCGACATCGTGAAATCGCCCGTGTTTTTCATATCTATTGCGTTGGAAGGTGCAGCCCTCCGGGGCACCCCTGAACAACTCATGCTGCGTGACAGGGCCAAGCCCGGCGACCTGATCGCAGTCACAGGTACTCTAGGCTCATCCGGAGGTGGCCTCAAGCTGCTTGCGGAAGGCGCAGGCGTTACCGAACTGAATGCCGCCGCATTCCTGAAGAACGCCCATAATCGGCCCGTGCCGCGCGTATCAGAAGGCGAGACACTTGCCGAACTCGGCGTGCGCTGCGCGATGGACATCAGCGACGGCCTCCGGGACGACCTCGGAAAACTCTGCCGTGCCAGCAACGTCGGCGCGCAAGTTCGATCCCCGCTCATACCCGTTGACCACCGCCTTAAAGCCGTCTTCCCCGATGAGTGGCTTGCCCTCGCCATCGGCGGCGGAGAGGATTACGAGCTGCTCTTCACCTCGTCCGCAGAGGTGATAGGCCGTGTCGCAACGACCATAAGCACCCCGATAACCGTTATCGGCAGAGTACTCGAGGTAGGGCAGGGCATAATCGTGTTAGATGAAAGCGGGAACGTGCTCGAAGTCGGCGCAGGAGGCTGGGACCACTTCCGTAGCGACTAACCTTTTCGATTCGCCCAACCGCCATTGCCGCACAAAGCAACGCCCCTGCACATGCAGGGGCGTCATTGCTGAATTCATCTCTGTATACCGCTGGCAGCCAATCGAGGAAATAGGCATGGTTTAGGCGCTTCGGCGGCTTCAGACGGCGACCTCTTCGGCCTCTAGTTTGCGCGGGAACTCCCCTCTGAACAGCACACCTTCTTCCGGCCACTCTTCCTTCGGCATCTCGTAATAGACTTCAATCCCGTTTCCGTCCGGGTCGGTGATATACACACCGAGAGACAAGCCATGGTCGCCAATGTTCCTGATGTTAACATCCTTCGCCTTCAGGTGCTCGTAGAGTTCCCTTAGGTCCTCGAACGAGTCCATCTCCCAGGCGAAGTGGTTCAGTCCGACACGAGTCGAATCAGGACCAGGAGCATCAGGACCGACGTTGGACAATGCCAATTCGTGAGTGCTGTCATCCCTTGCGCTCATGAATGTCATCCTTCCGGGGTACTTCTTCATCGTCTTAAGCCCCAGAACCTCCGAATACCATCTCTCAGACACATCAAGGTCGCGTACTTGTATCACAATATGACCCAACTGCCTTGGCTTTACCATATTGAACCTCCCTTGCTTAGCCGTCCATCGAATTTCTTCGTAAGAACAGTTGAATAAAAAGCAGGCGCTGGATGACCTGCATCACCAGCGCCTGCCTACATCAAAGTCTGGCTACACCGCCACCTCTTCCGCTTCCAATTTCTCCGGATACTCTCCCGCGAACAGATACTCGCTATCCGGCCATTCCTCTTTGGGCATCTCGTAATAGACCTCGATCTCATTGCCATCAGGGTCGAAGAGGTACACACCCATCGAAATGCCGTGGTCGCCGATGCCGCCGATGTTCACGTCCTTCGCCTTCATGTGCTCGTAGAGTTCCTTCAGGTCCTCGAACGAATCCATCTCCCACGCGAAGTGATATAGACCGACACGCGTCTCTTCCGGACCCGGTGCATCCGGCCCCACACTCATCAGGGCCAATTCGTGGGAAGATCCCTCTTTTGCACTCATGAATGTCATACCGCCCGGGCGCTTGGTCGTAGTGTGAAGCCCCAGCACCTCGGAGTACCACTTCTCAGACGCCTCCAGATCACGCACACGGAGAACCAAATGTCCCAACTGCCTTGGCTTTACCATAACTGACCTCCTGAACTGTTAGATGAACCTCAGAACCGTGTCACTTGCGCCGAGTATAGCCGAACAAGCACCTCATTTCAACGAGCACCGACTCGCCGCACTACGCGGCAAGTTCACGTGCATCGGCGCTCGCTCTATTTCCCACACTTAATTCTTTTTGAACAGCGCCACATTCTCCCTCGGGAAGCATTCGCCCCAGTTATAATGTCTCGCAATCCACTGCATCGTACTCTTACTGAAGAAATTCACATGCGTTGGGTCGCGATGATAGTACCATCCGGGAAATTCATCCCACTGCTCCAACATTCCGGTCATTACACCTAGCCAGCCGCCGGAGCGCATCAGGCCGTCCAGCGAGTCGAATTCTCGCCTTGGGTCGTCGAAGTGCTCCGCCGTCTCAGTGCATGTGACAAAATCATATGTGGTTGATAATATGGCTTCGTCCGGATAAAAGAAGATGTCATAGGTGTACGCCTCAAAGCCGTCCTCTATCATCATCCGCTGCAGCGCAGGCCCCGGTCCAGCCCCATAGTCCAGCCCTCGAGCTCCCGGCTTCAGATGAGGGCGCAGCGCATAGTACATTCTTCCCAGAAAATCGCGATATGCAGGATCGTCAATATCGTTGTTATGCTCCAAGTAGCGAGCCTTCTGTCCTGCCGGGTCGAGCAACTGCGAGCGCGGTACGAATACCATGTCACATTCGCCGCACCGGAAGAAGTCACGGTAGGCAGACGCCTTGCCTCCCTTATGAAACGGCATCGTGCCCGCAGAGAGGCAGAGCGGGCAGGATTCGGCAGACACAACCCGGCCTCAGTCCAAGACTCTCGAGTACTTGCCAAATGGTGTAGCCTGCATCAGGTTCCCGTCCTCATAACAATAGAAGCTTCCGCCACTCCCCGCTATGTCCTCCACCCATCCTGGTACTCCCAGACCATCAGCATCCATACGCTTCACCGTTTCCGCCACTCCCAACACATCCCAAGTCTCAAAAGGTCCGAGTTCCCAGTTGAACCCCCAGCGCATCGCCCTGTCGATGCTCACCACATCATCCGCAACCTCGCCTACCTTCGCCGCCGAGAACGCCATCAAGGCTGAAAGCGTGCGCCATGCGAAGCGCCCTGTCGAGTCGCCGGATACGACTAGGTTTCTAAGCCGTTCACCCGTATCCTTTATCGCTCTTATTTCTGACAATTCTGCCAGTGCATCCCTTCGGCGCTCGGCATAACTCATTTCACCAGTATTCAGAGCCAGAATACGCGATTCGCCGCCTTGCCTCACACGCTTATAGAAGCCCTGCCCGCTTTTGTTGCCCAGCCAATTCCTGCGACGCATCTCCCGCAGATACTCCGGTGGCTCAAAAACCCTCTGCTCCGCCTCTGATTCAACGGCAGCGCGTGTGTTATCGCATATGTCCAACAGTATATCTAGGCCGACGATGTCTATCGTCCTGTATGTCGCGCTGTTCGACCGCCCTATCAGCGGACCTGACACGGCATCGGCCTCGTCCGGTGTCAAGCCGTACTCGTCCGCCGCCCTCATCGCCGCCAGGAAATAGAAGCAGCCAATTCGGTTCGTGATGAACCCGGGCACATCGTGCGCCTCCACGACACCTTTCCCAAGCACATCCTCCGCGAAACTTCTAACCGTGGCAACCACGCTAGGCTCAGTCTCATCGGTGGGAATGATTTCAAGAAGATGCAGGTAGCGAGGCGGATTGAAGAAGTGCGTCCCAAGAAACCGTCCTCGAGCCGCCGAGGGTAGCGCCCTCGCGATCTGAGCGATCGGTATGCCGGAAGTGTTCGTGCTCAGCACGGCATCTCCTCGCACATATAGCGCCGCTTCGCTCCACAATTCCAGCTTAGGCTGTTCCCGCTCTACGATCGCCTCGATAATCCAGTCTGACTCCCGGAGTCGATGCAGATCAGTCCTGAAGGACCCCGCCCGAATCCGCTCCAACACAGCGTGGTCATCCACAACCCTGGGCCGCATCGTCATGAGTCGCCTCTGGGCGTCCTCGACCATATCAACGCTCAAGTCCAGCAGGTCGCAATCCACGCCGCAACTCCCAATAAGCGCTGCAATCTGCGCCCCCATCGTGCCTGCGCCCAGCACCGCAACTCGCCGTATGTCTGATGGCGCAATGTTCCCAGCATTCATCCTACTTTCCCCGATTTACACTGCCTACGAAAACATCATTTCTCCCGGGATGCTCGCCTAAAGTTACCAGCCGACATTTTCTCGGTCAACTTCTGGCGTCAAAACATTCACAATTCAATTGATTGCCTTCACTCTCTGTGTTATACTTGGCTTGGTTGTTCTGAAAATAGTACCCGGCGACTCCTGAAGCAGATTCAGATGCCCCGGCGATATTCAGTAGGCAACGAATTTTTCTTAAGGAGATCAAATTGGTCTTTCAGGATAGAACGCTTCAATGTTCGGATTGCAACTCGGATTTCATCTTTACTGTTGACGATCAGCAGTATCATTCGGAGAAAGGCTACACCAACGAGCCTAAGCGCTGCTTGGATTGTCGGCGCTCGCGTCGCGCTTCCTATAACCGTGGCGGCGCAGGCGGCGGCGGTGGTGGATTCGGTGGCGGCGGTGGCGGTGGATTCGGCGGCGGCAGTCGCCAGACCTACTCCATCACCTGCGCAGAGTGCGGCAAGGAGGACGAGGTTCCTTTCAGGCCCACTGGCGCACGCCCGGTCTACTGCTACGACTGCTTCAGGTCAGGCGCGTCCCGAAACTAAATTCGGGATCAGCCGCAATTGTGCAGTAAGGCAATAGCCAATCAGAACGCCGCTCACCTTCTAAAGTGAGCGGCGTTCCTCGTTGTCGTAGCCGCCAGATCTTCAATTAAATGACATGGATATTGACTATCTGGTAACCAGTTTTCTAAAATCTAACATTGAAGCGTGAAACGGTAGAAACCCAACGACCCTTCCCTGGTATCTGAGGTCTCAATCAATCCACCAATGCATGCATCAAGCATTTATAGGAGACAAAAGATGGACGCACCCGTGATGGTCAGTTTCGGATGGACAGGCGAGAACCGCGAGATTAAAGTCGTTCAGCAAGATGAGGGCTGGTTCACCGAGCACCTCATAGACGGCGAGCCGGACAAGCAGCTAGTCGAACTCTTCGGCACCAACGTAATTCCCACCCCTTGGTCGTCCGGCACTGATCGCGACAAGGTAGTTGATGACCTCTCTGTCAGAAACCCCAATTCCACAGTGAGTTAAAGACGACTCCCGATTTTCCCATGCCTAACCACCGATGCCCTTTCTAGTCCGCCGAATAGGGAGGCAATTCAAGGACATCGGTCAAGGTCGCTATAACCTTTAGCGCGTCATTGTCCGATAAGGAGAAAAATTTTCGTCGCGACTCCCGAAATGTGAGGTAGCTGTAGAAGGCATTCCACGCCCTCCAAATCTGCTCAGCATTTCGAGCCTTCTGGAGCGCCGGCAGATATTGCCCCTCGAAGCGATAAAGGATCAATCCGCGCGCGTCCACATCCCCCACGAATTCCAAAGCCTCGTCAGCCGCATCTATCCAGTCGTCCTTGCCTAAATCCCACTTGCTAGCCATTGAATCCACTCTTACTGTCTATTCTTCAAAACTTGGTTGAGGTCATATACCGTTGGAAAAGGGCGAAGGGCAGAGCCTCTATCCACCCGACATGTTCAGGCGGCACGATGAGTCTGATGACAGCCTCTTTTATGACGAGCCGCGACTTGTCGTCCACATCGACTATCCCGCGATCGGCGCGATCAGCGCCTACTTCAGCGAAGTTCTGCCGCGCAACAGCCACATCCTCGACCTGATGTCCAGCTGGCGCTCACACATGCCGCATGACCTGCCCATCAGTCGCCTGATAGGGCTGGGACTGAATGCAATCGAACTCAACGAGAATCCCCAGTTGCACGACCGCATAGTCCACGACCTCAACGCCGACCCAAATTTGCCTCTCGAAGATTGCAGCCTTGACGCCGCCGTTGTGACTGTATCCATCCAGTACCTGGTCAAGCCCGTCGAGGTATTTCGGGAAGTCAATCGTGTCCTGATCCCGGGCGCCGCATTCCATGTAATCTATTCCAATCGGATGTTCCCGACAAAGGCTGTAGCGATCTGGCAGTCCCTGGATGACAAGCAGCGCGCTTCGCTCATCGCATCATACTTCCAGAACTCAGGAGGCTGGGAAAATATCCGCGCTCTAAACATCTCTCCCCAGTCGCCGCACTACACCGACCCCGTCTATGTTGTAGTCGCCACTAAGGAGAACCCGTCCTCACAAACTCCTGCATCCTAATAAACTTCCTCAGTCCGCAGCCAATATCCCCAGTCCCGGCTCTGGGAGGGGAGGGCATTGACCAACCACAACGGCTTCTTGATCATCGTTACTCAGCGGACTAAATCGCTGCGCCGCATCCAGAGCGCGCGGCAGCAACTCTACATCACCCACGCTTGGTGCGGTGTGCATCGGCTGTGACAGCAGCCACCAGAGCGCTCTGTCAATCTCCGACTGCTCGCGGTGCGGATCGTACCATGTCGTGTGCTCCCGCTCGCGGTCGCCCCAGCCCCCACGCGCAAGCATCTTGATGGTGTGAACGCCCACATCCCTTTGGTTCGCCACCGACAGCAGCTCCTCAGCATGTTCCCGATACTCATCATTGCGATACAGTGTGGCATTCAGCGGGAACATCACCGTGTCAAAGTCGAACCGCCTCAGCGCCTCCAGGTGTACACGCGGAGCATCCGGCCCATGCCCGGTTATTCCCACCCATCGAGTCAGACCGCGCTCGCGCAGTTTCACCAGCGCCTCCAGCGCGCCGCCGCTGCCCGTTACCTTGTCAAGGTCCTCCATCGTGCCGACCGAGTGTAGCTGAAACAGGTCGAACGACCCCACGCCCAGCCTGCTCATGCAACTCTCGATGTTCGCCCATGCCAATTCGCGAGTACGCTCTCGCGTCTTCGCGCCAAGGAACATACTATCCCGTAGCTTAGGCATCCACGGCGCCATTCGCTCCATCGCCTCGCCGTAAGTCGGCGCGATGTCTATATGATTCACTCCGTGCTCAATTATCTGCTCCACGGCCCTGTCTGCAACTTCCTGGCTCACGCGCCCAATACCCGCAGTGCCGAATGTAACCACCGTACTTTCGTGGTCGGTTCTGCCCAACCGTCGCTTCTCCATTCGTCTCTCCTTAACTTACTTACATCACGGTTGCGCCCCAAAGTGCCCCGCATCAATCAGACTTAGCGCCCCAATTCTAGCACACACCACCTTGCAATTAGCTCTCGGCACAATGGTACACTCAAGTCATCAGCCTAGACTCATCCTTGGGGTTCCATCCAGGACAGCAAATGAGGGACAGTACATGCCCGAAGCGCCTGAGCTTGAAGTGGTCAAAGATTTTCTAGTCGAAAACATCATCGGAGTTAGAATAGACGACGCTGCAGTGCTGAAGCCAAGCGTCCTTCGCTCCCTCTGCGGTGACATCACGCAGGACTTGCCCGGTCGTACTTTCGAAAGCGTGGAGCGGCGCGGCAAGTTCATCCTGATTGGCATTACCGGCGGACGCTTGCTGTCAATCAATCCAATGCTTACAGGCGCGCTGCAATACTGTGCTCCAAAGCGCCGTGTTTACAAACGCACCTGTCTCACTCTGGCCCTCTCCAATGGCAGCGAACTTCGATACATCGACGACAAGCAAATGGGCATGGTCTACTACGTTGGCGAGGAGCAAGTAGGCGAAATCCCTAGGCTGCACGAGCAAGGCCCCGATGTCCTCGACGACTACACCTTCGAAGACTTCAAGCAGCGCCTGAAAGGCTTCCATGGCGAAATAAAGGGCGTACTCACCAGAGGCCGCGTCATATCGGGCATCGGCAACGCCTGGTCTGACGAGATTCTCTTTGCGGCGCAGATATACCCCTTCCGCAGGCGCAAGGCGCTGTCCGAAGAAGAGCTGCGCCGCCTCTACGACCAGTCTCGGCGGGTCGTATCCGACGCGATCCCACTGGTCCGCGAACGCATCGGCAATGACATCCACCTGAAGGCGCGCGACTTCCTGCAGGTCCACAACAAGGGAGGCGAACCCTGCCCACGCTGCGGTAATGCCATTAGCCAGATTACCGCCAACAAACGCATCACCAGCTATTGCCGCCGTTGCCAGCCAGGAATGCTCTTGAAGAATTGATACCCGCCGTGCCTGAACAGTACGCAGCGATCCCTTCCGTCCCGCCCACAGTGCGTCGATGCCGAGACAGCAGCCTCTACGCCACCACCAGCGGAATTCGCATCTCCGCGGGCGTCAGCCCCCCATGATGCGAAACCATTGGGTGCCTTTCGTCACCGAGCAGGGCCCGATAGTCCAGCACGGCATCACCTGTGGACAACACCAGTGCGTTCCCCATTCGGTAGCGCGTTTCATCCGACAGCGTCCCGACACCCAGCAGTCCAAGCTCTTCGATATCCTTTGCCGCAAGCACAAGAAAATCGTCGCCAAATCGCTCGTGTATCTTAGCTCTGAAGGCCTCCAGGCTCTCATCCATGACATGGGCGTACATCGCCCTCTGATCCCCAGTCGGCATCCCATTACACAAGCTGATAATTTCGTCCGTGGCACCAAGCTCATAGCTCCTGTGGTCTGGCGCATCAAGGTGCCCGTGGTCCGCGGTCATGACCAACCTCGAATTCGATGGCAGCATACCCGCAAGTGACTCTAGCAGTCGATCAATTTGCATTGTCGCATTCAACGTATCACTATGGGTTGAGCCCAATTTATGCGCCGCGCTGTCAACGTACGGGATGTAAAGATATACGTGCAGGTGGGCCCCTGCGCCGATCGGAGGTGCCTAATTGCCATCTCAATCGCTTGTTCCGGCGACCCCACATCGTAGCCTGCCTGTGGAGTGCCGCCAGTCCAGTAGTTGGAATAAGCGCTGCCGGCAATCTGCTGCGGCATAATATGCAGCACCTCCCGGCTTGCCTTCCCAATGCGCGAAGGCACAGGATAGGCGTCTGATGCGCAAACGCCAAATTCCGACAGCGATTTCTTGTCCGCCGTGCGTATGTAACTGATTATCGTGGACACGGCATCGATTTCTCGTAGTCTCAGAAACCAGCCAATTACTCCGTGCCTTCCGGGCCACTCCCCAGTCGCAAGCGTTGTCAGAACGATCGGCGTTGTGGAAGGGAACACTGTTCGCATTTCGGCGGCGAGATGCCTGCGAATAAACGCGCCTTCATCGAGTGTTTCCACAAAGTTCATCCCGAACCCATCTGCCAGCAAAAGTACAAGGTGTCCCGGCTCACCGATGAGCCTTTTGACGCCCATTGCCCGGTCATTGAGAAATACGTCCGGTACCCCCATTAGGTTGTGCAGCGCATTAGCGAGGTCAACTATGCTCAGCGCCTCCGATACCGGATGCAGCAGAGCTCCGGATTCAATCAATTCTTTCAGTCGTTGAACATCGTCCATTGACATGTCACCTGTCCGAATATTGGTGTCACCCAATGATATAGGATCGCCGATTATAGACTACTGGCGTCAGGGTTGATACTATCAGGGGGAACACCATGGCTGTTCAGTCTATCCGCTCAGACATTATTACATTCGCAGATTGCATTCCAAGCAGTAGGTAGAGGCATCGGAATTGACCGACTGCCACTCTGACGAACTGACCAACTTCTCCACAGGAGCCACACATGAGTTGTGAACAGGCGACCGCCCAGGCACTCAGAGAATCGGGCCACAGGCTGACGCCGCAGCGCCTCATGATACTCTCTGTAATACGCCACTCGGATGTGCACGTTACGGCATCGGAAATTTATGATCAGGTGAAGGCTTCCTACCCATACATCGACGTCTCCACCGTATATCGCACGCTCGGCGTTCTCAAGCAGATGCGCCTCGTTTCAGAGACGGATATGGGCGGGGGCGAGTACCGTTACGAATGGATTAACCACCTGCGCCACCACCATCTGATTTGCCGCGGCTGCGACAAAGTTGTGCTGCTAGACCACAAGTACTGGGAGAACATAGGCGCGGAAATAATGGGAGACTATGGGTTCCAGCCCGATATAGATCATATAGCCCTCTTCGGCATCTGCCACGAATGCCTCGAACACGCGGACGACGAGTGACACCACCATGCTCGCCACCATCGCCGAACGGCCAGCCGCTTACTCCGAAAGCGCCCTCTCCGCGCTCTGGAGCCGCGCTCACACGCTTGCGGACGCGCTCATAACCGAAGGCGGCAAGCGGATGCGCGTCATCTACCCTGGACGACCAAGCGCCCGCGCCGGGCCCGACTTCCGTGACGCCGTGCTCCTTCAGGAAGACGGCAGCGCACTCACCGGAGTTGTCGAACTGCATACCACTGCGCCCGGCTGGTACACTCACGGTCACCATTCAGACCCTAATTACAACGGCGTTGTTCTCCACGTAGTTTTTTCGCCTAAGGGACACCACAGCACCAGCCAGCAGTCCGGTGCACAAGCTCCCGTCGTCGCCCTCGAAGCAGTAGCGCACAACCTCGACAATGCAAACACCGACAGTACGCCGAGCCTGTCCTCACTTGAAGCTCTGCGCCACAGCACGGACATAGCCTCGGCCCTTGACGCCGCCGGAGATGCGCGCTTTCTGGCAAAGAGTCACGGCTTCACTTTGGAAATCGAAGAAGTCGGTTCCGACCAGGCGCTGTATGGCGGCATCATGGAATCCCTCGGCTACGCATCCAACCGTGAGCCATTCCGCATCCTTGCTCAGCACGTACTATACGAAACCCTCGCGATCCTCAGGAACGAACCTCCGACGACGCGCCTGCTGGCACTCAAGGCGATGCTTCTCGGTGCATCCGGCCTTATGCACCTTGTGGAAGAAACCGAGGATCCCACTCAACTGCGTCGCCTCCGCAAGCGCCTACCGCAAACGAGGTCGTTGAGCAAGGGTGATTGGCACCTTTTCCGCGTCCGTCCCGCGAACCATCCGGTGCGGCGCATCATCGGCGCATCTAAACTGATTGACGACTGCCTCGACACTGGACTGGCAAAAGGCTTTGCCTGCGAACTGCTGCAAGGTGGCAACAGATCGCTAACCGCCCGCCTTGAACGTCCTCCGCACATCGGCAGGAGCCGTGCTCGGGACATGCTCGTGAATGTCGCCCTCCCATTCCTCCACGCCCACGCCCGGTCAGGCCGCGGGGAGGCCCTCGCTAACGCAGCCTTTGAAGCCTACGCAGACGCGCCAAAGCTTCAAGACAACGAAATTACTCGCGAAATGTGCCGTCTATGCGACATCGGCAAGGAAGTGAAGTTAACTGCGAGGCGTCAACAGGGGCTGATTCACCTATACAAGGCGCTCGTGCAGCGGACACACATCTGAAATCAGACTGACCGACTGCCCGATCTCTTAGGGTGCCACAATTCGATTAGATAAGTGGCAACTTGGCAGCCAAAATGCACAAATAGACAACACACTAAGGAGCAAGCCCATATGATACGCAGCCTTGGAGATGCTACTCCTAAAATCCACCCCACGGCATTTATCAGCGAATTCGCCTATGTCATTGGCGATGTCGAAATCGGAGAAGGCTCCAGCGTCTGGCCCGGCGCAGTCGTTCGCGCCGACATGGGCAAGATTGTCATTGGGAAGCACACAAACATACAGGACAACTCCGCGGTGCACGGCGACGCTGATGTGGAAATCGGTGACTACGTGACCATCGGCCACAAGGTGCTCTGCCATGCGAAGAACGTCGGCAACCGCGCTGTCATCGGCAACGGCGCGACCCTCAACGACGGCGTGGAGATAGGGGAGTACAGCCTCATAGCGTCCGGCACAATGCTCGTGGACGACGTCAAGATACCGCCGCGTTCCCTCGTCGTAGGCTCGCCCGGCAAAGTTCTGCGCGAAGTCGGCGAGCGTCATCTCGCCAAGATGAAATGGTATTGCGACGTGTACATGGAAAAGACGGAAAAGTACAAGGCGCAGGGAAACCTGGAGTAAGTCAGTGCCAATCCCTTCCTACTTGATGGAAGGGGCTAGCTTGGTGGTGAGAGTCGGAAGTCCCTCACATCTTCTCAGGCGCGTCCATCACCATCAGGCTGAGGCAGCGCGCCAGCGCCACCCGCGCCGCGTCCACCAGCTTCAGCCGCGCCTTGCTCAACTCTTCCTCACCTTCGACACCGGATACGACGCGGCAGTTCTGGTAGAACCAGTGGAACGCCGTTGCCAGGTCCGACGCGTAATGCGGCAGATGATGCGCCTCCAGGTTGTTCGTCATCATGCCGATAAGCTCCGGCAACTCCAGCATCTTGCGTATCAGCGCAAGCTCCGCCTCATGCCCCAGCAGCGACACATCCCCGTCTCTCCAGTCGATGCCGCGCTCCTCCGCAAGACGTAGAATGCTGGCTATTCTGGCATGGGCGTACTGGATGTAATAGACCGGGTTCTCCTGTGACTGCTCCTTCGCCAATTCCATGTCGAACTCCATCTGGCTGTCAGCGGCCCTTGACAGGAAGAAGAACCGGCAAGCATCCGAGCCCACCTCGTCAATCACTTCCCGCAGTGTGATAATGTCGCCCGTGCGCTTTGACAGCCGGACCGTCTCGCCGCCCCGCTTCAGCGTAACAAGCTGATTAATGATCAGAGTCAGCTTATCTTCAGGCATCCCAAGCGCAGCAACCAGCGCCTTCATGAAAAGCGCATGTCCCTGATGGTCCGCACCCCAGATGTTTATCACATGGTCGAAATTACGCTCGAAAAACTTGTTGTAGTGATACGCCACATCAGAGGCGAAATAGGTCGGAATGCCATTACCCCGTACCATCACCTTGTCCTTCTCGTCCCCAAGCAGTGTTGAAGCGAACCAGACCGCACCCTCACGCTCGGTGACATACCCCTTTTCCTTCAGTAGCGCCATCGAGTCCTCGAACTGCCCGTTTACGAAAAGTGTCTTCTCATTGAACCACTCGTCGAACTCAATTCGTAACTTTATCAGGTCCTCGCGGATACGATCCATGAACTTGGCGACGCCCAGCTCGCCAAGCGTCCGAAGCGCATCCTCTTCCGGCATATCAAGAAAGCGCTCGCCCTCTTCACCAAAAATCTCGGCGGCAAGGTCAATCATGTACTCGCCTTGATAGCCGTCCTCATGAACTTCGACGTCTCTGCCGCACTGCTGCAAGTAACGAGCCTGCAAAGTCCGGGCGAAGTGCCCTATCTGCGCCCCTGCGTCGTTGAAGTAGTATTCGCGGGTAACATCGTACCCAGACGCTTGCAGAATATTAGCCAGCGCGCTGCCGATAACACCGCCCCGAGCGTGCGCGATATGCAGCGGGCCCACCGGATTCGCGCTCACGAATTCTATCTGCACGCGCTGTCCCTTGCCCAGATCCACATCGCCGAACGCAGCGCCGTCCGTTCTGATGGCCTCAATTTGCGCGCGCAGCCAGTTGCGATTCAGCGAAAAGTTGATGAATCCAGGACTCGCTACGGTAGCGGATTCCAGCAAACCGCCGCCCAGTTCGCCATTCGGCATGTGAGCCGCCAGACGCTCCGCGATTTGCAGCGGATTCATTCGCATTGGCCGCGCAAGCTTTAGGGGCAGGCTAGTGGCGAAATCCCCATGCTCCGCGTTCTGCGGGCGCTCCACCGCGATGTCCTCGACTTCAACCTTGGGTAAAGCGTCAGATGCCTGCGCCGAGTCGATAGCCTGCCTTACAAGTTCCGCGATTTGTTCTCTAACAGTCACACCATTCTCTCCAAAATGCGAGTTAAGACAACGATACCAAAGCCATCGCCCATACGCTACCGATTTCCTGGCATGATACCGTAGCCCACTTCGCTACTCGAAGATTACGCAAGGCTCGATTTTCTCCAGCGTCTTCTCGCCTATCCCCTCCACTTCATCGAGTTCTTCGACATTCGCAAAGTCGCCGTGGGCATTGCGATAGTCCACAATGGCTTGCGCCTTTACAGGTCCAATGCCCGGTAGCTCCTCCAGTTCTTCCACACCGGCCCTGTTGACGTTCACCACCGATTCGCAACCGATAGGAGCGATGCTCTTAACAGCCGTCGCAGTCGGCATAGCCTGCCTCTGTCTAGGAGCGCGCCATCCCGCCGCCTGCGCCTCCCGCTCGGTGCAGAACCACCGCTCACCCGCCTCAGTGTCAATCTCCGTTCGCTCATACCAGGGACTGTCCGGAGTGTGATATACCCGCTCACCACTATCTACATTGATATTCCCCTTTATCCCCAATCCACCGAGGGGGGCGTGTGAGAGGCCTCCTGAAGAAGCAAAAGGGTGCACCTCTGAATCTGAGATAATGGTTTTACAACACAAAACCTGTCACAGAAAAGGAGCACCCAACAGATGCTACCACGTAACCACCCTGACCGCATCCAAATCGCCTTCGACGATCCCCGCCTGGTAGCCAATGCCGGGCTGATCCTGCCGGTCACCCTGGCCGGGCGTCTGGGTCTGAGCCAACTCGTCGACAACCACGTTGACCTGGGCGACGCCCCGGGGCGGGCCAACACCGGGGACAAGATACTGACCCTGGTGGCGTCGGCTCTGGTCGGTGGCGACTGCATTGACGATGCCGACGTGTTGCGGGCGGGCAGGACCTCCTCGGTACTGGGTTGTGTGGTCAAGGCTCCATCCACGCTGGGGACATTCCTACGCAGTTTCCGCTGGGGACATGTGCGACAGTTGGACCGGGTGAGCCGAGAGTTTCTGGCGCGTGCCTGGGACGCCGGGGCAGGCCCCGAGGACTCGCCTCTGACGATCGACATAGACTCGACGGTCTGCGAGACCTATGGACTGGCAAAGGAGGGAGCGCGCCATCACAACTACACCGGCCAGCGGGGCTATCATCCGCTGCTGGCCGTTGCCTCAGGAACCGGCGACGTGCTGATGGCACGACTGCGCAAGGGCCGAGCCAACACCGCCCGGGGCGCAGCCAACTTCCTGCGGGAGACGGTGGCGCGAGTGCGCTACGCCGGAGCCACGGGAGCGCTCACGGTGCGGGCCGACAGCGGCTTCTATGCCCACACCATCGTTGCCGTCTGTCGCAAGATGGATGTCCGCTTCTCCATCACCGTCCGACAGCACCCCCGACTGCGCAATCTCATCGAGGCCATACCAGAGACGGACTGGACACCCATACCCTACTGGATGGACGGCACAGCCGATGTGGCCGAGACCATTTACACTCCCTTCGAGAGCAAGCCCGACGCCGCACCAGTGCGACTCATCGTCCGCAGAGTGAAGCCCACGCCCGGCTCTCAACTGGCGCTCTTCACCAACTACAGCTATCACGGTTTCATCACGGACCGAGAGGGCGACACCCTCCAACTGGAGGCCGACCATCGCCGCCACGCCGAGGTGGAGAACGCCATCCGCGACCTGAAGTACGGCGTAGGACTGAACCATCTGCCCTCAGGGCGCTTCGCAGCCAACGCCGCCTGGTTGGCCGTGCAGGTGATGGCTCACAATCTGGCTCGCTGGACCTCCCGCATCGGACTGGAAGAACGAGCCTCCACCACCAAGACCTTGCGCAGACGATTCTTCTCCCTCGCCGGACGGCTTACACGCTCGGCACGCCGTCTCACCCTGCATCTTCCCCAGCGCTGGCCCTGGGAAACACAGTTCGGCCGCGCTCTGGCCAGACTGCGAACCATTCCGTTACCGAGCTGACAGCTGACGGCAGCGGCGACGACTGCCCACCATACACTCCATAACCCATCTCATCCCCAGACTCGCGCCGGACCGGACCGTGAGTATCCCCTGCTGCTCACCGATTCGTCAACTTCACCCACAATCGCCACTGTGGGCCTCCATTGGCGTTCAACATCACGACCGGGGACCTTCAGAACGCTCCAGCGTCGGCATCATACCCGCACCGCCACCTTGCCGCGTCCTTCACCCACGCTCCGGCAGAGATACCATGACTCTTCGGTGGATTCGGGTTTATGCGGCAATGTTCAGGCACAGCAGTATGCGTGGGTGCATACGTGGGTGTATGAGTGGGAGTGACAGTCGCAAAAGGCGTGGACGTAGAGGTAGCCGTTGCCGTAAATGTCGGCATAACCGTAGCGGTCGCGGTGTAAGTGGGCAAGGGGAGCACCGTTGCCGTTGAGGTGGCAGTTTGCGAAGACGTCCCGGTTGCCGTTGGTGTCGGACTTGTCGTAGGTGTGGCTGCAGGAACAGTGGTCGATGTCGGTGTAACTGGCAAGGCAGGCACTACCACACCGGTTGGCATCCGTGCGGGCGCAGCGGTTGGAGTGAAATCTACCGCGCCCGCTGCCTCCCTCACTGGCGTTTCAGAAGGCTTGGACTGAAGCGAAACTACAGCATTAGTTGGACTTGTTGAAGTCGCCTCTGGTGTTGACGTGAACACCGGCAAAGCAGTGGGGCCGAACAGTACAGCCGGCGCTGCAGCGGCCGGCGTCGGCGATTCCTTCTCCGAATCTGCCGAAATATTCCCATTCTGCGTAGAACTCGCGGCTTCCAAGGCCGTTCCCGCAGAAATCGGCGCGGCTACCGCACTAGCCAGCTGCGGTGTAGCCGTCGCCGCGATTATAGGCTTTGCGCTCTCAGGTGGCGCGCTTACCGTCACAGGCATAGTAGCGGCTGGCACGGGCGTAATCGGAACGACTGCCTCTGCATCGCCACCTTGAGCATCCCCACACGCCGAAGATGCCGCCATCCAAACCAAGAGAGCAATAGCCAGCCAGCCCCACCTCGCAAGGCCATAGCTCCGACCACTGATGCCTGACACCTGGAATCTTTCGCTACGGCACAACCGTAATCGCAGCTCCCTGAGGGTCCCGCGCAAATATCTCGCCAATGACCGCACGCGTCTGAATGCCCACATCCTCAAGCGCCTCAAGCAGCGCGTCCTTCTTCTCAGGCGCGACCGCAATCAGCAGACCGCCTGATGTCTGTGCGTCCGCAAGTAGTATCTGAGTCTGATCAGTAATGTCCTCGTGCCAGTCCACAACGCCATCAAGGGACTCGAGGTTGCGATGAGTGCCGCCTGGCGCAATCCCCATCTCAAGAAGTTCCTGAACGCCTTCGATTACCGGAACATTGCTAGCTTTCACCCGTGCGCTAACACCGCTTCCCTGAGCAATCAACCGCAAGTGCCCTAACAGCCCGAACCCCGTGACGTCCACGCACGCATTCACGCCCACGTGCATCATTGCCTCCGCCGGCTTGCGGTTCAGCTCACTCATAATCGAAACCGCTCTGTTTAGTGTCTCCGCACTGACGCGCTCCTGCTTGCCCGCCGTTGTAATGATGCCTGTCCCAATCGGCTTTGTAAGCACGAGGACATCACCGGGATTTGCGCCCGCGTTGGTAACCTGCTCGCCCGGATGGACCACGCCCGTCACGGACATGCCATACTTCGGCTCGGCGTCGTCAACTGTATGCCCGCCAACGATGAGCACGCCCGCTTCTGTCGCCTTCGACGCGCCGCCGCTTAAAATCCGCCCAAGAATCTCATGCGGCAAACCCACCGGAAAACCTACGATGTTCAGCGCGATTATGGGCTTGCCGCCCATCGCGTAAACATCGCTCAGCGCGTTGGTCGCCGCTATCTCGCCGAATTTGAACGGGTCGTCAACGATAGGCGGGAAGAAATCCACCGTTGAGATGATAGCCAAATCCTCGCTCATCTTATAAACGGCAGCATCATCGCCCGTCGCGATTCCCACGAGCAGATTAGGGTCGTCTATTGTCGGCAGCTGACGCAGCACCTGCGCCAGGTCCTTAGGACTGAACTTCGACGCTCAACCCGCGCAACTTGCAAGTTCAGTCAGCCGTATTTCCTCGTGTGTTTGCGTCATGGCGTTCTCCCTGACTCTTAGATTGCTAACGCGCTGATAACTCTACTGTGATTGAACCAGTATCACATTCAGGGTAACATTAGGCGACTATCATACCAGAATTAAGCGGAGGTTCTAATGGCAGAATACACCGTAACCGTTGGAAATGTAGAAATGCTTGCCCTTACTGATGGACAAGGCGACATGCAGCCTCTGGAAGTATTCCCTGCAAGCACATTAGAGCAGTGGCAGTCCGAGTACCCCGAACTCCTAGACGGAGACCTGATTCATCCTCGATTCGGCACGACGGGGGTGCGCTCGTCGGGCAAGCTCATAATCGTTGACACAGGACTGCAAGCTCCCGATGGCGCTCTCATGAACGACATCCGCGACAAGGGCATCGACCCCGCCGCGGTTGACCTCGTAGTTCTGACGCACCTACACCCCGACCACATCGGCTGGAACCTCACGGACGGCAGTCCCACATTCCCCAATGCCCGTTACCTGGCATCGCAGGTGGACTGGGACTATTGGACATCGCCCGAGGTTATCGATTCCGCAGACCATATCAAGCAGCAGGCCCTGCCGCTTAAAGACCTCAACATCATAGACCTCATCGGCAGTGCCGACTATAACATCACCGACGAGCTGATGGCTGTCGCCACTCCCGGTCATACACCGGGTCATATTTCGATTGTAGTTTCCTCAGCAGGCGAGAGCGGCTACATTCTCGGCGACGTCGCCCACAGCCCCGCTCAGGCGCACTATACCGACTGGAGTCCGGGATTCGACGTCGATCCCGACCTGTCCCGTAGAACAAGGCACTCCGTACTAGACAGTCTTGAGAGCGAAGGCGTGCTCGTATCAGCCGGCCACTTCCCCGGCAACGGATTCGGCCGCTTCGTTCGCGAAGGCGGTCGTCGCATCTGGCAAGGCATCTAGACATATACTTATCTCAATTTGTGCCGTAATTCCCGCCAGGAAGGTTCCTGTGTAAGCAGGGAGCAGCGATACCCGAACTTACTGATAACTAGCTAATGAAAGTCACCACAACAGAATTGATAACCGACCAGAGGAGCGAAAACCAATGGCAAATAACACGATCACCGTCGGCAATGTCGAAGTGCTGTCCGTCAAGGATGGCTTCTCCGCCAAGCGCGACCCGACCGCAACCTTCCCCGAAACCGAAATTGCCCAATGGCAGGAATTCCCCGAGATTCTGGATGGAAACAACGAGATTCAGTCCAGGTACGGCTCGGTCGTCCTACGCTCCCAGGGCAAGCTCATCTTAGTTGATACTGGCATGCAGACCGCGACCGGCGGCGACCTGCTCAACGATATGCAAGCCAAAGGCGCGGCCCCGGAGGACATCGACATCGTCTTTCTGACTCACCTCCACCCCGACCATGTTGGCTGGAACATCGACTTGTCCACGGGCAAGCCCGCATTCCCTAACGCCAGATACATCGCCCCCAGGTCCGACTACGACTACTGGTTACAGCCCGACGTGCTCGCGGCAGCTGAACACGTCCAGAAGCACGTAGTGCCACTAACCGAGCTGAGCCTTCTGGATCTGTTCGACGAAGACTACAAGGTAACCGACGAACTCATCACCATCTCGACACCCGGCCACACTCCAGGCCACACATCGCTCCTGATAGCATCCGGCGGAGAGCGAGCCTTCGTCCTCGGCGATGTAGCCCACAGCCCGGCGCAAGCGCACTACACGGACTGGAACCCAATGTTCGATATCCAGCCCGACATATCGCGCCCTACGCGCCACCGCATCCTTGACATGCTTGAATCGGAGGGAACCCTTGTGTCTGCCGGTCACTTCCCCGACCCAGGTTATGGCCACTTCGTCCGTCTCGAAGGACGCCGCGTCTGGCAGGGCATCTAGTTCCAGACCGTGCACTTAATCCCATTCTGAGATGAAGATCAAGACAGTGGCAGGCTCCAACGCAGCATATGGAATACACATTCACGCCTGAAGCAGCAGAGTTCATAAGAATGCACCGCATCGCCCGCCTTGCAACAGCCGACGCGGGCGGTACGCCCTACGCCGTCCCGATCTGTTACGCATTTGACGGAGAGTGCATCTATAGCGCCATCGACCTCAAGCCCAAGCGCGCGGGCGGCAGACCCCTTAAGCGGGTCCGCAACATCCTTGAAAACCCAGAGGTTGCGCTAGTAATTGACGATTATTCGGAAGACTGGGACAAACTCGCCTACGTGATGATACGCGGCAGAGCGGAGTTACTCGAAAGCGGTGAGGAGAGTCAGCGCGCTGAAATGCTGCTACGAGAGAAGTATCCGCAATACACCCGAATGCTGGAACCCGGATGCACTGTAATCCGAATTAGGCCGGCGCGGGTAGTTAGCTGGGGCGCAGTCGGACAGAGCTGAAGCCGACCTGACCGAAGAAAATGGCTAACGAGAGGGCGGGGAAGTACGCTAGCTCAGATTCCGAAATCCTCGACCCATGCGCGCTTAAACACACCGTACTGCCTATCGCTGCTTTGTCCAACCGCCTCGATACTCACCAACTCCCAGCCATTGCTGCCCATCTTGTTTAGCAGCTGCATGGCGAACTGCTGCTTGTCGTCCTCAGCAATCGTCTCAAGCCGTACCACCTCGTACTCCCAGGACGGCAGACCGGGAGGAAGTTCGAACTCGTCTGCGTAGTCCAGCTCCGCAAGTTCCTCTTCGCTCACATCCGCCCAGCTGTCTGCAGGGATCGGTTCGTCGCAGTCCACGCAGATTTCGCCGTCGTCGAAATCGTATGCGCCGCACTCGGGACAGAAAAATATCTTCATGATTGTCTGATACCCCCTTTGGATGGATTTATGGGGATAATCCGTCTGGACGGATTTATGGGTATGACACGTCGCGTCCATTCGATTTGCAGCCTCCCCGTTGCAGAACTCTCGCAGGCGCTTACGGTAAATTATAGTGGGACGTGAAACAATTCACAACTGATGGCGGAAATAATGGTCGCTTCTGGCAAAGTGAATGTCATCTTGTGCCTTGCTCATGACTATGGAAGCCCTTGAGCCTACGCTCAATACAGCTTACTAGCTGATTCCTTGCCAAACCATCGGAAAGATATAATTTCTGTGGCTTTTCGGCATCGTCATTCTTTCCACATCCCTCGCATTACCCATATCGCCGCGATCGCCAAAATCCCCGTTGCCGAGAAGGTTAGCCCCCACTTCAACGCTTCGGGCGAAACATCCAGTATCGCGCCCGCGAATATAGGTCCAACCACGCCGCCCATGAAACCCACAAACGAATGCACCGCCATTGTCGAGCCAAGTCGCTGCGGTTCAGCAACTTCAGTGACAGCAGTAGAGTAGATCGCCGAGTCCGCTGCAATCGCCCAGCCGTAAATAATGGAGACGCCCACCAGCAGTGCCCATGGAAACCCAACCATCCAGCCCACCGCGAACGAGCACACACCGCTCAGCGCGAAAATAGCGGATGCCGACGCAGCGCGCCCCCACCTATCAGATATTACGCCGCCCATCACGGGCCCAATCGCCCCGCTTGCCATCGCCAGCCCGCCGATAGTGGCAGCTCCCACTGCCGCACTCACCTCATCCTCGCCGTGAGCTATCATTGCCGCAGCCAGCAAAGCAGGCAGCCACACACGCACGATGTATAACTCCGCTGCGTGGAGGGAATACCCCGTGATGTAAACGCGCGCAACCCGATTCCTCAAAGCCGAAAGGTCCAGCCGACCCGAAGATCCCGCACTAGACTGCGACCTGTGATTGCGTAGCAGCAAGTATGCTAGTAACACACTCCCACTCGACGCTACCCCCATTATCAGGTAGGCGTACCGCCACTCGAACTGGGACATTAATATGCCCGTCAACGTCAGCGACACGCTGTTGGAGGCGTAGAAGAAGGTGACAAATGTCCCTACGGCAAATCCCCGCCCCCTGTTTGCGAATCGCTCTGCAACAATCCGCATCCCAGGATTGTACACTCCCACGAGACCAAGGCCGGCAACCGCTCTGAGCGCGGACGCCGTGATCGCATCGTGCGCTGCGATGGGGAACAGCACATTCGCCGCTACCGACACCACAGTCGAGAACACGAAGATTCTCTTGGAGCCTAGCCTGTCCGTCAGTGGAACTACCACGAGCGCCGACACAGCGAACCCAGCCAGATACGCCGAGAATATGGCCCCTGCCTGCGTATTATTCAGCCCCCACTCATCCTGAATGATGGGCAGCGCGGCAACATAGCTCGAAAACGGGAACAGCATCACGAACAGCGTCGTGGACATCAACAGCAGCCATGCCAGGCTCCGCAAGTCTATCCCGCCAAGCTGGCGATCGAGCAACGAAGCCCGGGTTTCTTCGCCTTCCACGACGCCTCCACGGTCAACTGCTGAATCTCGCTGGATCCTGAGAACTTGGGCTACCTTACCGTTGAGAGCAACTCTTTAGCGCGCGCGGCAAGGGCATCGTCGTCGGTAAGTTCAAGAGTGCGTTCGATGTCCGCGAGGCCCTTCTCTGTCTCCCCAGCCACCAGGTAAACCTGTCCTCGCAGGAAGTACAGTTGCGCCGAACCATCTTCAATCTCAACCGCAGAAGTCAGGTCGCCTAGGGCTGCATCTATGTCCTGAAGCGCGAAATACACTCTCGCCCGGTTGAAATATGCGTCCGTGTGCTCTGGATCGATTTGCAGTGCCCGCGTGAGGTTTATCACGGCGCTGTCGCTATCACCCTTGGCAATAAAGATGAGACCCCGGTAGTAGTATGCCTCTGCAATCTCGGGGTCAAGCCTCAGCGCCTGGTTGAGGTCGGTGATAGTCTTTGTCTCGTCACCAAAGGCGTAGTAGATGGACGCCCGCGCCGAGTATGCTTCCGCGTAACGGGGATTCAGACTCAGCGCCTGGTTGAATTCGTCGAATGCGTTGCGCATCTGCCCCTGATCGCGCAGTTCCAACCCGCGCGAGTACGCATCCTCCGCTTCAAGGGCATCCAACTCCGGCGAACTCTCCGCGCACGCCCACGCTGACACCGCGAAGGCCACTATTGCTGCTGCCAGCAGAAATCGCGAACGTCCCAATCCGGTCAACAAAAAGAGTCCACGTAGCCCAACGGCATTTACTCGACAAACCCTATACCCCGTCATTTATCCACTGCGACACCCGTTCCGCAATCATGATAGTGGTCGCGTTCGTGTTAGCTCGTACCACATCAGGCATTACGGACGCATCCACGACGCGCAGCCCCTCGATACCATGCACCCGGCAAAACTGGTCCACGACCGCCATCTCGTCAGACGAATCGCCCATCTTGCAAGTACCTGACGAATGATGCTGCGTGCCCACATATTCCAGCAGCCATCGGTCCAGCGCGTCATCGTCCTGAAGCTCCTCATCCGACGGCGTCAGCCGCTCGATCAGGATGTCCTGATACTCTGGACTCTGCGAGATTTCAACACATAGCCTCACAGCGCCGCGCATCCGCTCCCGATCCCACGGATCACTCAGGTAATTGTAGTTCAGCACGGGCTGCTGGTTCGGATCGGCGGATGCGAGCCGAAGCGTGCCCGCGGTTACCGCCTTCTGCAATGCCACGCTGAACCCGGTGTAAGTGCCCTCCTCGTTCAACTGGACATTCGACGGCTTGTGTTCGCTGGTCATCAGAATCGGACTCATCTGCATGTCGTTTCGATGTATGGAATTCGGCGTCGTGTAGCGCATACCCACCTGAATGGAAGGCGTGTTTATGTCCGCCAATTCCAGATTTGTGCTGAATGGAATGAAAGTGGACGGGTGGTCGCGCAGATTCTCACCTACGCCGGGCAAGTCATGAAGCAAATCGATGCCCGTTTCCTTTAGGTGCTCAGCAGGGCCGATTCCGGATAGCATCAACGTTTGCGGCGAATTGATAGCGCCTCCGCTCAGGATGATCTCATCCGCAAACACTTTGAACACTTCACCCCCGCTCTCACCTTCGACTCCAACCGCGCGCTTGCCCTCGAACAGTATTCGATGCACCATCACATTGCCGCGAATTGTCAGGTTCAGCCTATGCCGAACTTGGGAAAGATAGGTTAGGGAAGTGCTCATTCGGACGCCGTCAACATTGTTCAGCGGGCGTGGTCCCACCCCGGTCGATTCGGGATGGTTCTGGTCCATTGACTCCGGGAAACCCGCACTCACGCACGCCGCCCAGAACGCCTTCGCGCTGGGATTGACATCGTCTCTTTCGTAGCGCCTCACCGGAATAGGTCCGCCAGATCCGTGAAAGTCGTCGCCACCATATTTCAGGTCCGTCTCGCTCTTGCGAAAGAATGGCAGGCAGTTCACAAACGACCACTCGCTATTTCCAAATTCCGCCCACTCATCATAGTCCTCCGGTATCCCCCGGAAAAACACCTGCCCATTGATCGCGCTCGAACCGCCGGTGACTTTCCCACGCGGCACGATGAACGGCTCTCGGCCCGGCACGGCGTTCCCTTCATAGTTCCAGCTATGCGCGTCGGGCCCGTATGCCGAATGCCACGGATTGTTGCCCTGCTTAACGCTTTCGGGCAGGTGCTCAATGTCAGGATAGTCCGGCCCCGCTTCTAACAGAAGCACCGTTCGGTCCGAGTCCTCCGTCAGTCGAGTAGCCAGCACCGAACCCGCTGAACCTGCGCCGATGATGATGTAGTCGTACTTCATAACTGACCTCCTGTAATTCTGATAATTCTCCGAATGGGCGGATTATACACGATGCCCTAACCGTGCGCCGATGTGTTGGCATTAGGCTTGATCTATGTAATCCGAGAATGCTTTCAAGTGTTTCTTGAGTGTCGGTACGCCCGGATGATCTGGCTTCTTTTCGACGATATCTCGTGCGAACTTGTACAGGCTGTTCGCGTTTGAGAGATGATTGTCTTTCCACCACTGACTACATACATAGAACCTATCCGCATATATTTTTGCATAGTACCTAGAATGACCTGATACCATTCGTCCATGCTCCACTCTACGCAAGAGAGCGTGGTTGGAAATTTCAATCCCCAATACGTTTTTGCAATAGTCAGAATCCGTCAAGTTGTGTACATCTGAATCATCAAGAAGACTTGGGTATATCTCAATTAATGTTGCCATAAAATCTTGTACGATCGGTTGTATTTTCCTCAATGGTTCTTCCAGATAATCTTGCTTGCCTGCGTTCTCCTCCCAATCCTTCATGATCTGATCATCGTGAGGAAACGGCAGAGGCGGAAGTTCTTCAAGCGCGAATGTCTGCACCGCCAGCTCGTCATGGCCGACCACGATAGTACCGCCGACTATGTGCGCCGAATATACCACCAACACCACAGGGTTGTCCTCTAACGAATACACGCCGACGAGTCTGTCCAGCGCCACATCCAGCCCCGTCTCTTCCTTCACCTCGCGCACAGCGGCCGCCTCCACGACTTCGCCTCTATCCACATAGCCCGACGGAAACGCCCACTTGCCAATCTGCGGATCGACGCCCCGTTTCACCATGACAAGTCCCTTGCCATCGACCACAAGCGCGACCGCAGCAACTTTCGGGTCTAGAAATACTACGTGCCTGCAGGAAGGGCAATGGTGGCGCATCCTGCCCTCGATACGATTCTCTTCCAGCCCCTCACCGCATCGCTGGCAATAGTTAAACTCACCGGGCATTCCATCCCCCTCGCTCTATGCCGCATTCATTGCAGCACACATCTTACCACCTCATTCAGGGTGCAGACCGAAAGGCCGCAAACTGATTACTGACAACTGACAGCGCACAGCGATATAATAGCCGCGCCTAACACCAGAAGGAGAAAGAATATGCGAGAGAACACGGCAAAGCACAAATTGGAGCGCGGCGAACCCGTTGTATGTATCTCCGGGCTAAACTCTACTCACATCATAGATTTCTTGGGACAGTTCGGCTTCGACGCGGTTTGGATCGAGGCTGAGCACGGTCCCAACGACTTCGCCGACATCCCTGACCTGACGCGAGCCTGCGACCTCTGGAATATGACATCCGTTGTGCGTGTGAACCGCAACAACGCCGGCATCATTTATCGCACATTCGACGTCGGCGCGCAGGGAATAGTCATTCCTCATGTCGACACCGCCGAAGATGCGCGCGCGGTCGTGGACGCCGCCAAGTTCGCGCCCGTCGGGCATCGCGGAATGTTCGGCAGCAGGCAGGGCTACGGCGACCCCGACTATATCTACAAGGCAAATAACGAGACGCTTATAGTAGTCCTTATAGAGGACATCAAGGCAGTCAACAACCTGGACGAGATACTGACCGTTGACAACATAGACGTCTTCTTCGTGGCACCCAGCGACCTCGCGCAGTCCATGGGACACCTGGGCGGCATCGACCACCCTGATGTCACTGCCACCATCGACGGCGCACTCGAAAAGATTGTCGCATCCGGACGCACGGCAGGCTCACTCGTCAACGACGACAATGTTGAGCACTACCTCGGTCTAGGCGTCAAGTTCATGATGACTGGCTGGCAGGCATGGGTCGGCACCGGCGCAGCCGCGTTCAATGCGAAAGTAGCCGCAGCAACTAGGGTGTGTTGACAATTGTATTAAACTTGGAGCATGTCAACATCTAAACTAACTCTGGACCAGTGGTCAAAGATTCGCGATTTCCTGAAAGAGGAGACCAACGTCTATGTCAAGTCTGAGCGGGACTGCAAACGATTCATAGAAGGGGTTCTGTGGATGAGCAGGTCAGGCGCTCCGTGGAGGATGCTTCCGGCAGGATACGGCAAGTGGTACAGCGTGTACAGGCGCTTTGCCAGATGGAACGAGCAGGGGATATGGGAGAAGATGCACCAGCATTTCGCTGATGAGCCGGATATGGAGCATCTGATAATAGACAGCACGACGGTGCGTGCGCATCCCTGTGCGGCGGGTGCGCCGCATAAAAAGGGGGACAATGGTCGCAGGCTCTTGGTAGAAGTCGAGGGGGTTTCAGCACGAAAGTGCATGTGAGTGTTGACGCTCTGGGCAATCCACTGAGATTCACGCTCACTGGGGGTCAGGCACACGACATCACCCAGGCCTATGAACTGATAGACGGCATTGAGAGTGAATATGTGATAGCTGATCGCGGATATGACTCACAGCGGTTTCGTGAACGAATCGTTGAGATGGGAGCGACGCCTGTAATACCGCCGCGTTCAAGTAGAAGAGAGCCTCAGCCATACGATGAGCATCTATACGGTGAGCGCCACTTGGTTGAGTGTTACATAAATAAGATGAAGCATTATCGACATATTTTCAGCCGGTTTGACAAGTTAGCGAAGATGTACCTTGGTTTCCTACACTTTGTCGGCACCCTTATGTGGCTGAAATGAAATGTCAACACAACCTAGCTAAACGAAGGCAAGATGTGACAAACATCGCCGCAACATTAGAGGCGCAGCTTAACACCCTCTCGCTGCGCCAATTGCGCGGCATTGCAGCCGTAGCCGAAATACACGGCGCCCGAACTTACCTGGTCGGTGGCGCGGTTCGCGACGCGCTGCTTGGGCTGAGGGTCACTGACATCGACATCGCCGTCGTCGGCATGACATCTGGCTTCCCGCGCGGGGCGGCTGCTGCGCTCAATGGAAAGGTTGTCGCCCATTCCCAGTTCAACACCTTCGCTCTGAATGCGTCCGGTAGACATATCGACCTCGCAATGGCGCGCCACGAGACCTACACCCATCCCGGAGCGCTACCCACCGTTGCTCCCGGGACAATGCAGCAGGATTTGGCTCGGCGCGATTTCGCCATCAACGCGATGGCGGCTTCCATCAACGCAAACTCATGGGGAGAGTTGCTTGACCCATTCAACGGTCAAGATGACGTGAATCGGAGTATCGTGCGTGTCCTGTACGAAGACAGCTTCAGGGACGACGCCACCCGCATCCTCCGAGCAGCCCGCTACACCGTCAGGCTTGGCTTTACACTGCATCCACAGACTGAACACCTGCTCAGTCGAGATACCTCATACCTTGACACAATCTCCGGCGCAAGACTCCGACACGAATTCGAGCGCGTACTCCAAGAGGGCAGGGCAGTCTCAACGCTCGAAATGCTGCACCGACTGGGCGTGCTGCGATCCATCCATCCGTCCCTAGCGCTCGATCCTCCTACTGAACGCGCCCTTCGCCTTGCTGAGAAATCGCAGCATTCTGACAAGCCGTCGATCTACCTGTCGATCCTGTCTCACGATATGAACGCGCGAGGAAGAGCCTCTTTCGTCGATCGCCTGCACCTAACCTCGCGCTGGGCGCAGGTCATTGACGACACAGGAAGAGCGCAGGCTGGTGTACGGGATGATCCCACCACCGCTGGCAAGGCGAGCCGGAGCGAGACTTATATGCGACTGCGCGAACTCGATGAATCCGCGATACTCGGATGCGCCTTGTTCGCCGAAGGTAGCCGTGAAGCGCAGCGCCTGATGCTATATCTGAACGAACTGCGCCATATCAAGCCAATCCTGAACGGCAACGACCTGCTCGGACTCGGCGTCACCCAAGGCCCACCGGTCGGCAAACTACTTCACGACCTGCTCGTCGCCCGACTCGATGAGCAAATAGAAACGCGCCAGGACGAGATTGACCTCATCCGGGCGCGCCTATAAGACGGGGAAACGGGACAATACACAGCCCTCCATCCTGCCGATAGATGTAGGTTCAGCCCACTGACACTCCGCCCGCCGACAGTCCCGGCTCCGTCATCCCGCTGGGATCGAGTATCTCGTCAAGCTCTTCCGATGACAAGCTCGTCTTCTCGATTGCTACTTCCTTCACCGTCTTGCCAGTCGCCTGTGCTTCCTTTGCAATCGCCGCCGAATCATCGTACCCGATATGCGGCACAAGCGTCGTCACGATGGCAAGCCCGCGCTCGACCATATCAGGCCCCGCGCTCGTCGCCTTCAATCCGCGCACGCACTGCTCGTCAAGATTGCGCGCAGCAGCAGCCAGAAGGTCAATCGACTGCAACAGGTTGTAAGCGCACACCGGCATCATCACGTTTATCTCAAAGTTCCCCGACTGCCCTCCAACGGCAATAGCCGCATCGTTCCCGATGACTTGCGCCGCAACTTGGCAAACAGACTCCGGTATCACCGGGTTCACCTTGCCCGGCATGATTGAGCTTCCCGGCTGCACCTCCGGCAGTTCTATCTCACCGATGCCGCCGCGCGGTCCCGAACCCAGCCAGCGAATATCATTGCATATCTTCATCAGGCTCACGGCAACCGTCTTCAGCGAACCGCTCGCCTCCACAACATTGTCCAATGTGCTCTGCGCCTGGAAGTGGTTTGTTGTCTCACGAACCTCCACGCCCAGCACTTTCGAGAGCCGCACACACACCAGACCCGAAAACTCCGGGTGCGTATTAACGCCCGTACCCACAGCTGTGCCGCCCAGCGCCACCTCACCGAGTTCTCGTTCCGCATGTCGAAGCCGCTCGATGCCTCGCTCGATTTGTCCCGCATGCCCCAGAAACTCCTGCCCCAGGCGCACAGGCGTTGCGTCCTGCAAGTGTGTCCGTCCCGTCTTGATAACCGGCATGAACTCTTCCGACTTCTGCCGCAACCCTTCTTGAAGCTGCTCCAGGGCAGGGATGAGGTCGTCATGAATCGCCTTCAGAGCCGACACATGGATAGCAGTGGGAATGACATCGTTCGACGACTGCCCGATGTTCACATGGTCGTTTGGATGTACCGGCGACCGCGAACCAATCACGCCGCCCATCATCTCGATCGCGCGGTTCGATATGACCTCGTTCACGTTCATGTTCGTCGACGTACCGCTGCCAGTCTGGAATATATCAACAACGAACTGGTCGTCCAGTTTTCCATCGATAACTTCCTGCGCCGCCTGCACGATGCCGTCCGCAAGCTCGCCGTCCAGAAGGTCAAGCTCCTCGTTCACCTGCGCCGCAGCCTGCTTAATCTGCCCCAGCGCCCTGATGAACGAGCGCGGAAACCGCAAGTCACTGATTGGAAAGTTCAGCACGGCCCGCATCGTGTTCGCCCCGTAATAGGCGTCCGCAGGCACTTGGAACTCGCCCATCGAGTCCCGCTCGCTCCGATATTTCTGTTCCTGTGTCATCTTTGCTCCTGATCAACGTTTAGACTTTAACTATCTGTTTGCTTCCAATCTCCACTCTGGCAGAGGCATGAATCCAGATTGCAGTTATGCCAGAGATTCTCTCACAAACCCCGCAACCTGATCCGCAACCTCCCACTCAAACCCACTCAAGCTGTGATCGCCGCCCGCTATCTCCCGAAACTGAAGCGGTCTTCGAACGCCGTCCAATACACTCTGCAATTCCACGGACGACACTAGGCGATCATTCTGCCCCACGACAAACAGCTTACGGCGCTTGTCCTTGACAATGCGTGAGTCCCCAATAGATGAGAGAGGCGGCGCAATCAGCACAAGGCTCCGCGCCGATCCGAAATGCCGCAGCCCGCGAAGAATCGCGCCCGCGCCAAATGAGTATCCTCCCAGCGCAACCCGCTTGCCGTCAACGCCCGGCCACCGCCGCATCATATTTAGCGCCGCTTTAATGTCGTCGTGCACAGCGTCGCCATTCTCGAACTCGCCCTCGCTTCCCTCAACGCCGCGGAAATTGAATCGGAAGCTCGCATAACCGCCCTCGCTCGCCGCGCGGCACACGCTGGTGACGACAGGATTATCCATATTGCCACTCAGCAACGGATGCGAATGACACATCACGATTGCAGGGTAGGGCTGAGGCAGTCCTTCAGGTAGCGCCAGCACACCCTCCAGAGCCAGCCGCTTGCTCTTGAACGCAATCGCAGTCTGACGCATCACGAGCGCAGCCTCTCGTCTCCGAGCCACTGCTCGAAGAAATCGGTCGCTAGGGCAGTAACCTCGGTTACATGCCCGCCAAAGAAGTGATCTGCCCCTCTGATTATTTCGATAGTCTTGGGGTCAGTGTACCTGCGCGCCATAAACTTGAACTGCTGTGCCGGGAAGTCGTGGTCGTGCTCACCAAGAATCAGCAGCTTCGGAAGCAGCAGTTCTTGTGCGCTCATCTCGTTGAAGACACCCGTTGGGCAGGCAATGCTCACCATACCCTGTGCCAAATTGCTTCTCGCTGCCGCAGCAAGCGCAATGCCCGCTCCAAACGAGTATCCTGCAATGCCGATGCGGCTAGGATCGATATTGTCGCTAAGTAACAAGAAATTCATCGCCTCCACAGCGTCTTCGATCTCGCCAGCTCCGCCGTCGAAGGAGCCTTCGCTCATGTCCACGCCGCGAAAATTGAACCGCAGTGCAGCGATGCCCTTGGCACAAAGACTCTGCGCCAGCGACGCTACAATGACGTTGTACATATCGCCGCCGTACTGTGGATGCGGATGGCAAATCACTACACCGGGAAAGCGCCCGGTCTCTGAGGGCAGGTGCAGAGTCCCCTCAATCTCCAGGTCGCCGCTTGCAAATGTGATGTCGTGTCTTGTCGCTGCCATATTCGCACTTAACCTTCGTGTGTTCCCGCGCAAATGAACCGATTAAAGTTTAGGCGACCACTATGGCTTTTGACAAGCGCGATTGCTAGAATGATAGCGGTTCGGGCAAGGCGACGGACATCCGTAGGCCGTTGGTCCTGAGCTTGTCGGAGGACAATAAGTTTGAATTATTTCGCATTGCAAAAAGCTGCATATTAAGCAGCAGTTGACTGACTAACCGAATAACCGAGCAACTTACCAATCGCCTAAGGAGGCCCCAATTGAGAGAGGTTGACCTACGCAGCGACACAGTGACCCACCCCTCGCCGGAGATGCGCCGCGCAATGGCGGAAGCCGAGCTTGGCGATGATGTTTTCGGCGACGACCCAACACTTAACCGCCTTGAGGCAATGGCAGCCGAGCGATTGGGCAAGGAGGCTGCCGTTTTCGTCGCAAGCGGCACGATGGGCAACCTCGTCTCTATTCTGACCCACGCGGGACGCGGTGACGAAATCATCATCGGAGACAAGGCGCATATCTTCCGCAGCGAGGCGGGAGGCGCTTCTGCGCTAGGCGGCGTTGCATATAACACGCTGCCCAACGACCATCGCGGCATGCTAGACCTCGACGAACTCGAAGCCGCTATCAAGCCACCCAACGTCCACTTCACCCGTACCGCGATGATAGGCTTAGAGAATACTCACAACGCCTGCGGAGGCGCACCCTTGACCGCAGACGATACGGCGGCAGTCGCCGAAATCGCTCACCGGAACGGCGTTCCCCTACACGTTGACGGCGCGCGCATCTTCAACGCCTCCGTTGCCCTCGAAACGCCTGTTACTGAACTTGTGAAGGACGCCGACAGCGTGAGTTTCTGCTTGTCCAAGGGTTTGAGCTGTCCGATAGGCTCGGTCGTATGCGGCAGTGAAGAGTTCGTTCAGGGCGCGCGCAAGTGGCGCAAAATGGTCGGCGGGGGCATGCGCCAGGTAGGCGTTATCGCGGCCGCGGGCATCGTCGCGCTAGACAACATGGTTGAGCGCCTCAACGACGACCACGCCACCGCACGCAGGCTTGCCCAAGGCTTGGCTCAGATTCCCGGCATCGACATCAACCCTGACAGCCTGCCCACGAACCTCGTCTTCTTCACCATCACCGACGGCGACCCTGCCCTGATTATGGATGAGATAAACAGGAACGGCGTAAAGGGTGGCATGCCTTCCCGCGGCTGGCGCTTCGTCACCCACTATGGCATCACCTCCGACGACATTGACTACACCTTGGAAGTCATGGAAGCCGCCTGCAAAAAGTACGCCACGACATAAACGCGCTGCAATCCACCACACAGATCAAGAGGCAGGCCGACTTCCAATCGCCTGCCTCTCTTTTACCTTATGCTGCTAATCATCCGAAACCCTCGCTTCCGCCTGCTCTGGTCAAGCTATGTCGTAAACTACATGGGCTTGATGTTCTATTTCACCGTGCACGGCTGGCTTACATTGGAAGTCACCGACTCGGCATTCTGGGTAGGCGCGACATTCGGCGTCAACGGCCTGAGCATCATGCTCTTCAGCACAGGCGCGGGCGTCCTTGTTGACAGGCTCAATCGCAAAACACTAATCCTGATCGCACTGGCATTCCAGATAAGCGTGGCGGCATTAATTGCCGCGCTCATATTCGCCGAGCAAATTCAGCTATGGCACATCATCGTCGCCGCGTTCATCGACGGCATCATAATGTCCGTCAAGGTGCCGTCCCGCACAGCTCTCGTCCTCGATGTGGCTGGCCGCCAGAACATGCTGAAGGCTACGGCCGCGAACTTTGCCGCTATGACCGGCGCGGGAATATTCATTCCGCCCCTTGCAGGCCTCGTGGTCGAATCTCACGGCATAGGCTGGGCGTATGTAGCCATGACCGGTGCCTTCCTGCTTTCTGCGACCATGCTGCTCTTCCTGCGAGGCGTCCAGCGAGCCGAGCGGAAATCAAAGACCTCCCCGGTGCAGGACTTCAAGGAGGGCTTGAAGTACGTCTTGACCACGCCCGAAGTCAGGCTCTTGTTCGTGCTTATGCTCACGTCCGAGCTGTTCGGTTGGGCACATGAGTCCATGATGCCGGTGATGGCAGCCAAAGTCTTGAACACCGGCGCGACCGGACTTGGATACCTTATTTCGGCAGGAAGCGCAGGCGCGCTGATCGCATCGCTGATCCTCTCCGCCATCGGAGACATACGCAGAAAAGGAATTGCCCTAATCCTAGGCTACATAGGATTCGGTGTATTCCTGATTCTGTTCGCCCTGTCCGAATGGCTGATCTTATCGCTCGTACTCATCGCCATCGCTTACGCAAGCGTCGCCTTGTACGAAACCATGCTTGGAACGCTCTTGCAGACCACCGTGCCCGACGAGATGCGCGGGCGTGTCCTGAGCTTCCAGATGTTCAGCTGGGGATTCACAGGCTTCTCAGGATTCCACACCGGCGCTATCGCCGCTCTGATAGGCGCGCCGCTTGCAATTTCCATAGGCGGTGGTGTGGTCGTACTAAACGGCTTACGTCTTGTCCGAACCTTCATCGGCAAATACCGCGAGGACGAGCCTGCACCTACGCCCGCTGATGCCGTAACTTAGACCATCACTTACAATTTCCCTTCCCAACTCGATGTCTGAGGGCTAGTATGGTGTGCGAGCCCTACCCGTGCATCACATCTATCAATTTCATCCTGCAAGCGACCTATGCTGCTAATCCTTCACTACCCCCGTTTCCGCCTCCTATGGTCAAGCTCAGTTGTCAGCGAAATGGGCATTATGTTCCATTACACCGCGCACGGCTGGCTTGCGCTCACTGTCACAGACTCCGCATTCTGGGTTGGCGCGGTTTTCGGCGCTAGTGGGCTGAGCATAATACTGTTCAGTACAATCTCAGGTGTGCTGGCGGACAGGCTCAATCGCAAATTGTTGATTCTGGCTACGCAAGTATGTCAGGCATGCGTAGCGGTATCGCTGGCATTCCTGATTTTCACCGGACAGATCGGCTTGTGGCACATTCTGCTCGGCTCCTTCATAGACGGCGCGATGGTGTCCATCAGAGTGCCGTCCCGTATGGCGCTGATGGTGGATGTCGCTGGACGACCCAACATCCAAAAGGCAATGGCCGCAAACTTCGCCGCTATGACGGGTACAGGCATTATCATTCCACCGCTTGCGGGGCGGTTGATTGAGACTCACGGCATTGGCTGGGCTTACGTATCTATGACCGTGGCGTTAACTCTCTCTGTCCTGATGCTGACTTTCATGAAGGGCGTCATGCCCAGCGAGCGAAAAGCGACATCCTCTCCATTCCAGGACTTCAAAGAGGGGGTCCGCTATGTCTTTACAACGCCCTCCGTGAGACTTCTAATTGTGCTGATGGTAACTTCCGAGCTGTTTGGCTGGGCGCATGAATCCATGATTCCAGTCATGGCTGGCAGGGAATTGAACGCAGGTCCCTCAGGGTTGGGCTTCATCATTGCGGCAGGAAGCACGGGCGCGCTGCTGTCCTCGATTCTGCTTTCAAGCATAGGCGACATACGCAGGAAGGGCCTTGCGCTCATCTGTGGGTACATCGGATTCGGTACGTTCCTGATTCTGTTTGCCATGTCAACATCTCTGATCCTGTCTCTCATACTCATTGCGGTCGCCTACGCGAGCGTGGCAATGTACGAAACTATGCTGGGCACGCTCTTGCAGACCAGCGTCCCAAATGAAATGCGCGGGCGCGTGTTAAGCTTTCAGACCTTTACTTGGGGATTGACAGGATTCTCAGGCTTCCACACTGGCGCAATCGCCGCGCTGATAGGCGCTCCTCTTGCAATATCCATAGGCGGTGGCGTGGTCGTCCTAAACGGCTTGCGACTCATTCGGACATTTGCTGCAAGATACCGCGACGATGAACCTGCAATAGAAGCGGCAATTGATGACAATTAGATATTCTTCAAGCAGGCTACGAAGTAACATACCCTTTGCGGCGAGTCCGTCAGACAACCAACAAGCTGCCAACCTACCTCATTCGTCGTCGCTGCCGCCTGTCGGAGCCGAACCCCACCAGCGCTCCATCCGCTCCCTAACCGTGCGCTCATACCCCTGACTGCCCGGCTGATAGTATCGCCTGTTCTTCAGGCTATCGGGTAAGTTCTGCGTAGGCGTAAAATTGCCCTCGAAGTCGTGCGCGTACTTGTAGCCCTCGCCATAGCCCATCCCTCGCATCAGCCCTGTCACAGCGTTTCGCAGATGCAGCGGCACTGGCTCATTACGCGTCCTTTGCACATCCTCTGTCGCCCTGTTCAGCGCCATGTACGAAGCGTTGCTCTTCGGCGCGGTCGCAAGATAGACCGTCGCCTCTGCAAGCGGAATCCGTCCCTCCGGCAGCCCGATAAAATGCACCGCCTGTTGTGCCGCGACCGCAACCGTCAGCGCCTGCGGAGCTGCCATGCCAATGTCCTCAGCCGCAAGAACGACCAATCGCCGTGCAATGAACATCGGGTCCTCGCCAGCCTCCAGCATCCGAGCCAGCCAGTAGATAGCAGCATCAGGATCCGACGCGCGCACGGACTTTATGAACGCCGATATGGTGTCATAGTGCAGGTCGCCGCCCTTGTCGTGCCTCAGCGATCGCCGCTGCATCGCGTCCTCAACAATCGCAACGCTGATATGGCGCTTCCCCTCAGCGTCGGGCGCGGTCGCAGTCACCGCAAGTTCAAGCGCGTTAAGTGCAGTACGGGCGTCCCCGTTGGCAAGATTCACCAGCGCGGCGATGGCACCATCGTTGAAGCAAGGCATCAGTGCCCCAAGTCCGCGCTCTGCATCCGTCGCGGCAGCCATTACGATTGAACGCACCTGCTCGTCGCCTAGCGATTCTAAGGCAAACACTCTGGCGCGGGAGAGCAGGGGAGACACAACCTCAAACGACGGATTCTCTGTGGTCGCGCCTATAAGGACAACGGTCCCGTCCTCTACGAATGGCAGAATGACATCTTGCTGCGCCTTGTTGAAGCGGTGTATCTCGTCCACGAACAGGATCGTTGACTGCCCGCTCATGCCCAGTCGTTCACGCGCCTCACCCGCAATTCGCCGAAGATCCGCCACCCCGGACGCCACGCCGCTCACTTGCTCGAAGTGGCTATCCGTCACGTTCGCGATAAGGCTCGCAAGTGTAGTTTTGCCTGTGCCCGGCGGTCCCCAGAGTATGATCGACGGCAGGCGGTCGGCTTCGATACTGTTTCGCAGCGCCGTTCCCGGCCCGATGATATGTGATTGACCGATGTACTCCTCGAAAGTGCGCGGACGCATCCTTGCTGCAAGCGGCGCCCTGCTTCCGAGTTCCTGCCGCGAACGATGCTCGAAGAGTGTCATCAGGCTCTATCCTTCCGGGTTAGTCCTGGCTATGCAACGCTGATTGCACAGCCTTCAATAGCGCGTCATCCTCGTCCGGCAGTACAGTACGAGCATCCAGCAGCACTCGCCCATCCTCAATACGTCCAAGAACCGGGTTATCCGCCTCTCGCAGCCGCCTCGCTACTACCTCCGCACCACCATCTACGACGCCACACTCAATCGCCAATGCCCAGGTAGGCAGTGTCTCCCCGGGCAGGCTGCCGCCGCCAATAGTCGATTGCGCCTTCATCGGCGACGCCTGTTCTCCAATCTTCTCAGCCCATACCTTGACACGCGCCCTCACTTGGTCAGCAGGCATCGCAATCATCCGCCATATCGGTACTTTGTCCAGCGCCTCGTCTCGAATATAATGCTCCAGCGTCGCCGCCAGCGCAGCCATGCTCAGTTTGTCGATGCGCATCGCCCTCGCCAGAGGATGCCGCGAAACAGTATCGATGAGCGCCTTGTCGCCTGCGATAATGCCCGCCTGCGGCCCTCCAAGCAGCTTGTCGCCGGAAAAGAATGACAATCCTACACCTGCCCTGACACTCTCCTGCGGCATAGGCTCATGCATCAAACCGAATCGGGCCGAATCCAACAGGCAGCCGCTCCCCAGGTCGTGCAGCACCGGCACGCCACGTCGCGCCCCAATCTCGACAAGCTCTTTCATCTCCGGCGCGTGTGTAAATCCCATCACGCGGAAATTGCTCGCATGCACCGCAAGCAGCGCGCCTGTTTCCTCTGTAATCGCCGCCTCGTAATCGCGCCCATAAGTGCGATTGGTCGTCCCCACTTCCACGAGCGTCGCCCCGCTCTGTCGCAGAACATCGGGAACACGAAAGCCGCCCCCAATCTCCACAGCCTCCCCGCGTGACACGATGACCTCTTTGCCACTTGCGATTGCTGCAAGCCCAAGCATCACCGCCGAAGCGTTGTTATTCACCACCAGCGCAGCCTCAGCGCCCGTAGCCCGCGCCACGAGCTCTGAAATATGCGCCTGCCTTGATCCGCGCCGTCCCGTGCCTAGGTCAAGCTCCAGGTCACTGTATCCCTGCGCTGTCCGCCGCATCGCTTCAATTGCGTCGTCGCTTAGTGGCGCGCGCCCAAGATTCGTATGCAGCACCACTCCCGTAGCGTTTATCACATGCCGCGGCCATCCCTGATTCAATTCCGCGGCGCGCGCTCTGATGACCGCGACAATCTGGTCTGCCTTTGGAGCAGTTCTACCGGCGGCGATTGCGCCGCGAGCGTCGTCGAGCGCATCCCTCACAATTTCCAGAACGTGTTGGCGCGAATGCGCTTCCATCAATGGCGCTAAGCGTTCATCGGAAAGCAACCGTTCCACGCTCGGTAAAGATCTATATGCTGAAGTCATTTCATATCTCCCGCCCATGATTATAAGCGATTCCACGCCTGCAATTCCTTATTCCAACGAATGATGGTAAACTTGCGTGTTGTTGACCCTACATTAGACGCTTGGTAAAATGTTTTGAATGTGAAGGATTTCTCTATATCCAGGGAGGCTATGTTCGTAATTGGACTCACGGGCGGCATCGGCACTGGCAAAACCTACGTGTCAAGCCTGCTTAAAGATTTGGGCGCTGCCATCGTAAACGCCGACCTGCTCGGACACGAGGTGTACACTCCTCAATCCGAGGGATGGCACGCAGTTGTTGACACCTTCGGCGAACAGATTGTTGCAGAAAACGGCGAAATCGACCGTCGGGCTCTTGGTGGCATCGTCTTCAGCGACGAAAATGCACTGCTGCGACTCAACGCAATAATGCACCCGCGAATATACACTGTCGCAGAGCAACGGCTCAACGCACTCGCCGAGCGTGGCGAAAATACGGCTGTGCTTGAAGCCGCGTTGCTTATCGAGGCAAAGTGGACGCCGCTGGTGGACGAAGTCTGGGTCACTGTATCGCCGGTGACAGACATCATCACACGTCTGCAAGAGCGCAGCAACATGGACGAAGATACCGCCCGCTCACGTATCAATTCACAGATGCCCCAGACGGAACGCGTCCAGCACGCCGACGTCGTGCTGGAAAACGCTGGCAGCCTTGAAGAATTATCGGCCAATATACAGGATTTGTGGAAAAGCAGGGTTCTTACCCGTTAAGGAGTGCAAACTTACAAGATGACGCAATCAACGACTACGCTCTTCCGAAGCTATCTCATTGAGGAATACCACCTCACCGAAGAACCCTACTATGTCCCCGTCGCAGACGAGGTAGAGTTGTTTGAGGCTGCGTATCAGCAGCGCATTCCTCTAATCTTTAAGGGCCCGACAGGCTGCGGCAAGACGCGCTTCGTGGAGTACATGTCTTATAGGCTCGCCCAGCCGCTCACAAAAATTCAGCAGTCAGACAGCAGGGGCGTCGAGCGGCCGGAAGGCGAGACCCTGCCTCTTGTAACAATCGCCTGCCACGAAGACCTCACCGCGAGCGACCTGGTTGGCCGCTACCTGCTTGAAGGCGATTCCACAGTGTGGATCGATGGCCCCCTTTCCCGAGCAGTCAAGGCAGGTGGAATCTGCTACCTGGACGAAATTGTCGAGGCGCGCAAGGACACGACCGTCCTCATTCACCCTCTGACCGACCACAGGCGCATACTCCCAGTCGAAAAGCGCGGGGAACTCCTCGAAGCGGCAGACGGTTTCCTCCTGATTCTCTCCTACAACCCCGGTTATCAGAGCGCGCTCAAGGACCTTAAGCACAGCACGCGCCAGCGTTTCGTCTCCATCGAGTTCGACTACCCGCCACGTGACATCGAAGCCGAAATCATCCAGCACGAATCCGGTTGCTCCGACTACGACGCGACACAGCTCGCGATGCTTGGCGAAAAGGTCCGTAACCTGCGTGAGCACGGCCTGGGCGAGGGCGCAAGCACTCGGCTGCTCATCTACGCTGGCAAGCTCATGTCGCAGGGCATCCCGCACCGCCGCGCTTGCCAGGTCGCCGTCAACTGGGCGGTTACAGATGACCATGCCGTGCAGCGGAGCATCGAGGAGATTATCGCCTCCATCTTCGAGTAAGGACAGTCAAACGCAGTGGCGAATATCCAGAAAATCACGCCGTTCCTCTGGTTTGACGGAAGGGCTAAGGAGGCTGCCGAATATTACACATCCATATTCGAGGACTCAGGAGTCATATGCGCGTCCAGATTGCAGGCAGGTCCCGGCGCCGGCGCAAGCATCATATCGTTTTAACTCGCCGGACAGGGGTTCACAGCGCTGAATGGAGGCCCGATGTTCCAGTTCTCCACTGCAATATCCTTCGTGGTCAACTGCGAAACTCAGGGTGAGGTTGACCACTTCTGGGATCGGCTTTCCGAGGACGGCGAACAGGACATGTGCGGCTGGGTCAGGGACAAGTTCGGCGTGTCCTGGCAGATAGTCTCTGCCGTGCTGCCAGACTTGCTCAGCGATGCTTCCAAGGCGGGCAGAGTCATGGAAGTTTTCCTCCAAATGCATAAAATCGACATTAGCCAACTGCAATACGCCTGTGATAGGGCGTAGAAGTGAAGCCCTGAAGAGGCAATGACCCTTCGCAGGACATATTAAATCCGCCCAGGTCACACAATGTGACACTAACAAGCAAACATCCACGAAAGCGAACTCGCCTACATGGGCAACCCATTCACAGACCGCATTAAGCGTGTCATCGCTGGAACCCAGCCAACAAGCATTGATGATCCTTCGCTCACGCCCGCAGGCGTGATGGTGCTCATCTACCCAAAGGACGGCGACCACTGCATACTGCTCCAAAAGCGGTCTAGCAAAGTGGACTCCCACAAGGGCGAGATTTCGTTTCCCGGTGGCAAGGTGGACCCTGAAGACGGCACGCTTCTCGCCACCGCCCTTCGTGAGACCCATGAAGAGATGGGTATTGACCCACAAGACATTGAGGTGCTCGGTGCGCTCGACGAAACCGCAACCACAACCGGTTTCTGCACAAGCCCCTTCGCCGGCACAATTCCGTACCCCTATGACTTCCATCCGCAGGAAGCGGAGGTTGCGGAAGTCATTGAAGTGCCTGTATCCTCACTGATGGACAGTGCCAACCGCCGCGACGAGATTCGCATCGCCAATGGCGACCTTCAGAATGCGCCGGTGTTCACCTACGACGGGCACGTTATTTTCGGCGCAACGGCGCGGATTCTACAACGTTTTTTGCAGCTGCTCGAAACCTCTCGGTAGGAGGGAATGCCTTGAACAACCAGTCGGCAACATTAGATGACATCAAAGTCGAGCTTGGGAAGTATCCCGCATCCGTAGTCGAAGAATTCGACAAGGCGCGCGAGCAAATGCCCCCCAACCTTACCGACGCTCAAATGCGCCAATGGGCTAACGCAGGCCTTGAACTCGCGCAGGAGACCGTTCGCTCTTGGGAAGCCGCCGCTGAGTTCTACAAGGTCAGCGCCAAAGTGCTCGGATACATGCCGCTCAACTACTTCTTCAAGTGGACCGACTGCGGTAAGTCCCTTTGCGTTGAATCCCCCACACTCGCCGCAGCCTACTTCGAGTCAAGCCCGGGTACGATGAGCAAGCTCCGCTCCCGCCACATTGAGAGTTGGTCGAACCTCGGTCTAAGCCTTTACAAGGGCACATGGAAGTCCAGTACCCTCGCTTGCAAGTTCTTCCAGTCAAGCCCCTTGCTCCTCGAAACGCTTAGCTTCCCTGAGATGGAGCGGTTCGCCAAGTTCCTTGACGCGCTCTCCCATCGCTCATACGACCTCTCATCCGACTGCCTGACTCTTGGTCAGCAGCTATTCCCGATGATTGGCGAAGACAGGGCGACTTTCATAAACATGGCATCAGCTCTGGTTGACTCCGGCTGGCGCGAAATCAAGGCGTTCTTCGAGTCCGGCGCACGTGCCCTGCCTCGGATCGACAGCAGCCAGCGGATGCGTTTCCTGAAGCTCTCCGAGCAGCTCGTCCACAGCGGTGGCATGAACATTCCCAGCGTTATGCTGGAGACTTCCAACGCCCTCGCCCAGATTGAATCGCACGAACACGAGCAGATTCTCGGAATGGCGGAAGTTCTGCTGCTTCAGTCGCCTGCCGCCGTTCCCGAGTTCATCAAGGCATGCCCGCAGGCACTCGACAAGCTAACGATGAGCCAACTCGAAAAGTGGTATGCGGAAGGTGTCAACATCCTCCAGCAGAACCAGGACGGTGGCTTGGCGTACTTCAAGATTGAGTCCGCCCGCTCCGAAGAAATGCTCGAAACCCTGTCCTCCGGCGTTGAATTCGCCCGCATCAAGGACGTGATGGAGATGTACTGCCGCGGCCTCGCAGGTGCGGAAATCAAGCTTGCGGAAAGCGGCGACCTTGCCGACAAGAACATCGGCTGGGTCTCCAACGAGTCGCCGTCCACCGAAGGTTCCACCGTATTCGTTCCTTCTCTCGTTGACCGCTACCTCACGAAACTCCAGAACTTCAACTGGTTCAAGGTCGTCTCCACGCACCAGGTAGCGCACCTTGAATTCGGCAGCTTCTGGTTCGAATTCGACAGGCCATCCGCTATGTTCAACGACCTGCGTTACGAACTAGACCGCCAGAAGGTAATGGCAACGCAGACGTCCGAAATGCCCGAAATTGACGCAGAAGCGCTCGAACGCGCCTGGCTCACCGACGCCCAGCGCTTCTTCGACCTCTTCGACGACCGCAAGCTCGCCCTGGACATCTACACGGTCGTTGAGGACGCACGCCTCGACGCCCGAGTGAAGCACGAGTATCGGGGCATCCGCAATCCGTACACTGAGATTCAGCATGATTCGCTGCCCAACCGCCCGAACATCATTGAATTGCCAATGCGCCAGGCAATGGTCGAGTTTCTTGTCAGGCTGAGCCTCCAGCAATACCAAGATCTGCCGGCACCCGAGCAGTACACAGAGCAGGCACGGCAGATCGGGCGCATCATCCGGCAAGTGCTCAACCCTGAGGCGACCGTCGAAGACACTGCGGAAGCCACCCTTCGCATATACGCCATCATCTCCCAGATTCCCAACGAGGAAGCGCCCCCGGAGGACTGGGAAAACCTGGATATGAGCGAGGACATGGAAGAGGACTACATGGACCCCGACGAGATGGAGTCGCTCCTCCAGCAGATAGCGCAGGGCATGGAAATGCAGGTGCGCCCAGACGGCGAGCAGGACTACGAATCCACCGACGAGGTAGAGTTCCGCGGCGACTTCAAGCCTGAACTCGTTCAGCTCCTTGAGCAGATCAGAATGCAGCAGGACCAGGCCGGAGAGGCAAGCGGTGAACCCATCACGCAGGAAATGCTTGAAGAGCTTCTGCAGAACAGCGCCGAATTGGAACTTGAAGCCGTGCAGGGCGAAATCCAGCAGTCCAGCAACACAATGGCGAACAACCTGATGAAGGAAGCCGGCGTTGACGCCCCGCAGTCGCCCGAATTCGGACAGGGCCCCCTCGTCCATGTCGATGAGGACGGCGGCGCGCTCGAAGCCAGCGAGCCGCAGACCTTCGTGTACGACGAATGGGACTTCCGCGCCGACGACTACAAGCCTCGCTGGTGCATCGTGCGCCAGAAGACGATGCAGGAGGGCGATCCGTCATACTACGGCAACACGCTCGGCAACTACGGCACTCTTGTAACGCAGATTCGTCGGCAGTTCGAGATGATGGTGCCGGAAATGTTCCGCAAAGTCCGCAGGCTTGAAGACGGCGAAGAGATTGACATCGACGAAATCATCGAAGCCTTCGTGGATATGAGGACCGGCGCAAGCCCCAGCGACAAGTATTACTGGCGGCGCAACAAGGTGCAGCGCGATGTCGCCGTAGCATTCTTGCTCGACACTAGCGCATCCACCGCTGAGGCGATTGACGATACCCGAAAGAATAATGACGACTGGGACGCCCCGGACGACCCTGTGGAGTACATGGTCTGGCTGCGAACCCGCCGCGGCGAAGCCATGCGCCGCTCATACAAGCGCATCATCGACGTTGAGAAAGAGGCAATCGTCCTGCTCATCAACGCGCTAGAGGCAATCGGCGACCTCTACGGCATCTACGGCTTCTCCGGCTATGGCAGGGAGAATGTAGAGTTCTACACGATCAAGGACCTCGACGAAAACTTCTCAGACCGCGTCAAGAAGCGCATCGACCGTATTGCGCCCCTTCATGCGACGCGCATGGGACCCGCCATTCGGCACACAACCTACAAGCTCGACAAGCAGGACGCCCGCACCAAGCTGATGTTCCTGATCTCAGACGGCAGGCCGCAGGATAGGGGATACAGCCGCGAGGGTGTCGAAAAAGAGTACGCAGTCCACGACACCAAGATGGCGCTCGACGAGGCGAGGGATAAGGGCATCAATGCCTTCGCTCTTACCGTGGACAAAAACGGCCACGACTACCTCAAGACGATGTGCTCCGACATGGGCTACGAAGTCCTCGACGACATATACGAGCTTCCCTCGCGCCTCCTATATCTCTACAAGAAGCTCACAATGTAATGCACATTCTTCATTCTTGCCAAAGCATGAATCCATCACATTAGGATGAAAAAATAGTGGCAACCACTCTGGTTGCCACTATTTTTTCTGTTCCAGGCATCCTGCGCGAGAGAGCCTAACATAGCCTTCTGGCGGCCCAAGCACTATCTACGCAGCGTTGCAGCCTCAAGCGGCAGCCCTCTCACGAACCTGATCATCCCCAGCAGCGCATGCGTCACCGCGCGCCCTCGTATCCTCAGACGGCGGGTAGGGTAGTGCCCTGAAGTCGAACCTGAGCGCCCATTCATCGAATACCCGATGAACGAAGTGCCTGCTACGACGCGCCCGTCGGCAGATTCCAGTGCAAGGGGACTGACTCCAATACCCACATCAGCGCCGAGAGTCTCACGCGCAGCCCGCGCCATATCTTCGGCTGCTTCCGCGCTTGCAATCCCATGCTTCTCGACCATTGATGCGCCCACTCCAAGTCGCACAAGAGCGTCGGCGCTCCCCGCTACTGAGCCGCCCTTCAGTACGTCCTCGCTGCCTGTCACCTCTGTCAGGTTATTGCACACCAGGCCGCCTGTGAACGCCTCGACAACCCCAAGAGTCAGACCTCGGTCCCTGAGTAGCGCAACGGCCTTTGATTCCGGTGTCTCGTCGTCTTCGCCCCATATCACATCGTCTCCGATGATGCCGCGAATCTCAGCCTCCATCGGGACGATCAGAGCGCTGGCCTCTTCGTCAGTCGCTGCCGTAGCAATTGCGCGCAAGTGAATGCCATCCTGCTTGGAATATATTCCAAGCAGGGGATTTTCGCTCTTAAACAGGGAGGACAATATCTCGTCAAGTCCACCCTCGCTTATCCCGAATGTCTTCAGGTTCCGTGTAACAATGGCGATTCCCGCATTGCGCTCCCGCAAGCGCGGCGCAATCTCATTCGCCCACATCCGTTTTATCTCGCGCGGCGGTCCGGGCATAGCCACAATCACGCTGCCGTCGCGCTCCACCCACCATCCCGGCGCCGTCCCCATTGGATTGTCGATAGCTCTTGCCGAAGGAATCAGCGTAGCCTGCTTGACATTCGTCTCCGGCATCGGAAAGCCCCTGTTGGCGAATAGCCCTTTCAGATGCTCCAGCAGGTCGTCCTGCACCGTCATCTCTTCGCCGCACACCCTTGCGATGGTCTCTCGCGTCAGGTCGTCCGAGGTAGGTCCCAGTCCGCCCGATGTGAGCGTAACGTCGGACCGCTTGAAGGCACGCTCGATTGCTTCAGACAGCCTCTCCGGGTCGTCTCCCACCTTAGTAACCCAGCGCACCTCGATGCCCAGCTTTGCCAGTTCCGACGCAAGAAAAGACGAGTTGGTGTCAACCAACTCGCCCATAAGAAGCTCTGTGCCAATCGACAGAATCTCAGCGTGCATAATTCATAAACTCCGTCCGCCCTGAGACTGCCGAAAGACAACTCATTCTATCCTGTCCATCCAATCAGTCAGCCCTAGTTTGCCTCTTCGCGATCTTCACCGTAAGGGGGATTCTCTGCAAGCCCCACAAAGGTATCCACCCACTCCGCAGGCAGATTGATAATCGGCTGCCGGACGAACGTTGACTCCGACTTTGCGTAATACGCTGTGCCGTCCTCATTCTTGTCACCTAGTATCAGCAATACGCCATCTGTGAAACGTGTGCCCCGGTCTGTCTCCCCGGAGAACCTTATCTCGACCGCATTCGAATCCTCTCCGATGCCCCACGGCGTATAGTCCTGATCATCCACCACAGGCACCGCGATCGTCATGCCATCAGGCCCCGCCACTAAGGGAATGAGCGGCTCCCACACCTCCAGATCGATAGGTCGCCCTACTTCGTCAACCTCATAGTCTATGACACTCCATTCGTTGGTCCGGTAGTCCTGTATGAAGGAGACGAGGTGCGTATCTTCTGTCGTGGGATTCCCAAAATAGATATTGAGTTCCACAATCGTGTTGGGGTCTCGGCTCACATACCACTTCGGGACCGGTGGTTCATTAGCAAGCCTGCTTATGACATCGCCCCAGCTTGACGCGATGAGGAACAGGTCCGGAAATCCGACGACCTGCGCATAATGATGCCTGCCGTCCGTAGTCAGGTCACCCAGCCTGAACTGTACGCTCCTGTTCGCAGTCAGTCCTACATCAACTATCGTATCCGGATCATCCAGCCCATACTGTGCCGGATCGTCGATCAATGGCTGCACCGCCGTCAGATCTCGCCTCGTCCCAGGTCCGCTTAGAAGCAGAGTTATGCCGCCCCAGCGAGTGAAGTTCGGCGGAATACCCTCCGGATCGGTGAATGCCCACGTCCTATTTTCTGTCTTGTAGAAACTCACGCTCTTGTCGTCGAGATAACTGACACCTATCGTCCGAATATCATCCTCCGCCACCTGGTAGAACCACGGCGACTTTTCGACCTTCTTCTCCAGAAGCACAAAGCGTCCAAGACCACTCTGCACAATGTGATAATTGTCCAGGCTGCCCTCTTCGAAACGCTTCGACGCTAGCTCATATACATTGCTCCACGCAATAATCCCGACGATCAACGCCGCCACGACTATTGCCACCGTTGCCTTCAGATTCATCCAGTGTTTCTCCCTGTCAGCCGCCTCTTTGCCTTTCTGAGGGCGTATGTTAGTTGCTCATAGACCGACTGACTACAATACTGGCCGACTACTAGCGCCTTCGCCACCACACTACTGTACCGAGAATCAGCATAATCACCGGTGGCACGAACCAGCTCGACCACTTGATAAAGTCGCGCTCGCGCGTGGTTACCACAAGCTCACGGAATGGGAACACCTTCGGGCGGATAGAAATCAGCTCGTAATCGTCCGCAAGCCAGTTAACTGAGTTCAGGAATAAATCGGCATTGTCGCTCGATGCAAAGAATTTATTCTTGGTAAAGTCCGAGTCGCCAAACACAACCAACCTTGTCAGTGGATGGCGCTGCGTCTCATCAATCGTTCCCGTAGCTTCAATCACCACTGCGATCGGAAACGGCCCCAGCCTCTCCTCGCCCGCGTTGAAGTTCACCTCTTCCGTGTTCGATTCCAGCCAGCTTGCGGGCGTCGTCATCGCAATCGGCAGTATCCGCACGAAAGGCGGCGTCTCCTCCAGGGGTATCAGCCTGTCAACCGCCGTCACCTCCGGGAAGAATGTCACGTCAATCTGGTCGGCAATCGGTATGCCCGGTGTGGACGGTGATGTGCTCGTGGAATACTGCACATTCGCCTTCTGAAGCAGCGGTGTCAGCTCCTCACCGGCAACATTGCTCACCGCGTCCGCGATGCTAAGAGGCTTATTGGTTAACGGATCCCTGGTAGCAACCAGCACTCCCCACTGAGAAATGAGAAGATTGAAGGTGTCAGGTGTCGTTGGGTCGAACAGGGCGATTACTCTGCCGCCGCCTTTGATATAGTTGTCCAGAGCCCTGAACTCCTCAGTGTCGAGGTCTTGTGTAGGTCCTGCGATCACCACCACAGCCGCATTTTCAGGCACGCTCACATCCTGCTTCAGATTCAGCGGGAGCACTCTATAATTGTCCCGCTGCATCCCTGAAATGGCGTAGTCAAGCCCGTTTTCTTCGTCAATTGCCCCCGACAGAACATCGCGCGTTGAACCCGCCTCGTCGTGCCCCGTGAGGTAGTACACAATCTTCTGATCCGCCCCCGTCACAATCAGAATGCTTGTAACAAAGCCCTGCTCCGTAAACGACTGAACGCTCTGCTGCGTCCCTTCCTCTAGGTCCTCGAACACGATCGCCGGGAACGAAGTAATGCCGTACTGCTGCGCCACGCTTCGCTGCAATTCTGGGTCAACGAAGCGGTAACTGAACATATTGCTGCGGCGCGTGAACTCGTTGAGCAGGTCTTCAGCTTGCTGCTGCGCTGCTGCGCTGCGTGTGTCCGACGGCACGAAGAATGCGTTTGCTCGCACCAGGCCATCCATGTTTTCAAGAACTTGCACCGTCTGTTCAGACAGCGTGAACACCCGCGTCGCCGTGACATCCACACGAGTCGGATTCCTGTACAGCAGGAAGTTCACCAGCAAAACTATGATGAAGAACGCAATGGTCAGCACAATGATGTTGCTGCCATAGCGCCCCTGTCGTCCAACAAGAAAGATCGCTATCGCCCTTGGCGAAAGCACCAGCGCCAGAAAGACCAGCACCAGCCCTATCACAATCACAGTGACCGAGAATTCTCTGATCTCCTCGACCGTGAAATACATCGCTCCACCGGCGATCAGCGCCACAACGCCAACAACCGCCAATACGAAGCTCCAGAACCCCGTCGATTGCAGCGAAGACAGTATCAGGTCACTGAAGCTGTCTCCGCCGCCGGATCCACCATCCGGTAATCTATCTACCATTTACCGCCACCTGCGCGTTTCTAATGACCTTACAGCTATGAAAAGGAATACCGCCGCCATGCTCACGTAATAGACGATGTGGCTCGTATCGACAACGCCGCGGGCGAAGTCTGTAAAATGGGCGTTCATCGAGATGCCAGTCAACACATCGGCGGCAACGCCCTCCACTATGGCGGAAATCCTGTCTATAAACGACAGCGTCAGAAGCAGGCCGATCCCAACCACTGCCGCCACAATCTGATTGCCCGAAAGCGAGGATGCCATGATCCCGATAGCGAGCGACGCCGTGCCATACAACACCAGCCCGAAGTACGCGCTCAGTATTGGCCCCGTGTCAGGAGTGGCGAACACATACAGCAATATCACGTAATAGAGCGTGAATGCGAGGGTTACCATTAGCGCGAAGAAGCTCGCAATGTACTTACCGAGCACTACCTCCCAGTCACGCACAGGCGCGGTGAGCAGTAGTTCCAGCGTGCCCATCTTCTGTTCTTCAGCAAGTAAGCGCATAGTCAGCAGGGGAGCCACGAACATTATGAACAGGTTCGCCCACGAAACAAAGTTCCGCACGCTCGCTTCCGCAAAAGGTCTTGTCATGTCGAAGACGAAGAATATGCCCGTCAGCACAAGGAACATCGCTCCCACGATGTACGCCGTCGGCGACGTGAAGTACGCCTTCGTCTCCTTCCAGGCTATCGTTATAGTATTGTTCAATCCTCTATCCTTACTCCGTCATTCCCGATTTGGCCCTGATTCCGCCAATAACCCGGCATCTGTCCGTCGTGGGCCCGTACTGACCATATCGAAGAGATTATCGAATTTCCGACTGCTTACGACGCTGCCTCTACCTCGGGAATCGGGTCCGGAATAATTTCCTCGGTAGTAACCTGCAGGAATATCTCCTCAAGCGACATCCCTACCGACTGCAGACGCAGCAACTCCCAGCCTCCGCCTAACACCGTCTGCGCCAGCACCGAGCGCGGCTCAGATTCCGGATTCGTTCCCACGATGAAAGTGGAGTGTCCGCCATCTTGCGAATATCTATGGTCCACAGACTCCACACCGCTCACACCCTCTAACGCCGTCGCAATCTCACGGGATGGACCTCTCGCGTCAATCTCGATCCGCTCCACTCCGCGCAGCCGGGTCGCTAGGTTCTCCGGTCTGTCAATCGCAACAATCTGCCCTTCATGAATAATGATTACCCGCTCGCAGATCATGCTGACCTCAGGCAATATATGCGTGCTGAGAATCAGCGTATGTTCGCCTCCAAGGTCTCGAATTAACTGCCGAGTCTCCACAACCTGTATCGGGTCGATCCCGATGGTCGGCTCATCCAGCACCAGCACATCCGGCTCGTGCAGTATCGCCTGCGCGATGCCCACACGCTGCCTGAATCCCTTTGACAACTTGCCAATGTGCGTCGAGCTGTAATCCTCAAGTCTGCAGATCTCAATGACCTCGCCGGTCCGCCTGCGAATATAGTCCGAAGACATTCCGCGTATCTTGCCCATAAAAGCAAGATAATCCCGTATTTCCATGTCCGTGTACAGCGGCACCGTTTCCGGGAGGTAGCCGATGTGCCGACGGGCCTCGAGAGATTCGTTCACGATGTCATAGCCGGCAACCGTTGCGGTTCCTTCCGTCGGCGGAAGGAACCCGGTGATAACCTTCATCGTCGTTGACTTGCCGGCGCCGTTGGGACCAAGAAATCCCAGAATCTCGCCCTGTTCCACACGAAACGATATGTCCGTAACCGCAGGGAAGTCCCCGTAGTATTTGCTGATATGTTCTAGCTCAATCATCTTTTACCGCCATCCACCGTCTGCAACGCAGTCTCCCTATAATCCAATAGAACGCGCCAAGACGTCTCTGGTTAGCCCTCGGGCAGCAGCAACACGCAAGCTAATGACCAACCACTACCTTGAATGTATGCAATTGTGCATTCTATCTAAACCGACCAGACAATATCAACAGTTATTGTACGCGGTCAGCATCAGTGTTAATCTATTTCAACCCTGAATTGCCTTTTCAATACTCGACGAACGGCTCGGAGGCGACGCAAAAAGTGCATTTAATTGTTGACGGTTACGGTGCGACCCCGGAAAAGCTACAAGACACCGATCTCGTTTATCGCTTCCTTGACGAATACCCTCAAGCCATCGGTATGACTAAGATTGTCCCGCCGCAAGTCTATACATATCACGGTAAAACGCCCGAGGATTGGGGCGTCTCCGGATTTGTCATCATCGCCGAGAGCCACATCAGCATCCATACTTTTCCGGACAGGCAATATGTCAACATAGACATTTTCTCCTGCAAAGACTTTGATGCAACTTCCTCGCTTTCGATCGTAAAGCGCACATTCTCGCTGCCCGAAGTGAAGGTCTGGACTCTTGAACGCGGCATTGACTACGCCACACCGCGCGAGGGTTACAACGGTATGGTCCGTGAGCGAGTCCACATTGGCAGCGAAGCGTCCGCGCAGACGGCGCGCGACTCCAACTGAAATGTCAGTTCAGGACTATCCTTGGCTCGGCGAAACTCCTCTCCAATGGCGCACATTCCTCGACACGCCGCCGTCTGAAGCCGACCCCGGCGATGCCCGCGTATTCGTCATACCCGTTCCCTACGACAGCACGACTTCATACAAGACCGGAGCGCGCTACGGCCCCGCCGCAATCATCGACTCCTCGCGCCACCTGGAAGACTACGATATCGAGCTCGACCGCGACATCTCCGAAGTCGGCATCCACACTACGCCAGAAGTGGAGCCGAACATGGATCGCCCCAAGGCGATGATCGATACCGTCAGTGTCGCGGTCAAGAGCGCGGCAACGCGTGGCAAGCTGACCGCCATGCTCGGCGGCGAACACACCATCACGGTCGGCGCCGTGCAGGCATACAGCGACCTCCACGAGGACCTCTCCGTCCTCTACATCGACGCTCACGCCGACCTACGTGAGAACTATCAGGGCACAAGATGGGGCCATGCCTCAGTCGCGCGCCGCATATACGAGATATGCCCCCTGATCCTCGTCGGCATCCGCAGCGTAAGCGCGGAGGAGATGAATTTCATAAAAGGGCAGGGGATACCAACTCATTTCTGGTCGGCACAGCCCAGCGACAACATCCGGGCAGCAATTGCGCTTGCATCCGAGCATCTCAGCGACAATGTGTACATTAGCATCGATCTGGACGCGCTCGACCCGTCCATTATGTCCGCTGTCGGCACGCCTGAACCCGGCGGAATGCTCTGGCACGAGATTATCGCACTGTTGCGCGCCGTCAGCCGCAAGGCAAATATCGTGGGCTTCGACATCGTGGAACTAAGCCCGCCCGAAGGCCCGGCAGCCTGCGCCTTCACCGCCGCAAAGCTCACCTACAAGCTCATCGGCTACGCCACGCAGGAAGGCTGACAACGTCCCAACCGTCAGCTCGGACCAAGGGCAATCGTCATTCCTGCGAACGTGGGCGTCTGGGTATTGTTGACACGTGCTGATGTGAGTTATATTGTCCCTTCCCCCTCGATGGGGGAAGGTTAGGATAGGGGTGAAGTTGAAATCAAACACAATGTTGCATACACCACCAACACCTATTGGCAATACCGGCGTCTAGTCGCTCTTGACAGGAGCACGGCGCTATATGCAATATCCTTTGGCTATCAATCTTTGAGCAATATCGCCTCCGCATGCTAGAATGTTGCATCAGGCCGTTCGCACAGGCATACCGTAGTGTAAAGGAAAGGGGGGAAGCGATGACATTGTCCGAAAGAATCATCTACATGGATCACTCCGCAACCACCCCCGTTCGTCCGGAGGTGCTGGAAGCCATGCTGCCACACTTCACGAATGATTTCGGCAACCCGTCCAGCATCTACACAATCGGTCAGGAAGCTCGAAAAGCAGTGGACGACGCCCGCGAACGTATAGCGCACCTCCTCGGTGCCCGCATGAGTGAGATCGTCTTCACCAGCGGGGGCACCGAGTCCGACAACGCGGCTCTCAAAGGCGTAGCTTTCGCCCTCCGCAACCTAGGCAATCACATCATCACCACCGCGATAGAGCACCACGCTGTCCTGCACACATGCTACCAACTTGAGCAGTTCGGCTTCGATGTAACTTATATCCCCGTCGATGAGCATGGCATCGTCGACCCCGCCGACATCGTCAGCGCCATCACCGACGAGACCATCTTGGTCAGTGTAATGATGGCGAACAATGAAATCGGTACTATCGAACCCATCAGCGAAATTACGCGCTTAGTAAAGGCAGAGGCAAAGCGACGCAACCAGACCATAATCGTGCACACGGACGCTGTGCAGGCTGCAGGCTTTCTCGAAATCAATGTGCGTTCGCTCGGCGTTGACCTGTTGAGTCTGTCCGCCCACAAGATATACGGACCCAAAGGCGTAGGCTTGCTCTTTGTCAAGCGCGGCACACCCTTCGAGGAGCAAAACGCGGGCGGGGGACAAGAACGTCAGCGCAGATCGGGCACCGAGAATGTCCCGGGCATCGTTGGCTTCGGCGAGGCATTGCATCTGGCCGTGACAGAGCGCGAAGAGAACTCGGCACATTGCCTCTGTTTGCGCGAAAAACTCACACAAGGCATCTTTGAGACGATTGAGGGCGTGCGACTCAACGGTCACTCGCTTCATCGTCTCCCTAACAATGTCAACATTTCATTTGAAGGAGTGGAGGGCGAACCCGTATTGCTGGGTCTGGATTTCGCAGGGATCTGCGCCTCAAGCGGCAGCGCATGCTCGTCCGCGTCCTTGGAGCCGTCCCATGTGCTGCTTGCCATCGGACTCTCCGCAGACATGGCGCAAGGCAGCCTCCGAATCACGCTTGGCGGGGAAAATACTGACGAAGATGTAGATTATCTGCTCTCCGTACTGCCCGAAATGATCGGCAAGCTGAGGGCAATGCCTTCACTGTCCACGGCAAGATAATCGCATCGCTCTCGAAATAACTGATTCCGCCACTCAATCTATTAGGAAGCAACACGACAAAATTGAAAATACATACCAAAATTCCCAAACTACTCGCAGACAATTTCAACAGAATAAAGGGTTGCCTGACGCCGCTTGCGCTGATGGTTCTGGCGCTTGCAGTATTCCCGCTCATTTCCTGCGGTTCTGATGAACCGGAAAAGATCAGAGCGCGTGGCAGAAGCCTTGAAGTGCATACCTCTCATCCACTGATTGTGGACAAAGTAGCATTCAGGGACGTGAGCGGTCAGCACCGCGTCATCCGCCCGAGAGCTTCAAACCGGCAGCTTGTCCTGCTTGACGTCACTCTCGTCAACCGCACCAGCTTGGTCACACCCTTGCTGATAGACGAAGAAGCCGCCCAGATCGGCGACAGACGCGGCGCACGCATAGACGCGATCGACCCCTTTGAGTCATCGAGGGTTGTTGATGTCGCGGATACGGAGGAAGACCTGTACTCTCCCTTCCTCTGGGGAGAGGTCGAGCTCGACCGCCAGTTTCAGGTCGAAGGTTGGATGGTATTCGATGTCCCTAAAGGCCTCATCCTTGGTAGCCTCTGGTGGGAGGAAGTGGACACGATCATCACCGACTTCATCGAATACAGGCGCCGCAGATAGTACCTACCAGAGTCCCATCCCCGAAAATGGGAAGATTGAATAGGGGAAGATTGAAATGTGCTTGAAATGAACCTCGCGGAAGCAAACAGAATTGACGGATGGTGAAAAAGGCGGCAGAGATACTCTGACTAGCCGACGAACTGAAATTCCAACAATCCAATGGCGTGGGAGCGGATGCGCTCCGGTGGGTTCCACGGACTTCAAATCCGATGGTCCCGGCCCTGCGGTCGGGACGGTGGGTTCGACTCCCTCTCGCTCCCGCCATCCTTAGTGCAGCCAGAACAAACGTGAACGGGAACATGCGTTTTGTCTGGCTGTTTGTCTAGGTCAATTTTGGCCATTTCCGTCAATATGACTTGACAGTTGCGTTCCAGTAGGTATGATTGCATCCATACATCTGAGTCTCAGCTAGACTGGGCAGCATCAGACTGCAAAATCCTTTATCGATGAGGCTTATAGACTAAAAAGGCAGCAAGCCTGAAGGAGGGATAATGGGTAGTTTACCTATTATAAGAAAGAAATGGAGGCATTTAGGCCTCTTATCAATTGCGGCAGTGGCGTTATTCGCCCTCGTCGCCTGTGGCGGCGCTGAAGAACCCGCAGCAGCGCCCGCACCTGCACCCGCGGCAACCACCGCACCTGCGGCAGTTGCACCCGCACCCGCACCCGCCGCAACTACGGCACCCGCGGCAGCGGCGCCCACGGCACAGGCCGCGCCTGCTCCGACCGTCGCGCCCGCGCCTGTGATGGCAGGCTCGGTGACCATCACAATGGCTATCCCAGAGGTCTCCGAGCAGTTCGGCGACTTTGAGGTGCAGACCTACGGCGGCAGCCCCGGCGAGATTCAGATGGGCTTCTTCGACCAGCTTCTGGTGCATGACGGAACAGACCCGCTTGCGCCGTTCGTAGCCGAAGAGTGGAGCATCAACGACTCTGGTAACGAGTTGACGCTCAAGATCAGAAAAGGCATCATGTTCCAGACTCCGGACGCATTCGCGGGCAACGACTTCGGCGAGCTGACGGCTCACGATGTCGCTTGGAACCTGAACCGCCAGAACGCAGTCGTAAACCCTAGCCTTGGTGCCGCTATCGGCGCTCAGCTTGGCGCAACCTTCGGCGAAGCTTTCGCCGTTGACGACTACACCGTCAAGGCCCCGATGATAACCGACATCTTCTGGGGCATCCCAATCAGCGAGTTCGACATCAACGACACCACCGTCAGGCTCGACAGCCAAAAGGCTTATGAGACGATGGGCGCGGCAGCAGTACAGTTCGTACCCGTTGGCTCAGGCCCATTCACCATCGGCGAGTGGAAGCCGAATGACCGCGGCGTAGTCCACGCCGTCGCCGAACACTGGACAGAGACAGCGCACATCGGCAAGTTCGTCGTCAGGCAGATGCCTGAAATCACCTCGCGCATGGCAGCGATGGAGACCGGCGAAATTGATCTCGCCTCCATCGACTTCGCTAGGCTGAATGAGCTTGAAGAAAAAGGCCTGAAGTTCATCCCCACTATGAGCGATAGGGACACGATGACCCTCAGCGTCATCTGGCCTGGCAACCTCTGGACCGACAAGAACGCCAAGACCGAAGAGGCGCTTGAGCCTTGGATGTCCCCGGTGTACGACGTTGACCAACCGCACCTTGGCAACCCGTGGTGCGACCTTGGCAAGCCCTGCCAGTACGAGGACACCAACAACCCTGAAGGCATGACTGACATGGAACAGGCACGCCTCGTTCGCTGGGCGCTCTCCATGGCAATCGACCGCGAGGGTATCGTGGAAGTCCTTCAGGCTGGATTGGGCACGCCTATCTACCTTGAGCTTATGGGACCCAAGTTCCCTGGCTGGAGGCCTGAGCGCACGGTAACCCAGTCGATGATTAACTCCTACCACGAGAAGTACGGCAGCGACCTCCTCGGCTCAGGCACCGACTGGCCCGAGTACGATGTCGCAGCCGCGGAACCCAACTACGAATGGCCCTGGAAAATTCCCACCGACTACTCTGAAGCAGAGCGCCTTCTCGACTTAGCTGGCTTCCCCAGGCAGTCCGATGGCACACGCTTTGAAATCAGCCTCAACAAGTACCGCTGCGAGACCGGTGACGTCTGCCTTGAGCAGGCCGACGCCGTGGCAGCAGGCTGGGAAGACATCGGCGTAAGCACCGCCCTCCTTACCGAGGAGTACGGCGCAGTCGTCGTCCCGCGCATGCGCGACCGCACGCAGCCTTGGCCCGTAGTCAAGAACTGCAGCGTGGAAACCGCCAACTACCCGTTCGACTGGCCTCCGCCTCCTGCGGACAGCTCCTTCAGCCGCCCGGCTTGGGGTTGCTCGTTCGAGAGCCGCTTCCTTGACTACATGTTTGTCGGCATCAACGGCGAGCGAGACAAGCAGGCGCGCGAAGACCTCCACCTCGACATGGTTGACTACTACTACTACTGGCAACTCTACAGCGGCATGGTTCAGCCGCCGCGCGGAGTCGCTGGCAACCCCGAGACCGTAGAATCGTGGGGCTCACGCTCCACCGCCGCCGGTTTCTGGGGCAGGCCTCAGCACATAGTCCCGGCGCAGTAGAATAAACTCTTGAAAACTAGGGGAGAGGGATTCATTCCTTCTCCCCTTCACAGATTCATCATTCTGAAAAGATTGAAATTTCACGCTAACAATTTGTTGCATGTACTTTCAATTGTCATTCTGAGGGAGCGGAGAGGACGAAGAGTTTATGACCTGGCCGACTCCAGCCACGGCTGCTAATGGTATTATAGACCTTCTCCATTCCTTCAGAATGACAGTTGAAAATCGTCGCCCCATTGATGACCCTATTGATGGAAGAGTAAAGCCGTAAATTGGGCTAAACCCCACAAAGAGGTTCAAGTCGTCTATGGCGAAGTTCTTAGCAAGAAGAGTTCTCTCAATCTTCATTTCGATTATTGGGGCAACTGTCTTCATTTTCATCCTCACGAGGCTTGGCCCTGACCCTCTGACCTTGTATATCGGCGACTCGCAAGTCGAGCTTTCACAGGAGCAAATCCAACTCATTAAGGAACAGCTTGGGTTGGACAAGTCCCTGCCGCTCCAATACCTTACGTGGATCTGGAATCTCGCTCAATTCGACATGGGGCAGTCTATAGGCACCCTCAGGCCCGTCAGTGAGATAATCCGAATACACATCGCAGTAACTCTCATACTTGCCGCAGGAGCTTGGACGTTTGCGATTGTCGTCGGCCTCAGTATTGGTGTGTTGGCGTCCGTCAAGCGCGCCACATTCTGGGATTACCTCGGGCGTACCTTCGCTCTTATGGGGCAGGCGACCCCCCAATTCTGGTCCGGTGTCCTTGCCATATTCTTCTTCGCGGTGCTTCTGCGACAATGGTTCGGCATCGACTTCTTCCCCACAGGCGGCATCGGCGAGTATGACGGCTTCCCCCTCCACTGGGGCAATGCCAAGCACTATATCCTGCCCTGCATCGTTCTCGGCTGGCCCGCATCCGCAGGCATTATGCGCCTCACCCGCTCCTCGATGCTTGAAATTCTCGACTCAGAATACATCAAGCTTGCCCGCGCAAAGGGCATAGGCCCATTCACTATTATCTGGAAGCACGGCCTACGCAACGCCATAATCCCGCCGTTGACCTCCGCCTTCGTACTGCTGGCCGACTACCTCAACGGCGCGCTCGTCGTCGAGATTATATTCTCGATGCCCGGAATAGGCACAGTCGCCCTAAACCAAGCGGTGTACGACAACGACTGGCCTCTTCTCGCAGGTACGGTCTTCGTATTTATCGGCATTTATGTCACCTTTGCATTCATGGCAGACCTACTCTACGCTCTGATAGACCCGCGAATACGGTACGAATAGCTATGCAGACAACACCTCGCATGACAACACTTGAACAAGACATTCTTGGAATGCGGGAATATCCTCCCGTACTCCATGAACTTCATATGCTATGGCGCTTCATCAGGCGCTGGCCCGTCATTCCTCTGGTAATACTTTCTATCCTCGCCCTCGCCGGCGTATTCGCGGGCGGGCTAGCCACACACGGCGAGGCTGCTGGCGGCATCCGTGACCGCCACTTTCCGCCCATCTGGATGCAAGACGACCGCTACGACAAACTAAGGGAAAGCGGCTTATCCCCTGGGAGTTGCCTCTGGAATGCCTTCAAAGGCAACGCTGAGAATACTAGGCGCGCCGATGTCTGCCAATTCCACATTCTTGGAACTGACCACTCAGGCCGCGACGTTTATTCCCGCATGCTTCACGGAGCGCGAATATCCCTCGTCGTAGCCACAATCGCCCTGCTCAGCGGCTTTGTAACCGGAACCGCCCTCGGAGTAGTCAGTGGCTACGCAGGAGGCTGGTTAGACGAAATTGTCACCCGCTTGGTGGACATCTGGCAGGCGCTGCCATTCCTCATGGTCGCGCTCGTCTGCGTCCTCATATTTGGACAGAGCACAACACTGCTTCTCGCGCTAATGGCGGCCCTTGCGTGGAATCCGTTTGTCAGGGTCATTCGCAGCCAAACTCTTACCATCAAGAACAATGCGTATGTGGACCTTGCGCGTGTCGCCGGATGTTCCACCACACGCATCCTGATCCGCCACATCCTGCCCGGTGTAATAAACACGGCAGTCGTCATTGCGACACTCAGCGTCGGTTCGCTCATCCTTGCCGAAGCCGCCCTCAGCTTCCTCGGCGCGGGCGTGCCGGCTCCCGATGCGACTTGGGGCAGCATGGTCGCCGAAGGCAGGGGCTACATCAGCACCGCTTGGTGGCCCACTGTCTTGCCCGGACTCGCCATCTTCTTGGTCGTGCTCTCACTCAACTTCACCGGCGATTGGCTCCGCGACCGACTCGACCCCAGACTCCAGCAGATAGCCTAATTCCGAATTCTCTGCGGTGCGCTATCTGAGAGCAACATCGTTGCTGCCCAAACGGAGTGCTTACGGTTTTACTCTGCGTGGAAGGGTAGGGCAGTCCATACTTTCTGCCGAAGTCGCCTCCGCTCGAGCTTGCCCCGGTCGGAACGATGGACATCAAGTTCGCTTCGATTTCAAGTAGCGCAACCTAAGGCAATCCCTGAAGGAACTCTAGGCTCCGCATTACAACGGCATAATGTAAAGGCATAACGCAAACGACATCATTCTCCGCAATCAGGAGTACACAGTGGGTCAAGCTGACCTGAAATCGAACATCATCCCTGCAATGCACTACAGAGACGCTTTCGCCGCTATCGACTGGCTTTGCGATGTCCTCGGTTTCACCCGACACCTCGTTGTCCCGGACGGCAAGGGTGGCGTTGTCCACGCGGAACTGACCCTCGGCAACGGCAGGATCATGCTTGGTTCACATAGAGATGAGGCCGGAGACTCCGTCGTCGCGCCCATAGCAGCTGAATACTGGACCCAGAGCACCTACATAGTGGTCGGCGACATCGAAGCCTCTTACGAGCGCGCGAAAGCTGCGCAGGCAGACATCGTTTCCGAACTCGAAGAACAGCACTACGGCGGCGGCCTGTTTTCAGTCCGCGACCCCAAAGGACAACTCTGGAATATCGGCTCCTACGACCCATGGGCAGAGCAATAGGTTGGCTGAACTAATATCTACGACACACGGCGAATAACACGGCTCGCTTCCACTCATGGCGAAGAGCAGGACCATAAAGAACGAAGAAAGCAGATCAGAATGGTAGTTCTGACATAATGATAACCCTCGAATCCACCGTGTGGATTGTCGTCCGTATCTGCCTCGGCATTTTCCTGTCGGTGGTCCTGTCTGCTGTCACTTGGGTGCTGTCCAGACTATTCCTCCAATACCTGGCCCTCGACGAAACCACCATCTATATCATGCAGTCCCTCATAATTGGCATCCCTGCCGGTATCGGGGCGGTGGCTGCTTGGTGGAATCCCGACAGCCCGCTCCTCTTTCGACTCATGGGAGCTTTCGTCATCCCCCCCGCCACTAGTCTATGCGCCTGGCTCACCATCGAGATTCGGGGCGTATATATCTACTACGGCCTCCTCGGCGGCTCACACCGCGTCCCCGTAATAGACATCGGCGACCTACTTAGCACCGTAATCGTCTCCTCGATAATCGCCGCCAACTGCCTGGCCGCAGCGCTGTACCTTTACCGCCTGTTCCTCCACCGCGAGACCTAATCCCCTTAAGGCCCCTCTCCCCAGTTGAGGGCTCGGATCAGGGCGTGCCCTCCATAGATTTCAGTTTTTACGTTTAAGTTCCCATAAAGTTCGGAGTATCCGGTCTCTCGGTCCAGCCCTCTCCGGCGCCATCCTCAGGGACATACCCGAGAATCCGCCGTGTACTCTCGATGTCCCAGATGCTTAGCGTATTATCAGACTCTCCATTTGCAATTGCGAACCCCACCGACAGCGGCGCGTCTATACTCCGCTGTATTAGCTGCGCCGCGTCCCTATGACTCAACCACAGCGACAGCGCCGCCGGCGAAAAGCTCGGATCGTCGGGCGTCATCACCCAGCCAATCCTCAGGCAAATTACCGATATGCCGTACTCGTCATGAAAATAGCTCCCCAGTGACTCGCCGAACGCTTTGCTCACCCCGTAATAGCTGTCCGGGCGCAGCAAATCCGTCGTCAAAGGAGCGAACGGACGGCGCACTTCGCCGAGCCTGCCGTCGTAGATAGCCTTGTACGGGTCCTGCCTGAGCGGATAATTCCCCACCGCATGATTGCTGCTCGCAAACACAATCCGCTTAACGCCAGACAGCCGAGCCGCCTCGTACACATTCCGCGTCCCCACGATATTGCTGCTCAACACCGACTCCCACGAAGCCTGCGGACTTGGATCCGCGCCAAGGTGTACAACCGCTTCAATCCCCTCGAACGCAGATAATATATCGTTTAAGTTTGCTATATCCGCAGCCCTCGTAGGCGTCCCTTCCACGTCAACTCGGTCAATCCCGCTCAGTTCATAACACTCTCCCAACTCCCGTCTGATAATCCCACCAATCTGCCCCGCCATTCCCGTAACAAGCACTCGCTTCTTGTCAGTCATCAAAGTTCCTCCGAAGTAAGAAATAACAGTGCCAATGTTAGCAAGCAATACAGTCAAGTGATAGACTAGATAGCCGCAAAGGTGGCGTTTCGCGCAGAAAAAAGCCTTCCACCAGCTTGGGAGGAAGGTTATATGTGGGTGAAACCCCTGCCTCAGAACATCCCGCTCAAAATGAATACATCGCAAGGAGACTACAGAAAAATGATCGGCGTCCTCACACACCACTGGGCAAAAGACGACCTCATAGACGAAGCAAGAGAATTGCTCGACCGCAACGGAGACGCGCAGAGCAGAGCCCCAGGCTTCGTCAGCCGCGAGACCTTCTACTCCCTCACCGACCCCACGAAAGTCACCACCATGGTCAAGTGGACCAGCAATGACATATATGAAGGGTGGCGCGCAAGCCCCGAACGCGCCGCCGTAATGACCGGCGCAGACACCCTATGGTCCCAGCACCCGGAATCCGAGCGATTCCAAGTCGCAGACTAGGACAAATTAAAGTCCCTTCCCCCTCGATGGGGGAAGGTTAGGATGGGGGTGAAATCGAAAATGCAAGCACGGTTGTTTCAATACCTACCCCTCTCAGCCATTGACGGGGAAGGCTAGGATGGGGGAGGCTATCCCCAATGCCTGTGGAAAAATGTGAGGGATATTATCCCTACCCATCCGACACATCGATGGTAATCTATCCCCGCGCCAGCAGAATCTTCAGCACCTCAGGCGCCGCCTGCATCGCCCGCTCACGCAGCCTCTCCTCGTCGAGGCTGCCCAGCGGATGCGGCAGCACTACAAACGGGTAATCAGGTATTCCGCCGATATTCGACATCGCCTTCCCGCTCGATATGAACGGCTCTGTGCAGATAACCGCCGTGGGAATGCCGCGCTTTTCAAGAGTAATTCCGTCGTGCACACTGCACGATGAGCAAGACCCTCAATCACCCGACGAGGTGATCACCACGTCGCACTGCTCCACAAGCTCGTCGATAATATGCTCCGGGCAAGGGCGTGATGCGTTGTGCTTGTTGCGCGCCACCACAGCCTTGAACTCGTATCGGTCCGCCAGCACCTCTTGCGTAAGCGCCAGTACCTCCTCCGAGTTAATCTTCCCGTTCGCCAGCAGCCCAATCACCTTGCCGTCCAGCGTATCCGGCCGCCTCGCCACCACCGCATCCTCCGGTATCGCCTGCACCGTCGGATCAAGTACCTGAAGCCTCTCTGCTACGACCATGGCCAGCCCCTTTCTTGCAAATGCGCTTCTGCGCGAATTATCTCGATTCAGTTTTCGCTGTTAAGTTTTCTGGAGAATCAGTGTGGCAATCGCAACAAAGCCACCCACATTTATCGCCAGTACAGTTACCATGATTCCAATCAATGCAAGGAAGAGCGTGCGTGTCTCCCTGCGTGTCGCCTCGACCCTTTCTTCCAGCCGATCGATGCGGCTGTTCACATCATCAAATCGGCTGTTGACGTCGTCAAATCGACTGTTCACATCGTCAATACGCCTGTGCGTACCGTCAAAGCCTCTATTCATCTCAGAACGAAGGTCATCGACTCGCTGAGGGGAACTCTCCTGAACTTCAGTCGTCATCTACGCAACCACAATTTCGATCCGCCTGCCAGAATTCTACACTACGACGGAACAACAATATCCTTGCACACAGACTGCGAGTTCGACCCACCGCCCCAAAGCGGTATCACCTGCGAGAACGCACCCGCAAACCCGCCCGCAACCAGCACTGTAATGCTATCCGCAGACTGCGCAGTAGCCAGCATCGCCTCCGCATCTCCATCATTCGGCGTCATGTGCCCCGCGCTCACCCATTCCGCCACCGTGCGCTGCGCATTCTCGTGCAGGTAACGCTTTACGTCCGACTTGCTCCAGCCCGCGCCACCCAGGTAGCCCACGTGCTCCGGGCACAGCACAACCACAACCTCGCCCTGCCCATATCCCGCCGAGAACATCGCGTCCCTGAAACTCGTCAGAATCGCCTCAGGGTTATCACCCGTATGGTTGCTCACCTGCGTCGCCGACAGCCCCGCGAACAGCGTTATTGTGCTGGAGTTCGCATCTCGTCCCCGCTCAACATGCAGCGGCTCCCACGGACTGACCTCTTCGCCCTCTGCGATGCACCATGTGTACTTGCCCGGATGCCCCAGCGTCGCCTTATCCAGCACGCCGGGTACCGCTCCGGTGACATTGATGATGACCAGCCTAATCGCGCGCCCAATCGTCGCGTTCGCCCTATGTCCCGGCCCGAACACGCTCACCGACGAGTTCATCGCCAGATCATTCGCAATCGGCCCGTTCACCACCGCCAGCACAGCAGCCCCCATCGTGCTCACCGTGATCGCATGCAGATTGAACTGCGGCTCGCACAACGCATCGATCGCCGCAAGTACCACCGGGAAATACTCCGGCAAACATCCCGCCATCACCGCGTTGATTGCAACCTTCTCCGCCGTGATAACCCGTCCCTTAGTAGGCTCAGTACCTAGGATCTCCGAAGGCGACAGTTCCGCGTAGTCCAGAAAGTCCCGTACCTTCTCAGGCGTCGGAGGCACAACCGGCAACCCATCAGTCCAGCCGGACCGAAAGTAATGCTCGATCACATCGGAAGCGCCCTCAAACTCAAGCAATTCAGAAGTCAATGGTTGCGTACTCAAAAGCAATCTCCACGATATATCATTCTGCCCAGATTATAGGTGCGCCCGTCCTTATGGTCAATCTCGCGTCCCAATCCTGGCCGTCCTCGGTCTCCCGTTAGCCCCTCGCTTGCTCTTATGTTAAAGTTACCGTCAGGAATCGCAGAATGCTTAGGAGGACTCCCACACATGACCACCCAACCCACTATCACCCGCGTAGTCAAGGAAGAAGCCCGTGCCCCAAGTGCAATGGTCGCCACCAAAGACCGTGAGGCAACCCGCGCAGGCTTGCGAATGCTCGCTCAGGGCGGCAACGCCATCGACGCTGCAGTAGCGTCCTGCTTCGCCATCGGCGTCCTCGAACCCGCCTCCAGTGGCATCGGCGGCGGCGGATACCTCGTCTATCAGGTCGGCGATCAGGGCGGCGTTATCGGCTTCCCCATGAAGGGCCCCATCAGTGCAAAGCCCGACATGTACGAACTCACAGGCGAGGCCGCAACAGGCTCATTCGGCTGGCCCGGTGTCGTCAACGACGACAACATCGAAGGCTTCCGCTCCATCGCTACCCCAGGCGCGGTAGCCGGACTATGCGAGGCGCACCGACGCTTCGGCAAGCTCCCCCTCAGCGAAGTCCTCGCCCCCGCAGTCACTCTCGCCCGCGACGGCTTCATTCCCAACCTCTTCGGCCTCAACCAGATTAGCGGCACGGCAGGCATGCTAATGCGCTACGACGAGTTGCGCCGAGTCCTCATGCCCGGCGACAATATGCCTATGGGCGACGTCGTTGACAGGGCAGTGCTCAAGCAGCCCGAACTCGCCAACATTCTCGAAGCAATAGGCAAGGGCGGCCCCGACGCCTTCTATAAGGGCGACATTGCGGAAGCAATTACCTCGGACATCCAGAATAACGGCGGCATCCTCTCCGAAGACGACATGGCAAGCTACAAGCCGATAGTCTGGGACAAGGGGCTTGAGTTCAAATACCGTGGACACACCGTACGCGTCCCGCCATTCGCCTGCGCCGGCATCACTAGCGCTATGACCCTCAAGCTTCTCGACGGTTTCGATGTGCCCTCGATGGGGCACAACTCCGCCGACATGCTCCACTCCTACATCTCCTGCGCACGCCTCGCATACGCAGACCGCTTCCAGTACCTCGCAGACCCCGCGTTCGCCGATGTCCCGTGGAACGGCCTGGTCTCCGACGACTACACAGAGCTTCGCCGCGCCACAATCGGCGACCGGATGAATGGCTCGGTCGAAGCAGGCAACCCCTGGGTACAAGAGGGTAGGGAGCCGACCAGCGTTCTACCGGCGAGCCGTCCCGCCGAGGACAAGGGCACGACCCATCTCGTCGTAACCGACTCCGAGGGCAATGGCGTTTCGATTACCAACACAATCATGTCCGGCTTTGGCTCAGGCATCATCCCCAAAGGCACAGGCATCGTAATGAACAACGGCATGATGTGGTTCGATCCCGTTCCCGGCCGCATCAACTCCATCGCACCCGGCAGACTGCCGCTGAACAACATGACACCCGCGCTCGTTATGAACCGCGACGGCGTCAGAATGGCAGTCGGCGCGTCTGGCGGAAGGCGCATTACCAACTGCGTAACTCAGCAGATTATCAAGGTCCTAGACTACGACATGGGCCCGCAGGAATCGATAGACTCCCCGCGCGTCGATTGCAGCACGCCACACACCAGCATCGACCCGCGCCTCGATCCCGCCGTCGCAGCCGAACTTGAAGCGCGAGGCCACGAAATTCGCTCGATCCCCGAAAGCTTCATCAGTTCCGGATTCCCAACCTTCGCCAGCCCCGTGGCAATCGTCCGCGGATCTGACGGCGTCCGCGCGGGCGTTGACACCTTCCAGGCCGCCTACGCCGAAGGCCTATAAGATACTCTTAGCAAGCAACCCTTAGCGAAAACAGGGGCAGCGTCATTGCTGCCCCTACTTCATTCAATCCTTTATATGCCAGCCTAGCCTCGTTCTGGCTTCCAGGTCAAGAACCCCTGCCGAACCTGCGCAACACCCTTCACCATTACCCCGCCATCCACATCCACAAGCAGTTCGTCCATCGCTGATTTAAGCCGAATTTCCTCGTCGCTTCCAGCCGGCACGTACAGCCGATTCCGCAGCTGCGTAAGTGCCACCTCGCGGTCCTCAAACTTGTCCGGCATCACAGGCCCCATCATCTGCACATCTGGATATATGCCCATCTCCCACAGCGCGCTGACCAACTCCGGCAACGCAGGCATATCAATGCGCTCTTCGCCATGAACAGGCTTCCAGAAACGAGAAATACGCGTCATCGGCGATTCCACGAACGCCAGTATCACCACCAGCGACCCTGCATGCGCGTCCAGTTTCCGAATAAACGGCTCGATGTCCGCCACCCCATAAACCACATGCGCGCACAGCACAATATCCGCTGAGTCCACCTGCGCGTCCTCCCACACTGCCTGCGCAACCGACACATTGCCGATACGCGCCTCCGCCCCCGCCTCCCGCATCTGCGTTATCATGCTATCAGACGGCTCAACGACAGTAACGTGCTCACATTTCAGCGCCATCGGCAGGGCCATTCGCCCCGCGCCACCACCCACATCAAGCGCCGTGCTGCCCGGTTCGACCATGGACATTAACATGTTAAGCACAGGGTCATCCTGCCGCCGCGGGTCCAGCCGAAAGAACCTCGCGTATGGTTGCCAGAAATCATCATCCGACCACGAAGCCGCAGCCTTCACTGCCTCCGACTGCGCGTGATGCGTCTCAACCCGCTGCTTCCAATCCTCTATCGCTCCCAACATAGCGCCTCCCATAAAATGTCCGACTCAAACTCTCCGTTCTCTTAAGTGTACCAAACATCCCGCCGCCAATCTTATAAACCCCGTATTTTGCTCTAAAACCCCCCTTGACAATCCAAACATTCGTACCTATCATGGATGCCTGGCACAACGAACATATATTCGTAGCGAACCAGTCAAATCGTATTGCTAACAACTGCGAACTGAAGACTGAAGACTGAAGACTAACGCCAATGTGCATCCCCGACACCCTACAAAAGAATATCCTGGAAGGCACCAAAGGTGGCTACGACATCGCCAGTTTCCTCGCGGAAACAATGCGCGGCGAAACACTAGGCGTCAAAGTCAACCACCGCCTTGAAGCCGCCAAGCACCTCATCCGCTACGGCTTCCCCGACGACCACTCCGTTCGTCCTGGGCCTGTCGAAGGACCCACCACTACCCGTCTTTCCCGCGCAGGCGGGAATCCAGTCGGGGAGGAGCAGGACGGGGAATCATCTCCCCCATCCATGTCAGTTTCCGTGTCCCACCTCGACATCCTCAACTACGAAGTAGCCCACCTCATCCGCTCGGAAACCGCCGAAGGACACACTGTCGTCAAGTTCCTCGTGGAAATAATGACCGGCAGGGACAGGCCATTCACGCCCAAGAAGTTCCGCATCAAGCCCGCAGACCGCATGGCAGCAGCAAGAGAACTCCTGCGTCGCGGCTTCGGAGACTTCGGCTACAGGCGCAAACTGTCAGACAACAGCGACGAAGCAAACGCTTACGACACCCTGCACACCGACCTCGCCAAGCGAATGCGCGAATACAGCGAGCACGGCGCAGACACCATCCGCTTCCTCCTGGAAATAATGTCGAATCCCGACCCGAATGAGGAGTACACGGTACTTCACCGCATGGCAGCGGCGCAGGAACTTCTGCGCCGTGGCTGGGACACCAACTACGATAGAATTCTGTCCGGGGATGTAGCAGCCTACTGGCAGGACAAAACCTCCCCGCGCCTGTCAGTTGGCCAGAAGAAACAGCGGGCAGGCATGTCTGCCTATGTTGACGAATACGACATCTATGACGACGTTGACTACGACGCCATAGCCCGCCAACTCCGCGAAGACGAAGACCGCGAAGCTGCAGCGAACGAAACTGAGCGCAGGACAAAAACCCCTCCCCCCTCGACGGGGGAAGGCTGGGATGGGGGTGAAATATCCCTCCCATCATCCCCACCTATGTCAGACAAGGATCCGTTTGCCCCGAACCTGTCGAAGGACGCTGAAGCAGACAATGCCTCATCTACTCCGAACGAGTCGAGCAGGAAGCCCTCCGCGGAAGCGGAAGGCAAGAAAGCAGCGGAGCGGAGGAACCGCAAGAAAGAAAACCGGCCATCCACACCCAACGATCCCGCCCCGGAGTTCGACCTTCACTACGAACCACTAACTCCTGAACAACAAGCGAAGCTCGAGGGCACGCCGAGACGCAAAAACGAACGCACAGAACGAGACATGCCCCCACTCGCGCGCAGAAAATACACCGACCCGCTCGTGCAAAGAGCCGATGCCGCTGCGATCAATGGCGGCACCGTTATCCCCATCTCACTCGGCGACATGCTTCCGTTCCCCGACATCCGCAGTCCCTAATTCTGTTGGCATTTGATACGCACAGCATTTTAGACCAGAAGAGTAGGTTTAATCTGTCACTCCGAACGGAGCGCCTCTTCCTTGCCATTCTGAGCGGAGCGCCTTTATCCTCTGTCATTCTGAACGCAGCGCAGCGGAGTAAAGAATCTAAAATCGTTGCACATTCGCCATTCACAGACTTCAGATTTATCGCTTTGCTTGGAATGACAGGGGACAAATGGGAAATGTCCACACAGCCTAGCCAACGCTTATACTCACGACTGAATACCCACACTTCGCAACCACTCATTGCGCCAACACCGCGCAAGTAGTATCCTTTGCCGTGCAGCCTGAACATCAGGCACAAGTCTTGGAACCGTTTCCCGTCTGACTGCCTGCTCATTGCGGACATTTCTGGGGAAGCAGGGGCCCAACTGGGACGTAAGGAAGCCATGGCAATACTTGGATACATCGACTCCCCCATTTCTTGGGCGATCGTTGGCTTCATCATCGGCGCGGCGCTCGGAGTCAACTTCGCCTCCGTCATTCTCGTTGCCGTCGGGCTAGGGGCATTCGTGCTCTATATATTCCTGCACGGCCCCGCCAAGCAGGAAACCGAGGGCAAGCTCTTCGCAGCCTGTCCGGTTTTCATCGTCGCCTGGATGGTAGGCTTCGCAGTGCATAGTATGGTGCTCTGATGACAGCAGCGTCACCACCCGTCAGGGCATCGCTCTTCGTAACCTGCATCATCGACCAGATATACCCCGAAGTGGGTGAGAGCACGGTCAATGTCTTGAAACGCTTGGGTGTCGATCTCGACTTTCCCGCCGCGCAGACCTGCTGCGGCCAGCCAGCCTTCAACGCCGGCTTCTGGAGCGACGCCAAGCCTCTCGCTCGCCGCACAATCGAGCTGTTCCAGAACGACGAATACGTCGTGGTTCCGTCCGGCTCCTGCGCCAGTATGATGCGCGTATTCTACGACGAACTGTTCCACGACGAACCGGTGCTGAAAGCCAGAATCGTATCCCTCGCTAAACGCACCTTCGAACTGTCCGAGTTCATCGTTGACATTCTGGGCATCACAGACCTGAGCCTTTATGCCGACTCGGAATCGACCGCACCCACACGCAAAGTCACCTACCATGAAGGCTGCCACCTTCGCCGCGAACTAGGCGTCCTCACCCAGCCCCGCGCACTCATAAACACGCTCCCGGGAATAGAGATGGTTGAGATGGAGCAGTCCGAGGTATGCTGCGGGTTCGGCGGCACGTTCTCCGTTAAGTACCCCGAAATCTCAGGCGCGATGCTAAACGACAAGCTCTCCTTCGCCGCCGACACCGGCGCCGATGCTGTCGCAGCCTGCGACAGCAGTTGCCTGATGCAAATAGGGGGCGGCATCCAAAAGCGCGACATGACCATTAAGCCGCTCCACTTGGCATCGCTGATGGACGAGCAACTGACAGGAATCTGAAGTTTTATCCCTTTTGATGGGTAAGACTGGTAGGAGGGCAAACGCCACCCTATGCAAGTTAAAACAAAGGAATTCAACGAAGCCGCGGCTGGCGCCTTGCAGGATGAGAAAATCCAGGCGAATCTGCTCGGCCTGTACGGCGGCTTCCATCAGGCGCGATTAGACGCATCCGCCGCCACAGAAAACTGGGAAGAGCTCCGGGACCGTGGTCGCGCAATCAAGGCGCACACGCTGGAAAACCTCGACATCTACCTCCGCATGGCCGAAGAGAATGTCCGCAAGGCAGGGGGCACCGTCTTCTTCGCCAAAGACTCCGAAGAAGCCACTCGCTATGTAACAGAACTCGCCACCTCCAAGGGTGTAAAGACTGTCGTCAAGAGCAAATCCATGGTCTCCGAAGAAATGGGCTTGAATGAGCGCCTTGAAGAGGCCGGCATCGAATCCGTCGAAACAGACCTCGGCGAATACATCATACAGCTCGCCGGCGAAGCGCCCTTCCACATAATCGCCCCGGCCATCCACAAGTCCCGCGAGGACGTCGCCGATCTCTTTGAAGAGAAGCTCAACTCGCCACACTACTCAAGTATTGACGACCTGGCCCAAGAAGCGCGCCGGCAGCTCCGCCAGAAGTTTATTACTGCCGACATGGGCATCACAGGAGCCAACTTCATCGTCGCCGAAACTGGCACCCTCGTGCTCGTTACCAACGAAGGCAATGGCCGCATGTGTACTTCGATGCCGCGCATCCATGTCGCCATCACCGGCATGGAGAAGGTCGTTCCCTCGCTCGAAGACATGGGCATTATGCTTCGATTGCTCATTCGCTCCGCTACCGGTCAGCGCATCTCCAGCTATGTAACCACGGTGACCGGTCCCCGCCGGTCCGATGACGAGGACGGCCCAGAAGAGTTCCATCTGGTCATCGTGGACAATGGACGTTCACGCCTTCTCGCCGATCCTGAGCTGCGAGAGGCGCTTTACTGCCTGCGCTGCGGAGCTTGTCTCAACGCCTGCCCCGTCTATCGCAAGGTCGGCGGACACTCCTACGGCTGGGTGTATCCCGGTCCCATTGGCGCGATCATCTCCCCGATGCTCACCAATCTCTCTGAAGCTAAGGATCTGCCATACGCTAGTAGCCTCTGCGGTGCCTGCAAGGAAGCGTGCCCAGTCAAAATCAACCTCCCTCGAATGCTCCTCTACTTGCGCCATCAGCTCGCCGAAGGCGACAACTACCCGCAGCACAGGACATCCACGACCAAGGAACGATTGGCTATGAAGGCCTGGCGCATAGCCGTATCCAACCCGTTCACCATGGGCATCGCAAGCAAGCTTGGAAGGCTTGCCCAGCCTCTACTTGCTGCCAGAACGAGCGATAGCCCCTCGTCTTCACCCCTTGCAGCTTGGACCCGCTACCGCTCTCTGCCCAAATTATCAGCACACCCGTTCCGCAAACGCTGGAAATCGTGATAGAATGTTCTACAAAGTTAGGAATGATGGCATCCAAAGCAAGAGTCCGGGATGATATGAACAGAGTGGAGACGCGCCATTCTGGACGGGCATAAAACTCAAGTATGAGCTACCGCAAGATCGGCACGGCATGAAATCGGAAGACTTCCTAGCCAACATAAGCCAAAGTCTCGGACGCGATGCCGCTCCGACCCTCGCGCCAGCGGCAGCCACGCATCTGTCGCACGGAGCAGAGCAGGTTCACAGACGGGCGCAGCGTGTTGCGGAGGACATCACCTCCCGCGCTGATGAGCTTATGGCACATCTTGAACAGAGTGCTGCTGAAGCTGCCTGGAATGTATTCCGCACCCAATCGCCACTTGACGCTGCCAACTACATCCGTCAGGTTGCTAGGAATGTGGAGGCACGCGCCATGCTCCGCTCCACGCATTCCGCTTTAGACGCTCTTGACATCGAAGCCGCCATGCATGGCACCGGCATATCTCTCGGAGTAATGGCAGTGGATGAGGCTGCGACCGGCGATACACTGGAATCCGAGCGCGCTGAGTTGCGCCAGCAGGCAATCACTGCGGACATCGGAATAACCGGCGTGGACTACGCAATCGCGGAGACTGGTTCCTGCGTACTTCTGCCGCGCAAAGGCGTCAGCCGCGTCGTTTCGTTGCTGCCTCCCGTCCACATCGCGGTCGTCGAATCTGGCCAGGTTCTACCCAGCTTAGACGAACTGTTTACTCTCCGCAGGCAGGACTTCTTGACCGGCGATCTTGGCAGCTACATGAACCTCATCAGCGGCCCAAGCCGCTCCGCAGACATCGAGTATCAGCTTGTCACGGGAGTACACGGTCCCGGGGAAGTCCATATGATCCTTCTCGGTTGAGAGGGCAGGGGCAATTAGCCCCTGTTGAACACTGTTCCGCCGACTTTGATCAGGCGCATCACCTGCTCAGCGGCATCAGCTATGAGTGCAGCGGCACCCTCGAAAGCCTCGCCAAGCGACATTGGCCCCGGTACTATTGACGACAGCGCGTCAATACCGTGTGCATGCACATCTTGGTAGCCCGCGCCCAGCGAGCCGCTAATGCCAATCACGGGAATTCCCAGCCTCTTGGCTCGCTCCGCTACGCCCACCGGTGCCTTGTTATAGATGGTCGAGTGGTCCATGCTGCCCTCGCCGGTTATCACTAGGTCGCAGCCCGGAAGGTGGTCATCAAGATGGACGGCGTCAAGCACGATGTCAACGCCGGCGCGAAGCCGCCCGTCCACGAAGGCAATCAGTCCACCCCCAAGCCCTCCAGCCGCGCCAGAGCCAGCCACGTCGCTGATTTCAACTCCCAGGTCCCGCTGTACAACTTCGGAGAAGTGCGTCAGCGCAGCATCCAGTTGAGCAATCATATCTGGAGTCGCGCCCTTCTGAGGTCCATAGATCGCGGACGCACCGGTTGGCCCAGTCAGGGGGTTGTTCACATCACAGGCGACCAGGAATTCGCACTCGGCAATACTCCCGTCCAGTCCCGACGTGTCGATGCTGCGAAGACTCGCAAGCGATGCTCCACCGAACGAGAGGTCGTGCCCTTCCTTGTCAAGCAACCTGACGCCCAGCGCCTGAGCCATTCCCGCACCCGCATCATTGGTCGCGCTACCTCCAATGCCTATGATGAATCGCTCGTAACCCGAACGCATCGCATGTCTGATCGTCTCGCCAAGCCCATAAGTTGTAGCGATCAGGGGATTACGCTCCTCGTCAGGCACTAGCGCAAGACCGGAGGTGCGCGCCATCTCAATGACTGCCGTAACCCCATCGCCCATAGCACCCCACTCTGCTGAACGCCGTTCGCCAAGAGGTCCAGTAACCTCGATCTGGTGAATCTGCCCGCCTGAGCCTTCCACAAGTGTCTCTAGGGTGCCGTCGCCTCCATCCGCGACTGGAACCGTGACCACCACCGAGTCTGGCTCGACGCGCAGAACTCCTTCGCGCATAGCCGTCGCTGCATCGAGCGCAGATATGCTGCCTTTGAAAGCCTGAGGTGCAATGAGAATCTTCATAATGGCGAATTATATCATTCGTCGTGTCGACCGCGCACATCCTGCTTATCAACACGCTTAAAGTTGTGAGTTGGCAGGGGAGGGGAGTGATGACCGAAATTTCTCAATCTGCCGTTACTCAATCTGCTCCCCACAGTCGGTTCCAATTCAGACAATCAGGTGAAAATTGATATCCGCAGTAAAAGGCAATCCGGAGCATCTTGGCCGACGCAAATGGACTTGATGCGCGTTCCACTCAGAATGAACTATAAGTAATTTGATTTGCCGGCACGATCATGGGGAAGCCAAGTATTTTTGACAGAGATTGGTTGCAACGCGGCTCACAATGAAGGCACGTTCAACGGGTTTACTTATACACAGGTTAGCCTGGTCAAGGTGAAGCCTTGAAGCATCTCTGTCTGAATCTCATCAGTGTCTGAAAAATGCAGCAATCCCTCGCAATCACCATTTGGCGCTCACCGATGAAATCAATCGGTCCGCAATATGGCGATATGCAGTTTATCAAGATATCGCCGTAATTTAGGTGGAATTTGGGTATTTTGGCGCCTTGACTATATTTTCATATTCAAATAACCTTTCCGCATGGCTAGAACACGGGAACACTCACTCCCCACACGCCAGATATATGCCTCAATTCGTGAGGACGTTTATTTGGCTGCTAAGTCGCGCGCTGCGGAGTTGCGTCTGCCAATGCGGCGTTTTATAGAGATTGCGCTTGCGAATGCCATAGAAGCTGATGGCGCCGCGCCAATGGAGGTTTGGTATCCCGAAGATACCTCTCCCCCACAGGCGCCGTCCATTTGGGATGATCAATACTTGGAAGCTCAGGCGCGTCAGCCATTAGGGGCGCCTCTTGTACTTTCAGGAGAAGAGGCCCGACGGGTAGCTTTGGGAGCATTTGCCTCCTCGACAGACTTCAATGAAACTTCTTCTGACACCGGAAAGAGCCAACTCGACAGTAGAATGCGTGGTCAAGTTGGCGATCCGGTGCAGTTATCGCATGAGGATGCCGCAGAAATAGCGCGTGAAGCGCTCCTGTTCGGTATGCCGGGTGGTGAGGAGGCAAGTGATGGCTGACATGCTTTTAGATACCACGGTCTTCAATGACCTTCGTAAAGGCGATCATGAAGCGCGCAAGTTAGTCGAAGCCATCCTGGAAGGTGAGCTAAATGCTGCTGTGTCGCCCATGACTGTGTGCGAACTCTGGCATCTTGGCAATATCGACAGGCGCACAGAAATCGGCTTCCTGAGCGTACTGCGATTTATTGAAGAAGCACAGCCGGACATCGAGATAGCGCGAACCGCCGGCCTGTGGCTTGCCGACTATGACGAGATCAATGGCCGGAAGGGCGCGTATGTATCCGTGGCAGCAGCGACGGCGAAACAACTCGGAATACCCATTTGCACTCGCGATACTGAGTCATTTGAGCAATTCGATGTCGAAACTACCTCCTATTGATTGAATGGCCCTATCTGCGGTGCAATATTGCAACCAAACCAATACGCGAAAGTTACTTGCACCGCTCTACTTCCAGTTCCCCGCAGCGTCAGGGCGAATCTGCTTGCGACGTCCTAGTCATTGATTCGTACCTAATCCAATCGCAAAGACTGCTGAATGGCCTTGCCTGAAGGTCGTCCCACCACTACCATGTAACTAAGGGACCTGCAGACGAAAGGCGCGGATCCCAGCAGCCACTCAAGAATTCTTGCGCCTTTAACACTCGCTGCATGAGTTACCGACTTACACTGTCTAAGCCGCGGTAGTGAACTCTAGGCGGAGCCTTACTCAATGAGACATTTCGTCGCACTGGCGCTCATGATCGTCGGGTTTGTCGGTCTAATGGCAGCTCAGTCAACTGATGCAGCAGAAGCATCCGGCGGCGACGCTCGCATACTCGCAATTGACGGCGCGATTACGCCACTGGAAGCGAAGCACTTTTCCAATGCGATCGACGAGGCGCACGAAACAGGCGCGGAAATACTGATAGTCCAGCTCAGCACACCAGGCGGACTTCTTGAATCAACTCGCGAGATGGTTGAGGACATATTCGCCTCTCCGCTGCCGGTAGTAGTATATGTATCACCGTCAGGCGCACGCGCGGCATCCGCCGGTACATTCATCACCGCGGCGGCTCACGTAGCTGCAATGGCTCCGGCGACCAATATTGGCGCGGCATCCCCGGTCGGTGCGGGCGGAGATGACTTGCCGGATACACTCAGAGCAAAGGCAACACAAGACGCGGCTGCGTTCCTCCGGAGCATCGCCTCGCAGCGCAACCGCAACGCAGAAGCGCTTCAGGATACAGTCCTGGATGCCTTGTCCTATACTGCGACAGAGGCGTTGGAGTTGCAGGTTGTTGACTTAAAGGCTGAGAACCTCTCCGATCTGCTTACCCAACTTCACGGCATGACCATCGATCTCAATGGTGAAAAGGTGCAGTTAGATACTGACGGACTAACCACCACAACCATCGAGCGCACGCCCGTGGATATCTTCATTCGTTTTCTGGCGGACCCAAACGTAGCGTTTCTGCTATTGACCATTGGCGGTATCGGCATCATCATCGAACTATTCAGCCCTGGGCTGATAGGTCCAGGCGTAGTTGGTATCATAGCCCTCATCCTAGCCTTCCTCGCATTCGGAAACCTGCCCGTAAACTGGGTGGGTGTCGGCTTGATATTGATCGCAATGGCACTTTTCTACTTAGAAGCGCAGGCGCCTGGCATCGGCATTTTCGGCACTACTGGCGCGATAGGTTTTCTGATAGGCGCTTTTCTGCTATTTGGCAACATCACCCTTTCACCAGAAGTTCCGGACCTGCCAAATGCACCTAGCTTCACCGTAAGTTTATGGATAATAGGGGCGATGAGCGCGCTTCTCTTCGGCTCGATGGTGTTTACAATCAGGGCTGTAAGACAGGCGGGAAGAATTCCCTCATACTACGACCACGCGTATAGCAATACCGACAATCTGATAGGCAGCATCGGCACGGCAACGACCGATCTTAACCCAATGGGAAGTGTCCGTGTTGCCGGAGAGCAGTGGAGCGCGATTTCGGACTCAGGCGTACAACTGCCAAGTGGGGAGCGTGTTATGATAGTGGAGGTCAACGGTTTGACCCTAAGAGTGGTTAGAGAAGACGCTTACTCAGGACGTATGCAGGAATGATGGGCATTGAGCTTTTGGGATGGGGTTTTGGTCTAGTTGTCGCAGCCCTGGTGCTGTTCTTTTTGGAAACACAGATGCCGGGGATGGGCGTATTCGGCTTGAGCGGCGCCGTGTGTCTGGTGCTAGGCGCGTTCATGCTAAGCCGTGGCGACGCCGCGATCGTGGGCGGTGCGGCCGTCATATCGTTTGCATCGGTGGCTCTCACCATCAAGGCAACGTATGAAGCGCGCAGGGCGGGGAAGTACGCCAGCCCTACAGACCCAAAGAGACTCATCGGGCAGGTGGGCACGACCACTACCGCGCTCACGCCGCGGGGAAGCGTTCTCATCGCAGGCGAGCAGTGGAGTGCGGTATCAGACTCCGGTTCAGCCGTGCCAAGCGGTGAAAGTGTTATAATACTGGAGGTTGAGGGCCTTGTCCTTAAGGTGTTCAAGGCAGATGAGGGCTGATTATTGTTGATTATTCATAAGAAGTTACGGCCGAGTTACGGGGGGACGATGCAATGATTCCATACATTAAGATAGTTCAGCAGTACGAGTTGTTAACCGTTTTCTGGCTGGGTAAGTTCGTTGGCCTGAAGCAGCCAGGGTTACAAGTTATGGTCTGGCCCTTTCACTCGTCGACGACCATTGACCTGCGGGAAGATGTGATAGACATTCCCAGGCAGACCAGCATCACCAGCGACAACGCGCCCATAGACATAGACTTCCTGGTGTATCTTCGGGTGATACCCAACGACGCCCAGAAGTCGGTGCTGGAGGTTGTGGACTACGCCAGCGCGGTCATCGGTATTGCCACTACCACCCTGCGCTCTATCATCGGTGAGATGCCGCTGGACGACGTGCTCTCGCAGCGCGATCGGATCAATGAAGATTTGAGGTTGAAGCTGGACGAGATAACGGCGCGTTGGGGCATCAAGGTAACGCAGGTGGAGATACGGGAAATCGAGCCGCCGCGCGACATTCAAGAGGCGATGAACCGCCAGATGTCCGCGGAGCGTGTGCGCCGCGCCGCCATCATCGAGGCGGAAGGCACACGGCAGGCGGCGATAACCGTTGCCGAAGGCGAAAAGCAGTCGGCTATCCTGAAGGCGGAGGGCGCAAGGCAGGCCGATATTCTCTCTGCCGAAGGCGACCAGCAAGCCGCCGTGTTGCGCGCCGAAGGTTTCAGCCTTGCTCTTGACAAGGTGAACGACGTGGCACAGAGCATCAACGCCAATACACTGAGTTTGCAGTACTTCGATACGCTTCAGAAGCTGGGTGAAAGTTCGTCCACTAAGTTCATCTTCCCGATGGAGTTCACCAGCCTGCTGCACCGATTCACCAGCATGCGGCAGGACAGTTCCAGCAGCATTGACGCTGCGGCGGACTAGACGAGTCTGAATCGGCCAATTACACGGGTACGATGCAATGCGAATGCAAATTTGGCCGCAATAGAAATGTGCGTGGCTACACGTAATTCTTGACACTGCGAGCGAGTGACAATGTCATTCCGGGAACAGCAGCGATTTCATCTACGGAAGCGCTGCTGACGCCGCGAACTGAGCCGAACCGCCGGATAAGCATCCTCTTACGCTTTGGACCAATACCAGGCACAAGGTCAAGCGCAGATTGAACGCTCTTCTTAGAGCGACGTTCGCGGTGGAATGTGATTGCAAAGCGATGCGCCTCGTCGCGCGCTCTCTGTACTAAATATAGCCCTTGAGAGTTGCGCGGCAGCATTATGCTCTCGCTCATCATCGGGATGAAGAGCTCTTCATTTTCCTTCGCTAGACTTGCAAGCGGAATGTCGTTAATGCCAAGTTCCAAGAATACCTGCAGTGCGGCACCTAAATGTCCTTTGCCACCGTCTATAAGTACAAGATCGGGCTCAATTCCCCAAGCGTTCTTGCCACTTGTCTTGACATTGGAAACAGCCGCCGGTCCTACATCGTCTCCAGGCGCGTCCAATTCGCGTGGTTTCCGCGACTGTGCCAGGCGCTTGAATCGGCGCGTCAGCATTTCGCGCATCATTGAGTAGTCATCAACACCCTTTACGGACTTTATCTGAAAGCGGCGATAGTGTGCTTTCTTTGGCTTGGCGTCCTCGAAAACCACCATACTGCCGACTGCATTTGTACCCTGTATGTTGGAGATGTCGTAGCACTCGATGCGCTTGGGCGGGTAGGGGAGGCTAAGCGCCTCCTGCAGCTCCAACATCGCGGCGTCCATCGCAGCAGTGTCGGATGTCTGCTTCACTCGTAACTGCTCAAGGCCCTGTTCGGCATTCTCGGCGACCATTTGCACAAGGCGGCGCTTTTCGCCGCGTTGCGGCACATGGAGGCGCACGTTGCCTTTTCGTTTTTCTCGCAGCCACTTGGCGATGCTGTCTGCTTCTTCGAGCGGGTGCTGAAGCAGTATGCGGGGTGGCACATAAGGAGTAGCGTCGTAGAACTGCTTCACGAATGCAGTGAGAATCTTGTTTGGTTCATCATCCTGAGTCCCTGCCATCAGGAAGTTGTCGCGCCCAATCAGCTTGCCCTGCCGTATGAAGAAGACCTCAACCCATGCTTCCCGGCTACCTGGGGCGGTCGCAATCACGTCCACATTCTCAGACGTCAAGTGGAGCACCTTCTGGCCCTCGTTGACCTTCTCGATTGCGGTTAGTTGATCGCGGAGAACTGCTGCCTTCTCGAACTCTAGGCTGTCCGCGGCATCCAGCATGCGCCTCTTAATTGAACCCACGACCTTATTGGTTTTTCCTTCAAGAAAGAGGATTACCTGGTCAATGACCTCTGCATACTCTTGTTTATCAACAACTCCAATGCACGGGCCGATACAGCGATGAATATGATAATCGAGGCATGGGCGCGCATCGTTGCCGGTGATAGTCTTAGTGCATGACCGGTATGGGAAGAGCTTCTTTAGGAGGTTGAGCGTGCGTCGAACGCTACCTGCGCTTGCAAACGGGCCAAAGTAGCGAGAACCGTCCTTGTTAACTCGTCGCGTAATGTAGACCTGCGGGTAGTCCTCTGAAACGTCAATTTTGATGAAGGGGTAACTCTTGTCGTCCTTGAGGCGAGCATTGAATGGAGGCTGATGTTCCTTGATCAGGTTACACTCAAGAATAAGAGCTTCCTGCTCTGACTCAGTGACGATGTATTCGTAATCGGCAACTTTGCCAACCATATTTGCAATCTTGCGCGGCAGCTTTGCGCTCGACGCGAAATATGAACTTACACGACTACGAAGTCCCGCTGCCTTGCCGACATACAACACGTCCCCAGAACTGTCGCGCATAAGGTACACTCCCGGCTTAGCGGGCGTAGCTTTGAGGCGCTCAGTGAAGTCTATATGCGGCATTCTGTTGTTCCGCAGGTTGATCGCAGCTTCAACGGAGGCGTTGAGGCTCTAGCCTAACACGAAGGTCAGCCCGACTAGTATGACGGCGATAAGCGATGTTATAACGCCGATCTGGCGCAATTCCCGGCCGAGGTATCGATTAGTATTGGATGTACCTGTGTCTGCCCCACGACGCCTGGAGCGCAGAGGAAGTCGGGCGGGCGACGCCGCTTCGGTTGCGACTTCCGATCTGAAAGTGGAGGCTTGTCTGACAGGGCGGCTCTGTACTGCGGCAGCAGGATCACTCACGGCGGTCGGTTGTGTCGGCACTGCCTGGAAGTCCTGAGGTGCGGCCTTGCCGCGCCTTCTTCGGCGGCTTAGTCGCGCCTGTCGTGATGCAGCGCGTTGTGCTTTGCTTGGCATTGTGAAAAATCTCCTGAAAATACCTGAACTCGTGGAGAAGAATATCAAGCACGATTTCTCAAGCCGGCGTCGAGATGAACTGCTTCAGAGAGCTCATCGCGCCCGCGGGTGCGACTTGTCGTATTCGGTTCTTACATGTTCGCTGGTTAGATGCGTGTAGACTTGCGTGGTAGTAATGCTGGAGTGCCCCAGCAACTCCTGAACATGCCGCAGGGGTGCTCCGCCCTGCAGCAGGTGAGTTGCGAAGCTATGGCGAAGCGTATGCGGCGTAATCTTTTTGGTTATGCCTGCACGCTTGGATTGTGCCTTCAGAATTAGCCAGAAACCCTGCCGGCTGAGACGCTGTCCTCGCCGATTCATGAACAAGGCGCGCTCTGTCGTATTCTTGATGAATGAGGGACGCGCTTCGTCGATATAACGTCGGAGGATGGCAACTGCACCGGAATGAACCGGAATCAGGCGCTCTTTACTGCCTTTTCCAAGGCAACGTACAGTGCCTTGCTCAAGGTCCAGGTCTGCGATATTCAGAGATACAAGCTCGGTTACTCGAAGACCACTTGCATAAAGTAGTTCGAACATTGCTTGGTCTCGCATGCCGTCGGACGTTTCCTGCTTAGATGCTGATACCAAAAGAGTATCAACTTCGTCGGCACTCAGCGTATCCGGTAACGAGCGTCCGATGCGTGGTGAGCTGATATTTTCGGTTGGGTCGCGAGTAACTATACCTTCGTCGACCAGGAAATTGAAGAGCGACTTGCTCGAAGCAACTTTGCGAGCTCGGGTCGTATCAGAATACTCCAATGCATGAAGATGAAGCAGATACTGCGACATCATATCCTCGTCAACGCCTTCCCATCCCCCGCCGTTGCCGTTGAAGCAGTTGGTCTTCAAGTACTCAATAAGCTGTGCCAGATCACTTCTATAGGCGGAAAGAGTATTTGGCGACACGCCACGCTCGACTGTCATATAGTCCAGAAACCCGTCTACACTACTCTGCAACAGATTTAAACACTCCTAAAATATTGTGACTAACCTTCATTCTAGCATAATATAGGGGCCTTGTCCGACCTGCATTCTATTGACACACGAACTGTACACCGCTATTTTTGACCTGCCATCTGAGTTAACTGTAGTCTCCTACAAGAGGAATAATTCAAGCGCAGATTGCAACAATCCCTTGGGCAATCGAGGAGCAACTCACGCAAAGGTAGCAAATGATTGAAATCGACATAGGGCCATTCTTAATCTCGTCAGGATCATTCTTGCTGAGTTGGCACGGCTTCTTCAGCTTCATTGCAGTTGCTACAGCTGTCTATTTGGTGGGGCGCTGGGCACCCATGAAGGCCATAGACCCCGACGATATTTACTCAATCGCAATTTGGGCAATTCTCGGCGGCATCATCGGGGCACGCATTGCGCATGTGGTAGATAACTGGGGCTTCTACCAGTATAACCTTCTGCAGATATTGTTCATCTGGAGCGGCGGCATTGGCATCTGGGGCGCCATCCTTGGCGGCTTCATTGGAGGCGCAGCGTATGCGCTATTGCAGAAGCACCCGGTTGGTGTAATTGCGGACCTCACTGCGCCGTCATTACTGCTGGTTCAGTCGATTGGCAGAATTGGCGATATCGTCAACGGCGAGCATTGTGCCAGAGTTGCAACGGAGTTCATATTGGCATTCAACTGGATTCGCCCGGAAAGCGATGCGCGCGTGTGCGCCAACGGGGTGGGAGTTCCTGTTCAACCAGTGATTGCGTATGAAATGCTTTGGAATCTAGGGGCGTTGTTCATCATCTGGAAACTGCGCGATAGAATAAAGCCGGACGGCATGCTGTTCGCGCTCTACCTAGCGCTTTATGCAGTGGGTCGCTTCTTCGTTACATTCCTGAGACAGGACAAGGTTTGGACGCTTGGACTGCAAGAAGCGCACTTCATTGCGATTCTAGTTTTGGCCATTACTATACCTTTACTTGTCATAAAGGCGCGTCCTACTACTCCGGAACAAATCGCGGCAGAGGGTGAGGAGATCGCGGAAAGACGTTCACGAAGGCTATCACGTGCCGAGCGCAGGAGGCGTGAGCGCGACGGTTAATCAATGTGCGGCGCGTAGGTCTTGAACTGTCATCTGAAGCCTTGGCTGGCTTCCCCAAGTGTCTAAGCCGACAGTGAATACGACATCTACGTTGTTCCGTGTTTGCTGCACTTTATGTCCTAGATTGAAACCTATTGCGTCGATCGTCGTGCCACGATGCCATAAGCGCATCTTTAGATGATTCCTTCTTGCGCCGACTAGACGAACATCAAGCACACGAACACCGCGGGTCATGAACATCGGCGCAGGGTTACCTTCACCGAATGGCCCGAGAGACCGAATAAAGTCGAAGTTCTGAGGGCTGAAGGCAGACAATTGCACCTCGCAGTCTATGTCAATTGATGCCGAAAGTTCGAGTCCTTCCAACAGTTCGGTCGCGATGTTATCGATGCTTCGCTCAAGTTGGGGGAGCGATTCCGTGCGTATGGTAAAACCCGCTGCCTGCGGATGACCGCCGTGACGCTCAAACAGATGCGCACTCTGCCTCAGCGCATCGACAATGTCGAACTCCGGGATGCTGCGGGCACTTGCTCGGCTGGTATGTTCGCCCACAGATATTGCCACCGCAGGCCTGTAGTAATCCTCGGACAGCCTTCCCGCAACTAGCCCCAATACACCCGGAATCCATTCCTCGCTCTTCACGATGAGGATAGGAGGGATCTCACTTCGTCCTGCAATCTGCCGCTCCGCCTCGGCGACGGCGCGGCGCGTAAGCTCTTGCCGCTCGCGATTCTTGCTCTCTATCTCGCCAGCCATTGAGCGAGCCTCTTCGGCGCTATTGGTGGTCAGAAGTTCCAGGCTGATACGCGCGCTACCAAGTCTGCCTGCTACATTGAGGCGAGGAATAATGTTGAACGACAGTGCTTCAGTATCAAGGGTACCCATCTTTACTTTGGCACTGGCGGCAAGCGCACGAATTCCGAGATTATCCGTACTGTTGATGCGTTCCAGACCACGCTTGACCAAAAAACGGTTCTCGTCTTTGAGTGGCCCGACATCCGCAACAGTGCCCAGCGCCACGAACTCCAGCAAGTGTTCCGGCCAACCCAAACCCAGGGAATCGTGAAGCGCCTCAACCAGTTTGAATGACATGCCCACTCCCGTTAGATCGCCAAACGGATAGTGCGAGTCAGGGTGTCTGGGATTGATGAGGGCGTGAGACGCAGGAAGGGTGGGCAGCACGCTGTGATGATCAGTAATGATGGTGTCGACGCCTAGTGCCGACGCCATGGCCACTTCTTCAATTGAAGTTGCGCCGCAGTCCACTGTCAGCAACAAGGACACGCCCTTTTCGCTCAGCCTCTTGATGGCATCAGCATTTAGGCCATGTCCCTCAGCAACACGGTCCGGAATATAAGGCGTTACTCTCGCATCCAGGTCCCTGAGTGCTGTCGTCAGCAGAGCGGTGCCAGTGATACCATCCGCGTCGAAGTCGCCAAAAATGCCAATATGTTCGCCCGCCTCTAGTGCGCGCTTCAAACGAGTAACTGCCTTGTCCATTTCAGGGAGCAACCAGGGGTCGTGCCTGAGCCGCGCATCAGGATTGAGAAAGAGGTCGGCATCCTCTGAGGAACGAATGCCTCGGTTGTAAAGGAGATGAGCATGGAATGGAGGAAAGCCCACCTGTCTGGCAAATCCCATTGGAGGGAAGTCGCGCAATTCCCAGCGCTTGCTCATCGCGCCTATCATCTGCATCTTCGATCGGAACACCGAAGATGCAGATCGGCGATTTTTCTATTCTCCATATCGCTGGAAGGCTAGAGAGGCATTATGACCGCCGAAACCAAAAGAGTTACTGAGCGCGGCATTGATACGCCCTTGCCTTGCAATATGCGGCGTGTAATCTAGATCACATTCAGGATCGGCATTCTTCAAGTTAATGGTCGGCGGTATTGTCTCTTCAGATATGGCAAGCGTTGTAATAGCAGCCTCAAGCGCACCGCTCGCTCCGAGCAAGTGCCCAGTCATAGACTTGGTGGAGCTGATGGGAACTCTGTAAACTTCCTCGTCGAATACGCCCTTCATGGCCATTGTCTCGTATTTGTCGTTAAGTGGCGTCGATGTGCCGTGCGCGTTCACATATCCAATCTCATCCGGCTGTAATCCGGCTTTCTTGATGGCAATCTTCATTGCGCGCGACGCACCTTCACCTTCCGGTGCAGGCTGAGTAATATGATTGGCATCAGCGGTGGAGCCATATCCCACAATTTCTACCAGCGGCGTTGCTCCGCGCTTGACTGCGCTCTGCAATGTCTCCATCACAATTACGGCGGCGCCTTCACCGATTACGAACCCGTCTCGTTCGGCGTCAAATGGACGAGATGCACCCTTGGGATCATCGTTACGGGTCGAAAGCGCCTGGCAAGCATTGAAGCCAGCAACTCCGATGGGGCATATCGCTGCCTCTGCGCCACCAGCGAGAACTACATCAGCGTCTCCTTCCTGTAACACTTCAAGGGCCTGGCCAATGGAGTCTGCCCCACTGGAACAAGCAGATACAGTGGAGTAGTTCGGTCCCTTGGCTCCGAGCATAATCGACACTTGCCCAGACGCCATGTCGGGGAGCATCATAGGCACCAAGAAAGGGCTGACGCGCGAGGGTCCACGAGAGCCCAGAACGCCAACCTGTTCAGAGAGCGTGATGATGCCGCCGATACCGCTCGCAATCATTATCGAGACGCGAGTGCAATTGTCGGAAGTGACCTTTAGCCCGGCGTGTTCAACTGCTTCAAGGGCAGCCACCGCCCCCAACTGCACGAACCTGTCCATCCGCCGCGCTTCCTTCCTACCGACGAATGCCGCCGCGTCGAAGCCCTTTACCTCAGCGGCGATGGTAGTGCGATAGCCCTCTGTATCAAATGAGGTTATTGGAGCGACACCGGATTTACCAGCGATCAGATTATGCCAGGTGGACTGACGATCCAGTCCCAATGGGCTGACTATCCCGATCCCAGTTACGACTACTCGGTTCTTCATGTGAATTGTGCTCCAGTCTGTTTAGTGCGCTGTCTCGGGTCATTTGCCAATATTAAATCCTATTGGACTTCCTACGAACCTCACCCGGGTCCCAGGTGGCTCCTCAAGACTCGCTACATCGTGAACTATAGCAGTATTGCTGCTGTATGGATACTATCAAAAGAAACAGGTGATCATATTGAGGTTGCCTCCGCTACATAGACGTTGACAAGTGCATCCTGGAGAGCGCCAATTGTAACGGGATAACCAACTCGGTGCTCACGCAAAGATGAGGTGCCGCGCGCCTGAACTTGGTAGACGCCATTGTCATTTGCGGACAGCGTCACTGACACACCACGGCCGGCTCCCCAGATCAGCGACCAGATACATTCGTATGTGATCTCTTCATCAGCACTCATATCGCCGAGCACCCCTAACGCAGATGGCTGCATCGTCACACCACGGGTCGTATCCAATTCGCCTCGACCATCCAATAGCCCAACATTCAGCTCATCCAAAGCTTGCAGTACGATTCCGTCGAGGATATCTGCTTCGACCCATAGGCGCAGTAGAAGTTGGGCATGCTCGGGATTGGTGGCGAAATGTTCCGAAGCTCGCTCAATGAATCCTAGAGCTTCCGAGTGGTATTCAACCATGCGGCGGGCGCGCTCAATCCATTCGGGCGTCCCTTGATCGGCCACATCAATGTCCATCTAAGTTCAATCGTTTTCACGCATTACCATACTTAGAAACCCGGATATAGGGAGTGCATAGTCTGAATTGACCGCCTGTTCGACAAGTTCATATAATAGCATAGCAACACTTCGAACATAGAAGGAATTACCTTTGACTGAAACTAGCCAAACCCGCGCTACATTCGCAATAGAAACCCATGGATGCAAGCTCAACCAGGCGGACACTCTGGTACTCGCGCGGGAGTTTGCCGGGGCAGGGTTGAGGCAAGTTAGCACCGATGAGCCTGCTGATGTCTATGTGGTAAACAGCTGCACGGTTACGCATGTCGCCGACCGGAAGGCTCGGCAGTCGCTCAGGGCGGCAAGGCGCCGTAATCCTGGTTCAATAATTGTGGCTACGGGATGCTATGCCGAACGTACACCTGGTCAGCTTAGTGCAATGGACGAAGTTGACCTTGTATTCGGTAATGTTGACAAGCCGCGGTTAGTGCAACAGATTGTCGAATGGAGGGGCGAACACGCTGTACCATGCGCTATTGGGGATGAAGCCGATTACATCAGCCCGCGTATCGGACGCACCAGAGCAATGGTGAAGATACAGGAAGGCTGCAACCAGGTCTGCGCCTATTGTATAGTGCCAAAAGTTCGTGGCAGAGAACGCAGCATACCCACAGAGGCACTGGTGGGTGAGATTCAGCTACTTGCGGCCAAGGGTTACAAAGAAGTAGTGCTTACAGGAACTCAACTTGGGTCGTACGGTTTTGACCTAGTCGGGGCGTCACTTGGATTGCTTATTGCAACCATCCTGTCTCGTTGCAACATTGAACGCCTGAGGGTCTCATCTCTCCAACCTAGGGAGATTACTGATGACCTATTGGCGTTATGGAGCGACAAACGACTGTGTCCGCACTTTCATATGCCATTGCAGAGCGGCAGCAACTCGATATTGCGGATGATGAGGCGCCGCTATACCGCAGAAGACTATGTCGAAACTGTAAAGCGAATTCGCGAGAGGATACCTCAGGCAAGCATAACCGCCGATGTCATTGTGGGGTTTCCCGGCGAGACTGACGCAGATTTCAGGGCGACTTGCGAGCTATGTGAGAGTATAGGTTTCGCTGACTTGCATATGTTTCCCTATTCAATGCGCCCCGGCACCAGCGCTGCGTACTACGACGATCAATTGGAGTTCCCCGCCAAGAGCGAACGCATGCATGCCTTGCTGAATCTTGGCAAGTCGATGGCAAATCAGTTCAGACAAGGCTCGCTTGGCACTGTGCGGTCCGTACTGTGGGAGAGCCAGATCGCCGATGAGGGAGAGATCCAGTGGACAGGGCTGACCGACAACTACATCCGTGTCAAGTCGAAGAGTAATCTCCCACTCCTCAATGTCATTGCGCCGGCAATGCTGGCGAGCCTAGACGTCGAAGGAACTGTGCTCGCCGAAATTGTCTAGCACAATGCAAATGGAAAGGGGCGCTCAAATAGCGCCCCTTTCCATTTTGTTGGTTCTATCTGTCCCTAAGATCTAGATGTCAGACCATTGGAATTAAACCTCAACTGGCAAGAATTGAGTGGCGCCGTTCTTCTGAACTATGTAGCCTGCGTTCTGCTCGTAGGCATGACCGAAAACAACTAACCAACCGCCTTCGACCGCCATGTCAATGAACTCCCGCTTTTGCTCTAGCGAAGTATTAGGATGCTCGTGCATTGCAGGGATGTAGGGCAGGGGAAGGTGGTATGGCGTAGGTATAAGGTCGCTGACATAGGCAATCTTCTCGCTGCCACGTTCCACCAGTACAATCTGATGACCATCTGACGGCCCGTTGGTCACCTTAACCGTCAGTCCGGGGAGTACTTCGTGCTTGTCATCAATGAACTCAAGCATATCGCGCTCGGCAAGTGGCAAGAAATCGTCCTCATGGAAGATATCCCTGTAGCGCTCGTTAGGTGAATTAGCTTCCTGCCAGCTGCTCTTCTGTACAAGATACCTAGCTTTGGGGAAGGTGGGCACAGGCGTACCTGATCGGTCCAATTTAGTACAGCCTCCAGAATGGTCAAAGTGCAGGTTGCTGAGAATGACAGCGTCAATGTCGCGGGCAGTTATGCCTTTCGCTTTCAAACCCTTTAGCAGCTTGTTGCCGTTCAGACGAATCATCTCCTTCATCTTGTCCTGACGCTTAGAGCCAACACCCGTGTCAACCAGGACGTTGAACTCGGGAGTTTGAATCAACATGCAATTGAGCGCTAAACGAATGCGGTTCCGCCGGTCGGGTTTAATTTGAAGTTCCCACTCGGTCTTGGGTATCTGCCCAAATAAGCAGCCGCCGTCCATCAGAAATGTGCCATCGCTGACAACATCGATCGTGGTCGTTCCAAGGTTCATTGCAATCTCCTATAGGCGTCGCCGGGCGAAAGGAACGCCACAAATACAAGGTTTAATGAAAAGACCGCTCCGGAAGTGAAGCTACCCTGGGTACGATTGCAATCGCTAACCAATAAATAGGACTGCGTTCTAACCCAGGAGTTTCGGGAGCTGATCGCAGGAGATGGAAAGCCTAGATGGTCCGCCAGACAACAACCTCAACCCGTAAACCTTCCCTTCTCCGTGTATAAAATATAGTCTTTGTACCTGAAACAAGTCAATCAGAATTTAATACAAGTTTTGGAGAAATACAAAGAGAAAAATGCAAGGAATTGCAATTGGTGAATAGTTGTTCGCTCAAAACAAGATGAAAGTTACGAATATCGTAACTGCTTTTGCCTTGCATCAAGCGACAAGTGGCACAGCCTTTGCTGCGGTCTGGCAAATCCAAGGGGAACGCCGAATATGTGGTCAGAACACATAATCGGCGTTCAGGCGTGTACGTTAGCTCTTCAATTCTTCAATGGCCGAGGCGAAAGCATCGAGGGTGTGCTGAACATCGGCCGAGTCGTGAGCGAGGGAGACATAGAACTTGGTGTCGCCTTTCAGAACGCCGCGCGCGAGCAAGAGTTCATTGAATCGCCCAAGCATCTGTTTGTCCGCGAGCAGAGTGGAACGGTAGTCAGTAATTTCCTGCTCCGTAAAGAAGACGTCGAATAGTGGCGCTTCGCCGACGACTCTGGCGGGAAGCTCGGCTTCGCTGAGCATGCGCTGGAGTTCATTCCTGAGGCGATTGCCCGTAGCGAATATGCGCTCGTAAGTGCCTTCGCGCCGGAGAATTTCAAGTGTCTTGAGACCGGCGGCAGACGCGACTGGGTTGCCGCTGAGTGTGCCTATCTGTGGGAGATAGGCGTCTGCCTCCGTGGATGAAGCATCAAAATACGACATCATTTCTTCCTTGCCCGCAACGGCTGCCAATGGGAATCCGCCAGCGATGACCTTGCCGAGCGAGCACATGTCAGGCTCGACGCCGTAGAATTCCTGCGCCCCGCCGTAAGCGAAGCGGAATCCCGTCACCACCTCGTCGAAGATCAATGGGACACCGTACTGAGCGGTTACATCCCGCAAGCCCTGCAGGAAGCCGGGCTTTGGCGGCAGGAGGCGCTGGAACGGCTCGACAATCACTGCGCCGAGTTCGTCGTGATGCTCCTCGATTATCGCAGTTGCGGTTTCAAGGTCGTTGAAGGGCGCAATCAGGACTTCGTCCTGAATGGAACGGGGTATGCCAGCGGAGTCGGGAGTTGGGCGGGGGAAGTCGTGCGGGTTGGCGGGCGACATGCTCATCAGGGCGTAGTCGTGCATGCCGTGGAAGCCGCCTTCGAACTTCAGAATCTTGTCGCGACCTCTATAAGCGCGCGCAGTCCTCAGAGCATAGAATGTAGCTTCCGTGCCGCTGCTGGTGAAGCGCACCTTGTCGGCGCAAGCTACCGCACTAACCAACTCTTCCGCAAGAAGTATAGCCTGTTCGTTATTGGCGAAGAAGGTCGTACCCTTCTCAATCTGCTCGCGGACGACCTCAGTGACCTCCGGGTGGGCGTGGCCAATGAGCATGGGACCTGAACCGAGAAGATAATCCACGTACTCGTTACCGCTTGCGTCGCGTAACCTGCCTGCCTTGCCTTCGGCGATTACGATATCCCTGCCGATGTTGCCAAGGCTACCGCCGGGCATGACACGATGGGCTCTCTGAATCAGTTCGGACTCTGCTGCGGATATAGTGCGCTCTGCCACTGGGTCGCTCCTTTTAGTCGTGCTGGATCATAGGTCTGATTGACCAATGCAAGGATAGCAGAAGTGGAGCAGGCTGGCATATAATATCGGCGAATTGTGTGAACAAAGGAGGATCGAATTGAAGATCAATGTGGTTGCAGGCGACATAGCGCAGGAAGATGTGGGAGCGGTTGTGGTGGATCTCTTCGAGGGAGTCACTGCGCCGGCTGGTGCGACAGGGGCGGTTGACCGCGCGATGGGCGGGGCAATATCAGCACTCATTGCGGACGGCGAGATCAAGGGGAAGCGTGGCGAGATCACGGTAATTCATACGCTGGGGACAATTGCGCCGAAGCGAGTGCTAGTTGCCGGGCTGGGCAAGTCGGAGTCGTTTACGCTGGATGGGGTACGGAACGTGGCGGCGAATAGCGCGCGCCACCTGAGCGGCATCGGCGTAAAGTCTGCGGCGACCATCGTGCATGGTGCGGGTGTAGGGGGGTTGGACAACAAGGCGAGCGCGCGGACGTTGGCTGAGGGCGTGGTAATGGGGATGTATCGCTTCGACAAGTACAAGTCGAACGCATCAGAGGGCGGACTAGGCGAGATGACGATCGTGGAGTTCGACGAATCCAAAGTGGATGCGCTGCAAAAGGGCGTCAGCGAAGGCTGCGTGATAGGGGAGGCGGTGAACTTCTGCAGGGATATGGCGAACGAGCCTGCGAACAATATGACGCCGTCGGACATGGCGGAGCAGGCGCTGAAAGTTGCACACACTTATGGCGTGGAGCTTGAAGTGCTGGAGCGGGCGCGGATGGAGGAGTTGGGCATGGGCGCGCTGCTGGGTGTGGCGCAGGGGAGTGAAGAGCCGCCGAAGTTTATCATCATGCGGTATAACGGGGATGTGGATGACGAGGCGAACAACATTGGACTGCTCGGGAAGGGCATCACATTCGACAGCGGCGGCCTGGACATCAAGAACGCGGCGGGCATGTCAACTATGAAGGGCGACATGGCGGGAGGCGCTTCGGTTATTGCGGCTATGCAGGCGATTGCGCAACTGAAGCCGAAGATCAATGTTACGGTCATAGTGCCGGCGACTGAGAACATGCCGAGCGGTACCGCGCAGCGTCCGGGCGATGTGGTGCGGGCGATGAACGGCAAGACAATCGAGATCGATAATACGGACGCCGAAGGCAGGCTGGTGCTGGCGGACGCGATGTCATATGCGCGGTCGGTTGGGCTGAACCGGCTGGTGGACGTTGCCACGCTGACGGGGGCGATGTCGGTAGCGCTGGGTGACCAGTGCATGGGAGCCTTCGGCAACGACGATGAGTTTACGCAGCAGGTGGTTAGCGCCGCCAATTCGGTGGGGGATAGGGCATGGCCTCTGCCGATGTTCGATGAGTACAAGTCGCAGTACAGCAGCGATATCGCGGACATCAAGAACACGGGCGGTCGCGGCGCAGGGTCTATCACGGGCGCTCTAATAATCGGCGAGTTCAATGACGGGGCGCCGTGGGTGCACCTGGACATCGCTGGAATGGCGCGGGCGCGTGGCAGCAATGGCGCGACTGTGAAGGGCGCGACTGGTGTGCCGGTGAGGACACTGGTGCAGCTGGTATGTGACCTGGCGGTCAAAAGTTAACAGTCGTCAGTTGGCGAGCCGTTAGCCGGACTGGATTCCTGGCGCCCCTGTCTGCACAGGGGCATGCTCTGTTTTCACCGGGACATGCTTCGCAGGAATATCGAGAACAGTAGCCTAAAGTGTGTTGACATTTTGAAGTAATCTCTCATTATTTCTGTCATTTCGATCGAAGCGAGAAAACTAAATCGGAGATTGCCGCATGTGCAACGATTATGGATTCTTCACTCCGCTCCGCTGCGTTCAGAATGACAAGAGATGTAGGGGCTTACGTTACGTTCAGAGTGACAGAATAAATCTACGTTTCAGTTTTTAAACGCTTTGTGCATCAAATGTCAACATAACCTAGTTTAAGGGCCGCGAATGGTGGGCTTCTTGACCTTTCGGGCGAGCGGGTTGGGGAGGACGGGAGTGCCGTAGATTGCCGCGGCTTCCTTTATATGCGCGAGGCGGTTGGACACGTCTCTTAGCGTTGGGTTGGTTGTCCGGTTCTCGCTCGATTCCTCCTCGAATATGCCGGATTCGCGCCTGTCTTCTTCGTCGAACTTTGCCTGATCCTCGGGACTCAGGGGTTCGTAGAAGTAGTCCACTGTCGGGTCGGAGTCAGAGGGGCCGCATTCGTAGTAAGTGGGTTCTTCGATTGCCTCAATGTTCTCGGCCTCCGCTATCGCAGGGGCATCCTCTTTCGACGGGATGGGTGAGGAAGTGATGTCGGTATCTCTGCCGTAGTACCTAGTTTCGGTATCAAGGGCGGCTTCTTCGTCCCCGGTGTCCATCGTTGCGCTGAACTCTCGGGTAATCGCGAGTTGGTCTTTATTTTCGGCAGTCTTACCGGCGCTCTCGTCTTTCGACACGCAGGTGACAGTCGGGTTGTCGTCCGACTCTGACATCGGTGAAGAGGACGAAGGAGCTTCCAAACGCTCATCGGGCCCTTCCGCCATTGCGGGAGAAGAGGCCGCGGGAGAAGCGTGCTTTGCCGTGACGCGCTCGGATGTGAGTTCGTTCTGCAGCTTGCGTTCGTCTTCTTCGGTCCATCCTATGGGACGCTGGGCACGCCAGTAGCCTTCGACCTGCTCCCAGGTTACGCCGTCGAAGTTGATGTCATAGGCGCGGCGCAGAAGCTCCTTAGCCGCTCCCACGCGGTGGCTCATCGTGAAGCCGTCTTCGTGCAGCTGTCCTGCCATCACATCGAGTAGGAAGCGGGTTATGTCGCTGCCGTACTCTGTGTGCTGCCGGATGCGCTGCGAGATGTCCTCGTGGATCGTGTCGTAGTCGTCCTTCTTTTCTGACAGACGCGAATGCGATGAACCGAAGCTGCCGAAGCCCCTGTTGAGCAGTTCCTTCGCTGCCGCCATCCTGTCAGCGGGCTTGATGCGCTGTTTGTTGTCTATGAATGGTCGCTGCTGACCGTTCATCACCTTGACGAGGAACTCTACCATGAGGTGGCCATCGTCCGTTTCGTCGCGAATCTGCCGGGCGATGTCGAAGTTCAGGATATCGAGGAACGTCACCTGACGCGTGGGACGTTCGGGTGTGGGTTCCTTATCTTTCCTCTTGGCAGCCAGTTCTTCGGGTGTCGGTATGAGGCCCCAGAAGTTTGAGTCTTCTTCTGAGAAGCCGTACCTGATGAGCTGCTTGGCAGCATCTAGCCTGTGGTGGACTTTGACGCCGTCGGTCTGTCCTTCCATCGTGTTGACGAGGAACTTGGCGATGGTGTGTCCATCTTTGGTCAAGGATTTTATGCTGCCTGCAATGGTCATGGTCTTCAGCTCACGGTTTTTGACGTTTCAGAAATATAAACAGCGGTTACAGACGGCACGGTGTAATGTCCTTTTGTGTTTGCTTTGCACTCAAAACGAACAATTGTGCTTCTGCCTCTGGCTATGATACGTACGAATGTTTGAAGTGTCAAGGGGTGAAAGTCGATTAGTTATGCGGTTAGTAAGCCGGTTAATGTTCTGGGCAGGGTTGATGGCGCGTGGGCAGGCATGCGCTCTCATAGTTCGACAAACCCACCATGAATGGGTTACCCACATGGCTAGGTTGTGTGGACATTTCCCATTTGTCCACTGTCATACGGAGCGAAGCGAGGAATTTAAGGTCCGTGAATGGCGTATGCGCAACGATCTTAGATTCTTCACTCCGCTGCGCTGCGTTCAGAATGACAGGGAAAGGGCGCTGGTTCAGAATTACAGAATAAACATACTTTTCGGGTCTAAAAGGCTTTGTGTATCAGATGTCAACAGAACCTAGCCACGGACGGAATACTCATAGCCCGCGATAATCGAAAGACCCTGCCGAGCGGCGCGGCGCTGTTGTGCGGGTATGAGCGCTATGATAAGATTTAAGTTGACCTAATGCGAAAGTGGAGATGTGCTTGTGACCACAACTCCGCGATGGAGCTTCATTACCAACCACAGGTTGGTTCTTTCTTTCATATTCCATAATCCGCGTAGCACCGCCCGCGAGATAGCGAATTACATTGGTGTTACGGAGCGCACGACACACAAGATAATCTCGGACTTGGAATTTGCAGGATATATAGAGCGGCGCAAAGAGGGTCGGCGTAATGTGTACGGCGTGAATCCTTCGCCGCCGTTGCGTCACCACACGAAGCAGGATGTGATGGTTGACGAGCTACTTGAGGCGCTCACTACGAAGGACTCGGAGGAAGTGCTGATCCAGTAGGGCGAGGCCGGCAAAGATCGATCAAATGCCTTATAAGTAGTGTTCGATTTTACCGCCCATATCGCCTGTTCCGCATCCCCCCGTCCTAACTTTCCCACACCGAAGGGAAGGGAGTTCTGCGCTGGATGGGAATGGTTGACCAGCGTGTTTGCAGACTGCTAAAATCGGCTTATGAGTGGTGGGTGTGGCCAAGCGGTTAAGGCGCCAGGTTGTGGCCCTGGAGATCGGGAGTTCAAATCTCCTCACCCACCCCACCCACTTTTTTTCCAGAATGATCGTCTGCCTTGTCTAATTGCGCGATTTTTGACCGAGAACGGAGACTTGCATTGACTAACCAATTCAAAGATGTGGTGACGGTTCGCGAAGGTGACGCAGACGGCAATCGAATGGTTGCCCGGCTGACAACGGAGCAGGGCAGGCGAATTCACGCGATTGGAGTGCCGCAGGACAATGACTCTCGCACGGGGCCTACGTGGGCGTACCTGTTTGAGAACGACGGTATGACGCTGATAGACGCGGGGGCTACGGGATCTTATCAGCATCTTTCGGACGGCGTCGAGGCGACGGGATTCCAGGTGCGTGACGTCGAGCGTGTAATCATTACGCATGGGCACCAGGACCATGACGGAGCGGCGGGGCAGTTGGCAGAAGAGGCGGGCGCAGAAATCTGGGCACACGAGATGTACACGCATCTGCTTCAGTACAATCCGTGGGACATACAGCGCAATCCGTCGTCGCCATTGCAGCGCGAGATGGAGCGAGTGGTCACTGCTGACAGGGCGAGCACTGCGGGAGATTCGGCGCGGCAGTCAGCGGGGTATGCGGAGCGGCAGAAGCGGCATGTGGAGATTCGCAGGAGTTATGAGGTGGGGCGGAGCCTTCAGGACGACGAAACGGCTGGCGACCTGAAGTTCATATACGCGCCCGGGCATTCGCCGGACGAGATTTGCGTTACGCTGGACGAGCTGGTGTTCACGGGCGACCATGTGCTGCCGGAGATTACGCCGCATCCGACGACGAAGGCGAGGTTCAGCGCGCCAATACGCAAGAGCGTGCCGCAGCGGTACCACTGCGAGGATAAGATTTATGGACTGGAGACTTACCTGCGGTCGCTAAGGATGATTGCTAACCTCGGCGACGATGTGGCGGTGATGCCGGCGCACCGGCTTTTCAGTAAGAGTAGGTTCAATTTTGAGACTGTGGAGCGGGCTGAGGATATACTGCAGCATCACGTGGTGCGGCTGAGTCGGATACTGCACAGGATGGGGACTGAGCCAACTTCGCTGGAGCATGTCACGCGAGGTGTGTTTGCGCGGCGCAAGCTGATTGGGGGCAACCTGTACATGGCGCTGTCGGAGATCGTGGCGCATATCGAGTTGCTGGAAGATACGGGGGACATCGAGGTGTGGGAGGATATGCGGATGCGGTCGACGGGGAGCGAGAATTACAGGGAGATGATTGCGGGGATGTGATGGCGCGGGGGAGGTAGGATGCACACGATTGGCAGGATTTCCGTGCTGGGCATAGTGGTTTAATCTCCTCAATGAACTCCACAATTGTGCTAAACTGGTAGGTGGTGGCGCGGCAAATAGCGTCTTGTTCTCCGGCGCGCGCCTGTAGCTCAATGGACAGAGCATCGGTCTTCGGAACCGAGGGTTGGGGGTTCGAATCCCTTCAGGCGCGCCATATAAGTTCTCAGTTGACAGTCTTCAGTTGATTCTTTGCGGCAGGCTTTTGTGACCTGCCTTTTTCATTGCATATTGCCGAAGACGGCTAGCCAGATGCAGGGTGGTTGGGGGCTGGTGTAGGCGACGCGGTGGCGGCAGTGGGCTGGCAGGAATGTGTGGTCTCCGGCGGAAAGGTGCAGTTTCTCTCCGGTTTCGTATTCCAAGATTGCTTCGCCTTGTATTAGGGCTACCCATTCGTCTTCGTCCTGGTCGCACCATTGTCCTTCAGGGGTAGTCTGTCCGGTGGAGACGATGCGCTCTATCCTTATGTCGTCGGATCGGACGAGATCGATTATGTCTTCGTTGTGGGGGAGCGGGTCTGGGAAGTTGAAGAGATTGGGTGGCATTTCGTTCTCCATTGGCGGCACATAGAGTCAATGGGCAAATACGGCATCGCTCGCTGTTAAAGAAAGTGTTGTAGGTTGAACGGAGGAGGGGCAGGCTTTTACAGCCTGCCCCTTTTGGATCTGGACTAGTCGCGGGGGACTATGGGGAGGGTGACGTGGGAGGGGTGCGCGGCGGAGTGGTGCACGGTTTGCAGGGCGGAGACGAATGAGCCGTCTTCGCCTATGGTTCCGCCGGTGTTCATGTTGCGGTCGAAGCGGGGGAAATTACTGGAGGAGATTTCGACCCGGATGCTGTGTCCCTTCTTGAAGACGTTGGCTGTCGCCCAGAGGTCGATCGTGTATTCAACAACATCGCCCGGTGTGATGTATGACGCGGGCGCACGCGGGGTGCGGTAGCGGGCGCGCACGATGCCGTCGGTGAGGTTTCGCGCGTAGCCGTCGGGTTCGACATCGACGAGCTTGGCGGTGAAGTCGGTGTCAATGGCGGATGTGGATGCGTAGAGGGTTACGGTTATGGGACCGGTCACCTCGGTGTCCTGCTCCATTGGCGGCGTGGAATAGACCAGCACATCGGGACGGACCTCAACGGGGCGCTGGTCGTAGGCGCCGGGCGCCATGAACGCGGGGTCGCAGCATAAGCCACCGCCATTGGTGGGTACAGGGTTGATGGGGTTGTACACGAATACGTCGGGCGACTCGTCCGCGGGTGATTCGGGGCTGAGGCTGCCGTCGCCGTTGAGGGTGTTGGCACGACCGCCGCTGTGCAGGTAGTATCGAACATCCTCGGCGCGTTCGAGTGGCCATTCGTCCTCGTAGCGCCACTCGTTGATGCCCATGACGAATATTCGGACAGGCTGGTCGTCGGGGACACCGTTGTCCTCGCCCTTGAGGTGGTAGTCGTAGTAGCGAAGGAACTCGCCGGGCAGGTCTATTGCTGCCGCCGCCGCGCGGGTGCCGAAGTTGTACTCGCCAGAGACGGCGGGCGCAGAGCCGGAGTGAATCCAGGGGCCTATGAGCAGACGCTGGCCGTTGCGGGCGAGGTCGGAGGCGCCGTTTGCACGCATGCCGAGGTAGTTCTGGATCGTCCCACCGAGGAAGATATCGTACCAGCCGCCAACATTGAATGCGGGGATGGCGATTTCGGAGTGGGACTCGGCGATGCAGACCTGCTTCCAGTAGTCATCGTAGTCGGCGTGGGAGAGCCAGTCGTAGTAGTAGGGTGCGATGCCTTCCTTGAGATCGGGCATTTCCTGCATGGGCAGGTGCGAGAAGCCGCCCCCAAGTGAGTCTTTCGATGCGATGAGGGCGTTCAGTTCGCTGATGTCCTTGTTTATCTTCTGGGACAGGTTTGCCCAGTTTGCACCGGCGAGCGAGCCGACGGACCAAGAGAGGTTGAAGCCAAGCTCGAATGCGCCGCCCTGCCATGCCCAGCCTTCATGGTAGTCGTGCGCGGTGAAGCCGGGCGCGATGGCTGTCAGCGAGGGCGGCAGGGACTTGGCAGCGAGCCACTGAGTTGCGCCGACGTAGGAGATGCCGAATGTGCCGACCTTGCCGGTACACCAGGGCTGTGAGGCGAGCCACTCGATGGAGTCGTAGCCGTCGTTGATCTCGTTGGTGAAGGTGTAAAACTCGCCTTCGGAAGTGAAGCGCCCGCGCACGTCTTGAACGACGGCAGCGTATCCGCTCATCGCGGCGCGCACTACGTCAAGGGTGCCGGTGCGGTTTTGGGGGCTGCTCTTGTCGTAGGGAGTTCTTGTGAGAAGAACAGGGAACTGTTCACCCGGGGCGTCCGGTCGGAAGATATCGGCGTAGGTGGTGGCGCCGTCTCGCATCTGAATGGGGACATTGAAGTCGGCTTTGATGGAATAGGGGGCTGGCATATTTCTTATACCTCCATAAGGTTTTTGGGAATGTATATTAGAGGGCGTGAAGTGTCAATCTGGATGTCCGGGCTGGATGTGCGGATTGGACGTGCGGGGAACTCATCCGGGCACGGTTGACCCTGTGGACGGCTGGCCCACCGCGATTGTGTGATCGGAAGGTTTAGCAGGAATTGAACTGTGTTAGGGAGATTCGGACCAGAAGGCGATGCCGAGGAGGCCAGGACCGATATGCGCGCCCATTGCGGGGGTGAACTCGCTAATGTAAAGCTCAGCGCAGTCGAATTCATCATTGACGGTGTCTCTGATGAATTCGGCGTCTTGCGGGGCGTCAGCGTGCATTATGGCGACGTGCAAGGGGCCAGGATCCGCTTCGGAGCCCATTAATTCAATCATTCGTCGGATTGCGGCGCGGCGCGTGCGAGGGCGCGCGAGGGTTGTTATTTCTGATTTCTCCAGCTTGAACAGGGGCTTGATTTGCATCAAGGATGCGCCTAAGTGAGCGACCAGAGGCACGCGGCCGCTGCGACGCAAATAGCGCAGTGTTTCGATGAAGGCTAGAAGGCGGACCCGCTCCGTGACGACCAATGCCTCTGACGCGGTCTGCGCCAAAGATGCGCCTTTTTGCGCTGCTCGCCACGCATGGAGGGCTACGAGTGCCTGAGAACCTGCGGCGGTCTGCGAGTCCACAACGCGGATTTCGACCGAGGGCGTGGTGGCGCGCATCTCCTCTGACGCGGCTGTCGCAGAGGTGAAGGACGCGCTGAAGCGGTCACCGGCGGTAATGCAGAGGATGGCGTCTTGATCCCGACCTGCTGCATTAAGCACTTCCGCGTAGGCGGCAGTGGAGGGCGCCGAGGTCGTGGGGGGCGACGAAGCGGTTCTGATGCGTCGGTAGAACTCGGTGTTGGTTATGTCGATGCCGTCTCGGTACGAAGTTCCGTCGAGGGTCACGGTCATAGGCGCGACATATACACCGGCGCACTCGGCAAAACCCGGCGGCAGCGAGGCGGCGCTGTCAACTACTATGGCGACTTTGGAGGAAACTGACATGGAGGGTTTTAAGGATAGACAGGATGGGATGCATTGCTAGTTTAGCATGTATGAAATGGTGCAAGGTCTATCAATTATCGCCGTGAACGGTTGAAGTGGCTATAGTTCTGTGAATGCAACCCTTGTTCATAAACAAGGGCTTTTAGATTCTTCACTGCGCTGCGCTGCGTTCAGAATGACAGAATGACGGAGATGGCTGCGGCCAGAATGACGATGAAATGACTCTGGGGAATGGTGCAGGGTTTTCAAATGTCGCTGTGAACGATTGAAGTGGCTAAGTTTCTTTGGCAACGCAACTCTTGTTAATAAGCTAGGGTTTTTAGATTCTTCACTCCGCTGCGCTGCGTTCAGAATGACAGAATGGGGATGGCCGTGTTCGGAATGACATGGCAGAGCGTTTCGATTGACATGACAGAGGAACGCGGTAATGAAATGACTCTGGAGATAGTGGGGTTTTGGTTGACACTAAATTGTGGAAGTGCGAACATGGCGGCGTATTTCGGGCTAGTTGATGGATTCCAACTCCCGTAGATTCGCAGTAAAGATGGTAGGGACAAGCGCCGTGAGCCAGTTGCATGAACGAAGCGCAAGCAGGCACATACGCAGCCTTGTCGGGATGAACGATCTCGACTCACTTGCGTGGCAGCGCAGCGACCATGTACTAAGTTCCCTCCGCAATCACATGGGTTCACGCGGCTACCAGCCAATCGATACACCGTTCCTGGAGGAGACGGAGCTGTTCGTGAGAAAGTCGGGCGGCGACCTCGCAGGACGGCTGTACAATTTCACCGATCCGGGCGGGACATCGGTAAGCCTGCGCCCTGAATTCACCTCTTCCGTCATACGCCACTACATAGACAACGAAGAGTCACTGTCGCTGCCGTTGCGGTGGCAGTACAGCGGACCGGTCTTCAGATACTCTCCGGCAGAGCAGGGGAGCTACCGGCAGTTTACGCAGTCGGGTGCAGAACTGGTCGGTGCAACATCAGAAGATGCGGATATCGAGATAATTTCGCTTGCCGTTTCCGGCCTGCACGAGATTGGGCTAGACGGATTCAGGCTACGGCTCGGACATCTGGGAGTGCTGCACAGCCTTTTGGATGAATTCGGTCTTTCAGAGCCTGCGAAACTGTTCATTATCAGCAATATGAACAGTCTCAAAGAAGGTAAGTCAGATGTGACAGGGCTGATGGAACGCGCGGGCGAGGTTGGGCTGCTGAGCGGCAGCGTGGATTTGGGGATTGGGCTGGAGACGGTCCTGGACAGCATGAGCACGGAGGCAGCCGAGGAGTTTGTTCTCGGGGTTCTGAAGGAGTCGATGCCGGAACCAGTTGGAAGGCGGACGACCGATCAGATCGTCGCGCGTCTGCTGAGCAAGGTTAGGCAGGCCAACTGCCCGGATGCTTTCGAGCGCGCGTTGAATTTTGTTCGGACACTTTCGGGGCTTTGCGGGGAGCCGCAGGCTACGCTTCAAGCAGCGCGCGCCGCCGCCGATGAGTCCGGTGTAGATGCTGCGCCGTTGGATGAGATAGGGGCACTGCTGGAGCGTGCGCATTCGATAGACATTGGGTGTGGCATCTCGGAGTCGCGGGTATCGCTGGATATGGGTATGGCTCGCGGAATCTCGTACTACACGGGCGTAATCTTCGAGCTTGTTGCGGGTGATGATGGCGCCGCGGCGCTGGGCGGCGGCGGGCGATACGACGGACTGGTACAGGCGTTAGGCGGCAGCGAGGGCGTTCCTGCGATGGGGTTTGCTTACAATGTGAATGAACTGCTTGATGCGCTGCTGGACAGCGGCATTTCGTCTATCAGGGCACAAGGCAATGGAGTGCAGACGAATGGTGTTTAACGGCAGCCTGCGACTTGCCATTTCGAGCGACGGCGCCCTGTTCGAGCCTACACAGGCGTTTCTGCGCTCGTGCGGCATTGGCGTTTCTCGAAGCAATCCGCGCCGCTACATTGCCGATATTCCCGCGCTCCCGGGCGTGACCGTTATGTTTCAGCGCGGCGCAGACATCACGCCGAAGGTTGAAGAGGGCAGCGCGGATCTGGGCGTCGTGGGACTCGACCGCTATCTCGAAATGAGCAGCGAGGGTGCTGATAGCGGTGTAGTGATTGACGACCTGGACTTCGGCAGGTGCGAGTTGGTGCTAGGTGTGCCGGACTCGTGGGTGGATGTAGTGTCGCTTGCGGACCTTGCGGACTTGTCGATGGAGTTTCGGCAGCAGGGCAGGGACCTGCGAATTGTTACGAAGTACCCGCGGCTCGTGGAACGGTTCCTGCTGCGAAGCGGCATCAACCTGTTCTCGCTGGTGCATTCGAGCGGGACGTTGGAGGTAGCGGTAGCGATGGGCTTCGCGGACATAATCGCGGACGTTTCGGAGAGCGGCACGACGATGCGCGAAAACCGCCTCAAGACGATAAGCGGCGGTACGATTATTTCTTCACAGGCCTGCCTGATCAGCAATCAGCGGCTGCTGAGCGCGGATTCCGCAAAGTTAGACAGGGCAAAGAGGCTTGTGGACGTGATGGAGGGACATCTTCGGTCGCGCTCCTACTACAGTGTTACGGCGAATATGCGAGGGGAAACTCCGGAAGATGTCGCGCGGCAGGTACTGGAGCACACGGAGATAAGCGGGCTTCGGGGTCCGACAATCGCGAAGGTGTACTCACAGGACGGCGTAGGATGGTACGCCGCGACGGTCATTATCAGGAAGCGCAACCTAGCGGACGCCGTGGACAGGCTGCGGCAGGCGGGCGGAACGAGCGTCACGGTCTCTGACCTGAATTACGTGTTCAATTCCAACTGTGAGGCGCAGGACAGGCTGACGGGAAACTGACATCGATGGACAGGATGAAGGGGATGTTCATTCACCCTCATCCTAACCTTCCCCCGTCGAGAGGGAAGGGACTTTATTTGGGGAGGGAAGATGCCGAATCCGCCAGTGCACATGAGCCTTGCGCGCAGGGCTGCGGACCTCCTTCGCCACGACACGATCGACGCGAATATGGGCTACTATCTGATGGGCTCGACTTCACCGGACATTCGCGTGATTACTCGCAAGGATCGATCGGTCTATCACTTCGCGCAACTGGACTTCGAAGAGATAGGCACTGGCATCAACGGCCTGTTTCACCATCACCCGGAGCTGAGCGACGCGGAGGCGCACAGCGGGGCTACGCAGGCGTTCATGGCCGGATACCTGACGCATCTGCTCGCGGATGAAACGTGGATCGCGAACATGTTCCGGCCGTTCTTCGGCAACCGGGATGTGTTCGAAGACGGCGTGCTGGGGCTGGTGATGGACAGGGCGATGCAGCTGGAGCTTGACAGGCGCTGCTGGCAGGAGATAGGACCGCTACGAGAATCGCTCGACATTGCGGTGGAGCAGGTGCGGGTCGAATTCCTGCCGGACGAGACGCTTGCGGACTGGGTGCAGTGGGTGACATCTAACCTTGACCGCGGATTCTCGTGGGAGCGGCTTCGGTTCATGGCGCGGCGGATCGCGTCGGGAGAAGAGGGGCATCCGGCGCATGTGCTTGCGGACGCCTTCGTGAATGACTCGTCGGACGGTATGGAGCGCATGTATGCATACATCCCGCGCGGGAGTGAGGAAGATTATCAGGAGGCTGTGGTAGCATCGCTCACCAAAGCCATCGAGGCATACCTGCCATGAAGTCGTTCAGAGACATGCGTGGGATCTGGGGCTACGCCGACTTCGACTGTCATTCGAATAGAGGACGACTGCAATGAGGATAGTGCGCGGGCTTGAGGACGCGCGGCAAGTTCTTTGCGAAGGCAGAGGCCTTGGGTTGGACGATGTGCCGCAGTCGCTCCTTGAGGGCATAGCCGAGCTATTCGGTGAGGCGCTGACTCCGCTGCAAGTGGTGGAGCGCATTGTGCGGCGGGTGAGGGACGAGGGTGATGCGGCGGTGCGAGATTTCTGTGTATTGCTGGACGGCGCTTCGGCAGATGAGTTTGAGGTGCCGGGGGAGGCTATTGCGGATGGACGCAGGCAGGCATCGGCAGAGGTCGTGGATGCGCTGGAGGCTGCGGCGGCACGGATTCGCAGCTATCACGAAGCATGCGTGAGTAGAGGGTGGACTGACTACAGCGCAGGTTACGGGCAGATCGTGAACGCGGTTGGGAGCGCAGGGGCGTATATTCCGGGGGGAACGGCGCTGTATCCTTCGACGGTGCTGATGACGGCAATTCCGGCTAAGGTGGCGGGTGTCCCGCAGGTGGTGATGTGTACGCCGACGAAGAACGGGGAACTGCCGCATCCGGCGGTGCTGGCGGCGGCGGACATCGCGGGCGTCGATAGGGTTTTCTGCATTGGCGGAGCGCAGGCTGTCGCGGCGATGGCATACGGGACCGAGAGTGTGCCGCGCGTTGATATAATCTGCGGGCCCGGGAATATCTTCGTTACGCTTGCCAAAAAACTGGTGTATGGCGATGTGGGCATAGATGGGCTGTATGGGCCAACGGAGACTGTGGTGATTGGGGACAGCACATCCAATCCGACGCTGTGCGCGGTGGATATGCTGGCGCAGGCTGAGCATGACGCACTGGCGCGCCCGGTTCTGATAACGACATCGGAGCGGCTTGCGGACGCGGTGGACGCCGAGATCACGGCGCGGCTGGAGCGGCTGGACAGGGGAGCGATAGCGCGCGCGTCCACTCAGGAGCAGGGCTGCATAGCGCTCGTTGAGAGCATGGACGACGCCCTGCAGTTGGCGAACGAATTCGCGCCGGAGCACTTGTGTCTGATGATGGATGGCGGGTGGGACTATCTGGGAAAGATAAGGAACGCGGGAGCGGTCTTCATTGGGGACTTCTCGCACGAGGTGCTGGGCGACTATGTTGCGGGGCCTAGCCATGTGATGCCGACGGCAGGGACAGCGCGGTTCAATTCAGGGCTGGGCGTGCATTCTTTCGTTAAGGTTAGCCCTGTGGTAGCGCTGAGTCCTGAGACATCTGCGGCTATATCAAGGGCTGCGTCGGTGTTGGGTAGGGCTGAAGGCTTAACGGCGCATGCGGAGGCGGCGGAGATACGGGAAGAGCTTTTTTGAACTTGAACAAGCTTACATCGATTAACAAGATGAGGTGGATGTTCTTATCCCTTCACCCTGACCTCTCGCTGAAAGAGAGGGACTGATTGAAAGGAGTCTCTGATGGCTGGCGAAATTAAACGACTGCTGCGACCGCATCTGGCAGATGTGCAGACATACGAGGCGGTTGATCCGCCGGAGTTGATTGCGCGGAGGGCGGGGATACCGGAGAGCCAAATCGTGAAGCTCAACGGAAACGAGAATCCCTACGGCGGCTCGCCGAAGGTTGCCGCAGCCGTTGCGAATGCTCCGGTGCATATTTATCCGGACCCGTTGCAGCGCAAGGTGCGGCAGGCGTTGAGCGAGTACACGGGCGCGGCTTCCGAAGAGATAATCGCGGGCGCGGGAAGCGACGAGCTTATCGACCTGATGTTCAGGCTGTTCATGGAGCCGGGCGACAAGGTGCTGGATTTTGACCCGACATTCGCAATGTACGGCTTCCTTGCACGAGTTGCGGGCGGCGAGACTGCGATGGTACAGCGGGACGAGGTGTTCGACATAGATGTGTCGGCTGCGAAGGATGCGCTGGACGATAGGACGAAGATAATCTTTTTGGCTTCGCCGAACAACCCGACGGGCAACCTGACTCCGAGAGAGCATGTTCTTGAACTGCTAGATACGGGGCGCATCGTGGTGGTGGATGAAGCGTACTACGAATTCTGCGATTCGACGGTGGCGGATATGGTATCGGAGCACGAGAACCTTGTGGTGCTGCGAACGCTGAGCAAGTGGGCCGGACTCGCGGGGCTGCGCATCGGCTACGGCATCATGAACGAGGAGCTGGTGCAGCATGTGATCGACATCAAGCAACCGTACAATATCAGCGTGGCTGCGGAGGCTGCGCTGCTGGCGTCGCTGGAGGACTCGCAACTGCTGCTAGATAATGTGGGCAAGATCGTTGCGGAGCGGGATAGGATGACAGGTCTGCTCGATGAGATTGCGGGCGTAACGCCGTGGCCATCGTCGGGGAACTTTGTGCTATGTCGTCTGGAATCGGCGGAGAAAGCCAAACAGGTCTTTGAAATGCTCGCGCAACGAGGGATAGTCGTGCGTATGTTCAGTTCGGAGCGGCTGCGGGACTTCTTCCGCGTGGCTGTGGGGACGCCCCAAGAGACAGACATTTTCGTGAATGCCCTGAGGGAAGTGATATAGTCCATCAGTGCGTCAGTATTTCGGACCGTCAGTGAGATTGCCCGTCATTTCAGTTTGCTTCTACAATTCAGTCATAAACTCTTATCAAGGGAGAAATTCCTAAAGTGCGTGTATCAAAACTGAGCCGCGAGACTAGGGAGACGCAGATTAGCGTCGAGGTGAACCTGGACGGCAGGGGAGAATACGAGATCGACACGGGTAACGGTATGTTCGATCACCTGCTGGCACAGTTGTCGCGGCATGGGCTGATTGACCTGAAGGTGCAGGCGCGGGGCGATACGCATGTGGGCTGGCATCACCTCGTAGAAGATACGGGCATCGTGATGGGAAGGGCGCTCAAGGATGCGGTAGGCGATGCGAGCGGCATACGTCGGATGGCGCATTCGTATGTGCCGCTGGACGAGGCTCTGGCACTGACGGTGGTGGACTTCGGCGGGCGCGGGTATGCGGTAATTGACGCGGCACTGTCAGACAGCGACCTTGGCGCGCTGCCGGCGGAGCTGATACCACATTTTCTGGAGACGATGGCACGCGAGGGCGCGTTCAACCTGCATGTGCGGATACTGGCGGGGAGCAGCAACCATCACAAGGCGGAGGCGCTGTTCAAGAGCCTTGCGCGGTCGATGCGGGCTGCGCTGGAGGTGGATGAGCGGCTGGGCGGGGAGGTTGCGAGCACGAAGGGGAGTATTGGGTAGGGAGAATAAACTCTCTCTTCCATTGTTTGTTGTCGTCTTTAATGGCAAGGCCAATTGCTCTTAACCGCATCCGAGATTACTCATTGGAGTCAATGCGCGAAGGGGATTCAGGAGGCACTGTCCCGCGAACCCACTATCACTTCCTATTGTTGCCGTCATCCTTCCGATCCTCAGTTGTCCATCTGAGAATTATTGAATCCTGAGTTTAATTCTCTGATAGCCCATGTATAGGCTGAATCGTCACTAAGATAGCCATACGGCAAATTTGCAAGTTGCTCAATGTCCTCTTGGTTGAATGGTAGTGCAGCAGCGATCTGTGTCCGTTCTATAAGCGAGTTTTCAATTATGGTTTCGAACCCTTTTCTGACTAACCTAGGCTCTTCTACTTGATAATCCCTGTCCAGTGGCTCTTCTCGGTTCCAACCTCTACGGTTGTAGTTTATGTAGAGCCGCCTCGCTTCGTCTCGGTCGATAATGTCCAATTCCTGCGCTCTATGGATCATCATCTTGATTGAAGTTCGCCACTTTGGCTTCAAAATACGGAACACTTCAAGGCTTGGGGATACTATTTCTGGCGAAAATGTTGACGCAGGCGCTAGAAACGCAGCGCAGAATTTATCTGCCTGTGACTCAATGACCTTGAAAGATCTCCTGTCGTCAAATTCTGAAGGCGATACTTCTCGGTGCAGTATGAGATGGCCGAGTTCATGACAGACATTGAATCTTGTCCGAAAGGCTGACTGCATGTCAGAGCCAAGCACGATGTAAGGGCGGCCGTCCGCTCTATCCCACGTTGAGAACGCATCCAGATTGTTTGCATTCATGTCTATTAATGTAACCACGATTCCGTGGTTCTCTACCAAAAGTGTCACGTTACTTATGGGTCCGTCACCCAAATTCCAAAACCGTCTAGCATCTATCGCGATTGATTCTATGCTCGCATCAGAAACGGAAATCCAGCCCGTTTCGTAGCCGTGACTAGGCACGTTGGGTTCCGGCAACTCAATGAATCTGTCCAGATATTGAAGCGTCTCTCGTAGCCACACTCTACGATGCTGCGCGCGCTTCCTCGTTGCTTTCGTAGCTGAAGATCTGGATCGCTCAAAGATAGTCTGTCCGGCAACACCCGCGCCATCTTCCTCAGGCCTCAGGAAAATTCATTCTTGAATTTGAGTGTCGCAGTGATTCTTTGCAGCACGTCCGGACTAGGAGAATTATGCCCTCTTTCGTATAACGATATGCCTGATGGCGTGACGCCTATTAGTTCTGATAGGGCTACGGCGGTCATTTGGCGGGCTTCTCTTGCTTCTCTCAATCTGCTTCCTACAAAGCCCGGACTACTTGGAGGCATTTGCAACTCCTTATGACTTGTTTCGATTGAATATAACGCCATCCCTTATTCCGATGCTGATGCCATCTTGGATTTCCTCAACATCATCCTGCTGCGTCGGGAAATTCAAAAGAAGTTCGTCTAGGGGAACGGGCTTCCCTTCATATTCATTGAAGCGGTTTAAAGATGCCACAAGCATAAAGCCAAGCTGTTGACGGCCATCGGCTTTAGGGCCGTGCAATATCTGCAGGTAAGTCTTTGTAGATTCGCTCAACTCTGGTGGTGATGCCGCGACAAAACGGTTTTGTCCGTTAATTTCGAAAAATCCTTGCCTTGAAGCGTAGTCTTCTCTGAACAACGCTGCACGGGGGCGCAAATTCTCGTGTGGAATTGCGGATACCGTCAAGAGTGTATCTTCAAGGCGGATAGCAACGTGATGAGCGGTGTTGCTATTGTTGGGTCTCAATTCGGCTGTCATGCTCTGGTAATCCTCATTGAACTGATAGATCCTATTCATCACGTTGTGAACTAGGAATTGCCCGAATGCGGTCTGAACTATGCGTGGGTCATAGCTAGTAGCCTTGACCTGCCGACGAGTATCGGCCCAAGCATTAGAGATAGCGTACTTTAAGGCAAGAAGGGCTTCGTTGAGGCTTACTTCATTTTTTGACTTCATTTGTGCACCATCCTAATTTAATTTGTATATTAAATATGATGCACAAGTGGGTGCGAAAAATCAAGTATGTTAGTGCTCACGTTTAGTACCTCTATCAATATTCTCCAGTGGAGACTTATACAATTCCCCAATCTCTTTTAATGCTCTATCGGATCTTGGTGGCAACATGTCGGGCTCAGACTTTCGAATGCTGCGTTCAGTAAAAGGAACAGAACTTCTCTCCTATCGATTTAGGTAGGTCGGCAGAGGCAAGATGTTAGACGAATTACCCTTTGAGGGGTTCGAGGTCGAAGCGGTAGTCTTCGATGACGGGGTTGGCGAGGAGCTTGTCGCACATCTGGCGGACCTGGTCGGAGGCGTGGGCTTCGGTGTCGGCCTCGAGGGTGATTTCCATGTATTTGCCGGCGCGGACGCTGGTTACGCTGTCGAAGCCAAGCTGGAGGAGTCCGCCGCGGATGGTCTGGCCCTGGGGATCGCTGACGGTGGGGCGAGGCTGGATATAGACTTTGGCGAGGTACATTGCGCTCCTAGCGTTGACATGGATGGGGAGGATGGAGTGATTCGAAAGGGGTCTCTTGCGGGCAGAGTCTTCACTCCCATCCCAGCCTTCCCCCCTTGAGGAGGAAGGGGCTTCGGTACAGGTCTACTGGGATGTGTTCGCTTCGATGAAGGCGCGGATGGCGGCATCGTCGAAGTCTTCGAGTGTCTGATTGGCGTCTGCGCCGACAAGCAGGATCTTTGCCGTCATGTCCGTCTTGGCGGTGAGGCCTATCGGGGAGTCTGCTGCGTCGAAGTCATTTCTGATGGTGGAGAGCTGCGCGACAAGATCGTCGCATCCGTCGGGGCAGTTGTAGAAGATGTCCACGCCACCAAGTACCGGATTTGGCGGCAACGGGGGCGCTACCGCGCTGTCGCCGGGTGATTCGTCTTCGGGAGTTACGACCTGCACATCGGTCACTTCGAAGTTGACCGCCTGGGCTGCGCCTGTTTCGAAGATGTCACGATTGCCCCCGCCGCCGAAGAGCGCGTCAAAGGGCAGACCGGGCAAAATCAGGCCCAGGATCAGCAGGAGGGCGACGGTGCTTGCCGCAGTTAGTCCGGCAATCGCGAGCAGTCTCTTGCGCCGCGACTGTCGCCTCCTGCGGGCTGCGCGGAGTTGGGTGGGGGTTGGTCGTTTTGAACTAGTGGTCATTGATTCTCCACCGAGTGGTCATAAGACTTCTGACCATGCTTTTAGGTTACTTCCAGTGAGTTCATTGAGCAGACTGGAAGTATACTCAATTGTCTAGGATAGCGTGTTACCCGTCAACATGCGGTATGCCTCCAGGTAGCGCTCGGCAGTGCTGGCAACGACGTCGCTGGGCAACTCGGGCGCCGGCGGCTCGTGGTCCCAGCCGGCATCGTCCAGCCAGTCGCGGACGAACTGCTTGTCGTAGCTGGGCTGCGACTTGCCGGGGGCGTAGCCGTCCATATCCCAGAAGCGGCTGGAGTCGGGAGTGAGCACCTCGTCGATCAGCGAGATTTCGCCGTCGATTATGCCGAACTCGAACTTTGTGTCGGCAATGATGATGCCCTTCTCCCTAGCAATGTCTCGCGCGGTGGCATAGACATCGATGGATGCCTGCGAGAGTCGCTCAGTGAGTTCCTTGCCTACGAAGTCTTCCATCTGGGCGACGGTGATGTTCTCGTCGTGACCTTCCTCAGCCTTGGTGCTGGGCGTGAAAAGCGGCTCAGGGAACATGTCGCCATCTTGCAGTCCTTCGGGCATTGGCTGGCCTGCGACTGTGCCGGTTCTGCGGTATTCGGACCAGGCAGAGCCAGTGATGAAGCCGCGCACGATGCACTCGACGTCGATGCGCTCGGCGCGCTTGACGACCATCGAGCGGCGGGCAATCTCGTGCGACAGATCGAGGTCGCTGCGGTCTGTGGCGAGCGAGACGAAGTGGTTCGGGATGATGTGGGCGGTCTTGTTGAACCAGAACTCTGATATTTGGCAGAGCACTGCGCCCTTCTCAGGGATGCCAGTGGGAAGCACGACGTCGAAGGCGGATATGCGGTCTGTTGCGACCATGAGCAGCAGGCCTTCGCCGAGGTCGTAAGTGTCGCGCACCTTGCCCTGATATAGGCGGTTGGGCAGGGTGGTTTCTCGAATTGTGGTCATTAAATTCTCCTAACATCGTTGAACAGTATGGGAGGGATACCCGTCAGCGAACATGGCTTAACTGCTCGCTTCCATCCTAACCTTTCCCCTTGGGAGAAGGCACTACTGATTAGCGGTTTTTCAGGCCTTGGCGATAGTCGTCGTAGGCGGCGCGGATATTGTCGTGCTTGATGCCGAGAATCTGCGCTGCGAGGAATGCGGCGTTGCGCGCGCCCCAAGAGCCGACAGCGACGCAGGCGACGGGAATGCCGGGCGGCATCTGCGCGATGGCGTAGAGGGCGTCGACGCCGTTGAGGTCGCTGCTGGGAAGGGGAACGCCAATGACGGGCAGGGTGGTCCAGGACGCTACGACGCCGGGAAGCCCAGCCGAGCCGCCCGCCGCGGCTATGAGCACTTCGATGCCCCTATCGCGCGCGCCGGTAACATACTCCATGACCTTCTCAGGGGTGCGGTGCGCTGAGGCTACCGTAACTTCGTTCTCGATTCCCATCTGGTCGAGCACGCTGACCGTTTCGGCGATTGTCGCCTCGTCGGAGCTGCTTCCCATTATGACGCCTACGAGTGGCATTTTTCGTGTCTCCTTTCGGGGGTCTGGAATCTCAGTTATTCGGTAATTCGGTCCGTCTAATTTCAGTTCACCAAATTGAACGGCCCTTGACGGTTTCGGGTCTGGTGGACGTTGGAAGGAGGCGATGTCTGTGCGGTAGAAGCCGTCCTTGAATGTTATGCGCTTGATGTTGTCGTAGGAGATTGCCCGTGCCTGCTCTATCGTGTCGCCTAGCGATGCAACAGTGAGGACACGGCCTCCATCGGTCGCGACGCTGCTTCCTTCAAGTCTCGTTCCTGCGTGGAATACCATTGCTTCGTGGTCCACTTCATTGATGCCGGTGATCGGATGGCCGGTGGTGTAGGCGGCCGGGTAACCGCCGGATGCTGTGACTACTCCAACGCATGCTCGGCTGTCCCACTCTATCTGCATGCCCTGCAGGTCTCCGCGCGCTGTGGCTAGGAGAACTTCGGCGAGATCAGACTTGAGGCGGGGGAGGATTACCTGTGTCTCAGGATCGCCGAACCTGCAATTGAACTCAATGACCTTGGGGCCGTCCGCGGTTAGCATCATACCGAGATAGAGCATGCCGCGATATGGGCATCCCATGTTCACCAAGCCTTGGGCGACAGGCTCCATAATGGCGCTGCGAACCTGCGATTCTATGGCGGCGTTCCAGTGCTGCGGAAGGGGTGGACTGAAGCTGCCCATGCCTCCGGTGTTGGGGCCGGTGTCGCCGTCGCCGACGCGCTTGTAGTCGCATGCCGCAACCATCGGTGAGACATACGCGCCGTCAACGAAGGCGAAAACGCTGACCTCCTGGCCTTCCAAGCACTCTTCAATGACAACGGTGTCGCCTGCCGCGCCAAATTGCCGCTCGAGCATTGACTCGCGTATGGCTGTGTGTGCCTGTTCGCGGGTCTGCGCGACGGTTACGCCTTTGCCGGCGGCGAGACCGTCAGCCTTGACCACGATAGGAATAGGGCAGGTGTCGAGGTACGCTCTGGCTCCTTCAAAGTCAGTGAAGGTATCCGACATTGCGGTGGGAACGGCGCAGTCCGCCATGAGCGACTTAGCGAAAGCCTTGCTGCTTTCGATGCGGGCTGCGTCTTTGGTGGGGCCGAAGGCGAGTAGTCCGGCACTCGTGAAAGCATCGACGATGCCCTCTGCTAGCGGGGCTTCGGGTCCCACCACTGTAAGGTCAATGGCGTTGTCACAAGCAAAATCGAGAAGAGCGGGAATGTCGTCTGCGCCAATAGGGACATTTCGGGCGACGGAGTAGGTTCCAGCGTTGCCCGGCGCGACGAACAGCAGCCCGACCATTGGACTTTGGGACAGCTTCCAAGCAATGGCGTGTTCGCGCGCGCCGTTGCCGACTAGAAGGACATTCATTGCGCCTGCGACCTCTTGATGAGTTTGCCTGATGAAGGTTCGACTATGTGAGTCTGCAATGTCTTTTTGTCGTTTTTGTCAGCCACTTCGCAGCAGGCATTTGCGCCGATCGCGTCTAGCTCAAGCAATGTGCCCATTGCGACGAAGGCGACATCAGCCATTTCGTCTGCTGCGCGGTCAAGACTGGCTTGGTTAAGCTCTCTAGCGTGTTCGCCCGTCTCCTCCATCAGGAAGGCGAGGCGTGTGCAGAGGCGGGGAAATGGATCGTCGTAATGAGATTTGTCGTTTAGGTTCGGTATGTCAAAGCGGGCATGAAAGTCGTACACGCTTCCGGCCAGGCGCGAAACGGCTGTTACGAATTCTTCTCTGGTTATGGCGTCTGTTGATGCTGGCACAGCCCGACTACTCCCACTCGATTGTACCCGGCGGCTTGCTGGTAATGTCGTATACGACACGGTTGACGTCTGGCACTTCGTTGGCGATTCGGTTGGAGATGCGCCCCAGCACATCGTATGGGATGCGCGCCCAGTCCGCTGTCATGGCGTCCTCGCTGCTAACGGCGCGGATGGCGATGACATGTCCGTAGGTGCGGAAGTCGCCGGTTACACCCACGCTGCGCGTGTCAGTCAGGACGGCAAAGCTCTGCCAGATTTCGCGGTAGAGGTCGTTCCTGCGGACTTCATCCATTACGATGGCATCTGCCTCCTGCAGGACATTCAGCTTGTCGTGGGTGACTTCGCCGATGATGCGAATTGCGAGGCCAGGACCGGGGAAGGGCTGCCGATAAACGATCTCTTCAGGCAAGCCAAGCTCCAAGCCCACACCGCGCACCTCATCCTTGAAGAGGTAGCGCAGCGGCTCGACTAGGCTGAGCTTCATGTGCTCAGGCAGTCCGCCGACATTGTGATGGGACTTAATTTTCGCGGACACGGAGTTATCCGTCGTCTCGCTTTCGATGACGTCAGGATAGAGCGTACCTTGTGCGAGGAAGTTGACGGCGCCGATACGGGCGGCTTCCTCGTCGAAAACGCGAATGAACTCTTCGCCGATAATTTTGCGCTTCTGCTCGGGGTCTATGACGCCCCGGAGCGCGCCGAGGAAGTTCTCGGTGGCATCGGCGTACACCAAGTTCGCATTGAAGTGGCGCTGGAATGTGTCGCGAACAGCCTGCGGCTCACCCTTGCGCATCATTCCGTTATTCACGAAGACGCACGTGAGGCGGTCGCCAATGGCGTTCTGGATGAGCGCAGCAGCCACAGCAGAATCAACACCGCCGGACAGGGCGCAGATGACCTTGCCGCCGCCGACCTGCTCGCGCACCCGCTCGATGCTGTCACTGACGAAGTTTCCGGGTGTCCAGAGAGGAGCGCAGCCGCAAATTTGGTATAGGAAGTTCTCGATGATCGTTTTGCCCTGAGGAGTATGGACGACCTCTGGGTGAAACTGTAATCCCAACATACCCGCGCCGTTGCCCATCACGACGATTGGCGAATTTTCGGAGCGGGCGAGGGACCGGAAGCCGGGCGGCGTTTCGCTAATCTGGTCGCCGTGGCTCATCCACACGGACATGGATTGAGGAAGGTCTTTGAAGATAGGGTCATCGCCTGCGCTTCGTTGCATGACGGCGTGCCCGTACTCCTTGCGAGAAGTCGGAGCTACCGTGCCGCCGAGCTGGTGCGCCATTGCCTGCATACCGTAGCAGATGCCGAGCACAGGCAGTCCGGAGTCGTACACCCAGGAAGGCGCGAGCGGTGCATTGGCCTCATAGACGCTGGCGGGACCGCCTGAAAGTATGATTCCTTTAGGATTGAGGGACGCGACCGAATCCCAATCGGCGGTGTGCGGGATAATCTCGCAATAGACCCTGCTCTCGCGCACTCGGCGAGCGATAAGCATGCTGTACTGCGAACCGAAATCTATGACAACGACCGACTCACGCTGAACATGCGCGGCGGCGTTGACATCTGAGGCAGAACTACGGCTAGTCAAGTCTGTTTCTTTCAGCATTTACTTGATAGTTTAGGGGTCTCTCAGCTTACACGAAGTGCTTAAAATCTACCATCTATGCTATACTAATTCAACCTTGAGTTGGGACGCCGATGTACGATTTACGCCTAGATGACGTCCTGCAGAGGCAAATCGAAACTGCAGTAGATGTGCTTGCAAATGGGGGCGTCGTCGGCATTCCCACCGATACGCTCTACGGACTTGCGGCCTGCGCGTTCAACGAATCGGCAGTGCTGAAAGTATTTGAGCTGAAGGGGCGTCCTGATGGAATGGCCCTGCCATTGCTTCTGTCTGACGTAGAGGTTGCGAAGAGGTGCGCCGAGGAAGTGCCGCCCGACGCAATGACGCTCGCCGAGCATTTCTGGCCGGGGGCGTTGACATTGGTGCTGCGAAAGGGCGCGGAAGTGCCCTACGCGGTTACGGCAGGCTTGGATACGGTTGCACTGCGAGTGCCAGACCATCCTGTGCCCAGGGCAGTTTCCAGGGCGCTGGGTGCGCCGATCACGGGAACGAGCGCGAACCTGAGTGGGAGGCCCGGGCTGACGAGCGCGGCGGCAGTGAGGGCAGAATTCGGCGATGCGATCGACTTCGTGCTGGATTGGGGCGATGCGCCGGGAGGCGTGGCATCAACTATACTGGACTTGTGCGGCGACGAGATGCGAGTGCTTCGGGAGGGTGCGGTGTCGCAAGAAGATATTGACGCAGCGCTGAATCAGAATAGTGAGTAAGGATGATTCTGATGACCTCCAGGAACTTCAAGTACAGTCAAGAAGAACACGCGCGATTGGGCGGCGAAATGTATGAGTCCAAGGTGCGCCTGTTGGTGGAAGAGGGGAATAAGGGAAAGATAGTCGCCATCGACATCGAAAACGGCGACTACGAGGTTGACAGAGACACACTTGCGGCGTCCCATCGCCTCATTGAGCGCAATCCCCACGCGCAGATTTGGTGCGTCCGCATAGGCCATGTCGCAGTACATAGTCTTCCCTGGAGACGGATGACCAGCGGGAGGGAAGAACAGATATAAGTTGATTGCAGGAACAGTAAAGACTAACCTCGAAGCGGTCGTGAGTATTAGCGTTCACGGACCGGACAACAGCAGGTTAGAAGTTGAAGCGACGATTGATACGGGATTCAATGGATACTTGACACTTCCAAGAAATGTAATATCTGAACTAGGACTCCAATCAAATATGCGGCATGAAGTCGTACTTGGAGACGGCAGCCAGCAATTTGTAGATGTATTCGACGGACTGGTTGAATTGGGAGGGGAAACTGTAGCTGCCCTCGTAGAGTCGGCTGAAATTCAACCTCTGGTCGGGATGGCGTTGATGCGAGGATATGGGCTTCAGATCGAGGTTGTGCGTGGCGGTACGGTCAGACTTGAACCCCTGTAACGATCACGGCAAGCAAGGTTATTGGTGAAAGATTGGCTAAATCAACATACATTGATGAATTGACGGCACGGGTTGATTCCGAGCTTGAGGCGATCGTCAACGAGCGTGGCTTTCCGCTGTATGACATGATGGGCTACCATCTGGGCTGGAGAGGGGCGCCTGGACATGCCGATGATGTTCCGAGGCGGCAAGAGCGGATGCACGGCGTGCTGACGTTGCTTGCAAGCACTGCCGTCGGGGGTGATGTGGAGTCGTGCCTGCCTGCCGCTGCCGCGATTGAGCTTGTGGACAAGTTCGCTGAGATTCATGACGATGTTCAGGGAGGCAACCCGCAGCGCAACGAGCGCGACGCTGTGTGGTGGGTGTGGGGCCCGGCGCAGGCAATAAATACAGGCGACGGAATGCATGCGCTAGGTAGGCTGGCGCTGCTGCGACTCGTTGAGCGTGGAGTTTCAGATGAGCGCGTTTTCGACATCGTTCGGCTGGTGGACAGGGCGAGTTTGCGAGCATGTGAGGGACGTTTCCGGGACCTGGAGGCGCAGGAGCGCATCGACCTGAGCGTGTCCGCGTATATGGATATGGCCGCGGACAAGGCGGGCGCACTCGCCGGGTGCGCGATGCAGGTCGGGGCTCTGGTTGGCGGAGCGGATGTGATCACGGCGGAGGCGCTGGCGACATGCGGCGAGAAGTTGGGGGTCGCGCTGCAAGTGCGCTCAGACCTCGCGGCGATATGGGGAGACGGCGAAGGTTCGCAGCCGAATGTGGAAGTTCTGAACAAGAAAAAACTCATCCCTGTCGTCCATGCGCTTGAGAACGCTTCGATAAGCGAGAAGCGCGCGATGGGCGAAATATACTTCAAGCGGGTGCTCGAACCCGATGACGCCGTGAAACTTCGCGAGGTCATAGAGGGACTGGGTGCGCGCGCCGCTTGCGAGGAAATGGCTGCCGGATTCATAGACGAGGCGACGGCAGCCGTAGAGTGTCCGGGTGTTGAAGTTGAAGGCAGATCGCGCATCCAAGAGTACATCGACTCGCTCGTGGGGTAGGGGAATGGCTGAGAAAAAGAGCGTTCGGGATGTGGATTTGCGCGGTCAGACCATACTCGTCAGGGTTGATTACAATGTCCCGTTCAGGCCGGGAATGACGGAAATTTCGGACGACGGGCGAATTCGGGCATCCCTGCCAACTCTACGCTACCTGCTAGAGCGCGATTGCAAGCTAGTGCTCTGCTCGCACTTAGGACGCCCCAAGGGCCAGTTTGTCGAATCGCTGCGACTGGCACCAGTGTCGCAGCGGGTAGGGCAGCTTCTAGGCATCCCTGTGAAGCAGTGCCTGAATACGACAGGCAATGAGGTTCGAGCGGCGGCTGATTCACTCGCACCAGGTGAAGTGTTGATGCTTGAGAACACGCGCTTTCATCTCGGTGAAGAGGGCAACGACGCAGAATTCGCGCGCGAACTGGCATCGCTGGCGACGCTGTACGTCAACGACGCATTCGGAGCGGCGCACCGGGCGCATGCATCGACAGAGGGGGTCGCGCGATTCCTTCCATCCGTGGCCGGACTGCTTATGGAGAGGGAGCTGCGTTTCCTGGGGAGCGCGCTGGATGCGCCGCGCCGGCCATTTGCCGCGATACTGGGCGGCGCAAAGGTGTCGGAGAAAATCCGAGTGCTGGAAAATTTGGCAGGCAAGGTTGAACTCCTGCTAATAGGGGGAGGCATGGCGGGAACATTCATCAGGGCGCTAGGGCACTTGGCCGGCGATTCGCTGGTCGAGGATGACAGAGTGTCGTTTGCCAGAGTCCTCATTGAACGGTCGAGGCAGGGTGAAGTGAAGCTAATGCTGCCCGATGATGTTGTGGTCGCTGATGAGTTCGCCGAGCATGCCAATACGCTTACGGTTGGCGTTGATTCGATTGCGAGCGGCTTTATGATCATGGACATTGGGCCGAACACTGGGCGGCGATACAGCGAGGCACTTCGGAACTGCAAGACGGTGGTGTGGAACGGGCCGATGGGTGTCTTCGAGTGGCAGGCGTACTCGCAGGGCACGCGAACAATCGCCGAGACCCTTGCATCGCTAGAAGACGCGACGACCGTGCTTGGGGGCGGTTCCACGGCAGAGGCGGTTTCGGCGCTGGACTTGTCGGACAAAATGACGCATGTTTCGTCCGGAGGCGGAGCATCGCTTGAATTCATGGAGGGCAGGGAGCTGCCGGGTGTTGCTGCGCTGCCTGATAGATAAGTCTCAATTACTGGGGCGAGATTACTCTGTCTCAGACTCAGCGCCGCACAATACAGCCATGATTTGTCGGCGACCTGCGCCCTTTACGAGTGTGATGATTTGGGGTAGAGTTGTCCCCTGCGTTAGCACTGATTCTATCCTCTGTATTAATCTCACCTATAACTGCGAAAATAGGCGAAATGATAACCGAAAAATACCTTGCGTCTGGGTTAGCTTAATGATTGACCTTCCATTTCTCGCCGATATATGCCGTCCTACCGAGTCCAAGATCGTGCTGCTTGTCGTGGACGGGCTTGGCGGCGCGCCCCATCCTGAAACGGGAAAATCCGAACTGGAGACGGCTGAGCTTCCGAATCTGGACAAATTGGCGCGGCGAAGCGCGGCGGGACTTACGACGCCCGTTTTGCCGGGAATCACGCCTGGAAGCGGGCCCGGGCACATGGCGCTCTTCGGATACGACCCTGTGAAATACCTCATGGGGCGCGGTGTGCTGGAGGCGCTGGGTATTGATGTGGAACTCGGGGCAGGTGATTTGGCGGCGCGCGGCAATCTTTGCACGGTGGACAACAATAATAATATCGTGGACAGAAGGGCAGGGCGGATACCAACTTCTGAGAGTGCGCCGCTTGTGGAGATGCTCAATGACATCGAGATCTCGGGAGTGGATGTCAAGGTGTATCCGGTGCAAGATTATCGTTTTGTGCTGGTTATGCACGGCGAGGATCTGGACGATAAGATAAGCGAGACTGACCCGCAGATGGTGGGCGTCATGCCGCTTGAAGCCAGGGCGCTCAACGATGCGTCAGATCGTGCGGCGGCTCATGTGAGGGCGTTCATTACGGCGGCGGGCGAAGTTCTGCGGGAGCGGGAGTACGCGAACATGGCTATGTTGCGGGGGTTCTCGCTTCTGCCGGAACTACCGGACTTTGGTGAGCGATACAGTCTCAATCCGGGCGCGGTGGCGGCGTACCCGATGTATCGCGGCCTGGCGAAGATTGTTGGGATGCGGGTGATACCGACCGGCATGACCTTCGACGACGAACTGGATACGCTGGAAGAGCACTTCGACGAGCATGACTTCTTCTTCCTACACTATAAGCCGGCGGACGCGGCAGGGGAGGACGGTGACTTCAGCGCGAAAGTACGGGCATTGGAGGCTCTTGACGCCCGTATTGCTCGCTTGCTGGAATTGCAGCCGGATGCGCTCGTGGTTGCGGGGGATCACTCTACGCCCGCTATCCTAGGCGCGCACAGCTGGCATGCGGTGCCGCTGCTCATTCATTCGGCTTGGACCAAAGGCGAGGGGATAGAGGCATTCACCGAGCGGGCGTGCGCGACAGGGTCTCTGGGGCGCATTCCGGCGACGGAGGTAATGATGCTGGCAATGGCTCATGCGGGTAAACTATTGAAATATGGACCTTGAGCGAATCGCCATCTATTTGCCTGACCATGAAAATATTGACGCTACAGTCGTGTTAATATTATCATATTCATACATTGCTAAACATCCGCTACATCCGCGTCTCGAAGGATTAATATGTCTATATTGATTATTATTGGCAATTGGAAGATGAACACGACAGTTGCCGAGGGTGAGGAGCTTGTTGCCGGGATATTATCGGGTTTACCGCATGGTACGGGCGTGGAGGTGGTGGTGTGCCCGCCGTTCGTGTCGCTGGTTTCAGTAAAGGCGGCATTGAAAGATAGCGACATATTGGTCGGGGCTCAGAATCTATATCATGAGATGCGCGGCGCGTACACAGGGGAAATATCTGCAGCCATGCTTGGGGAGATATGTCGATATGCAATGGTCGGGCACTCAGAGCGACGCAGCATATTTGGCGAGACAGACGAGGCTGTCAATCTGAAGGTCAAGGCGGCGCTTGGTGTGGGCATGACTCCGATACTGTGCATCGGCGAGAGTCTTGATGAGCGGAATGGTGGAGATGCGGAAAGTGTCGTGGAGTCGCAGGCGATAGCGGGGCTTGAAGGCGTCGAAGTCGGCTCAGGGGTAGTTGTTGCTTATGAGCCGGTGTGGGCGATCGGAACGGGGCAATCGGCGTCGCCCGAGATAGCGCAGGCGATGATGGCGCATATCCGGCAGACGCTTGCGGCGATTGGCGGTGAGGATGCGGCGGCGGAAGTGCCGCTCCTGTATGGGGGGAGCGTCAATGCAGGGAACATCGGCGGATACCTCAGTCAGCCGGACATCAATGGAGCACTGGTTGGAGGAGCGAGTCTTGATGCGGGGTCGTTCGTGGAGATCGTGAAGGTTGCGGCGGAGGCAACGGGATAGACAGGAAACAGAGGATGGGGTAGGGGGATGGCGACTAAGCTGCTGGTGATTGTTGGGCCTACGGGGGTGGGGAAGAGCGCTCTGGCGATGCGGTTGGCGCGCGAGTTTGGCGGCGAGATCATCGGGGCGGACAGCCGGCAGGTATATCGGCATATGAGCATCGGCACGGCAAAGCCTTCGGACGCCGATCGCGCCGAGATTCCGCATCATTTGGTTGACTCCATCGAACCGGACGAGCGGTACTCGCTTGCGCTGTTCCTTCGCGACGCCAAAAGAACCATACATAACGCAAAAAATTTGCGCGGACGCCTGCCCCTTGTAGTAGGGGGGACCGGGCAGTATGTGTGGGGACTGCTCGAAGGATGGCAGGTTCCAGGAGTAAACCCAAACGCAAAACTGCGGGAAATGCTGGAAATTCGGGTGGAATCAGAGGGCGTGGAGGCACTTTACGAGGAGCTGCGGCGCGTGGATGCTTCGGCGGCGGCGCGGGTGGACGGGCGCAATCCTCGGAGGGTCGTGAGGGCGCTGGAGATTGCACTTTCTCGCAAGGACGATGCACAATCGCGGGGCGATGACGACGAGCGGCCGGGCAAGATACCGCCGGACTATGACGCGCTGGTGGTCGGGCTGACGATGGAGCGGCCGGCGTTGTACGAGCGCATCGACGCGCGGATTGAAACGCAGATGGCGGCGGGATGGCTGGACGAGGTGCGCGGACTGCGTGAGCGCGGGTATGGGTTGGCAGGTTCAAAAAGAGGGACGGCTGCGCTGTCGGGGCTGGGGTATGGGGAGCTGATGCGGCACCTGGACGGGGAGATGGCGCTAGACGAGGCGGTGCAACGCATCAAGTACAGGACGCACCGGTACGCGCGGCAGCAGTATAACTGGTTCCGGCTGGGCGACGAGCGGATACGGTGGCTGGATGCGCCGGTGGGGGATGCGGAGTATGAGGGGCTGGTGGGGGATGTGCGGGCGTGGCTGGGTGCGATAGGGCTGAGATAGCCAGGGAGAATATGGAGGGGGATCGGACTGCTTGTAGTGTGCTACAATTGTTCTTAATATAATGAATTGAGGGTAATGCGGAGATAAGCGCAATGCAGAGCAGGCACTGAATCATCACCTGCTTATCAGGGACGAAATGACCCTGCTGCGGGTGCCGAGAAATGAAAGCGGGCATCACCATGCTTCATTTTTACCAATGATACTATTTACATAGACTTAACAGCTAATGGCACCAGTTGATGGTTCGGCGTGGACAATCGATTTCTAACATCGTCCAAATTGCGGAACATGCTGTACCGAGCCGCCGATGGTCGATGTCAAAATTGCGAAACAGAATTGCCAAAGGGTTGGCATGCGGACCACATTATCCCATGGTCTGTGTCGCGTCGGACAAACGTGTCCGAGATGCAGGCGTTGTGCCCATCATGCAATGTTAAGAAGGGAGCGAAGATGCCCAGTGATTACGACAATGGTGGGCTAAATCTTGAGGCTTTGCGGATTGGACAGCGGGGCGCAGTGAGCACCATAGTCAATCGCGTTAGAGAACGCGAGCCGTATACGGCAATCGTTCTGCCAACTCGGTACGGTAAGACTGATGTTATGCGAGTTGCTGGTATGCAGCTATTGTATAGTGGACACATCAGTCGCGCGCTGATATTAGTACCAAACCGAGTTCTTGCGAGACAATGCCTTCTTAGACATAAGTGGGATGAAGCAGTTAATCGCTACGGTCTTCCTGACTTGCCAGGGGGAATTTCAACTTACTTCGCCGAACGTGCGCCCCGTCTTCCGTTTCCCCCACAGAACGCGGCTTTTGTCGCCATGACAATCCAGATGGCATCTCAAAATATCAGTGACTTAACCCACTGGGTGAAGGAAGAAAGGAAGAGATATGGTGTGCCACCGCTGATATTTGTGGATGAGTCCCATACTGGCAAGGATGACAATACTTGGGGAACCTGTGTAAAGAAGTTAGCAGATGCTGGCGCATTTGTGGCTTTGCTTACGGCCACTCCTTACAGGTCTGATGAGGGATTTATACATGGCTTTCAAATAGATCGAATCAGCACAGAGCCGTATAAGACATGGCGTCACGGCGTAAATGGTGTAGATCTTTTTGAAGGGAAAAGGCACATTTACAGACTTGTCCCTCACTATTCGGTTTCATTTCAGGAGGCATGGGCAGCCGACAATCCTCCCCTGTTGTGTAAGATCACCCGTCGTCCGTTCGATATCGTACTAGAACGCCTGCACGGAGAAACTGGCGACAAAGTCGAGGAGAGGACTTTATCGCTTCTTGGGAACGAATCTGACGTTCGCGCCGTCCTAACCAATGAGTTGCGGAAGCACCACGTCATCCGTAAAGCCTGCGAAATTCTCTTAGAGGAGCTACGGCCTCGGAGGGAGGATGCCCCAGGGTCAGCAGCCATTGTATTTGTAGGGAATGACAGGCAAGGCTTCGACGAAGACAACCGGCATGCGTTGGATGTTCAGTCTGAATTAAAGCGATTGGCTCCGCAGCTTCAAGTGTACATCGCAACCTCAACCGATGCGAATGCGGACAATACGATTGAACGATTTTGCAATGGCCAAGGTGATGTGTTGATTGTCAAGCAGATGGGAGGTGTTGGTCTAGATGTTGACCGTCTCAAAGTTTGTCTGGACCTATCCAACATCCGTACTCAAACCAGTTTCATTCAGCGATTGACAAGAATATGCACAATTTGGGACAGAAGCAAAGTGACGGGCAACCCGTGGCATATAGTCAGGACTGCCACTTACATTACACCTGACGATGTTATTGGTGAGGGGTTGTTTAACAAATTCATTCGCGACGAAGGTGGTGTTGCCACGGAGGAAGACGTGCAATATGCCATGACGTTGGAATCAAGAACTAATAGCGATGCAAGACGCCCCGATGTGTTCGAAGCTAAAGGTGTGATAGAGCCAGAGACCGTTCAAGACTCTGATCAACTGGAAGTTTCAGGCAGTACGCTGCCGACTGCCGAGAGAATCCTTAATGTTTTCCCTGAACTCTCTAACACACGCACAAAGCCTGGGCTAATCATTGGCTTGAGAGAAGCGGGGTTCGATGTGGGCCGGCCAGATTTGAATGGGAAGGACAATACGGACTCGAAATCAGTGCCGCCTCCGAAAATTCGTAACATTAACGAAGAACTTGATGAATTACGGCGGGACCTGAATCGACTCGTTGGACTTCTTGCTCAGAGGACAGGCGGCAAATACAACCCAAAGAATCCGATCCCTTATGTTAGTGCTCGCAAGGAGGCATTTAACAGGCACAAGCGTAGCGTTGGCATCAGCACAGTAGTTGAACTTGCGGACATTACTGACCTCGAAGCCTTAATGCAGATGCGACAGAACATGCAACGCGAACTGAGGGGCAACTAGGAGGCATATTTTGACAACACCGCTCACTGAACGCGAATGGGCGAATGTTGGTCCACGTTCCATGAAAACGCCGGGCGATGTGGACTGGTGCTGGCAGACGATAACCGCGTTGCAATTCATTGCAAAGAATCTGGAACTTGACTACGATGCCTACGAGCGAATTTGGGCTGAGGCAGAAGAGCATGAAATCTGGACGAAAATCCCGCCCGGCACGCCATTTGGCTCAAAGGAAACAATGCTTGAAAAACTTGCCGTCGATCCAGAGATTGAGGCGAAGGCGCGTGTAGCGGTTCAGACGATGACTGACCAATCATCGAATAAACGCCGGATGAACTTAAAGACCCGTATCGCCCTTGAACGCCCTGACATCTACGAACGAATGTTAAACGGGGAGTTTCCTAGCAATGCTGCTGCTGCACGGGCAGCCGGCTTTAACATACCTGGGCAAAAGAGGGTGTCTCTTACTGCTGACATTGACCGTTTTGTATCATCGGTTGCAGAACATTACACACCTGAACAGCTCAAACATATAGGCGAGAAATTGATTAAGGCTGCCGATTAGGATTTCCAAGGTACTATCCCACGCAATCCCACAACCGGAGACGAAGAAATTGAGATTTACAAAGATGCATGGGGCTGGGAACGATTATGTTTATGTTGACGCGCGGGGGCAGGAACGGGACTGGCCGGCGCTGTCGGTGGCGATGAGCGACAGGCACCTCGGTGTCGGGTCGGACGGGCTGATACTGGCGCTGCCGTCGGAGAAGGCGGATCTGCGTATGCGGATGTTCAACGCGGACGGGTCCGAGGGTGAGATGTGCGGCAACGGGATTCGTTGTCTCGTGAGTTTCGCATTCGACAACGGTATCGTCGCGGCGGAGAAGTCGCCTGTGCTGGTGGAGACTATGGCGGGCGTGCTGGATGTTACGCCGCTGCGTGACGACGGGCAGGGGATGGTCGGGGCGCGCGTCCTGATGGGCGAGCCCCGGCTGAATCCGCCGGAGATTCCTGTCGCCATAGAGGGCAAGGATGCGGTGATAAACGAGCCGCTGAAGGTTGCAGGGCGCCCATTCCGCATGACCTGCGTGTCGATGGGCAATCCGCACGCGGTGGTGTTCATGGACGAGCCAGTGGACGAGTTCCCGCTGACGGAAATCGGGCCACAGGTGGAGCATCACCCGCTGTTTCCTGCGCGAGTGAACTTCGAGATAGCGAATGTGCTGGACGGCGGCAATGTCATCAAGACGCGGGTGTGGGAGCGCGGGTCGGGGATCACGATGGCGTGCGGGACGGGCGCGTGTGCGGTGCAGGTGGCGGCGCGGCTGAATGGGCTTGCTGGGGACAGGGCGACAATCGCGCTGCCGGGCGGCGACCTGACGGTGGAGTGGCCGGGCGAAGGCGAGGTAGTGCTGGAGGGGCCTGTGGCGTCGGTGTTCGATGGGGAGTGGGTGGAGTAGTCGGGGGCTAACAGGATTTACAGGATGGATAGGATGAGTCCGGAGGAATCGTCGGCGTATGCAATGCTCGCTCTGTAAGGGATGTGGCTGAGCGAATGATAATGCGGGCTGCTGTAAGCGAAAGGTACAAGCTATGGCGACTACACGAGAGACGACAGGCACAGAGAGCGGGAAGCCACGGAGCAGGGCGGATCTGGAGGAACTGTTCAATTCGCCCGCGATTCAGGCACTCGTTAATGAAAGTCGGGAGCAGGTTGATCGCGGCGAGTGCATAAGGATACCAATCTCCGAAATCAAGCGGAGAATGCGTATAGATTGACGATCACATACCAGAGCTACTGCTGTCTGCAAGCGTTGATTCCGCATTGAGGGACTTGGGGATATTTGCTTGGCGCATTCTGTTTTCCATTCTTCTCGATCCTGAACCTGACAACGAGTACAAGCATCAGTTCTCCAGCCTTTCAGGCACGATAGTATTCTCAGATGGCGAGTGGCTCGCATCCTATAAGATGCTCGATAACGGTGATGTGCAAGTCGATTTCATAATACGCGACTCAGACGCTCTGTAACGCCGCTCACTAAGCCCCGTGAACCACGGGGTTTATTCTTGCCAGAGCTTATTGCTAAGTCTGCGTACCTTATGACGTTTCTGCTATCATGTGCCAATTGATCCCAATTGACGCATTCGGGAAAAAGAACAGTTTGCAATCGTTGATGGAGATAAGATGAAATTTGCCAGCCGCATAGAGAAGGTTCCGCCGTATCTGTTCGTGGGGATAAGCCGAAAGATAGCGGAGAAGAGGGCGCAGGGGATAGATGTCATCAGCTTCGGCATCGGGGATCCGGACATTCCCACGCCGGAGAATGTAGTCGAAAAGCTGCGCGAGACGGCGCTCGACAGCCCGAATCACCGCTATCCTGAGACGGACGGACTGCCCGAGTTTCGGCAGGCAGTCGCGGACTGGTACCAGCGCAGGTTCGGCATATCGGTGCATCCGGACAAGGAGACTCTGCCGCTCATCGGGGCGAAAGAGGGGATCGGTCACGCCGCGCTCTGCTTCATTGAGCCGGGCGGCATCGCGCTGGTGCCCGATCCCGGCTACCCGGTCTATTCGGTGGGCACGTGGTTCGCCGGCGGCGAGTGCCACTGGATGCCGCTGCTCGAGGAGAACGGCTGGATGCCGGACCTAGACGCGATACCGAACGATGTGGCGGACAAGGCAAAGGTTATCTGGCTCAACTACCCGAACAATCCGACCGGCGCAATCGCCGACGCCGACTACTTCGCCAAGGTTGTGGAATTCGCCAAGACGCATGACATCGCCGTGATGCACGACGCATCGTACTCGGAGGTGGCGTTCGACGGCTACCGTCCCATCAGTTTCCTGGAGACGCCGGGCGCGATAGACGTGGGCGTGGAGTTTCACTCGCTGTCCAAGAGCTACAACATGACAGGCTGGCGGCTCGGCATGGCAGTGGGCAACGAAGACATCATCAGCGCGCTGATGGTCATCAAGTCGAACCTAGACTCCGGAGTGCCGAACGCCATCCAGTACATGGGCATGGAGGCGATGGAACTGTCGCAGAACGCGATAGACGAGCGCAACGCCATCTACGAACATCGGCGCGACCGCGTAGTGCAGACATTGCGCGATATCGGGCTGGACGCCATCCCGCCCAAGGCAAGCCTGTATGTTTGGACGCGCATACCGGAAGGGTTCACATCGGCGGAGTTTACGGCGCTGCTGCTGGACGAGGCGGACATCGTCGTCACGCCCGGCAACGGCTACGGCGAGTACGGCGAGGGTTACATAAGGCTCTCGCTGACCATCAATAACGAAGACATGGAGAAGGGGCTGGCGCGGCTTTCGGAGTGGCAGATTCCGTCTAAAGATTAGCGTTGATAGAAGGTATTGAGGGGCATCGATCACCCCTTCCTAACCTTCCCCTGTAGAGGGCAGTTACCTTGCGGAATGAGGAGGAAAATATCGCTAAGCGAATGAAATCGACACGGCCAAGACTAGAGCGCGCGGTCCTAGTGGGCGTAGAACTGAAGCGCAGGCGCGGCCTGTGGGGGCTGGAGGAATCGCTCACAGAGCTTGCGGATCTAGCAAGAAGCGCGCGCGCCATAGTCGTCGCTACAGTGACGCAGCGCATGGACAGGCCGACGCAGACGTACCTGGGCAAGGGAAAGCTGGAAGAGCTGAAGGGGCTCCTCTATGCGAAGCGCGCGAGTACCGTTATCTGCGACGACGAGCTGACACCCACGCAGCAGCGTAACCTCGAAAAGGAACTTGGCGGCGCGAAAGTCATAGACCGAACCGCGCTGATCCTGGATGTCTTCGCGCAGCGGGCGCGCACCAAGGACGGACGCCTGCAGGTGGAGTTAGCGCAGCACGAATACCTGCTGCCGAGGCTTGCTGGACAGTGGACGCACCTAGAGCGTCTGGGTGGTGGCATAGGCACTCGCGGACCTGGAGAGACGCAGATCGAGACCGACCGGAGGCTCGTGCGGCAGCGCATACAGAAGCTCAAGCGCGACCTCCAAGATGTGAGGCGGCACCGGGCGCGGTACCGGGCGCGGCGCATCGAGATGGAGGTGCCCGTGGTGTCGCTTGTGGGCTATACCAATGCGGGCAAAAGCTCGCTGCTGAACCGGCTGACAAAAGCCAATGTGATGGCCGAGAACCTGCTATTCTCCACACTCGACCCGGTTACGCGGCGAATCAAGACGCCGGCGGGGCGCGATGTACTACTGACCGACACCGTGGGATTTATACAGAAGTTGCCGACTGCTGTGGTTGCCGCATTCCGCGCGACACTCGAAGAGGTGCAGGAATCGACGCTGGTGCTGCATGTACTGGACATCGCGCATCCGAACGCGGCACAGATGGCGGCCGTCGTCGAAGGCATCCTCAAGGATTTGGGCATTGCAGATAAGCCACGGCTGGTGGCACTTAACAAGGCCGACCTGCTGGACGAAAATGTGGACGCCGAAACGCTAAGCCGCGCGCTGCAACTGGCGGACGGCGAGCTCGGCGGTGTGTTCACATCGGCCGAGACGGGGACAGGACTTGACACGCTGCTGCGCGAGATCGATGACGCGCTGAGTGCAGAGGACGAAGACCGTGAATTAACGGCGGTGCTGGACGGCACATACGGACCACGGCGAATCTGAAATCTCACATGACAATTGCAAATATATAGAGGGATACTCCAACCCCGAGTATCCCTTTTCATTTTCTGGTGATTTACCTTCCCAGAGTTCGATGGCCTAGGGGCAGGTGGCTGGCGCCTCTAGGGGAGGGGCATTGCACGGAATGGCCCGTCGTAGGGTAAGGTAAATTCCCGTAAGTGCATGTTCGCACTATAATTCTTATGTAAAGTTATGGCGGCGGCATAGGCTTCTTATTTGACATAACCTATCATAGTTGACATAACTAGCGCGTATGTCTTTTGAAGAGTTTTCATACATTGGCTTGTCAGACCAGTCAGCATTTCCTGCACCCGGCGCCGTGAAGCGACATTCGGATTACTGCTCACCACTCTTCATGTCGCGTGCTCCGCATATATGACACTGCACGAATGCGGCAAAGCCACTCCAAGTATGGTCTCTCCGATTGTGGAAGGCAGAAAAATCGCGTCGCTCCAGAATCGCCGTAGAGCCTCGATTTTCAATCAAGAGGTATCAGAGTGTCTGAGATCTAGAGAATTACACTTCCCAGTAGGACGGAGAATTCACCGCCGACTTCCTGGCCTTCAAGCAGAAACGTTGATAACGCCCGACTTGTGCAGAGCGATAAGTAACTTCAGTCCGGACTCCCCTGGGCGCTCTCCGTCGAATTCAATGTGATTAAGCTCGTTCAGACCGATATTCAACTGTTCGCCACTTTCGTGAAGCAGCACGACACGGTCATCGAACAGAACAGACGCAGCGCCAAGCATGCCAATCATCTTATCTCTGGACGACCATGCGTTATCGCCGCTGCGGAAAACAAGAACCGCCGCGCTAGACTCGCGCATAGCCTGAGAGACACTTTGAGGCACGAGCAGATCCACGTCGCCTTCGGGAATCTGCGGGCTGGCGGTTGAGATGCCCAACTCTTCCAGCATCGACGCGACGTATTTAGCCGCATCTGAATCGCCGATTTGCCCGATGAAAATCCTCTTCTTAGCATCACGAACCGGTTCTCGGTGTGTAGGCGCATCAGGCTGTCGGCCAGTCTGATACGGCGTTGGTAGTTCTGTAGCAACCCTGCCGGGAGCGACAACAGGCTGAACGGCGATATCAGGCTCGGGAAGCCTCACCAGATACTCCCCGTCAACTTCCGAGATGATGCCGGCAAACTCGCCATTGTCTTGCAGAATGCCGAGGCACTCCTCCGCCAGATTCGAGCGAACGCCCAATTCGCGCTGGAGGATACTGTGCAGGTATTCGCTCTGAGGCAGTCTCCTGCCATCCAAAAGCTCATAGAACCCGCCGAAAGTCTCCGGAGTCATAGCCGCTTCGGCAAGTCCACTTATGCGCGCGCCCTCACTGTCTGCCGCAACTATAGTCTCTCCCAAATCCGTGAGCCGAATGTCGGGATCATTGTAGCCGCCCTCCGTCAAGCCGTAGGCTGCTGAGGCGTTCAGACGCATCGTGAACGCGCTACTCTTCGGCGTAGTGCCCAGGGCTCCCGCAAGCAGCTCCCTGTCAAAGGGCAACCCGGCGTTCACTTCGTAGATGGCTTTCGCGACACTCACAGAGTCTTGTAGCGTAAAAGACGGATATGGCCTAGTGACCCTGGTGCGCCTTCCGATGTCTGAGGATTGCGTCATTTCTTACTCTCTTTTGAAAAAGCTGTGGGAAAGACGAAAGGCACCTAAGACTAAAATTACCGAACCCACAATTTCCGGTAGCAAATCCCCCTCACCCTTAGAGAGTACAATAAAGGCAAGAACACAGACAGCGATCATGCCGAAAACAGCAAAGAGAAGCCAATGTGTTCGTGCGTGCTTACGGTCTTCAAGTTCGTGCTCGTCCATAGGCTTTCTCTCGTGTCAATATCTGCTGACTTCCCGATGTATTGCACACAAATTATATAGGATGTCTGAATACAGGTCAATGTGTATTCATATATCAGCAAACATAAGCCGCATAATACAGGCACAAACACAAACTTATTCTGTATTCTGAAAACACGTCGATACTCTTTCAATATTATCTGGATTGCCCGTTAGATTGAGGGAACCGCCCCAGGGCAACTTTTGGGCACGCGTGTCAGCTGCAAATTTGCATCCCAAGTTGGCTCTCATGTGCTGTGAATGGGTGCGTGTTAGAATGAGAACAGCTAGGCACACGCGTAAGAATCGTATTCAAGGTGAACAGAATTGCCATACACTTTCAGTTTCAGGAGTTGGGGCATTGCGGCAGCAAGTGTTGCACTACTGGCTGCTGCCGCCTGTCAGATGGGGGAAGAGACCGAAGTACCCTCAGCGCCCACATCATCAACCAGCCCGGCCGCGACCGTTAGCACAGCCTCTCCAGAGTCTGCCGAACCCGCCCCAGAGGCAACGGCGACTCCAGCATCTTACGCTGGCGCTGCAGCAGCTAAAGAATTGCCCACGCGAGCACCGCGAGAAACCTCAGCGCCTGACGCTCCCCTACTCCCCGAGCTGATACCGCAGGGCATGCCTCTGGAAGTACCCGAGGGAGTACCCGAGGAACTTGCAGTTGTATGGCAGGTGTGGTCGATGCTCGCGGCTGAACATGTTGACCGCGCCACATTCGATCCGGAGATATTCACGGAAGCGTCCATAAGAGGAATGCTCGTCGCGCTAAACGACCCGCATACGAACTACGTCAGCCCCGATGTGTTCGGAATTGAAAACCAAGACATTCGGGGACGATTCGAGGGCATCGGCGCGCATGTATCCATGAACGCCGACGGGCGGCTCGTAGTAGTCGCGCCCATCGCCGACAGCCCGGCGGAAAGGGCAGGCATTCGACCTGGCGACATCATCCTGGAGGTGGATGGCGAGAACATTCAAGGCATCAGCATAATTGAGGCCGTGTCGAAAATTCGCGGACCACGCGGCAGCGTCGTCAGGCTTTTGGTGCAGCATGTGGGAAGGCCAGAGAAAGTCGTCATCGAAGTTGAGCGCGGCGTCATCCCGCTGCAGAGCGTAATCGTGCGGACCGAGCCGGGTAACAAGGTGGCGCACATCCGCCTGACAAACTTCTACGAGGACACGGCTGACAAACTTGCAGAGGCCATCCGCGATACGATGGAAGCAGGATCAGAGGGCATCGTTCTCGATGTGCGCGACAACCCCGGCGGTCTGCTCAACTCGGTCGTCGATGTAACCAGCCTGTTCCTCGCGGACGGGCTTATCCTTTACGAAATGGATGGCGAAGGACGGCGCAAGGACTGGGTGGTGCGGCGTAACGACGATTTGCTGGAGAATGTCCCAATGGTGATACTCGCGAACCAGTACAGCGCAAGCGCAAGCGAGATTCTCGTCGGCGCCGTTCAGGACCACGGCCGCGCCACCGTTGTGGGCAAGAAGACCTTCGGCAAAGGTAGCGTGAACATCCTCCGGCAGTTGGACAACGGCGGCGGGCTGTTCCTCACATTCGCGCGCTGGTTCACTCCCGACGGCAGGCTCATTGACCGCAACGGGCTTGATCCTGACATAGAAGTAACGCATGGTGACGCCCAGCAGGAAGACATCAGGCAGCTCGAGAAGGCGATAGAGACATTGGAAGAGGAGATTCACCGCAGCGCACAGTCTAAGATGAGGCCGGCGGCATGAGTACCAAGACAAAGGGGAACACAAAGGAAAAGCAGAGCGGCACAGTCGTAAACAATCGTCGGGCGCGAAGAAACTACGATGTCCTGGACACCGTAGAAGCCGGGCTCGTCCTGACCGGAACCGAGATAAAGGCAATCCGCGAAGGGCGCGTCAACCTCAGCGACGCATACGGCAAACCCGAGGGCGGCGAGCTGTGGCTAGTCAACATGCACATAGCGCAGTACTCCGCAGGCTCCCGCAACAACCACGAGCCAACGCGCCCCCGCAAGCTGCTGCTGCACAAGGACGAGATAATCCGCCTGTCGCGGCAGGTTTCGGAAAGAGGGTTGACACTGGTGCCGATGCGTCTCTACATCAGGCGTCACCGAGCAAAGGTGGAACTTGGAGTGGCAAGAGGACGCAAGCTCTACGACAAGCGGCGCGCCATGATCGAGCGCGAACGGGAGCGGGAGGCAATGCAGGCAGTGCGCCGATAAAGGCGCCCTACCCGACCTCGCCACGAGTCGGATGTTGGCATTAATGAGTGAAGGACTCAGAACCACAGCATCGCAGACGTTAACTGCAAAGAGAAGAGCGCCGATTCTCATCGGCGCTCTTTCCTTTACCTCTGTGTAATGGTGGTTGGACGGGTTACCCTATCCCACCCGCTTCACTTCCAAGGTCTCACCGGGCGCGAGGGCGACGCGCCTGACGATGATGTCCAGCTTCAACAGCCAGTACCCCAGCGTCGCCTTACTAACTCCGAGGTAGTCAGCGGTGGCGGACAGTCCGTTCTCCGTAACCAACTCAGGCAGGAGCTTCTCAAGCGGCTGATTGAACTTCTCTTCAACTGCCAGCATTTTCTTGGTCTTGCGCCTCATGTGTCTCCTCCTTGGAGTGTGTTTAATGTGTTGGTTGAACCTATTGAACATATATTAGCGTTCCGCCATACAAAGGGTCAATGACTTTTTCAACACTTTTCCACGATTTTCTAGAGTTTTCTGGCCCATTCAACCTTATTCAACTATTTTCAGACTGTTTCTGCGCCACTCAACCGCACGGCGGCGGAGTCGTGTATAATTGGGCGTCATATCAAACGGAGTGCCTCGAGGAGGTGTTGTTCCAGTGATTCAAGAGAGTATCAGGCGCGTGAGGCGCAACCATGCCCTGGAGCACGCCACGGTCACATTGATGCTCGAGGAAGGCGTGCGAGGTCCCCTCGGCGGCTACTCCGCACCTTGGGGCTTCTTCATCATCGGAAGCATTTCGACTGAGCAACTGACACGCGTGATAGACGAGGCGCTTGGAAGGCTCAACGAGGGGCAAAGCGAGCTGGCGATTTCGCCCCACTGCGGAACGAACATGGCAGTCACCGCACTCATCTCCGGCATGTTGACAAGGCTCGCGCTGGGCAAGCAAAAGCAAGGGCGATGGAAGCGCCTGCCGCTGGTGCTGGGCGCGGTCGTGGTGGGCGCGCTGCTGAGCAAGCCAATAGGCAACGCCATCCAGCGCCGATACACTACCCTATCGGAAATGGACGGGCTACAGATCGAAAGAATATCAAAGGCGTGGCCCGGCGAAGCGCCGAGGCTGCATCGTATAACCACGCGCATGCCTTGAATCGCGGGCCTGCCGCAGGATCGCTTGACCAGCGATATTGGCATTGTTACACTTTATTTATTGCATAGGCTCACATTCATAAGGTTCATTGCGTCCCTGTAGCTCAGGTGGATAGAGCAGCTGCCTTCTAAGCAGCGGGTCGCGGGTTCGAATCCTGCCAGGGACGCCATATTCAGATCCGATTCTCTCCCTCTTCACATCTAACATCCGCGCAAGTTGGCGATCTTCTACATATTAGAATATTGTTCCTCTTGTGGCCTTACTCCGTAGAGGCCCTTTCACTTCTATTAAGCCTATAGACATATTGTTATATGTATGCGGGGTCCTTGTGGAGCAATGCAACCAACTGTGGTTTGCGATGGACCTCGAGGATCAGCGATTGCCCTTCCTTTAACTGCACTCAATGACAAGAGGGAAAGCAGACTCCTCGCCCAACCTCGTGCTTTTTCGCAAGCCGGAAGGACGCATCGCTCGAGATTGCGCGGAGAGCGCCGAATTTAACGCCCGATGTGCAAATATACTTGAACTTCTCTAAAACTTAGGTTGTTCTTGACGCAGATTAAGGTTATTGCTTCTGTTAGACAATCCTCAATCCACCACTGCATCGGCCACGATGAGAGAGCGCCTAATCGCAACGCGAAATATCTGTCAAGGTGATTTTGGCTCTCTATTTTGCGTATTGGATGGGAATCCTCAGTTTTTCGCAGAAATCACAGCGTCGAGGTGAAACAAGCATCGAGGTACATGCTCTTCTCAGTCAAACATGCGGTGCATGATGAGGCCAGCTTCCAATAGACGATTGGGACAGGTATGGGACTATGACACACTTGCGCCATGCATTTATGAGTGCAAGTAAGCAGCCAATCCCCATCAAAGGAAACGCCGCAATTTCGGTGGCCCACGATGCGCAACCACTCCCCTACCCTGCTTTGTTCTCTGTTTAATCGTTTTCCAATAAAAAGTACATCTTATTGCAGAGACACATCCAACTAACACGCCATTCATCTTCCTAACGGAAAGTACGATTACCCGTCCCCTGTGCAAATGCCCAAGAGCTGCACGGCGCAGCGAGCGGCGGCGAAGCGATGTCGGCTGTGATATATTTGTCGCATGAACGCGGTAGCCAACTGGCAAAAGGCATCGGTACGAGGTGAATCAACATGGCCGAAAGTTTCTCGGAGTCACTGCGGCAAGAGGCGTTGCCCATTTGGGAGAGTATCTTCGCTCACCCATTTCTCGAAGAGATCGAGGCAGCCGAATTGCCGCTGGAAAAGTTCCGCTACTATGTGGAGCAGGACTACCACTATCTTGCCGGGTTTGGGCAGGTAGTCGCAACCGCACTTTCGAAAGCGCCGGACACGCGGACGCTTCGCAGGCTCACGCGGCGCATCACGACTCCGGTGGAGCGACCATTGCATGGCAGGATGTTCGAGCTACTGGAGACGAGCGAAGACGCAGTTGAAACGGTTCCGCTCTCACCCACGAATATGGCATACATCAACCACATGCAGACAGCGGCATCGATGGACGGAGTCGGCGAAGCGGCTGCCGCGTTGCTGCCCTGTCCGTGGACATACCACGAGATCGGCAAAAGGATCGCCGTGCCCGAGCACCCGGTTTACAGCTACTGGGCACAGCCGTACCGAGACGGCCTGCTTAAGGAAAGCACCGCTGCGTGGCGCGAGCTTGTGGACGAATATGCTGCGAACGGCGGGCCGGCAACACGTGAAGCGATGCGCAGCGCGTTTATTACAAGTTCCCGCTACGAGTTCATGTTCTGGACGATGGCGTACAACATGGAAGACTGGCCTGTATGATTGCAGGCTGACGCTAACAGAGTGGTCAGGGTATAGAAATTTTTCACCCCGACGCAAAGATTCCCCGATCTGCCGGAGAAGTAACAGCAATGAAAAGGAGGCACCATGAGTCCGAGAATGTACGCGGGCCAAGTTAACGCGCCGGAGTTTCCCGCCGGGCTGGAATGGCTGAACATCGACAAGCCGCTGTCCATGTCGGACCTGCGCGGCAAGGTAGTCGTGCTGGACTTCTGGACATACTGTTGAATCAACTGCATGAATGTATTTCCGCAGTTGCGGAAACTAGAAGAAAAATACGCCGACGAATTGGTCGTAGTAGGAGTGCATTCCGCAAAGTTCGCCGCCGAAAAGGATCACGAGAATGTGCGAAAGGCAGTGCTGCGCTATGAGATTGAGCACCCGGTGGTCAACGACAAGGACTTCCAGGTGTGGCAGCAGTACGGCGCTCGCGCATGGCCCACGCTAATGTTCATCGACCCCGAAGGGAAGTTGCTGGGCAAGCACGAAGGCGAGTTCGCTGTCACGGACCTCGACGGCCTGTTCTCAAAGATGATAGCGGAGTACGACAACAACCAACTCGTCAACCGAACGCCCTTAATCCTAAGCCTAGAGAAGGACAAGGAGTGGGAGCGCGCGCTGTCATTCCCGGGCAAGGTGCTTGCGGACGAGGCGTCCGACAGGCTGTTCATCGCCGACTCCAACCACAACCGGATCATCGTTACGGACTTGCGTGGAAAGCTGCTCGAAGTCGTCGGAAGCGGCGAGCACGGGCTACGCGACGGGGGCTATTCAGAGGCGCAATTCTACGATCCGCAGGGCATGGCCCTCAGCGGCGATACGCTGTTTATCGCGGACACGAAGAACCACGCACTGCGAGAAATTGATCTAGCGAATCAAAGCGTAAAAACCATTGCGGGGACTGGCGAGCAGGCACGAATGTACCATCGCGGAGGCAACGCGCGATTCGTGCAGCTCAACTCGCCGTGGGACGTGGTCGTGGATGGCATGAATCTGTACATAGCAATGGCTGGTTTTCATCAGCTATGGCGCTACGACCTGCTCACTAAGGAAGCCAACCCATACGCGGGGAATGGGCGCGAGCGCATCACAGACGGCGTCCTTTCCAATGCCGAACTCGCGCAGCCGAGCGGCATCGTGAGCGATGGCGAGAAGCTGTACTTCACGGACAGCGAGACAAGCGCCGTGCGGTCAGCTGACATAAACGGAAAAGGACAGGTTGAGACCATCGTCGGGCTGCATCTATTTGAGTTCGGTGATGTGGATGGCATCGGTGACGAGGTGCGCCTACAGCATCCCATCGGAATTGAGTTGCACGACGGTGTGCTATACGTCGCGGACACATACAACAACAAGATAAAGCGCATCTATCCTGCCACTCGCGGGGCGACTTCATACATCGGCCTGGGCACGCCGGGACACGAGGACGGTACCGGCGCCTTCGCGCAGTTCCACGAGCCGGCCGGTCTGAGCGTAGCGCGGGGAAAATTGTACATCGCCGACACGAACAACCACGCCATCCGAGTGGCGGACCTGGAGACGCGGGAAGTCAGCACGCTGGACATCGAGGGGCTTTAGGCAATTGTGCCCGTTCTGAATGGACATGATGGAGATATTAGATGCCGAATCGGTTGATTGACGAGACCAGCCCGTATCTGTTGCAGCACGCGAATAATCCTGTGGATTGGTATCCGTGGGGCGAGGAGGCGCTGGAGCGGGCGCGGGCAGACGATAAGCCCATCCTGCTGAGTGTGGGATATTCGGCGTGCCACTGGTGCCATGTGATGGAGCGCGAGTCGTTCGAGAATCCAGACATCGCAGCGCAGATGAACGACAACTTCGTGAGCGTCAAGGTTGACCGCGAGGAGCGTCCTGACATCGACTCCATATACATGACGGCGGTTCAGGCGATGACCGGGCACGGCGGATGGCCTATGACCGTCTTCCTGACGCCTGACGGCAAGCCCTTTTACGGCGGCACATACTTCCCGCCTGAGGACAGGGGCGGCATGCCGAGCTTCCCGCGCGTGCTCGAAGCGATTTCGGACGCATACAGCAACAACCGAAGTGATGTGCTGCAGAACACGGAGCACCTCCTGGAGCGCATGCGGCAGATGTCTGCCGTCGCACAGCACGGCGTGGAGCCGCTCACGGACGAAGTGATGCGGCTGGCGATGCGCAAGGCGGCGAGCGACTTCGATGACAGGCACGGCGGCTTCGGCTTGCAGCCCAAGTTTCCGCAGCCGATGACATACGAGTTCCTGCTACGTCACTATCTGCGGACCGAGGACGCGGACGCGCTGCACATGGTGGAGCTCACATTGCAGCGTATGGCAGCGGCTGGCATCTATGACCAGATTGGCGGCGGCTTTCACCGCTACTCCACGGATACATTCTGGCTAGTGCCACACTTCGAGAAGATGCTCTACGACAACGCCCTGCTGGTGCGCCTCTACTTGCATGCATACCAGATTACGGGCAATCCGATGTACAGCCGCATAGTGGAGGAGACGCTGGAATATGTGACGCGCGAGATGACATCGCCTGAAGGCGGGTTCTATTCGGCGCAGGACGCGGACAGCGAGGGCGTCGAGGGCAAGTTCTTTGTCTGGCTTCCACGGGAGATAAACGAGGCGCTGGGAGATGAGGACGGCGAGATATTCTGCCGATACTACGGGGTAACAACGCACGGCAACTTTGAGGGGCGCAACATCCTACGCGTGGCGATGGACGCCGCAAACCTCGCGCGCGAAGAGGGGCTTGACGCCTCTGGGTTTGGCGAGCTACTGAACCGGTCGAGGGCTAAGCTGCTTGAAGTGCGGAATGAGAGGATTGCGCCCGCACTGGACGACAAGATACTGACTTCGTGGAACGGGCTGATGCTTGCCGCCTTCGCTGAAGCGGCGGCGGTACTCGGTCGCAGGGACTATGCAGAAATCGCCGAGCGCAACGCGCAGTTCCTGCTGACTAACCTTCTCAGGGATGGCAGGCTGCTTCGCACGTACAAGGACGGTGGCGCCAAGCTGAATGGTTACCTAGAAGACTACGCATTCATGATAGACGGACTGCTTGCGCTTCACGAGGTCAACTTCAGCCGCGACACGCTTGATGCGGCGATTCGACTGGGCAATGCAATGGTGGAGCTGTTCTGGGATGCGGCGTCGGGGCAATTCTTCGATACCGGGCACGACCACGAGGAGCTTGTGGTGCGCCCCAAAGATGTCACAGACAACGCGATTCCGTGCGGCAGTTCAATGGCGGTGGATGTGCTGCTGCGCCTTGCCGTTATCACGGACGACGGTGATATGGAGCGGCGGGCATCGACGGCATTACGCTCCATGCGCCAACTTATGATGACCTTTCCCACGGCTGCCGGACACTGGCTAGGCGCTCTCGATTTCTACCTATCACGTGCTAAGGAAATCGTGATTGTTGGTGAGCGGGGCGACTCCGGTACGGATGCGCTGTTGGCAGAGGCGTACCGCCATTACATTCCCAATCGCGTGCTGCTTGGCGCGAGCGGTGGCGAAACTGGGGCGAACGGCCTGCCGCTGCTTGCTGACAGACGCAAGGTCGATGGGTTGCCTACGGCGTACCTGTGTGAGAACTATGTTTGCCAACTTCCGGTGACAGATCCGATGGCATTCGCAAGGCAGCTTGTGGACTGAGCCTGAGGTGTCTGCGAAGGTCGCTCGCGGTCGTAATTATGGCATTGGGAGACCGCTACCTGCTAACATATTGGGTGGATCGAAGCGAGACGTCTGTTAGCCGCAAGGAGAGGCATGGCGGATTCATTCAATCCTGATGACATACCTGATGACATAGTCATACAGGTGGACGACCTGTCCAAGCATTATGGTGAGCTGAAGGCGGTTGACAGCATTTCATTCGGTGTTGGGCGCGGTGAAGTGTTCGGCATACTTGGACCGAACGGCGCAGGCAAGACCACCACCTTGGAATGCATAGAGGGGCTTGTAGAACCTACCAACGGCAAGACCAGCGTTCTTGGCATAGATACCCAGCGCGAGCCGCAGAAGGTCAAGGAACGCATCGGCGTACAGCTTCAGGCGTCGGCGTACTTTGATTTCCTCACGCTCAAAGAGATTCTCGACCTGTTCGGCATGTTCTACAATCGCAGGGTTGCACCCATCGAATTGCTGGAGCAAGTCAACCTTGCCGACAGGGCGAACACAACAGTTGCCAAGCTCTCAGGCGGGCAGCAGCAGCGCTTTACCATTGCCGCCACACTGGTCAACGACCCCGAGGTGGTGTTCCTAGACGAACCCACGACTGGGCTCGATCCACAGGCGAGACGCAGCCTGTGGGCGTTTGTGCAGGCTATCAACAGAGCAGGGCGCACTGTCGTGCTGACCACGCACTACATGGAAGAGGCGGAGTATCTTTGCGACCGCATTGCCATCATGGACAGGGGCAAGATTGTCGCGCTGGACACGCCCACTAATCTGGTTCGCTCCCTGCCCGTTCCGTACCAAGTCAAGGTCGGCGCGGAATGCGGCGAACGAATGGAAGAGCTTCGCGGTCTTGCGGGCGTGAAAGAGGTATTCGCGGAAGATTCCGGCGTGCGACTGTTCTCGAAAGATGCTTCAGTAACGGTGCCCGCGCTGATGGAATGGGCGGTCAGGTCCGACATAAAGCTGACACACCTTGAGGTAGTTCCCTCAAATCTTGAGGATGTGTTCCTGTCGATTACAGGACATGCGCTGTTGGAGTAATCTTCTTTACCTATGCTTCTTTTCCATCTGACCATAGCCAATCTGAAGATGCTTGCGCGAGACAGGCAGGCACTGTTCTGGGCGCTGCTGTTTCCCCTCATATTCGTTGTTGTGTTTGGTCTGTTCTTCAGGGACACTGAATCTGCGCAGACTCTCGCAGTGATAGACAACGCTCAGGACTCCATGTCCGTGCAGCTCATCGAGAGCCTTGAGCAGGTGCCGGGCTTGGATGTTGTCCCTCGGAATGACGAGGGGCTTGCGCGACGGGAGATCAGCAAGGGCGACCTAGGACACCTGCTATTGATACCGGAGGGGCTCGCCGCAACAGCTACCGACAACCCGCCGGCGCAGATTACGCTGTTGTACGACGATACAGATCCGTTGAGCGGTATCGTCCTTGGGGTCGTATCGAGCTTCGTTGACAGGACGAACTTGCAAATGGCTCAGGCCCCTACCCGCCTGGAACTCGACCCGGAAGGCGTATCGAGCCGCAATATCAGCTATTTGGATTTCCTGATACCCGGTCTTGCCATCTGGGGAGTGATGAACTTTTCGGTCATAGGTATCGCAACTTCGATGGCGGCGTACCGCGAAAAGCGAATTCTCATTCGTATTCTGGCCACGCCGTTGAAAGTGCGCGTTTTCTTCGCGGCGCGGGTGCTGTCGGCCCTCGTCTTGTCCGTATTGCAGGCAGCGATAATTCTCGCGGCTGGATGGCTCCTGTTCGGAGTGTCAGTCGAGGGGAATCTGCTGCACATCGCCCTGCTGGTCGTTCTGGGCAACATAGTCTTCCTCAACTTGGGCTTCGTTGTGGGCGCGTTCTCAAAGACCGTAGCGGCGGCAAGCGGGCTAGGCAACGCGGTCGGACTTCCGCTAATGTTCATGTCGGGCGTCTTCTTTCCGGTGGAGAATCTGCCTAAAATACTGCGGCTCATAGTGGAGTATCTGCCGCTCGCTCCCGTATTGGAGATGGTCAGGGGCGTGATCCTTCACTCTATGGCTTTCTGGGAGTTTCCCCTGGAGCTTGCCATAGTCTGCGGCTGGATAGTCGTGTCTGCGGCGGCGGCGATACGGACATTCAAATTCAGATAGCGCTGCACCGCGCCGTTTCGTTTGCAACGCTTTTACTAATCCACTATCATAATGCCGTTGATTTACCAACGCGCAGCCATATTCTACTGAGGTGAGAATTGGCGACTACCGAAAGCCTGAAACTCGACATTATCGGGGAATTGCAGGGGATTGTGGGCGACGACTATGTCGTGTATAAGCCCGAAGACCTGATTGTGTATGAGTATGACGGCTCAGCCGATAAGGCTATGCCCGCGATCGTAGTCATACCCGAGACCGCTGAACAGGTCGCCGAGGTGGTCAAGCTCGCGCGCCAAAACGAAGTGCCAATCGTGGCGAGGGGAGCAGGTACCGGTCTCAGCGGAGGGGCTGTTGCCGAGATGGGCGGCATCGTAATTTCGCTGACGCGCATGACGCGCATCCTCGAAGTGGATGTGGAGAACCGCATCGCGGTCGTGGAACCTGGTGTGATTAATCTCCACTTAACGGAGCATGTGTCGCAGTACGGGTTGTGTTACGCGCCCGACCCTTCAAGCCAGAAGGCTTGCACAATAGGCGGCAATGTGGCGGAGAACTCGGGCGGACCGCACTGCCTCGCATACGGAGTTACCACGAATCATGTGCTGGGCATGGAAGTGGTCATGGCGGACGGCTCTTTGCAATGGGTCGGAGGGCGCGCCCGCGAGATGCCGGGCTACGACCTTCGCGGAATCATTATCGGCTCGGAGGGGACGCTGGCAATCGTCACTAAGGTCATAGTGCGGTTGCTGCGCCAACCGGAAGCTGTCAAGACGCTTCTTGCGGTCTTCCGTGAGCTGGACCAGGCGAGTGCGGCGGTGTCTGGCATCATCGCAGCGGGTATAGTGCCGGCTGCCATCGAGATGATGGACGATTTGTGCATTCAGGCAGTCGAGCCTGCGGTGAATGCGGGCTACCCGGCTGATGCGGGGGCGGTGTTGTTGGTTGAAGTAGAGGGGCTGTCCGAGTCTGTGGAGGAAGAGGTGGAGGAGATCGAGAATGTGTGCAACGAGTTCAACCCGATAGAGATACGCACCGCAACGGACACAGATGCGCGCGAAAGGCTGTGGGCGGGACGAAAGGGCGTGCTAGGGGCGCTGGGACGCCTTGCTCCGAATTACCTGCTTGTGGACGGCACCGTGCCGCGCACGAAACTTGTCGAAGTGCTGTCGCAGATACGCGATCTATCACAGCAGAGCGGCTTTCCCATCGCCAACTTGCTGCATGCGGGGGACGGCAACCTGCACCCTTCTGTCCTATTCGACGAACGCAAGCCGGGCGATACGCAGAAGGCGCTTGCCCTCGGCGGGGAGATACTGAAGATGTGCGTGGAAGCGGGCGGCGTGCTGTCGGGCGAACATGGCATCGGGCTGGAGAAGCAGGAATACATGCCGTTCATGTTCAACGATGACGACCTGGAGGCGATGGCGCGTCTGAAGCCTGCATTCGACACGCGCGACCTGCTCAACCCGGCTAAGATATTCCCGACAGGCGCGTCCTGCAACGAAGTGGCATTCGCTGGCGCTATCGCTCGCGCGGGCGCAGGCGCGTGGATTTAGCAGTGCGCCAGACCTCATCATGACCACAGAAAGCCTTACCCCACCAATACGGGCTATTGCGGATGCGCTTGGCGCTGATGTTGTAACCGCAGGGAGCACTGCAGACGCTATAGACGGCATTAAACCTGATGTCGTGATTTCTCCACGAAGTTCCGACGAGTTGTGCGAATTGCTTGCCCTCGCAGATACTGAAGGGCTTGCTGTTGCGCCGCGCGGTGGTGGTACGCAGCTTGCGCTGGGCAATCACTTAGAGCGGCTCGATGTGGTCGTGGATATGTCCGCGCTGAACCGTGTTGTGCAGCACAATGCGGCAGACCTGACGCTCGCGGTGGAAGCAGGCATAACTCTGGCGACCCTGCGCGAGACGCTGGCGGCGGAAGGGCAATTTCTCGCATTGGACGCTCCTCTGCCTGAACGCGCCACGATTGGCGGCACGCTCGCTGCAGGGGTCAGCGGACCGCTGAAATGGCAGTACGGCAGCGCGCGCGACCTGGTAATAGGCATGAAAGTGGCGCAGGCGGACGGCAGGATTACGCAGAGCGGCGGTAATGTGGTCAAGAATGTAAGCGGTTATGACATGGCGCGCCTGCATGTGGGAGGACTGGGGACGCTGGGCATTATCACCGAGATTTCCTTCAAGCTCACGCCTATGCCACGGCATGAAACGACGCTCCTGGCGCATTTCGACTCGGTTTCAGGGTGTCTGAGCGCCGCCCTCGGCATATTCAACAGCGGCGTGATGCCGATTGCAATGACGGCATTCAATGGCAATGTGGGCAACAGAATCGGACTGGAGGACGGCGGTGGGAGCGGCGATTATGGGCTTGCAGTGCGGCTTGGAGGCAGGCCGCGCACATTGAGGCGAATGGAGAACGAAACGTTCTTTGTCATTCGAGAGCAGACGCCTGAGGTTGACAGGCTGGAAGACGAGGCGGCGTCACTTTGGTCTCAACTGACGGACTTCGGTTATGACAAGGACAACGCCTCCGTAATGTCGGCGCGTATTGCCGTCCTGCCCAACAGCATTGACAAGGTTGCCGAGGCACTGGCAGCGCACAATGGCGCGGCAATCGTCGCTCAGCCTGGCTATGGTATGATGAACGCTCACTGGTTCGACGATGGTGCCGCTTTGAGCGAGACTATCCGCAGCATGAGGACAGCCGTGCATAGCCTTGGTGGTTCGCTGATAATCGAGCGCGCGCCGCTGAACATCAAGGAAAGTATTGATGTCTGGGACTACGCGGGCGAGTCGCTGGAAGTGATGCGGCGCTTGAAGGCTCAGTACGATCCCAACGGCATACTCAATCCGAACAGGTTCACCGGAGGAATCTGAATGGCAACCGCGCCCGAGAAGTCGCAAACCGATGTCGGACTGTCCCTGTTCGTGGGGCCCGACGCTCCCCAAGAGTCGGACCTGTATAAGTGTGTTCACTGCGGCTTTTGCCTGCAAGCCTGCCCCACATATATCGAGACGGGCTTAGAGGCAGAATCGCCGCGCGGCCGCATCGCGCTGATGAAGGCGGTCAACGAGGGACGCATCGGCATTACAGACTCTGTGATACGCCACTGGGACCTGTGCATTCAGTGCCGTGCCTGTGAGGTGGCGTGCCCATCCGGCGTGCCTTATGGCAATCTCATTGAGGCGACGATGCAGCAGGTCGCCGACAAGCGGAAGCCTAGCTTCGTCAATGACAAGATTTCATCGCTTGCGCTCAAGCGGCTACTGCCGAACCAAGGCTTGCTGTCAATGGTCGTAGGCAGCATGCGCCTTTATCAGCGATTGGGCGTGCAGAAGGCGATGCGAAAGAGCGGGTTGCTGCGTCTGCTGCCCGGCAATATGGGTGAATTGGAAGGCTCGATGCCAGAACTGCCGTCGGAGGTGTTCAAGGCGCAGGGGCAGGTCTATCACGCGCAGGGCGAGCGAAAGGCGCGGGTTGCGCTGCTGTCCGGCTGCGTGATGCCGTTGATTAACGGGCCGCAGATGAACGCCGTGGTGCGCGTGCTGACACGGAACGGCTGCGAAGTAGTCGTAACAAAGGCGCAAGTGTGCTGCGGGGCGATCAACTCGCATGTGGGCGACCTTGAGACGGCGCGTGAACTTGCGAGGCAGAACGTTGACGCATTTCTTGCTGAGGATGTCGATTATGTCGCCATTGCATCGGCGGGTTGCGGTTCGCGTATGAAGGAGTACGGTCATCTTCTCAAAGACGACCTTGCATATTCAGAAAGAGCCGAGACTTTGAGCGCGAAGGTGCGGGACATCCATGAGCTTCTGGCAGCATTGCCGATTGAGCCGCCGAAGGGACACCTTCCCTACCGCGTTACTTATCAGGACTCGTGCCATCTATCGAACGCGCAGCGCGTGACGGCAGCGCCGAGACAATTACTGCGGTCCATCCCCGGCATCGAGTTCGTGGAGCTATCCAACGCGGACAAGTGCTGCGGCGCGGGTGGTACGTACACCATTACAGAGCGTGACTTCTCGATGAGGATACTTGACACAAAGATGCGCGCGGTGCGGCAGACGCAAGCGAATGTCATCGCAACGGCGAATCCGGGATGCCTGATGCAACTTCAGTACGGCGCGCAGCGCGACGGAATGAACATTGAGGTGCGGTACATCACAGATCTGCTGGACGAATCGTACAGCAAGGAATAGCAATCACGGGGCGCGCATTCGCGCCAAAATACTGAACGAAGGAGAATTGAAACTATGGATATGGGATTGAGCGGCAAGGTCGCATTGGTTACGGGTGGCAGCGACGGCATAGGCAAGGGCGCGGCGACATCGCTGTGCGCTGAGGGCGCGAAGGTTGTCATCTGCGCGCGCAGGCAAGAAGTTCTGGACTCCGCCGCCGAAGAGATACGAGCCGCAACGGGCGGCGAGGTCACTCCGGTATCGGCGGATGTTACCAGCGACGCCGATGTGGAGAGGCTATTTGACACAATCGTCGAGAAGTACGGCAGGCTGGACATTCTCGTGAACAACGCGGGCACTTCCGCCGCCGGCCTATTCGAGACCATAAGCGACGAAGTATGGCGCTACGACCTCGAACTCAAGCTTTTTGGGGCGATTCGCTGCTCGAACAAGGCAATTCCGCTGATGAAGGCAAATGGCGGCGGGCGCATCGTGAACATCACGACGCCGGGCGGCAAGGCGCCTGGAGCCGGATCCGTGCCGACTTCCGTGAGCCGCGCGGCGGGCATCGCGCTGACAAAGGAGATGTCCAAGGACTACGCTGGCGACAACATTCTTGTCAACACTGTCTGCATCGGACTGATAAAGGCGGGGCAGCACGAGCGGCGCTGGGAATCTGCTAAAGAACAGAACGCCGACCTGACTCTCGAAGCCTACTATGAGGAGATGGGCAAGCGCGTTCCCATAGGTCGTGTCGGTGAGGCACGTGAGGCAGGCGACCTTGTAACTTTCCTGGTGTCGGATCGCGCCGCTTATATTACGGGCGTTGCAGTGAACATCGACGGAGGAACATCACCGGTCGTTTAGCAGGAACAGAGGTCGTAAAAATGCGAAGGGGCGCGCAATTGACTGCGCCCCTTCTTCTGTTACAGGCATTAGTGAAGATAGCCTGAAGTCAAGCCGAAACGGACTCAAGCTGAAGAGGCTATACGCTGCCTCTTTGACCCCGCTGACGAAGGGCGTGGTCGGCGAGAACGAGTGCCATCATGGATTCCACGATTGGCACAGCTCGGGGCAGCACGCAGGGATCGTGGCGCCCTCGTCCGCGTAATTTTACTTCATTGCCATCGACATCGACCGTATCCTGCTCGCGCATTATCGTTGCGGTGGGCTTGAACGCCGCCCTGATGATGATGTCCTCGCCGTTGCTGATGCCACCCTGTATGCCACCAGAGTTGTTGGTGCGCGTTCGGATGCGACCGCCCTCGCTGTAGAACGGGTCGTTGTGCTGTGAACCGGTCTGCGTAGTGCCTCCGAATCCGGATCCGACCTCGAAGCCCTTGCAGGCCGGCATGGACAGGACAGCCTTCGCGAGATCGGCTTCGAGCTTGTCGAACACCGGCTCGCCTAAGCCCACGGGCACGCCACGCGCCACGCACTCCACCACGCCGCCGAGCGAGTCGCCGTCCTTGCGGGCTTCCTTGATGCGCTCAATCATCTGCACAGCCATATCCTGATCCGGGCAGCGGGCGATGTTGGACTCGACATCCTCCTGCGTCACTGTGGACGGGTCAACATCGGCGTGCAGCTTCCAGACTTGCTTGACATAGCCGACAATCTCGACGCCGAATTCGCGAGCCAGAATCTTCTTGGCAATAGCACCCGCTGCCACGCGCCCGATGGTCTCTCGTGCGCTGGCGCGACCGCCGCCCTTCCAGTTGCGTATGCCGTACTTGGCGTCGTAGCTGTAGTCGGCGTGGGACGGGCGATAGACGCGGCGCATGTGGTCGTAGTCCTTGCTGCGCGCGTCGCTGTTCCATACGCCGATGAGGATGGGTGTGCCGAGCGTTTCACCCTCGAACACGCCGGACAGTATTTCGGCGCGGTCGCCCTCCCTTCGTTGCGTGGAAATTTCGCTCTGCCCGGGTCGGCGGCGGTCGAGTTCCTTCTGTATTTCCTCGACTTCGAGGGGCAGTCTTGGCGGGCAGCCGTCAACAGCAACGCCTATTGCGTCGCCATGCGATTCGCCCCAGGTCGTGATTCTGAATAAGCGCCCGAAAGTGTTTGCCATTTTGCATTTCCTTTGCGTTGATTTCTCAAGTGTCCTCAGCAATCGCGGTTTGATGGCTGCTTGTACTAGGATCCCCAATGGGGATTGGTCCCATGGCTGTACGCACCGAAGCAATTACATCCTATCATTCGCACGCAACATTGTGGTAGAATTGGTACCCATCAACATTGAGAACGGGTCTGGGTTGAACACCTGTGAGCGCCTACCGCTAGTCGGATGAGCGCCGCTTGCAGCCCAGGCCCTTTTTTGCACTTTCCGCACTTCACTTGCCGAGACACCATCCTTTCAGTCTCGTCGCCGATAGCTTGCTTGCGCCCGTCCGCCTATGGGTATAGACTTTCCGATATGCCCGATGCCTCCGATAGTCCCGCGAGACGCCAGCCCGTTGTATTGGCAGCACAGCCTGCCGTGGCGTCCGCATCGGCAAGACCCACTGTAACAACGCCACCCACGGCAGCGACGCCTCGCACAGAGCGCAGAACGCAGCCGACGTCGGGCTGGCGAACCACATTCAGTTCGCTGGACAACCGCGACTTCTTGTACCTGTGGCTTGGCATGCTCGTCATGATGGGCGGGATGCAGATGCAGATGATCGCACGGGGCTACCTAGCATATGAGCTGACATCGTCGCCATTCCTGCTGGGCGTGGTCAGCTCCGGGTTCGCCGTGCCTCTGTTGGGCCTATCGCTGTTCGGCGGCGCATTCGCCGACAGATTCGAGCGCAAGTACATTATCCAGTTCGGTCAGGGCATGGCGGCGGTGCTATCCATCGTAATCGGTGTCGCCATCCACTTGGATGTCGTCGCATGGTATCACCTGTGGGTAGCGTCCATCGTGCAGGGCAGCCTATTCGCCTTCTTAATGCCTGCGCGCCAAGCAATAATCCCGCAGCTCGTGGGGCAGGAGCGGCTGTCCAACGCAATGGCGCTGAACGCCGCCGCAATGAGCGCGATGACGCTCGCAGCGCCGGCGCTCGCGGGCTGGGCTTACGCCTATCTGGGACCGTACAACGTCTATTACATAATTTCGGGCTTGGCAATAATCGCCTTCTTGTTGTCCGGGTTACTACCCAAGACTGGCACGGGGTCGGGCCGCCGTCCCGCGCCAATGCTCGGCGACATATTAGAGGGGCTAGTTTATATCCGCCAGAGTCCGCTGGTGCTGATACTACTACTGATGGGCCTGGCGACATCGCTGCTGGCAATGCCGTTCCGCTTCCTGATGCCGCTTTTTGTGGTGGATGTGTACAGGATGGGGCCAGAAGCGATGGGACTGCTGGTTACGATAATGGGCGGCGGTTCGTTGGTGGGTTCGCTGTTCATAGCGTCGCTCGGCAAAAGTGGGCGTGGCATGCTGCTGATCATCGGCAGTTTCATGTCTGGCATCGCGCTGCTGCTTATCGCGCTGATACCTGTCTATCTGGTTGCCGCGGGGCTAATGGTGCTGCTTGGATTGGGAGACGCGGGCAGACGCACATTGAACCAGTCGCTGATAATGGAGGAGGTGGAGGACAGGTATCGCGGGCGCGTAATGAGCGTGTTCATGCTGAACTTCGGGCTGATGCCGCTGGGAGTGCTCCCCGCCGGCACGTTGGCGGAATACCTTGGTGGTCAGGCAATGGTGGGCATACTCGCGGTGTTACTGCTGGGCGTGACCACGCTAATACTGGTTACGCAGAGACGCCTTCGTGAGATGCCCTAGAAATGTATCGCGTTGCCTACTTGCAGGTGTCTGTTTGCAGGTGTACTACGAATGGGCCTGAGACGATCTTCGAGGGGAATACATACGTCTCCAAGTCTTCCTGAGAATCGGCGACGTCAAGTGTGAAAATCCAGTTATCCCTTGTTGCAAGAGGTTCGGCGCCCTCGACTGAGTTCAACAGTTTGCTAATAATCGTCGTGCTCTTGCCTCTGCATACATTGAGAACCTCGCGCTCAATAAGTGCGCGAGCCTCCGGTTCAGACAATTCGGTCGAGACATCCGGCAGACATGCCAAAAGTCCGAGGGTCGCAAAGACCGCAATTAGTAGAGTTCGCTTCATTCATTCACTCGCATGCGTGAGATATCCTTCCCCGCGAAGATGCAAGCTTAATGCCAGTGTCAAGTGTGCAAATAGCGAAGAAAAACGCTTGAATACCGTATCAGGTTTCAACCCAATTCACAATTAGTTTCTGGGACACTTTACGAACGCAGCCCCGCGATTTTATGCAATCGTCGGGGCTGCGTGTCGCTCTAATGCATCCCGGTCTCCTGCTTTCGCAGGAGGGATACTTAGCTTTAATTACGAATGAGCGTTATGCGCTACTTGGCGTTGGCTGCCTGCATCTCTGTTGCGACCTGCTCCACCTCGGCCACCTTTTCGGCGAGCACAGCGGGGTTCAGCCTTGCGGCGTGATCGCTGTAACCGGCGCGCTCCAGCATTGACGCGAGCTTGCCGCCCTTGAACAGGCTAAGCGCCCAGTCCAGCGGGTCCGGCGTGGCGGTCATGTCAAGGTAAAGACGCTGATTCTTGGCTCGCGGGCCATAGTGGTAGTGCGGCGCGCGTTCGAAGCAGTCAAATGTGAGCAGCTCATATTCGTCACTGCCCAGATCGCCCATCACGTGTATCGCCACTCCCCTGTCGTTCATAAGCTCACGGAACTCGATGCCGAAGCGCACGGGTCCCGCCTCGATGATGACATCGCCACGGTCATGCGTTACAGTGCGGCGACCATCCACAGCCATTTGCTTCGCAGTGCTCTCAGTCTCGGCGAGCGCGTCCTGCAGGCTATCCATGTCGATGCTGTCCGCAAGCTCATCGTATCCCGCGCGGCGCACCATTTCAGGCAGATGCTCGTTGAGCTGCTTCAGCGTCCAGTCGAGTGAGTCGCCTTCCGTCGTCTTATCGAGCATAAGGCGGGTGTTGCGCTTTTCCGGTCCGTAGTGGTAGTGCGGCTGGTGGTCGAAGCAGTCGAAGCGCAGCAACTCGACCTCTTCGCCATCAACATCGCCCAATGCGTGGAGGCATACGCCCTGATCATTGAGCAGGTCGCGGTACTCCAGTCCAAACTTGATATTGCCGTCTCCGATGATTACGTCGCCTCGTTCTCTTGCCATAACAATAACCTCCCTTTCGAGGATTTTGTGTATCTTTGGCGGATTATACTCCGTAGTCCGTTAAGGCGCAAACACGGGATAGACGAGATAGATCGGGATGCGAATAAAGGCGATAGCCTGAGCAGGACATTTCGATTGACGATGTACACAGGACAACGTATCCGATTTGGCGCCGGTCACTAGACAATGCGCGGCTTTTGGCGCACAATGCCTCCTAATCAGAACAGGTTTTACAGGCTGTCAATTGGGTTTCGCAGGAGGTCACGCTATGCGACTGGAAGGCAAGGTAGCAATCATCACGGGGGCGGCAGGAGGCATGGGTGCAGAGGAGGCGCGGCTGTTCGCGCGAGAGGGCGCGAAGGTGATAATAGCCGATGTGCTGGACGACGAAGGCAAGAAGGTGGAGGCAGAGATTGCGGAGGCGGGCGGCGAAGCGACTTATGTACGCATCAATGTCACCAGTGAGCACAGCTGGGAGCGCCTCATTGCGGAGACCATCTCTCTGTACGGCAAGCTGGACATTCTCGTGAACAACGCCGGCGTCAGCAGTTCGTCCGAGGGCGACAGGCTGGACCTCGACGGATGGAAGCGGATTATGGATGTGAACGCAACCGGCGTGTTCCTCGGCACGAAGTACGCCGTGCAGCAGATGCAGGAGACTGGCGGAGGCTCCATCGTCAATATCTCGTCGATCATGGGCTTTGTCGGCGGCGAAGGTGGGCATCCGGCGTATCACGCATCCAAGGGCGCGGTGCGGATATTCACCAAGGCGATGGCCGTGCAGTATGGGGCTGACAACATCCGCGTGAACTCTGTGCATCCCGGCTTTATGCCGCCAATGCGGACATCCGCTCCCGATGCGGCCATGCGCGAGGAACAGGTACGCCTGACCCCGCTACGCAGAACGGGAGAGACTATCGAGGTCGCCAACGGTGTGCTGTTCCTGGCTTCGGATGATGCGTCATTCATCACAGGCACGGAACTTGTTATTGACGGAGGGTTTATTGCGCGTTAGGACGGGGCTGGCGCGTTGGCCTCGGCTTTGAGGACGCCTACTAGCAGGAAGCCGTCTCTGCCATCCTCGTGAACCGGATATGGCAGACGCCTGGCGCGAAAGTTCGCCTGCTCCATTAGCCCCAATCCACCGAGGGGGGCGTGTGAGAGGCCTCCTGAAGAAGCAAAAGGGTGCACCTCTGAATCTGAGATAATGGTTTTACAACACAAAACCTGTCACAGAAAAGGAGCACCCAACAGATGCTACCACGTAACCACCCTGACCGCATCCAAATCGCCTTCGACGATCCCCGCCTGGTAGCCAATGCCGGGCTGATCCTGCCGGTCACCCTGGCCGGGCGTCTGGGTCTGAGCCAACTCGTCGACAACCACGTTGACCTGGGCGACGCCCCGGGGCGGGCCAACACCGGGGACAAGATACTGACCCTGGTGGCGTCGGCTCTGGTCGGTGGCGACTGCATTGACGATGCCGACGTGTTGCGGGCGGGCAGGACCTCCTCGGTACTGGGTTGTGTGGTCAAGGCTCCATCCACGCTGGGGACATTCCTACGCAGTTTCCGCTGGGGACATGTGCGACAGTTGGACCGGGTGAGCCGAGAGTTTCTGGCGCGTGCCTGGGACGCCGGGGCAGGCCCCGAGGACTCGCCTCTGACGATCGACATAGACTCGACGGTCTGCGAGACCTATGGACTGGCAAAGGAGGGAGCGCGCCATCACAACTACACCGGCCAGCGGGGCTATCATCCGCTGCTGGCCGTTGCCTCAGGAACCGGCGACGTGCTGATGGCACGACTGCGCAAGGGCCGAGCCAACACCGCCCGGGGCGCAGCCAACTTCCTGCGGGAGACGGTGGCGCGAGTGCGCTACGCCGGAGCCACGGGAGCGCTCACGGTGCGGGCCGACAGCGGCTTCTATGCCCACACCATCGTTGCCGTCTGTCGCAAGATGGATGTCCGCTTCTCCATCACCGTCCGACAGCACCCCCGACTGCGCAATCTCATCGAGGCCATACCAGAGACGGACTGGACACCCATACCCTACTGGATGGACGGCACAGCCGATGTGGCCGAGACCATTTACACTCCCTTCGAGAGCAAGCCCGACGCCGCACCAGTGCGACTCATCGTCCGCAGAGTGAAGCCCACGCCCGGCTCTCAACTGGCGCTCTTCACCAACTACAGCTATCACGGTTTCATCACGGACCGAGAGGGCGACACCCTCCAACTGGAGGCCGACCATCGCCGCCACGCCGAGGTGGAGAACGCCATCCGCGACCTGAAGTACGGCGTAGGACTGAACCATCTGCCCTCAGGGCGCTTCGCAGCCAACGCCGCCTGGTTGGCCGTGCAGGTGATGGCTCACAATCTGGCTCGCTGGACCTCCCGCATCGGACTGGAAGAACGAGCCTCCACCACCAAGACCTTGCGCAGACGATTCTTCTCCCTCGCCGGACGGCTTACACGCTCGGCACGCCGTCTCACCCTGCATCTTCCCCAGCGCTGGCCCTGGGAAACACAGTTCGGCCGCGCTCTGGCCAGACTGCGAACCATTCCGTTACCGAGCTGACAGCTGACGGCAGCGGCGACGACTGCCCACCATACACTCCATAACCCATCTCATCCCCAGACTCGCGCCGGACCGGACCGTGAGTATCCCCTGCTGCTCACCGATTCGTCAACTTCACCCACAATCGCCACTGTGGGCCTCCATTGGCGTTCAACATCACGACCGGGGACCTTCAGAACGCTCCAGCGTCGGCATCATACCCGCACCGCCACCTTGCCGCGTCCTTCACCCACGCTCCGGCAGAGATACCATGACTCTTCGGTGGATTCGGGGTTAGGTTGAGCCAAGTTTGGATAGAAAAGATTCCGGTTATATGGCGGTCCTCTTCGACTGTGACACTGCCGTCTTCGTTCTTGATGAAGTAGATGAACACCGACTCAAGGGTACTGTCGCTGGGGTCAGGATCGTGCTCATACTCGATGGAGGCGAACTCAGGCGTAATGTCGCGCCTGATGCCACAATTCAATTGGGTGCCAGGATAGGTCTCGGTGTACCAATCAGGCGCCATGATGAGAACTCCACCGGGAGTGAGGTGTTCGCGGGCGGTGGCAAGGGTTGCCCTGATGTCATCCTCGCTGATCAGGTAGCAGACAGCATCGTGTATCAGAATGGCGTCGAATCTTTCGTATAATCTGACGGTCTGCATATCGGCGATGTGTTGCCGAACGGAGGGATTAAGCATTTTGCAGTTTGCGAGCATTTTGGTGGACAGGTCAACAACAACGACATCATGAGCGGGTTGGTCTTGCCGCATGTGCTCGCCATTGCAGGTAGGATAGGGCGATGGGCGCCCATCGCAGTTGGAGTATAGAATGTGGTGCAGGTTGTTGCCGCCTCCCACTCCGAGTTCTAGGATGCGCAACCTGCCCTGCCCCAGCTCGGCGGTCAAGGCGTCTCGCCAGTGTCTGGCTTCGAGTTCGTAGTCGGAGTGATGGCTAATGAGCGGCCAGAGATGAGCGAAGTCGTCATACATTCGGTTCATGGAATCACCCAGAGTCGTTACAAATTGTCGGAGAATTAGATCAACATACGCAGAATAGAGGAGGTAAGTATGACGGACTACATATCGTATTTCAACGGCGAATGGGTGCCGCTAAGCCAGGTGCGGATAGACCCGGACGACCGCGGCTTCACGACCGGCGATGTGGTCTTTGATGTGGCGCGCACATTCAACGGTAGGACCTTCCGGCTGAATTACCACATTGACAGGCTATACCGCTCGCTAAAGTACGCTCGGATGGATCCAGGCCTGTCTCCTGACGAGATGCTTGCCATCAGTGAAGAGGTCGTGGCGCGCAACGAGGCTGCCCGCTCTGGAGTCGGCGACTACTACATCCGGCAGTTCATAACCCGAGGCAAGGGCATCTGGGCGCACAGCGCCGGACCGCCGAGTGTCTGTGTCCGCGTCAGCCCCATCGACCTTGGACGCTACGCGCCGGCATACTCGGATGGACTGCACGCCGTCATAGCGCGCACCCGCAGTTTCTCGCCCGAATCACTCGACTCCAAGATAAAGCACCAGAGCCGCATGCACTTCGAGCTTGCGGAGATTGAGGCAGGTGATGTGGACCCTGAAGCATGGCCGCTGCTGTTGGACTTGAACGGCAATATCACCGAGGGGACATCCAACAATGTGTTCGTGGTCACGGATGGCGTGATCAGGACACCCGGAGACAGTACGATTTTGCAAGGCGGCTCCCGGAATATGGTGCTCGACCTTGCAACCCAGCTGGGCATTCCAGTCGCCCAGGAGGACCTGCAGCCCTACGACCTTTATACTTCCAATGAGGTCTTCTTCTCGCGCACCGGGCCTTGCATACTGCCCGTCACCAAGGTTGACAATCGAAAGGTAGCGGACGGCAAGCCGGGAGACATAACGCAGCAACTTCTGGCGGCGTGGAGCGAGACGGTTGGCGTGGACATCGTGGATCAGGTCATGAGCATGGCGTAAGGGGGAACTTAGAGCGGCATAGCAAAGGGGCTTGGCAATCAGCCAAGCCTCTATTTCTGTGTTGCTTGTGGTGCCGAGGAAGGGATTCGAACCCCCACTCTCTTGCGAGAAGCGGATTTTAAGTCCGCCGCGTCTGCCATTTCGCCACCTCGGCATAGCCGCGTTCAATCTCGCCAAATAAGGAACGCTACATAAATTGTAGCATAGACTTGAGCGCGCGGTGGCGCTCCGAAATCCGAAATGTTTGGGCAGGTAGGAGACGGCAGCGCTATCCACGCTGCCGCCCAATCAGTCTGAAGACGACTAAAAGTGGAATCTCAGGCAGTGGTCATTAGTACGAGAAAAATCCTGCAAATTAGAGGAAAAGAGGCGCAAACACGAGCGCCACTATCGACATCAGCTTGATGAGGATGTTCAGCGCGGGGCCGGATGTATCCTTGAACGGGTCGCCAACGGTGTCGCCCACGACCGCGGCGTCGTGCTGCTGCGAACCTTTGCCGCCGAGGTTGCCCGCCTCAATGTACTTCTTGGCGTTGTCCCATGCGCCACCTGCGTTCGCCATCATAATAGCGAGCAGGAAGCCGGTAGCAATCGCGCCGATGAGCAAGCCGCCAAGCGCCTCTGGGCCGAGCACCGCGCCAACCGCTACTGGCACAATGACCGCCAACAAGCCAGGAAGCACCATTTCCTTCATCGCGCCGTTCGTGCTTATGGCAACGGCCCGAGCGTAATCGGCCTCTGCAGTGCCTTCAAGCAATCCCTTAATTTCCCGGAACTGTCGGCGCACTTCCTCGACCATCGCGCCCGCCGCCCTGCCAACCGCCTGCATAGTGAGCGCGGCGAATAGGAAGGGCATCATGGATCCGATGATGAGACCCATCAGCACTCTTATGTTCAGCAGGTCGAACTCCTGTATGTTTGCCGCCTGCGAGTAGGCTGCCATCAGCGCAAGGGCGGTCAGCACCGCAGAGCCGATGGCGAAGCCCTTTCCGGTTGCAGCGGTAGTGTTGCCGAGCGAGTCGAGGGCGTCGGTGCGCTCCCGTACCGATGGGTCTAAGTGTGCCTGCTCCGCTATGCCACCCGCGTTGTCAGCGACCGGACCGTAAGCGTCTGTGGCAAGGGTGATCCCAAGGGTAGAGAGCATGCCCACGGCTGCTAGCGCGACCCCATAGGTGTCTGCCATCCAATAAGTGAGTCCCATCGCAACCACGACCACGATGCCGGGAATGACAGTGCTCAGCATACCAAGTCCAAGACCGCCGATGATTACGGTCGCGGGACCGGTCTCCGCCTGCCCTGCCAACTGCTTCGTCGGGTTGAACTCGAATGATGTGTAGTATTCCGAAGATGTGCCGATTATTTGACCTGCGACCAAGCCAATGAGCACAACCCAGAAGAGCTTAAAATCCAATCCAAGCGCGTAGATTGCTACTCCGGTGCCTATCAGTACGAGTAGACCCGATGCAAGAATGCCGGTGCGCAGCGACCATAGCAGCTTGCCCATGTCTGCGTCCTCGCCTGTGCGCACAAGGAAAGTGCCCAGTATCGCCGAGAAAATTCCAATGGCAGCGACCAGAATGGGGAGCATCAGCAGCATCCCGTCGAAGCCGCCGGGGTTTGCGATTCCGAGAGCAGCCGCGCCAACGGCGGCAAGCGCGATCGTGGCGATTATCGAGCCGACGTAGCTCTCGAACAGGTCCGCGCCCATGCCCGCGACATCGCCCACATTGTCGCCCACATTGTCGGCGACCGTGGCGGGGTTACGCGGGTCGTCCTCAGGTATGCCCTGCTCCACCTTGCCAACGAGGTCGGCGCCAACGTCAGCAGCCTTCGTATAGATGCCGCCGCCAACTCTAGCGAAGAGCGCAATGGACGATGCGCCGAATCCGAAGCCTGCCACGACAGTGATGTCGCGGAAAATCAGGTAGAGAATTGAGACGCCAAGCAGGCCAATGCCTACAACGGATACGCCCATTACCGCGCCGCTGTTGAACGCCACGCGGAGGGCCGGGTTCAATCCCTGCATTGCCTTGACAGCAGTGCGGGTGTTGGCACGCACCGCAATGCTCATACCGATGAAGCCCGCGAGACCTGAGCCGATCGCGCCAATCAGATAGGAGATCGCTGTGGCGGGGATGCTGCTTCCGCCTCCGACCCTGCCTGTGATGTCGAAGTCGATGAATAAAGCGAGAATAACCGTGACGACAACGACGAAAACGGCAATCAGCGTGTATTCGCGGCGCAGGAACGCATTTGCGCCCTCTTGTATGGCGCGTCCGATGAACTGGATTTCCTCGCTGCCCGGATCTTGCTTTACAACATTCATCGCCAGGAAAAGCGCGAACAAAAGGGCGACGATACCAGCCACTACAGCGAGAAGTAGTATCTCCACGGTTACCTCCACAAAAATGGTCTCCCCATTATGGGCAGACCTAGCAATCCATAGCGTAGATGCGATGTCTCCAATGCGCTAGAAAAGTATCACAGCGCACATGTCAAGGTCAAGTTTGGCGCGCTTTCAAACATCGTCACTACGATCAGAAAGCATCGCCTCAAGACGGCGTTGGCGCAGCGCGACCGTGAGATCACCCCTGGTGCGCTCCAGGATACCTCGCACCATATCCGTGCTCCGGCGCAGTCCGCGCGTTACGGCGTCCGGGAAGTCCATCGTCACAAGAATGGTGTATATCTCGTCCATCGCCTCCAAGGTCTGCTCGCAGCGGCTGAAATCGTCGCGGCGCAGCCTGTCGAGGATGTAGCGGCGCAATTCGCCGACAGTATCCGAGAGCCCGCCCAGGTACGGAGCGGCTCCGACTTGAAGCTCGACCGGTGTGGGCAGCGGCTTGTCCTGTATGAAGGCAAGAACGGCGTTCGCCTCAACATATTCCTTGAGCGCGTCTTGCATATAGCCCGTGTAATAGACTTCGGGGTGCTCGCGCAGCAGAGTTCCGGACTCCTCGACAAGAAATGATGCGCTATCTATGAGCTGCCGAGCCGTATCGAACTCACCGCGGTGTATGGCGCGAATGGAGTCGGCGGAGTGGCGTATCAATTCGCGGGAGAGGCGCAGAGCGCGCTCTCGTGTCCTATCCGTGTCGGCGAGTGATTGGCGCGTGGAGTCCGCGATGGCGCGGAGTTGCTGGATGCGGTTGGTGTGTATATCGTTGGATGACAGCAAAGGATGACTCTCAACGGAAGTTAGCGGGGCAACCACAAGGATTGCCCCTACATGTTCAATGTGAAGAATAACGCAGAATTGATTTACAGGCAGGTTCTAATTTGGAATTAAAGCTTGGGAAACGAAATCTCTCGCTGATGGACCGCCACCAAAACTGGGCATTCCAAGAGCCGTGTTGTGTAAAGCGAGTTGCTGAACCAATAACGGCGAATGACTAGGTTTGCCCAAAGTTTCAGCCTTTAGGAAACCGTTCAAGTCTGCATTGTGAATGTCAGTGAAAGACTTTTCCTTGTGAGCAGAAAGTTCGCCGCCAGCAGTTAGGTATGAATCAAGCAATCCAACCGCTGCTTCACAAAGAGTATTGAACTGCGATTCTGCACTTGGGACGCTAAGGTTAATCACAGCGTCAGTCAAGGCACTGGGTGGAACGCTTGACTGATGTAACTCAGGCGTTAACAAAACTATTTGTCCGAGCATGCTCATAACGATGTGATAGAACAAGAATCTTGACTGGCGCCTGCTGGGCCTGCCGGCATTGCGTCCAAACCCGATATGGTCTGCGGCGCATTTAATATTGTACGCAGCGTACAAATCGCGAGCACCAAAGGCTGGTTCAGTATTTTTCCGAGATACCATCTAATTATAGACGGACCCATTTGGCAAGAAAGGAGGATTTTTGCCAAAGGCTATGCCAGGTACGCTTAGCCATCCGGCGCCATACACCTTAACCAATTCAAAGGCATTGACATAGTCTTCAAAGAAATGCGATTCAGGGTGTTGCTTCTCCCACGCCTTTTGTGATGCTATGCCACCCCGCTGAATTTCCAAGAACATACTGTACTCGCTTGCCATATCATCACGCCACCGCTGGAAGCCGCTGTGCAGAGCGATGAAATCCTGCTCGCGTACAGAGTTCTGTGAGTTAGTGTATCGTGTGATGTCTCCAATCTCAGCCTCGTCGCTGCGTACAATCTTGGTTACAACACCACCACGTCGGACACGCTCTTTCCAACCCCCAGTAGCCGTATCTTGGCCCGTCCCGCCTGCATTGAGTTTGCTATCCAACACTTGCCAGATGGTGCGCGTTGTCTGGCAGCCGTTCACAATGTACGGGTCGTTCATGGTGACGGTATCGTCATTTGGCGACCTGGAGTAGTTGGACACTACAACTGTAATACCATTGTTGTACAGGCCAAACTTCTCAGGGTTGGTTCTCAGAGTGTTGGCAATGCCTTTGTTGATCTTTCGACGGTTGCCCAAAAACTGACGGACGTTCTTCTCGTAGATTTGGTCCAAGTTTCCAGTGAGGGATTGGTACGATTTTAGAAAGCCGAACAACTCGATAAGAGGAACCGTCCCTACCAGCAATCCAGACGACTGCTCTACGAACTGCCCATTCACTGGAACAGTTAGTTTGGAAGGTTCAACATCATCAAGTGCTTCCCAGATTGTCATCAAGGATACTTCCTCGACGTCAAAGCCTGGCATGATTTGCTCTCGAGCGATGATTTTTATCCTCTCGATAGTATCGCGGTCTTGCTGGGCAATTGGATCAGTGGTTGCGAAGACCAAGACTAGTCGATCTGCTTCAGACGCTTGTTGTTGGAATATATCTAACTTATCAACAAGTTGCTGGGTAATTCCAGAGAGGTTGGAAGTTTTTCCCAACAATGTCCTAATGACTTTATTGCCCTCTTGCAATATGGTGTCTGAGCCAGTAAAAGCCGTGCCGTACTTGCTCTGTACTAGATACCACGTATCACCCTCTACCGCGTCATTATCTTTACCTTCCACATCATCGTCTGCCCGCTGCAGATAGGCTATATCGATGCCGCCATCGCCAGAGCCGTCGCAGATGACGAAATCGTCATCGTCTGTCGTAACGTCCAACCATTGAGTCACAAGTTTAGCCGCAAAACGCAGTCCCTTATCAAATGTGGACAGATCATCATTTTGGATCTCATCCAGCCATTCTTCCCTGAACTGTTCGTAGGTAGTCTTATCTTCTGTGTCGGTAGTCGTCATCTGCCTACTTCCTTTAGTTGCATTTGGGTGGATTATTCTCAGGAATGCGGGTCCCTGCCAACCTCAAATGTACCACGCATGGACTACTCCATCAAAGCCACAAGCTCGGCGGTTGCTCGCTCAGGGTCATCGGCGTAAGTCACGGCGCTGACCACGCAGATGCAGTCGGCGCCGGCGCGGGCGACTTCGGCGATGTTGTCGGCGTTGATGCCACCTATGGCGACGACGGGCGCGGATACGGCTTGCTTAACTTGGCGTATCATGTTGGGCCCGAGGGAGGTTCTGCCACTCTTGCCCATCGTCGTCGTGGAGTATACCGCGCCCACGGCCACGTAATCCGCACCCTGCCCTGCCGAGTGCAGCGACTCTTCGACGCCGTTGTTGGAGCGCCCCACAATCTGCTCTGGTGTCAGGACACGCCGCGCTTCGCCAACAGGCAGGTCGGTCTGCCCAACATGGAGGCCGTGCGCATCGGACAGCAGGGCTATGTCCGCGTCATCGTTGACGATGAACAACGCGTCGTGCGCGTCGCACAACGCTCTGAGAGTGCGGGCAATCTGGAGCACCTCGCCCTTGTCGCGCGTCTTATCACGCAACTGTATGACGCTCGCGCCGCCTCGAAGGGTTGCTTCCGCGATCTCGATTACATCTCTGCCCTTCGTGGCTTCTGGATCAACGATGACATACAAGCCTCGCACCTGCCGACTGCGTTGTTGGCGGATTTCGTTGTGATTGTTCATAGTTCCTCACAGGGGATTCGCGCAATAGATAATGCTAATCCAAGGAAGTGAATTGTAGCATGCCGACCCATCGATGGGACGCTGAGGGACGCTAAAGCTCTACCGCGTCACGAATGACGCTTAGTCTTAAAATCCTGTCCAGGTGATCAAGTTCGACGGCAACGAGGTCTATGCGCCAGCTGCGATGCCAACCGTCCGTTTCTTTGAGATAGCTATGAGCCGCCGTGAGCATCCGCTGTTGCTTCTGCGCCGTAATGGACTCTTCAGGCGTTCCCAGATAGTGGCTGCGGCGTGTGCGCACCTCGGCGAACACGAGCGTTCCTTCGTGCTCGGCCACGATGTCAATCTCGCTTCTGCCGCAGCGCACATTCGTGCCGAGAATGGTATAGCCCTCGGTTTCGAGTTGGCGGCACGCTGCCAGCTCTCCTAGCCTGCCTGTTTGCTGTCGCCGGTCCCACTGCGACAGACTCATGCGTCGGCTTCCGCAAGTCGTCGTACAGGGGCGAATGTGAAGCGATGAATGTCGCAGGGGCCAAGTTGCTCAAGCGCATCTCGATGCTGCCGAGTGGCGTAGCCTTTGTGCTGCGCGAAGCCGTAGCCGGAGTAGGAAGTGTCTGCGTCCCTCATCATCGCGTCGCGGGTAACTTTAGCCACGATGGATGCCGCCGCAATCGACAGACACTTGGCATCACCCTTGATGATAGCGTGCTGAGGCAGATCCACATCGGGAAGCAACAGAGCGTCAATAAGCAGGAATTGGGGGCGGATTGGAAGCGCGTCGATCGCTCTTGCCATGGCGACGCGGGTGGCCTCCACGATGCCAACTGCGTCGATTTCCCGCGAGCTGGCGGCGCCAGTACGCATAGTTACGGTAGCCGCCTCCATCGCATGGACCGATGCTTCGCGCTGATGAGGGGTCAACATCTTGCTATCTCTGACGCCGGAGAGCCAATCCCCCTTAGGGCGCAGGGGCAAAATCGCTGCACCGGCAACTACAGGGCCTGCAAGTGTACCACGCCCGACTTCGTCCACGCCTGCGATAAGCGTATAGCCAGATTCAATCAGAGCTGCTTCCTCAGCGTAGGTTGGCGCAGATTGGAGAGGCATACGGGCGACCTTGCGCTTAGCCTTCAATGCCGCGCTGCATGCCGCGAATGTAGGCTATCTGCCCTACATGCTGGGATTCCTCGACGATAATGTGCTTGAGCGTATCGCCAACTGGGAATTCCGGTCGCCTGGGATTTGGGAGGTTGGCAAGGTCATCTTCCGACATCGAGTCGATGAACTCGAAAAGCTCAACGCGCACCGAGCGGTAGTAATCCATCAGATCGTCAAGTGAGAACTCTGGGAGGTTTGCCGCCTGCTCTGCGGTGAATCGATAGCCGTTTTGCTTCTCGGCTATACCGAGCCTCTCGCCCCAGCCATCACGCTCCCAAAGGTCGGGCTGGCGCAAAATAGCGCGGTTAAGCAGAGTATCTTCGGCGCGCGCCATGTGCCAGACGATGAAGTCTATGTGATTCGATTCCGGCGTGGGCTGGAAGCGCCTCTCTTCAGGCGTCAACCCCTCGAGTGCATTCGCAAGAGATTCCGAGTATTCGGACATTTGAGATTTCAGGATGTCTTTGAAGTCCATATATCACCTCGCCGCAATTACTTCTGCCGGAATCGGAAATTCGAGTTCGATAATGCCGCCGCCGATGATTTCCTCGCCCTGATAGAAGGTGACGGCCTGACCCGGCGTAACTGCTCGCTGCGGCTCGTGGAAGCGCAATTCTGCCCAGTCGCCGTGCGGCGTCAGTGTTGCAGGCTCTTCGTTCGCCTTATATCGTATCTTCGCAGTTATCTCAATTGGCGTATCAGGCGGCTCGCCTGAGATATAGTTCAGGCGAGCCGCCCAGAGTTCGCGGCGCATCAGGTCTTCATTTCTGCCAAGTACCACACGGTTGGCATCGGCGTCTATGGATGTAACGTACATTGGAGAGCCGGTGTTGCCCTGCAAGCCCAAGCCCTTGCGCTGCCCGATGGTGAAGAACTGTATGCCTGGGTGCCTGCCAAGCACTTTGCCCTCGGTGTCAACCAGATCGCCCGGCTTGGGCATCACACGCTCGCCCACGAACTTGCGATAGTCCCCGTCCGGGATGAAGCAGATCTCCTGGCTGTCCGGCTTGTCGGCGACGGGCAGACCTGCGTCGGCAGCGATACGGCGAATGTCGCTCTTGGGATACTCTCCGACGGGAAGCAGCAGTCGCTGAAGCTCGGACTGGCGCAGCGTGAAGAGCACATAAGACTGGTCTTTGCCGGCGTCCATACCCTTGAGCAGGTGTGTGCGCTCGCTGTCCCGCCGTATGCGCGCGTAGTGTCCTGTTGCGATGTAGTCGGCGTCCATGAACATGGCGCGGCGCAGCAGGAAGTCGAACTTAATCTTGTCGTTGCAGGCGAGGCAGGGATGAGGGGTCCGTCCGCGATCATACTCGCGCACGAAGTAATCGATGACGTGCTGCTGGAACTCGCGCTCGAAGTTTATGTAGTAGTGGCGCGCGCCGATGGCGTCACACACGCGGCGGGCGTCCTGCACATCCTCGACCGAGCAGCAGCGCTTGTTCAGCGGCGCGGCGGCCTCGTCCTCCACCGACCACAGGCGCATCGTCACGCCCACGACATCGTAACCCTCCTGCTTCAATAGCAACGCGGCAACGGAGGAGTCCACTCCCCCGCTCATTGCAACTACGACACGCTTGGTATTCATAGAATGAGCGTAACATACGGGGTTGGGCGGTTCAACGGATTCGCACCTATCCTTGCATTTTCTGAACGAAGAAAGCCTACATTGCAATATGTGAGTTCGGTAGAATGAGGCCACGGTGCGAAACTATCTCGTTGACCTTACTCACGAGGCAAATCTATAATATGATCATGACACAACAGACTACACTGCTTCCACTGGAATATGCACGCTACGCTGCCGATGTCGCGTCCGACAAGCTTGCGTCGGACATCGTAATGCTGGACATCGGAGAGGTGAGCGACTTCGCCGACTACTTCGTGATCATCACGGTCGAATCAACGCGGCAGATGCGCGCGCTCGTAGAAGACCTTGAGCACGCGCTTGAAGAGAAGGGCGGTGTGCGCCATCACCGCGAGGGCACCCCTGAATCCGGCTGGATGCTGCTTGACTTTGGCGATGTGGTCATCCACGTTTTCGGCGCCGAGGAGCGGCAGTTCTACAACCTAGAATCCGCCTGGGCCGAGGCTACCGAATTGGTCAGGATTCTATAATCCAGTCGTCTATGCCACGCTCGTAGTGAATTATTTCGCCCCCGTCGAAGAACAACGCCAACTCTGTCTCTGCTGACTCCGGAGAGTCCGAACCGTGTATCAGGTTCATTCCGATAGTCAGGCCGAAGTCGCCACGTATCGTGCCGGGCGTTGCTTCCACAGGGTTGGTTGCGCCCATCGTTGTGCGCACCACATCCACCGCGTTATCCCCTTCGACCGCTATCGCAATCAGCGGCGAGGAGGTGATGAACTTCACCAGCCCTTCGAAGAACGGCTTGTCAATGTGCGCGCCATAATGCCTGTGCGCGAGTTCGCGTGTGACATGAAGCATCTTCATTCCGACAAGCTTCAGCCCGCGCCGTTCCAGTCGTGCGATAATCTCGCCGCTCAGCCCACGCTGCACGGCATCAGGTTTTATCAGTACCAAGGTTCTTTGCATCAGTGCCAATCACTCCTGTCTCATCTGTTTCGCCATGTTCTGTTCGCTGTATTCACCTGCGAGCTCCGCAGATAAAGTGGCTCAAGGGACATAGCGTCTGCGGTGCGCCCTTCCCGCAGCATCCTGTAACCAATCCACGCCATAACGCCAGCGCGCCGTGTCGGCGGCACGACATCCGCAATTTTCACCTCTGCGCCCAAACTGCCGCGTATCAGGTCCGCGACTTGTGACACACCCTCGCCACAAAACAGCGCATCGGACGACACCACCGACAGCAGCTCGTTGTGCTCTACCACGTTATAAGTCGGATGCACGGCATCACTGAAGTCTCCCCAATACACTCGCCGCCTGCCCGCGCCGATTAGAGCGCATACGGGACTGCCAAGCCCAAGATAGGGCTGGGCTTCGATGTCCAATGTGCCGACCGCGACAAGAGGAATGTCAAGCGACACCGCCATCGCCTTCGCGGCGCTCATGCCCACCCGCAGCGCGCTGAATCCGCCGGGTCCTGCTGCGATGTATATCGCTTCAAGATCGGCTACGCCAATGCCAATTCGCTTCAGTAGCCGCCTGACATTCGGCACAAGCTCGACGGAGTGGTTGCGGTCGGAGCGCCATGTCAGTTCGATCACTGATTCGCCCTCTCTCGACAATCCAATCGAGGCAAAGCGCGTGGATGTGTCAATGGCGAGTTCCACTATTGCGCCTCGCCATTCGGTAATTCGAATTCGGACATGCTCCCGCACGCCGAGACCATTTCTCTAAGAGCGCTCAGCATATTGGAGTATCGAGTCGAATTGGAGCTGAACATTAACGTGCGACTCTCGCCGCCCGCGTGCTCAATAGAAACGCGGATATGCTCTCCGTCGAATGCATCAAGACCTTTTTCCGCCCACTCCACGACGCACACGCCTTCGCCAAAGAAGTAGTCGTCGAGGCCGAGGTCGATGATCTCGTCAAGGCTGTCGAGCCTGTACAAGTCCATATGGTAGAGCGTGAGACGCGCGGGATACTCACATATCAGCACGAAAGTCGGGCTGCGGGCGTACTCATCGCCGCCAAGCCCCCAAAGGATGCCCTGCGTCAGGCAGGTCTTGCCCGCGCCAAGCTCACCGGAAAGGAGAAACACGTCGCCGGCGAGGGCACATTCCCCCAGCAGCCGTCCGATGGACTGGGTCTGCTCAGGGCAGTGCGATGCAATTGTTATGCTATGCTCGCGTTTAGAATCCACAGCGTGTAAGTCTAGGCTTCCAATGGCTGTTTAGCGGTGTATCATGCAATTCTGAAAGAGGCTCTGCGCGAGGAACACGACGCGCAAGTCGCCCAAGACAGGATACCAGAATCCTACGTAGGCTGGTAAGAGATAGCGCGGCGCATTGGAATGCGCAGCGGTACGCAGGATAGGCGGAATGAAGGCGCTGATAGTATCGGACGTTCACAGCAACCTTGAAGCGTTCCAGGCGGTGATAGTGGACGCTGAGAATCGCGGCAGTTTCGATGAGATATGGTCGCTGGGAGACCTCGTCGGTTACGGACCCGAGCCGTCTGAGTGCGTGGAACTGCTTCGCTCACACAAGCACAATGCGGTCGCAGGCAATCATGACCTCGCTGCGATTGGCAGACTGTCGCTTGATCGCTTCAACCCATATGCAGCGGCTGCGAATCGATGGACAGCATCGCAGCTCACTCACGAGCAGGTGGAGTATATCGGCAGCCTGCCGTTAACGGTTGAAATTGACGAGTTCACACTGGCGCACGGCAGCCCACGCGATCCCGTCTGGGAGTACCTAATTACGGTGGAGACCGCCATCGCCTGCTTCACGCATATCGACACCTACTGGTGTATCGTCGGGCACTCGCACATGCCCTTCCTGTGCATACCGAGAGCGGACGGCGCGGCGTTCATGGGATTTCCGCAGGACAGAGCTATTCAACTGGATGAAGGCGCGCTCATAGTCAACCCTGGCTCGGTCGGTCAGCCGCGAGATGGCGACCCAAGGGCGAGCTATGTCATCTATGACGATGCGGCCCAGACGCTCGTGCACCACCGAGTCGCCTACGACATTGAGGCAACGCAGGCGACGATGCGCGAGCGTCAACTGCCCGACTACCTGATTGACAGGCTGGCAGTTGGCAGATAGCGCGGGCGGCTGCTGATGGCCAAGCCTTAGCCGTCCTCGTAGTCGTCATCATCGACCGACGACGATCCACTCCCAAAACCCACACTCGGCGTTGACGACCCTCGCCTACTACTCTGCGACCTGCGGCGGGGTAGGCTTGCTATGTCGTCTTTGATGCGCTGAAAGGCGTCCTCCGCGTCGGAGAGGCTCACGGCAATGCTCACGACACCGGCGTTACGTAGCGTCTCTAATTCGCCCTTGCCAATCTCTGAGGGAGTGGTCAGTATGGATCGCTTCCTGACGGTGGCGCGCATCTTCTGGACGCCCAGCAACTTCTGCACAGTCAGGGGAAGAAGAGAGTCGGGCGGCGTCAGCAAGGCGCAGTCAATATCCAGAGTACGGATTGCCTTTACCTCATCCTCATCGAACTCAGGATCGTCGAAACCCACTGCGATTATCTTGCCAAGCTCGTCATCGTTGAGAACCGCAGCGGCAGTGCCCTCTGCGTCGAAGACTATGAAGTCGCATCTTGCATCCTTCAAGGCAATGGCGTCATCCGCGCTTACGCTGCCCACTCTCGCTCCCCATAGCCTGTCACCTAGCGAATTGGATACGCGCTGAACGGCGGCGGTGTCTGACGCGTCGAGTGTTACCAACAAGGCGTCTGCTAGGGAATCGGCGAGATCGGAATTTTCTGATAGTTCAACGGCTGTGACTCGCCCAATTAGCGCGATGGCAGGTGCAGCGGCCGCCTGCCGTGACGCCGCAAAGCCAATTCCGGGCGAGGTCGATTGCGTCTTGTCCAATAGGTCGATTAGTCTGCTCATTGAGAACCTCTTCAAGTGTGAGTGTCAGGAATGCGCGCCGCTCGAGTTGGGCAGGGCGCAAATTGTAGGCATCGTGTTCTAGTTTATGTTCGCGCAGGCATGCAAGTCAACGCACTCGCGGGTTATCACTTGCTATTGGCGCCTGCCAGTATTACCCTTTGACCGATTCAACAGCAAGGGAACTTTGAGTCGCGAAGAGCAATGTGAGATCTTTGTAAGCTACGGTCGCGTGTGGCTTGGCCGATTCGGAATTAGGGAGAGTGTAGTTGCGAATAGACCCAAAAACTTTCGAGGGCTTCAACCGTGTGCTGACCGGTGTGATAGTGCCGCGTCCCATTGCATTCGTATCCAGTGTATCCACCAATGGCATTGTTAATCTTTCGCCATTCTCGTTCTTCAACGCCATGGCTTACGACCCGGCGACCATCGTGCTTGGGATATCGCGCAGCGCCGGATGGAAGGAAAAAGATACGCTCGCTAACATTGAAGCGACAGGCGAGTTCGTTGTGAATGTGGTTGTGGACGACATCGCGGAAGCGATGAACAGCACAGCCGCCGAGTTTCCCACCGATGTGGATGAGTTCGAGGTGGGAGGGCTGACGGCGGCGCCATCCGAATTGGTTCGCGCTCCCCGGGTTGCGGAGTCGCCCGTGAACATGGAGTGCCGCCTCAACCAGGTGGTAGCAGTTGGAGACGGGACGAAGCACGCCATCGTTATCGGCGAGATTGTTTTGATGCACATCCGCGACGACATCATCAATGGCCACCGCATCAATCACCAACGCCTAAAGCCAGTAGGCAGGCTCGCGGGCAACATGTACTGCACCACCCACGACGTGTATGAGCTCGTGCGACCCACGTATGACGGCGAGGAGGGTTAATTTGCAAGCCAAACAGATTCAGGGCAAGACTCTCCAATACATCGCCGTAGAGCCGGACGGCTACGATCCGGATCGAGAATATCCGATGATAATCCTGCTGCACGGCTTCGGTGCGCACATGGGTGATCTATCGAGCCTTGCTCCGGCCATCGACTCTGAAGGGTATGTGTATATATTCCCCAACGCGCCTATCCCATTCCAGATTGGGCCGGGAATGACGGGCTTCGGCTGGACTCCACCCCGCGATCTACGCAGCCCAGATGACTTGAAGAACGCAGTGGACATGCTTGCCGTGCTTATCGCTGAAGTTGCAGAGCGGTACAGTACGGAATCGGGCCAGGTCATTCTTGGCGGCTTCTCGCAGGGCGGGATGATGACTTACAGCTACGGTCTGCCAAACCCTGAATTGTTCAAGGGATTGGCCGTGTTGAGTGCCGTCGTGCCTGACGCGGACACGATGAGAGATAGCCTGCCCGAGGACCGCTCACAGCCTATCTTCGTGGCGCATGGTACTGGTGATATGATGGTTGCGGTGCAATCTGCTCGCGATGCAAAGGAGTTTCTGGAAGCGGAGGGATACGGTCCCGTTTATCACGAATACCCAATGGCGCACGAGATCAGCCAACAGGCGCTCACAGACCTAGCCGATTGGATACGGGATACGCTCCCGCCCGCGCCCGCATCAGCGTGATCGACTAGCTTGGCCTTTCCTGAATCTAAAATTTGACTAACACATAACAAAACAGATGCCAAAGGAGGCAGTAGCGTGGTACGAATCAGAGAGAACAACATATTTGCGAAGAATATAGAAGGTAAAAAGGGACTCGGCCTAAGCCTTGTCTATCCCTGTGCAGAAGCAATTGAACTCGTCGGAATGCTGGGCAGCTTCGACTTTGTGAATTTGGACGCCGAGCACGGCCTTTTTACGCAGGAATCCGTTGACGCTATGGTGCGTGTTGCAGACGGTTACGGATTGACAACAATCATGCGCGTGCCAGAAAAGTCGGCGAATTTCATCAATCTTTACCTCGACAGAGGCGTGATGGGAGTAATGGGCCCGCATGTCGAAAATGCCGATGAAGCCAAAGCCCTCGTGGATGCCTGCCTCTTCACACCGGAAGGCGAACGCAGCTGGGGCGGCGGAAGAGGCACTTTTTACAACGACAGCAGCCTGATAGACCAGCCGGGACTTGACCGCAGCGAGTTCATGGAATTGACGAACAAAGAGATGCTAGTTATGGCACAGCTCGAATCGGCAACTGCGTTCGAGAATCTCGACGCAATTCTTGAGGTTGAAGGCATCGACGCCTTTGCGTGGGGCACCAACGACCTAGCCCAATCCATGGGCTATCCGGGCAAGCCGGAGCACCCAGTCGTGCAGGCAGCACAGAACGCGGTAGGCGAGCGCATCCACGCAGCCGGCAGGCACATATCCTCCGACATTCACACGGCGATTGCGCTTAACGACCTCATACTGAACGGCTCGCGCGAGTTCCTTGCGGCGAACGGATAGTACGTTAGACTTTGTCGGCATCGCGGCGAGCGGCGCCCACAGGATTCCCCCTGAATAAAGAGCAAAGGAGAGTGCGACATGGCAATGATGAAAGCGGCATTCTACGACGGCAACGGCGCGATGACTCTAGGTGAGTACCCGCAGCCAGAAGCGGGTCCCGGGGACGCCATAGTGCGGATACGCTCCACTGGCATTTGCGGTTCCGACCTACAGATGAAGGCGGACCAGAAGGAAGCCGACGAATCACCGGTCGGACACGAAGTCGCGGGGGAAGTCATTACCGTGGGCGAAGGTATCGATTCCAGTATGGTCGGCACGCGAGTTGCAATCGAGACCATCGGACACGGGCGCGCCTGCCTGAGTTGCTGGTACTGCCGCATGGGTCAGTATAAGCAGTGCTTGGACAAGGCTTCGCCGGAAGGGGGCGGTTTCGCCGAGTATATCAAGCGCAAGGCTTGGGGTTGCTACACGCTGCCCGACGATATGACGTGGGACGAGGGCGCGCTTGTCGAGCCTTTCGCCGTGTCCGTGCATGGCGTTCGGCGTGGTCAGCTCATCGGCGGCGAGACCGTAGTCGTGCTCGGCGCGGGCACTATCGGGTTGACGGCGGTTGCAGCGGCGCGTGCACTTGGCGCGGGAACGATATTCGTCACCGCGCGCCACGAACAGCAAGCGACGCTTGCCAATCAGTTGGGCGCCGATCACGCATTCGCACCCGACGACCCTGCGCTCAACGATGCGGTTCTTGACGCAACACAAGGGCTTGGCGCCGATCTCACTGTGGAGACGGTGGGCGGCTGGAGACCAGAGCCGATCGTTCAGGCAATTGATCTGACGCGAGAACAGGGGCGTTTCGTGGTCATCGGCGGATACCGCGCCCCAATCACCGTTGACTGGTTGCCACCGATGCTGAAAGAGCAGACGATCGTCTTCTCATCATGCTACGGCATAATCAACGGCAGGCACGACTATGAAGTCGCAATAGACCTGATGGCGTCCGGCAGGGTTGACCTGAAGCCGATGGTGACGCACATCTACTCCCTGGACGACATCCAGCAGGGCTTCACAACCGCATACGATAAGACGACCGGCTCAGTGAAGGTGCAGATACACCAGGGAGGCTAGCCCGAATACTTCGATCTGTTAGCGAACATCATCCAACGCGAAACTCATCAGCAGCGAAGTGAAACGCTACCACTACTCATGGGTTTGTCGGAAGAGCTTACTCTGTTAGTTACTCAACAACCCACTGGTGTATCAGCGCAATCGGAGTTTGCCACGCTCACTCGCGATTCTACAGACTTTCCTGAAAGTATGAGGTGCAAAGCGAATTAAGACATTATGAGCAAGACCATCTGAAAACTTCAGATCAACGGGCTTAAACACATCCAGATGGTCTGTAATGTCTTGCGTGTCCCAAACTCCGCAACTTCTGCTGTGCTTGCGAACCAGTCAGGCATTGCGTCTCGTACTCTTTCGAATTCTTCACTCATCCCAACTCCTCCGCACGCAGAAAGTCGAAGTCGCATCCTTTGTCGGCCTGCATTACATGCTGCGAATACATCGCGCCGTAGCCTCTGGTGAAATGCGGCTTCTGCGGCGGGACCTCTGTGAGTCTGCGTTGCACTTCCCTTTCGTCCACCAGCAGATCGAGCCTGCGGTTGGGAACATCCAACTCGATGATGTCACCGTCCCGCACTGCGGCGAGCGGACTGCCCGCAGAGGACTCCGGCGTTACATGCACGACGACCGTGCCGAACGCCGTGCCGCTCATGCGCGCGTCGCTGAGGCGCACCATGTCACGAACGCCGCGTTGCAGCAGCTTCTTGGGTATTGGCAGGAATCCCCATTCGGGCATGCCAGGTCCGCCCTGCGGCCCAGCGTTGCGCATCACAAGCACGTCCTCAGGATTAACATCAAGGTCCGGGACATCAATGCGGTGTTCCATGTCGTCATGGTCGTCGAAGACGAGCGCCCGGCCACGATGCGTCAGTAGGTCGGGAGACGCTGCAGTCGGCTTGATAACGGCACCGCTTGGCGCAAGAGAGCCATAGACCACCGCAAGCCCGCCCTCAGAGTTCAGCGGTTCGTCCAGACTGCGAATCAGGTCCGGATTGTGGTTGATCGTGCCTGATACATTTTCGCCGAGCGTTCTGCCCGTAACCGTCATCGCATCCATATGCAGCAGCGGGCGCAGCTCGTTCAGCAGAGCAGGTAGGCCTCCGGCGTAGAAAAAGTCTTCCATCAGGAATTCGCCCGACGGCTTCAGGTTCAGAATAAACGGCGTAGTGCGTGACAATTCATCGAACAGAGTGAGCGGCAGTTCTATGCCAAGCCGTCCGGCGATCGCAGTCAGGTGTATGATTGCGTTGGTAGAGCCGCCCAGCGCGTGCAGTGTGCGAATGGCATTTTCGAAAGCCTCTTGCGTCATAATCTTTGATGGTCGCAGGTCCTGCTCTACCGCCGCCATTATCTGCCTGCCGGACGCCTCCGCTAGTTGGGCACGCCGCGAATCGACTGCAGGTATAGCGGCGTTGCCGGGCAGCGCGATACCGAGCGACTCTCCCATAGACGCCATTGTTGAGGCGGTGCCCATGACCATGCAGTGGCCCGGGCTGCGAACGATCGAATTTTGTAGCTCTGCCCACTGCTCCTCTGTGATGCTACCCGCTCGCAACTCCGTGTGGTATCGGCGGCAGTCCGTGCAGGAACCTAGCTCCTCACCCCGCCAATTGCCCTTGAGCTGCGGTCCACCGGTGACCAGAATGGCAGGAATGTCCGCGCTCGCGGCACCCATCAGCAGGGCGGGCGTTGTCTTGTCGCAGCCGCCCAGCAGCACGACCCCGTCAAGCGGATTCGCCCTGATGGATTCCTCTACATCCATGCTCATGAGGTTGCGGAAGAGCATCGTCGTGGGGCGCATGTTGTACTCACCCAGCGACATCACGGGGAACTCCATTGGAAAGCCGCCGGCCTGCCATACACCACGCTTCACAGCCTCAGCAAGTTGGCGCAGATGAGCGTTGCAGTGCGTAAGTTCGCTCCAAGTATTGCAAATGCCGATGATTGGCTTATTCTGATACGCAGGCTCGCCAAACCCCTCCGCCTTGAACGCTGCCTGTCGAAGCCAGCCGTACAATTCGGGCGTATCGAACCACTCGCGGCTGCGAAGGGTATTGCCGTTGGTTGTCATTGCTATTCTGCTCCTTGTCGATTACTCATGGGATCACGGAACGGGTTCTCCACATATTCGCCGAGCTTCAGCGATTGCAGCACATCGTTCCAGAAATTGTTGGCGAGGGTATGGTCTTCTGGCCAGAACTCCATCGTAATAAGCGTCTGCACATTCCGGCCGCGGGCGAGGCACGCCCTAGAGTGAGCCTTACGCTTTTCAGTCGGATCTACAAAGTCTATTCCAAGCCACACATACTCTAAGTCGCGCCGCCGAGCCGTCAGCGTGGGGCCTCGCCGCGTGCGATGCCGCCTATCATCCCCTATCACCGAGTGTTCCATCTGTGAATCGAGCGAAGGCAACTTGCTCCAATTGACGATTGAGCCAGCGGGACATATCTGAGTCACCGAGACTTGCAGGCGAATGTTGTCGTCAGGTTCCTTGCCATCGTAAATGCAGATGGAGCCTCCCTCAGGTACGATTATCCAATTCTGAGGGTACTCGAAATGCACGGCCCCTCTATTCGCACCGAAGATTTTATTGCTGGCTTTTGCCTTCCACCGGTGCTGCTCCGACATGTTGAAGCATCGGCTTCTCCATTTCATGCTCATTGCTGCATGTCCTGCTGCTGGGATAAAGTTGCAGAACGCATCTGGCCGTCTAACCAGCGCCTTAGCGCATCAAGAGCGGGGGGAGCAACGAAAAACACTTGCATATCGGCTGGGAACTGCACCCGATGTCCTTCGCTTATGAACAGAATACCGGCCTCTCCGTCTTTCAACGTATTGGATATCTGCTCGCCGATATGTATGAAGCGCTGCTGGGTCGTCTCCTGAATACCAGTTATGGCGAGGTTCATCACGTTCTCGCTCATCAGGCCAATGGACAGGCAGCGCTGCCAGTCACTGTGTTCTTCCACTACTGCCCTGTCCTCCGTGGCTTGCAAAGAAGCGCCTGCGCTGCATAGCGCCTGAATGAATGAGCAGCCGAACGGATTCACCGCCTCCGCCATCCTCATTCCTTCCTCTCCAGGGGCGTAGATTGTCTCGTGAAACACATGCGTTACGCTGCCAAGCGAGCGTTCGAGGTTCTGGATATGGTCGCGCACCTCCGACCAGTAGCGCTCCAGCAGCCGCGAAGCGTCGTCTGGTAGGTCCGGCGGAAACAGGAATATGGGCACCAGAAAGAGCTTACGCTTTCCTGCGTACTGTCCTGCTTCAGGCTTGGGTATTTGGCTTAGCGGTGTCGTCATGGGGCGTCCCTCGTGAGTTGATGTAACAGCGCCATGATACCAGACTCGCCAGAAAATTCGGTGCACTATGAGGGTGCAGGTGCTACAATTCGGCAGCCGAGATTCCGCAACCATGTACAACCAGAGGCGACTATGACCACCATCATCGGTATCGACTACAGCGGCGCGAAGAGTGACCACAACACGTGGGTTGCACAGGGACGCCTGACATCGGATGGTGCGCTCGTATTCGACAGCGCGCAGATGAGACGCCGTAATGATGTGACCGAACTATTGGCGACCACATCAACACCTGCGGTGGCAGGCATCGACTTCCCTTTCGGTGTGCCACTCGAATTCGCGGACTTCCTGAATACCAGCGGGGGCGTTAGATCCATGCCTGAAGCGTGGCGCATAGTGTCCGACTTGAGACTGGGAGACTTCAACGCAGCGCGAGACGCATTTGTGGACCGATTCGGCGAACCAAAGCGAGCGGGAGATGCAACTCACTTCTCGGAAAGTTTCTCTCCCCTGCACAAGGTCAATCCCAACATGATTCCGATGACCTATTACGGCATGCAGATGATGCACGAACTCAGCAGAAGCCAAGCGGAGCGCTGGTTTGTGCCCCCATTACAGGCGTCGAGCGATGCATCAGCGACAGGGGTTACACTTCTGGAAACGATGCCGGGCGCTTTTCTGAAGGCTATAGGCACCATCTACAAGGGATACAAGAAGCCAAAATCACTTCAACATCGAGACGAGCGCCGAAACCGCATCCTCGACGACCTATCCTCTAAGTCAGGCATCGCCCTGCCTAATCTGTCCGAACTACGCGACGATTGCCTTGCCAACGACGACTGCCTTGATGCCGTAGTCGCGGCGGTAACGGCGGCGTGTTGGGCAAGGAACCCGGAGCGCTTTCGGCATCCCAACACCGATGAACTATCGGCAGCGAGGCTTGAAGGCTGGATTTACGTGCCTCAGTCTGCTGAGTGAACAGGTTCGCCTATCTTCTCAATGCGGACGGCACAGACTTTGTACTCCGGTATGCCTGAGAACGGGTCGAGAGCATCGCTGGTCAGGAAATTCGCGGCATGCTCTTGCAGCTTGACGAAAGGCACGAACACCTCCCCTGCCCGCATTTTTTCGGTGTAGAGCACCCTGCCCTCTAACACCCCACGCCTGGACTTCAGGCTTATCCACTCGCCGTCAGCAACGCCATACGTTTCGCCGTCCTCTGCGCTGATGTTGATTTGCAGCTCGGGAGCACGCGCGAGCAGATTGGACGCCCTTCGCGTCATCGTTCCGCCGTGCCAATGATAGAGGATGCGACCGGTGTTCAAGATTAGCGGGAAGCGTTTACTCGGCATCTCTTCCGCCGCGGGACCTTGATGGAACGCCACAAATTTCGCTCTTGATCCTCGTGGGAAGTCGCTTTCGTAAAGGAATCTTGTGCCTGGATGGTCGGGCGTCGGGCAGGGCCACTGTATCCCCCCCTCATTCTCAAGCCTATCGTATGAGATGCCCGCGATGATGGGCGTGTTGTCCGCCATCTCCTGCCAAATCTCGGACGGATGAGAGTAGGCGAACTGGTCCTCTACGCCAAGCCCGAGATTGCGACTCAAGCGCTGCGCCAATTCGCAGAGAATATCCCAGTCAGGTCGGCTTTCGCCTATCGGTTCGACTGCCTTGCGAACGCGCTGCACCCGCCTTTCGCTGTTCGTGAATGTGCCGTCCTTCTCTGCAAAGGAAGTGGCTGGCAGAACCACGTCAGCAATCTGAGCCGTCTCGTGCAAGAATATGTCCTGCACAACTAGAAACTCCAATTTGTCGAAGGTCTCTTCGGCGTGATGCAGGTTGGGTTCGCTAAGCAGAGGGTTCTCGCCGGTAACATACATCGACTTTATGCGTCCGACATCCATGGCCCCCATCATTTCGGTGATGACAAGCCCCTCTACCGGAGGCAAGGGGTGATTGCCCCATATCCGCTGGAACTTGGCGACGGTGTCTTCGGAAATTATCTGGTAGCCGGGGAAGGCATTGGGCAGGCAGCCCGCGTCTCCGCAGCCTTGCACATTGTTCTGTCCACGCAGAGGCGATATGCCGGAGCCTGGCTTTCCGAGCTGTCCTGCCACGAACGACAGGTTCAGCAGGCTGTGCGCGTTCGCCGTGCCCATCATGTGCTGCGTGATACCCATACCCCAAATCAGGCAGGAACCGCTGAACGGCGGCTTCGCGTATATTCGCGCCGCCTGTGCGATGTCTCCCGCAGCCACGCCTGTGATGCTTTCCGCATAGTCGAGAGTGTAATTGTCGATGAGCTCGCGCCACTCCTCGAAATCCTCTGTGCGGCCGCTTACGAAATCCCAGTCAACGAGGTCTTCGTCCAGAATGACCTTTGCCATTGCGTTCAGCAGTGCGACATCGGTGCCCGGCCTCGGCCTCAGCCACAACTCCGCAAAATCGCACATCTCTATCCGGCGCGGATTGATGACGATTAGCTTCGCACCGCGCTCGATGACGGCGCGCCGCATGCGCGATGCTGCGACCGGATGGTTGGAGTTGGCGTCGGAGCCGATGATGACAAGACAGCCCGCTTCCTCATAGTCCTGGTAAGAGTTACTGGTGGCACCGCTGCCGAGCGAAGTCAGCATTGCTTCGACTGATGGCGAGTGGCAGAGGCGCGTGCAGTGGTCAATGTGATTGCTCTGCATCACCAGCCGGGAGAATTTCTGCTGTATGTAGCCGTCCTCGTTGGTCGCCTTAGCCGAGCAAAGCGTGGCAAACTCGTCACCCCGATACCTGGCGAGATTGTCGGCAACATATTCCAAAGCCTCGTCCCAACTAGCTTCGGTGAGAATGCCGTCCTTGCGAATCAGCGGTGCGGTCAGCCTGTCCTCGTGGTTCACGAATGAGTAGCCGAAGCGGCCCTTTACGCAAAGCATTCCGATGCTCGATTGGTTGTCCGGGTCGTCCAGTATCGCCACGATTCGGTCGGTGTCGTCAACTTGCGCCTTGATACCGCAGCCAACGCCGCAATAGGGGCAGGTCGTCGTTACCTCCTTGGCCACCTTGAGCGGGGGCGCTTTGACCTCAATGGCCCCAGTCGGACACACAGAGAGGCACTGGCCGCAAGTTGTGCAGACAGACTCTATAAGCGGGCGCTCCGCGAAAGTGCCTATCCTCCCCTGCGTGCCGGTGCCGAGCAGATCAATAGCACCTATAAACTGATGCCCGTCCTGGCAAGCTTGAACGCAGCGCTGGCACAGAATGCAGCTCTCCATCGCGATATTGAATACCGGATTGCTGCTGTCAACGGATTCGCGCTCCCTGCCTTGCCAGCGCGAATCCGTGATGCCGTGTCTGTCCGCCGCGATGGAAAGCTCCTTGTAGTCCTTGATTCCAGCAGCGCCATTGGAAGGGAACATTGCAAGCGTAAGCTCAAGCACACCCTTGCGCATTGCCCTAACTTCCGGCGTATCCGTCCACACGCTCATTCCTTCCGTCACCGGAACGGCGCACGAAGCAGGATAGCCGCGCGTACCTTCAATCTGCACGAGGCAGGTGCGGCAAGCGCCGATCGGTTTCATGTCCGGGTCCTTGCAGAGCTGCGAGATGTAAGTGCCGGACTGGTTTATAGCGCCCAGCACAGTCGAGCCCTCGCTGGTCTCAAGCGGGTGTCCGTTAATACTGAGTGTGATGCCCATTACGCGCCTTTCCAAATTTCCGGTAGAATGATGACCGCAGAGCCCAACCTGAATGCCGTCTCCCTATGAACGATTTGCCATCATCGCCAGCTCATCGCCGAAGAAGTGCAGCACGCTAAGCACAGGGTTGCCAGCTGCCTGTCCTAGTCCGCAAAGAGAAGCGGCGTTCACCAGTTCGGCGAGCTGCCGCAGTTCTTCAAGATCGCTAACCGACGCCTGTCCCGATACGAAGCTGTCAACAAGCTCCACCATGCGCGGCGTCCCTTCTCGGCAAGGAGTGCATTTGCCGCACGATTCGTCTGCATTGTACGCCGCGAGCTTGCGCATCATATCCACGACGCTCACACTGTCGTCGAGCGCGATGACGCCGCCCGCGCCGAGCATAACGCCCGACTCATGGATGAATCCCGGCTTTATGGGCGTATCCAGCATGGACACAGGGAATATGCCGCTCGAAGGACCTCCCACAGCAATCGCTGTCAGTTCGGCATCGCCGGGTGTGCCGCCGCCCATGTCGTAGATAATCTCTCGCAGCGTAGCCCCCATCGGCACTTCCACCAGTCCCCCATGTAGAACCGCACCGCTCAGACTGATTATCTTTGTGCCCTTATCGTCTTCAGTGCCGATAGCGGCGAAGGCATCGGCTCCGTTGGCGAGTATATATGGCACACTCGACAGGGTTTCGGCGTTATTGATGACGGTCGGCTGACCCCAAAGCCCGGCTTCCGTCGGGAATGGGGGACGCTGACGGGGCTCGCGGCGCTGCCCCTCCATCGTGTTAAGGAGCGTCGTCTCATCGCCGCACACGTAGCCGCCCGCGCCACGAACAATCTGCATTTCGAGCGCGTAGCCTGAAGAAAGGACGCTATCGCCAAGAAGTCCATTGGCGTATGCCTGCTCAATGGCAATCTGCATTCGATCTGCGGACAGGTTCGCCTCGGCATTGATGTAGATGTACGCTTCATGAACGTCAGAGGCGTAGGCGGCGATGATTGCGCCTTCTATGAGGCGGTGCGGCACGCCCTCCATGATGTGACGATCCTTGAAGATACCCGGCTCGCCCTCTTCGCAGTTCACTACAAGGTATCGCGGCGTGTTCATAACCGTCCGCGCTCCACGCCATTTCAGCGCCGCCGGGAAGTAAGCGCCGCCGCGTCCGCGCAGCCCGGATGCCAGCACATCCTCTATCACATCCTCCGCCTGCATTGACAGGGCGCGAGCCAGACCGCTATACCCTCCGCTCAGGATGTAGTCGTCAATACCAAGAGCGTCTAACATACCGCATCCCGCAAGGGTCAAGCGGTGTTGCTTATTCAGGAAGTCAGATGGATCGGAAATCTCCGAGTCACAGGGATCAACAGACCTGATGAATGAGAACCCTTTCCGCACGTTCTCGACAGTCATGTTCCATTGCTCATTGAGATACCCGTTCGGCAGGGTCACGGACACTTTGGGCGCGCCGAAACACGCGCCGTCACAGCCGGCAGTCACCAGATAGGCGTCCTGGGGCATGGCTTGAGCCACTGCATTCGCAACATCGTCCGCGCCAACCGCCTGCGAGCAGTGCCCCGTCTGCACCACAACGCGGGTCATGCCCGTTCTCGCCCTTTGCCCTTCGGTAGCAGAATTGCGAAGTGACTCCACAGCCCTAGATACAGCGTCCGTCAAGACGACACCTCCTGCACGATGCCGCTGAACGACTCTGCATTGACTCTGCCACGCCACACCCCATCAATCTCAACTGCTGGCGCGACGCCGCAAATGTAAGCGCAGGGCGTCTCTTCCAGTGTAACCGAGTCCCGCAGACCGTCGGTGCCGAGTTCGGCGTGCGCCTTCTTTACAAGTTCCCTGCCGCCATTGAGCCAGCAGCTCAGCCCCGTGCAGACTCGAATCACGTGATCGCCCGGTTTGAGTATGCGAAGTTCGGTGTAACTCGTAGCAGCCCCGTACACCTCGCTCGAAGGTATGCCAAGATGCCAGCCCACTACCTCCATTGCCCAGTCCGGCAGGTAGCCAAACTCGTGCTGCAAGAAATGGAGCGCTGGCAGCAGTTGGCCGCGGCTGTGCGGGAAGTTCTGCCGCAAAGTAGCCCGCAATTCGTTCCTGTCTCTATTCAATGTAGCCTCTCATTGCACCGATATTCAGAGCGAAGGGACCGCTTCTAACACAACATCCTCTAACCCCAGTTCCTTAAGCTTCGCGGCAGGTATGGTACCATCCTCGCGCCAGCCACGCGCTAGGTAGTAGGCCTGCACCATCATATCCAGGTCCTGCCTGCTCAAGCCAACACCTTCCACAACTCCCGTAGGGAGCACTTCGTCAAACACTCTCGGTGGCAGGGTATCGTCATCACGCGACCAGCCTTCTCGGATATTGAACTGCTTCTTCAGGTTGTTGATGCGCTCGCCTGCCAGCTGAAGCTCCTCTGCGGTCATATCCCATCCGGTGATATGACGGTATATCTCAGCCGACTCTTCGTATAGGTCGCCGAATGCCTTTCTCAGGAACTTACACCATATCAGCGAGTCCAAGACTGCGGAGAAGTCTTCGCCCTCAGCAGTAATGCGCCCGCGCACCTCATCGACTTTGAGCCTATCGACCCGCGCCGAAAAATCCGCTTCGTAGGCGGAAGAGCGATTGTGGCACGCCCCCCTGGTGCTAACCGCAAGGCCAAGCGCCATTGTCTTCAGGCTGCGGGGTTCGTAGCCCGGCATCTCCAGGCCTTTAACCTGCATAGCCCATGCATTCGTCCCCTGCCCGATTAACTGCGCCGCGCCTCTGCTGCCTTCCGCAAGCAAGTCGCCGATACCTTTGCGTTCAGCGATGAGCCGCACACATTCGAGGAGTTCATCTCCACTGCCGAAGCGCAGGTCAATGCCGTCTGTGTCTTCGGTAGTCAGGATGCCCCGCTCGAAGCACTCCATCGCCCACGCGATAGTCGCGCCCACGCTGATAGTATCCATGCCAAGCTCATCGCAGAGAGTCGATGCTCGAATGACGGTATTGCCGTCCGCAACACCAACCAGCGGACCCAACGCAAAGGCGCTTTCGTACTCCATGCGTCCTTGCGCCTTCTTGCCTTTATCGCTCGTAACCAGAATTTTCTCGCAGCCAATGGTGCAATTCGCGCAGTGGGCGTTCTTCACGAAATTCGACTCGTGGAATTTCTCCGCGCTCACGCCTTCTGCTCCGTCGAATGTGGACTGCTGAAAATTGCGAGTAGGTAGTGTGCCAAGGCTGTTGAACACCGACACATTCGCCATGGTGCCGAGCGTCCTGTACTTCTCGGTTGCTGGGCCGAGACTGCGCCGAGTAAGGTCGGCGCCGATGCTATTCAATGCATCGTGATCACGGACAGGAACAGCATGAGTGCCCCTAACCGCGATTGCCTTGAGATTTTTTGACCCCATCACCGCCCCGGGTCCCGTGCGGGCAGCCTGTCGCCCTCCATCGTTCGTGATGCTGGCGAAGCGAACAAGGTTCTCACCAGCAGGCCCTATGCAGGCAACGCGAGTGCGATGCCCTAGTTGCTGCTTGATCGCCCGTTCAGTGTCGAGCGTAGTCATCCCCAGGAAACTGCGAGCATCGAGGAATTTCACCTCACCATCGTCGATGGACAGCAAGCACGGTGATTCGCTCTTGCCGGTGACGATAAGCGCGTCGCAGCCCGTCTTCTTCAACTCGGTCGCCATGAAACTGGACGACAACGAGTCGCCTATGAAGCCTGTGAGCGGGGATTTGGTGAGCACGGCGAACTTGCTGGATGTGGTGAGCCTGCTTCCCACAAGGGGGCTTGTAACGAAGATAAGCGGATTCGCAGGGTCGTAAGCATCTATTCCCGGAGGGCAATGCGTGTACAGCAGATATGTGCCAAGGCCCGTACCGCCAATGAATCGGCGTAGCACATCCGCGTCGAGCGTCTGCCAGTAACTCTGTTGTCGTGTGAGGTCAACGACTAGCGCCCTGCCATTGTAGCCGTAAAGCCCGTCCTGGCCGTTAATCAAAATGTTCACACCCTACGACAATGTTGCCGCGTGATTGGCGTTTTAGCCTGCGACTTGCGCACATTGTACCATGTAGGGGAAGTGCCGCATTAGCCACCTGCCTGGCTGGAGAAAAGAAGGAGCGTATCGCCGTCTCTGAGCGTTAATTCATCACCTTCAACGAACTCAGTAGCATTGAGATTGAGCGTGTAACTCGCAAGCAAGCCGCTCAGGTCGTCGCGCAACGCGACACCAACTAGTTCAGGGCAAATTCGCGCAAGAACCAACGCCAAGTCCTTAATGCTTCCATGCGCCGGGACTCTTGTCTCAATCAGCTTACGTCCACAGGCCATGCGCGCCGTCCCAAACAACTCGATGGAGATGCTGACGGTCGATCCCACGGCGCTGCTACCTGCCCTCTTCAACGAGCGCAAGTGCCCGCTCGAGGTCGTCAGGCCTGTTCACATTGAAGAAGCTCAGACGCTCAGCGTCATAGCCGAGTATCTCACTCTCAGATACATACCTGACGCGCACATCGTCGAAGAAGCCCGCAATCTTCAACTGACCGGCCTCGAGCCGGCTCTCTATATGCGGCAAGCATGCCTTCGAGTAGGCAGCGTGTGTGGGTTCCGGGTATCCGTCAAGCAGGGGCACAACGGCGTCATAGTCTTCCCGCAGGGTAAGCATGTGAGAGATCAGGTCTGTGTTGAGGAAGGGCATGTCGCACGCCACTACAAAGCCCCAATCCGTGTTTGCCACCGTGAGACCGCTGAATATACCGCCAAGAGAACCTGAATCAGGATAGATGTCCACAGCGACTCTCGCTTCATCAGGAAGCGGAAGCTCTGCGCCGCGCGCCTCGTTGTTGACCACAACGACAGTCTCATTCGTCAGGGTGCTGAGACGACCAATAACCCGCGCTATCAGCGGCTCGTCACCGAAAGGTTCAACCGCCTTGTCACGCCCCAGCCTGCGGCTCAGCCCGCCCGCCAGCACTATGCCTGACAATCCCGTCATTCTGTCCATCCTGTTAATCAGTTTCAGTCCAATGCTAGTCGAGCTCCGCCACCACATGCCCCATCGTCGCGGTTTCGTACCCACCAAGGGCATTCACTTCAGCCTTGAATGCGTCACTTCTGATGAGCGACAGTACAAACCGCACTCTCTCGCTCTCATAGTGCTCTGAAGGTATCACAAGGTCATACTGCTCTGACAGCAGCGGCACAAAGTCCAACCCCATCGCGTTGGCGGCAGACAGGATGCCCAAGCCCACATCAGCGCGACCGCCCGCAACAGCAGCGGCGACGGCAAGATGCGTGTACTCTTCGCGGTCGTACCCTTGAATGCTATCGGGTTCGATGCCCAACTCGTTCAACTTGTAGTCAAGCAGCAGGCGCGTCCCTGAGCCTCGCTGCCGATTGAGAAACACTATGCCGTCACGCGTCAGATCGTCCAGAATTTCAATGCCCCGCGGATTGCCCTTCGGCAGGATAAGCCCCTGTATGCGCTGCACAAGATTGACCACTACGACGTTTCTGCCTCTTAGGAAGCGCCAGATAAACGAAAGGTTATATTCGCCGGTCGCCTCATCCAGCAGGTGCGAACCTGCAATGTGCGCCTCCCCGCGCGCCAGCGCTATGAGCCCGCCCATACTGCCTACATTCGACGATGCAAGAGTCATATTCGGGCGTTCGCGCCGCACATGGCTTGCGAGCAGGTCGAGCGTCATATCATGGCTTCCGATTGCAACGACCGTCTCTTCGATAGCCTCGACAGGCCGCAGCAATTCAACTTCCACCTCTGCCCCAGCGTCCATCCCCTCAGAAAAGCGCGGAATCTTAACTATGCCGTCAGCGCGAACGAGAGACATAATCACACCCGCACCTCGCTCTACCGGCGTTGCCACAAGTTTCTCGCCCACGCGCCCCAATCGCACGCGCAGAAACTCGTCCTCGCCCATCGGCGACAGCGTTTTGCGCGTGATATTCGCCTTCACAATGCTGCGATTGACAGCGGGCACGCCCAGCTTGCGCTCAATCAGTGGCTTCACGAACAATTCGGTTGTCAGCGCCGCCGACACTGGATAGCCAGGGATACCTAGCACCGCCTTGCCATCCACGACTCCGAGCGCGACAGGATGCCCTGGTCGAATAGCCGTACCATGCACCACCAGTTCGCCAAGAGTCTCTATCACACGGGCAGTATAGTCCTCGCTTCCCGCCGACGACCCAGCGTTGACTAGGACTATGTCATGCTGCTGCGCCGCGTCACGAACCTCGTTTAGCAGCGTGTCGAAATCATCCGGTACGGCCTGTAATGTCGTGGCTTCTCCGCCCCACTCCTCGACCATGCCCGCCAGCACCAACGAGTTGAACTCGATAATATCACCCGGCTTCAGGTCGCTTCCTACCTGCACAAGTTCGTTGCCCGTGGGAATTACGGCGACGCTCGGCTTGCGACGCACCGGAAGTTCCGATAGCCCCGCAGCAGCGCAGGCACCGAGGTCAACTGGACGTAGCGTGTGGTTCTCAGGCAGCACCAGTTCTGTCGCAACTATGTCCTCTCCAAGAGGGCGCACATGCTGGTACGGCGCGGCAGGCGACTGTATTTCTAGGGTATTGCCGTCAACCTCATGCACCACTTCTACCATGATTACGGCGTCAAAGCCGTCAGGCACAGGATCACCAGTATCCACCCAGACCGCCTGCTTACCTACGGCTAGTTGCAACGGAGAAGTCTCAGTTGCGCCGACGGTGTCCGAGGCTCGAACCGCAATCCCGTCCATAGCCGCCGAGTCGTAGTGTGGTGAGGAAATGTTCGCCCAAACTGGTTCGGCCGTAACCCGCCCTCTCGCACTGTTAAGCGCCACGATCTCAGACTGCATGTGCTCCAGTGCCCCAGCGCCCTCCAGCGCGCCAAGGTACTGCTCGAGCGCATCCTCAAGGGGAATGTCGCTGAGATAGTAGCGGCGGCCATGTCGGTGGGAGTGAGTCATTGGACGGGTTCTTCTTCGCGCTCTTCAAGGAAGTCATTGACTATCGGCGTAATCGCCCGAATGAAGTCCTTCACCATGTCAGCTATCTTGACAGCGAAATCATCATTCAAGGCATCAGTCCCTATCTCGACTTCAATACGGTGATCTTCAAATCTCTGTTCATTGTGAAGATCAAGGTCGGTAAGACGCTCTTCCAAGCCATTTTGGTCGTGTATGAACAGTACTTTGACCCGCCATAAATCCACTTCTTTTTGCGGGTACAAATCAATGCGATAGGACATTTTCCAGTTCCCCCAAGGCGGAGATGAATACCAGAACTGATAATGTCGTAAATTCGGACCTCCAACACCCCACCTGCTTGTCCTATCTGGCTTGATCTCATCAAGTAGCCCATTGATAGTCAGTTCTCCTACCCTTCTAACAAAGGGCGTTACTTCATCGTTTATGTTTCGTTGGAATGTCCTACTTAGAGCCGCTCCGAGGCCTCTAGTATTTCGAATGCCGCTGTCATCTTGCAGTCCGCTAATCCCGATGATGTAATCTTCTATGCCCGGGGTTGGAATTATCGTATTTGCTTGAACATAGAGCGCATGACTTTTCGAGTCCATGTAGGGAATCAACTGAACGCAGGTTATCAAGTTGTCGTCTGGCGCTTTTTCATTAAGCCAAAGCACGGCAGAGGTGACTTCCGGCGCAAACCTATGGCTAGCAAGAATTATACGCTGGTCATGGTTCAGACTGCTGAAGTCATCATCTCCTAGATGCTTCAGTAGCATGCTTCCAGCGTCTTCTTCGGATACGTCTTTGTATGCGGCGAGCATACGGATGATGCTGTCATCCTGTGCATGGCGGAAGTAACTAGCGTATTTGATAGCCTGCCAGTGTGCGTCCGAACCCGTGTCGTCTCGTTTTAATTCGATGATGACCAGTGTGCCATCAGGTTCAATTGCTAATAAGTCCAGACGCTCGTTCGTCCTGTCAAAACCGCTGAATTCCTTGCCGATTATCAGCAAGTTCTGCCCCAAGATGGTGGGATTCGCAGCTATCCACTCTTGAATATCGCGCCGCTCTTGAAACCCTAGTGCGGCAAACTCTACTTCCGTTATTGATTCGGATTCGCGAGTGTCAGGATTAATCCTGAAGAGCTGGGGTTCAGCACTCATATTTTCCTCACATCGTCATTGTCAGTATCAGAACACCCGCACATCAACTGACTCGCCTGCATAGAGGCCAGACTTATCCAACGGCACTTTGACGACGCCATCCGAGCGAATCAGGGTGTATATCAGGTTGGACTTGCCAAAGACTGGCTCCGCGCTGACTACATCGCCTGTGCGTTCCATTCGCACCGGCACATAGTCTTCGCGTCCCGCCGTCGATGGTATGTCCCGCAGTAGCGTCGCCTGCGCGGTTGGCAGTGCGGGAACCCGCTTGCAGCCGCTAAGATGGAATATTGCTGGACGCGCTACCAAATCGAACACGACCATCGCAGACACTGGGTTGCCTGGCAGTCCAAATGCGGGCTTGCCGTCAACCATACCGATGACCGTAGGCTTGCCAGGCTTGATGGATATGCCGTGAACGATTACGCCCGGCTCGCCCAGGCTATTGATGACGTCGGCGGTCAGGTCGCGGCTGCTGACAGAACTCCCCGCAGAGAACACCAGGGCGTCGCATTCAGCCAATCCTTGAACTGCTGCAATGCGCTGCGCCTCTAAGTCGTCTGGTGCCAACGCAATCGGCTTGGGCTTCCCGCCTGCCTGCGTAACGAGGGCAGAAATGGTGTAAGTGTTAATGTCGCGTATCTGCCCAGCGCCAACCTCGGAGCAAGGTGACACAAGCTCGTCGCCTGTCGAGATAATCCCCACTAGCGGCTTACGATTCACGGCAACTTGGATGATGCCCAGCGCAAGCATTCCGCCAATGTCCTGCGGGCGAATCAAGCTGCCCTTTGGCAGAATGACATCGCCTTTACGCACATCCTCTCCTACCTGCACGACATTCTCGCCGGGCGCCACCGCACGTAACACCTCTATCGCAGTTTCGTCCAGAGCCTGCGTCCGCTCAACCATCACCACAGAGTCCGCGCCTTGAGCAAGCATCCCTCCCGTGTAAGCCTTCGCGGCTTGGCCAATACCAAGACTCACAGTTGCAGCCTCGCCCATCGACACTTCGCCGACAAGGTCAAGGTACGCTGGCAGTCCTTCGCTTGCGCCAAAGGTGTCCCGCGACCGCACAGAATACCCGTCCATTGTCGAGCGCGCAAAGGCAGGCAGGTCTTCGTGCGAATAAATGTCCTCAGCCGTAATACGACCGAGCGCTTCTGATGTCGATATGACCTCGGCGCCTACTCCGAAAGGCAGCATCGGCCTTACCGCCTCGAATGCAGCGTCCGGTGCAAGCACATTGAAGAACTCAGGCATCGCATCAACACTTCATAAATTCGTCATAGGCGATCGGCCTGCCGATATACTTGAAAACTGTTCGTACCGCTGCAAACCGACCGCCCTGACCTACAGCCCCAATATATTCCCCGCAGCATCCACATCGAGCGCGCGCGGTGAACCTGGCAGCCCCGGCATCGTCATTATGCTTCCGGCGATCGGATAGATGAAGCCCGCGCCCACCGATGCACGCACGTCATTGACCTCGAACGTGTAACCTGAAGGCCTGCCTTTCAGACGCGGATTGTGCGATATAGACAAGTGCGTCTTCGCCATGCATACCGGCAGGTCGCTCCACCCTAGCTCTGTGTAGCGGCGCAGAGGTCTCCGTGTGGATGGCGCCCACGAAACATCGTCCGCTCCGTACATCTTCTGCGCCAGCGCCAGCACCTTGTCTCGAATCGAAGCGTCCTCTGGATACATGTAAGTAATTTCTGGGTCGTCTCCGGAAGTCGCCTCGATTACGGCCTCGGCGAGATCAACGCCGCCTGCACCGCCCTCGGTGAAAACGCGAGTGTCCACGGCAGCGAATGCGCCCGCCTCTTCACAGCCTTGTTTGACTATCGCAAGCTCGCCTTCCGTGTCGGATGGGAACCTGTTAAGCGCAACGACTACGGGCAAGCCGAACGAGCGGATTGCGCCAATTAGATGTACCAGATTCGCCATGCCCCGGCGAACCCTGTCTTCGTCGGGCGTATCAAGTTGACGCCTCAACGCGCCGCCGTGCGATCTGAGTGCGCGCACCGTCGCCACGATGACCGCGCCGCTAGGCTCAAGCCCGTTGAAGCGCGCCTTGATATGCATGAATTTCTCGAAGCCCAAATCCGCGCCGAAGCCCGCTTCCGTAAGCACATAGTCGGCATAACCGAGGGCAATCCTATCGCCGATCACTGAGCTGCAACCATGCGCGATGTTTCCGAACGGACCCGCATGCACGATGACAGGCTGCCCCTCAGTTGTCTGCACGAGGTTCGGCTGAACCGCATATCGCAGCAGCGACATCATCGAGCCGACAGCGTTCACATCTTCAGCCGTAACGGGATCTCCTGAGTCGGTCAGCCCGACCACGATGCGACTCAGCCTCTCTCGCAGGTTTTCGAGGCTGGACGACAACGCGAGTACGGCCATAATCTCGGATGCAGTTACGATGTCGAAGCCGGATTCTCGCATCGGAGCGTTCGGCGAACCGCCGATGCCTGAAACAATAGTCCGCAGCGCCCTGTCCTCGACATCGGTAACGCGCCGCCAAGTGATGCCAGTAGGTCCGAAACCGGATATCTGTCCACGCTGCGCCACATTGTCCGTCAGAGCCGCGAGCAGGTTGTGCGCCGAACCAACGGCGTGCGCGTCTCCCGTGAAGTGGATGTTCACCTCATCCTGCGGCTCCACCAGCGACAATCCACCACCTGTGCCGCCGCCCTTGATGCCAAATATGGGTCCGAGTGAAGGCTCTCGCAGCGTCGCAACGACCTTCTTGCCCAATCTCCCGAAACCCTGTGCCATGCCGACGGTCGTGGTCGTCTTGCCCTCTCCGGCAGGCGTCGGAGTAATGCCTGTTACGACAATGAGCTTGCCTCGCTTGCCGCCCGTGCGTTCGGCGCTCAACGGTATCTTAGCCTTATAGTGACCCTGCGGGATGAGTGTCTGAGTGTCCAGTCCCAGCTCAGCCGCGACATCCATTATTGGGCGCATGTCTTTTGCTCCTTCGTAGTACCAACATAGTTGGCAAGTTACCAGTTCTCGGGTCAGCATGCCTCAGGCAGGCCACACGCATTTTAGCACGTGCGCCCGTTTCAGGAATTAGGCCACCGTTTAGTCCCAGTTGAAAACCACTTTACCCGTAGTCGCGCCACTGAACAGCGTGAAGGCCTCTTCGGCCTTATCCAGCGTGAAACGGTGTGTGATTATGTCGCTCAACGGAATTTCGCGCTCCACGACCCAAGTCGCCAGCTCTTCCAGCACCGTCTTGCTAAAAGTCCACGAGCCGAACAGGTTAAGCTGACGGTGAATGATGTCAGGCGACGGTTCGACGGTCATTGTGCCACCCTCCCCGACGAGGCAAGCGCGTCCCCAAATGCGCGTGCTGCGAATGGCGTTTGCGCGCACATCTCCGATACCCGTGGCGTCCAGTGTGCAGTCTGCGCCCCTGCCGCCTGTCAGCTCATATATCGCGCTCACCGGGTCATCCCGCATCGGGTCGATGCTCTTCCACGCGCCTGACGCCTCAGCAAGCTCCCGGCGCTCCGCAACCGGATCAACGGCAATCACGCGAGCGCCCATCTGTGCCCCGAGGAATGTGCCGCTCAGTCCCACTGGACCCTGCCCAAATACCGCAAGCACATCGCGCCCCGACACGTCGAGCCGACGCAGAGCCTGGTATGCTGTGCCCGTTCCGCACGCTATCGCTGCGCCCTCTTCGTAGCTCAGACCGTCCGGCATTGGCACACACATGTAGTCCTCGATGAGCTCATAGTCGGCGTTGCCGCCGTGCGCCCCCGAGCCATAGACCCTTTGGTACTCGCTCTGGCATAGCTGCGTCCAACCGGTCTGGCAGTATTCGCATCGCTGGCAGCCGCTGTAATGATGCACCATCACACGGTCGCCCACACGCACATTACGCACACCGGCGCCGACTTCAGCAACTACACCGCAAGGCTCATGACCGGTAATAACTTCAGCGCGGGGTCCAAGATCCTCCGCCGAGGAGCGGTATGGCCGCAGGTCGCTACCACACAGCCCGGACGACTTCATTTCCACGACGACCTGCCCCACACCCGGCGACGGGTCTGCGAATTCCCTGATTTCCAACTTGCCGTTGCCCGTAAATACTACACCGAGCATATTTGCACCTCCGGCTTACTTAAAATCTCTTTTAGTTTCTGACGAATTTGTCACACAATTCGTGCTATAAAAGCATACTGCCCATCGTGCTTGAGCATGTTAACTCTCGTCATACAACAGTGCCCCCGCAATCGACACCACCGACCCGCCCTGAGGGTCGGCCGGACACTGATCATAGCCCATAGATTCGCCACGCAGGCTTCTTCCGTTCAGATACTCCAGCATAAGATAGATCGGCGATATGCCGCATATCCGGCGCGAGTCCGATTCCGCGCGCGAACGCTCGAAGAAAGCCGCGCCATCCCCGCTGCAGATGTCAGTCATCGACTCGCTATCCGCTGCAGCGAGCTTGGCGCGCGCTATTGTATCCAATGGAGTATCAGCCCCAAATGCTGGCCCCAGATGCGCCAAATCACCTGCCGCGATGACCAGAGTGTTGCGAGCGGTCGTCGCATATCTCAGGTAATCGAGTGCCGAATTTAGTTTCATATCCTCCGATGGATGCCCATTTCCCGCCACAAAGTGATGGAACGAGCCGCACAAGATTGGCACGACGGAGCATGCGCGCCCATCGAGAAAGTGATGCAGCCACACAGACGCTAGCTCGATGGAATGCTCATTGATATGGTGAATTTCCTCTTGGTATGCCCGCTTCTCGCCAAGGACATCGGCAAGTCCGTCAACTATATCCGTGTCCGTAGGCAAAGTGCCGTATGGCGTATGATAGCTTTGTCGTGTCGGCGTAATCATGCCAAGCCCGCCTGAATGGTCGGTTCCGAATATAATGACCAGCTCCACATCGTCAAGCGACGGCTTGGCGCGTTGCCACAACTCTGCGTATGTTCTGTTTCCGCGCGCGTAGTCTATGTGAGGGCATAGCATACCGACGAGTGCGTCGGACTGAGCATGGCTGTTCTCCTGCACCGGCGTCTCTGCGCAGTAGCCTCCCATCGCACTTCTGAGACCTGCCACATCTCCCGGATACACGGGCCCAGCATGCGACGGTGGACGATGCCTTGCCTGCCGATAGCGCCGCACCACCTCGGCGGCGGCATCCTGATACGCGCCGTTTTCCAGCAGTAGCGCATCGTCGAGCTGCTCGATAATCTGCGCGATGACTTCTTCGGGAAGAGTGTTGCCCGTCCGCACCAGCAAACCCGAGCGCAGTCCAGAAACATCCCGTGTTCCATCGCATAGCGACAGCAGTGGCGCGAGAGGCTGTGGTATCAGAGCCCCATCCCTGGCTATGCCAAGGCTATCGTGCAGATAAATCATGCGCTGCCCCTGATAATCCACTAGCTGCGGCTCCAGTAGCCTCAATTTTGGATGCGTGGGAACGCTCCGACCCGATTCCCTTGCCAATCCCGTCACCTCCGTTTTGCCACAGTCAGCGCCTGTTCGCGCACTGATGCCGCGCTGATTATAGACCAGAAAGGAGGGCATGGCTATCGGCGCAACGAACACCTGCGCCACACAAGATTGACCAAATCTTGCACGCAACCTCGTTGAAAGTGGCGAATGAGCCTGTGCTATAATTGCACTCCAGTAAGTTCGCAGTCGCCGAACATGCGCATTTGGCACGCCTTCCGAGACGCGCCAATTTGGGCAAGGGAGAGACGTGAAAGCATGTTGACAGAGGGACTCAATGGCTCTATATGAAGACCTAAAAGTGTTTAGCGGCAACGCACATCGCAAACTGGCGAAGGACATTTGCGCCTACTTGGACATACCTCTTGGCAAGTGCGAGGTGTTCAAGTTCAGCAATGACAACACCTTCGTCAGGATACTAGAGAACATTCGCCAGCAAGATGTCTTCCTCGTTCAGCCCATCGCCTTCCCCGTCAACGACCACATCATGGAGCTCCTGATAATGATCGACGCCGCCAAGCGCGCATCGGCGGGTAGGATCACCGCGGTTATTCCCTACTACGCATACGCTCGCAGTGACAAGAAGGACCAGCCACGCGTGCCCATCACGGCCCGCTTGGTGGCAAATCTCATCGAAACGGCGGGAGCAGACCGCGTGCTCACCCTCGAACTCCACGCTGGTCAGATACAGGGGTTCTTCAACGTTCCTCTCGACGAACTCAGCGCGATTCCCAATCTCGCAAATCACTTCAACGCCAGAAATGTCAAAAGCAACATCGTCGTGGTGGCGACGGACGCCGGAGACGCGAAGCGGGCCCGCAACATGGCGAACAGGCTTGACGCTCCGATCGCCATCGTGGAGAAGGTGCGCATCGGCAATCAGGAGCGAGTCGAGGCTGCGACGCTAATCGGCGATGTGCGCGACAGGACCGCGATCATCGTTGACGACGAAATTGGCACCGGCGGCACTGTCATCGCCACCGCCGACACGCTGCGCAACCACGGCGCCCGCGACATCTACTGCTACGCCGCTCACCCCGTTCTCGCGGGAAAGGCAACCGAGATATTGGAAAAGAGTACGATCAAGGAACTGGTCGTTACCGACTCCCTGCCCGTCCCGCCCGCCAAGATGGGGACGAAAACCAGTGTAGTATCGGTCGCGCCGATCTTAGGGGAGGCGATTCAGCGCATCCACAGCGGCACATCCGTCGGCGCAATGTTCAACGGCGGCGGCGCGTAACATCTCCCCTTTCTGTCATCTGTCTATCATCTGCGCGCAGGCGGCTAGCCCATCCTAACTGGTCGCCGCCAAAGCTTCCCTTCTACCCGCCTTCAGTCTCGATTTGCCAAGTAGGTTATAATAGGCAGTAGAGGCTCGCCATGTTTGCCTCGGCGGCTCGCCGAAGCAAAGCGACAGAAGAGACCGTGGGACCAATTCTCTCGGTTGCTGGAACGAATCTCTTGACTACGGGGCAGATCTATCATGTTGAATTCACTCACTAAACTGCTTGGCGGATCCAATGAAGGGGCGCTCAAGAAGCTGCGCCGCACTGTTGAAGCCATAAACGACCTCGAAGCCGAGTTCGAGCGCATGTCCGACGCCGACCTCGTGACGCAACGCTACCGGTTCCGTCAGCGCCTCGAAGCCGGCGAAGAACTCGACAACATCCTGCCCGAAGCGTTCGCCGCGGTGCGCGAGGCATCAAAGCGCGTTCTCGGTATGCGCCACTTCGATATGCAGCTCATCGGCGGAATGGTGCTCCATCAGGGCAAGATTGCCGAGATGCGAACAGGCGAGGGTAAGACGCTCGTCGCCACTCTGCCCGCTTACCTTAACTCCCTGACAGGCAGCGTCCATGTTGTCACCGTCAACGACTACCTTGCCCGCCGCGATGCTCAGTGGATGGGTGAGGTCTATCACTTCCTAGGCGCATCGATTGGCGTGCTCCAGAATCAGGCTGCTTACATGTTCGACCCGCTCGCAGAGACTTCCGAACGAGGCATGGAGAAGCTACGCCGCGTAGAGCGCAGGGAGGCTTACGCCGCGGACATCACATACGGCACGAACAACGAGTTCGGTTTCGACTATCTGAGAGACAACATGGTCGTCGAACTTGCGCAGCGCGTGCAGACCAACCGCGACTTCGCAATCGTGGACGAGGTGGACAACATCCTCATCGACGAGGCGCGGACACCGCTCATCATCAGCGGCCCCGCGCAACAATCACCCAACGAATACCGCCGCTTCGCCCGACTCGCCACAACCCTGCAAGGTGAAGACGATTACTCCATCGACGAGAAGCACCGCACGGCGGCCCTTACGAACGAGGGCATCTCCAAGCTCGAAAAGATGCTGAATGTCACTAATATCTACGGGCAGGAGAACTTCGAGCTTGTTCATTATGCCGAGAACTCGCTCAAGGCGCTGGCCATATTCGAGCGCGACCGCGACTATGTTGTGCAGAACGGCGAAGTCGTAATCGTAGATGAATTCACGGGACGGCTCATGACGGGGAGGCGCTACTCCGACGGTCTGCATCAGGCGATCGAAGCAAAAGAAAACGTCAAAGTGCAACGCGAGTCTGTAACCTACGCCACAATAACGCTGCAGAACTACTTCAGGCTCTACAATAAGCTGTCAGGCATGACGGGCACGGCTTCCACAGAGGGCGAAGAGTTCTGGAAGATATACAAGCTTGAAGTCGTAGAGATTCCCACCAATATGCCGATGATTCGACAGGACGATCAGGACCTGATCTACCCAAATCAAGATGCCAAATACCGCGCCGTCGTAGGTGAGATCAAAGAGCGCAGCCGCGCCGGGCAGCCCATCCTTGTAGGCACTACCGACATTGACAAGTCTGAGATGCTCAGCGACATGCTCCGCAAGGCAGGGGTGGCGCACGAAGTCCTGAACGCCAAGCAGCACGAGCGCGAGGCGCAGATAATAGCTCAGGCCGGTCGTCCCGGCGCAGTGACAGTCGCCACAAATATGGCGGGACGCGGCACGGACATCATTCTTGGCGGCAACCCTGAAACCCTGGGCATCTCTGAGGAGGAGTGGCAGGCGGAACATGATCGCGTGCTTAAGCAAGGCGGTCTGTTCATCCTAGGCACCGAGCGCCACGAAGCGCGTCGCATCGACAACCAGCTCCGCGGACGTTCCGGCAGACAGGGCGACATGGGTCAATCACGCTTCTATGTCGCGCTTGATGACGAACTTATGCGGCGCTTCGGCGGCGACACCATCAAGCGCTTCATGGGCTGGGCTATGGAGGAAGAGGGGCACATCGAGAGCAAGGCAGTCAGCAAGGCCATCGAATCGGCGCAGGTCAAGACCGAAGCCTTCCACTTTGACATCCGCAAGCATCTCGTCGAATATGACGATGTCGTCAACACCCACCGAGACGTAATCTATGGGGAGCGGGAGAAGCTTCTCGGCGGCGCCGACCTCAAGGCAAATATGGTCTCCATGGTCGAGGCGAATCTAGTGGAGATGCTGCAGCAGTATCTCGTCGGCAACAATCCTGAGCAGTGGAATACGGAAGACCTTGTACGCGAGCTCAGCGGCATTATGCCCTTGCCGCCTGAATTCAGAGACCCTGACGACATGCGCGACTACTCCACCGAAGAGATAGAGGAAGGTGTGTTGGGACACGCCTCTTTCCTGTACGAGAAGGTTGAGGACGAACTCGGCGCCGCCGAAATGCGCAACCTGGAACGCCATGTGATGCTGCGTGTCATCGACAGCAACTGGGTGCAGCACCTTACGGCGATGGAGAACCTGAGGCAGGGCATCGGTCTCCACGCATTCGGACAGCGCGACCCGCTCGTGATGTACAAGAAGGAAGGCCACGAGAAGTTCCAGGATTTGCAGTCCCGCATCCAGCGCGACATCGTGCATGCAATCTACAACATCGGCGATATGATGCAGCAGAACGCCCGACTTAATGGCAGCAACAAGGGCAACGCGAACGCCAACGGTCGCCGCCAGAGATCGAACGGGGCATCAGAGCGCGATAACGCCAGTGTGATGACCAACGTCGTTTCCAACCAGCGCGAAGCCGTCCCCGCGGGCAGCCGCAAAGTCGGGCGCAACTCACTCTGCCCTTGCGGAAGCGGCAAGAAATACAAGCGCTGCCACGGCGCATAACGCCGACTATCCGCCGAAACAAAGGCAGCGTAAAGAGAGTGCTTTCTCCTCAAGGGGAATATTGGGGTGGGGAAGATAAACACGCAATCCGCATTGTGAATCCTGTCAGAACGCCAGAACACTGAATTTAAGCTAATATCAGAAGTTGTGGAAATTGAAAAGGCGCAGGTAACAGAAAGGGCGTATCCTCCAGGTATCACAAACCGTCGATGAGACGAAAAACTGGAGGGACACGCCGTGAGGGAAGTATATCAGAACGAAGAAGAGGCGAACGTAGTTGACGACACGCTGGAAGCGATGGTCAGGGAAGGGGCGAGAAGGATGCTCGCGGCGGCACTCGAAGAGGAGGTGAGCGGGTTCCTGGGCAGGGACCGCTATGAGCGGGGCGAGGAGTTCCGCGGATACAGGAACGGTTATCACCGCAGCAGGGAACTGACGGTGGGAGTCTCAGCTGTGGAGGTTAAGGCGCCGAGGGTGTCGGACGTGCCTGCTGAGGTGGCTGGTGGTGGGTTCGAGTCGAAGATAGTCAGGCGATATGAGCGCACGAGTCGTCAGACGCAGGATCTGTTTCGGAAGTTGTACTTGGAGGGATTGTCCACCGGAGACTTTGAGCCTGTGTTCCGTGAGTTGGTGGGAGAGACTGCGGCATTGAGTCCGAACGCGATCGTGAGGTTGAAGAGCAAGTGGGAGTCGGAGTATCGGGCGTGGTGTAGCAGGAAGTTGGACGAGTGCAGGTACGCCTACATCTGGGCGGACGGAGTGTACCTGGGAGCCGGAGTGGACAGGGAGAAGACTGCGCTGCTATGCGTGGTGGGGGCAAGGGAGGACGGAGTGAAGGAACTGCTCGGTATGGAGCTTGGCTATCGTGAGAGCACGGAGAGTTGGTCTGGTGTGCTGAGGAGCTTGAGGGATCGGGGTCTGAGTGCGCCGCTATTGGCGGTGGGAGACGGTGCGCTGGGTCTGTGGGCTGCGCTCGATGCGGTGTTTCCGACTGCGGGTCATCAGAGGCGCTGGAACCACCGTGCGCTGAACTCTGAGGCGCGCAGGCAGTTGAGGGAGATGTCGTATGCGCCGACGCGAGTGGAGTGCGAGCGCTTGAGGGACGAGTACGTCTCCGATCTGAGAGCGGATGGTCGCTCAGATGCCGCCGATACGGTGCTTCGGGACTGGGAGTCGTTCGTGAGCTTCTATGACTTCCCGGTCGAGCACTGGGTGCATCTGCGGACAACGAATCTTCTGGAGTCGGTGTTCAGCGCTGTGAGGTTGAGGACGAACGCCACTCGGCGGATGAAGCGTCGCGACAGCGCATTGTACCTTGTGTTCAAGGTGTCGCTGAGGCTGAGTGAGCGCTGGCGTCCGCTGAACGGAGGCAGAAACCTTATGGGCTTGCTGGTGGACGGAGCGAAGTTCGAGGACGGTATCTTAACCGAGTTGCCGGTGAGCGGCGAGGGGGCAGTCGCCGCTTGATGAGCTAAACCACCTGGAGGCAATTTCCACAACATTTGACACAAGCTCCTGAATTTCTGAGAAACTGAAAGATTGACCTGCATACCATGAACAACGCCCAGATAGCCGAAACATTTGAGAACATCGCAGGCCTACTTGAAATGAAGGGCGAGAAGGTCTTCACCATCCGCGCCTACCAGCGCGCCGCCCGCACCATCGAGCGCCTGCCCATGGAACTCCAGGACATGCTCCGCGACGAGCAAGACCTGCGAACGATTCCCGGCATCGGCAAGGCCATCTCAGAAAAGATCGCCGAGATGGTCGAGACAGACTCCCTGCGCTACTACGACAACCTCAAGACTGAGTTCCCAGACGGCATCCTCGAAGTAATGCAAATCCCTGGATTAGGTCCCAAGACCGTGCGCCGACTCTGGCAAGATCTTGGCGTAACCGACATCCCCGGACTACAAGCAACCATAGATGACGGCAGCCTAGCGTCCCTACCACGCCTCGGCAAGAAGACCGCCGAGAACATCGCTCGCCAGATCCAGTTCCAACGCAGCCAGAGCAAGCGAATGCCAATCGCACGCGCGCAGCCGATCTACGACAGGCTAATCGGATCACTGCAGGAACAATGCCCCAGCATTAGGCGCATCGTCCCCGGCGGGAGTCTGCGCCGTTTCGAGGAGACCATCGGGGATATTGACCTGGTATGCACGGCTGACGACCCCTCTCAAGTGCTGAATGCGCTCGTCGCAATGCCCAACGTTGCCGATGTAATCGGACACGGTGACACTAAGGCGTCCGTGTATCTCACCGACGGGATTCAGGTTGACCTGCGCGTGGTGCACGAGCGGCACTTTGGAGCGCTGCTGCAATACTTCTCAGGAAACTTGCAGCACAACATTCTGCTACGCGACCGGGCAAACGCCCTTAACCTGTCATTGAACGAGTACAGAATCACAGACAGGGAAACAGGCGTCATCGAAGAGTTCCCCGAAGAAGAGACGCTCTACAACCGTCTGGGCTTGCAATACATTCCACCTGAACTACGACAGGGTGTCGGCGAGGTCAAGGCGGCCCTCGAAAACGGCATCCCGCGGCTCGTCGAAGTGTCAGACATCCGCGGCGACCTTCACGATCACAGCGATTGGAGCGATGGGCGCGACCCCATGGAAGCGATGGTACTCGCGGTTAAAGAACGCGGCTTGGAATATCTTGCAATGACCGATCACTCTGTCGGCAGGGGAATCGCAAACGGGCTTAGTGTAGAGCGGCTCGAAAGGCACATGGCGCTTGTCCGCCAACTTGAGCGCGACATCGGCGGCATTCGCCTGCTATGCGGCACCGAGATGGACATCCGCGCGGATGGCAGCCTCGACTACGATGACGATGTTCTTGAGCGCCTAGACTGGGTGATAGGCTCCATTCATTCCGGTATGGGTCAGGACGTAGCCACAATGACTGAGCGTGTCATTAAGGCGATGCGCAACCCTCACGTAGATGTCATCGGTCACCTCAGCACCCGGCTCGTTGGCGAACGACAACCCGTAGAAGCCGACTATGAAGCCATATTCAGGGCGGCGGCGGAAACCGGTACCGCTTTAGAAATCAACGCCTCGCCGGAGCGCCTAGACCTCAGAGACAGCCACGCGGCCCGCGCCCGCGAACTTGGCGTCCCCCTTGCCATCAGTACCGATGCCCATACCATCGAAGCGCTGAACAACACCCGCTTCGGAGTTGGCGTGGCGCGCAGAGCGTGGTGCGAACCTCACCACATCCTCAACACTCTACCCTTCGGCAGTTTCCTCGAATATCTCAGGTTGCCCAAAAGCAAGAGGACGGAAGCGTTTGCAAGACTTGCACGAGAATGATGTCATCGATGCCGTCGCTCCGACTGCGCCCACAGACGGAGAAGCCATAGCGCACCTGCTAGGCGCGCTTGAGCGCGGGGTGGACTGGCCCACTGCGATACTGCAAACCATGTCAATTTGGCGCACTGCGACAGAAACTATAGGCGACAGATACAACAACTATTTCATCGACGGAGAAGCATTCGACTGGCTGCTAATGGCGGAGCGCCTGATCAATGTTGCCGGTGACCTTATTCCGAAGGACGAGCGTGAAACACTGCTCTTCACGGGCCGCTTCCCGGAGAGTTTTGATGCAGAAGGCTTCAGAGATTTGCTCGGTGTGCAGAAGCACAGCGGATACCTAAATTACTTCTACGGTGTGGTCGTCGAGGAAGCCTTGCAGCTAGCGGTCGAGCGCGAAGTGCATAAGCGCGAAGTCAGCAATGGCAATCAGTATCAGGACGACTTCACTGAAGAGGCCTTCTTTAGGATTTATCGGCGAGGCCGGACAGAACTCTTTCAAGATTTCTGCGACCAGATGGGCTATCCCGACGCGAGTTCAATGTCCCTCAGCCAATGCAAGGAGTTCTTATACTGGCTCTTCAAGCACCGCGTTCACATCTCGGACAAGGCCAAAATTGCAAGCGACACCCGGAAAGGCATGGCTCAGCTTCAGGAGTTGGCCAACGCCCAGCCCAACTCGACAGCCATCGGCTACGCCCCAGAACAACCCTAGACCCAACCGATTGTCAGTGGTGAGCATGCCGGATCACGTCCGGCCTCTATCCCCTCAGTCCTATCTAACAAACAAAGTCAGCCCCTTTCGCCATGCTCCTCGGGCGGCTTTATTCCGCGAAACATCTGCAACAGCAGGGCGTTGTAAACAAGCTTCGTAACAGCGCCGACCAGAAAGGGCGCACCCAGATACGCCACCTGCGCGATAATCCCCGCCAAAGTAGGACTGATTGTCTGCGCCGCATTGCGCCCAAGATTATTCAGGCTAGCCATCGCAGTCCTCGACTCCGCGGGTACAATTGCCATAGTGTACGACTGGCGCGTGGGCACATCCATGTCATTGCATATCTCGTGCAGCAGAAAAAACGCCACCGCCAGCCACACATTGAACGAAAACGCCATCCCGATGAACATTAGGTTCGCAGCAACCTGCGTGAATGCCATCGTGTTCACAAGCCCTATGCGCGCAGCCACCGGCGCAGAAAGCGCAACCGACACCACATTAAGTAGCTGTGCCACAAAGAAGATGCCCGATATGCCGAGCAGGTCAACGCCGAAGCGGTTCACGAACCAGAATGATACAAAACTGCGAACTGCGAACCCACCGCCCAACGCGTCCAGCGCCGACAATCCGGTCATCTTCCATATAATACCGCGAGCAGACGGAGCCCCAGCGGGAACGCTCTCCCTGCTCGCAGAAACCGCCTTCCCTTGCACTTCGATGCGCGGCGACAGGCGTGCGTACAGCAGAATAGCGCCAGCGGCAATGACGGTGTATATAACGAACATCAGCTTGAATGACGCCAGTTCGCCAATATCCGTCCACTGCTGAAACAGCACAGGCAGCGCAATCAGCAGAGCCCCCAGCGACCGGGTAAAGATAGTCACAAGGTTATACCAGCTAAACGCTACCGTCCGCTGCGACGGCGCCGTAGCTTCTGCCAGCACGGCAGTATCCAGTGATATAAAAGCCGTGCGGTCGCCGCCCCCGGAAGTCGTCACCGCGAACACGCCGACCAACATCAGAACCACAATGTCTGAGGAAATCGAGAAGCCCACCCCGCCCGCGACCATCAGCAGCGACATTGTAATGAACATCCGCTTGCGCCCGATGGTGTCGCCCTTCCAGCTTGCCAGCGTGTTGGAAAGCGCGCTTCCAGCCATTATCGCGCTGAACACAAGCCCCGCCTGCAGCGCGCTGAAGTCCAGCAGCGTCAGGTAAACGCCCAGAAAGACACTGATAAAGCCGTAATCCAGCGTTCGCAGCGCAGCGGCAGCAACAATGATATTGCCGTCGCGTCCCACTTGCGGCATAATGCGTGACAGCATCAGCAGGATTTTCGCGCAGGCAGATGTCGCTCTTCGCCATTCCTGCTTTTGCAGGAATCCATCGCATTACGACGCCGAGCGGTAACTAGTAGCGGAAGCATTTCGACCTAAGCGCGGGCGCGCCCTACCCACCTAGCCTTGCCAGAATATCCTCCGCCCTGCCCTTACGCTCTTCGATGCTCTCCAGCCGTTCACGTTCGCGCTCTACCACCTCGTCGGGTGCTCTTGACAAGAACCGCTCATCACTCAGGCGCACGGCAAGCCGATCCCTGTTGAGCTCGATGTCCGCGATCTCGCTGCGAAGACGTTCGCGTTCCTTGTCCAAGTCCACCAGTCCGCCCAGTGGGATCGTAACCACACCCTTCGACAGCACCAGCGAAACGCTGTCATTCGATATAGCACCGTTGCTCTCGGCGCCGAACTTCAACGGCTCCACACGCGCCAGCATCTTAATTACGTCCGCCTCTGCCTCCGCGACCGCGCCGTCCTGTGGCAGATCCAGCACCGCCTCGATGCGCTGATGTTGCTGTATGCGAAACTCAGCCCGCAAGTTTCGTATCGAGCGCACGGTCTCCATTACCAGGGAAATGTCGTCCTCGGCCTGTTCGTCGTAGAAATCCGCGTTCGCATCCGGATACTCCGCTACAATCAGGGCGTCGGGCGCATCGGGATCGGCTGGAACGCGCTCCTTCAGAGCCTGCCATATCTCCTCGGTCACGAACGGCATGAATGGGTGCAGCATCCGCAGCACGCGCTCGAGCACATAAGCGAGATACGGCAACGGCGACTCCTCGTCATCGCCATCGGACCGCAGCCGAATTTTCGCCATCTCAATGTACCAGTCCGCATACTCATGCCAGAAGAAATCGTGAATCGCCCGCTGCGCTTCGCCGAACTGGTAGTCTTGCATGAACTGTTCGACCTGTTCCGTCAAGCGATTCAGACGACTCATTATCCATCGGTCTTGCCTGTGTGTGGGCAGATCGGGACTATGCCAACCGTCAAGCGCCGCACCAGCACCTTCCAGGTTGCCCATGACGAAGCGCGCGGCATTCCACAGCTTATTGGCGAAGTTTCGGCTCGCCTCCAGCTTCTGCTCGTTGAGACGCTGGTCGTTGCCCGGCGAGTTCCCAATCGTCAGTGCAAACCTCAGTGCGTCGGCCCCGTATATGTCGATTAGCTGAAGCGGGTCAAGCACGTTACCCCGCGTCTTGCTCATCTTTACGCCTTCAGGGTCGAGTACAAGCCCATGCAGATAGACAGTATGGAACGGCGAGGCGCCCATATTTTCGATGCCCATCATCATCATCCGCGCCACCCAGAAGAAAATGATGTCGTAGCCCGTCTCCATCACGCTAGTCGGGTAGAAGTAATCCAGGTCCTCGCTGTCATTCGGCCAACCGAGCGTCGAGTGCGTCCACAGTCCCGAGCTAAACCATGTGTCCAGCACATCCTCGTCCTGTCTCAGCGCGCTAGACCCGCACGCGTCGCAAATTGTCGGGTCATCAAGCTCCACTATCACCTCATCGCAGTCGTCGCAGTACCATACGGGTATGCGATGTCCCCACCACAGTTGGCGGCTGATGCACCAGTCGCGGATATTGTCCATCCAGTTGAAATAGACCCTGGCAAACCGCTCAGGGATTATCCGCGTTTCGCCGCTTGCCACGGCGTCACGCGCCGGCTTAGCCAGTGGTTCCATCTTCACATACCACTGGTTCGTGATAATCGGCTCGACAACATTGTCGCACCTGTCGCAGTGCCCCACCGAATGACGATACGGCTCGATGTGTTCCAGCAGCCCGTCCTCTTCAAGTTGCGCGACTATATTCTTACGAGCCTCCGACATGTCTTGACCCTCGTAAGGTCCGGCGTTTGAATTCAGCGTACCGTCAAGATTCATCACGCTGACACTCGGCAGCCCGTGTCGCTGCCCTATCTCGAAGTCGGTCGGGTCATGGCCCGGCGTAACTTTCAGAGCTCCTGTACCGAATCCAAGCTCGACGGCGGCGTCCCCAATGACCGGCAACCTTCTGCCAATCACAGGCAGCACCGCGCTCTTACCGATGTGATCCGTGTACCGCTCATCCTCCGGATTCACTGCTACCGCTGTGTCGCCCAGCAGCGTCTCAGGCCGCGTTGTGGCGACAACCAGCGCGCCACTGCCGTCCTCCAGCACATACCGGATGTTATAGAGATTGCCGCTCTCTTCCTGATATTTCACTTCCAGGTCTGAGAGCGCCGTTCGGCAGCGCGGGCACCAATTGGTAATCCGCTCTCCTCTGTAAATCAGCCCTTTCTTGTAGAGATTTACGAAAGTCGTGCGCACTGCATTGCTCGGTCCCTCGTCCAGCGTGAATGCCGCGCGTGTCCAGTCGCATGACGCGCCTATTCGCTTCGTCTGCTCGTATATCCTGCTGCCATACCTATCTACCCACTGCCACACTGTTTCGTTGAACCCGTCGCGCCCTAAGTCATGGCGAGTTACGCCTTCACCCGCAAGCATTCGCTCCACAACCACCTGCGTAGCGATACCCGCGTGGTCCGAGCCGGGTAGATATAACGCGGGGTTGCCCTTCATTCGATGCCAGCGCACCATCAGGTCCTCAAGCGCAATCGTAAGCGCGTGCCCCATGTGCAACTCGCCGGTAACATTGGGCGGTGGCATGATAATCGTGAACGGCTCGCGCTCACGGTCGATCTCCGGCTTGAAGTACCCGCCATCAGACCAGAAGTCGTAGATGCGCTGCTCGACGCTTTGCGGCTCGTATGCTCGTGGAATCTCGCTCAAAGGCTTAGCCTGTGCCATATATTTCAATCCTCAAGTAACCGATGGACATAACCATGCCCATCCTGTCTATCGATGCCAGTTTCAGCCCTATCCGCTATAAATGTACTGGCCTCCGACCCTGTCGCAGTTCAGCCGCCGATTCAGGTGCAGCCCTTCCAGTACGAATTCCACCGCCGACGCAATTGCTGCGGCATCCTCAGACTCTTCAATGTCCTTTATCAACTCAGTCGCCTCACCCATGTGTGCGTAATTTCGAAGATAGTCGGAAGAAGGTACATCGCTTCCCGTCTCAATTGTCAGGCCTTCCTCGAATTGCTGAGTAAGGTCCGCGAACTGGCGCGCTTGGTAATAGCGACCGAATGTGTTCAGCACGGCCTTTTTCACAAGGTCGTCGATTACTCGAAGTTCCCGCCCTTCTTCCACGCTCTCCATTTCAATTTTACCGGTGGTGGATGCAACTATGGCAGGTAGGTCGCTGACTCGTGGCGATGCGGGCTCGCCGTGCCGTAGGCTGCGCTTGAACGCCGCGCTCAGAATCGTCTCATAGTTGGCAATGGACACTCGCAGGCTGACACCCGAACGCTGGTTGATATCTGGGCTACGCCGTGCCAGAGCCGTTATCTCTGCGATAATTTCCTTCATGTAATGCGGCACTTTAACGCTGCTATGCGTATCTTCGAAGTTTGCATACTCCTGCTCCACAATACATATCTCTTCGTCCAGTGAACGCGGGTAGTGCGTCCGAATCTGCGCCCCGTACCTGTCCTTCAATGGCGTGATGATACGTCCGCGGTTCGTGTAGTCCTCGGGGTTCGCTGTCGATATCAAAAAGACATCGAGCGGCAGCATAATGCGGTAGCCCTTAATCTGGATGTCCCGCTCCTGCATCAGATTGAACAGACTCACCTGTATACGCTCCGACAGGTCGGGCAATTCGTTGATGCAGAATATTCCTCGGTTGGTGCGCGGTATCAGACCGTAGTGTATCGTCAGCTCGTCCGAAAGGTAGCGCCCCTCGGCCACCTTAATTGGGTCAACTTCGCCTATCAGGTCGGCGACGGTGATGTCCGGAGTAGCAAGCTTTTCGCTATATCGCCCGTCCCTATGCAGCCATCGCACCGTCGCTTCATCGCCCTCCGCACCGAGCGTAATTTTGCATTCCGCACAAATAGGCTCTATGGGATCGCAGTTAAGCTCGCACCTGTCCATAACTGGCACTTCTTCGTCAAGAAGCGACACCATGTGCCGAATCAGCCGTGACTTCGCCTGCCCACGCTCGCCTAGCAGGATAATGTCCTGCCCAGCGAGAATCGCGTTCTCCAACTGCGGTATGACCGAATCCTCAAAGCCGACAATACCGGGGAAAAGTTCGTCGCCGTTCTGGATCTTAACAATGAGATTATTGCGTATCTCTTCGCGTATAGTCAGAGGCTTGTAGCCGCTCGCTCGCAGTTCACCAAGTGTCTTAGCCTTGCCGGGCATAGTCGCTCTCCCATCCCCTTATTTTCAAAGCATGCTCTGCATGCTGCTGTAATACAGCAAGATCGTAGCCACCAGACCACGATGAACACAACAATAATAACAGACATTCGCCGCCACTGGCACACCGACCAGCCGACAAACTGATATACTAGTAGGTGCGATGCAAAACTATATCTGCAAGACATGCGGCGTCGAATTCACCGAGAGTGAGACGCCTCCGCCGAACTGCCCCATCTGCGATGATCCGCGCCAGTACATCGGCTGGGACGGACAGCAGTGGACCACGATGGATGAGCTGAAGGCGCAAGGTTACGCCAATGAAGTCCGGGACCTTGAACCCGGTCTTACCGGTATAGGCATAGTGCCTTCGTTCTCTATTGGACAGCGCGCCCTGCTGCTGCAGACGCCTGCCGGCAATGTACTCTACGACTGCATCAGCCTGCTCGACGACAGCGCAATCGCAGCCATACAGGCGCGTGGCGGTATACAGGCTATCTGCTTTTCGCACCCGCACTTCTACGACAGCATGGTTTCGTGGAGCCTTGCGTTCGACGACGCGACCATCATCGTTCCGGAAGCCGACCGCGAACACGTAATGCGCCCGCACGCGAACATCCAATACTGGGACGGACAGCCCCTTGAGGTAATGCCCGGCGCAACCCTGATCCAGTGTGGCGGTCACTTTGAGGGCAGCGCGGTGCTGCATTGGGCAGACGGAGCGGACGGCAAGGGGGCACTTTTCGTAGGCGATTCCATCACCGTCGTTCCAGACCGCCGGTTCGTCAGTTTCATGACAAGCTACCCCAATCTCATACCCCTGCCAGCCTCGGAGATTGAAAACATCGTAGCCGCTGTGGAGCCCTACGACTTCGACCGCATATACGGCGGGTGGTGGGGCCGCAATGTAACGTACGGAGGCAAGGAAGCAGTCCGACGCTCGGCCTTCCGCTACATCGAACATATCCAAGGGTAGGCGAAAATCAAGGAGGCAGCGAGTCCTACTCACGCCGCCTATATATTTCCAATCCCGCGTACGACAGGATACTGCCCCTGATTGCCACCTCAGGCTTCTTGATCGTAACTCTAACTGCGCTCACATTAAGTGTCTCGAGAATCTGCCCTGCGATATCCTCTACAACGCTCTCTATCAAGTCTTTGCTTTCGCCTTCCATAACTGCTTTCACGATTTCGTAGGCGGGAACATAGTCCACCGCATCCGCCAGGTCGTCAGAAAGGCCGGCGGCGCGTGCATCGCATTCCATCGTTACATCCACAATGAAACGCTGCCCCAGCGCCTTCTCGTGCGGACTCACACCATGATGCCCATAAAATGCAAGCCCCTTCAGCAGGATCTTGTCGGTCTGTCTGTTAGATGAATCTCCCATTTCTGCGTCCTATTTATCTCTTATTTCTTTCAGCGTGCCGAGTCAGCCACTGTCCCTCATAGATTCAGCCAGTTCGAGAACCGCCTGCGCTCTCTTTACCACCGGCACATCCACCACCTTTCCGTCCAGCGATGTCGAGCCGCGACCTCGGCGAGCCGCCTCATCGAACGCCTCCACCACTCGCTGCGCCTGCTCAATTTCAGTGGCGGATGGCGAAAAGGTTTCGTTGATGATGTCAATCTGGGCCGGGTGAATGGCGAATTTGCCCTTAAATCCGTACTGCCTCGCGACGCTCGCATTCTCGCTCAGCCCGTCAGAATCGCGGAAGCTGAAGTATGGAGTGTCCAGCGCCAACACATCAGCGGCCCGCGCCGCCACCGCGATGCTGTTGCGCGCGAAATAGGTCTCCGTTTCCGACTCCGTTCGCTCAACGCCCATGTCGTTCGTGAAGTCCTCTGCGCCAAACGCCACGCCCACTATACGCGGAGACGCCTTGCATATCTCATACAGATGAACTATCGCCATCGCAGTTTCTATCCACGGCACCAGTCTCACGCTGCCGACTTCAATTCCTGCCTTGCGCTCCAATGCTTCCAGCTTTTCCGAAATATTTGCAATGTCTGCCGGCGTTTCAATCTTACCCACCGAAACGCCGAATATATGCTCACCCACAACCGACGCCAAGTCATCGTCTAGCAAGTCCGTATCCAGCGAATTTACCCGGGGAATCACTGGAGTGCCACCTGACCCGAGTTGAGCAAGATATGACGACGTAACCTCGCGCGCATTCGCTTTTTCGTCGATCGGTACAGAGTCCTCCATATCCGGTATGAAGGCATCCGGCTTCAGTTTGGACGCTCGCTCCAGCATCCGAGGCTGGTTTCCCGGCACAAATAACAGGCTTCTCAACACAGCCATTCCTTCGCCTCCTAAACCGACATGCTCGTAGTCTATCTTGCTGATATACTGACATACCAATTGGCTAGTCCCAGCAGCACATCCATGTTAGCCTTCGTTTCGGAGAACGCAAGCATGAACAATGTCCCAAGACTGGAAGTCCTCGGAATTACCGGCATCCCGGAAATAATCGGCGGTGAGTCGCTGGGAACTTTGATGGCAGACGCCGCGTGGGATCAAGGCACTCCCTTGCAGACGGGCGATGTCCTCGTCGTGACGCAGAAGATAGTGTCCAAGGCAGAGCACAGACTCTTCGACCTCAACAATATCCAGCCCTCTCCGCTCGCGCTGAACTTCGCAGAAGAGACGCACAAGGACCCTCGCCTCGTCGAGCTTGTGCTGCGCGAAAGCCGAGCCGTCGTACGCATGGACTCCGAACGCGGCATCATCATCAGCGAGACACGGCATGGCTTCGTCTGCGCCAACGCAGGCATAGATAACTCGAACGTCCCCGGCGACGACATCGTCTGCCTGCTCCCTGAAGACTCCGACCGTTCAGCACGCGAAATCCGAGACGAAATCAGACGCCATACCGGCGGCACGGAAGTGGCGATAATAATCTCTGACACATTCGGACGCGCCTGGCGGGACGGCCACGCCAACATCGCCATCGGCGTCGCGGGCATGAAACCCGTAAAGGACTATCGAGGCACCCTCGATGTCAACGGAGTCGTCCTGAAGGTAACAACCATCGCAGCGGCAGACGAACTCGCAGCCACCGCCGAACTAGTTACCGCCAAGGCAATCCAAGTCCCCGTAGCCCTCATTCGCGGCTACGAATACGAACGCATGGAAGACGCCTCAATCGCCCCTCTTATCCGCGAGCGCTCCAAGGACATGTTCAGATAATCCCCGAGCCCTCACATCCTGTCTACCGATGTCAGACAGGCCACTCCTCCATACGCCACGCTGCATCCCAGAACATGTACTCATACCGGCTGCTCACCACAAACGCCTCGCGCATGCGCTCCAGTTCCGCCGCACCGCAGCCCTCCGCAATGCGGTCCAGAAATCCCCGCAGCCACGCCGCAAGCTCGGCAAACTCCGGAGAGTTGTACATCTCGATCCAGCGAGCGTACAACGGCGCGCTCGTCGGCACGCCCCTGTCATACAACATCTGCCCGATCTCGCTGTAACCCCACATGCACGGCAAGATGGAACTCGAAATCTCACCGATGCTCCCCCTGAAGGCGATCTGCAGAAGGTGGCGGGTATAAGCCTGTGTAGTAGGCGAAGGCCGCGTCGCCAGTAATTCCTCTTCGCTGATTCCGAAGTCCTCGCAGAAACTCACATGCAGCGACATTTCAGTATTCAGGGTCTCATCCAGCAACTTGGCGAACCACCCCATATCCTCAACATCCTGCGTTTTGGCCGCGGCAAGCGCAGTCACTCGGCAATAATCGATCAGATAGATGTAGTCCTGCTGCATATAGAATCTGAACTTTTCCAGATCAAGAGAACCGTCGCCAATTCCGGTAACTAGTGGATGGTTGTGCTCGGTATCCCATATATTGGAGCATTCCCGCCGCATATCCTCCGAGAATCCCATTTCTCCCCCCAAATCTTATCTATCTTGTATATCCCGTTAGCCCCGACGCCCATGCTCACTCGACCCTTCCTCTTCGCCCTTACCGCCGTGTTCGCCCGAACCCTCTTTGCCGCCATGCTCCCCGCCATCTCCACCACCACCACCTACTTCCGCATGCGCGCTCCACGTATCGAACGGCTGAGACGTCGCATCCAGCCTCACATCGGCAATCTCGCCCGGCGAAAGGTCAATTGATGGCGTCGGCCCAAGTTCTACCCCATTCGACAAGTGTATCTCGACGCGAACCCTATCTAGCGTAGTTTCGCTAACATTCTCCACAATTCCCAAAAAGGCATTATCCGTCGCATTGTAACTCACAATCAACCGCGATCCCGCCCGTAGTTGGTCAAAGGTATCGCCAAGCCCATACTGCGTCGCGTCCTCCTCGCCATCCTCAGCGCCGGACTTCGCTTTCATAGAACCTTCGCCTTCACTGCCATGCTCGCCCGAACCCTCAGACCTCTCGCTAATCCGCTCACCATGTTCACCACCAGACTCAGACTCGCCCGTATCCATTCCACTCTCAGCGCAGGCGGCTATAGCCATCACGGCAACAGCCGCCCCTATGAATATCAATCTTCTATTCATCAAAATCTCAACCTTTATTATTGAAAGTCAGTATCACTCTGTTGCAAAGGAAATCCCCTGTTCAGGGGAGCTGCAGGCCTATGATGCTTGCGGAAACGCCGTCCATTGAACGACAAGGAGCCCCACAGGTTAGGGTCAAGCCAGATACTCTTTACGCAAACTGAACACACTCAGACAACAATCTCATAACCACATCCTATCTGTTCCGTCCATCTATGTTAGAGACCCTACTCACAACCACCCGCGCCCCTGACTGCACCTGCTTCAGCACAGTAGCATCTCCTTCAATGGAACCAATCACGTTCACCGTGCTCGCTGCCCGTATCTCATCGCCTCTGCTAGCAGGCGTCAGCCCGAAAAACAGGCACAGCGCCTGACCAGGCGGCCAGTACGCCAATGCGCCCATGTCCACCACATCGCTCGCCCCGTCTTCTTCATCCGCCTGCACCGTAATTCTAAAGTAAATCTCATCTCCCCAAGTATTCGCCGACGCTTCCAACGGCAGCGCGTCCCACAGCGCGTCCGCAGTGCTGCTGTCATTAATCGTCGCCGCAACCAGCACACTGCCCGCCGTAACCGTAATCTTTCGCTCGTCCATTTCAACCTGCCCCTTCACAATTCATAACCCAGCGTCTTATACTCAGCACCGAATTATACATCAACCTATCCTCTACATCCCGTCAGCCGAAAGATATGCTCATGCCACCGTCAGGCTACATACTCGCGATCGATCAAGGAACCACTGGCACCACCGCCCTGCTAGTTGACGGCTCCGGACGGGTCGTCTGGCAAGCGTACCAAGAAATCACCCAGATATATCCCCAGCCCGGCTGGGTAGAGCACAACCCCAACGAGATCTTCGATTCCGTGATGGAAACGGTCCAAGATTTGCTCGAATCCACCGAGATTAGCCCGCGCCAGTTCATCGCAATCGGCATCACGAACCAGCGCGAGACAACTATAGTGTGGGAGCGAAGCACTGGCCGTCCCGTCGCCAACGCCATCGTATGGCATTGCCGCAGAACCGCTCCCCTCTGCGATGCGCTTATGGCGCGCGGTCTCGAAGAAGACGTCACGGAGAAAACCGGCCTGCCCATTGATGCCTACTTCCCTGCAACCAAGATTCGCTGGATACTAGACCACACCCCCGACGGGCAACAGCGTGCCGAAAACGGCGAGCTCGCATTCGGCACTGTTGATACTTGGCTGCTCTGGAATCTCACCAACGGCACGCTTCACGCCACTGACGTAACAAACGCGTCCCGCTCTATGCTCTACAACATAGACACCCTAGAATGGGACCCGCACCTGCTTGAAGCACTTGACATCCCCATCGCAATGCTCCCTTCGGTTAAGCCATCGAGTGGCATATTCGGATACACAGGTGGCAACTTCTTCGCCGGGCAGGCGATCCCCATCGCGGGCGTCGCCGGAGACCAGCACGCCGCGCTCTTCGGGCAAGCGTGCTTCGAGCCGGGAATGGCGAAGAACACCTACGGCACAGGCTCGTTCATCCTCATGAACACAGGCACAGAGCGGGTGCGTTCAGACCACGGGTTGCTGTCAATCATCGCCTGGGACTTGGGCGACGGCGTAACTTACGGCCTGGAGGGCAGCATCTTCTCCACGGGCGCAACCGTCCAGTGGCTGCGCGACGGCTTGCAATTCATTGAAGCCTCAGCCGATGTCGAAGCGCTAGCCGCTTCGGTCGAGGACAACGGAGGTGTCTATCTCGTACCCGCCTTCACAGGACTTGGCGCCCCTCACTGGGACATGTATGCGCGTGGCACGATTGTCGGCATTACACGCGGCACGAGCCGGGGTCACATCGCCCGCGCCGCCCTCGAATCCACCGCGTACCAGACTAGAGACGCCGTGGACGCGATGAGGAACGACACGGGCTTGGACATTCCGCTGTTGCGTGTTGACGGCGGCGGCACGGCAAATGACCTTCTGATGCAGTTTCAGTCCGACATTCTCGGCATTCCTATCGAGCGGCACGCCGTCGCCGAGACCACCGCTCTGGGCGCCGCATACCTCGCGGGTCTCGCAACCGGCTTCTGGCAAAACACGGACGAAATCGCAGCAAATTGGGCCACTGACAAGCGTTTCGACCCGTCAATGGGCCCGGACAAGCGCGCCAGCCTCCACAAAAACTGGCTTCGCGCCATTGACCGTTCCAAAAACTGGCAAGAATCCTGATAATTCCATATCCTATCGTCAATGTCCTATCCATAACTTGTGAATTAGCCTAAGGAGCGAAAAATGCCTACCATCCAAGCCGACCAACTCCAGAATATCGCCGCTCAGCTTCTCATTGGAGCAGGCGCAAGCGAAGAAGAAGCCGCAATCGTCTCGAAGCACTCCATAGGTGCGAACCTAGCGGGCCACGATTCGCACGGAATCATCCAGATTCCCACGTACATCGATCGAGTAAAGCGCGGCCACATCGTGCCCGGCGCCCCCTTCGACATCATCCGCGAATCTTCCACCACCACCGTCATCGACGGCAACTGGGGATTCGGCTATGTTGTCTCGGAGCACGCGATGGAGATAACCATTGAAAAGGCCAAGCAGCACGGCGTCGCCGCTGCCACTGTCTTCCGCCAGAGTCACGTCGGGCGCGTCGCAGACTACCCGCTTATGGCATCCAGTGAAGGTTTGATTGGCATCATGACCGCCGACTCAGGCAGGTCGTCGAAAGGAGTCGTCCCATTCGGAGGACGCGAGCCTCGCCTCGGCACAAATCCGATCTGCATCACCATGCCCAGCAACCTAGAGGGCCCCATGTTCATCGACATGGCGACCAGCGCGGTCGCCGCTGGAAAGCTCGGAGTCGCGGTCGCGCGCGGAGCGTCAGTCCCCGAAGGCTGGATAATCGACAAGGACGGCAACCCGTCAACCGACCCCAACGACCTCCGCAACGGCGGCGCAGTCTTGCCCCTCGGGGGCCCCGAAGGACACAAGGGATACGGCCTCTCCGTCATGGTCGAGATTCTCTCAGGCATCCTCACAGGCTTGGGCTTCGGACACGACCCCTCAGGGCGCCACAACGACGGCTGCTTCCTGGCAGTTTTCAACGTGGGCGCTTTCCGTCCTCTCGACGAATTTAAACAAGAAGTAACCGAATTCGCCCAGTATCTCAAGAGTACGCCCACAGCCGCAGGCTTTTCTGAAGTCTTTTACCCCGGCGAGTTGGAGCACTTAAGGGAGCAGACCTTACTCGAAGAAGGCATCACCGTCGAAGACTCCACCTGGGACTTGCTGAAATCTTTGGCGGACGAGTACGGGATAAGCGAATCGCTAAACATGTCCTAGCCCATCGCGCTTTCATAGGGGCAGCCGATAAGGCTGCCTCTGTCCCATCAATTCATCTCATCCCTGATACGCGCTCCCATACAGCGCATTGAACAGCAGCTTATAAGTCCCCCGCGCCTGTGCCCGGAAATGCGGCCTGAACCCGAACAGCACGACCTCGCCCTCGCCCAGCGGCACGCTAGCCAGCGCGGTCCTGTTGTACAGCTTTTCCGGCCCAATCAGCATCCCGCTGAACAGCGGGTTCCGCAGCGGGTACTTCGCAACCACTCTGCCTCGCCGTATGTCGAACGCCGGGCTGTCGTAGAACATGACTGCCGTCAGCCTGGGCATCCCGTATGCCATCGGGTGCCCCGCGTCCAGCAGCACTGCCAGCAGACTTCCCGGGCAGTAGAAATCAGCCCGCTTCAGGTCCGCCAGCACATTTCGCACCGGCAGTTCGAGATGCCGTATCGCATACCGCGCCGACCCATCCCAAGTTATAAGCGTTCCCCCCTGCTCCACGAACTCCCGCAGCTGCTCGGCGCCCTTCTCCCCCAGCCCGCCCGAATACTTCGGATGATAGTACGATTCCCGGTGTCCACGATGGATATGCCGCACAGGTTGATTCGGCAGCACGATCGCATCGAATCGCTTGGCCAGCCCTCCCTCACGCACATCCCCGTCCAGCAATGACACATAATCGAAGCCATACTCGTCAAGCACATACCGCGTCCATCCCTCTTCCACCGCAGCAACATAGCTTCGATACACCCCAACACGCGGCTTCCCCATCACATGCCTCCCCACATCCGGCACCCCCTCAACGTCATGCAGCAGTCCCGCATCTCCATTTGAAATCATCCCTCTCAGAGCGCCAAAATCCTCCAAAATAAACGCACCCCGCGCAAAAGACACGCCTCCGACCGCAATCGGCTCGCGCGAGCGAGAGACCTGCGCGCCTTCCGCCAGCAGCCGATTCACCGCACGAGCGCTCGCATTCGACTCAGTTGGTATGATTGCAGCTACCTGTCGTCGTCGGGTACGCACAATATGCCCTGTCGGACTGCTTACGCTGATTTGGTGAGGACTAGCCACTGCCACCGATTCCGGCATCGAAGGCTCGTCTTCCTCAAGCACTCTCAGTTGCGCCGCGAATCTACGTCTAATCGTGTAAGTATTCACCCCCATCTGAATCGGCAGGCAGTGCGCCGTAACATCGTATGGCGCTTTCGGCGGACTCCCTGGATCAGTCGGCATTTCCGGATACTTCTGCTGTTCCAGCAACGTCCTTGCATAGCCCCAGTACGGCTGACCACACAGAATCACCCTCGCGCCGGCAGCAAACGGCTCGCCATCCGCACTGAACGCCTCCGTCGCTTCATGCACCTCCACAAGCCCCATACGTAGCGCGTCCAACATCTCCGCAGCGGCAGAGTGGTCGTGCTGCTGCAACGGCACTACGAACGCATAGGGCGCCCCGTTTTGTTCTATCGCGTTCTTGCCCACACTGTGTGAGTTTCGCACCAGCGTCTCGCGCAGTCGCGCGGAGTGGCTGAGGCACGACATCGCCGCCGCAAAGTCATACTCTACGATATCCTGCAGGCGCCAGATCCCGCCCTTCCAAGGCAGCGGATGATTCCAGGATACTTCCTTTGGCGCTTCTCCCCGGTCCGACTGTAGGTCCCGCTCCGGCACATTCACCGGCGTTGCTATGCGCGCTCCGGCCGCCTCCGTCAGCAACCTCACTCCCGCGTGATACTGTTGGTACGCACGATTCGGGCTGAACGAGTCATACACCACATTCATCGCGACCCCCGCCTTGCCCTGCGCCGTTAGGTCAGCAGCCATCGCTGAGCCCAGCATCGCGCTCTCAGCGTTCAGTATCGCGTCCACATTCGGCCCCATCGGATCGACGAACGGTGGCACCATCAACCGCACCCCGTTGGAGCGCGTCTGATGCATATCGAGAACTACATGCGGACGCCAGGCGTTGAAGCAGTGCTCCAGCACCAGCTGCGTTTCCTGCTGGGTGAACATAAACCAGTCGCGGTTGTTATCGTGCCCCGTGTAGTGCTGGTACAGGAAAGGCGGCATTACCCCCTCGTATGATTCGCCCAGCGTGCTCTCATACCACGCTTTCACATCAATCAGCCCGTCAGGATTTACGCTTGGAATCAGCAGCAAGATCACATTGTCCAGTATCGCCTGTGCATCGACGCTCTGCGACGTCGCAAGCTCGTGCGCCAGCAGCATAGACATCTGCGCCGCCCCCACCTCAGTCGCATGAATGCTGCAAGTGATGGCTACGACCGCCTTGCCACGCGCTATTAGACTTTCCGCCTCTCCATCATCCGAAATAGTGCGAACATCCGCTAGTCGTGCCTGTATGTTCCTGTATTTCTCGAGTTCAGCAAGGTTACCAGGAGAGGAGATAACCGCCATCAGAAACGGGTTATCCTTCGTGCTCCTACCAATTTCAATCGTCTGCACCTTTTCTGACAGTTCGCCAAGCATCCTGAAGTAGTCTGTAATTTCAGGCCAGCCAGCCAGTTTCCTGTCCTCGCCAACCTCGAAGCCTAGATATTCGGCAGGCGTCAGAATTATTTTATCTTGCTCAACAGTCATCCAAATAATCCCAAACAACACTCAACTGAGATAAAATGTGAAAATCTACTAATCCTGTTGGATTCGCCCCGATAGCATACATCAATGGAGGATAAGACATGGCCGAAAGGCGCTACTGGCTGATGAAATCCGAACCCAACGCCTACTCTTTCACCGACCTGACGAACGAGGACGACAGCACCGCCGAATGGGATGGCGTCCGCAACTATCAAGCACGCAACACCATGCGCGATGATATGAAACAAGGCGAAGGTGTCATATTCTACCACTCCAACGCCAAGCCTCCCGGAGCCGTAGGAACTGCCATCATCGTGCGCGAAGGCTACCCAGACAACACTGCTTGGGACCCCGATTCCGAGCACCCCGACCCTAAGAGCACGCCCGAGAACCCAATATGGTACATGGTGGACATCAAGGCAGTCTCAGAATTCAAGCGCCTCGTCCCCCTCCGCGAAATCAAAGAGACACCGGGCTTAGAGAACATGCCTCTGGTCAAAAACTCCCGCCTATCCGTCCAGCCCGTGTCCAAAGAGGAATGGGACATCATACTCGAACTCGGAATGAACGACTGACTTAGCATTAATGACGTGCCCCCGACTTTGCTATCGTGTTCATATGAACACGATGTGGAGTACGGATTGGGCCGTTGCTCAGTCCATCCCGAAAAAGTGGGACGACATGAAGCGGTGCTTGTACCTGACCGTGGCTGCATTGATGCTATTTTCGATCACTGCATGCATCAGCAGCACTCCGCCCAGACCCGTCACCTTAGCCGAAGAAGCCGAAGTAATGGCGGCACTTCAAGATCGCTCATTTCGCGCCTTCCACCCGTCTAAGGATGCGGAGAAGAGAAAGGGACTCATCCTCGATTTCTTCGGCCCGGTGGGGCTATGGGCGCAATATGCCGTGGGCAAACGTGCCATCGACGAGTGGGAAATTGGCGCCCACGAATACCGCATCGAAAAGCACGGAGACATATCTGAAGTCACGATCCACCTAGAAGGCGCAATGACCCGACGCAACCTTCCCGACGAATGTGATAACTGTATTCCAACAGCAGGCGTCTCCATCTCCATCAGAAATCTCTTCGACAGCGACAGGATAACCTTTAGCCCCAATCCACCGAGGGGGGCGTGTGAGAGGCCTCCTGAAGAAGCAAAAGGGTGCACCTCTGAATCTGAGATAATGGTTTTACAACACAAAACCTGTCACAGAAAAGGAGCACCCAACAGATGCTACCACGTAACCACCCTGACCGCATCCAAATCGCCTTCGACGATCCCCGCCTGGTAGCCAATGCCGGGCTGATCCTGCCGGTCACCCTGGCCGGGCGTCTGGGTCTGAGCCAACTCGTCGACAACCACGTTGACCTGGGCGACGCCCCGGGGCGGGCCAACACCGGGGACAAGATACTGACCCTGGTGGCGTCGGCTCTGGTCGGTGGCGACTGCATTGACGATGCCGACGTGTTGCGGGCGGGCAGGACCTCCTCGGTACTGGGTTGTGTGGTCAAGGCTCCATCCACGCTGGGGACATTCCTACGCAGTTTCCGCTGGGGACATGTGCGACAGTTGGACCGGGTGAGCCGAGAGTTTCTGGCGCGTGCCTGGGACGCCGGGGCAGGCCCCGAGGACTCGCCTCTGACGATCGACATAGACTCGACGGTCTGCGAGACCTATGGACTGGCAAAGGAGGGAGCGCGCCATCACAACTACACCGGCCAGCGGGGCTATCATCCGCTGCTGGCCGTTGCCTCAGGAACCGGCGACGTGCTGATGGCACGACTGCGCAAGGGCCGAGCCAACACCGCCCGGGGCGCAGCCAACTTCCTGCGGGAGACGGTGGCGCGAGTGCGCTACGCCGGAGCCACGGGAGCGCTCACGGTGCGGGCCGACAGCGGCTTCTATGCCCACACCATCGTTGCCGTCTGTCGCAAGATGGATGTCCGCTTCTCCATCACCGTCCGACAGCACCCCCGACTGCGCAATCTCATCGAGGCCATACCAGAGACGGACTGGACACCCATACCCTACTGGATGGACGGCACAGCCGATGTGGCCGAGACCATTTACACTCCCTTCGAGAGCAAGCCCGACGCCGCACCAGTGCGACTCATCGTCCGCAGAGTGAAGCCCACGCCCGGCTCTCAACTGGCGCTCTTCACCAACTACAGCTATCACGGTTTCATCACGGACCGAGAGGGCGACACCCTCCAACTGGAGGCCGACCATCGCCGCCACGCCGAGGTGGAGAACGCCATCCGCGACCTGAAGTACGGCGTAGGACTGAACCATCTGCCCTCAGGGCGCTTCGCAGCCAACGCCGCCTGGTTGGCCGTGCAGGTGATGGCTCACAATCTGGCTCGCTGGACCTCCCGCATCGGACTGGAAGAACGAGCCTCCACCACCAAGACCTTGCGCAGACGATTCTTCTCCCTCGCCGGACGGCTTACACGCTCGGCACGCCGTCTCACCCTGCATCTTCCCCAGCGCTGGCCCTGGGAAACACAGTTCGGCCGCGCTCTGGCCAGACTGCGAACCATTCCGTTACCGAGCTGACAGCTGACGGCAGCGGCGACGACTGCCCACCATACACTCCATAACCCATCTCATCCCCAGACTCGCGCCGGACCGGACCGTGAGTATCCCCTGCTGCTCACCGATTCGTCAACTTCACCCACAATCGCCACTGTGGGCCTCCATTGGCGTTCAACATCACGACCGGGGACCTTCAGAACGCTCCAGCGTCGGCATCATACCCGCACCGCCACCTTGCCGCGTCCTTCACCCACGCTCCGGCAGAGATACCATGACTCTTCGGTGGATTCGGGGTTAGGGTGAACGATCCTAAAGGCATTTTGCTCTCTCCCTTCCCCATCTTTAAGGATTGGACCAGATTCACCGAGGACGAATACCAGAACGGCGGATAATGTCGCCTCGTCACTATATCCATTCCGCATCTATCATTCCAGTTGGCAGACCTAATAGTGGCAAGTGAGAAGACTATACCTGTTGCGGGTCAGGCTCTATTGGGCTTCCATATTAGATTAATCGTTCTGGTTTCCAATATGATAGGGCATGGATTCTTAAGAGATGTTGGTGGAGATTGTGACATTGCCCCTCCAGCTGCCAATTTGGCGATACCCCAGGCGTCTTGACAACCCATTGCACGAGTGTCAACATCGCTCTACGCCCGGCGCGTAATCGTGCGCTGTGCGAGAGCCTTATGACACGAGAGGTCGAACCCGCATGCAAAGCCCGCGCAGCACAAAAGGCGAACACCAAGAGCAGGAGCATGACCACAACCACTCCCACGGTTTTCGTGGCAGGGGCGGATTCATTCTATCCGGACTAACTGGCGGGCACGGTGTCTTCCACTGGTTCACTCAGAGTTTCATCGCAATGTTGCCGGAGGTTCAGGCTGCATTCGCCCTGAGCGGCGTCGGCATTGGTGGAATCACCTCCATCAGAGAACTCGTCTCCGGAGTCGTAACGCTCCCGGGAGGTATCATCGCCGACACTCTGCGAAAGTATTGGGGTCTCGTCCTGGCACTGTGTATGGCAGTCTTCGGCATTGGATGGCTCATCATCGGCGTCGCACCCAACTACTACGTCCTGCTATTCGGCATGGCGGTCGTGGCTCTTGCGGCATCCATCTGGCATCTGCCAGCGATGGCGTCCCTGTCGCATCACTTCTCGCACCGCAAAGGCGCAGCCCTCTCATTCCACGGCGTTGGTGGGCAGATTGGCGATGTCCTCGCGCCTCCCGTAACCGGCATCCTGCTCGGCTTCCTCGCATGGCGAGGCATCATCAGCATTTACGCCGTGCTTCCCATCTTCCTCGCCTTCCTCGTCTACTGGGCGTTCAAGAACATCGGCAGGACCGGCGAAGAAGGCGGCGCTGACGAGCCGGGCAGCCAGATGCAGGCAACTAAGCGCGTCCTCCGCAACCCCACCCTGTGGATCGTCGCATTCGTCGGCGGCATCAGAGGCATGGCATTCCTCGGACTCATAACCTTCTTCATAATCTTCATAAATGACCTTGGTATCGCTCTGGACGGCAGGCCATTCTCAATCGAATTATCCATACCCTCACTATTCTCAATATCATTTGGCGAATTCGAGATGACCACGTTCGTCCGAAACCTGCACTTCGGTTTGTTGCTTGCGGTCGGCATTGTATCCACGCCCGTCGTCGGCTGGCTTTCTGACATCATTGGCAGGAAGGCAGTGCTGGTGCCGGGCTTGCTGCTGCTCGCCATCCTCTCGTACCTGCTTGGTAACTCCGTTCCCGGGCTTGGTCTGATAGTCATCATCGCGCTGATGGGCACATTCCTCTACGGCGACCAGCCCATACTCACCGCCCTAGCCCTTGATGTTGCCGGTGACGAAGTTCCCACCACGGTCCTGGGAATCCTGTCCCTCGAACGCTTCCTGCTTAGTGCTGCCTCCCCTATCATTGCAGGCGCTCTTTATGACAACGGCTTCGCATTTGGGGGCATCGATCTCGCCGGCCCCCAAGCCACATTCACGTATGTCGCCGTCTTGTTTCTTCTAGGCGCGGTCATATTGCTCGTCACGCCGTTGCCGCGTCCCACCCATTCGCCCGATCATCACTAACTTCCAGAGCCAAAACATGTGGAGGCTTCTTAATTGGCATATAATATCCCGTGCGATAATGCGCTAATAAATCTCATCAGCGGGAGTAAGCAATGAACTTTTCTATAACGGTTCTGCCGGGTGATGGCATAGGTCCTGAGGTCGTCTCTGAGGCGGTCAAGGTAATGAACGCAGTCGGGAATCGCTTTGGCCATTCATTCGGCACCACGTATGGCAGGGTCGGCGGCAACGCTATTGACGACTTTGGCACGCCCTTGCCCGACGATACAGTAGAGATGTGCCGCGACACCGACGGCATTCTATTCGGAGCGGTCGGCGGTCCCAAATGGGATGATCCGCGCGCCAAGACACGACCGGAAGACGGCATCCTGGCCATCCGCAAGAGCCTTGGACTGTTCGCTAACCTTCGCCCGGTGAAGGTCTATCCTCAGTTAATAAACTCCAGCCCGATCAAGCCGCACTTGCTGGAGGGCGTTGACATGATAATAGTGCGCGAGTTGACGGGCGGCTTGTACTTCGCCAAGCCAAAGAAGCGCTGGAACACATCGAGAGGACGGCGTGGCGTGGATACCCTGAAGTACACCGAGCAGGAGATTGAACGCATCATTCGTGTAGGATTTGAACTGGCGCAGGGCCGCCGCAAGCGCCTAACATCTGTGGACAAGGCAAATGTGCTCGAAACTGGAAGGCTTTGGCGCGAGATCGCAACCGAAGTAGCGGATGACTACCCAGATGTAGAGCTTGAGCACGTTCTCGTTGACGCCGCTGCAATGCAATTGATTAGCAATCCCGCGCACTTCGACGTCATCGTTGCTGAGAACACCTTCGGCGATATACTAACCGACGAGGCATCCGTGCTCGCAGGTTCTATGGGCATGCTGCCCTCTGCCAGCCTCTCCGGATTGCCCAAGCCGAGCGGTCGCGGCAAGCGTCCCGTAAGTCTATACGAACCTATTCACGGCAGCGCCCCCGACATCGCGGGACAAGGTATTGCCAATCCCATCGGCACAATCCTGAGCCTAGCTTCCATGCTGCGCTACTCGTTGGGTCTCGAATCCGAGGCGCAGGCTATTGAGCAGTCCGTGGAAGGCGTTCTCGCAGAGGGCTACCGGACGCCGGACATCGCAGGCGACGGCGGCGATGTATGCAAGACAACCGAAATGGGCGATGTCATTGCCGGACGGGTGTAGCCGACAGTAATCTCAGGAGGCAGCGCATAATGCCCATTACACAGCAGTACGACGCCATCGTAATCGGGCTTGGTGGAATGGGCAGCGCTACGCTATATCAGCTCGCGCAGCGCGGCAAGAGAGCGCTTGGCATCGAGCAGTTCGGCATCGCGCATGAGCTCGGCTCTTCGCACGGCTTAACCCGCATCATACGCCTCGCCTACCACGAACACCCGTCGTACGTGCCGCTGATGCGCCGCGCCTACGAACTGTGGCGCGACCTAGAAGCCAAAACTGAGGAACAGATTCTACACATCACCGGCTCCATAGATGCGGGGCCGCCGGACGGTTCAAACTTCAAAGGCTCACTTCTCTCTTGTGAGGAACATGACCTCCCCCATGATGTGCTTACTAGCGCTGAGATTACGAAGCGATTCCCGGGCTACCGACTGCCATCCGAGACAATGGCGGTCTTTCAGGGCGAAGGGGGTTTCTTGCTGCCGGAGCGCTGCATCTCCCTGTTCGTCGAGCAGGCGCAGACCCTCGGCGCGACTGTACATACGAACGAGCGCACGCTGGAGTGGCTTCCAACCACGAATGGCGTAAGCGTGCGCACTGAGCGCGGTGAATACGAAGCCGAGACACTGGTCATATCGGCGGGGGCGTGGGTGGCCAAGTTACTTCCCGGACTTGGCGCGGCAGCTATCCCAGAGCGTCAGGTGCTGGCGTGGTTTGAGATACTACGCCCGGAGCATTTCACGCCTGATGTTTTCCCAGTTTTCAACTTGGTGGTGGACGAAGGTCAGTTTTACGGCTTTCCAGAATTTGGAATACCCGGCTTCAAACTGGGAAAGTACCACCATCTCAAGGAGAATGTTGACCCAGACACGATTGACCGTGAGCCAAACGCCAAAGATGAATCAGTGCTGCGCGATTTCACGGAAGAATATTTCCCGGGCGCCGCCGGCGCTACGGCTTCAATGAAGGTCTGTATGTTCACCAACAGCCCGGACGAGCACTTCATCATAGACTGCTTACCAGATGCCCCACAGGTAGTGGTCGCTGCTGGCTTTTCGGGTCATGGCTTCAAGTTCTCCAGTGTCGTTGGAGAAATCCTATCAGACCTCGCAATTGACGGCGCGACAAGCCATGACATAGGAATGTTCAGGCTTGCGCGATTTGACTGAAGTATATTTGCTGCAGCGTAGTGGCAAATGAACCCTTCAGCCTATTCCACAAGCACACCTGCAAATCTGCCCGGGCGATACGGACCCAGCACGGCATCTGCAGACGCGCCGTCACATACCTCTAGCGCCGCCAACTCGCTAAGCGCCGGCGCAAGAGTAACACCGCTATGCGTGAGTGCCACATAGAGATTTGGAGCCTCATCCGCGAAACCCATCACCGGATAGCCGTCTAACGGCATAGGGCGCCACCCCACAGGAACGGGTATCGCCTCAGCTCCCGCGAGTCCCGGAAGGTAATGCCTGGCACGCTCCAGGAGGTCATCCGCATGTGCCTGGCTATCATCTTCTGCCAAGCTTTCTTGGCTTCCCTCCCCGATCATCATCCTGCCGTCCGCACACTGACGTATGTGAATCTCCTGCCTTCCTTCGCCCGACGCAGGCGCATACAAAACAGGTACGTTGTTAAGCAAACGTGGTAGTGGCGTCGTGCATATAACCACACCCGGGCTTTCTGATTGCGGAACATTCACGCCGGCTTTGGCTGCAATCACCGAGGTGCCCGTGCCTGCCGCCACTACAACAGCGTCGCAATCGATGTCCCCTGTCGTAGTCTTTACCGCGGAAACACGGCCATCGCTGCCCAGTTCAAATCCGGTGACCTCAGTGTCCGTGCGGACTTCCGCCTCACATTCGGCCAAGCGGCTCATGCAGGCATCGACCACCATCTAAGGCTCCACCTGTGCTTCGTTTTCACTGTATTCGGCAGCTAACACTTCGCCGACTGAGAGGGATGGTTCCAGTTCGGATAGTTCGTCCGCGCTGATCAGGCGTGTGGGATAACCCCAGGATTGCAGTTGCCGTACTTCGTTTACCAATTGCTCGGCCTTGGATGAGTCAGACTCCCAGGATACCATGCCGCCCCAGCGTAGACCGATACTAGCTCCATCCCCGTCGTAGGCCAGAACAGCCGCAAACCTTGGCCACATCTCCAGTGACCTCCGATTCAAATTGTGGTAGGCAATGGGCTGCTTGGAACCTGCATTGATCCAGGCAAAGCTATGACTAGACGCGCCGCTTCCCGGTGACGACTTGTCGATTACGGTAACCTGATAGCCACGAGCAGATATTCGCCAAGCAATGCTGGCGCCTAAGATGCCGGCCCCAACTACGACCACGCTCTTGTTAACTGTCTGAAAACTCGCCATCGGTAAGCTATGTCTCCCTTTACACACTCTCGGAACGAAAATTATTCATACACCGGTGAAATCATTCCATGTGTAAACCCGATAACGCTGACATTTTCTCAACAGTAACTTAGCTCAATCGCCTACAGATTCCTGTAGCTGGATGCGACAGAGAGAACACCCTCCGCCCATCGCATCTGCACTAGCAACAGTTAGTTTCCCATCCCTTGCAACTCGACGACCGGAAATCATGAGGGTCGCTTGCAATGCCAAGGCGAATAAACTCACAAAGAGACTGAATATTGCCGTCATAAGGGCCGCTATCAGACCTGTCATTCTAAGGCTGTTTACTCTTCTTTCATTCACTATTCCAAGCTCTAATTTTCGTACAAAATCTAGAATTCAGTTTGATTTTATTCAAAACCTGCGTTCCCTTATTATAAGTCCAGCATAATCTTTGGGTTTGGGCAAGCCATATTTAGGTTTATTTCTGTGCGATTTATGGCTCTCCTTCTTCTACACGCCTTAGAGTCTGACAGTTCGTATGTTTATGCTGTTCCCAGTGTACGAAGCAGTTCTGTGCGAAATTTCAAATGCAACCATCGGGGGTGGCAATAAGAAGGGCGTAATGTCGTACCAGTTGACGATTATACTCGTTGCAAGATTGGAACAGCATGCGGTTTGCTGTATCTTAGAACCTGTCTACGATCTCTGGAATATAATAGGTTGAGACTATTATCAGGAGGGTAATCATGTCTCATTCTTATCCCAGCGACATCAGCCAAGAGCAATTTGCCCGGATTCTCCCCTTGTTGGAGTCGGCCCGCCGCAGGACCAAGCCCCGCACCGTGGACTTGTATGATGTTTTCTGCGGGGTATTGTATCTTCTTAAAAGCGGATGCCAGTGGCGAATGCTGCCCGCAGACTTCCCCAATTGGCGCACTTGCTACAAGTATTTCCGGCAGTGGAGCGAGCGACCCGAGGCGGCTAATGAGTCCATTCTGGAGCAAGTCTTAAAAAAAATCAGTTGGCGAGGCCCGACAAAGCAATGGACGGACAGAGCGGACGACCTTCTGCATCGTGGACTCTCAGAGCGTTAAGAACACTGACAGCGCCGAGAACAAGGGCTATGACGCCGGCAAGAAGGTCTCGGGAATCAAGCGACACATCGCAGTGGACACCCAGGGGTTGCCGCATGCAATTCACGTGACCACCGCCAATGTCACCGACCGTGCCGGGGCTTTGGCGATGTTCGACCAACGAGGAGCCGACCTCAGGCAGGTGCAAAAGGTACTTGTCGATGGGGGTTATACAGGGAAGCCCTTTGCCACTGCGGTGCAAAGTCTGTTAGGAGCCTCGGTGGAAGTGGTGAAGCGCAACGAACTTCACACCTTCGTGGTTCTTCCGAAGCGATGGGTGGTAGAGCGGTCTTTTGCCTGGCTGCAAAAGTGCCGCCGGCTCTGGAAGAACTGCGAAAGAAAGCTCAATACCAGTCTGCAAATGGTGGTGCTTGCCTTCACAGCGCTAATTCTAAGAAGATCGTGAACAGGCTCTTAGAGGCGCATAGTCTTGAAACGCTGTCACAGCGACGCTGATATTTGAAAGATATGGTCAGCGCAAGTAACCCAACAGGATAGGAGATTGGAAAATTGAGTAAGCCTGTGTTGAAGTTCGCAATTGGAAATTATGGTCACACTAATCCCTTGAAAGACGGCAGCGTCACATCAGAAATGTTCGACATGGATCACATAGAAGTGTCTCCGGTGCCGATGATATTCCGACGAATGGTTCGCGGCTTGGAGTTCGATGTTGCCGAAATGGCCCTCTCGACTTACCTCTGTGCCCGCGCATACGGGAAACGCTTCACAGCCTTGCCTATCTTCCTTACACACGACTTTTACCATGGTGGGCTGGTCTATAACAGTCGCAGCGGAATTGAATCACCGAAAGATTTAGAAGGGCGCAGGGTAGGCGTGAGGAGTTATACTCTGACTCCCGGAGTTTGGACACGCGCGATTCTCCAGACCGAATACGGCGTGGACCTCGATGCATTAACATGGGTTCTGTCGGGTGATGAGCATGTCGAGGAATTTGCGGCTCCTGCTAATGTCGTATCTTCGCCCAATAATGATCTAGGCGAAATGCTCATTTCGGGCGAGATCGACGCAGCAATTGGCGCCGGACCAGTTAATTCTTCAGACATTCAGGCATTGTTCCCTAATGCGTCTGAAGCCGACAAATCTTGGCACCGGAAGACAGGCATTTATCCTATCAGCCACTTGCTGGTTGCAAAAGACGAACTGTTGGAGTCTCAAGAGGGCATCGCACACGAGCTATTCGACCTGTTCAGCAGAGCAAAATCTCCGTATATGCAGGAACTTCGCTCCGGAAACGCTTCCAGCCCACAGGATAAAGTACTGCTTGATAGGGCAGAGATAGTGGGTGATGACCCAATCCCGTACGGATACGCGAATGCTCTTAATACGCTGGAGTCTTTTATTGGATTCAATGTCGAGCAGAAAGTGATTCCGAACGCTGTGGACCCAACTGAACTGTTCCCAGTGGACACGCTAAAATTAGTCTAGCGAGACCGACATGCTCTCGAATCGAAAGCGGCGCTAAGGGAATCACGTGAGCGTCCGATAGGGCTGCGAACCCTCATCATCAAGGTGCCAGGCTCGCAAGGCCAATCTTACCGCGCGACTACGTTAACCAACTTCCCGGGCACATAAATGACGCGCGAGATATTCTTACCTTCAATGTGCGGAGCAACCCTGCTGCTCTGAAGCGCTGCGTCCTTGGCGTCCTCTTCGGCAATGGATACTGCTACCTCAAGTTTATCCCGCACGCGCCCATTCACTTGGACTACAAGCGTGATGACTTCATCGGCAGCAAGCTCTTCGTCCCATTCAGGCCAGGCAATCGAGTGAACACTTCCTTTGTGTCCCGTAAGTTCCCACAACTCCTCGGTTATATGGGGAGCCATAGGCGAGATGAGCGTCAGAAGGTTGCTGATTGCCTCCGCCCAATGTTCGGAATGAACACCTTTCGCTTCCCAATGCTGGTTCAGCCCATTGGTGTACTCCATAAGTCCCGCCAGAGCAGTGTTGAATTTGAAACGCTCCAAGTCTTCGCCAACGCGCCTGATTGTCTTGTGCATAAGCCGCTGCATATCCCGGATGGTGTTGTCGTCTTCTGGGAAGTCGTCTAGTTGTCTCGCATCACGAGTGGCGACATCCCAGACGCGGTTCATCCAGCGCGCCATACCGTTGATGCCTGAGTCGCTCCAACTGCCGCCCTGGTCCCAGGGGCCCAAGAATATCAGGAAGCAGCGCACGACATCAGCGCCGAAGACATCCACATATTCATCCGGTGCAATGACATTGCCCCGAGATTTGCTCATCTTCTCGTGGTCCGGACCGAGAATAACTCCTTGGTTGTAGAGACGTTCAAAGGGCTCGTCCAAGTCAAGCAAGCCTAAGTCACGCAGCGCCTTGACGAAGAATCGCGCGTATAGCAGGTGCATCACGGCGTGCTCCACTCCTCCCGTGTACTGGTCAACCGCGCCCCATAGAGCAAGCTTATCGGTATCGAAAGGACCGTCCTCGTACTTCGCACTGGTGAAGCGCAGGAAGTACCAGGACGAATCAACGAAGGTGTCCATAGTATCGGTCTCGCGTTTGGCGGGACTTCCGCAATCTGGACAGGCAGTGTTCAGAAACGCCTCGTTGAGAGCCAGAGGGGATTTGCCCGTTGGTCGGAACTCTGCGTCCTCCGGAAGCAGCACCGGAAGATCATCGTCTGGAACAGCCACATCGCCACAGTCATCGCAGTAGATGATGGGAATTGGCGTGCCCCAGTAGCGCTGACGCGAAATCAGCCAGTCGCGCACGCGATACTGCACTGTGCGGCGTCCCCAGCCGCTCGCCTCGATATGATCTGCGATGCGCTGCCAGCCTTCCGTACTGCTCAACCCGTCGAACTCCGTGGAGTTGACCTGCGTACCCACGCTCAAATAAGCTTCATCCAAGTCTCCGCCATCCCAATCGGGCGGCGCGACGACAACGCGAATCGGCAATCCGTACTTCTTTGCGAAAATAAAGTCGCGCTCGTCGTGGGCCGGCACGCCCATCACTATGCCCGTTCCATAGCTCAAGAGCACATAGTCGCCAACAAGAATGGGCACTCGTTCGCCATTAAGTTTATTGACACAGTATGAGCCCGTGAAAACGCCAGTCTTGTCCTTGTCGGTCGCCAGTCTCTCAATCTCCGTTTGCAAACGCGCCTTCGTCACATAAGCTTCAACTGTATCCTTGTGTTCAGAAGTGGTCAGTTTTTCGACCAGAGGATGCTCTGGCGCCAAAACGACGAATGTTACTCCGTACACCGTATCAATGCGAGTCGTAAATGTGGTGATGGACTTCTCCTCTAGCCCATGCTCGGAAATATCAAACTCAATGTCCACGCCCTCGCTGCGGCCAATCCAGTTATCCTGCATCGTGTTTATCTTATCGGGCCAGTCAATCTTCGAATGGTCCAGAAGTTCCTCTGCATAGTCGGTGATTTTGAAGAACCACTGGTTGAGGTCCCTGTGCGTGACCGTGGTCGAGCAGCGCTCACAGAGGCCATTTATCACCTGTTCGTTAGCCAGCACAGTTTGACAAGACGGGCACCAATTTACTGGGGCGTAGGCACGATATGCCAGTCCGCTCTTGTAGAACTGGAGGAAAAACCACTGATTCCATTTGTAGTACTCTGGGGCGCAGGTAACGACCTCTCGGTCCCAATCGTAGATCGCTCCCATACTGCGGAGTTGACGCCGCATGTTCTCCATGTTCTCTGTCGTCCACCTAAAGGGATGGATACCACGTTGGATGGCCGCGTTCTCAGCATTCAGCCCGAATGCGTCAAAGCCCATTGGGTGAAGCACATTGTAACCTTGCATGCGACGGAAGCGCGCATGAGCATCAGATGGACTCATCGCATACCAGTGACCGACATGGAGGTCACCCGAGGGGTAAGGATACATCGTCAGCTCATACCACTTCGGGCGCGGGTCGTCGTCGTTGACCTTGTGGGCGCCGCCCTCGAGCCAGCGCTGCTGCCATTTGGCATCAATAGCATTGTGGTCATATCGCTGCTCAGTCGTTCTGACAACTGCCATAGTTAGTCCTCCGCTGCGTGCGAATAGTCAAAGTCACACAAAAAAAGCCCGTCCCCTTGCAAGGGACGGGACTCCACTTGGAAGATACCGCGGTACCACCCTTGTTCCCCGATTGAGATTTCAACCAGGACACTCTAATGCTGTAACGGGCTAACCCGTCCAATCCTAATTCGCGAACAGCGAGTTCAGACCGGCAACTCAGGGGCGAGTTCACGGCAGATTGGCCCGCCGGGATTCCACCATCCCCGACTCTCTGAAGGCCATACTGTTGCGCTACTACTCCCCTTCAACGCTTTTGTTTCTGTATTAAAATAACCTAACATTGGGCGGGATTGGCGTCAAGATAATGTCCATCTGGCGGATGACAACGCAAAAAGAATGACACTTGTCCGGATACAGTGACGCGCTCGCAACCACATTGTCACAATGAAGCAATTCTGAAAGATCCTTAGTCTTGCCGCTTATGGTAGTTCTGCCATGGACATTTCGCACTCCTCACGCATAGTCATTATAGGCACAACAGGTTCCGGAAAGACCACGCTCGCACAGAGACTATCACACGTGCTACAAATTCCAGCCGTGGAATTGGATGCCTTCCGACATGGGCCCAATTGGACCGAAACTGCCGATCAAGTTTTCAGACAGCGAGTGGCTGATTCGTTGAATAGAGAGAGTTGGATCGTTGATGGCAATTACAGCGTGGCGCGCGACCTCATCTGGCCTCGCGCAACGATACTCATCTGGCTGGATTACTCTTTTCCGCTAGTGTTCTGGCGGCTTTTTCGTCGCACCATGACACGGGGAATAATGCGAACTCGCATGTGGAACGACAATAGAGAGGATCTTTGGCGTCACCTTCTTACCAAGGACTCACTCTTCCTTTGGGCATTACAGAGCCATTGGAGTCGCCGCAAGTCCCTTGCTGCCGATGTATCTTCCCCAGAATACAGTCACCTGAATGTCCTGCGGTTCAGGTCAGCGAGAGAAACTCAACAGTGGTTCGAACGGATAAAACGCCAACTGTAGTGTATTATAACGGTGTACAAATTAGGGATTAATACAGCCCCAAGGCCAGCGAGAGGTTCATATGTCCGAGCACAAGGTATCCGTGATTCGAGGCGACGGTGTCGGCGTCGAGGTTATTGAAGAGGGCATAAAGGTGCTGACCGCAGTCGGCGAGCAGTACGACGTAACTTGGAACTTCATTGAGCATCCGTGGAACTCAGATTACTACTTCGAGCATGGCAGGATGATGCCAACCGATGCGCTGGATCAAATGGCGGAATCGGATGTTATATACTTGGGAGCCGTGGGTCATCCCGACCTGCAAGACCACGTAACATTGAACGGACTGCTGCTGCCCATACGACGCACTTTCGATCAGTATGTATGCGAGCGTCCCAGTGTGCTATATCCCGGTATTACTTCACCTCTTCGTGACCCGAAGCCATATGACATTGACATGCTTGTAATCCGCGAGAATACCGAGGGGGAATATGCCGAGGTGGGGGGGTTCCAATACGCTGGCTTCGAAGAGGAAATAGGCATTCAATCGGGTGTTTTCACCCGGCGCGGATGTGAGCGCATCATAACCTATGCGTTCGAGCAGGCTCGGCGACACGACAGGCGCAAACATGTAACCTCAATCACCAAGTCAAACGCATTGGGCTACGGGATGCTCGTATGGGACAGGGCATTCGATAGGGTAGCCGAAGGATACCCCGATATAGAGACCAATTCTTTGCTAATTGATGCAGCTTGTATGGACTTCGTGCGCCGCCCTGAGAGTTTCGATGTGGTCGTTGGCAGCAATCTCTTTGGCGATATACTAACCGACATTGGCGCCATAATTACCGGCAGCATGGGGCTGGCTCCAAGTGGCAACATAGACCCGGAACGCCGCTTCCCTTCTATGTTCGAGCCGGTTCACGGGAGCGCACCTGACATAATGGGAAAGGGTATAGCGAATCCTATGGCTGCAGTCTTATCCGCTTCGATGATGCTGCGCCACTTGGGACACGATGATGCCGCTGATGTAGTGGACAAGGCAGTGATTTTTCTTATTGCGCAAGGTGAGATTCTGACGCCAGATCTCGGTGGCACATCGTCCACTTCTCAGGTGGGCGACGCAATAATAAACGCGCTCGGCAAAGGCTAACGGCAATGCAGATAGAGTCGGCCACACAGCCTGCTAAGCCGAGCAGACGACGCAAAGTCCGTGCCCAAGATGTTGTGGACTACTTGGGTGCGCAGTATGGTCCCGTACAGTGGCATGTGCGCTACACTCCGGCAGAGGAGCTTGTCTATACGATCCTGTCACAGCACACGTCCGACCTGAACTCCGAACGCGCCTTCAAGAGCCTGATAGCCACCTTCGAAACGCTGGACGCGGTTGCGGACGCCTCTGTTGACTCGATTGAGGAAGCGATACGCCGTGGAGGTCTTGCGAAACAGAAGGCACCTCGCATCAAGAATGTGCTGTGCCAGATCCGAGATGAGATTGGCTCTTTTGATTTATCCTTCCTCGCCGAAATGCCGCTCGATGAGGCGAAGGCCTGGCTAAAGCGTCTGAACGGTATAGGTCCCAAAACCGCGGCAATCATACTTTGCTTCTCTCTTGGAATGCCGGCTATGCCTGTGGACACGCATATCTTCCGGGTTTCCAGGCGTCTTGGATTGATCGGACCAAAGGTGAACGCTGACAAAGCCCACGACATATTGGAGCCGCTGGTTGCTCCCGAAGATGTTTTTGCCTTCCACATGTATCTTATCCAGCACGGACGGCAGGTTTGTAAGGCACAGCGACCACTATGCGATGAGTGCACCCTTGCGTGGGGCTGCCGAGAGCGTCCAATAATTGAGCGAGAAGCGCGGCGCGTACAGCGTAAGAGAAGCCGTAAATCCAAGTAAACCTTGTCGGTTGATTAGGCTAAAGATATACTTGGCATCATCAGTTGCAGGAGGCAGATGCGTTGAAAGTAAAAGTTGGCATCATCAACGTAACAGGATATGCGGGCGTGGAGCTTGCTCGTATTCTCGCCCGACATCCCAATGCAGAGATAACCTCCGTCACAGGCCGAAGTGCCGCTGGGCAGAAGCTCGCCGATGTGTTCCCGCATCTCTCAGAGATTGACCTGACCATTACTGAAGACATTACCGAATCCGTGGATTTGGTGTTTTCCGCGCTACCGCACGCTGCGAGTGCCGAGCGAATCGGTCACACGCTCTCCGACGGCGTGAAGGCTATAGACATCAGTGCCGACTTTCGTCTTAATGACCTCAGTGTGTACGAAGACTGGTACAGTGTGCAACATCCCTGCCCAGAGTACATGGAAGGTTCGGTCTATGGCTTGACCGAACTGCACCGCGACGAAGTGTCGGGCGCCGAGCTCGTCGCGAATCCCGGCTGCTACCCAACTGCCTCGATTTTGGCCTTGGCGCCTGCCGTGGAGGCCGGCATCATAGAAAGCGATATCATTATCGACGCCAAGTCTGGTGTATCTGGAGCGGGACGCGGCTTGTCGCTGAAGACCCACTACTCTGAAGTCAATGAGAACTTCATGGCATACTCCGTCGACGGACACCGCCACTTACCGGAGATCCAGCAGGAGTTGGACCTGCTCAACGCTGGTGACGGCCTCCGCATCACTTTTTTGACCCATCTCGTTCCAATGACGCGCGGCATCCTTGCAAGTTGCTACGCCCCTCTCAAAGAGGGAGCGATTGCTTCCGGCGAAGGCGCCAAAAGCGACATCCGCGAAATTTACGACAACTTTTACGCAAATGAGACTTTTGCCAAGGTCGTTCCGGCACCACCGATGACGAAGCACACGCTGGGGAACAACGACTGCGTTGTCTATCCCACCGTTGACACGAGAACCAATCGCCTCATCGTGCTCAGTTGCATCGACAATCTCGTGAAGGGCGCTGCTGGTCAAGCAATCCAAAACATGAACCTGATGTTTGGCCTGCCGGAAGGGGAAGGGATTACCCAGTTGGCACTGTACCCATAACGGCGCCGGCTCATTTTCTGGCTTCGAAGCCTTCTGGATTTCATTGCAGGCTGCCCGCCGAGTCACTACAATATAGTTGATGGGCAATTTCTCCTGCCCGCTTTGTGGCCCCATCGTCTAGAGGACTAGGACAGCGGCCTTTCAAGCCGCAAACACGGATTCGAATTCCGTTGGGGCTACCACACCTTCCCTATTTTCATTTCAGGTCTTCTCAATTTTGTCCTCCGAACACATCAAGAGGGCCATCCGCTTAGGCTGGGACGAGATGTCCGAGTCCTATCAAGCGGAGACATTCATTTCCCTTAGCGACGTACACTACGCGCCGCTGTGTCCCGGCGAACGGGAGTTGAGCATCCTGGGCGACGTGGGCGGCCTGCGGACTCTGGAATTGGCCTGCGGAGCAGCGCAGAACTCCATTGCGCTCGCCAAATGGGGCGCGCGCGCAACCGCTCTTGACCTGTCGGAGCGGCAGTTGGGTCGAGCGCGCGAACTGAGCGCGCAGGAGGGTGTGCAGGTCGATCTGGTGCAAGGGGATATTGAGCGGCTGGGGATGTTCCGCGACGGCCGATTCGAAATCATCATTACTTGTTTTGGTATGGAGTTTTTGCCGGATCCCGGAGCTTGCCTTCGGGAGTGCTTCCGGGTGCTGCGTGGCGGCGGGATGCTTGTGATGGGGACGGTGCATCCGCTGACGGCGTTCGAGTGGGATACTGATGACGAGATGTTGCGCGTTACGGACTACTTCAACCCGCCAGTGGAGGTCTGGGAGGAGCCGACTCAGGACGAAACCCAGAAGGGGCTGACTTTCTTTCGCAGCTTCCAGGAGATGTTCGGGATGCTGGTGGAAGCGGGGTTTCAGGTGGAGCAGGTCATCGAGCCTGCGCCCTATGGCGCGTATGACCCCAGGCGAGAACAAGCTCCTTACGGCGGCGCGTACTGGGAGAGCCAGCGCAAGCGGTTGAGCAGGATTCCGTTCGCCATCGTGTTCAAGGCGCGAAAGCCTATTTCAACTTGGCTGCAGGCACCCTAGCTGAAGGCTCCTTAACCGCCGCCGACCGCGCGCACAATCTCGACTTCGTCACCTTCGGCGAGCGTGACATCATCGAACTCTTCGCGGCGGATTACCATGCCGTTATGGGCGACGGCGATGAAGCAAATGTTCACTTCAAGCGAGTTCAAGTAGTCAACGAGAGGCGTGGGCGCTTCCAATGTGCGTTCCTTGCCGTTTATGGTTAGTGTAATCATGCTTGACCTCACATGGCCTTAGCGGGCACTGACGAGACTGCTGCTTGCATGGTTGCCAGCAAGTCTGCGGCGGCGGCAGCAGGGTATTCTGCGGTGGTAATTGCGGTGATTACGGCTGCGCCGACTGCGCCCTGCGCGATTAATTCACCAGCGTTTGTTGCGTCTATGCCGCCGATGCCGAGGAACGGCAGACTGACCGCAGAAGCAACTTCCCGCACTATCCTGGAGCCTCCAGTGACTGCACCCGGATGCGAATCTGTCGGGAAGATTGTGCCCAGAACGAGCAGGGCTGCGCCTTGAGCCTCGGCTTTCAGCGCGCCGGCAACGCTGTGGACCGAGCGCCCGAGCAGCAGACTCTCGCCGGCTATCTGCCTTGCGGCTTCGAGCGGCAGTGCGTTCTCGCCGAGCTGCACTCCATCGGCGTTGGCTGCAAGGGCTATATCCACGCGGTCGTTGACGAACAGCAATGCCCTCCTGCCCACAACATCTTTGAGACGCAGCGCCAGAGCGTATAGTTCGGCAGCCGGCAAGTCTTTCTCGCGCACCTGCACCAGCCCTACCCCACCATCGACCGCAGCGTCCACGACATCTTCGATGCGCCGTCCGTTGCAACGGAGCCGGTCGGTTACGAGGCAGAGTGTCGGAACATGGAACTGCATCGCGCGCCTTAGCCGACGCTGCCGACCGGAGCGGCAACGCCCTCTGTCGGGCTTGATGCGGTAGCGGACTGCTTGCGCTGGATGCGTCCTGCGAGATATGCCTTGCGGCCAGCCTCAACGCCCAGCTTGAACGCTTCGCCCATGAGCTCCGCGTCTTCCGCCTGAGCGATGGCGGTATTTACGAGCACGCAATCAGCACCTGTCTCCAGAGCCTGCGATGCCTCGGACGGAACGGCGAGTCCGGCGTCAACTACGACCGGCACATTGGCGTCGGCGACAATCAGGCGAATTTCTTCGAGAGTCTGTATGCCCTGCCCTGAGCCGATGGGCGAGCCGAGCGGCATAACGGTGGCGCAGCCGATGTCTTCGAGGCGCCGGGCGAGCACGGGGTCAGCGTGTATGTAGGGCAGCACGGTGAAGCCTTCATCGACGAGCTGGCATGCAGCTTCGTAGGTGCCTATGGGGTCGGGGAGCAGGTGCTTCGGTTCAGGAATGACTTCCAGCTTTATCCATGATGAACCAGTTACCTCACGCGCTAGGCGAGCGGTAAAGACAGCTTCATCCGCGGTCTTGCAACCTGCGGTGTTGGGAAGGATAGTGTATTGGTCCCAGTTGAAGTAATCGAGGATGTTCTTCTCGGCAGGATTGTCGAGATCAAGGCGGCGTATGGCTACGGTGATGATTTCCGCGCCCGATGACTTCACGGACGCGACCATTTCCTCCATGCTGCGGTGGCGTCCAGTGCCAACCATCAGACGGGACTTAAACTCCTTGCCTGCGATGATAAGAGGGTCGTGCATCTGAAAGTCTCCTGTCGAACTGATACTGCCGTCTAGTGATACCGTTGTCTAAGTGATACTGATAACTGTGAAGCGCCGATGATTATAGCATCATATCAAAAAAGCGAAAGCCGCTGGCTGTTATGCCAGCGGCTGCTTTGATTGTACGGTTACACAGTCCCTACGCTGGCATTATCCAGGTCAGGTACGAGGGGTCGCTCCGAAGTGTCGAAGCCTCTCAGCCTGGCTTGCCCAAGCTCCCCCAGCAGCGTGCGTATTCTATTGTGGGTTCAGAATAGCCTATCACTGCTCGCAAGTCAATGAGGCGGCGAGTGAATCAGCCGTCAGGGGACGGGGGCTGACAAGAATGGCAGGATGGAGAGGTTTGTCACCCCCATCCTAACCTTCCCCCATCAAGGGGGAAGGGACTTCATTCTTGCCCTCACCCTAGCCCTCTCCCACAGGGAGAGGGGACTTTGACGTTAGGGGCTGCGGATGGTGGGGTTTTTGCGCTTGCGGGCGAGCGGGTTGGGGAGGATGGGTGTGTTGTGGGCTTCGGCGGCTTCGGCAAGCTGTACTAGCGGGTCCGACATGCCGCGCGGCGCGGGCATGCTTGAATAGTCCGCGATCTCTTCTTCGGTCAGGCCGTGTTCGCGTCTGTCTTCTTTGTCGAACTTTGCCTGCTCTTCGGGGTTTAGGGGTTCGAAGTAGTAGTCGATTGTTGGGTCGGGGTCGTTGGGGCCGTAGTCGTAGATGTTCTTTTCTGGTTTTACGTCTATGCGGCGGTATTTTGCCTCTGCTCGGAGGGCTGCCCGCTCGTCTCCCCTGTCCATCGCTTCCTTGAACTCTTTGATGATTGCCTTGTCGTGTTCATTGACGGTCGCTGCCTTGTTCGGGAGCGAGCTTTGTGCGGGACTCTTCACCCCCATCCTAACCCCCGCCTTCGCTGGGGGCAGGCTCTTCCCCCGTCGAGGGGGAAGGGGTTTGTTGAGAATGTCCGCACTGCCCTCACCCCAACCCTCTCCCTGAGGGAGAGGGAGCTTTGTGGAAGGACTGGCGGCTTGGCGGTCTTCTAGATTCCTGCTTTCGGAGGAATGGCGAGAAGATGGGACGGCCTCGTGGAAACGAAGAGGCTTTGAGTTGTCGTCTCGGTCTTCGTCTTCTCTCATCTCTTTGGCGATGGCTTCGTAGTCGGTGTCGTCGTAGTTGTCGTAGTCGTCGATGGTGGTTGAGAGACCGGCCTGAGTCTTCTTCTGGCCTATAGATAGACGCGAGGATTCCTTGTCCTGCCAGTAGGCTTGAAGGTGCTTGGGCTTGATGTTGTCGTAGTTGGTGTCCCAGCCTCGGCGCAGAAGTTCCTGAGCCGCGGACATGCGGTGATGGATGGTGAACTCTAGGTCAGGGTCGGGGTCAGACATCACTTCGAGCAGGAATCGGACGGTGTCGGTGCCGCGTTCGCTGTACTCTCGCATTCGCTGGGCGAGATCGGTGTGCAGGGTGTCGTAGGCGTTTGCTTCGTCGGCGGTGTCTGAGGGCTTGCGCCTTGTGCCGATGTCGCCGAAGCCGCGACGCAGGAGTTCTCTTGCGGCGGCCATGCGGTCTGCGGGCTTGATGCAGAACTTCTTGGGTGTGAATGGCCTGTCCCTGCCGGTCATGATGTCCACGACGAAGTTGACGATGGTGTGACCTTCGGCTGTCTCGTGGCGAATTAGGTGGGCTATTTCGTAGTTGATGATGTCGAGGTGGGTTACGAGGGCTGCAATCTCTTGTATCTTTGACATGTATGGGATAATCCCCTAACGAAGCAGGTTCCGAGTGCTGCAGACCGACATGACATTGGTCGTAGGAGGCCGTGGAAAAGCGAGGGTCGTCGCACTCATTCCAGAAGAGCCCGAACGGTTGCCCGGGCTAACCAAGCCCGTATCTGCAAGGCAGGGTCAGTATGAAGGAGGCGAGTATGTCTCAGGAACCAACTTATGTCGGCATTGATGTATCCAAGGAGCAGGTAGATGTCGCGGTACGCCCCACTGGTAGAAGCTGGAGCGTGTCCTACAACGGAGCCAGCGTCGATGATCTGGTTACACAACTTAAGGTTCTCAAGCCGGCAGGCGTGATTACGGAGTCCACCGGCGGTCTGGAACTTCCCTTGGTAGTAGCTCTGGCCGCGGCATCGCTGCCAGTTGCAGTCGTCAATCCCCGCCAGGTGCGCGACTTCGCCAAGTCCACCGGGCAGTTGGCGAAGACTGACCGGCTGGATGCACATGTGCTGGCGCACTTCGGTGAAGCAGTACGACCGGCGATCCGTCCACTGAGGGATGCTGATACTCGGGCACTCGGGGCAATGCTGGCGCGCAGGCGGCAGGTGTCGGGCATCTTGGTTGCTGAGAAGAACCGCCTTGGCCGCGCCACTCCAGAAGTCCGCCCTCGCTTAGAGGCCCATATCAGCTGGCTGAAGCAGGAGCTAGACGACCTGGACACAGACCTGCGACAGAGGATACAGCACAGTCCTGTATGGCGTGAGAAGGACGACCTGCTGCGCAGCGTACCCGGCGTGGGACCGCAAGTGTCGCTGACACTGCTCGCGTATCTGCCGGAACTGGGCACGCTGAACCGCAAGCAGATCGCCGCTCTAGTCGGTGTGGCGCCTTTCAATCGTGACAGCGGTCCATATCGAGGCAAGCGTTCCGTGTGGGGCGGTCGAGCTACGGTGCGCTCTACGCTGTATATGGGCGCACTGGTGGCCAGCCGGTACAACCCGGTGCTACGCGACTTCTACCAGCGGTTGCTGAAAGCCGGCAAGCCGAAGAAAGTGGCTCTCACTGCCTGCGCGCGCAAGCTACTGACAATCCTCAACACTATGGCAAGGACGGGTGTTCACTGGGATCCGACCACTCTCAGGCCTTGACATTTAAGACGGTTGCTTTTCCCCTCACCCTAGCCCTCTCCCTAGGGGAGAGGGGACTTTGAACGGCGGTTTCGTCGCCGCCCTGCTCCTCCTCGACTGGATTCCCGCCTGCGCGGGAAAGACGGGCAGAGGTGGTTTCGCAGTCGGTGTCGGGGAAGCCGTACTTGATCAGGTGCTTAGCTGCTTCGAGGCGGTGGTTGATTTTGACGCCTGCGGTCTGTCCCTGCATGGTGTCGACGAGGAAGACGGCGATAGTGTCGCCTTCCCTTGTGCGGTCGATGATGTTCTGTTGGAGCTTGGTTGTGATGCACATTGGCGTTAGTCTTCAGTTATCAGTTCACAGTTGTCAGTTATGTTATTCGATGGGCGTGTAGCGAATGTATGTTCTTTCAACTGCCTACTATCATAAGTACGAATGTTTGGGTTGTCAAGGGGCATTCTAAGGAAATTAGGTTGTGTGGACATTTCCATCTTTTTCCTGTCATTCCGAGTGAGACGCGGATTCTGAAGTCTGCGAATGGCGTATGTGCAGGGAGTTTAGATTCTTCACACCGCTCCGCTACGTTCAGAATGACAAGGGAGTGGGCGCTGCTTTCAGAATGACAGAATAGGAGAGTCGTTAAGAATGACAGGATGGACATGCGCTCAGCCTAGATTGACAGGAAAGAACTCTGCGCTCTGCCCAGAATGACAGGAAAGGGTGCTGCGTTCTGAGTGACAGGATAAACCTGATTTCTCAGCACCAAAACGCATTGTGAATCGAATGTCAACAGAGCCTAAGGAATTTGGGGATTTGACGAAAATTTGGGAACAAATTTGGGGGTTCAATCGTTTGGGTAGTATGAGGGGGTTGAAGTGGAACTCCGCTGTGGTATGTATGGTAATGTTGAAAGTGAAGTTGATGGAGGCTTGGATGATGAAAATGAGGACACTGGTCATATCGTTGGCGGCTTTGCTAGTCGTTCTGGTTACGCTGGTGGCGTGTGGGGCGGCTGCGGCACCTGCACACGACGAATCTTCGATGTTTACCGCTGCGAGGGCTCAATCTGCGCCCCAAGCGCCTGCTGCACCTGCCGCTCCCGCTGCACCTGCACGTCAGCCTACGGCAGCACCGGTGGCGGCGAGCGAAAAGATTGTGGCGGTGGAAAAGGAAGTTCTCGAAGAGGTTGAGGTTGAGGGACATTCAATACCGGACGAAAGTTCAGAGGCGGGTGAGTTCAGCGAGGAGCGGGCGGCGCTTGTGGCGCAGAACCGTATCATCGTGCGGACTGTACAACTCGCTCTTGAAGTGGATGATGTAGCGGACTCCATAGAAGTGATTTCGCAGAGTGTGCAGCGGGATGGCGGGTGGGTGGTTAGCACTGACCGAAGCTCGAAGCATTACGGCTACATAGCAGTGCGGGTGCCTGCCGCGAAGCTGGATGAAGCGTTGAAGTGGATGCGAGGGGTGGGCGTGGATGTGCTGTCGGAGGCTTCCACTAGCACCGATGTTACTGACGAATACTATGACCTGCGCTCGCGGGTGAAGAGTTTGCAGGCCACGGAAGAGGCGCTAATCAGGCTGCTGGACAGGGCTGCAGATGTTGAGGATGCGCTAGAGGTGCAGCGGGAGCTTGCGCGGGTGCAGGTGGAGGTTGAGGCTCATTTGGGACGTATCAAGCTGCTGGAAGAGACGGCGGCGTTTTCGCTGGTGAACATTTCGCTGAATCTCGCGCCGCAGGAGATGCGCGTTGACGCGGGCGAGGACATGACATTCAGCGTGGGTGAAAATGCGCGCTTCAGGGCGACGTTCTACCCGCCTGAAGGGATAGATGACTTTGACTTCGTATGGGACTTCGGAGACGGAACCCGGGTTGCGACAGGAACAGGAAGCGCGCCGAGGCCGGACGGAGGGCGAATTACCGCTACCGTCCATCACCAGTACAGCAGCGACCTGGAATCGCCGTTCATTGTGGAGGTTATGATGACCGGGCGGGGCGAAGCGGGAATTGTTGAAGGATCGGATACATTTATCGCTACCGTTACGGAGCTGTCGGCAATTACGGTGTTCGCGGGTGAGCACCGGGTCGTCGAAGAGGGCGAGGAGGTGGAGTTCTCAGGGTCATTCACGAGACCGGAGGGGCTGAGGAACTACCAGTATAGCTGGGAATTCAGTGATGGGAGCGAGGCTGTGACGGGGGCTCCAGAGGAAGGAGCAACCACGGTAACTGCCACGCACGACTATGAGAACCATCGTCCGCAGTCTTTCACGGTTACTCTGACTGTATCCGCTGATAGCGATGCCGGAAATGTTGAGGGCAACGCTGAGATAGAGGTCTTTGTACAAGAATCGAAGGGTTTCGTGATTTCGGGGTGGAGCGCGGGTGACAATCTGAAGGACGCTGTGCGTGCGCTGTCGGGATTTGCACAGGTGGCGGGCACAGTGGGAATCTGGGTGGTGATATTCAGCCCGGTGTTGCTCGTTCTAGGCGCGGTCATATACGGCCTGATGCGATTCAGACGACGCCTGATAGAAAGTTCGCGGCGGCGAGCGCCATCACGATCAGGTGTTGACGAAAGCTACCTTTCCACGGCAGATAACGGCGATACGGAGGGACAGCGCTGACATGGCGGCAGTTCGACATTTCACGGCGACGGGGTTCGTGGTGCATGAGGATGCCACTCTGCTGCACTGGCACCGGAAGGTGAAGATGTGGCTGCCGCCGGGTGGACATATCGAGGCAAATGAGGACCCGGTGCAGGCGGTGCTGCGGGAGGTCGAGGAGGAGACGGGCGTGCAGGTGGGGGTCGTGCCGACGGGGACGCCGATTGAACTGGATTACCCTAAGCAAGTGCACGCGCCGTTCACGATAGAGATCGAGGATATTGACGACCCGGTGCAGGGGTGGCACCAGCACATCGACATGATTTACTTCTGCAAGCCTCTGGGTATCCCGAAGGCTGTCAATGAAGGATGGGTGTGGGTGAGCAAGGACGAACTGGAGAGCGGTGTGGCGCTGGATTCAGGGGATGGAGGCGCGGTGCCGCCGCCGGAGGACGTGCGGGTGCTGGCGGGGTATGCGTTCCAGGTTGTCGGTGGGAGTTGACGGGGCTGGCCGGGTAAAATAGATAGATAGGATGAGGCAGGGGCAACCGTAAGTGGTTGCCCCTGCGCATGATGCTCGTTATGCGCCGGTTGCGAAGCCGGCGGATTCGATGCCGGCGCGAACGCAGTCTTCGTCCTCCTGGGCTGTGCCGCCGCTGCCGCCTGCCGCGCCGACGAGCTCGCCGTCCTTGTAGATGGGGAGCGCGCCCTGACTGGGGATGAAGCGTCCGCCCTGAAGCGCCATGAAGCCGGGGAATATGGGCTCGGTCCAGCGGGCTGCCATGTCGGCGCTGGACAGGCCCCATGTGGCTGACGCGACTGCCTTGCCCTGCGATATGTAGGGTGTGCGCCAGGATGCGCCGTCAACGCGGGCGAGGGCGATGAGGTCGCCTCTGCTGTCAACGACGGAGATGGTGAGCTTGACGCCGATCTCTTCCATCTTGGCGCAGGCGCCCGCGATTATCTGGTCTGCTTCTGCCAGTGTGAGTGCTGCCAATTTCTTTTTCCTCCTGAGTGATAGTGCTTCTAGGTTATGTTGCGCTTGTACTTCGTTCCGAACAGCCCTGTCATTCCGAGCGTAGCGAGGAACCTCAAGTATTTACAATGTGTCACTACAACGATTTCAGATTCCTCACTGCGCTGCGCTGCGTTCGGAATGACAATGAAAAGAACTTGATTAGCAGACGGGCTTTGCGAGGACCGCGGAGTCGATCTTTCTGCGGAGGAAGCGGCCGGTGGACGGAGTGCCGAGCAGATTGCGGTCTTCGACCATGACGGTGCCGCGCAGGATGGTGGTGACGGGCCAGCCTTCTATGGGCCAGCCTTCCCAGATGCTGTAGTCTTCGAGGTGGAGGTCGTCGAGGGCGAGAGGGCCCTTGATGCTGGGATCGATGATGGTGATGTCGGCGTCGCTGCCGGCTGCGATGGCGCCCTTTTGCGGGTAGAGGCCGAATATCTTGGCGGCGTTCGCGGAGGTGATGTCCACAAAGCGCTCGAGGGACATGCCACGCCTGACGACGCCCTCGGTGTAGGCGATGCCCACGCGCGTCTCGATGCCGTTGTGCCCGCCTGTTACGTCAGCGACCGTCTTGAAGCGGATCTTCTCCTCCCAAGTGGTGGAAACGAGGTCGGTGGCTACAGTTGAGAGCCTGCCGTCGAGGAGGCCCTGCCAGAGCGTGTCGGCGTCGCCGGGGGACTTGAGCGAGGGGTATGTATGGTACTTCATGCCATTGTCCTCGCGGTAGTTTTCGGCGTTGAAGCAGGCGTAGTTGTGCAGGGTCTCGCCGTAGATGGGGAAGCCTTGTGCGCGGGCTTCGGCTACCGCCCGAACTCCCTCGCCCGCACTGACGTGGACGAAATAGACCGGACAGACCTTCTGCTGCGCCAGTCGGATTGCCCGGCGGAAGGAGACATCCTCGGACAGGTTCGAGTGGATGTGGTGCATGTTCCACCAGTCCCATAGATCGCGCTCCGGAGCGTGGTCGTAGTTGTACATGACCATGTCGTCGTCTTCGGAGTGAATCATGAGGATGCCGCCGTTCCCAGCGATCTCGTCCATGATTACGGCGAGCCTGCCGAAGTCTGTCTTGTTGTCCTGCATCTGAGGGCTGGGCGGACGAATGCTGGTGGTGAATATCTTGAAGCTGGCGTAGCCGTCTTGCACGAGTTCGCCTATCTGCCCGATTACGTGGTCTTCCGCTCCCCTGGTGAAGATGGGGTGGTAGGAGTAATCGGTGTAGGCATTACCTCGCCAACGATCTGCGGCCTCGCCGAGGGCGTGGTGGAGGTCATGGCCCGGGACCTGAGTTGCGAAGTCTAAGACCGTGGTGGTGCCACCATGGATGGCAGCGAGGGATACCGGCGCTGCGGGGGAGCGTTCGGACTGGCGGGGGCCGCCGATGTGGGCGTGCGGCTCGATGCCGCCGGGGATGACTATCTTGCTGGTGGCGTCTATGCGCTTGTCGGCTTCAAGGTCGATGCCGCCTGGATCGGTGATGGCGACGATTTTCTCGCCGTGAACGGCTATGTCGAAGTTGCCGACGCCTCCGGGGGTTACGACCTGACCGCCGTGAATGATGATGTCAACCATGTTCGGCCTCCTTTGAGCGTAAGTGTGCGGGTGAATGTCGCTCGGTTTCGCTGTTGCCTATAGTGATGCCATCTTGCGTATGGCATTACTTGGGCGACGATGCGGCGTGTAGTCGTTGGAATGGTAAGAGCGGGCGGGCGGAGTGTCAAGGAGTGGCGTTAAGGGCTGTCGGTGCACCGCGGGGACTGACAGGATGAGCGGAAAACGGAGCATAGGCAGTTCAACATTCGCTTGACAGGGTTTTGAATTCTCACTTAATCTCAATCTGATGGATACCAATCTGATGCATACTAGGTTGTGCTGACATTTTGAGGTTATCTTTCATTACTATTGTCAATTCAAGTGAAGCGAGAAATCCGAAATCGTAGACTGGTGGGTGCGCAACGACTTTAGATTCTTCACTCCGCTGCGCTGCGTTCAGAATGACAGAAGGATGAAGGCGCTGCGTTCAGAATGACAGGGGATGAAGGCGCTGGGTTCAGAATGACAGAATAAACCTACTTTTCAAGTCTAAAAATCTTTGTGTAACAAATTTCAACACGCCCTAATTAACGACTTGCAGAATTTGCAGAAGCACGAATTTCAAGACTGATTGGCAACCCTGCCGTGGTCTTCTAACTTTCGCAGGAGTGCCGACAGATAAGTCAGCAGCGGCTTCTGCAATGATTACCTCTATTTGGAATGTATTGGAGAATATTAATGACGCTTGACGCGTACATGAGGGAGCTTGGGGACGAGTCAGGTCCTATGAAGCGATCCGGTCTGCTTCAGCTGTCCAGCCTTACTAGGGATGATGTTCGCGAATTTCGCAGTCTGTGGCGTGGGGTCGCCATGGAACGCAGGCGTGAAGTGCTTGCCACGCTGGTGGAACTCAGTGAAGACAATCTTGAGCTGGACTTCAGCGCAATATACCGCTCGTGCCTGTCGGACGAGTTCGAACTGGTACGAGAACAGGCGACTCGGGGGCTACTTGAAACGGACGACCGAGCGGTAATCAGGCCGCTTATCGGACTGCTCAAGGACGATCCCTCGGTTAAGGTGCGGGAGGCGGCGGCGATCACGCTGTCAAATTTCGCAGACCTGGCGCAACAGGGCAAGCTGATTTCACGCGACGCGGACCGCATACGAGAGGCTTTACTCGCAGCGATTGCTCGTGATGAAGAGGACATAGGCGTGCTGAGGCGCTCCATTGAGGCGCTCGGCAGTTTTGACACGCCGGAAATTTCGCAGATAGTAAGAGCCGCATACGACAGCGACGACCCCGCGATGCAGCAGTCGGCTATCTATGCGATGGGGCGCAGCTCTAACAGCGACTGGATGCAAATAGTGCTGCGTGAGATGAGTGCCGCAGACCCCGCGATACGCTATGAGGCTATAAATGCCTGCGGTCTGCTAGGGGACGAATCGACGATACCGCAGGTTGCCGAGCTAATGGGGGACGAGGACATAGAAGTGCAGTGCGCGGCGGCAATCGCGTTAGGCAACATAGGGGGACCGCTTGCTAAGCGGGCACTCCGGCGCGCCGCCGATTCGGGTGAAGATGCCCTGATTGAGGCTGCCCTGGAGGCTCTGGAAAACCTGGAGTTCGACGAAGATCCGCTCGACTTTGGCTTCTAGCGCACCAGTGGAGCTATGTCTGTCCAGCCGTAAGCTATTTCCACCAGGTCTGAGCCGGCGATATTAATGGGGATTATTTGCCAATTCGCCGGAGGAAATTGCGCGCGCTGCCATGTCGTTGCTGAACAAGCGGCGATGGCGATACTTAGAGGAGCACAGAAGGTAATTTTGCGGTAAAGACTAAACCGAAGTTCCCTCCGTAAGTGGCCGGGCCTTCGGTTTCGAGGATGACCGTCTTCAGGACGCGCGCAGCAACTCGATGCCGAGATACCACGTGTTACAGGCATGGAGAGATTTTAACTTAATTTATAGTGAGTTATGTTACAGTAGGAACTTGATTCTATTAAAAGAAATATGCAGAATTAACAATTAACGGCTAAGGACAAGCGCTTCCATCCCCATCCTAACCTTCCCCCATCGAGGGGGAAGGGACTTTTGCATATTTCTGACTATTAACATTCCTTCTTAAAGAATTCTTCCATAGCCCACAAGCTACGGATTCATGCAGGATTTATGGCTAAATAGAAAGGCGTACAATGAATCAATTTATCGTTGTATTCAACGAACCCTATTCAGATATGATTGGCGCCAGTAACGCACTTATAGCCGATAAATACGAACTGTCAGATTCAGTGCTTCTATTGAGGAGCGTGTTGGATAGCCCCCAACAAGTTGCTGCTCAGTTCAATATGTCTGACGAAGCATCGGGCACGCTCTCGGTTGGCGTAGTGCTTAAGTTAGAAGGTTCATATTATGGCTACAACGACCCGTCCCTATGGAATTGGCTTAGTAAAGCACATGTGATTTACAGTGCCTGATAACCAAGAATCTCAGCCTAGCTTCCCAGCTCGAACTGTTGCCGGCTATGATACTCAGCGATTGGATAATGTGCGTGAGCGAGTGGCTACTTTAGAAGGAGCAGCCAAGTCTTACGCAACAAAAGACGCCGTTGAAAAGGCCAAATCTGAGTTGATTAAGTGGATTGTAGCGACTGGACTTAGAGCAGTAGGTGTAGCCGTTGCACTTGCCATTTTTGTCCAAGGGCTCATCAATTAAAGGCTATCATTGGGCTAACCATCGAAGCCCCTTCTCAAGTTGTGGGCGGCTGCGGAGACTGATGCTTAAGCCTCTTTGAATACGAGGGCGGCGGCTCCGAGCAGGCTGACGTCGTCGCCGAGTTGCGACTTTGCGACGGGCACCGCGCCCTGAAAGTGCGCCATTGCGCGGCGCTTGACCTCCGGTTCGATGGTGGGCATGAACATGTCGAGGTTCTGACCCAAGCCGCCACCGATAACAATGAGCTGAGGGTCGAATATGTGCATCAGGCTGATGATGCCGCTTGCGAGGCTGCGGCCGACCTCTTGCATCAGAGATTGCGCCAGCGCGTCGTCTTGCTCGGCGGCTTGCACGACTATGCGGGCATCCACGGCTGCGATGTCGCCGCCAGCGAATTCGATCATGACGCTTCTTTCCCCTGTACTGGCCCCTGCACTGGCCCCTGCCCCAAGCCGCTCCTGTGCCATTCGAGCAAGCGCTGTACCGGATGCCATTGCTTCAAGGCATCCCACATTGCCGCAGTTGTCTAGAGGACCATTCTGGTCGATGGTCATGTGGCCTATCTCTCCGCCGAAGCCGTTTGTGCCCGTGTAGAGGTTTCCGTCGATGATGATGCCACCGCCGATGCCCGTGCTGACAGTCATATAGACCATATTGTCGCATCCCCTGCCAGCTCCGAATGCATGCTCGCCAAGCGCGCCAAGTGTGGCATCGTTCTCTGCATAGACGGACAGCGACAGGCGTTCCTGCAGTATCGGTATTGGAGTGAAGAGATGCCACCCAGGTCCAAGATTCGGAGGATTGTACATTACCCCGGTGCCAGGCTTCACGGGGCTGGCAAGGGACAAGCCCACACCTTTGATTTCGGTTCGGCACTCGGATGCAACATGCTCAAGCGCGTCGGCGAGCCTGTTCATCACCGCATCCCTGCCTTGGCGCGCCAGTGTTTCTGTGGAATGCCTGACCACAATGCCGCCTGTGGCGTCCACGAGCGCGACACGGGTCCGGGTGCCTCCAACGTCGGCTACGAGGGCGTATTCGGTCATAGATGCTCCCTTTCTTGCTGTGAGAGATGTTAGTATAGCATTCGTTGTACGGGGGCTGACATGGATGAACAGGATAGGAATGTGAGGCTGAATTGACGACCGTAGGCATTATCGCGAATCCGGCAGCGGGCAAGGACATTCGGCGGCTTGTGGCGCAGGGTAGATTCGTACCGAACCAGGAAAAGGTCAACATCCTGAAGCGCATTCTTGCGGGGCTTGATGCCGTGGGCGTGGAGCAGGTGGTGATGATGCCTGACATGGCGATGCTGGGCAAGGGCGCGCTGGACAATGGGCATTTTGGCCTAGAATTGACTTTCGTGGATATGCCGGTTTTCAATGCCGAGCGAGACTCGGTGCGGGCGGCAAGCCGCATGTCGGAGGAGGGCGTTGGCTGCATCATAACGCTGGGTGGCGACGGAACGAACCGTGTCGTGGCGAAGGGGTGCGGAGATGTGCCGCTGGTGCCGGTTTCAACAGGGACGAACAATGTGTTTCCGGTGATGACAGAGGGTACATTGGCGGGATTGGCGGCAGGGCTAATCGCGCGGGGGCTGGTGCCATCGGAAACAGCGACGGCACGTAGCAAACGGCTGGAAGTACTTGTTGACGGAGAGTTCCGAGACATTGCGCTGGTGGATGTCGCCATTTCCAGGGAGCGGTTCGTTGGAGCGCGCGCCATCTGGAATATAGAGACGGTGGACGAGCTGTATCTTGCGCGGGCAGAGCCTGCAAGCATAGGTCTGTCGGCGATTGGGGCGCAGTTGTTGCCGGTTTCGATGACGGATGAGCGCGGACTGCACTTACGACTGGGCGACGGAGGTGAGACTGTTGCTGCGCCGGTCGCGCCCGGAGTGATTATTTCGGTCGGCATAGAGTCATGGCATGTGATGGAATTCGGGGAGAGCGTTGAAGTGGAGCTGCGGCCATGCACGGTGGCGCTGGACGGCGAGCGTGCGTTCACCCTAATGCCGGGTCAGCAGGCTGAGGTTCGGCTGAGCGACAAGGGTCCCCGGGTAGTGCAAATCGAAGAGACCTTGCGGGCGGCTGCTATTGAGGGGGCATTCAGGACATCCGCAGCATTGGAGTAGGCAGGATGAAGTTTGATTCGCGGCGCTCGAATGTGCGGGCGCGAAACGGGATGGTGGCGACGAGCCAGCCGTTGGCGGCGATGGCCGGGCTGCGAATGCTGATGAACGGCGGTACGGCGGTGGATGCGGCGGTCGCGGCGGCGGCGGCGCTGAATGTTGTGGAGCCGTTCTCGACGGGTGTGGGCGGCGATGTGTTCGCGCTGGTGTGGAGTGAGCGGGCGGGCAAGGTGTACGCGCTGAACGCGAGTGGGCGGTCGGCGGCAGCGGCAGACACTGAATTACTTCAATCAACAGGCTACACAGGCATTCCGAACGACAGCCCTTACGCCGTAACGGTGCCGGGCGCGGTGAGCGGCTGGCAGGCTCTGCTGGAGAGGTTCGGGAATATGGGGATGGCCGATGTTCTTCGTCCCGCAATCGACTATGCCGAAGGTGGATATCCGGTGTCGGAGATGGTCGCGCACCAGTGGGCGGGGGCGGAATCGCGGCTGAAGCAGCATTTCAGCGGCGAAGAGCTGCTGCTGAGAGGCAGGGCGCCTCGTGCGGGTGAAGTGATGACTATGCGCACGCTCGCCGATACGCTGCGAACTATTGCATACGGCGGGAAGGATGCGTTCTATAAAGGCAGGATCGCGGAGCAGATTGCCGCCTTTGTGCAGGAGCGCGGAGGGTGGCTGACGACCGAAGACATGGCGGAGCACGAGCCGACCTGGGAGGAGCCGATAAGCACAGACTACCGAGGTGTGGATGTGTGGCAGTGTCCGCCGAACAATCAGGGTGTGAATGTGCTGCAGGGGCTGAACATCGCGGAAGGGTTCGACATCGGTGCGATGGGGGCACAGTCTGCGGACCGGCACCATCATATGATCGAATCGGTGCGGCTTGCGCTAACTGATGGGATGTATCACATTACGGACCCGGCGCAGATGCGTATGGACACAGGGAGGCTAATATCCAAGGGGTACGCGGCAGGTCGGCGGCGCTTCATTCGTGATGAGCACGCAATGGCAAATGTGCCACTTGGTACGGGGCCAATAGACGGCGATACAGTGTACATAAGCTGCGTTGACGGCGAGGGGAATGCTTGCTCTCTTATCAACAGCGTGTATTCGGACTTCGGGACGGGGCTTGTGGTGCCAGGTACGGGCATCGCGCTGCATAGCCGGGGCGCTTCGTTCTCGCTGGATCCGAGCCATCCGAATGTGCTTGCGCCGAAGAAGCGGCCGTTCCATACGCTGATTCCGGGCATGGCGACGAAGGACGGCGAGTTGTGGCTGAGCTACGGCGTGATGGGAACGGTGCAGCAGGCGCAGGGGCAGATCCAGGTGCTTAGCAATATGATCGACTTCGGGATGACGCCGCAGGAGGCGCTGGACGCGGCGCGCTTCAGCTACAGACCGCTGGAGGGCGTGACCGGGCTGGAGCCGCGGATTCCTGATGCGGTTGCGGAGGAGCTTCGAGAGCGCGGGCATAGGATTGTCATCACTGACTCTCACCCGCTATATTTCGGGGGTGGTCAGGTTATTGCGCGGGATGCCGAGAGCGGAGCGCTTACGGGCGGGAGCGAGCCTCGCAATGACGGGTGCGCGGTGGGTTGGTGAGGGTACACCGCCCTACTCTGCCGACATCGGCTGCGTGATGCGGCGCGCCCAAGGGGTTTCGGCAATTTCGCAGAGGGCGCCGCTGGGCGTTATGAAGCGGCTGGTTATCTGTCCCCACGGCTCGGTCTTGGTGGGCTGAACTATTTTGACGGCGGAATTTTTGAGATGCTGTGCTGCCTCTGTTACCTCGTCCACCTCGAAGGCTATGGTGAATCCAAGAGGAACGCGTTCTGCCGCGTCGGGGTTGCCGTAGGTGGCTTGCGCGGCTTCGGCGCGGGACCAGATTCCGAAGTGAAGAACGCCGGGAATGGTGGCGGTTGCGTAGCCTTCGCTGAGGGACTCGACTTCCAGCCCGAGAGTGTCGCGGTAGAATTGGACGGCTGCTTCAAAGTCTTCGACTATCTCTGCGACGCCAGCGAAGTGCCTTATCATGGCAAGTTCCTTTCGTTTGATGCTTTCCTCTTTACGGCAATCTCATTGTTGGTCGTTCCAAGCAAAGCGAGGAATCTAGAGTCGTTGCGGCACTGCCGTGCAGATATTTTAGATTCCTCACTGCGCTACGTTTCGTTCGGAATTACAGATTAAAACGACTTTCCAATTCATATTGAATTGCCCTTTTCATCAAGTTATCCCCTATTGCAGAAGCCCACGGGGCAACGCGAACGGGCAAAGGTTAGTCGCGCGGGTGAGCATTATCCTTCTACGACTTGAAGAGAGACATGCGGTTGCCGGCGATGTCGTTGAAGATTGCCAGCGAACCGAAGCCGCCGGGAATCTCGCTGGGTTGCATAAGGGCGGTTCCGCCAAGGCTTACTGCCTTGTCAAGATACGCCTGCAGGTCGTCGACCGCTACCGCGACGCCGGGGGTATTTGGAGGCATGCCCTCCATGTGCTGGAAGATTCCGCCGCCGATGCCTTCTGGCTCCTGCTGGACCATGCGGTAGGTCATTCCGCCACCCATGTCCATGGCATTAATCTGCCAGTCGAAAATCTGGGTGTAGAATTTTTCGAGCGACTCGGCATCGCTGCCGCCGAGTTCAAAGTGAACTACGGGAGGGGCATCGCTCCTTGGCGGCATATCACCGTTCATTGCTGCGGGCACGGTGTAGAGGCCGATGGCGTTGTAGGCGGGATCGGTAAACATGGCGAAAGAGCCCACCTCCGGCGCAATCTCCATCGGCGGCATTATAGTTGAGCCACCCTTTTCGGAAATCTTGTCCAGGGCTGCCTGAAGGTCACCGACCTGAATGTAAAATGTGACGTAGTTGCGAACAGGCATATCCTCGGTGGTTTCAATGATGCCGCCGCCGATGCCGCCCTCGCACCACATCACTACGCCGTAGTTGCCCATCTCCGGGCCTTGCACTTGCACATCCCAACCGAACAGGTCGTTGTAAAACTGCTGCAAGACGGGGCCGTCGGGACCTGCGATTTCAAAGTGAATTACTGGGTTTCCCATTGTTCCTCCTAATGTTTGTGAGAGCTATTGCCTTCCGGCATATTTAACAGAACAAGGCTAGAACGAACAACTATTCGTGTCAAGGGCGTTGTGGGTAGAATTTGAGCTATTTTTCACAATGGGCCAGGCCTAATCACTGCGCAGGCATTCAGACTTGGGTGGAATTCTTGACGGCGTGCAATGGCAATTCTCTAGCAGTTGCGAATCGGGACATCAGGGATAGACCGGGAATGGCCAGCATCTTGGGCGAATGAGGGGAGTGTCGGGAACTTAACGGGGAGCGGAGGTTGCGAGCTGCTTGGCGCGTTCGTAGTCGCGGATGCCGTCATCGCGGCGACCCACTGCCCAGAGCGCCATGCCGCGATTGTTGTAGGCGTACCAGTAGTTGGAGTCAAGCTCGATGGCGCGGGTGAAGTGCGATATTGCTTCCTCGTAATCGCCCTTGTCGGAGAGCGCCATGCCAAGGTTGTTGTGGGCGTCGCGGTAGTCAGGTTGCAGATCAATCGCTTTGTTGTAGTCGGCGATGGCGAGTTCCGTCTGCACGCTGTTCCGATAAGCGATACCGCGGTTATTGTAGGCTACGGCATCGTCGGGCACGAGCTCGATTGCCTTGCTGTAATCGTTGACTGCGAATTCGTTCGCGCCACTGTCGAGGTAGGCATTGCCGCGCAGGAACCAGGCTCGGGCGTCGTCAGGGTTGGCGTGAATTGTTTCGGTAAGGCTGTTGGCGACCTGTGTTAGATGGTCATTGTCGCTCATGGCGCTAAGGTTGGGATCGTTATTCCAGTTCATAAGGGGCCTCGCAGTCAAATAATGGGTTGGGAATGGACAATATGCGTTAGTGCTGGTAATTTTCGCCGAGTCTGAAGGGAAAAGGCAAGCCCGCAGACTTGCGCCAGCGGGCTTTGCCAATTGTAGCTCAAGCGGTGTCGGGAATAACCGGACTCCATCAGCACTGTGAGCGGCATGTTATCTAGGGACTGTGACACTGCCCCAGCAGATAACCGCGCCGTCGTTTCGCAGGGCGCAGGTGTGGTTATCTCCGCTGCTGATCTCCGTGAATACGCCGGTCGTGGGCCGCTCGGAGACCTGCCCTTCACTGTCACCATCCTCGTTGCCCCAGCACATTATCGAGCCGTCGGTTGCAAGCGCACACACATGATTCGCGCCGCTGCTGATGGCGGTGTACACGATATCAGGTTGCGTTGGAGGCGGTTCAGGTTGACTCCCCGCCTCGGTTATTTCAAATGTAAGCGTAAAGGCACCTGCGGTTTGTGCGTGATAAGTTGTCGCCTCTATTGTGTAAGTGCCTACTCCCAAGTCGTCTGATTCTATTCGCGAGTTCAGGTTGGCTGACGGCGTTATGTCGTCGTTAAACTCCGCTATCCCGCCATCCTGCCCTCTGCCCCGCAGCAGGTAGAGGTAAGTGTCTTCGCTGGATTCTAGTGTGACGACTACTCTTGACCGCGCATCCAGATTAAAGGAGAAGTATCGGGCGTAGTAGTCGGAGTCGGCGGAGCCGCCTTCACCAGTGGGTCGCTTTTGCGAGAGGCAGTTGTTGGTCCAGGTTCCCTCGTATGTGCCGTCACCATCTATTGTTTCTAGGCAGTCTGTATTTGATGGCGGTGCCACAGTCGGTGTTGGCGACGGCGATACGGCTATGGGTGTTGGTGATGGCGGCACAGCGGTGGGTATTGGTGACGGTATTGCTACGGGCGGTATTACCGGCGGCTCATCGGTCTGGCAGTCCTGCAGGTTGAGCGATGATAGGTCGTTGAGCCTGACTTCCTTTAGTCCTATGGGTACGCAGCCGGTCAGACGATTACCAGCGAGGTAGAGTTCGTCCAGACTTTCAAGTCTGCCAAGCCCTGACGGTATACGGCCTGTGAGATTGTTGTTCTGGAGGTCGAGGACTTGCAAGCCTGTCAGCAATTCCAGGATGGGTGGTATTGTGCCCCTCAGTGCCTTATCCGGGAGGGAGAGTTCTGTTACGCGCTGTGGCGTGCCGCCGACCGTGATGCCTTCCCAATCTGAGATGGGCGTGTTGAGTGCCCAGTTTAATGTTACCGTTCTTGTGAGTGTACTCTTTGCCGTGTAGAGCGCCTCGCAGTCAAGCACCAGGTTGGGGTTATCTGCCTCGCTCGGCACTGCACCCTCGGAGACGCAAGGGCTGGTTGGCGGGACTTCGTCCTCGCCTTCCTCGACGACGTCGGTCACCAGGATGATGACAGACAGGGCGGCGGCGATCGTGTGGTCGTCAACTACAGGATCTTGCCCGCTGTCGTGAACGCCGATGACTATCGAGTAGCTGCGCTTTGTCTCGTAGTCCAAGGGCGCCTTCGTGTGCAGTTGTCCGGTGGTGGAGCCGATGTCGAAGGAGTCGGAATCAAGCTTATCGAGGATAAGATAGGTCAGGGTGTGGCTGTCTTCGTCGGTGGCCGTGAATGGGTCGCCGATGTCGGTCCCGGGAGGCGTGTTTTCGACTATTCTGCGGATGCCGGTCTCGGTGTTGGAGAAGACTGGCGAATGGTCTGTCTGGGCTTGTGCTGCGAACTGCATCTGAGGCAGCAGGAATAACGCGGCGGCAACTGCGACAGCCAGCACTGCGGTCGCTGCGAGGGCTTTTTGTGATTTCTGATGCAACGGACCCTCCCTGATTAGAACGCCGCGCCTGCGTGGAGAGCGGGCGCGGCGACATGTTTCATACGACTATGACCTATTATTCGGTCACATCGGTCACGGTAACCTGCACATCCAGGTAACCGTAGTAGTTCCCGTACCAGTAACCGAGATCAGGATTCACTTCCCAGCCCAATACTTCAGTGTGATAGACGTTGTCCGCAGGTGAACTGCTGTCGGTGGGCATTTCATAGTCCGGCTGTGAGGCGAATGAAAGCACGGCATTTCCATTATCGTTTTTGGCAATGGTGAAATCGTCCTTGTCGTCTTCTTCGCCGTCCCCGGTTCTTTCCGAGAGCTTCCAAGAGAAATCCCAGTCAGTCGAATTCGAATACGTTCCTACGGCGTTGGTCCTGTCCTCCGCATAGGTAGTTTCTGTTAAGCCGATCACAGTTGTCTTGCGGATAATGAAGAAGAGGTAGTGGTGACCGGTGTGGTAGTCTCCCCGGCTAACGTTCAACAGGAACATATCAGTGCCGTTGGGATCGTTGTCGTCAAACTCAAGCTGAAAATCGTCCTCCACAGCGGCGGCGTCGGAGACGTTCACTGTGCCATTGATGTACCAGGTAGCGTATTTGCCTAGGTCAACACCGTCTTGAGTGACAGAATATACTGTCTTGGTCGAGCCGTAGTAGGTTGCGGAGTAGCCGTCATTAAGCACCGCCTTGAGCGTCGCTTCGTCCGCATCGCCGACATTCCAAATATATATGTACTCTTCGTGGGTCTTGTATGGGTGGAAAGCACTTTGGGCCGTGCCGTTGATCTGCAGCTCGGTTATTCCCGGCGTGCTGGAGTAGGTGCCGGCGATTGGCCTGAGCGATGTGCCGTTAACGGGTAGTTCGTAGCTTTCGACCTTGCGGCCGCTGTCGTCGTCGCCACAGTATATCCAGAGGGATATAGGATCGCCGTCGGATACGGCTTTGATCGTGGTGAATGTGACAGCCTTCTCGAGGGTAGCGGAAGCAAGTACCGCACCGAGGTGGACGCGACCGGACGTCGAATCCTGGGTGACGCCGGTGGGAAGGACTACGGTGCCTGAATCAATGTTGTCCATGTGGAGGTTGTAGCTGCCGGAGCAGGTGTCGGCGTCAACCCATGTTATCGTGAAAGTTGAGCCGGTGGTGCCGCTGTCTGCGATAACTGTTGATATGGAGCTGTGGGTATCTCCGCCATTGCCGTTTGTGAAACCCACGCGGCCATCGCCGCCTGCGAAGCCCACGCGTATCGAGGAGTAGTCGATATCGCCCGTGCCGCCGCTCGGCAGAATGCGTCCACTCTTGTCTGCGACTAGTAACCCAGGGCCATCGCTATCGTCGTCGCCAATCGCTTCGTCAATGCCGTCGAGCTGTAAGCCACCCAATGATGTTCCGCTGGAGTAGGACATCTGCTCGGGCCTGCGGGTAGCGGAGTTGACAGCAATATCATCTACTGTGGCTATCAGCCGGCCCGTGCCGTCGTCGTCACCGCAGAAGACCGACACTGACAGATGATCCACGTCTGCGGCGGCTTGGAGAGCGGAGAATGTTGCGGAGACTTGCGTCGCCGTCGATGAAGCTGACGCGGCGTGAATGCGACCGGAGTCGTCGGTTGTCGCACCGTCGGGCAGGCTCACTGTGCCAGCGTCCACACCGTCGATGAAGATGTTGTAGCCGGCGGTGCACTGCTGGCTGTCATCCCAGGCGGCCGTGATGGTGGAACCGGCGTTGCCGTAGTCCAGCACCAGGACTGTAATGTTGCCGGATCCATCCTCTCCCGTCTGGGCTTCAGCAGGGAGCGTTGCAGCGAAGCCGACGAATATTGCGGCTGCCACCGCGAAGACTATTAGTTTCGTCCCTATACCTAGTTTCATAGCTACCACACCTCGCATTCGTCAGTTCATCATAGCGCGTTATTGCCGCGCCGCCATGGAAACTACCTCTGTGAATTTTGTCCTTATTTCATCACGTATCGTTATTATGCTCTATGGTAATAATATAACTAGCATAAAGTACTATCGCACTCAGTTGAAGAACCAATTAGGTACGGTATTCCAGGTCTAAGCCCGAATCCACCGAAGAGTCATGGTATCTCTGCCGGAGCGTGGGTGAAGGACGCGGCAAGGTGGCGGTGCGGGTATGATGCCGACGCTGGAGCGTTCTGAAGGTCCCCGGTCGTGATGTTGAACGCCAATGGAGGCCCACAGTGGCGATTGTGGGTGAAGTTGACGAATCGGTGAGCAGCAGGGGATACTCACGGTCCGGTCCGGCGCGAGTCTGGGGATGAGATGGGTTATGGAGTGTATGGTGGGCAGTCGTCGCCGCTGCCGTCAGCTGTCAGCTCGGTAACGGAATGGTTCGCAGTCTGGCCAGAGCGCGGCCGAACTGTGTTTCCCAGGGCCAGCGCTGGGGAAGATGCAGGGTGAGACGGCGTGCCGAGCGTGTAAGCCGTCCGGCGAGGGAGAAGAATCGTCTGCGCAAGGTCTTGGTGGTGGAGGCTCGTTCTTCCAGTCCGATGCGGGAGGTCCAGCGAGCCAGATTGTGAGCCATCACCTGCACGGCCAACCAGGCGGCGTTGGCTGCGAAGCGCCCTGAGGGCAGATGGTTCAGTCCTACGCCGTACTTCAGGTCGCGGATGGCGTTCTCCACCTCGGCGTGGCGGCGATGGTCGGCCTCCAGTTGGAGGGTGTCGCCCTCTCGGTCCGTGATGAAACCGTGATAGCTGTAGTTGGTGAAGAGCGCCAGTTGAGAGCCGGGCGTGGGCTTCACTCTGCGGACGATGAGTCGCACTGGTGCGGCGTCGGGCTTGCTCTCGAAGGGAGTGTAAATGGTCTCGGCCACATCGGCTGTGCCGTCCATCCAGTAGGGTATGGGTGTCCAGTCCGTCTCTGGTATGGCCTCGATGAGATTGCGCAGTCGGGGGTGCTGTCGGACGGTGATGGAGAAGCGGACATCCATCTTGCGACAGACGGCAACGATGGTGTGGGCATAGAAGCCGCTGTCGGCCCGCACCGTGAGCGCTCCCGTGGCTCCGGCGTAGCGCACTCGCGCCACCGTCTCCCGCAGGAAGTTGGCTGCGCCCCGGGCGGTGTTGGCTCGGCCCTTGCGCAGTCGTGCCATCAGCACGTCGCCGGTTCCTGAGGCAACGGCCAGCAGCGGATGATAGCCCCGCTGGCCGGTGTAGTTGTGATGGCGCGCTCCCTCCTTTGCCAGTCCATAGGTCTCGCAGACCGTCGAGTCTATGTCGATCGTCAGAGGCGAGTCCTCGGGGCCTGCCCCGGCGTCCCAGGCACGCGCCAGAAACTCTCGGCTCACCCGGTCCAACTGTCGCACATGTCCCCAGCGGAAACTGCGTAGGAATGTCCCCAGCGTGGATGGAGCCTTGACCACACAACCCAGTACCGAGGAGGTCCTGCCCGCCCGCAACACGTCGGCATCGTCAATGCAGTCGCCACCGACCAGAGCCGACGCCACCAGGGTCAGTATCTTGTCCCCGGTGTTGGCCCGCCCCGGGGCGTCGCCCAGGTCAACGTGGTTGTCGACGAGTTGGCTCAGACCCAGACGCCCGGCCAGGGTGACCGGCAGGATCAGCCCGGCATTGGCTACCAGGCGGGGATCGTCGAAGGCGATTTGGATGCGGTCAGGGTGGTTACGTGGTAGCATCTGTTGGGTGCTCCTTTTCTGTGACAGGTTTTGTGTTGTAAAACCATTATCTCAGATTCAGAGGTGCACCCTTTTGCTTCTTCAGGAGGCCTCTCACACGCCCCCCTCGGTGGATTGGGGTTAAGCGCTAGTGGACTCAGGATCTCGTATATCGTCAACAGGTCGATTGCTATTGGAGGCTGCATGACAGAACCAACTCCACTCTCTTAATTAAAGTATTGTATCGTCGCTATGGCTTACTCTTACAGACGCCGATCAGTCATGCGCCGCCTGATGAACCACCAAAATTCGCGGAGGCGCCCTACGGGGGGACTTTAAGCTGCGGTTGGTGGATTCCCTGCATTCCCGATAGGTCGAAGGCATACTGTTTCGCTGATGTGTTGAGCATTGCCAATTGGCCGTCGTAGCAACCGCACATGGTGCTCTCCTCACCTAAGTAGAGGGACAGCGAGGGGGCCGCGCAACCCCACGCCGCTATCAAAGACCATCACACTTATAGAATGCCGCCGACTTTGGCACACACGGCTGTACGATCATAGACATATTTCTTCGTAGGTGATTTGTGGTCAGCAATGGCATATAGTCAGTGCTCGCACATTTAATCTGAGTCCTCTCCAATGAAAGTGTCGCTGAACGTGTCCTGCAGTACGCTGTGAATTCTGAACGAGACACGCCAAAGCGGTGCCACAATACCGAGCAGGGCTAATATTGCGACCGGAGTAGAAAAGCTGCCCATAATTACCAGCTGCGATATAAGGGGTAGGCTCCATATCGCCAGCGTAATTGCCATCAGCATCAGAATGCTGTTGCGGAGAATGCTGCGCAGTCCACGCATATTGAGCAGCCGCAAGTTAGTGATGTTTCTACGAAAGATGAAAGCCGAAAGCCCATCTGTAGTTTTCGCCGGACGGAAGACAGAGTTTTTCGCCGGCGCCCTTGTAACCGGTCCCTTCAACACGGCATAGGCCAGCGCTTCGAGTAGACCATGTTGGACGTAGACTGAACTGCAATGCCTGTCAGTTATCTAGTCAGGCTGCCCGCCTTCCTCTTGCGGGCAGCCTGAAGAGGCATCCGACTCCCGTCCCATTCGGGATCTCATGCCTTCAACTATCGGTGATATACGTTCTCGATGATACGCGACAATAACTTTTGCCGGTCACGACACTAGAATTTGCCGGTTGGTATAGGTGATTATCTCCCTCACAGGAGGTGAGGAGATTGATCACCGATCGGCAGGTAGTATTGATGAGGCAGAAGCTGATGAAAGGCAAGACACAACAGGCAGCAGGGGCGGTATCAGGGATGAGCGAGAGGTCGGTGCGGAACTGGAGTAAGGGACCACTGCCGTCGGAGAAGAAGAAGGATAGGCGAAGGCAGAGGACGAGACCGGACCCGCTGGCGGGAGTGTGGGAGCAAGACATAGAGCCGCTGCTTCGTGCGGACATCGAGGGAGTGCTCAGTGCGCCGACTGTTCTGGAGTGGCTGGACGGGCGGCATCCGGGGCGGTTCGGCAGGTCCCACCTGCGCACATTGCAGAGACGGATGAGGGATTGGCGGGCGCTGCACGGTCCTGATCGTGAGGTGTACTTCGAGCAGAAGCATCCACCGGGACGTGAGGCGCAGATGGACTTCACGCACTGCGGGGAGCTGGGAGTGACGATAGGCGGAGAGCCGTTCGACCATCTGCTGTTCCAGTTCATTCTGAGTCACTCGGGCTGGCGCTATGCGCGGGTGTGCTTCAGTAAGACGTTCTCCGCGCTGGTGAGCGGACTACAGGGAGCGCTGTGGGAGCTGGGCGCTGTTCCCGAGGTGGTCAGGAGCGACAACCTGTCTGCGGCGACGCACGATCTGCGCGAGAGCAAGGGTCGCGCCTTCAACGAGAGCTACCGGGCCATACTGGACCACTACGGACTGAAGGCGACGCGCACCAACCCGCGCAGTGCGCACGAGAACGGAGTTGCAGAACAAGGACACCGCCGTCTGAAGGGCGCCATAGCGCAGGCGCTCATCCTCAGAGGCAGCGCTGACTTCGAGTCTGTAGATGAGTACACGGCGTTCGTCAGGCGGATCGTCGACAGGCGCAACAGGCTGATCAGGGAGAAGCTGGCGCGAGAGTACCCGCACCTGCGCGAGCTGCCTTCCGCTCCGGTGCCAGAGTACGTCGGCTACCGCACGAGGGTGCGCAAGTGGAGCACCATCAGGATAGCCAGCAGGACCTACTCGGTGCCGTCCCGCCTGATAGGTGTGGAGGTTGACGTTCGGCTGCACACCGACCAGATCGAGGTGTACTACAAGGGGCATCTCGTGGAGAGTATGGAACGGATACGCGGCGGCCGTGAGGCTCGCATAGACTACCGTCACATCATAGGATCGCTGGTGCGCAAGCCCGGAGCGTTCGCCCGTTACCGCTTCAGGGAGCAGATGTTCCCCTCACACACGTTCCGGCTTGCATACGACGCGATGCGTGGCTGGAAGGGAGAGCGTGCCGACGTGGACTACGTGCGCATACTGCATCTTGCCGCGACGACTATGGAGTGCGAGGTCGATAGGGCGCTGAAGAGGCTGCTGGAGTCGAGGGTTAGGTTCGACTACGCAGTGGTGCGGCAGCTGTCCGCGCCAGCGTCTCCCGAGATACCGACGGTTGAGCTGCCCGATGCAGTGGACCTCGGTGTGTATGACAGGCTGCTTGCGGGAGGTGCGCGATGACGACGGACACGTACGCTCCGAGCGCAGTGGGAGAGCGGATCAGGGAGTTGTGCAGGGAGTTCAAGCTGCCGACTCTGGCGGCGGAGACCGTTGGTCGCTTCAGCAAGGCGGGACACGCTGCCGCCCTGCCGACCCTTGTGGAGGTGCTGGAGCAGGAGGCTGAGGACAGGCGGATACGGAGAGTGGACCGGCTCAGAAGGGCGTCCAAGCTGCCGGCGGGCAAGACGTGGGATATCTTCGAGCACGAGCGGGCTCCGGTGAGGCTCAGGCAGCAGCTTGTCAGGCTTACCGAGGGGGACTTCGTGGATCGAGGTGTCAACGTGCTGGCCTTCGGGATGCCCGGCACAGGGAAGACTCACGCGATGCGCGCCATAGGGCACCGGCTCGTGCAGTCGGGCCGCTCCGTGCTGTTCATCCCCGCATACAGACTGGTGCAGGATATGCTGGCCGCCAAGCGCGACCTGGACCTGCCCCGGATGCTCCGCAAGCTGGACAACTTCGACCTGCTGATCATAGACGACCTGGGCTACCTGCCTCAGGGAGCCGGGGAGTCGGAGGTGCTGTTCACCCTGATAGCCGAGCGCTACGAGCGCCGCTCTCTGGGCATCACCTCCAACCTTGTCTTCTCCGAGTGGGAGAAGGTGTTCGCCAACCCCATGGCGACAGCCGCGGCGATAGACAGGATCGTGCATCACTCGGTCATACTCGAGTTCGACGTGCCCAGCTACCGGACTGCCGTGGCGCAGAACCGGCAGGCGGAGGATGTGTCGCACCGGCAAAAGTAATTGTCGCGCGGCAAAAATGGTTGACGCGTCAACTTACAAGTTGTCGTACCTATGCAGTGCGGAATCAACAGTCAGAGAAGGAGTCAGAGCGGCAAAATCTATTGACGCATCCGGCAAGAATGGTTGACGCGGTACAACGTCGACTTGCTGCTGCGCCCGCCGACACCTTTTCTCTTACCTGATTCCCAGTTCGAGTTGCCAGATTCCCTGCTCTTGAGCGCATCTCGGAGCTGCGTTCGAGAATGTCCGCGCGAATCTCCTCCCCTTTCTTTGGTGCGAATAGAAGGGCCAGCAATGCCCCGACTATTCCTCCAAGTAAGAAGCCGAGAGTGACGTTAACCGACTTGTCGTTGTAAGGCATGCCAATCCTCCTTAAAACTATGCTCTTCTCAGCACAATAAATCAGCGACGGGTTTCCCGGATGAATTTCAGGCTGTGACTACAACACATTGCAAACAGGTGTTACTAGTACCGAGTCCACTTGATGATGACACGTTGGGTTTTTAGCGTTCATAGCTTTGGCTTCGGGTAGATGCGATTGAGCTTCACGCGAGCATCCTGAGAGCGAAATCGCCAGTCTATGGTCACTCCCGCTTCGTTTCGCTCCCGCTCAAGCGCCCCTATATGCCGCCTGAGCGTCTCCTCATCGCCAAGGCGTCCCTTCAGACACTGCTTGCCGAAGACGCTCAACTCTATCTCCGCCATATTCAGCCAACTACCGTGCTTGGGCGTGTAATGGAACTCCAGTCGTCGCGCTATACGCCGCGCCTCCACAGGCTCGTATGCCTCATACAGAGAGCCGAGCTTATGAGTATTCAGATTGTCCAGTACCACCCTGATCACCCTAGCGTCGGGATACGCTCGATCCACCAGCCACTTCATCTGCTCGGCAAAGTCCACAGCAGTGCGTCGCTCCGTGACCTCCACGTGCCTCCATCCACCCTTGGGCTCGCAGAACACGAACAGGTTGCGCGTGCCGTTGCGCCTGTACTCATAGTCTATGCGTTCCAATCTCCCAGGCTCGGCTTCAATCGGCGTTCTCGTGTGCGCGATCAACTGCTTGGATGTCTCATCGAAGCAGACCAGCGGTCGCTCAGTGTCGTATTCCTCCTCGTACAGGTCCAGTACATCTTCCATCCGTGCCACGAACTCCCCACTCAGTTCCGGGATGCACCACGCCTTGTTCTTCCACGGTTTAAGTTCGTTTTTTTCAAGCTCTGACGCACCGTCTCCCTCGCTATGCTCTCTACATAGCCCAACTCCACAGCCTTGTCCGCAAGCAACTTCAGCGTCCAGTGCGTATGGCCCTCAGGAGGGTCGCTGCACGCTATCGCCACAAGATGCGCTTCGGCACGCTCATCCAGCTTGCACCTCTGCCCCGGACGCGCACGCTCGACCAACGCGCTCTCAAGTCCCTCCTCGCAGAAACGCTTGCGTATCCTGATGACCGTGCGCCTGCTTATCGACAACGCATCGGCTATGCGGTTATCAAACTGTCCTTCGTCTGCCTTAAGCAGCGCCAGCGCTCTCTTTACCGTGCGCGCAGGTGACTTGCCGCGGTGGGCGACTTCACTCAGTCGGCTCTTCTGGGACTCGCTCAACTCCACTCTGTACTTGTTTGCGGTCATATTCGGCAACATCCTCTTCGTAAGATGTGCCCGAGCTTAACCCATTTCTTATACTTGTGCCAATATCAGCTGGACTCGGTACTAGGGTGTGTTGACAATTGTATTAAACTTGGAGCATGTCAACATCTAAACTAACTCTGGACCAGTGGTCAAAGATTCGCGATTTCCTGAAAGAGGAGACCAACGTCTATGTCAAGTCTGAGCGGGACTGCAAACGATTCATAGAAGGGGTTCTGTGGATGAGCAGGTCAGGCGCTCCGTGGAGGATGCTTCCGGCAGGATACGGCAAGTGGTACAGCGTGTACAGGCGCTTTGCCAGATGGAACGAGCAGGGGATATGGGAGAAGATGCACCAGCATTTCGCTGATGAGCCGGATATGGAGCATCTGATAATAGACAGCACGACGGTGCGTGCGCATCCCTGTGCGGCGGGTGCGCCGCATAAAAAGGGGGACAATGGTCGCAGGCTCTTGGTAGAAGTCGAGGGGGTTTCAGCACGAAAGTGCATGTGAGTGTTGACGCTCTGGGCAATCCACTGAGATTCACGCTCACTGGGGGTCAGGCACACGACATCACCCAGGCCTATGAACTGATAGACGGCATTGAGAGTGAATATGTGATAGCTGATCGCGGATATGACTCACAGCGGTTTCGTGAACGAATCGTTGAGATGGGAGCGACGCCTGTAATACCGCCGCGTTCAAGTAGAAGAGAGCCTCAGCCATACGATGAGCATCTATACGGTGAGCGCCACTTGGTTGAGTGTTACATAAATAAGATGAAGCATTATCGACATATTTTCAGCCGGTTTGACAAGTTAGCGAAGATGTACCTTGGTTTCCTACACTTTGTCGGCACCCTTATGTGGCTGAAATGAAATGTCAACACAACCTAGTGAAGTCCTCCAAGGTTTAGCAGTCAGGCAGACTTCTGATCCAACTTAAGTTTACTACCTTAACCATTGTCCGGAGCGAAAGCTGCCTTGTTAAATATGGCTTCAGACGGATTCCTTTAAGAATACTGCATTCGGTGTGGTGTGGTCGATCCCATCGCTAGTTCGCACGACCGTAGCCATCAGACCGATCGAACGTATCTGGGCACGCTGCGATTGGAAGGTTACCATCGGTCCTTCAATATACTGCTCTTCCACGTAGCGGGCCGCCAGTATGCTCTCAAGAAGCCCCCGTCCTCCAATGATGAGCCCAGCGACAACCATAGCGAGAACACCCGCGAGGCAGATGGACAGCACTATCACGGGCAGATACGCAGTTACGCCGGCTGCTTCAAGGGCTACCACGCCTGCAGTAGCCAAGACCGCCACACGAACGACGGCGGCTGCCAGAGATGGAGGAATGGTCCGGCTCGCTCCGCAGCCGTATGCACCGCTCGCGCAAGACGTTCGCTAAGCGTAGCCCCCACATAAAGCACGGACAGGACAACAAGAAGGATTGGACCGACCCCTCCTACATCGTCGCCGAGCCGAGAGTCGACTATCGCATAGCGAATGCCGACGAATCCAGATGCGACCGCTAATCGCTCTGTGCCAGACTCGGGGCGCGCCTGAATGTGCCAGAAGCCGGATGCAAGCTTTTGCAGTATTTTCTTGCAGCCGGTCTTCGGAAGGACTGGCCCAATACACTTCGATCTTCCCTTAAAGCTAGGGATTCCCTGCGATCTTATCCTCAACACGACTTATAAAGTCAACCTCCGACTGCTCAGGGAAAGTGCCGTCAAGGTCCCCCACAGGGCTTTCCACCTTTGCGCGTCCGTCCTTCAGCAGAAACTTGTACGGGTGTACGGTGCCACTCCAGTAGCCCGGAAGGCTGCTATTTTCTTTCAAGAAGAGCAGATATCTATTGCCCTTGCCCAGAAGGAGATTCGCATTCGTGTCGCGCGCCTGTCTGGCCTGTCCCCGATCCGTGTAGTCAAGCCCGTAGAATTGAACAACCGGTATTGTATCGCTCCCACTCCCCTTCAGATAGCGTTCCACTTGGACGTTAAAGCCGCTGCCGACCGCCTGAACGTTCGCCGCGGACTGGTCTTGAACGCGCACTGTATCGGGTTCGTTGTGCGGCAGTGTCCCAATTACTATTACGGTTGAGTTCGCCACGAGCTTGCCCAGAGCATCAGAGGAGCCTGGGAGCATCTTCACTGTCACGTAATCTACCTCTGTAACTACCTGCACCGATCGCTGAATTGCTCATGGTGCCACCGTTGGGGGTGGTATTGGCGTATTTGGAGGCAGGGGCGTAGCTGGTGGGAGAGGCGTGGGAGCAGGCTGCGCTTCAATCCCGAGTTGGCAGCCGATTATCATCAACAGCAGAAGCGCCAAAATCAGCCACGTAGATGATGTCGGTCGAGCTAATATCAGAAGTTGTGGAAATTGAAAAGGCGCAGGTAACAGAAAGGGCGTATCCTCCAGGTATCACAAACCGTCGATGAGACGAAAAACTGGAGGGACACGCCGTGAGGGAAGTATATCAGAACGAAGAAGAGGCGAACGTAGTTGACGACACGCTGGAAGCGATGGTCAGGGAAGGGGCGAGAAGGATGCTCGCGGCGGCACTCGAAGAGGAGGTGAGCGGGTTCCTGGGCAGGGACCGCTATGAGCGGGGCGAGGAGTTCCGCGGATACAGGAACGGTTATCACCGCAGCAGGGAACTGACGGTGGGAGTCTCAGCTGTGGAGGTTAAGGCGCCGAGGGTGTCGGACGTGCCTGCTGAGGTGGCTGGTGGTGGGTTCGAGTCGAAGATAGTCAGGCGATATGAGCGCACGAGTCGTCAGACGCAGGATCTGTTTCGGAAGTTGTACTTGGAGGGATTGTCCACCGGAGACTTTGAGCCTGTGTTTCGTGAGTTGGTGGGAGAGACTGCGGCATTGAGTCCGAACGCGATCGTGAGGTTGAAGAGCAAGTGGGAGTCGGAGTATCGGGCGTGGTGTAGCAGGAAGTTGGACGAGTGCAGGTACGCCTACATCTGGGCGGACGGAGTGTACCTGGGAGCCGGAGTGGACAGGGAGAAGACTGCGCTGCTATGCGTGGTGGGGGCAAGGGAGGACGGGGCGAAGGAACTGCTGGGTATGGAGCTTGGCTATCGTGAGAGTACGGAGAGTTGGTCTGGTGTGCTGAGGAGCTTGAGGGATCGGGGTCTGAGTGCGCCGCTATTGGCGGTGGGAGACGGTGCGCTGGGTCTGTGGGCTGCGCTCGATGCGGTGTTTCCGACGACCGGTCATCAGAGGTGCTGGAACCACCGTGCGCTGAACGTGCAGGCGAAGTTGCCGAAGGCGCTGAACTCTGAGGCGCGCAGGCAGTTGAGGGAGATGTCGTATGCGCCGACGCGAGTGGAGTGCGAGCGCTTGAGGGACGAGTACGTCTCCGATCTGAGAGCGGATGGTCGCTCAGATGCCGCCGATACGGTGCTTCGGGACTGGGAGTCGTTCGTGAGCTTCTATGACTTCCCGGTCGAGCACTGGGTGCATCTGCGGACAACGAATCTTCTGGAGTCGGTGTTCAGCGCTGTGAGGTTGAGGACGGACGCCACTCGGCGGATGAAGCGTCGCGACAGCGCATTGTACCTTGTGTCCAAGGTGTCGCTGAGGCTGAGTGAGCGCTGGCGTCCGCTGAACGGAGGCAGAAACCTGATGGGCTTGCTGATAGATGGAGCGTGGTTCGAGGACGGTATCTTAACCGAGTTGCCGGTGAGCGTCGAGGGGGCAGTCGCCACTTGATGAGCTAAACCACCTGGAGGCAATTTCCACAACATTTGACACAAGCTCCTTATTGATGACACAGAACTGTTGGTGTGGGTGTGGGTCATATGGAATGACTACGGCGACCTTGTAGGCCATAGGATTACTCTGCCAGAACAGTAACTTTCCCATAAGAAGGTACAACAGATGACCACACAAGCCATCGCCCGCCGTCGCAGGCCCCGCGGCCAGCACCCCAAGAGAGTTGACCAGGGACAAGAGCTTGCGCCCAAGCCGCTGCCGCAGTACCTCGAAGCTCACGAGGTCCGGGCCATCATCAGGGCGTCCGACGATCCCAGGGCGCGGTTACTGATGCTGGAACAGTGGCGAGCCGGTCTGCGTGTCTCCGAGGCCCTGGCGCTTGAGGTAGCGGATCTGTCGCTCGATACCGACCTGCCGACGATTCGTGTGCGGTCGGGCAAGGGCAGGAAGTCCAGAATCGTGCCGGTGCATCCGGAGCTGGGAGCTGCGTTCTCGACTGCACTGGCTTATGGCAACGTCTACGAAGGGCGCATCATCGACGTACACCGGACGACGGCGCGTCGCTGGGTGCAAAAGGCGGTCGTGAGAGCGGAACAGCTCGGTGCGATACCGTCGGGCCGGGAAGTGAGCACTCACACGTTCCGCCACAGCTACGCACGGCACCTGCTGATAAACGGCATCCCGATCAATTATCTGAGTCGCTGGCTGGGTCACAGCTCGATCCAGACGACGCTCATCTACTTGGAGCTTGTGCCGGACCCGTCCGGGAGCCTGGCGGCTGTGCCTTGAGACCTTTAAGTTTGCGAGCAGCAAGGCTACAACAGCCCCATAATCATCACCCCGAACCAGCTCAAAGGAGGTCTTAACCTTGGAAGACGAGGTCATGAAAGAGCTACACGAAATCAGGGCCAACATTGTCAGTGAGCACAGCCACGATAAACAGAAACTCGACGCTTTCTTTGAAAGCCTGAGATTCCCAGGCTTCACTTACGGCATCCCTGGACGCACCTTCCAAACCGAAGAGGAGCTGGACCAGTACATCGAGGAAAGGAACAGGGACTTCGAGCGCAGGAAGGCCCAGGCTGCCACAGAAAACTCGCCCTACCAATAACCGCTCGTAACTAGGACCGAAAACTTTGCCCTTCAGGGTAGTAATACCTTGACGATTTCTTTGAAGGTGCCAATCCAGACGCCGCATTCTGGTACAAGGTCGCCTCGGATGATATAGGTCCACCTGAACCACGCTAATCTGCGGATACCGAATCTGACAGCCCCCGACAGCATATCGCCGTCGGGGGCTTTATATTTGTGCAGGAATGTCGATTATTGTGCAAATCGCCATTTCTGTACAAAGCCTCTCTCTACCAGAAAGATGAGTTCTTTGGCAGCTCTTCTAGCACTTTCAGAATCGCCCGGGCGCAGTACACGCGATTACGCCGCTCACCCGCGGTTAGTGACACCGCGCCCAGCGCCTCAAGCCGGTTGATCGCTCTCTGCGCTGTTGTGTACGCGACTTCCAACCTCTCGGCAAGCGCCCCGACCGTCCAGAACGGGCTCTCAGAGAACAGATCGAGCGCTCGTTCCGGCACCCGCGAGCGTTCTCGGCCAAGCTTCAACTTCCAGACCGACAGCAGGCGCTCTATACGCCGTATCCTCGCTATTGCATCCTCAGCCTGGGCAGCCACACCTATCAGAAAATAGTCCAGCCACCATTGCCATTCGCCGCGCTCAGTGATGCCCAGCAGCCGTGCGTAATACTCATACCGTGTGCGCTCGAAGTAGGCGCTCAGGTGCAGAAACAGAGACGGCAGTATCACACCTCGCTGCACAAGCAGCAATGTGATCAGTAGGCGCCCGACGCGCCCGTTGCCGTCAACGAACGGGTGAATGGCCTCAAATTGCGAATGAACAAGCGCCGCCTGCACCAGTGGCGGCAATGACTCGTCATTCAGATACCGCTCCAGGTCGGCAAGGCAGCCCTTCAACTCAGAGGGCGGCGGCGGCACATAAATGGCATTCTTGAGGGTACTGCCGGCGCCGCCAATCCAGTTCTGCACGCGCCGGAACTCCCCGGGCCTTGCGCTGTCGCCGCGGACGCCTCGCATCAGGCGTTCGTGCAGCTCGCACATCAGGCGCAGCGAAAGCGGCAGGCTGTCCAGGCGACGCAGCCCGTACTCCAGCGCAGTGACGTAGTTGCCCACCTCGTGCAGGTCGGCAGGGCTTCGGTCCACCACAGCTCCGGCCTCTGTGGCCAGCAGCTCCCGCAGGCTCGTCTGTGTTCCCTCGATGCGACTGGAAAGCACGGCTTCCTTGCGGGTAAACGGCCTGACCAGCAGATTCGGGTTAGGCAGATGCCGCCCCTCGCCTTCAAGCCTTCCTATGGCCCGGTCAGCGGCGGAGAGGTGCCAGATGAGGGTTTCGTCCCAGGGGATCGAGGGTGGTAGAGGAAAAGGCACGTAGGCCCGGTAGTCACCCGGACCGGTTACGAATCTTCCGTGAGGGCGGCGGCTGAGACCGGACGATAGCATCGCGAGTAAGTCCTTGTTAGCGTTGACTAAGACCGACGACGTCCCTATTATCGGTGACAGTGGTAAACGAAAACAAGGGCGGCAGCGCCATCCTCTATCGTGCAGGTCGGCGTGAAGCGGAGAGTTCCATCCTGAGTGACGACGGGAAAGAGGCGTGATGCTTATAGTTGCAGACGTGAACATATCACAGGATGAGGTGGATTTTCTGAGGGAAATCGAGGCTGTGGAGCGTGTCGTATACGTTGCCCAGGATCTTCGCAGGAGCATGCCCGACTCCGAGATAGTCGCGTACGCCCTTGAGAACGATGCGCTCATCGTCACACGCGACAAGGGGTTCAATTACAGCCCGAAGAAGTGGAAGCAGGACCATCCTTCTGTGTTCATCATCCGGCACAAGAACCGGCTGGTGAAGGAAGTCGGTCGCCAGGTGAAGCACGCCATGGATGTGTTCCAACATCACGCCTCGCGGGGAGAGGCCGTCGCCGGGGTTCTACGCAGGGGCAAGTTCCGGTTCATGGTGATCCCAAAGCGGAACCGAACGAACTCCACAGCATAAACACTCCCACACTCCGCGTCCATTTCAGGCGCGGCAGGAACACGATACATCCGCCTGGAAAATAGAGGCTCTACGGCGATTTATGGGGCCGGATTTTTCGGAAACGGGCCGAAATCGGCGATTTTCGCGCAGATCCACGCGAAGTCAGCACTTTCGCGTCAAACAACCGTCAAACAGAATTCGCTAGGATAGAACAATGACCGCTTCTGAACCGATACATCCGGGAGAACACCTGGCAAAGATCATGGGCGAGCTGGGCATCACCCAGTACCGCTTGGCGAAGACGATAGGGGTGCCCCAGGTACGGATACACGATATTGTCCACTGCCGCAGGTCGATTACTGCGGACACAGCGTTGCGAATCGGTAAGGCGCTGGGGATGACCCCTGAATTCTGGCTGAATCTCCAGCGGATGTACGACCTGGACGTGGCTCGCGCCACAACTGATGTTAGCGCAATCGAGTCGCTTGTTGAATTATCGTCTTTACTGTCTGTAGGTGACTTTCAATCTTAGTCGAACATTATCCAGACCCTACCCACTTAGGGGTTTGCCCAGCACCCGCTCGAACACGTACCGGCCGATGTCCCGGTTCTCCGTGAACTCGAACCCGTCGAAGTCACCGTTGTAGCCGATTATCGGTACGTCCTGTTCGTGCGCCGATGCGTGCGAGCGCAGGCTGTGACCCGCGCCAGTGTCGTCCCACGTGTCTTCGAGCTCCTTCGGGCCGAAGACAGTGTCGATGTCTCCGGTGACGACCAGGTCGCCGATGCGGTCATAGTTCAACCGAAGCTCGTCCGCAGCCTCCTTTCGGCTGTACACGCGCTCCACGCCAAGGGTCTCGCGCAGAATGCCGGCTGCTTCGTCTGTCCGCGATGCGTCGCGGGAGTGAAGATACAAGAACATGCAGCCGCCGAGGTTGTTGTGATGCACCACGTATCGGTCCTTTATGATGGGTACCGCCTCCGCGCCGATCCCTTTCGCCCCAAGCGCGTACGCGAGGTCCACCATGCGCCTCTTCGGGTTCATCCCGTGGTCCGCTGTCAGCAGCAGCGTGACATCGGGATGCGCGTCCACGAGCTCACCTATGGCGTCGTCCAGCACGGAGATATGCTGCTGCGACTCCGGCTCGTCGGGCGCGTACGTGTGCATGGCGAAGTCGGTAGTCGAGATATAGACGATGTCGGCAGATTCGAGTTTCATCGCGTGGCTGGCCGCTCGTATGGTCCAGCCGTTGACGTCCAGCGAGTAGATCGGAGGCGGCTCTCCCACGCCCTCGACCGCCCACACCGGCGCCTGCTCCGACGAGATAGCCACGTCCGCGCCGTCGGACAGCAGCGTGCGCAGCTTGTCCTTCGAAGTCGAAAGGATCGTCCTGGCGCCCATCTTGCTCGCGCGCTGGAACAGCGTCTCCGACAGGATGTACTCGCCGGACTCCATGTAGATGTACTCGCCCGTCTCGCGCACCATCCTGTAGTTGGAGCTTATCCCGTGTGCCGATGGGTACTCGCCGGTCACTATGGACACGTTGTTCACGTTGGTCACCGATGGCATCATCGACTTCCCGACACGGTAGAAGCCCTGTTGCGCCAGTGCCATCAGGTTCGGCGCTTCGCAGGCCTCTATGTAATCGGGGTCATATCCGTCTACGGTGATGATTACGGTTGTCTTAGGCATGGTGTGGCACCGCCAAATCAGATTGGGCATCAACCGCGAAGGTTGTCAGATCGTATCTTAACATAAGGACCTCTCGGCCTGACTCATTGGGTTCGTCCACTGTGCCACAATATTCACGCGTGAGTGACTTGGAATCACAGGCACTCCGACCCAGGCGTCGCTTTAGGTAGTGGCAAGGGATCATCCTCGCGCCGTTAGCGCTGCCCCCGTATATCCCACGGACTGGCGACCTGCGCCTGACGCCCGTGGAGCTTATCGCGTTCGAGCATGTCTTCTCGCTCGTAGAGTGGGAGATAGCCAACTTCCCAAGGAAGTGGCTCCACTCGCTGACCAACCTCGTACCCGGCTTCAAGCCTTCGCGCGAGGAGAGGCTTGAACTGGTCGACGAGTATCTGCAGACAGTTAGGGCCGCCCACGAGCAGGGAGCGGCGAATCGAGGGCGCGACGCAGCTTCGCAGCTTCAGGGCCGGAGGATCGGGCGCCAAATCAGGACCGGTCTCGTCCTCTGCCTGCGCCTGACCTTATTCTCCGACGGCAGCGGACCCTTGCGCCATGTCCGTACAGACCTCTCACTCATACCTGATGCCAAGCCTATTTTAGCGACCATCATACTCGCATGTACAGGTCTACCATCTGAAGAATACGGTCGCGTTGAAGAGGCGCAAGAATCAACCTCCCCGCGATCTCTCTTTTGAACTCGATCAAGACCTGATTTGTGGGCCTTCCAGTGCGCATTTCTGCTATCACCAGTGAAAGCAGCTGTTCCCCAAGAGGCTGAAGCAATGATTTCTTTGCTAGGGAGGCGATAATCTCCGCTGCAACTGATGCCGCAGCCTCCTCAGGGCAATCCGGTTCTTGAAGCGATTTGAGCAGCGATCTTATGCCTTCGGTTATCCTGTAGTGGCTTGCTTCGAGGCGTTGCAAGATGTCCTTCGGCCCAATATGCACATACCAGTAGTTCATTCGAGCAAGTTCTTCAACGTATGAAGAATACTCTTCGTACGTGATGACATCTGTGCGAGCTAGCTCGAATAGTAATAGCTGGGTGTTTACTGTGCCAACTCCTAGAGACCGCGCTATGTCAGATTGCAAGCGGTCGTCTGAAGCGAGAACTTGCTTGGCCATAGGCAATTTGTCACCAGCTAGAACTGCACCGGCACCTGCCGGAGTTAATGCGTCCATCAGCTCATCGGGCTCATCCGCGCCAAGTAGAAGATATGAAGGAATGCGTTCCAACGAATCGGCCAGTTCAAGTACGGACTCCGCGTATCCCTGCCTTCTAATCCACTCACCCTGAGGCAATTCTGTATGTGTGTACCGCCCTTCTTCATCCTTACCCATATGCCCCACAGGCGGTCTACTGATCCTCATGGTGTTGACGACGTTTTGAAGTTCGTCAAAGACCATCTACGGAACCGCAACACGCGAAAACCGTTTTCGCAGATGCTCCGAAATTCCCAATATGTGTACGGTCAGTAGAGCGACCATGTCCAGCACGACATAAGTGGCCTCGTCCAACAATTCACCGGCTTTTATCACCTCTCTTACAGCACTGGAACCGAAATGGATGCGTGCGGAAGGCTGCATTATGTATTCGGGCCAGACCTCAAGTGCGGAACGCCCGATGAGGGAACAGAATGAAGCGAATGGTAACTGTCCCGCCTGATACAGACCTTCCCCATTGCTAACAAATTGGCTTCGCAATTCAATGCTCTGGAATACTTGGCTAAAATCGTCGTCTAGTCTCACCCGGGACAGCGACAGGTTTTCTGGAAACCGTGTCGAGAACTCCTCGGTAGTTTCTTGGAATGCGCGGACATACTTACTTTGAATGGCCATGACCTCATAGGAGAGATCTTCGAGGCCACTTCGAAACTCGACAATGTCTCCGACCCTTCGCCCTTCAAGACGCTGATCAGGATCGCTCTCTGGTGATAGATACTGGGAACCGTGAGACTGAGCTTGTGTCAAATGTTGTGGAAATTGCCTCCAGGTGGCCTAGCTCATCAAGCGGCGACTGCCCCCTCGACGCTCACCGGCAACTCGGTTAAGATACCGTCCTCGAACCACGCTCCGTCCACCAGCAAGCCCATAAGGTTTCTGCCTCCGTTCAGCGGACGCCAGCGCTCACTCAGCCTCAGCGACACCTTGAACACAAGGTACAATGCGCTGTCTCGACGCTTCATCCGTCGAGTGACGTTCGTCCTCAACCTCACAGCGCTGAACACCGACTCCAGAAGATTCGTTGTCCGCAGATGCACCCAGTGCTCGACCGGGAAGTCATAGAAGCTCACGAACGACTCCCAGTCCCGAAGCACCGTATCGGCGGCATCTGAGCGACCATCCGCTCTCAGATCGGAGACGTACTCGTCCCTCAAGCGCTCGCACTCCACTCGCGTCGGCGCATACGACATCTCCCTCAACTGCCTGCGCGCCTCAGAGTTCAGCGCCTTCGGCAACTTCGCCTGCACGTTCAGCGCACGGTGGTTCCAGCACCTCTGATGACCGGTCGTCGGAAACACCGCATCGAGCGCAGCCCACAGACCCAGCGCACCGTCTCCCACCGCCAATAGCGGCGCACTCAGACCCCGATCCCTCAAGCTCCTCAGCACACCAGACCAACTCTCCGTACTCTCACGATAGCCAAGCTCCATACCCAGCAGTTCCTTCGCCCCGTCCTCCCTTGCCCCCACCACGCATAGCAGCGCAGTCTTCTCCCTGTCCACTCCGGCTCCCAGGTACACTCCGTCCGCCCAGATGTAGGCGTACCTGCACTCGTCCAACTTCCTGCTACACCACGCCCGATACTCCGACTCCCACTTGCTCTTCAACCTCACGATCGTGTTCGGACTCAATGCCGCAGTCTCTCCCACCAACTCACGAAACACAGGCTCAAAGTCTCCGGTGGACAATCCCTCCAAGTACAACTTCCGAAACAGATCCTGCGTCTGACGACTCGTGCGCTCATATCGCCTGACTATCTTCGACTCGAACCCACCACCAGCCACCTCAGCAGGCACGTCCGACACCCTCGGCGCCTTCACCTCCACAGCTGAGACTCCCACCGTCAGTTCCCTGCTGCGGTGATAACCGTTCCTGTATCCGCGGAACTCCTCGCCCCGCTCATAGCGGTCCCTGCCCAGGAACCCGCTCACCTCCTCTTCGAGTGCCGCCGCGAGCATCCTTCTCGCCCCTTCCCTGGCCATCGCTTCCAGCGTGTCGTCAACTACGTTCGCCTCTTCTTCGTTCTGATATACTTCCCTCACGGCGTACTCCTCCAGTTTTTCGTCTCATCGACGGTTTGTGATACCTGGAGGATACGCCCTTTCTCTTACCTGCGCCTTTTCAATTTCCACAACTTCTGATATTAGCTCCTTGAAAAGCGTTTCGCTCCTGTTATACGGTTCCACGCGTACAAGTAAACGGAACATCCATGCCGGGAGTCCATTGTCGTTGATTTACGGCGTGGTCTTCGGCAGAGTCAATCCTGACCTGCCTGTAAAACAGGCTGTAGGCCCGCTGTAGTTCTGACTCAGACGTAAGTACTGAGGACTCGCTGAATCGTGACATGAGGGCCGTGAAGAGGTCAAACTTGTTGGACCTGGCGTAATCCAGTGCCACAGACCGTACCCGCAGGTCTCTCATGAGTGCCTTTTCTTCGGCCTTCGCCGAGGTCACGTCAATATGTGTGTAAACGTGATCAGGCGGCAACCTTCTCTGGTGTCGGTTCAACGACGATTCCGTCCTTGTAGACGGCACCCAGGTAGACGTCCCTCATCAGTTCCGGCGCCTTCAGCCTCCGGAACCTGCTCTCCGCCACCAGCAGCATCTTCCAGATCACAGCTATCGCCCTGTCCACCCTCTTAAACCGCTTCGCCGCATCGGTGCGCAGTCTCAGAGCCGCAAAGGGCGACTCCACAACATTCGTCGTCCTGACGTGCTTCCAGTGCTCAGCCGGAAAGTCATAGAACGTCACCATTCGATCCCAGTCACGCTCCAGACTCTCAGCGGCCCCGTCGTAGGAGCGCTCACGACACCAGCCGGCAAAACAGCGACCTCAGACGCTCCGACTCCGCACGACTCCCGGCGTATGGGATGCCCCGCAACATCAGCTTGGCCTGTTCGTGCTGCCTCTTCGGAAGCTTGTCCAGAACGTTTATGATCTTGTGGTTCCAGCACCTCTGCTCCCTGGCGTCCGGATACACGTTGCGCAACGCTCCCCAGATGCCCAGGTGACCGTCGCCTACCACCAGTTTAGGACAGTTCATCCCGCGATCCCTCAGATCCCTGAGCGCTTCCGACCAGCTCTGCGTCGATTCCCTGTAGCCCGGTACGACGCTCAATACCGTCTTGGTTCCGTCGCTCAAGGCCCCGATCACAACCAGTATCGCCGCCTTCTCGCGCTCAAGACCGGCCTTCACGTACACTCCATCCACCCACACGTAGACGACCTCGTGCTCATCGAGGCGACGACTGCGCCACTCCGCAAGCTCACCGTTCCACCTCTCCTTCAGTCGCGCCACCGTCGCTGCCGACAACGGCGCATCTTCTCCCAACAGCCCACGCAGCGCCAGGTCAAAGTCTCCCTCAGACAGCCCGTGAAGGTACAGCTGCGGTATCAGTTCAGATACCTTGGCGGTCCTTTTGGCGAACAGCGGCAGTAGCCTGCTCTCGAACCTCTCGTCGGTGTTGCGCACTCGCGGCCTCCTCAACTCTACCGTCCCACCACTCAACGTCAACTTCCTCGGCCTGCCGTGTCCGTTCCGGTAACCGCTATCGCTGTCCGCCTCAGACCGGCGCGCTGACTTCGCCCTGCCGAAAAACTCCGTCACCTCCTCTTCGAGCACCTGCTGGATAAGATTCTGCATGCTCCCTCTCAGCCAGTCCTCCAGTTCGTCCCATTCGGGACTTGACTTTCCCATGCTTTCAGTGGTTCTCTTACTCATGGACGGTGTGCCTCCTCCTTTGGGTTCTCAAGCCCGTTTTGTTCGGAGAAAGGTTACACCGTCTGACCCATTTACACACTCTTTCAGGTGACCTCATCCCGGACGCATCGAGCACTCTAAAGAGGTCCCCTTCTTCCTCAACCCGATAATCTGACGGCCACAACAAGAAATAGTTTTTGATGTGCATGCACCCGTTAATGACGTCAACTCGTCCCTGCAGTGAGTCCTTGGTATGTTCTGCTTCACGCTTCCATCTGTAACCATGTTTAAGAAATGCCAAGGGTAGATCAGCATTGATAATCTGCTTCACATGTAGAAGTACCGCCGTCCCACACTCCGGAACGTTCACCCCGCCCAGGTGTTCCTGAATCACACTGCCTCGGATGCGAAGTCGTTCTCCGACTCTTACGATTTTCCGGCCTCCTCCATTGCGCACCTCGAACTGACCATTGTCGAGGTGTGGTGTGAACCCAGGGGGCCATACAGGCACATATTTTCCACCATCCGGATAAGTTATGAGGATACAGTCGGTTTCCAATACCAGAGGTTCCGATGTGGCCCAGTAACCATCTGCCGTATCTTCCAGAGGAGTAAATCCTATCTCCTTGGTCTTTTGTCGTATGAAGGATATGTCCGTGCCTGCAATCTGAATTATTTCGGGTTCGTCGGCTTCGATGACGGTGACATCATCGCCTACCAGATAAAAGGGACCATTGCAGTCAGCGGGGAGGGATTCGGCAATTTGCCTCCCTCGATGCCTTTCTGAGTGAACCCCGTCTCCCGAGAGGCGCACACGGTCGCCCACTTGCGCCACCTTTTGACCGAGCGGATTGATGACCGCGACGGAAGTGTCGGTTATTGCCCAGGAGAACCCCTCAGGCCAAATGGGTAAGAAGGAGGGCACGAACTGGTCTCTGTCGCTCAGTTCAGCGTTCTCTTCAATACACAAGAACCGGCCATCCAGGACAAGTTCCCCCATCTTGTAGCCGCGGCCCCAATCCGTGGCAAGCGGCTCGGAGTGCAGGGGGAAGGTGTCAACTATGGGCGCCTGCACTTTTCTTTCTTCCGGAGTAGGAGTTGGTGGACGGAGAGGAGTATCTGGAGGCAGGGGAGTGGCTGGTGGCATTGGCGTTGGTTGCAATTCTCCGGCGAGGGGTATGTTGCATGCTAATATCATCAATTGTCAAGGGCGGGGCAATGAAGGACCACCGGGGCGGAGAGAAGTTGTACCACTTGGCGCCATTGTGCAGCATAAATGTCCGTGCTAACTGCTAAGGGAATAGGGAATATGTCAGGTGCAGACGTATTCAGCGGCGGCTCGAAGGTTATTCTGAAGCAGGTCTGCCGCTCTGTCTGAGACGGTAACTGTCGCCGTTCATCTCGATGATGTGGACGTGGTGTGTGAGCCTGTCCAGCAGAGCGCCGGTCAACCTCTCCGAGCCGAACATCTCTGTCCACTCGTCGAACGGCAGGTTGGTGGTCACGAGGATCGAGCCACGCTCGTAGCGCTGGCTGAAGACCTCGAAGAGCAGTTCCGCTCCGGTCCTCGACAGCGGCACGAAGCCCAGCTCGTCTATGATCAGCAGATTCAGTCGGGCGAGCCTCTTCTGCAGGTTCAGCAGCCTCATCTCGTCCCTTGCCTCCATAAGCTCGTTCACCAGGGCCGATGCGGTGGTGAAGCCCACCGTCAGTCCCTTCTGGCAGGCGGCGAGTCCCAGTCCCAGGGCGATGTGCGTCTTGCCGGTTCCGCTGTTGCCTATGGCGATGACGTTCTCACGACTCTCGATGTACTCGCAGCGCGCGAGTTGCGTCACGAGCTGCCTGTTCACCGACGGTATGGCCGGGAAGTCGAAGGCGTCCAGGCTCTTGACTGCCGGGAAGCGCGCTGCCTTGATCCTGCGTGCCACCAGGCGGTGGTGGCGGTCTATGAGCTCCAGTTCCGACAGCCTGAGCAGGTAGTCCGGATAGTCCACTCCCTCTGAGGCGCACTGCGCCGCGATCTTGCCGTACTCCCTCAGGAAGGTCGGCAGCTTCAGCTCCTTCAGGTGGTGCTCCAGCAGCAGTGTCGATCTGTCGCTCACGATGCTCTCCCGTTCAGCAGCTTCATGTAGTCCTGCGCCGATGTCGTGCTGACGCTCACGTTTGGCAGGTAGGGATGCAGCTCAAGATCGAGTCTTGGCGGCCGTCCCTCGATCCTGCACAGCAGCAGGTGCTTCACAGCGTCGTAGCCGGTCGCTCCTCTGCTTATGGCATCTTGCACGGCGGCATGCACCTCGTCAGCGGGGAAGGTCTCAAGCAGCCTGAGCACCCGCACGAACTCTCGCTTGCCTGGCCTGCCCATCCTCGACTCCTGAAGACGCCGCAGCCTGCCGTACTCCTCTGGCAACTCCCATCCGGCAAGTGGTGCCGCCTGGTCCAGAGCGCCGGTCTTCTGCTCCAGCAGCGCCAGGTAGTGCAGCGGGTTGAAGACGAAGTCGTCGTGTTCATACGACCTGCGGTGCCGGGCTATCACGTCGGTGCCGCAGCTTATGACGACCTCATCGACGTAGCCTCTCACAAGTACGTCCCTGTGTCCGAATGCAACGGGCACCGAGTAGTCGTTGGTGCGGTAGCGCACCAGTGACTGCGAGCTCACGCGGGTGGCGTGCTTGTCGCTCGCGTCGTAGGGAACCGCGGGCAGGGGCAGCAGCGCCCCGAGGTCACGCTCCATACGCTCGCCTATCGTCTCGGTGTGCCCCCTGAGCCTTGCGTCCATACGCTCCAGGCACTCACTCTCCAGGTGCGCGTTGAGCTCATCGAAGCTGTCCGCCCTCGGGATCGGCACCAGGAAGTTCCTTCTGCCGTATCCCACCATGCCCTCGACACTCCCCTTGTCGTTGCCCTTGCCAACTCTGCCGAACCTGTCGCTGAACAGGTAGTGCGACTGAAGCTCCGTGAACGCTCTCGTGCGCTTGCGACGTCCTCCGCCCAGTATCTTCGCGACGGCAATCTTCGAGTTGTCGTACAGGATGCTCTGCGGCACTCCACCCAGGAAGGCGAACGCCGACACGTGACCGTCGCAGAACGCTTCGGTGGTCTCCCCAGGATATGCCTTTATGAATATGCCGTCGCTGTGAGGCAGCGACATCACGAAGTAGTGGACCCTGCGCTTCTTGCCCCCCATGAACACCCACGCCTGACCGAAGTCGCACTGCGCGTGGCCCGGTGGGTGTTCCAGCGGCACGAACATCTCACGCACCACACGCCGGCGCTCCCTAACGTAGTCCTTGACTATGGTGTAGCCGCCATCGAACCCGTGCTCCTTCTTCAGCCGATCGAAGATGCGCTTTGCTGTGTGGCGCTGCTTCTTCGGCGCGCTCAGATCATCTTCGAGTATGCCGTCTATGACGCCCGTGTAAGGCTCGAGCTTGGGGCGATGGGGAGGGCGCTTCCTGCGGTATCCCGGTGGCACGGGGTGCGAGAGCATCTTGCGCACGGTGTCTCGGTGCAGCCCGAACACCCGGGACGCTTCCCTGATGCTCATCCCCTCCACCAGGCACGCCCTGCGCACGCGAAAATACATGTCCACGATGTACATCCTTGTCACCTTCCATCAGAGTCTCGATAGACTCTATCGGAAGGTGGCAGACGGTACGGTTTTCGACCGCCACGATCAGGCTGTCGAGCCGCCTTCGAGGGACATTATCGCTCCGCCGTTTACAATCAATCCAGCCGCCACAGCGAGTAAGAGGGTGAGCGCCAACGACACTAATCCGTTCATTTTGTTTGCTCCTGGTATTATGAGTTGCTGCTGATCTCTCCAGGCTCTTCTCCCTCACCCTTCACCTCCCGATCGCCACCTTGAATCCGTACTCGACCTCTCCCAGCGGCGACTCGTAATCGGTAATTAGCAAGTAATCCCCGCTAGCCAGCCTCGGCAATATGAACTTTTCGAGCGTCTCCCCACTCGTTGCCACGACTCTGTGGACTTCTGCCCCTACATGCAGCACACGCCCCATCTTCCGAATCGACCATTTCGCCTGTGCTGGGAAGACCCGTACCCGCCGGATCGTACCCGGATTGGCGTCATCACCCAGGACGGCAATATACATGCGACCACGCTCCAATGCGCTCACACCACCAAACCCTTCCCAGTCCGCAGTGTCGTCACACTCCCGGCCGCCTCCACTTATCGGCCAGCAGTACGCGCCTCTCCACCCAGGATAGCCTATTCGAGGCGACGTATTTACAGAAGTTGGCGAAACCCCCATCGCAACCTTCGGCATAGGTGGGTCTCCAATGTCCTCTGTAAATGCGTCGGGCCAACCATCTTTCTGCTGGACATTTGGCCTATACACTCGGTCCGGACACGCGGGACGGGCAACGATCTGCTTGACCAGGGCACTGTCCTTCAGGACGGCTTCAAGTGCAGCTTTTCCTGCATCCGGCGTGTCTCGAGGTTTGCGCGACGCTTTCACGGTGCCGTTTCGGTTCAAGAGTATGTATGACTCGGAACGCAGGTCTGTCAATACAATCGGGGCCACGTATGCGGCTCCAGTAGTTTCACAGGGTATGTACCTCACGTGGAGGTAGCCGTCTATGATTTTGGAGTTGTGGTCTGTTGCCGCTTTTGATGGTGTCGGTGGCAGTGGCGGAGTAGTAGGCTTCGCTCCAAACCCTAGCTGGCAGCCAGCTATCACCAACGGCACAAGGAGCAGGAGCAGCCATGTGGATGATATAACTCGTATCGTCGTCATGTTTACTGTCTCTCCGCCGGTTCTCATCCAGATCCGTTTTACCGTCTCGAACACTATAACGAGCGGAAGAGGGTTATTCCGCCGCTCCCCCAGATGAGACGAGTTCCAGCACTTCCTGTTTACTCAGCTCAAATGGAGCTCCCGAAGTCGACAATACATCCTTGTCACTCCAATATCTCTTCGTCGTCTTGAACTGAAAGTTACCAGTATCCGGCTGTATCTGCGCGATACTAGGTTCTCCGAGATAAACCCAGACGTCATATCCATATTGGCCATTGTATTCGGGCCGAGGTGGAACCGGCCTTAGAAACACAACATATTCTTCATCCACGGAAAGAGAGACGTTTTTCTCGTTAAAAATCCCTTTGATACCGCTAGACAAATTATATAAATCTACCGACTTAGAAGCTATATATGTCATGTCCCCGACTGCCGCATTTCCTTTCAAGGACTCAATGTTCTCGAATCTTTGGACAACTAGCGTCGTTTCGCCCAGCACAGCGTCGTCATATGCGTTTTTTGTGGCAACCACATGAGATGCTTCGCCGAGATACTTTACAACCACGATTCGTGTGGAGTTTTCCACCAAATCGCTTTCGTCAAAATAGTCCATATAAAGGCCAATGCTGCCATAGAAGAGATTGAGGCTTGGAGCGACAGCCACTCCCAGAATAAGGCCTGCAACGACCACTTCACCGGAGACAACAAGTATTTTCCTCTTCATATTTTCAATTCCTTTCCTTTAGGCTTGCTAGCCATCACAGGTTACGAGGAACCCTCGTTCTCGTTCTGTCGTTGACGCCGCATTCATCATCTTCATATCTTTTTTTGCATCCAAAAATCCGTCTCTTGCTGGGCCGCGCAAGGCTAGTTGACCCACTCAGGATAGTACATGTCTCCACAGCTCATGCAGGCAAGTTCGTGACGCTTCCGGCAGCCCGCCTCATTGCAGGGACTCACATAGACGTGAAGGCAGTTACCGGCACGGCCCGACAAGTCCGGCTTCAATTGGTTCTCCTGCATCAGACACCTGTTTTCCGTGCTATCTCAAACCAATTCATCCCTGCATATCGCCGCACAGGGACGTGGAGCGCATTATGTCTCGTCCGTTCAGGTGTGCGGATATTGCTAGCGACTGCTTAGGAACGCAGAGTCTGCGGGTAGTTGCGGCAATGCCATGATCTGTCGGGCGCGATGCAAGGAAATGCAGTAAATTGTTGCATTTCCAATCCTGCCGGAATGTGTTTCCCACTGGGAAGCTAAGCGGTCTGTTACGCGTCAACCTAATTTGCCGGTTGAGTCAATGGATCTTGCCGCTCTGACCCCTTGTCCGACTGTTGATTTCACGCTACTTTGGCGAGACAACTTGTAATTGACGCGACAATGACTTTTGCCGATCTGACTCGGTCTCCGCCTGTTGAACAGCTCACCCGTCAATCTAGCCGAAGGACGGCTTGGCTACCATTAGGTAAAGCGATCCCAGAGGCAGCAAAATAGCGACCAATCCCCAGAAGTACCACTTGTGCAGCGCGGAGTAAAACTCCGGTGGCAGGGAGTCTGCTTCGGCAGGTCGTGCCGAGAGTACCACCATACGGTGTTGCAGGCGGAGTAGAGCCCCAACCCAAATGATTCCAGATATCGCGAAGAGGGCCACAGCGACGCTAATCCAGTCAAAGTCGCGAAACGCTCCGCCCCATCGTGCGTAAGCCATGATTAGACCATTGATAAGCACCAACAGCACACCAGGCAATGTGAAAAGGAAGTCAGGTCTGATGACAGCTTTTGCGGAAAAGTGTATGACCCTGGAAATGTTCGTACGCTCCGCCATAAGCATCCAGGCACCAGTGACGATAATGTTCCCCAGGAAGATGACCGTGCCCGCGATGTGGAGAAACAGGTGCCATCCATACGGAAATGGAGGCAAGGACACAACTACCGCCGCGATGGCCAAGAGGCCATATGCTATCCACTCATATCGGTGAATAAAGGTCACAAGAATCCTCCTGCCGCGATGGCCAAGCCTTTGTTGGATTATTATGGCCTCTGAATCATCCGCCGCAACGTACATTGTAAGTTACGGGCGACCACCAGAGCTAGGCTGCCGTAACGGGACCTGTAGCGCTGGCGAGATTCTTACGACGAACAGTAACGACGAGAAGACCTCTCACTCATACCTGCTGCCACTGCTGCTGCCTGCTGTGTCTTGCCTTCCATTAGCTTCTGCCTCATCAAAACTACCTGTCGATCGGTGAGTAATCTTGCACCTCCTGGCGGAAGATAATCACCTATAAAAACTGGCAAGTTCTACCGTCGTGAGCGGCAAGAGTCATTGTCGCGTATCAGATGGCTCTCGCGACGGCTGATCACTCAACTGCCAATCTCAGGAGCAGACGGATGAGCCCTCAAGCCCGATGCAAGGAATGCGGGCGAATTATTGCATCCGGGTAACGAAGCCACTTGCTCGCCTGTTTTGTAATCGAGAAATGCTTAGTTCGAGTCTGGTATAGTGGGCCAAGGCATACCGAATTGCGAACTTCTCGGTGGGTGGTCAGTATATAACGACAAGGAGTTCGTGGATGTTAAGCCGCGAACCTGGGTTTGGGCAACGCCTGCAGGCCGGCGTGCCTTCGCCGATTACCTGGTGAATCTGGAGAGAGTGCTGAAACTGTCGCCGCAATGATAGCCTGACGATCTGTTGGGATACACCAATCGAACTGCGGAGAGTCCAGTTTCCACCGCCACAATCAGGCAATCGAGCCGCCTACGCGTTCCATTTTATGTCCGCTTCTTGCACCGGTTCACTCCTCCATCGAACGATAGGGGATAATCACTCTGCCTTCTCGCATCACCATGGTCATCGTCCTCAGAGCCGAGATGTCTTCTAGCGGGTTTTGTTCTACAACTACCAGGTCCGCGGCTTTTCCAGCTTCTACCGTGCCAATCTTGTTGTCCATCCCGATGGCCCTGGCCGCCACACTTGTGGCCGACTGTATGACCTCCATGTTGCTCATGCCAGCCTGACTCTGAAGTTCTAAGCCCAGACAGTAGTCACCAAATGTCTGGATAGCATCTGTCCCGGCTACAATCTTGATGTCCCACTCGCTCCACAGCCTTCCCAGGAACTCCAACTGACTCTCGCACTTGGCTTGTAGAGTTTCGAGTTGCCGCTTCTCCACTGAACTCAGCTGACAATGCCCAGACCGCTCTAGGAGAGCCTCCCTCCCACGGTATCCTGTTTGAACGGTCGGGCTGACGTACATTCCCTGTTGGGCGATGCGCTCAGCGATCTCCGGGCGGAAAACGTAAGACCCGTCGTGTTCTATGAATCCCCCGTGCTCCATCATGTCAACACCCGCGTCGAGGGCGTTTATCATACTCTGGGTCGCCAGACAGTGAGCCGTGGTGAGCTTCCCATGTACGTGGGCCTCTTCCACTATTGCGCGCAGTTCCCCAACGCCGTAGGAGTGCTTTCGATTGTCGGTGATGGCGGTGCCTCCTCCAGAGGCCATTATCTTGATGAAGTCAGACCCCTCTTTGACGAGCTGACGCACCGCGTTGCGGACACCGTCTTCGCCGTCCGCTTCCCCGTTGCACCAGAAGAAGTGTCCGCCAGTGATGGTCACGGGACGGCCCGAAAGCAGCAGCCTGGGGGCAGTGACCAGACCCTGCCTGGCCCCTTCTCGTAGGTCAAACGTGATGCGGTTACGAGCACCGCAGTCTCGCAGGGTGGTTACACCGGCACTCAGATGTATGTGTGTGTTGTGCGCCGCCCGAAGCAGCATTATCTCGTCGGTATCGCGTTCGATTACCGATTCGTACGGTCCGTCTCTGTAGCCGTGTTCACCCACCGTCCCGAACATCAGGTGAGTGTGGACGTCGATTAATCCTGGAAGCAGGTGTCCTTCTGGAAACTCCAGATCGCGGACACCCGCCTGCTGAGGAGGCTCCACCTTCCCTTGCTGACCAACCGCCGTGATCTTGCCGTCCTCAACCACAACGATGGGACGTTCCAGAGGCGGCCCGCCGGTGCCGTCTATCAATGTCCTAGCTTTGATTACAGTCGTCGAAGGTATGTCCATTGTCAGGCGCCTCCTTGAAACAAAGCGTCAACAGCCAAGACTTGTGTAAGCCGAGAAGGGCAGGCATGTGCGACGATCTCGGGTTCAATTGATTTGCGGGTTCCGCACAAATGGGACGACCTCCCCTGTTTCTTGGAGTATTGGCAGTCCTCATGGTTCTCAAGCGACCACGCTCACTCGCTAATTGCCAGTCTCAGATAAACTCACGAATCCCTGGCCGGCCATCCCCCGAAACAGCTTGAGGACATGCCGAGGCTCCAGGTCGAAGTCGAACTCGGCCCCCACGGCGTCGGCTATATCGTTTACGCTGCGTTGGCCGTCGGTAAAGTTCCATATCTCATCTCCGATGATACGCAGCGAGTCGTATCTCATCTTCGGATCCCTGACATTCATCTCACGAGCCATCCGAACCAGGTCCCAGTAGCTGGTGCCCGCCAGTCCGGGAGCGTCACGCTCTATCAACCGCTTGGGCACCGTATTGCCGGGAGGGAATTCATCTGGAACGGGACTATCGTCCTGCAGCCAACTCAATGTCTGCTGCAACCGGTCTGCAATCTCCTTCTGAACCTCATTGTTAATGGACTCCAGATCCGGGTGTTCCTTGCGCTCTTTAGCACTGGCCAGTATCAGTGCAGACTCCACCGCTTTCTGGTCCCGCTGGGCTAGCATGATGAGTCGTTTACGTGTCCGAGTTTTGTCGGCGCTCACTCTTGCCTCCAGGGCGATGCGACCTAGCCGAAACTGGCTGCGGTTACCGACTTCTCGCATTATGGCCTGAGCCTCAGCCGGACCGGCGTAAGCCAGTTCCAAGGCTGCCAGGGCCGTCGTGATACCACACCTGCGGAAGACCATAGGGTCGAGGTTGTCCGATGTGAGGAAATCGGTGTGGAAGTACAGGTCAGGCCAGGACATGAGAAGGGGTGATGGTATCCCATAGGCAGGGTAGTAGTGGTTGTCGCTCCATGGGGTGTAGGGCAGGTCAGTAAAGTTAACGAATGGAATTCGGTTGCCTTCGCTAAACACCCACCGTGTCTCCTTCGGTGTCGACTCCATAAGGCTCACGTAATAGTCATTGATAAAGGAGGGTACGGAGTCAGGAGAGTGATAGAAGAGGAGCGCCGACTTACACTTGTTCTGGTCATGCCCCACGCTGTCCAGGGCTATTGCGGCGATAGTCCGATCAATTTCCGCTCTATGGTTGTGTACATAGTGCTTGGTGCCATGACCCTCCACGTTGATAAGAAAGCGAATTGTACGTCTGGGACGGGGTATGCGTCCGCGGGAGATGAGGGCAGATATAACGCGACCCATTTCCGCCATCAGTGCGGGGCCCGAGGCGCAGTTGGCTCCAGGTTTAGTCCCTGCCGTGGCGTGGGCCACAAAGTGAATGATCTGTCCGGCCTCGTCAGTGCCGGAGATGTCCGCCAGCAGGTTCTGAGCTTCTCCTTTGAACGTCCTGGCCTGGATATCGACCCAGATGTTGGTGGCGCCCCGACGTGCCAATGAAGCAAGATGCTCCGCTGCTGGGTAGTTAACCGATATCGCCCAGGCACTCGGTAGGTTGGTGGGCATGCGCAGGAGTCGCACAGGCTCAGGCAGCGACTCACGCGTGCGAAAAGGGGGTGTCTGATACAGGAAGTAGTCAGTTATGATGCCCGCGGCACCGTGCTCCGTGGCTAAGGTGGCGGCATGACCGAAGCCGCTTGGCCGCGTTGTGCCCCGGACCAGGACTGCCTTGCCACGTACGTCCTGCTCTTGATAGTCTACGACTCGCTCCCCAGTGCCAACATCCACCAATTCCAGGGTAGTTCCGCCTTCAGGAGTGGATGGCGTCCACCAGGGAAGACATGATGGTGCGTCCTCGTAGGATACCAGGAGCCTACCCGTGGGGGACCCGACTCTCAGTTCACCGCTGATCGGCTCCCACGCCAGGGGCATGGCAACATTCATGAATTTCGTCTCGCCGTCCAGGGGATACCGCTCCACCCATACTTTGTCCAGTTTGTTGGTTCGAAGGAGGTCTGCCGCGAAGTCCGTGGCCCGATGGTACCCGGAAGCGCCCGGAGAGCGGTAGAACTGGGTCAAGTGAGCCGCAGACTCTAAAGCCCTCTCACCGGACAGCTCCTGTTCCAGCATCTGTATGAGTTCTTGGCGAATCATGGTCATGCTCCTCCAGACTTGGGCCTGAGCGTGATAACTGGCCCACCTCCGGCCTGCCAGCCTTGCTTGTTTCCTCTAATATCATGGAGACCTATAGAGATGACTCCCGCTGTACCGCCGCCCACTTGCGCAATGAAAATCCTGGCCAGTCCAGTGGTCCCGCTGGATTCTGTTCATCAACGGGTGATGAACAGAATATGATGGCTGCGGCGCTGGTGGTCAATTCACTATCAGATTCGTCCCCATCTTTGTCAGTGTCGCACATCCATTTGCGGTGACCAGCACGGTGTCTCCCACCGACATTGCCAGCCTTTGATCCCAGTCCAGCAGGATCATATGCATGAAGATCACCATGTTGGGCTGCAACACCACCGGGTTATCCTTGTATATCATGTATATCATGGGCCAGTCCATCCATGTTGGCGGATACAGTGCCCCCAGGCTATAGCCGCAGGCGTTGAGTCGGTGTTCCCAAAAACCGGACTGATCCAGGGGAGTCAGCATGGGCGGAGAAGATATCGCCGAAAGCGAAACCTGGCCGGGCAGCGTCCTTGCAGGCTTGAAGGGCGTCGCACCACGCGGAGTGCATGGCAAGCTGTAGCCTGCTGGGTTCTCCGGTAAGGATCGTCCGCATGAGACAGGAATGATAGTGCCGGTAAGCCCCACCGAATTCCAGCTGCAGTTGGTCATGGGTACCCAGTGTGCCGTAGCCCGTGAAATTCCTTACCATGAGCGCGTTCTCCCCCGACCCTATGATGAACCGGGAGGCTGGGTAGTCGCCTCCTCCTCGAAAGATCGCCGACTTCATCCCGGCCAACACATCCTGTTCCGGCGAACCCGCCTTTGCCAGCCGTTGGGCCTCCGCTAAGCCCCAATCCACCGAGGGGGGCGTGTGAGAGGCCTCCTGAAGAAGCAAAAGGGTGCACCTCTGAATCTGAGATAATGGTTTTACAACACAAAACCTGTCACAGAAAAGGAGCACCCAACAGATGCTACCACGTAACCACCCTGACCGCATCCAAATCGCCTTCGACGATCCCCGCCTGGTAGCCAATGCCGGGCTGATCCTGCCGGTCACCCTGGCCGGGCGTCTGGGTCTGAGCCAACTCGTCGACAACCACGTTGACCTGGGCGACGCCCCGGGGCGGGCCAACACCGGGGACAAGATACTGACCCTGGTGGCGTCGGCTCTGGTCGGTGGCGACTGCATTGACGATGCCGACGTGTTGCGGGCGGGCAGGACCTCCTCGGTACTGGGTTGTGTGGTCAAGGCTCCATCCACGCTGGGGACATTCCTACGCAGTTTCCGCTGGGGACATGTGCGACAGTTGGACCGGGTGAGCCGAGAGTTTCTGGCGCGTGCCTGGGACGCCGGGGCAGGCCCCGAGGACTCGCCTCTGACGATCGACATAGACTCGACGGTCTGCGAGACCTATGGACTGGCAAAGGAGGGAGCGCGCCATCACAACTACACCGGCCAGCGGGGCTATCATCCGCTGCTGGCCGTTGCCTCAGGAACCGGCGACGTGCTGATGGCACGACTGCGCAAGGGCCGAGCCAACACCGCCCGGGGCGCAGCCAACTTCCTGCGGGAGACGGTGGCGCGAGTGCGCTACGCCGGAGCCACGGGAGCGCTCACGGTGCGGGCCGACAGCGGCTTCTATGCCCACACCATCGTTGCCGTCTGTCGCAAGATGGATGTCCGCTTCTCCATCACCGTCCGACAGCACCCCCGACTGCGCAATCTCATCGAGGCCATACCAGAGACGGACTGGACACCCATACCCTACTGGATGGACGGCACAGCCGATGTGGCCGAGACCATTTACACTCCCTTCGAGAGCAAGCCCGACGCCGCACCAGTGCGACTCATCGTCCGCAGAGTGAAGCCCACGCCCGGCTCTCAACTGGCGCTCTTCACCAACTACAGCTATCACGGTTTCATCACGGACCGAGAGGGCGACACCCTCCAACTGGAGGCCGACCATCGCCGCCACGCCGAGGTGGAGAACGCCATCCGCGACCTGAAGTACGGCGTAGGACTGAACCATCTGCCCTCAGGGCGCTTCGCAGCCAACGCCGCCTGGTTGGCCGTGCAGGTGATGGCTCACAATCTGGCTCGCTGGACCTCCCGCATCGGACTGGAAGAACGAGCCTCCACCACCAAGACCTTGCGCAGACGATTCTTCTCCCTCGCCGGACGGCTTACACGCTCGGCACGCCGTCTCACCCTGCATCTTCCCCAGCGCTGGCCCTGGGAAACACAGTTCGGCCGCGCTCTGGCCAGACTGCGAACCATTCCGTTACCGAGCTGACAGCTGACGGCAGCGGCGGCGACTGCCCACCATACACTCCATAACCCATCTCATCCCCAGACTCGCGCCGGACCGGACCGTGAGTATCCCCTGCTGCTCACCGATTCGTCAACTTCACCCACAATCGCCACTGTGGGCCTCCATTGGCGTTCAACATCACGACCGGGGACCTTCAGAACGCTCCAGCGTCGGCATCATACCCGCACCGCCACCTTGCCGCGTCCTTCACCCACGCTCCGGCAGAGATACCATGACTCTTCGGTGGATTCGGGCTTAAGGAACAAGGGGTAATACATGCTTACAGACACGGAGCGTCGCTTCTGCCTTGGCGACAGACACTCAGCCTTTACGGGACACTGTTGGCAGTCCTGTTGACGGGCAACATACAAGTACTGGCGGTCTTTCTTTACCAGGGTGCGTCTGATTAATCGCTTGCCCTCCGGGCACAATAGATGGTCTCCACGGTAGTGGAATTCACCTCTCGAAACCATGCTTCTTTCTTGGTTCGGATGGACTGGGATGTATGCGGTGATACCCAAGTCGTCGAGACGCTTTCGCAGGCGGCCATCATTGTATCCGGTGTCTGCGGCTAAGCTTTCAGGCCTGATAGGCACTTGCTTCAAGATTCCGACGAGTGGGTGCCAGTCGCCTCCGCTAGCGTGAGTCGCCTTGCGAGCCACGATGAAGCCACTATGGTCTACTATCACGTTCTCCTGGTAGTGCAGGTCCGGACGCCTGCCGCGACTGGTCGTGCGCCAACGTGCATCCGTGTCTACCGGACTCAATGGCAACCGTCCTTTAGGATCCTGGTAGTAACTGACGCTCTCCTGCTCTTCGCCGTCTTCGTCTACTTGTCGCTCCCGCAGCACGAACAGCCCATTCTCCTCGATAGCTTTGGCCTTGAACTCTTCTACGCTCACACCGCTCGGCGACAGCTGGCGGCCACTGACGTTCGCTCTCACCAGGCTGGAGTCGGCGTATATCTGCCGCGACAGCAGTCCCAGCTTCAGCAACTCTTCGTTGAACCGCTGGAATATCTGCCCGAAGCCCTCGTTCCCCACACGCTCTATGAAGTAGCTGATTGTGGAGTGATTGAACACTTCGGCGTCTATCGTCAGGAAGCAGAACCAGCGAAATGCCAGATTTTCCGATATTGCCGCGCACAGTCGTCGGAATGAGCTGACGTTATACAACGACGATATGAGTAGCGCCCTTACGAGCACCTCAGGGTGGATCGCCGGTCTGCCGTTGTCCCGACAGTAGTAGTCTTCGAGCGGCTCGACAAGTTTTTGGAAGTCGAACTGCTCGTCTATCTGGATGAGAAGATGGTTGGGGTCGATGAAGTCACGCATCCTCTTAGCGGTGAACTGGAACAGCGTAGAGTCTCTGCTGTGGCGGTCTAATGGATCGAGCATCGTATCGCTCCAAGTACCGGATGTTCGTGCCATTCTACGCCGCCCGCATGTCCCTCTTCAACCCAGACTTTTTCAACAGTCCGTACAACCAGACCGTCGAGCTGCTTACATCAGAGGACGCTCCCCACGCGGTAAAGACGAAGGTTCGAGACGTTGTTCTGCCGACGCTTCCGCCCTGGCACAGGAGCGCTCTCCGTGAGGTGCTGGTGGAACCCATCTTCGATGCCTGCCGCGCAGTCAGTGCGGCCAAGAAGTTCAATGCAAAGCTTGCCGCAGCGAACTCCCGCGGTGAATGTCGGGATGACGACTTCGCACGCGTGCGCTTCCGTTCACGCAAGAACCCCCGCCAGATCTTCACGGTGCAGACCAACTGCGCGTCCAATACCGGCATATATCGCACCAGGCTGGGCGATATGCGGATGGCCGAGAATCTGCCCACTCCTGAGAACAGTAACATCTGCCGCCTTTCACTGAGATACGGCCATTACCACCTTGCCGTACCCTATGACGAGAAGCTGCCGCACGCACGCGAGAACCAAGCGCGAGTGGTTGCTCTCGACCCCGGAGTGCGCTCGTTCCTGACCTGGTATTGTGCCGACTCGGTTGGGAAGATAGGCGAAGGTTCGTTCTTCAGGATACAGAGGCACTGCGAGAGACTGGACGACCTTCTGAGCCGAGCGGCGAAGTAACCGTCAAGAAGGCGCAGGAACATGCGCCGTGCCGCCAACCGGATGCGGCTCAGGATAGAGAACCTGGTGCAGGAGCTTCACAGGCAGGCAGCGCGGTTCCTGGTTAACAGCTTGTATGTTGTATTTGACTTGCAAAAGTGTCAGTCTGTGGGGTAGGTGAGAGGGGCGCGTCGTTGGACAGCGGGTGAGTCAGGCTACCGCTCTGGGCTGCACCGTGTCGAAGTATGACACCCCTCTCGCCGCACTTGTCGCTTCGAACGGATACAAGGGCACGAGGCCCGCATCTGCAAGTGTGGAGGACAACGGCATGATACACACGGAGGTCGGACTATGGTGGTCGTAGCAGGCGTAGACGTATCGAAGGCAACTCTGGAGGTGTCAGTTTCTGAAGGTCCTGTGCTCCGTTTTGACAACAGCGCGATAGGCATCCGCAGGTTGCTCAGACACATGGAGCGTATGGGCGTGAACAAGGCGGTGTGCGAGTCCACCGGTGGGTATGAGCGTCTTGTAGTGGGCAAGCTTAGGGAGGGCGGCGATCAACGTGCAGGTGGCGCATCCGGTCAGGGTGCACGCATTTGCCCGCGCGTGTGGTTACGAGGCGAAGACCGACCCCCTCGATGCCCAGGTACTGTCTCGCTACGGCGTGGTGTTCACTGAGTCTGATACAGTGCAACCAGAGGTGGACCCTGACCGTGAGGAATTGCGGCAGTTGCTGAGTCGTCGTCGTCAACTGGTGGAGCAGCGGGTACAGGAGCGCAACCGTCTGGACAAAGGCGTTAGTGCGAGCGTCGGGAAGTCAACCAGGCGTCATATTCGCTGGCTTGACAGAGAGATAGAGCAACTGGATCAGGAGTATAAGGAGTTGCTGCGCCGAAGCGTCAATCTATGCGGAAAAGCGAAGTTGTACCGCAGCATGCCGGGGGTGGGAGAGTTGACCGCAGCAGTGCTGGTTGCCTATCTGCCGGAACTTGGAAAGCGCGACGGGAAGGCGCTGACGTCCCTGGTGGGGCTGGCTCCTTGGTCTCGGGACAGTGGCAAGTGTTACCGCCAAGCTTAAAATTGAGCTTGTGTCAAATGTTGTGGAAATTGCCTCCAGGTGGTTTAGCTCATCAAGCGGCGACTGCCCCCTCGACGCTCACCGGCAACTCGGTTAAGATACCGTCCTCGAACCACGCTCCGTCCACCAGCAAGCCCATAAGGTTTCTGCCTCCGTTCAGCGGACGCCAGCGCTCACTCAGCCTCAGCGACACCTTGAACACAAGGTACAATGCGCTGTCTCGACGCTTCATTCGTCGAGTGGCGTTCGTCCTCAACCTCACAGCGCTGAACACCGACTCCAGAGGATTCGTTGTCCGCAGATGCACCCAGTGCTCGACCGGGAAGTCATAGAAGCTCACGAACGACTCCCAGTCCCGAAGCACCGTATCGGCGGCATCTGAGCGACCATCCGCTCTCAGATCGGAGACGTACTCGTCCCTCAAGCGCTCGCACTCCACTCGCGTCGGCGCATACGACATCTCCCTCAACTGCCTGCGCGCCTCAGAGTTCAGCGCCTTCGGCAACTTCGCCTGCACGTTCAGCGCACGGTGGTTCCAGCACCTCTGATGACCGGTCGTCGGAAACACCGCATCGAGCGCAGCCCACAGACCCAGCGCACCGTCTCCCACCGCCAATAGCGGCGCACTCAGACCCCGATCCCTCAAGCTCCTCAGCACACCAGACCAACTCTCCGTACTCTCACGATAGCCAAGCTCCATACCCAGCAGTTCCTTCGCCCCGTCCTCCCTTGCCCCCACCACGCATAGCAGCGCAGTCTTCTCCCTGTCCACTCCGGCTCCCAGGTACACTCCGTCCGCCCAGATGTAGGCGTACCTGCACTCGTCCAACTTCCTGCTACACCACGCCCGATACTCCGACTCCCACTTGCTCTTCAACCTCACGATCGCGTTCGGACTCAATGCCGCAGTCTCTCCCACCAACTCACGAAACACAGGCTCAAAGTCTCCGGTGGACAATCCCTCCAAGTACAACTTCCGAAACAGATCCTGCGTCTGACGACTCGTGCGCTCATATCGCCTGACTATCTTCGACTCGAACCCACCACCAGCCACCTCAGCAGGCACGTCCGACACCCTCGGCGCCTTCACCTCCACAGCTGAGACTCCCACCGTCAGTTCCCTGCTGCGGTGATAACCGTTCCTGTATCCGCGGAACTCCTCGCCCCGCTCATAGCGGTCCCTGCCCAGGAACCCGCTCACCTCCTCTTCGAGTGCTGCCGCGAGCATCCTTCTCGCCCCTTCCCTGACCATCGCTTCCAGCGTGTCGTCAACTACGTTCGCCTCTTCTTCGTCCTGATATACTTCCCTCACGGCGTACTCCTCCAGTTTTTCGTCTCATCGACGGTTTGTGATACCTGGAGGATACGCCCTTTCTCTTACCTGCGCCTTTTCAATTTCCACAACTTCTGATATTAGCTCTTAAAATTCGCCAAAACGTGTCTTTGCTCAGCGATTCCGTCCTCGCTAAGTGTTCAGCGAAAATGTCCGCATTATGGAGCGTGTGACATTGACGCAGAAAGAACAGGCAAGACTTCAGGTACTCAACCACTTACTGGCAGGGCATATGACGACAGAGCAGGCAGCGACATTGATGGGAGTGAGCGCACGCCATACCAGGCGCATACTCGCGGCATACAGACAGGAGGGAGCAGCCGCACTTGCTCACGGCAATCGGGGTCGCAGACCTGCCAACACAACGCCGGAGACTATGATGGCAGAAGCGCTGCATCTGGCTCGCACGCGATACACGGGAGTAAACCACACGCACCTGAGCGAGTTGCTCAGGGAGCGGGAGGGCATAGACATCGGCAGGAGCACGTTGCGGCGCATACTGGTGAACGCAGGGGTGATCAGTCCTCGTCAGCGTCGGCGGCCGAAGCATCGAGTTAGACGACAGCGGATGGCGCGCGAGGGGATGCTGATCCAGATAGACGGCAGTCATCACAGGTGGCTGGGAGAAGACGGACCGCAGTTCACGCTGCTGCTGGCGGTGGACGACGCCACCGGTTGTGTAGTGAACGCGCTCTTCTGCCTTGAGGAGACCACCCGCGACTACTTCCATATGCTTGAGGGTCTGATAAGGCGCTGGGGCGTGCCGCTGTCCCTTTATGCCGACAGGCACACGACCTTCAAGGCGACACCCGGAACCGGACAGAAGGTGAGGGCTGCCACCCAGTTCGCCCGGGCGATGGACGAGCTTGGCATACGGATGATATTCGCCCGTTCGCCACAGGGTAAGGGGCGAGTGGAGCGTATGGCGGGCACCATCCGGGACAGGCTGGTGAGGGAGCTTCGCCGGAGCGTCCACTATCCCAGAGGCCAAGCGCGTGCTTGCGGACTTCCTGCTCCGCTTCAACGAGCGGTTCAGGGTACAGGCGCAGCAGGAGGATGCGGCATACCGTCCCCTTGATCCCGATGTCTGTCTTGACCGCATCTTCTGTCTAAAGCACTGGCGGAAGGTCGGCAGGGACAACACTCTCAAGTATCGCTGGCACACCCTGCAGCTTCTGCCCGATACGGAGCGTGGGAGTTACGCCGGAGCTAAGGTGGAGGTACTCGAAGGGCTGGACGGAACTCTGCGGGTGCAGCACGAAGGGCGCATCATCCCGTCACAGGAGGCTCCACCGCGTCCCGGACTCCTGCGGAGCTTAAACGGCGGTGCGCCACAGGCTCCCGATGAGAACGGATGGAAGGACAAGTATGCGCAGCTCGCCGCGACGAGTCCGACCCTTCACGGGGCCAATGGACCGCGGCATCCAGTCAACGTGCTGCGCAGGAAACCCAATCGGCGACAAAGGGCGTGGTGGAAGGCGATCCATCGCGCCAAGCTTCAGGGAGTGTCCTCCCGAGGTATCGCAAGAAATCTGGGAATGAGCAGGAACACGGTCAGGAAGTACTTGGCGGCGGAAACTCCTGAGATGGTAGGAGCCGCTGTGAGTTCGAGAAGATCCCGACCTGCTACTATGGCAGACGACATGAAAGGACAGAATCGCTGAACATTTGAGCGGACATATTCCCTGAACAGCGACATTGTTCTGGTTCATTATTGGCGATTCAATCTACGTTAGATTCAATTCCTTATAGCCGTTTTGCGCTACTTCTTCACAGCGACTTCGGAACGATTGGAGACCACCGCTGTATTGGGCTACGATCCGGGTCTGCCTACCCTCTAGATTGCTGTTGACGCCAGTCATCCAAGAATCTACCTGGCGCCATAGCAGGTTCTTGCTTTGTTCCACTACATACTCATGCCAGCTGTTTTGGGATTCCAAGCTGGCTTCGGCACGAGTGAGGCCACGGTCATTCATGTGCCTTATGACCTCTGTTATCCATTCCACGTTGTATTCGATGTTACGAGGATTGTTACCCTGTTTGGCATGAGGTCCCAAAATCATAAACAGATTAGGAAAGTTATGTGTTTGAATCCCCATAAAGGTCGCCAGTTCTTCTTTCCATTGATCCTTTAATTTACGCTGGTTAACACCCCGGATATCTATCTCATCGTAGCTGCCAAATACTGCATCGAACCCGGTAGCATAAATTATGAAATCGAATTCCAGTGCCTTCTCAGTAGTCAAAATGCCATTCTGGGTGATTCTTTCAATTGGAGTCTCGTTAATGTCTATTAGTTCAACATTTTCTTGATTGTAGGATTCATAGTATTTGGTTTCCAAGGGCACACGCCTCGTCCCAAACCCATGATTTTTTGGAATTAACTTTTCTGCCACAAGAGGATCATTCACACGTTCCCGTATTTTGTCAGCTATAAAATCTGATATGGCCCTATTAGCTTCCGGGTCGGTCAAGATATCCTTGAAATTGCCTTGCCAGATCCCAAACCCCGGACTGGCGTATAGCTGCTCCCAGAACTCATATCGCTCTTCTATAGTCACCTCAAAAGTGCCTCTTGGATCAGCAGTATGTATAAAACCACTTTGAGTTTGGGCACACCGCTCAAACATTGCGTCATAGCCGGCCCTAATGACTTCCATTTCATCCAGCTCTATTTCAGAGTTGTGAAGAGGTGCACACCAGTTTGGCCGACGCTGGAAAACAGTAAGATGCCCGACATCTTTGGATACTTCTTGGATCGTCTGTACTCCCGTAGCCCCAGTACCAATGACTGCAACCCTTTCGCCCGCAAAATTGACGGGCGTGTGAGGCCATCGAGAGGTGTGAAAGGATTTTCCTCCGAAAGAATCGATGCCCTCAATTTTCGGTAAGGTAGGCTGAGAGAAGTTTCCAATACCTGTAATTAAGAACCTGCTCTGGTAGCTATTCCCATCCTGCAATTGGACCTGCCAACTCCGAGTGCCATCGTGATAGACAGCGGACTTAACGGCGCTAGAAAATTGAATGTCTTTTAGAAGGTCAAATTTATCGGCTACGTGTTGTAGATATCGCAGAATCTCAGGCTGCGATGCGAAATGTTCTGACCAGTTCCACTCGTCTAGCAGTTCCTGCGAAAAGGAATAGGCGTAAGAGTAACTTTCCGAATCAAACCGGGCACCCGGGTAGCGATTCCAATACCAGGTGCCTCCCACTCCTGTCCCTCTTTCAAAAACCCGGACCCTAAGTCCCAATTCCCGCAGTCTATACAGCTGGTACAGGCCTGAAATACCGGCTCCTATCACAATTGCGTCGAAATCAAGATCTGTGTTTGAAAGAACCATACTTCTAACTCAACGTGCTTAATTGATTGGAACATATTAAATTGAAGATCGGAAACTAGTCGTAGGTTGTTGGCCAACTGTATCAATTCGGATTATACCCTAATAGCAAAGACTGACAATTGGTGACCCACTAATTAGAACCTGTCTACGATCTCTTAGATATGGCAGTCACTCGGCAGCATCTTCACACGCTGGTGAAAATATCGTTGGCAATGTCCATCGCTCCCCGGGCGAACGGTATTCCGGCATATAGCGTCATGTGGCCGAACACCTCGATGATCTGGTCCTGGGTCAATCCTATGTTCAGCGCGCCACGAATGTGGCTCCGCAGCGGCCCTTCGCGACCCAGAGCCGCCAGGCACGTCATCGTGCAAATGCAGCGGCTGGTGAGATCAAGCCCCGGTCGGGTCCAGGTCGCCCCCCAGTAGTATTCTCCGGTAATACGCCCCAGGTCCTTCTCGGCTTCCGTTGGCGGAGTCGGCCGTGCCGCTGAGGTGACTCCCATGTAGCTGCGCCGAAGCTCCTCACCCCGCTGGAACAGGCTGTCGGGATCTTCGCTGCTATCGTGGATGCGGGCCGGTGTGAAGTCTATTCCCCGCTCCTCAAAAACCTCCTTGCACAGCGTCAGAGCCTGGATGCCGGCCGGCGCTGCACCGTACCAGGTGTCGTGAATGATCAACTCTACGATCTGGTCCGGCGTCAATCCTATGTTCAGCGCGTTGCCCAGGTGCCGCTTCAAATGTACTTCTCGGTTCATGACTATGAGGCACGACAGGGTGATCATCTCCCGCTGCACCGGTGTCAGTGCCGGCCGTCTCCATATAGTGCCGAAAAGTGCCTCGCCAAGTATCCTCTCCAGGTCCGGCGCGATGTCCCATGCCCCCGGAGACGATCCGCCGCTGATTCGACCGCCGCCAAACATCCTCCGTGTTTCCTGCCCGCGTTCGTAACGTTCGTCCAGTTCCCCCATTGTGTGCCTCCAAAGTGTGTGTGCTAGAGTTTCAGACGCCGACAGTGTACGGCGGCATTCCTGCATGCGCAACGGTTCGGCTTAGTCCGAGTGGACGCCACGCCACCTATATGGCTAACGAATTTTTGACTACGGCCTTCAAATCGGCAACTTGTGAAGTGGGTGAGAGGGGCACGCTAACACTCACCGCGACAGCAGTAAAGATCGAAACAGACAGGAGCGTTCGATGTGCCGCAAGGGACTCTTCAGGGCACTTAGTGGGAGGCAGTTCAAATGCGATCGCACTTACGTGTAGCTGTGGCATCAGGTGGGCACTCGGCGATACAGATCAAAGGTGTTCGGCTGACATAAAGTGAAACCTGTTGACGGCCCGATATCCTGATTGCAGAGTCTATCTTGTCGCCAGTCTTGACAGGGACGCTGCAACCAAGCGCCAACTTGTAGCCAAAACCGCTGGAGCAGTATACTGACGCGGCGACATTCAATAAGGACAGAGCGATTCGTACGATGGAGTAGATGACTGTATACTGCGTGAAGTGCCGGGAGACACGGGAGATTCAGAACGCCGAGCAGGTCACGATGAAAAACGGTAGACCGGCTACCCGCAGTACCTGCTCTGTCTGAATTACTGGCATATACAGGATTGGCAGGTCTTCGTAGCGGTAGGACCGCGCGGCGGGAGAATTCGTCATAATGAAAAGATGACATATCCTGCGCCTCCGATCGTCCACGTAATCTACACGACAGCCCTGATGGCATCGTTCCTGCTGACGGGGTGGAGAATTTCTGGATCGACCACGGCAAGGCTATCAGAGCGTTCTGCCATGCCATCCGGGAACCTCGCACCGGCATCCGTTTCGAGGATGCTGACATGGGTGGGTGCAGGCCAGCTGGGATATGCTTCAAATGGATGACGTTCTTTCGCGGGAATAACGGTGACGTGGGTTGTCGCTGCGCGCACGGAATAGCCTTTGTCCATAGCAGGAGTGAGGGAGATCAGATATGAAGTTCGGCATTTACAGTTCCATCGCCGACCCGCCCCGAGGCGAGCGGCTGGACCAACGGATAGACGAGGTTATCGCCGAGGCGCGCCTGGCAGAGGAGGTGGGTTTCGACTCCTGCTTTTTCGGCGAGCACCACCAGGACCGGGACGGGTTCCTGCCGTCACCTCTGATCGTGGCGACGGCGGTGGCGGCCCACACCAGTACCTTGAACGTGGGCACGTCGGTAATCCTGCTGCCCCTGCACAACCCGGTACACTTGGCGGAGGACGTGATCACCCTGGATCTGGTGTCCAAGGGGAGAATAATCCTTGGCGTGGGCCTGGGATACCAGGAGGCGGATTTTCGGGCCTTCGAAGTGCCGGTGCGCCAGCGGGTGGGCCGGTTCGAGGAAGGGGTGGAGATCATCCGACACTGCTGGAGCGGGGAATCCTTCTCCTTCCACGGCGAGTACCACCAACTAGAAAATCTGCACATCCGGCCCAGTCCCTTCCGGCAGCCCGCTCCTCCCATGTGGATCGGGGCCAGCAGTGCGCCAGGAGCGCGCCGGGCTGGGCGCATGGCCGACGGGTTCGTGGCCGGACCCAGCACCAACCTAGCCAACACCATTGAACTGGTTGAGACCTATCGGGAGGCGGCGATGCAGACGGGACGGGAGCCGCTGGTGGTTCTGATGCGGGACGCCTGGGTGGCAGAGACCCGCGCGGAGGCCGCGGAGGTGTATGGCCCGGAGGTGATGGCGGCCTACAAGTATTACTGGCGCAACGGTCTGTCGGAGTTCCGCAGCATTGGATCGGAGGACGAGATAACCCTGAATAACCTGGAAGCGGACCGGTTGATTTTGGGGGAGCCGGATGAATGCGTGGCGGAGTTCCAGCGTTGGAGCGAGGCCGTGGGCGCGGAATACTTCCTGCTGCGGCTGCGTCACGCCCACTCGGGAGGCCCACCCCACGAGAAGATAATGGAGGCGATACGGCTGTTCGGGGAAGAGGTCATACCGACGTGCAGCTAGCCGCATGCCCCGTCAGAACCAGGGAGGTCTGTGAACCAGGGTTGTCGTATTGAGATGACAGGATTGCCGACTGCCCGTCATACTGGCTTTCGCAGGTATCCAGAATCTCTTGCGTACGCTGATTGTCCCTTGATAAGGTTTTTGGACTCCCGCTTTCGCGCGGGATGAGGAGTAAGGCAGAAACGGGTGGGGTGGGCAGGTGGCCTGTGTCATTAAGACGCTATAGCTCTGATTTGTGACTGCTAAAGGGTTTACCTGAGTATCTGTTACAGAAGTGTGCAGGAGGCAGAATGGCAATATACCGGGTATTTTCGGACGCTGCCGGCGAGAGCCACATAGAGGACTTGAAGTTGGAGGAGCACCCGGAACTGGGTGCGCTGATCAATGTGTCCGAGGTGCGTGTACAGAAGTTTGATGGGTCGCGCCACATGGACTTTCATCCCCTGCCCGAGCGCAGGTTGATCATCCACCTGTCCGGCGAAGTAGAGATAGGTGCCAGCGACGGTGCGAAACGGGTGCTGCGAGCCGGTGATATCCGGCTGATGGAGGACCTCACCGGCAAAGGCCATTCACACAATGACCTGACCCCGTCGGCCGCGGTCTACGTCCTGCTGAACGACTGATTGACCATTCTGACCGGGCGATGCCGCGCAGAATGGGAGGTGTCTGGCAATCCTGGCTCAGTAGCCCAAGCTGCCAAGATCCTTCGAGATTTCTTTGGCGGCGGCGGCGCTCCGAAGTCGAGATAGTGGTTTCCCGCCTACGTGGAAATGACAGTTGGGTGCCGGTCGGGCAAGAACAAAGACCCCTGATGGATCGCCAGGAGCCTGATGGTCGGAGCGGGCTTTCGCCACATCAGACTGGGACGGCGATGTGGATAAAGTCTGAGAAGCGAACCACAGATGCCGCAGCAACCCGGCGGCGAGCGTGACCCAGGAGAACAGCTCCAGCAAAAATGGCGTTGTGCGAGAGATAGCTTTGTCCAACCACTGGCGCTGAGTCTCTACCCCGAGGTGAGGGCGAACCTCCCGGAAGGTGACCTAGATGCGCCAGCGCGGCAGAAACCATTGGACGATCTGAAGGAAATCGGCCCCAGTATCGGTGAAGACCAGAGCATGCGTTCTTTGTCAAGGGCGACGGCACCAGACTGTCGAAAAGCCATCGTTGTAAGTGGTGCGGACGAGTAATACAATGGCACGAGCATCAAATATTAGGCTAAAGCCGAGATGCTCGACACACTCGATCGTCACAGAAGAGACTCGACTCCGTTCCAGTTCGCCAGCAAGAGGCCTCGAGACTTCATCGACCCCAAGTACCGGCTCATCCAGATAGACGAGCAATTCGATTTCGCCTGGTGGTGGAACCGCTTGAAGACTATTAAATGTCTGGACAACGGCAGACCCGCCATTCACCATGAGGTACTTGTCAGGGCGCTACTCATTTCCTCCCTGTATAACATCACTTCTTTCGAATACTGTGTTCGGCGAAATCCGAGAACATGGCTTTTCGCTGGTTTTGCTTCCCTGACGATAGAAGACGAGGTCTTCGACCACTCCACCATCAGCTACTTCATTGAGCGCGTTGGCAGCGGGGGCTTCGGGGAGACATTCCATCGCTTCAACGAGGAGTTGCTGAGGTTGGGACTTCTGTCACGGCAGGTGTACGCCGACTCAAGCCTGGTAAGGGCGAGCGTCAGTGGTCGCAACTTATCTCCGAGTGGTATGAGCGTGGCAACTTCATCGTGGCGCGCACGGCGACGCACGCCAGCGTTGTTGAATGGAAGGCGGTGGATGGGATGTTGAAGCAGTTGCCCATTGCACCCGAGACGTTCGCAGCCGACACCACATACACCTCAGGGTGCTTGAGGGAGCATGAGGATGATATGGGCATTACCGCCTACATTCGCTTCCATCCGAATCAGGCGAGGAACATGGTCGCCAAGTGCGGTTTTGACTATGTATGTCTGGAGGGCAAAGTTCTGCCCAAGAGCGCGCTCCCTTAACCCGAATCCACCGAAGCACGTTGTGACAGTGCTGTAACGGGACAGGATGGAACCGGGAACGCGATGATCCGGGCGGATTTCGGGTAGGAGGAACCGCCAGTGGGTCACTGGACAGCCACTGGCAGGGGTGGGGAGCACCGACGGATCCTCCGGAGGCGGCGGGGAACCGTCGCCGGTCTGGCCGGCGCGAGTTGAGGAGGCCCTGGTCTGGCCGGTCGATGAGGATGAGGTTGGCGTACCGTTTCCCGGCACCGCCGTCAGACAGGGGCTGGCAGGGAGCGCAGTCGCGCCAGGGCTCCGCTGAACAGGTTCCCCCAAGGCCAGCCCTGCGGGAGATGCAGAGTGAGACGGCGCGCCGAGCGTGTAAGCCGTCCGGCCAGGGCGAAGAAGCGTCGCCTGAGGGTCCTGGTGGTCACCACCTGCTCCCCCAGACCGATGCGGGAGGTCCAGCGGGCCAGGTTGTGGGCCAGCACCTGCACGGCCATCCAGGCGGCGTTGGCGGCAAAGCGCCCTGAGGGCAGATGGTTCAGTCCCACACCGTACTTCAGGTCGCGGATGGCGTTCTCGATCTCGGCGTGTCGGCGATGGTCGGCCTCCAGTTCCAGGGTGTCGCCCTCTCGGTCCGTGATGAAGGCGTGATAGCTGTAGCTGGCAAACAGGGCCAGTTGGGAGCCGGGCGTGGGCCTGACCCTTCGGACGATGAGGCGCACCGGTGTGGTGTCAGGCTCACCCCGGAAGGGCGTGTAAGTGGTCTCGGCAACGTCGGCTGTGCCCTCCATCCAGTAGGGTATGGGCGTCCAGTCCGCCTCTGGTATGGCCTCTATGAGATCGCGCAGACTCCGGTACTGGCGGACGGTGATGGAGAAGCGGACATCGTTGCTGCGGCAGACGGTGACGATGTCGTGGGTGTAGAAGCCGCTGTCGGCCCGCACGGTGAGTTGTCCCGTGGCTCCGGCGTGGCGTACCCGGCTCAGCGTCTCACGCAGGAAGTGTGCGGCGCCCCGGGCGGTGTTGGCCCGCCCCGCTCGCAGCCGCGCCATCAGCACGTCTCCGGTTCCCGCGGCAACGGCCAGCAGCGGATGATAGCCTCGCTGGCCGGTGTAGTTGTGATGGCGCGCTCCCTCCTTGCCCAGTCCGTAGGTCTCGCAGACGGTGGAGTCCAGGTCGATCGTCAGAGGCGAGTCTCCGGGTCCTGCCCCGGCGTCCCAGGCACGCGCCAGCAGTTCCCGGCTCACCCGGTCCAGCTGGCGCACGTGGCCCCAGCGGAAACTGCGCAGGAAGGTCCCCAGGGTGGATGGAGCCTTGACCACACATCGCAGCACCCGCCCGGTCCCGCCACAACGCAGCGCGTCAGCGTCGTCTATGCAGTATCCGTGTTCAATGTCAAGCCCTGAGCGGAGTTTAAGAAGACATGATTGGTACTGACTTCGGGACCCAGGGTGTCCCTCGACGTGCCACCGCGTTCAACTGCAGCAGCAGCTTGCGCATGACCGCCACCACCGCCACGTTGCCGGGCTTCCCCCGTTGACGGAGATTCTGATAAAAGCGGCGCAGTTCGCTGTCGTGGCGTATCACCGACCAAGCACACATGTACAGGGCACTTCGCACCGAGCCTCGCCCCCCTCTGATAGCACGGTTGCCCCGCTTCTTCCCGCTGTCCCGTGACCAGGGAGCTAACCCCACCAGGGAAGTCAGCGATTTACTGTCCCAACAGCCCAGCTCCGGCAGGTAGGCGACCAATGTGGCCGAGGTAAGCGGCCCGACGCCCGGCACGGTGCGGTACAGCGTGGCACGGTCGGCGAAAGGGATACACTTCTCCAATGCCTCCTGATACTCCACATCCAGTCGGGCTATTTCCTTTTCCAGCCAGGCGATGTGACGCTTTGTAGATCTGGTCGCGATAGAAGTGATTCCCTTATCCAGGCGCCCCTTTTCCTGCGCTCGCTGCCGCACAAACTGCCGGCGCCTGCTGAGCAGGTCACGCAGCGCTTCACGCTCTGGCTCAAGCTCACGCTGCGGTGTTAGTGCATCCGGAAATACCTGTCCGTACCGTGAGAGCACCTGGGCGTCCCGTTGGTCGGTCTTGGCTTCGTACCCACACGCCTTCGCGAACGCGCGCACACGGTTCGGGTGGGCCACGTGCATCGCAATCTCGGTCTTTCTCAGCCGGCTTACCAGCACTCGTTCGTACCCACCGGTGGCCTCGCACACAGCCACGGTGACGTCCTGCGCCTTCAGGTGCTTCAGCAGCTTTCCAATCCCTTTAACCGTGTTGTCAAATCGTATCACCGGACCCTCATAAATTGAGACGTCCAGGCTGGCCTTGCCCACGTCAACCCCGGCTGTGACTACCATGTTCGACCTCCCGATGAAATAATGGTTGATGTCCTCCACACTTGCAGATGCGGGCCTGGTGCCCTTGTATCCGTTCGGAGCGACAAGTGCGGCGAGAGGGGTGTCATACTGTCCCACGGTGCAGTCCAGAGCAGTAGCTCGGCTCACCCAGCGGTCACCGACGCGCCCCTCTCGCCCACCCCACAGATTGGCCCATCTGTGGGGCTTATGCAACATACAAGTCGCCCCCGACCAGCGCAGAGGCAACCAGAGTCATCAGCTTGTCGCCGGCGTTGGCTCGACCCGGGGCATCTCCCAGGTCAAGGTGACGGTCAACGAGTTCACCCAGTCCCAGTCGCTGGGCCAGTGTTGCCGGAAGAATCAGCCCGGCATTGGCTACCAGGCGGTGGTCGTCGAAGGTGATGCGGATGCGGTCGGGGTCGTTGCGTGGTAACATCTGTTGAGTGCTCCTTGTTTCGGGTTGGTTTTATGGGCAAAAACCATTATCCTAGATTCAAAGGAGCACTTCTTATGAACCCGCCACCCTCACCATGTCAATGTCTTCGGTGGATTCGGGTTAAGAAGGATCGAACATATCAGTATGTCGCGCGTCAGCACGAGCGTCAGAGGTGCCCTGTAAAGGCCGAATGTCTGCCGCCTGGGCAGAAAGCGCCGGTACGTGGCATTAAGCATATTCCACCTCTTGCATCTGGAGGCGAAGAAGAGGAACGAAGGTGAAACCTTTGAGGTAGAGATGCTCAGGCGACAAACGAGAGCTGGGGGGTGTTCGCGTCGCAGGACCGCTTGGGCTGGGCTAGAAACAGGTTGAGAGGGTTGATGAAAGTGGACTATGAAGGGTGCATATCGGCATTGGTGCTCAATCTGAAGAAAGCGGCTCGTCGTCTTGGCGACTTCGCGGGGTCCCCAGAACCGGCTAGTGCGCCAGAACCAATTGCCGCGTTATCTGGATGATCTCGGGGGTGAAGATATGTCAGTCAAGGATCGCAGTTGCCCGGCACCGGCAGAGGATGCGGTCATCTCAAACTGGCGTGTCGTGATGGCAAGGGGACGAGATCCGACATGAGAGCTTATTAGAGCCCTGCTTTTTCAACAGTCCGATTACCCGACTTTGTACATTTGGTACAAGAAATAGACATAGTATAAGAACAGGGTAAGATAGCCGAAGCATCCCATCACAGAGGTTCGGTTATGCTCACCCCGCCCGATGCCATTATATCCGCGCTCCAGCCTTTCTCAAGCATGTTCCGACAACGAACCTGGGCGAAGGCACAGCTACTGCTCGTCGGCGCCATCCTCGCCCCGCGCAGACGCACCATCACGTCTGCCCTACGCGTAATGGGTCTCAGCGACGAAGCCGGCTTCGCGAAGTATCACCACGTGCTCAACAGAGCGCTCTGGTCCTCATTGCAGATGAGCCGTGTGCTGCTTGTGCTACTCATCGAGCATCTTACTCAGGATGATGAGCCACTGGTATTCGGCATAGACGAGACACTGGAACGCAGACGCGGCAGTCGCATCAGCGCCAAGGGAGTGTTCCGAGACGCCGTGCGCTCAAGCGAGTCGCACCTGGTCAGGGCGAGCGGACTGCGCTGGGTCACCCTGATGTGGCTGGCGCATATCCCCTGGGCGAATCGCACGTGGGCACTGCCCATTCTTACTGCGCTGGCTCCAGCAGAGAGCTACCATCAGAAGGTGGGACGACGGCACAAGAAGATCACCGCCTGGGCACGCCAGATGATTATCCAACTGCGCCGCTGGCTGCCAGATCGACGCATAGTCGTCGTGACTGACAGAGGATACGCAGCGCTCGAACTCCTGCACGGCTGCCAGTCTCTGCGCCAGCCAGTCACCTTCATCAGCGGACTCAGACTCGATGCTGCGCTCTTCGAGCCCGCTCCACCCAGAATGCCCGGTCAGATAGGTAGACCACGCCTGAAAGGACAGCGACTGCCCTCTCCCATCGAACTCCTGGACAACCCCGATGTGTCCTGGACCCGGGTATCTGTGGAGCTAATATCAGAAGTTGTGGAAATTGAAAAGGCGCAGGTAAGAGAAAGGGCGTATCCTCCAGGTATCACAAACCGTCGATGAGACGAAAAACTGGAGGAGTACGCCGTGAGGGAAGTATATCAGGACGAAGAAGAGGCGAACGTAGTTGACGACACGCTGGAAGCGATGGTCAGGGAAGGGGCGAGAAGGATGCTCGCGGCAGCACTCGAAGAGGAGGTGAGCGGGTTCCTGGGCAGGGACCGCTATGAGCGGGGCGAGGAGTTCCGCGGATACAGGAACGGTTATCACCGCAGCAGGGAACTGACGGTGGGAGTCTCAGCTGTGGAGGTGAAGGCGCCGAGGGTGTCGGACGTGCCTGCTGAGGTGGCTGGTGGTGGGTTCGAGTCGAAGATAGTCAGGCGATATGAGCGCACGAGTCGTCAGACGCAGGATCTGTTTCGGAAGTTGTACTTGGAGGGATTGTCCACCGGAGACTTTGAGCCTGTGTTTCGTGAGTTGGTGGGAGAGACTGCGGCATTGAGTCCGAACGCGATCGTGAGGTTGAAGAGCAAGTGGGAGTCGGAGTATCGGGCGTGGTGTAGCAGGAAGTTGGACGAGTGCAGGTACGCCTACATCTGGGCGGACGGAGTGTACCTGGGAGCCGGAGTGGACAGGGAGAAGACTGCGCTGCTATGCGTGGTGGGGGCAAGGGAGGACGGGGCGAAGGAACTGCTGGGTATGGAGCTTGGCTATCGTGAGAGTACGGAGAGTTGGTCTGGTGTGCTGAGGAGCTTGAGGGATCGGGGTCTGAGTGCGCCGCTATTGGCGGTGGGAGACGGTGCGCTGGGTCTGTGGGCTGCGCTCGATGCGGTGTTTCCGACGACCGGTCATCAGAGGTGCTGGAACCACCGTGCGCTGAACGTGCAGGCGAAGTTGCCGAAGGCGCTGAACTCTGAGGCGCGCAGGCAGTTGAGGGAGATGTCGTATGCGCCGACGCGAGTGGAGTGCGAGCGCTTGAGGGACGAGTACGTCTCCGATCTGAGAGCGGATGGTCGCTCAGATGCCGCCGATACGGTGCTTCGGGACTGGGAGTCGTTCGTGAGCTTCTATGACTTCCCGGTCGAGCACTGGGTGCATCTGCGGACAACGAATCTTCTGGAGTCGGTGTTCAGCGCTGTGAGGTTGAGGACGGACGCCACTCGGCGGATGAAGCGTCGAGACAGCGCATTGTACCTTGTGTTCAAGGTGTCGCTGAGGCTGAGTGAGCGCTGGCGTCCGCTGAACGGAGGCAGAAACCTGATGGGCTTGCTGATAGATGGAGCGTGGTTCGAGGACGGTATCTTAACCGAGTTGCCGGTGAGCGTCGAGGGGGCAGTCGCCGCCTGATGAGCTAGGCCACCTGGAGGCAATTTCCACAACATTTGACACAAGCTCCAGACCAGTTGGGACCAGGTCATCATAGGCCGAAGAACAGCGAGGGTCGCCGCACTCATCCTACAACAGAGCCCGAACGGTTGCCTGGGCTAACCAAGCCCGTATCTTGCAAGTAAGGGCCAACGTTATACTGGAGGTGAAGAGGCGAATATGAAGCAGAAAGAGACTTATGTGGGCATAGATGTGGCCAAGGCTCGGGTAGATGTAGCCGTTCGGCCCGATGGCGATATCTGGGACGTCGATTACGACGAGTCTGGTGTAAGGGAACTGGTGTCTGTGTTGGAGACTCTGGAACCGGCGGCGGTGTTGCTTGAAGCTACTGGTGGCCTTGAAGTCCCGCTGGTGTCGGCTCTTGCCGCGGCGGCATTGCCAGTGGTGGTGGTCAATCCTTGTCAGGTGCGCGACTTCGCAAAGGCCACCGGCAGGCTCGCGAAGACCGACGCCCTGGATGCCCAAGTGTTGGCGCATTTCGCCGAGGCGGTACGTCCGCCCGTGCGCCCACTGTGAGATGCGGACACTCAGGAACTCAACTCCCTGATGACCCGGCGCAATCAGCTGATGACCATGCTGGTTGCGGAGAAGAATCGTTTGAGACGAGCTTCCCACTCCGTACGTCCCGGCATCCAGTCCCATATCAACTGGCTGGAGCAGGAGTTGAACGACCTGCACAGAGACCTGCGCAAGACGCTGCGTCGCAGTCCGGTATGGCGTGAGAAGGACGACCTGCTGCGATCGGTCCCAGGCGTGGGAGAGCAACTCTCCCTGTCGCTGCTGGCATACCTGCCGGAGCTGGGCACTCTCGACCGCAAGCGGATAGCCGCTCTGGTCGGCGTGGCACCCTTCAATCGGGATAGCGGTCCTCATCGGGGCAGGCGCAGTGTCTGGGGCGGTAGGGCCCGAGTGCGGACTGTGCTCTACATGGGAGCGCTGGTCGCCAGCCGATACAATCCGGTGCTCCGGGTCTTCTACCAACGGCTGTTGGCGGCGGGAAAACCGAAGAAGTTGGCGCTGACGGCTTGTATGCGCAAGTTGCTGACTATACTCAATGCGATGCTCAAGAGTGGTCAGCACTGGACTCCACATGCCAATACACCTTGACTTTCAAGACGGTTGCTGTTCTCCTGGGTTACGCTCGCCGCCGGGTTGCTGCGGCACGAACGCCCGGTTGCCCCGCGTTCATGCGCCTGGTATGCGAAGTGTGAGCCCACTTTCATCGATGCGATCGCGCTGGTGCGGCGGCATCTGTGGTTCGCTTCTCAGACTTTATCCACATCGCCATCCGCGCCCGATGTGGCGAAAGTCCCACTGCCGTTATTCAATCGTCTTGTGGATTCCCTTGCCTACGCAGCTTGAGCGTCTGTATATCTGCTTGCTTCGATTACTCTGATGTACAAAGTCGAGGATTAGGTTGGCGTTGACGCTCGGACGATCTGATGCAAATTAATATCTGCCTCTCTTGCATCGGCCAGTTCTGCCTTCTCACGATTCCTATAGACCCGCGCAAAACACTCTTGTACAAATACTTGGGGACACTTGAGAGGCTAATTCTTACAGAGTAAATGATTGGAAGATGATTGGATATACAAATGGTGAATGTGCCTGTCTTGTCTACTATGAAGCGACGGGCGGGCAATCGTGCAGCTACGAACAGCTTGCTGTCATTGATGGCAGGCAACTCAAAGTGTGAAAAAAGGGGTTGACCTTCTCCTATACAAAGTCCCATTCCTATAACAATGGGAAAGGCTGCTAGTGACTTCAAAGAAGGTGTGGTGTCTATCTGACCTGCTTCGATAGTTTGCACTACAACAATGCTATAGGCCGTTTCGAATGAAATTCGCCACGCGCTCCCCGATCATCATGGTTGTAACGTTGGTATTCGCACGAACGCAGTCGGGCATTATAGAGGCATCGGCCACGCGAAGCCCCTCTATCCCATGAACCTTACCGAACTGATCCACCACGGCCATCGGGTCGGACGCCGGGCCCATCTTGCAGGTGCCGACCAGGTGCATCCCTGTCGTAACATTTCGCATCATCCAATCATCCAGCGCGTCGTCGGAATCCAGATCATAGTCGGCGGGATCTGTGCGCTCAGCCAGGATGTCGCTGAAGGCGTCGTGCTGGGCAATCTCGATACATCTTCGGACGCTCTCCCGGCAACGCTCCCGATCAAAGGCATCTTCGAGGAAACGAAAATCCACAGAAGGCTGAACGCCCGGATCGGCGGAGACGACCTTAAGTTCCCCAGCGCTTCGCGCAAGCCCAAGCATCACCAGCAGGCTCACGCCTGAGGCCTCCGAAGGGTTGTCTGTGTTGCTAATGGGTCTGGTCCCGAACATGATTATCAGCATGTCGTTACGAAGGTCTGAGTTCAAGGCCGTGTAACGTAATGCGACCTGGATTCCAGGGGCACCCATGTCTTGTCTAAATCCCTCCTTAGTTCGCCAAGACACATACAGCTCCGGGTGATCCCGAAGATTCTTTCCAACTCCTGGCAAGTCGCTCCGCACTGGAATGCCTACATCCCGCAATTGGTAAGCCGGTCCTACGCCTGACAGCATCAGTTGATGCGGTGATCCTATTGCGCCTGAGCACAATATGATCTCCTCTGCCTCAACTGCGAAGGTCTCACCGCCGCTGTCCACGACTACTCCCGTGGCCCGCGTGACGTCGAAAACAATGCGCCGCACCGTGGAGTTTGGCCTGATGGTCAGGTTCAATCGATGCCTAGCCTGGTTTAGGTAGCCCAGAGCGGTGCTCATTCGAATGCGGTCGGGATTGTTGAAGGGCAGCGGACCGACGCCAGTGCCATCCGGATGGTTGTGGTCCGGGCTGTCGGCATATCCCCCGTCCCTGCATGCGTTGTAGAATGCCTCCTGGACCGGTAGCCACTCGTGGCGCTTAAAGCGGCGAGCGACGATAGGGCCATCACTGCCGTGAAAATCGTCGTGGAAGTCCGTGTCGGCCTCCAACTTTCTGAAGTATGGGAGGAGCTGTTCGAAACTCCACCTGTCGTTTCCCAGAGTACTCCACGAATCGTAATCCTCCGGCATGCCACGCAAGAATACCTGGCCGTTTATCGCGCTGGTCCCACCTACGACCCTGCCCGCCGGAACGGCCACCGGCTCCGACTTATTGGTAACCTTGCCTACATAATCTCTGTCATGGGTCCCCCCAACGGCCGCATTCGCAGTGAAGCCAAAACGAGTGCCGTAACCGAACTTTAGCTCGTCTGGAAGTTGGTTGAAATCCGGATAGTCGGGGCCCTCTTCCAAAAGCAGTACCGAACGTCTGGCATCTTCGGATAAGCGTGTTGCTATAACAGCACCAGCGGACCCCGCTCCAATGACAATCGTGTCATACTTCATCTTGATTCCTCAATTCAAAGTCGCCATTTCCGATGTCAGTTTCGGGAGTCCGTATAACCCACAATTCACAATGTCCGCAATGATACCATAATGACATTGTTGTGCTCTTTGGTACTTGCAGTATGGTCGCACCGATGAGGAGAGCTAATGCTAGTTTAGGACTGCAGCCCAGATGTTGCTTACACAAATCAAGTATTGCGATGTCGGTAGACGGCCGCAACAAAAAATTCGTACTTCTGGTGCATCTGCGGCGTTTCCGAACTCGCTGTCTGGGGCTACGGCAGTTTCCGCAGCGAGTGCGCTCCCTTCTACTCCGCAATCTATATTGCTTTACTATCAAGTTTTCAGTAGTTTTGTTTCATGTCAGACGCTACTGCGCCTATACACGATTCGGCACAATTGACGACTGCTGTCTCCGATCAGCGTGCGGCGACGCAGACAGCAGCAAATGCACACAGGGTACGCATCCCTGTGCGCCTTCCTCGGGGTCCGCGGCTGAACACGTTCGACTCACTCTCCAACCGTAACTTCCTCTTTCTGTGGATCGGGATGCTGTTCCTCATGGCGGGGGCGCAGATGCAGATGCTGGCTCAGAGCTACCTCGTATATGACCTCACAGGCTCAGCCTCGGTTCTCGGTATCATTAATCTGGGCATAGCGGTCCCTATGCTAACCATTCCTCTCTTCGGCGGCGTGGTCGCTGACAGGTTCGAGAAGAAGACGATCATACAGGTGGCACAACTCGTCGCCGGCTCTCTGGCTCTGCTGACCGGCCTGGCAATCGATTTCGAAGTCATAGCCTGGCAGCATCTTCTCATCTCATCTATGGTAACGGGTGGGCTATGGGCATTCATGATGCCTGCAAGACAGGCCATCATCCCCCAGATCGTTGGGCCGGGGAAGATAACGAATGCGATGGCGCTGAACGCGGCAGGCATGAGCGCAACTACGATGGCCGCGCCGGCGCTGGCAGGAGGCATTTACGCCTTAGTTGGACCATGGAACGTGTTCTATCTCATAGGTGCGTTAACCTTGGCAGCGGTCGTCCTGACCACATTTATACCCAAGACAGGTTCGGCGGGGACAAGTTCAGAGAGGACAAATGTGCTCCGCGACATCGCCGATGGCATTTCCCACATGTGGCAGCGCCGAATCCTTTTCGTACTGCTGCTGATGGGACTGGCTGCGACCATGCTTGCGATGCCCTTCCGGTTTATCCTGCCGGTGTTCGTCGTTGACATCTACCGCCAGGGGCCCGACTCGATGGGTCTGCTCGTCGGTCTAATGGGAATGGGTTCACTGTTCGGCTCACTTTACGTCGCGTCCATGGGCCAGCGCTATAGGGGCATGGGCTTGATAATCGCGTCGATGATGTCCGGTATCGGCCTGGTATTGATTGCCGCTATACCCGTGTACAATGTCGCCGCCGTGATAATGGTGCTGCTGGGCGTAGGTGACTCAGGACGTCAGGCACTTAACCAGACGCTGATAATCGAAAAGGCAAGTCCCGAATATCGTGGAAGAATTATGAGCCTGTTCATGCTCAACTATGGTCTGATGCCACTCAGCATCACGCCCGCAGGCTTCCTCACTGACTACCTTGGTGGGCAGACGGTCATCGGATTCATGGGCTTGGCGCTCATTGCAGTCATGATTTTCGTGCTGCTGACCCAGGGGAGGCTAAGACGCCTGTCTTAGATTTTGGTCCTCGGATACACTAGCCGATGCAATGTCCCAAGTTCCAATGGTCAGCAAAGTGAATGCCAGATAATACATACATCAGTTGCATAGCCTGAGCTGAAGAGGTGTTCATCAATGGTCGCTCTCTGTTTCAAGCACAGCACTTTACGCAAGAAGGTGGTGCAAGTGAAACGCCAGCTCTTATTGAGGTACGAGGTTAGTACGCTATATGGGGCGGTAGGCGCAAGTACGTGGAATCATGTTTTTGGCGCCTGTGGCAACGATGCACCTCAATTCTATTATCGAGAACTTACGAATGTCACGACCCGGGCTCCTCAATCGCCACTACCTGATCAGCCGGGACATCTTTGATCACCTGAATCCTTCCGCTCGGCCACCGCACCTCAATCTCATCCACCATCACAGCAGTTCCGATACCGAACTCCAACGCAATGCTGTCCATAGACAGGTAGCTCGATCCTGCGCGCATCTCCTGAACCTGCGTGCGCCCTCCCGCATTCAAATGCACCCGCGCACCCACGGCGTCCGCATTACTGCCCGTGCCATCTACTCCCATACGCCCTTTAAGTACGAGCGTTACCCAATGGTTCTCGCCACCTCCGTTCATCCACACGAACACCGGCCCCATTTCCGGCACGAACTCGTTCTTCAGCGCATCCCACCTCGGCCCGCTGCTGTTAGTGCCAATCAGGTCAAGGTAGCCGTCCCCGTTCAGGTCGCCGTGCGCCAGCCCTTTGCCATTCAGGTGAAACCTATTGCTGATTCGCTGAGCGTCAGCATTGAACTCCGGCGAGTCAATATCAAGCACAGAGTAGTCGACATCACGTATATCCAACAGGCGCGCCCGCACCGTGATGTCCTCGAAGCCACCCTCACCATCTCCCTTTAGCATTCGACCCGCAGCCGGAAACGACGAGTTCCCCGGCGGCCCTTCAGAACCCAGCCAATACAAGTCCTGATTGCCGTCATTGTCGTAGTCGAAGAAAGTCGCGCCATACCCGAAGTCATAAGCGCCTAGACCTGTAGGAACATCCCAGTCGGGGTGAATCCGCTTCTTGTCCAGCGAGCGCGGCGGCATCAGTGAGCTCGGCTTCACCTCGGTCTCAGCCACGACATTCGGGAATAGCCCTACTTCGCCTACGTCCGGCGCGCTCCTCGTTCCATCATTCCGCAGCAGGTAATGCAGGCATGTTCCCCACTCGAAGCGCTCAGTGTACTTGCAGTCGCCTCCTGGCTCCATCTGCGGAGCGAACAGGCGCAGGTGATAGCCCACATTAGGAATGAACACATCCAAGTCCTCGTCGCCGTCGTAGTCCCCTACCGCGAAGCCCATCCAATTTCCCGACTTGTCTATGCCCATCGCCTCCGCAACGGGCGTGAAGCGCACATCCCCAAGCGCAGAGTCATTGCGGAACACATAAGGATGATGCCCATCATTCGCCGCCCACAAGTCCTGGTCCCCGTCGTCGTCATAGTCGAAGAACAACACTGCGTGCGTGCGCCCCGACGGGTCCGCGACGCGATTTCCGTTGGCGTCCAAGATGTTCGGATCGTAACCCTCGTATTCAACGCCCGTTTCTGGGTCCTTGAAGGTAATCGGCGCGCCATCCTCGTACCGCAGCCTTATCTCATCGCCATTCACACCCGCCGACTCCGAAATTTCCGCGAAGGTCATGTCACCGTTGTTATAGTACAGCCGGTTATAATGCCCCGGATGTGACGCCTGATCGAACATGAACCAGTCCTCATCCACCGCGTTGCCCACATAAATATCCAGCCAGCCATCGCCATCCACATCCGCGCACGCGATACTCGACGCTGAGCGCAGGTTCGCGTACTCACCAAAAGCCGACTCCGTGATGTCGCTGAATGTCCCGTCGCCGTTGTTGAGTAGTAGGTGATCCTGTATCCTCGACCTGAGCTGGATCGCATCCTCGTCATCGCCCATTGCCGATCTGAAGTCCAGCTCGTCGCCAATGATGCCCCGCGAGCCAACATAGAGTTCTTGATATCCGTCATTGTTCAGATCGCACGCAACAGCACCGCTACCATTGCTCGCCGCAAGAGCAGCGCCTGCGTCCTCAGCCATGTTCTTGAAGCTCCCATCCCCTTCATTGCGATACAGCAGGTTGCCATGCCCGGCGTTCGATGTGATGTACAAGTCGCTGTCTCCGTCACGGTCGTAGTCGAATACCACGACCGCTGGACGATAGTTGCTCACCTCATAGCCGTCCTTCAGCGCTTCAGGCGCAACGTTGGTGAACGGGGTTATTCGAGTTGCTTCCTCTTCCACACGCTTCGCACCCTCCTGCAACTTCGACGCCGGATTAGGAGCGACTACAGCAGAGGATACGGAGGTAGGAGTGGAAAGGGCGACAGGTGATGACTGTACAGTAGTCGGCGCAGGTTCTTGCGAACAAGCCATAAGGGAAACCATCGCCAGAATAAAAAGCGCAGAGTAGGCAGCCCTTGTTCCTCTCAGCGTCAACCGAACCACAGCAGCCCCCTCCTTACGCCAGCAGCTACAGTCCCTCTGCTGAGCTAGATTCCGGCACGCTAAAGCTGCCTCAACCGCGGGTCCAGCTTGTCACGCAACCAGTCGCCGAAGAAGTTCATCGAGAACACTATCAGCAAGATGGCAAACCCAGGGAAGAAGGAAATCCACCATGCTGTAGAAATATACTGACGCCCCTCGGACACCATACTGCCCCACGATGGCTGCGGCGGCGGTATCCCAACCCCTAGGAAACTGAGCACCGACTCCGTGAGTATCAAGGAACCTACCTGCAGGGACGACAGCACCATAACTGTGTTCACGACGCCCGGCAGGATGTGCCTCACGGTGATGCGAAAGCCAGACGCGCCCGCAACCCTCGCCAGCGCAACATAGTCCATCGTCTTAAGTTGAAGCGACTCCGCCCTCACCTGACGCGCGAACGGCGCCCATGTGAACAGAGACAGCAGGATTATCACGAGTTCCAAGCTCGCCCCCCAGACGACCGACGCCACCAGAGCGACAACTATGAATGGCAGCGCAAACACGAAGTCAACCAGCCGCATCAGCACCTCGTCAACTATGCCGCCCATGTATCCCGCTATCAAACCTACAAGCGTTCCTAGCGCAGCTCCCGCAATCAGCACCGTCACGGCAACGATTAGGGACACGCGCGCTCCGAAAATAATGCGGCTTAGTACGTCTCGTCCAATATGGTCTGTACCCAACAGGAACTTGGAACTGCCCTCCTCGGCCCATGCGGGAGGTTCATTCCTGTCGTAGGTGTCCCCCGCAAGTGGATCATGAGGCGAGACGAGCTCGGCAAATATAGCCACCACGATCAGCGACAAGGCGATTGCGACCGGAATGACAGGCCACTGCCTGAACGACTGGAAGGCCCTGGTGATTCGACCGCCACCAGTCTCGAACTCGGTGATGTTGCCGCTGATTTGCTGCTCACTCATAGCGAATTCGTGGGTCCAGAATACCGTACAAAACATCTGCAAATAGGCTTGCCACTAGAAATATCACCCCGAACACCAGTGCAAGCCCGGTTACGAGCGGAAAGTCCGTATTCAGCGCCGCGTTGACCGCCATCCTGCCTATACCGGGCCACGCGAATACCGTCTCCACCACGACCGTGCCTGTCATGAATCCCGCAAGCAGTATCATTGCGAAGGTGAGCGGGGCAATAAGCGCGTTTCGGAAGGCATGCTTCCAGATTATATTCAGTGAGCCAACTCCCTTCGCCTTGGCAAGCTTCACATACTCACTGTCCAGCACCTCCAACATCGACGAGCGCGTCAAGCGCAGCAGCCCAGCCGCCGGAAGCCACCCGAGGGTTGCTACCGGCAATACGAAGTGCGTCCAGTCGCCCCGCCTCGAGGTCGGCAACCAGTTAAGCTGCACGCTAAATATCAAGACCAGTACAATCGCAATCCAGAAAGGCGGCACCGACTGCCCCAGCAAGGCGAAACTTCGCCCGATGTAGTCCCAGACGGAACTCCGCCTCACTGCGGACAACACGCCCAGAGGCATGCCAAGCATCATGGCAAACAGAAATGAGACGCCCGATAGCTGTATGGTGGCAGGCAGTGCCTCTAGTATCATCTCCAGCGAGTTGCGCTGGTAATAGACCGAAGTGCCGAAGTCCCCACGAACCGCCTTGCCCACCCAGATGACATACTGCACGACCAGCGGCTTGTCCAATCCCATCGCCTTGCCCTGCGCCTCCCACGCCTCCGAGGTCGTCCTCGTGTACTGCGTCATGTACAGGTAGCGCGGGTCGCCCGTGGCGTGCGACAGGGAGAACACCAGTATGGTCAGCCCAAAAAGCGTGACCACTATTGCAGCCAGTTTCCGAAGGAATAGCCTTAGCATTTCACCCGCCGGCTCAAAAGGAAGAAGGATAGATTAACGCAATCACCCTCACCCCCATCAGCAAATTGGCACTGGATGAGAGTGATTGGCATCAGTCTGCGCTCCCAGGTCGTGAACATGTCATCTGATCTGGGAGCGCAGAAATATTACTTGTCGATAACGACAGTTGCCGGATTGTTGAAGCTGCTGCCCCAGTACGGATGCCACTCCGTAACCTCCGGCAGATGCACCCAGAAGCTCTTCACTGTGGCGATGGCAGCGTTAATGTGCCAGTATGCCATGTAGTTCTGGAAGTAGATGCTGTTCTCTATACGCTTCTGTTCGTTCGGCTCCACATCATTCTCATAACTCACATCACAGATTACTGCCGGAAGCTCCGCACCACCAAGGTGTCCCGGTGTCGGGCAGAAGAATGGTGCCTTTGTCCCACCGGGCGGCATGCCCCAACCGTGCAGCCACGGCACATCCATTTCCTTGGTCACAGTCTCAGGCCTCCGAGACGCATACGGCGACTTGTCAACCGTAACATCCAGATTCAGATGCTCGCGCCACATCTCCGCTACGGCATCAGCTATTTCGGGGTCCCAAGTGTTGGGAACGCTCTCAGTTGCCCAAAATACAACAGGGAAGCCATCAGGATATCCGGCTTCGGCCAGATATTGCCTTGCCATCTCAGGATCGAACGGAACCGTCCAGTCTTGCTGGAAATTCGAGTCTCCCGGCGGGAACTGCGTGTGCATTGCCGTGTAAGCCACATCGCTGAAGCCATCCAGAACATTGTCCACGATTGCCTGCCGATCTATCGCCATGGACATCGCCCAGCGAACCTTCCTCGGCCCTTCCATCCCCGGGCAGACCGATCCCGCAGGCGGCGGAACGGATGAGAACATCGCGTCATAGTCGCATCCCTCAGCGAAGGGATCGCCAATCCAAGGATGGTCGCCATCAGGCAGGAAGCCCGGCCTAGGCATCTTCAGCAGATCCATCTCTTCGCAATCGGGGCATATCTTTGCCCAGTAGTTGCCCGAGAAGTAAATGGTGTTGGGATTGGGCAAGCCCATAGGAACGGCGGTGCCGTTCGTATCTTCCACTATTCCCGCCACCTTCTTGACCGAAATCTGCGTGATGTCCACCTCTTTAGTACGCAGCGCCGCCTCCCTAGTGGCGTCTTCTGGCATCTCGAATATCCTAAGTGTTTTGATGTTCGGCACTATTCGCCAGTGGTCGGTAAGCGCCTCGCCGTCTATTTCATCATTCCCAATCCACTTCCTCGCTACGAATGGGCCGGTCCCGATGGGAGTGGATATGAATTCGTTCTCGCCCAGCTCCTCAAAGCAATGCTTGCAGGTCATTCCAAAGGTGGAGTCCCAGCCCAAACCACCATGCAGAGTCCCCCATGTAGGGCTGAACTCACCGGGCTTCACATTCATCTTGGCGGTGTACTCGTCTATGACTTCCCAGCCTGCTCTGTGACCCGGCGAAAGCTGCTCGCCCGCGTTGCTGACGGAGCCAAGCTTGAAAGAGTTATTGTATGTGAACACCACATCCTCGGCTTTCAGCTCCCCCCAGTCGTTATGCCACATGATACCCTTGCGGATATTGAGCGTTGCGCTGTTGAAGTCTGAAGCAATCTCCCAAGATTCGGCTATCTCAGGTTCGAACTCTTCCTGTGATGGAACAATACCAGGCTCAGTGAACTGCGCCCTGAAAATGCCTTCGAAAATCTGGAAGTCTGTGCCCGGTCCTCCGACTGTCCCGTTCGCGTCCTTCTCTTGCAACTGCACCAACGGATGCAGCAACGGAACGCCGACCACGAGCTCGCCTTCCGGTTGCTTCGACGGCGCGGCAGTAGCAGCGGGCGCAGTCGTTGGGGCGACAGCGGGGGCAGGAGCGGCAGCGGCTGTGGTTGCAGCCGGAGCGGGTGGAGGGGCAGGAGCCTCCGCCTCCGGTTCGGACTGGCTTGCACATCCGAGCGCCAGCAGAAGCGCAGCGCCAGCGATAAAAGCCAGCAGTCGCGTTATTCTCACTCTTCTTACCAAATCAGACATTGAGCTTCTCCCTCCGTGCTCTGAATCATCCTATTTGCCTTAACGATGACAGACTACCCACTCATCCCCAAAGTGTCAACATTCATTCAGGAAAAACAGAGTGTGAAACGATTTTCAGGAAACAAAATGTCCGTAAACTTCAGTCAAGTAACACCGATTCTTTTCCTTTCGCTAGCCTTTCAGGACATGGGCTATTGCAAACTTCCCTTCCAATGCCAACCCGCAGGGGCAATGCAACATCGCTACTTCATTGAGTGGACAGGCCCCAGAAACGGTAGCGGATTTGAAGGATGTTAGGAGGTGGCTTGAGGTTCCGTGATATAGGACTACGGGTACTAAATTTAGCAGAATTAATGATTGAAATTGCCAAGACTTACTATCAATTTCGCGGAAGCAACTTGATTGACTTCTTTTATTGCTTGACATAGTATCTGCTGAAAGGTGCGCGCGCCTTCATCCATTTTGAGATGGTATTCAGAGGCAGAAGATTCCACTGAAATCTCTAGTTTGCGTTTTAGATAATCACTCAGGAGGGAACCGCATGGCCAAATACACTAGAGCAATAGTGATCGTAACTTTGGTGACTATAGTTGCGCTTGCGATGGGCGCGTGCAGTTCGACGCCGGCAGCACCGGCGCCAGCAGCGCCTACCGCTGCACCCGCTGCTGCTTCACAAGCCGCGCCTGCCCCCGCACCCGCGGCGACGACGGCGCCCGCCGCAGTTTCACCCGGCGCGGGCCAGTCAGAACTGGTAGGAAAACTTGAAGGTCCTTCGCTCGTAACCAATGCCAGCGAGTTCCCAACTTCGTACGGAGAAGCGCCTCAACTTGCTGAACTGGTCAGCGCTGGCGAGTTGCCGCCTATCGAAGAGCGCCTGCCTGTGCAGAGCGACCTTATGGTTATCGAACCGTTGGAAGGTACTGGCGAATATGGCGGAATATGGCGACGAGGCTTCACTGGGCCGGCAGACAAGTGGAACGGTTATCGCTGCTGCAGCGGGCCTGACCATATCCTGTTCTGGGATTATACGGGCAACACTCCTCAGCCTAATGTCGCAAAGGGCTGGGATGCCAGTGATGACGGCAGAAGCTATACCCTTTACTTGCGTGAAGGGATGAAGTGGTCTGATGGGATGCCATTTACTGCGGACGACTTCATGTTCTGGTACGAAAAGATGTACCACAACGACGAACTGGTTCCTACCAAGTCATCCTGGTTAGCCATCAACGGCAAACAGGGCACGATTGAGAAGGTGGATGACTACACCATAAGAGTTGACTTTGAAGACCCATACTTCTTTTTCCTTGAAGTCTTGGCAGGCTCAACCCACCTCGGTGGCCACGCTTACCAGGGACCGGCAGCACTGGGAATGTTTGCGCCTAAGCACTATATGGAGCAGTTCCACCCTGACACAATTGGTCAGGAAGCCCTTGACCAGTTAGTTGAGGATGAGGGCTACGACAACTGGGTGAACCTGTTCAAGTTCAAAAATGACTGGGCGCTCAATGTTGATCTGCCCGTCGTTACCCCTTGGAAGACAGTTTCGCCTATTAACACCGACACCTGGAAACTGGAACGCAACGCCTATTTCTGGATGGTTGACTCGGCTGGAAATCAGCTTCCCTACATTGATGTGGTGGTACTGACGCTGGCGGAGGACCTTGAGGTTATCAACCTTCGCGCCATTGCGGGCGAGTTCGACTGGCAAGGCAGGCATCTGAATATGGCGAAGGTGCCGCTGTACCTTGAAAATATGGAGAAGGGTGAATACAGACTCCACTTCGACACTCAGGATGTCGGAAGCGATGCCACTGTAAAGTTCAATATGGCTTACAAGGATGACCTTGAAGTAGGCAAATGGTTGGCGAACACTGATTTCCGGCGCGCCTTGTCTTTGGGGATAGAAAGGGAGCAGATGAACGAGGTGTTCTTCCTGGGCTTCGGCGTCCCTGGCTCGTTCGCTCCGGCTACCAACAACCCGTACAGCCCCGGCCCGGACTCGGAATGGCGCACAAAGTGGTCGACCCTCGACCCTGACACCGCTAACAAGATGCTCGATGACATAGGCTTGGACAAAAAGGACTCTGAAGGTTTCAGGCTGCGTACTGATAACGGTGAACGCCTAGTGGTCGTGATAAGTGCACGCACAGCCCAGTTTATCGAATTCGTGCAGATGGCTGAGATGGTTGCCGAGCATTGGGAAAAGAACCTCGGTCTCAAGACGGATGTCTTGGCGCTTGAGCGTAGCTTGGCAGCGACGCGTACCGCAGCTGACCAGAACCAGATTAGTATATCGTGGGGAGACGGCAGCGAGCACCTGTTCACATTCCCCGGTGCCGTATTCCCGGCATTTACCAACAATGAGTTCGGCTCATCGTTGGGGCTATGGTTCCAGTCCGAGGGCGAAAAGGGCGACGAGCCGCAACCCGAACTCAAGCAGGTAATGGCGAATTACAAGAAGGGATTCGGCGTGCCCGAAGCCGAGCGCATCGAGCTTGGCAAAGAGATTTGGCGCACCGTGATTGACCAGGCATGGTCTGTGGGCTTGGTAGGACTATCGCCCGCATCTCTGGGAATAAGGGTGACCAAGACCGATTTGGGCAATGTCCCTGCGAGGCAATTCAACAGCCCGGACACCAAGACCCCCAGCATTTCACGCCCGATAACTTTGTACTGGAAGACCCCTGAAAACCGACAGCCGCAGACATTGTCATACCAATAGAATTTGTTATGCCTCAAGCCGCCACCTCGTGGTACGAGGTGGCGGCTTGCCCTGATGCCATTTTGCACATTAGAGAGGTTGTAACTTGTTATCATTCGCGGTGAAACGCCTTTTCTTTGCGTTCCTAACCATCTGGGCGGTTTCTGTCATCTCATTCGCAATCATCCAGCTACCCCCTGGCGACTATGTTACCGCCTATGTCGCTCAACTCATGTCCACAGGCACGCAAGTTACCGAAGAAGAAGCAGCCAATCTGAGAGACCAGTATGGGCTGGACAGCCCTTTCCCCATGCAGTACGCCAAATGGGTAGGCCAAGTGGCTAATGGCAACTTCGGGGTCTCGATGGAGTATCAACGCCCTGTCAATGAGGTTATAGGTGACCGCCTGTTTCTGACGGCGGCGTTAGCATTCGCGTCCATAATCTTTACCTGGATACTGGCCATTCCAATCGGCATCTACTCGGCGGTGAAACAGTACTCTACGGGAGACTATGTTTTCACCTTCATAGGCTTTATTGGCCTAGCCGTGCCCAATTTTCTACTTGCCCTCGTGCTGCTTTATTTTGGTTTCGTGTTCTTCGGCGCGAACATCGGAGGGCTGTTCTCCCCGGAATACGCAGATGCGCCGTACAGTTTCGGCAAGGTCATTGACCTGCTCAATCACCTATGGCTGCCCTCGATAGTGCTTGCAGTAGCCGGCACCGCCCAGCTCGTCCGCGTGATGCGCGCCAATCTGCTGGACGAATTGCGAAAGCCTTATGTAGTAACCGCTCGCGCCAAAGGGCTATCCGAGTGGCGAGTCATCCTGAAATACCCGGTCAGGGTCGCCCTCAATCCGCTGATGAGCACTATTGGCTATTTGTTGCCTTTGCTGGTGTCGGGCAGCATCATCATATCTGTTGTGATGAGCCTGCCTACCGTTGGGCCTATGCTGTTGAGGTCGCTGTTGGCTCAGGACATGTTCCTGGCGGGCACCATAATCTTTCTTATAGGGATAATGACCGTAGTTGGCACTTTCATTTCGGACCTGTTGTTGGCGTGGATTGACCCGCGTATCAGACTGGAGGGCACATAAATGGCAGAGGAGAGTGTAGTCCTTCCGGGAGCGGGCAGGGTATTAGAGGAAGAATCTTCAGAACAGGTTTATATCGCATCTCAATGGCAGTTGATGTGGTGGCGGCTGCGCAAGCATCGCTTGGCTATGATTGCTGGCGCAGTCATTATTCTGTTCTATTTTGCGGTGTTGGGAGCTGAGTTTCTTGCCACTTCAGACCCCATTCTGAGCGAGGCAAAGCGCGGTGAAATCCCACCGCAGCGCATTCATATCTTTGACGGATTGAAGCCAAGCCTTTATGTGTACGCCATTTCAGGAAGTCGCGACACCAAGACCTTCAAACGTGTCTATGTAACAGACGAGGACACAAAGATACCCGTGCGCCTGTTCGCTCGCGGCTTCGAGTACAAGTTCCTGGGCCTCATCCCCAGTAGTCGCCACCTGATAGGCGTTGACGGCGATTACAATGCCCAAGAGGTGATATACCTCCTGGGTACTGATATTCAAGGGCGCGATGTCTGGTCTCGGCTCATGTACGCGACCCGCATATCCATGACAATTGGGCTTGTCAGCGTTGCGATAAGCCTGTTCCTTGGGGTACTGCTGGGCGGCATTTCAGGCTTCTATGGCGGATGGACGGATACGATCATTCAGCGCGTGATCGAGATTCTACGCTCCATTCCCACCATTCCGCTCTGGATGGGACTTGCGGCAGCCGTTCCGCGCGACTGGTCTATTCTCAAAGTCTATTTCGCCATAACGATCATCATATCTCTTATTGGCTGGACGACCTTGGCGCGCGAGGTGCGCGGCAGATTTCTGTCATTGCGCGAAGAGGACTTCGTTACCGCTGCGGACCTCGCGGGCGCGAGCCAAATGCGCATCATCTTCAGGCACATGGTGCCATCCTTTATGAGCCACATCATAGCCGCAACGACGCTTGCGCTGCCTGCCATAATCATCAGTGAAACTTCGTTGAGCTTCCTTGGGCTTGGGCTGAGGCCGCCCGCCATCAGTTGGGGTGTGATGCTTCAGCAGGCGCAGAATATACAGGCCGTCGCGCTTACACCATGGCTTTTGGCGCCGGCTATTCCAGTCATTATCGCCGTCCTTGCCTTTAACTTCCTTGGAGACGGTCTTAGAGACGCAGCCGACCCTTATGGACAGTAGTTAATATGACGCAGCCCCATACGGACAGTAATCCGGGTTCTGAACAACCTCTACTTTCAGTGCGGAATCTCGAAACACACTTCCCGCTGGATGAAGGCACGGTCGTTGCCGTAGATGATGCGAGCTTTGATGTGCTTCCGGGCAAAACACTCGGTATCGTGGGCGAAAGCGGCTGCGGCAAGAGCGTGGCGGCGCGCTCAATACTTGGCATTCTGGATAGACCCGGCGTGGTTGTTGGGGGTGAAATTCTCTTTAGAAGACAGAGCGGCGTTGGCGTTCAGGGAGACGGGTTCATTGACCTGACTGAATTCGACCCGGACAGCGATGAGATGCGCTCCATACGTGGGGGTGAAATCGCCTATGTGTTTCAAGAGCCTATGACCTCGTTCAGTCCGGTGCATACGATCGGCAACCAGATTGTCGAAGCCATTATGCTTCACCAAGACATCACCAGGAAAGACGCTCGCGATCTTGCGGTTCAGATGCTTCAGCAGGTTGGCATTCCTCTGCCGGAGCGCCGCCTGGACGACTATTCGTTCCAACTCAGCGGAGGTCTGAGGCAGCGGGCAATGATTGCGATGGCGCTTTCGTGCAGCCCCAGCATACTTATTGCCGATGAGCCGACTACGGCACTCGATGTTACGACACAAGCGCAGATTCTGGACCTGATGCGCAGCCTTCAGCAAGAGTACGGCATGTCGATAGTCCTGATTACGCACGACCTTGGAGTGATTGCGGAGATGGCAGACGATGTTGCCGTGATGTACCTCGGGCAGATTGTGGAGAGCGCTTCGGTTGACGACATATTCTATACGCCGCAGCATCCGTACACACAGGCGCTGCTTAAATCCATTCCCCGCATGCAGTCTAATTCCAATGACCGATTGGCTTCTATCACCGGCTCCGTTCCGCACCCATACGACCGCCCGCGGGGCTGCTCATACCATCCGAGGTGCAGCTCCTTTATGCAGGGAAAGTGCGACGTCGTTATGCCAACTTTGCAGCACACTGATCCGAGTCATCAGGTGAGCTGCCTCCTTTATCACGGAGGCTAATTTGTGGCGCAACTAACCGCTCAGAACAATGAAAACAGACTCCTGGAAGTCAAGAATCTTAAGAAATACTTCCCCATAAGGCAGGGTTTCTTGAGGCGAGAGGTTGGCGCCATACGCGCGGTAGATGATGTGAACTTCTACATCAACGAAGGCGAGACACTTGGGCTGGTTGGGGAAAGCGGCTGCGGCAAAACTACGACTGCGCGCTGTATTTTAAGAGCAGTTGATCCGACAAGCGGAGAGATCGCCTTTCGCACGGAGGACGGGGAAGTCGTTGACATTGCGGATGCGCCTCGTTCGAGGCTGCGAGACCTCCGCCGCGAGATGCAGATGATTTTCCAGGACCCGTTTTCGTCGTTGAATCCTCGCATGACACTGCTCGACATCGTTGGCGAACCTCTTATGCTGCATGGCATGGGGAATAGATCGGAGAGAGAGGAGCGCGTCGCAGAGTTGCTGAGCCTTGTGGGGCTTCGCCCTGAATACCTGCGTAGATTTCCGCATGCGTTCAGCGGTGGTCAGCGTCAGCGCATCGGCATTGCCCGCGCGCTCGCGCTCAACCCTCGGCTTATCGTCGCCGACGAACCGGTGTCGGCGCTGGATGTATCGGTGCAGGCGCAGGTGCTTAATCTGCTTCTCGACCTCCAGCACGAGTTAAACCTGACATACCTGTTCGTCGCTCACGACCTGAGCGTTGTGAAGCACATCAGCGACCGCGTTGCAGTGATGTATGTCGGCAAGCTGGTGGAAATGGCGCCCTCCGATAAGCTGTTCAGCGAACCGAAGCACCCGTACACGGCAGCGCTGTTGTCCGCTGTGCCGGAGCCTGACCCCAGGGCGCGCTCCAATCGAATTGTTCTTCAAGGCGAGGTTGCGAACCCCGCGAACCCGCCCTCAGGCTGCTACTTCCATCCGCGCTGCCAATTCGCAGTTGACCAGTGCCGCATTGAAACGCCGCAGCTTCAGCAGGTTTCGCCCGAACACTTCGTGAGTTGTCATCGCGCGGAGGAATTGCAGCTTGCAGGCGTACCGAGTCTTGGCAGTTCGAAAGAGTGATGTGGCTGGCCTGCGCGCCGAGATCACACTCGGCGTCAGCCCGTTGACTAAGCCGTAGTATGTTGCTAGATTGAACTAATGGCACAGACTTCGTCCACACTCACTTCTTCAGTTGTTGAGGCGTTTCAATCCCCGCGTGGACGGCTCACGGCATCTATGGTCATCCTCGGCGGCGCCTTGGGCGCGTGCGCGCTGATCGTTTCTATGCTCGCGCAGTCCGCCAATATGAACTACCCAGAACCACCAGTGCGCCTGGGGCTCATACCGTCACTCATCTTTTCCGCTGGCGGAGGGCTTGCCGGCGCGCTTTTGGCAGGGCTTTTCGGATTGCTGATGGTTGACAGCAAGAGGCCACGGGCGTACAACATTCTCATGTGGGAATTGGTAGGCTTCGGCTTTGGCGTGCTGCTGCCAGTGTTGACTGGCGTGTTTCTTCCGATAACTGCCGTCCTAGTGGAAGCTTGGCGTGGCGTACTTGCTTCCGACAGCGTGTTCCTGGAGGTCATCTATTCGCTGTTTCGCATACCAAGTTCCGCCTTTGCGCACGGGCTCTACGGCCTGTACACAGGAATGCTTGCGGGCTTTATCTTCGGCAGCATCGGCTGGGTTGTGAATCGCCTTAGTATGTCCGCAAACATCACGTTGTTGCGATACGCTCCATACGCCGTCGTCGTTTTGCTTTCCTTCGCAATTGTACTTATTACGGCATTAGCTCCTGCCCAAACACTCGCCAAGCTGGGCTAGACTGGCACTTCACCCACACTCTTTCGCCTCGACTTTGTACATTCCGCACAGATGACAGGCACAATATAAGAACAGGGTAAGATGGCCAGCCAGGCTGCCGCGGAAGATCCGGTTATCCTCACCCTACTTCAACCCACTATAACCGTACTCCAAACCTTCTGAACTCTCTTTCGACAACGAACCTGGACCTAATGTAAGCGCCCTTTCATTGACGCCATAGCTATGGCGCGGCGCCACTTGTGGTTCGCTGCCGTGTTAGACACGCTCAGCCACTACTGCGATTACGCTGACGAGATAAACACGCACACCTAAAGAAACATGATTCCGCCGGAACTTGGTCCCCCAAATCGAACGAGGGCTATGAGCGATAAGTCACTCGTGGCGACTTGCACTGCCCGAATTGAAGCCCTGCTGAGAACGTCGTAGTGATAGCGAGATTGGCACCGTCCCGCACTTGACCGCCATGCCTGCAATTCCTACAATTACGTCAAATGCTACCATCCCCACGTGGCGTCTGGAGGGAATATGTCCGACTTTACTTTGAAAGTAGGCGCCGTTGAGATCGTCGCCCTTTCCGATATGAATTTCCCATTCCCAATCCCTCTGCCCGAATTGTTTTCGACAGTCCCTGAAGAAGCGTGGGCACCCTACAGAGAGAACTACCCCGACACTTTCGATGGAGACCACATGCTAATTGAGATTGGGTGCTACTTGGTGCGCTCACAGGGTCGGACGATCCTCATCGACACTGGGTACGGCGAAGGACCCATCGAGTCGATCGGAGGCCGACGGGGAGAGCTCATGGATGACTTGGCCGCCAAAGGCGTCACTCCTGAGGAGGTTGACACCGTCTTCATCTCCCATCTTCATTCCGACCATGTGGGCTGGAACGTGGTAGAGCAGGACGGCGCACTGGTTCCGGCTTTCCCCAACGTCCGGTACATCGCTCATCAGGCTGATCTTGACCACTTCCGCAGGCCGGACATTCAGGCTGCCTCCAGTTTTCCTTTCATGGATAGGTGCGTGGAATCCATCGTCAACCTAGGGCTGTTCGACATGCTGACCGAAGACACAAACCTGACTTCGGAGGTGAAGGCGCTGCACACTCCTGGTCATACGCCCGGCCACATGAGCATCCTGGTCTCCTCCCAGGGAGAAGAAGCCCTGATACAAGGGGACGTGCTGATTCACCCAGCGCAGGTGACCGAGGACGACTGGAACTGTCATTTCGATTACGACTGGCCCCTATCGACAGAGACTCGCAGGAAGGTGTTGGACGATGTGGAATCCCAAGGGATGCCTGTAATATCGTGTCACTTCCCCGCTCCGGGATTCGGGACGATCAGTCGGAGAGAAGGCAGACGTTATTGGAAGGTTGGACTCGGCAAGTAGAGGTAAGACATGGAAGCAGAAGCAATTCAAAAGATTCTGGACAGCGTCGACCGGGAGGAGATGCTCCGCCTCGCCGAGGACCTCATCAAGATCCCCAGCTACAAGACCGAGGAGAGCGACGTTGCCCGCTACCTCGGAGATTATCTCGAGAAGAGGGGCTATGAGGTGCAGTTGCAAGAGGTGGAGCCGGACCGCTTCCAGACCGTCGCCACTCTGAGGGGTAGCGGCGGCGGCAAGTCGTTGATGCTCAACGGCCACATCGACATCGACCCGCTTGCCATGGGCTGGAAGCGAGACCCGTGGACGCCCAGCATTGAGGGCGACCTCATCTTCGGCGCTGGCATCCGTAACATGAAGAGCGGCGTTTCATCCTTAGTGGCGGCGGCCGAAGCCATACGGAAGTCCGGCGTAACGCTGAAGGGTGATCTGGTGCTTGCCTGCGTGGTAGGAGAACTGCAAGGCGGTGTGGGCACGACCTACCTCTGTCAGAACGGCCCGCTCACCGACATGGCGGTGGTGCCGGAACCCTTCGGCGCGGACAACATCCTCACCGTCCACGCCGGCGTGTTGGAGATGGCGGTACACGTACTGGGCAACTCCCGGCACATCAGCCGCAAGGAAGAGGGAGTGGACGCCATCGCTAAGATGTGCAAGGCAGTGCCTGCCATTGACGGCGTGGAGTTCACCTACACGCCCAGAGACGACCTGCCTGGCCTGCCGCGGATAAACGTCGGCGCGATAATCGGAGGCCGCGGACGCGACTACGACATGCGTGGGCCCAACTTCGTTTCCGACTTCTGCACCGTGCTGGTAGATGTCCGTTTCCTGCCGGGCATGACTTCTGCATCGGTCAAGGAGGACATCGAACGCGCCCTCGACCGGATCAAAGTTGACGACCCCGACTTCAACTACGAAATTGAATTGCCGCCCCACCCGAAGCACCGAGTGTTCAGAGTCATCATGGAGCCGTTCGATCTGCCTAAGGACGAGTACATCCTTGACTGCGTCCTGCGGCAGTATCGCACGGTGACCGGTGGGAGTGAACCCGACGGCGTGGGGACGGTGCTGCCCGGCTCCTACACCGGCGATGACACAACCCACCTGTGGCGAGCCGGAGTTCCATGTGTGCTGTACGGTCCCGGCGGAGGCTCCGAATCAGAGAGCATACCGGACGAGTTTAACCGCATCAGTGATATGGAGCAGGTGGCGAAGGTCCTGGCGCTCACTGCCCTGGATGTCTGCAGCCTGCCCAAGTGAGGCTACTGGGTGCGGTTGTTCTGTCAAGGGCGATGCCCGAGCGAAGCAGCGGATCTATATCTTCCGTCCATTCGTCGGAGGACGAACCCGGTCTCGTCCCCCACCTGCGCCCAGCCTGCCTCATCTCCGATGGCGTGGGCCCTCGCTGCGACTTTCTTGCCGACCTCACGCTCATACCTGATGCCGCCACCGCTGCCTGCTAACTCTTTCCCTCCCTTTGCTTGCGCCTTAGAACCTGTCTACGATCTCTGGAATATAATAGGTTGAGACTATTATCAGGAGGGTAATCATGTCTCATTCTTATCCCAGCGACATCAGCCAAGAGCAATTTGCCCGGATTCTCCCCTTGTTGGAGTCGGCCCGCCGCAGGACCAAGCCCCGCACCGTGGACTTGTATGATGTTTTCTGCGGGGTATTGTATCTTCTTAAAAGCGGATGCCAGTGGCGAATGCTGCCCGCAGACTTCCCCAATTGGCGCACTTGCTACAAGTATTTCCGGCAGTGGAGCGAGCGACCCGAGGCGGCTAATGAGTCCATTCTGGAGCAAGTCTTAAAAAAAATCAGTTGGCGAGGCCCGACAAAGCAATGGACGGACAGAGCGGACGACCTTCTGCATCGTGGACTCTCAGAGCGTTAAGAACACTGACAGCGCCGAGAACAAGGGCTATGACGCCGGCAAGAAGGTCTCGGGAATCAAGCGACACATCGCAGTGGACACCCAGGGGTTGCCGCATGCAATTCACGTGACCACCGCCAATGTCACCGACCGTGCCGGGGCTTTGGCGATGTTCGACCAACGAGGAGCCGACCTCAGGCAGGTGCAAAAGGTACTTGTCGATGGGGGTTATACAGGGAAGCCCTTTGCCACTGCGGTGCAAAGTCTGTTAGGAGCCTCGGTGGAAGTGGTGAAGCGCAACGAACTTCACACCTTCGTGGTTCTTCCGAAGCGATGGGTGGTAGAGCGGTCTTTTGCCTGGCTGCAAAAGTGCCGCCGGCTCTGGAAGAACTGCGAAAGAAAGCTCAATACCAGTCTGCAAATGGTGGTGCTTGCCTTCACAGCGCTAATTCTAAGAAGATCGTGAACAGGCTCTCAGTAAGACTTCCTGCCTATACATGATCAATCTCCCACCTTCTGATGGAAGATAATCGATCATACTGACAGGCAAAGATAGTCGTCACGTCGGCACAATAAATTTTCGCGTTTCACGGGGTCTATGATGGTTGATGCGGGTCGTCAACGCATGCTAGGGACAGCGCACTGGATTGGTCCTCCGGCTTGGTGTAAAGTATCGATAAAGGAGGTTCACTATGCCTATGCAGCTAGACCACACAATCGTACCCGCCTACGACAAGGTGAAGTCCGCGAAGTTCATAGCCCGTATCTTTGGACTGGAGTACAAAGGGACCTGGGGACATTTCGCCCCCGTCAAGGTCAACGACACGTTGACGCTCGACTTCGATAACTCGGATGACCCACGCTCCAACCACTACGCCTTTCTGGCTTCGGACGAGGAGTTCGATGCGGTGCTTGAGCGCGTCGAAGACGAGAGCATCCCCTTCGGGAGTGGCCCCGGCTCTCGGACGGATGGCAAGATCAACCACAAGCACAATGGACGCGGGTTCTACTTCGACTGCGAGAACGGACACGTGTGGGAGGTCATCACCCACACATATATCACCGATTAGTGCCATCGTATTGGCGTAAGAAGCGGTCTATTAAGTCGCTGTGCCCGAGGTCGAAATGAGTACCACGATTGTCAGGGGCAGACAAGTTGTTTGCAAAATCACAGGTCGGGATTCGGCCGAGGTGGTTAATGACGGAGCCGTCGTGATCCAAGAGGGTGCGATTGTCGAAGTGGGAAGGTATGACGAGCTGCTCACCCGCTATCAACCCGATGAGGTGATTGGCTCCGCCCGCCACGTCGTCATACCTGGACTGATAAACGCCCACCACCATGTGGGGCTTACGCCGTTTCAGCTTGGCTCGCTCGATATGCCGCTGGAGACATGGATAATCGCTCGGTGGGCACTGAGAGAAGTTGACCCCTACCTGGATACGCTGTGGTGCGCCATCCAGATGATTGAGTCCGGAATTACGACTGTCCAGCACAATCATATGGCTGCAAGAGTGCCGCTGGGTATGAGCCTGGTTGAAGCAGGATCCCAGATTTTGGACGCCTACGAAGCCAGCGGAATGAGGGTCGCCTTTTCGATGTTCACGCGCGACCAGAATCACCTTGTCTATGAAGACGATGAGCGGTTCCTGTCAACCCTGCCCTCCAAACTCGCAGACCGAGCCCGTGAACGCATCAACATCAGACCCACAAGCCTGGACGAGTACCTGACTTCTACTGCGGAACTGCACGCCCGGAGAAGCGGGCCGAAAACCAACATATTCGTAAGCCCTCACAACGTACACTGGTGTTCGGACGAGATGCTTACCGCAATGAGCGATCTGGCAAGGCGCCTGGAAACCGGGCTCCATGTGCATGTGCAGGAGACCATTTACCAGCGTATGTACGGATCGCGCCACTGGAATAAGACACCGCTGGCTCACTTGGCTGAGCTTGGAGTGCTGGGTCCGGAAGTATCCTGCGCTCACGGCGTCTGGCTGTCCGAGTCCGATCTCGACATACTGGCCGAGACCGGAACCGCCATCTGTACTAACCCGAGCTCCAATCTTAGACTAAAGAGCGGGGTTGCGCCCGTGAACAGGCTGCTGGGACGCGGCGTAAATGTGGCGCTCGGCATAGACGAGGCAGGCATGAACGACGACAACGACATTCTCCAGGAGATGCGTATCGCCCAGAAGATACACCGCGAACCGGGTGTTTCCTCCCCCTACCCCACCTCCCATGACATTTTTCGGCTCGCTACGACCAATGCCGCCAAAGTTACGTTCTTCAACGAGGTGGGAACCATTGAGCCGGGCAAACGCGCCGACCTGGTCATGATAGACATGGAGCGGATTGAGGAACCGTATCTCAACCCTAACACCGACATCATTGACGCCCTGGTGTACCGCGGCAAGGGATTGGACGTTGACACCGTGATAGTGGACGGTGAGGTTCTCCTCAGGGACAAGAAGTTTTTGAAGATAGACAAGGCCGAAGTGGCGGCGCGGCTGAAGGAGTCTCTCTCACGAGAGTTGACAGACAGGGAAGCAAGAGCCGGCCGCCTTTCGGAGGAACTCCTTCCATACATAAATCGCTGGTTTTCAGAGTGGGAACCGGAATCAGGCGCGGGGCACTACTCCTACAACATACGCTGAGACTGAGAATAGACTTAGGCGGTGATATAGTAGGCTGCTGAGTAACGCGCGTCGCATTCGGTATCTGTCGAATTATTGGATTGCAGTTGCCAAAAATCCAGCACAAGCAAGATATGCAGTTGCAGTCCTGCCTACGCCTCCTAGAACCTGTACAACGGATCGTCCGACGGCCTTGCCGCGCCGCCGCTGAAGCCCGCAGGAACGCCGTCCGCCCTGTAACACGCAGCGCCTCGAATTGTCCCGTTCGCATAATCGAACATCACCCCGTTCATTCCTCCGGCGACCCTCGGTGTGACCTGAACTTTATGCCCCATCCCCTTCAACGCCTGTCGAACTCCGTCGGATATGCCCGGTTCTATCTCAAGCTCCTGCCCCTGCGTCCATATCCGCGGCGCTTCCACCGCCTCTTGAAGGGACATACCGTGGTCGATGACATTCACAATCGCCTGCAGTACTGAAGGGAATATGCGCGTTGCGCCCGGCGTTCCCAGCGCCATCAGCGGCTTGCCGTCCTTCATCACGATGGTTGGAGACATACTGCTGACCATTCGCTTGCCCGGCGCGATGGAGTTCGCGTTGCCGGGATGCGGATCGAAGATGTTCATCGTGTTGTTCAGAGGCATACCTGTACCGGGTGTCGTCACCTTTGAGCCAAACACCACGTGAATCGTTTGTGTCGTGGACACGACGTTGCCGTCTGAGTCAGCGGTCGTGAGGTGAGTCGTGTCTGCGCCTTCACCGACATAGAGCGAGGGATTCCCGTAGCTGTAATCACGTACATGAGATGTGTCGATCTCGCGCCTCCGTGCGGCAGCATAACCCTTGTCCGTCAATGCGCCGACCGGGACTTCGACGAAGGCAGGGTCTCCCAAATACTCGAAGCGGTCTGCGAATGCAATCTTCATGGCTTCAGCCAGCAGATGCGCCCCTTGCGCCGTGCCGAATCCGAGAGAGGTTACATCAAAGCCCTCGAGTATGTTCAGAATCTCGACAATTGCAGTGCCTCCCGAACTGGTGGGCGCAACGGAAACGATATCGTACCCTCTGTAAGTACCGCGCACCGGCTCCCTGAGATGTATGCGGTAGTTCTCGAAGTCCTCTTCCGTTATAATGCCGTCGTTCGCAGACATATCCGAGACAACCATCTCGCCGATACGTCCCTTGTAAAGCACGTCTGGTCCCTCGGCGGCAACCGCCTCCAGAGTACGGGCGTAATCCGACCTGACAATGGTCTGACCGACCGACGGGGGCTTGCCTCCCGGCAGAAACACCTCCGCGCTTGCAGGAAACGACGCAAGGTCTTCCTGATTGAGGCGGATGATGTCTGAAAGGTATCGGCTGACCGCGAAACCACGCTTGGCATAGCGTATCGCTGGCTGGACCACTGTGTCGATTCCCAGTCTGCCGTACTTCTCCTCTGCATAGCACCATCCCATAAGCGCGCCGGGCACTCCCACCGATCTATAGCCCACCAGATTGGCGCGGTCCGCCGTCTCCATGTAATCCGGCCAGGTATCGGAAACGGTTTCATACATATCCGGTGTGGCTGCTGCCGGAGCGACCGAATAGTTATCGATGTTTACGAACTCCCCGCTTGAGGCGTCGTAGTAGTTGATGAATCCTGCCCCGAATATGCCGACCATCATCGGCTCCACAACGCTGAGCGCGAAGACGGACGCCACAGCCGCGTCCATCGCATTGCCGCCCATTGCCAGCATCTCTAGTCCCGCAGCTGAACCAATGGGATGGTTGGTAGTAACCATCCCATTGGACGCAACCGCGTCTTTCTTGTAAGTCTCAAATGGGCTTCCTGCAAGCTTTCTCCAGGACATTCGATCCTCCGTAGTGTGATTGTCCGGTGTATCCACCCAAAGGTTCAGCCTTCAACAGGGCAGCACAAACGACTCAATTTCCCCTCGCAGACCTTACTTTGTCCAGCATCACAGGCGGCAATGGGAAAACCCAGCCTCTATTCGTTATTATTTCTCGTGTCAGCGCAGACGGAACAGCCACGATAATTTCCGGCTCAATGGAGAACTTACCATCAAACCCGCCCATCGCGCTCCTGGCATGGATTCCCGCAAACCCGCCCGGATCAATGCCATCCTTAGCATAAGCGCTCCTGGGCCCTCCGAAAACAGAGTGCCATTTGAACGAAAAGCCGTTCGTCACAGCGGGCGCGGCCCCGCTCGCTCCACCACCCGGCGAAACTACCATGCCCAAAGCTTTCACAGTGTACAAGACATCATTCAAGTCACCTTCGCCACCGCAACTCAGGGTCCAATGCAGCCTGCGAATTAGTCTGTCAGCCGTATCCTGGGCTGCCTGAACACCGTGTTCGATACGCTCTGAGTCATCGTTCATCGGGTATGTTCCTGCCGATGTGCCGGATAGATACACAAGTCCGCTTTCATGCACAACCGCAGCTGCGATTCCTGCACCCTCAAGCGACACCACATCCTCGCTGAAACTGCCTAATGAAATGCCGAGTTCCCGAATTCTATCGTATACATCGAAACTGCGACGCAACTCATCGGGCAGCAGCGCCTCGTCATAGAACTTGCTCACACTGAACACCTCACATAAGTAAATCCATAGTCAATGGCGTTACAAGGCTACAGTAATATCGTGGAATCAACGCACGCGCACGTACTTGTCCACGCTCTGGCTCGTCGTCAGACCGAGGTAGATGTCGCCTTGCGAATCAACCCATATACCATGAGCGTGGCGTACATCCCACCGAGCCAGCACTTCGCCGTCGCCATCGCGGACTGTAACGCGCGGAGGATTGCCGTCAGCCTCCTGTTCGCAGATGTAGAACAGTCCATCCGCGCCCTGCACTATGTCATTCGGCCCGCCCATGCCTGTCCACATCGTGATGAACTCGCCTTCGCAGTCAAAGATCTGAATTCGTCGGTTGGTCCGGTCGCACACGTAAACCTTCTCTTCTCGATCCACCATTAGGCTGTGAGGCAGGTGAAATTCGCCTGGCTCAGAACTCCCTGGCGTCCCCCACGACTTGATTAGCTCGCCTTCTTCGGTGAATCTGTGAATCCTGCTGTTTCGATACCCGTCCGCAACATAGATGTTCCCCGAAGATCCCTTCACCATCTCAGTAGGGTAATTGAACGGACCGGCGGCGCGAGGAACCATATCACCGGGGCTCTCGCAGCCAGTGTCGGAATGAATGCCACGCTCACCCAACACCAGCAAGGGCCTGCCTTCCAGGGTATATGCCACCGCGACAGAATCGTCACGGTCGGTCATATAAATGACGTCGTCGCTGATACTCATGCCGTGCGGCGAGTTAAAGGCACCGTGCCCCCATGCGTCAAGAAAGTTACCGTCTCCGTCGAAGACAACTACCGGCGGGTCTTTCCTCTGGAAGACATAGAGCCTGTCCTGCGAATCGGTAGCGACAGTGCTGACTACCGCGAAAGTCTCCCCTTCTGGAAGCTCTGGGAAATCCTGGGCGAGTTCAAATGTGAGTTTATCTGTGCCAACAGTAGTCATGAAGCATCCCTTTCAAATCCAGTATCTCGCAAAATAATAGTTAGACGTCGCCGTAGAGTGTAGCACCAAAGGAAGTACCGAGCCATTCGATAGATTAGGTCCTAAACAATGGCGTCGCCGAGAACGCCATGATAGATAATAGAATTTTCCGGCACTAGGATAGAATCAGCGAATGCAGGAAACGCATGTGAAACTGTCGGGAACCGAGACTCACCCCAAGTGGCTTGTCGCCTCTTTGCCATTCAATATGAGCGTACTCTTGATGGGCACAGCTGTTTCCACCAACCTCTCGGCGAAGCAGCCCCGCTTCGCGAGCCTGATGACATAGGTTATGTCTTCCTCGGGTTCGTCTGAGCTAACATCGAACTGTGAGCGTACCTCAGTAACCCCGCTGTTCACCGTTCCCGCCAGCACCGAGCCGGACAGATAGTAGTCCATCTCGACGTGAACGCGCGCGCTATTGATCGTAAGTTTTCTCATTGTAGCGTACCGCTTCAATTGGGTAAGCAGTCAGAACCCGATCCCAGAGGTGATGTAGGTCAATGGTGGTGGATATGCGTTTTCGCCACCCATTCTCTCCGGCTCGTCGCAGTAAATCACAAAGTGCTCACGCGTACCCTTGTGGAGCATCTTCTCAACATGTTCACAGTCCACGGCGACGGTGCTGCGCGTCCCTCTCTGGGGAAGTTCATCGCCATGTACTTCATGAGGAATATCAGTGGTCATATAAGCTCACCTCTTTCTTGGATAGCTCTGCGATTACCGCTTCGAAGGCGATGCAGGGCGACGGATGTGAGTGTAGCAGGTCTATCGAAAGGGTCAAGCAGTGTAATCGGGGCAATCGTACAGTGGCTGTTCAAGTTGCCAGAATTACCAATGTGAGCAGAGCCAGAACCTCAACCGATTGGGGCACGTCGTCATGTCGGGACATAGCACCAGAGAAAATAAGTGGTCTGCAGAGCTAATCAGATGTTGTATAGCCTGAATATGGAACGGTCATGGTCATTGACGAAATCTCAGAATCTCAGATCTTGCTTTGACAGCAGTGGATTTCACTAATAATATGTCCGCATGAACAGACTGAAGAAGAGAGTCGGGATAGCTGGCTGCGGGACTATCGGCCGAAAGATCGCGTCTGAAATGGACGCTGGTGCAGTGCCGGGAGCCGTTCTTGGCGGCATAACCAGTCGTAGCCTGGATCGCGCCGCTCGCTTCGCTTCAACGCTCGACTGCCATCCTCCTGTGATAGAGATTGGCGAACTTGTGGAAATTGTTGATCTCGTTATTGAGGCCGCGCCCGCAAGTGCAATGGAGTCGATTGCGGTGGCGACCTTGTCCGCAGGTAAGGACCTGATGGCGCTCAGCGGAGGGGCGCTTCTGGAGCGCGACGACATGCTTAGCCTGGCTGAGAAGAACGGCGCCACGATATACGTGCCATCCGGTGCGATAGCCGGTCTTGACGGCGTCGCCGGCGCTTGTGCTGGGCGCATTGACTCGTTAACTATGATCACACGCAAACCGCCAGAAGGCCTAAAGGGCGCTCCCGGCATCGAAGTTTCAGGGATCGATCTCGATGCAATCTCAGAACCGACGGTCGTGTACGAAGGTCCTGCACTTGAGGCCTGCAGGCTGTTTCCCGCGAACGTCAATGTCTCCGCTGCCCTCAGCATGGCGGGCATAGGTCCGCACCGTACTCACATCCGCATCTACGCCGACCCGACTGTGGACAAGAACACGCACGACATCGTTGTAGAGGGCGAGTTTGGCAGGCTTAGCATACGCATAGAGAACACGCCCTCGGAGACCAATCCCAGGACCGGGAAACTGTCAGCCCTGTCTGCGATCGCAACACTGAGGAAAATAACTTCAACCGTTCAAGTCGGAACCTAACGTTGAAGTTTGCTGTCCACCGGCTTGCAGATCAGTTCAGGTACTCGTAAGAAGGGCGCTCGCGACTTGGTTTAGTTGGCCGGAGCGCCCGATTTACGTCCTGTGATTATTCCATTCGGATGCGCATAACGTCCGCGATTACCGCTTTCTAACAGGGTTGCCTTTTCCAGACTAGTCTGCGGCTGCCACTGCAGCCGCGCCGCGCGCAGCCAGTGCCTCTTCCATCGTCCTCTTCTCCTCGGCCTCTGTCTCCGGCGAGAACCGCACCAGGAACACCAGCGCCGACGCCAACAGCACCGTCACGCCCACGAACAGCAGTCCCTCTTGGTACGATATGCTTTCCGCACGGAACAGGAAGCCGAAAGCTACCGCGCCCGCATTGCCGCCTGCGCCCACGATGCCCGCAACCGAGCCCAGCGCCTTGCGGTTGACGAACGGCACGACCGAGAAGGTAGCTCCCTCCGACATCTGCACGAACAGGCTGAACACTATCATCGCACCCACTGCAAGGAACAGCGTCGCCATCTGCGAGAACACCATCAGCGCGACGCCCTCGATCAGCAGCACCACACCAAGGAACATCACGCGTCCCTTCAGACCGAACTTGATGCCGAACTTGTCGCCGAAGAAGCCGCCCAGCGTCCGCGCGAACAGGTTCATCAGCCCGAACAGTCCCGCGATCAGGCCCGCCGTCTTCAGGTCCAGGTCAAACCTGTCGAAGTAGTACAGCGCCGCTATGTTGTTGATGGTCAGCTCCACTCCGAAGCACGCGCCATAAATGATGAACAGCGCCCACACGCGATAGTCCTTCGCCGCCATCAGGAACGTCCCGCGCACCTGCGGCCCCCGCGCCCGCAGATCCTTGTAGTTGCCCAGCGGCGCGTCCTGCGTCAGGAAGAAGTACGCGATGCCCACCAGGAACAGCGCCACGCCCGGCACCACCATCGCCACCCACCACCCAAGCGTCTCGCCCACACCGAACATCAGCGCGCCGGTGAGCACCAACGGCATCGCCATCTGCGTAACACCGCCGCCCATGTTGCCCCAGCCCGCCGTCGTCGCGTTCGCCGTACCAACCACATTCGACGAGAACATCACCGAAGTGTGATACTGCGTGATAACGAAAGAAGCCCCGATAACACCGATTGCAAGTCTGAACAGCAGGAAAGTCTCGTAGCTCTGCGCCAGCCCGATGCACATCACCGGAATGGAGCCAAAAATCAGCAGACCACTGTAAGCGATGCGAGGCCCGATCCTGTCGCACAGCCACCCGATGGCCAGCCGTGCGACGAGTGTTATCGCAACCGATGCGATGATCGTGTTGCCGATCTGCGCCTTCGTCAGCAGCAGGTCCTCACGCACCAGCACCATCAGCGGCGCAATCCCGAACCACCCGAAGAACGCTAGGAAGAACGCGAACCATGTCAGGTGAAACGCTCGCATTTGCGGCGCCTTCAGACTGAAAAGGTTGATGCGCTTCGCTTTGCTGCTCTCCCAAGTGCTAACTGCTCTGCTCATTTCGCTCCTTCAACATCGACCGACTTGCCACACCTCAAGGCACGATAACAATGGTAAGGAGAAACTTTTACAGCCCAGTTACACAGACGTTAAACTGATATGACATTCTGGTAAATTAAATGTTACATGAAATCAGTATCTTTCTCGCGAATAATAAGGATGCCCTCGAAGAATAAGGAAAAGCAAAAGGGCAGGCTTGCAAAACCTGCCCCTCGAAACCTAACCATCCTGCCGGTTCGACCTCGATCTACTCGCGGGCGACTCCTCCCCACACGCTCCACCGGCACAAGCTTTCGCGTCGCTGTCGAGCGTTCAGCCATCACATCCGCTTCAGCGAAAGCTTGTAGGAGCCCGTGTTGCCGCTGCTGGAGTAAGGAGTGCCTACCTCAACATAGTAATTGCCGGGGCTGTACTCATCTTCAAGCGACGCCACGGGCACATTCCTGTCATAATTAAGTGCATGACCCGTGCCATCCACGGTCTTCCATATGCCGACATCCCCTGGTCCTTCCCTTACTGTCAGCAGGTATGGACCTTCTTCAGATATCTCGAAACGGAATACATCGCGGTCATCCAGCGACTCCAGTCCCCAGATCGGTACGCAGTCGCTATCACCTACTTCCAGCCAGTCCCAGGAGTTCAGGCCTGGATCGTCCCTCGGAACATCGGAATCGATCACGCCGGTAATGGAATCGCCGGGTTCCAGCTCGACACCCGATTCTGTGCGAAAGTCGTCGGCATGGTCATCCGCGCGTACCGACAACTCGTAGAAGCCAAGTGCGCCACGATCCTGCGCGCCTGCCCCAATTGCGATGTAGTACGTTCCATCCTCGTCAGGGATGAAGAACGCTCGAGCGAAATTGCCAAGGAAACCACCCCGGTCGCGCTCTCCAAGCACCTGATCACCCTCTTCGTCCACAATCTCCAGTATGCTTGGGTCCGCCAGGTGCCCCTGCACGAATTGTACGCTGGGGTACCCGCCTATCCCATCGAATCCGGTGATGGTCATCTTGTTCTTCACCTCGATAATGTAACTCTCGCCGCCCTCCGCGTCGAAGCTGAACCAGTCTCTTCCGTCGTCGTCCTCCGTTAGCTCACCGTCCGTCAGCCCTCGCAGGTTGGACTCGACCGACAGAGAACTCTTAACCCATTCCTCCGGCTCAGGCGTGGGAGAGGGAGGTGTGATGGTCCCGCCGGTGGGCCCAGTCTGCTCCCCGTCGTCATCATTCTCTTGATCGTCCTCCTCTTCACCGTCGGAATCCTCTGCCGGAACCGCCACAACCACATGGTCAGGGTCGTAATCGAGACCGTGGAAGATCCGGTTGATCCTTCCACCGGGGGCACGGACCCCCCACAGCCCGCCGTCTCTGTTGTTCTCGTTATAATACATTCCGGTGCCGGGTCCTCCACCCTCAACGCTAACGCCGTCCGCATTCTGGTCGTCTTCCGTCACCGTATATCCGAAGACCAACTTATCGCCGCCGTCTCCGCTCCGAAGTCCCGCGATTCTGCGGTTCTCTCCCACCTGTATGTAAAGTCCTGCATAGTCGGCGCGCGCTCCCGTATCCGGGTTCACAGTCGTAACTGTGCCCGTGAAGTGTGCCGTAATCTCGATGACATCGCCCACGCTGTATCCGACCAGCGAACCCCCATCGTCTGACGCGCCGGGAATCTCTCTCGGCTCGGAGGCAATCTCCAGCTCGTAGATGCCAACACCATCGTCGTCCACAATAGTGATTATGCACTCACCGTCGTGGCCGTGGTCAACCGAATTGTTGAACCGAACCTTGAAGGTTTCGGTAGTCTCGGAGTAAAGGTCCTCCGTAGTATGGAAGTCGCGTCCCATCACTCCTGACTCGGACTGAGAGCTGTTGCTTGACTGCCGCTCGGCATAGAGATGTTCGTAGTCCGATTCGTCAGCGGTGATGGACTCCGTGTACCAGAACACCCGCATGGTTGGATGTGGCCAGTCAGAGTCGTGCTTTTTGCGCACCTCGAGCCTGAAGTCTTCTCCTTCCTCCACGAGCGGTTCCAGGCATTTTATTTTTAGCCACGGTTCATTCGACCGGTGAGGCGCCGCATACACTGTTCGGCCCGGCGAGAAGAGCGGACCACTAAGCAGTATCCCCAGCGACACCATCGCAACCACCGCCATCCAAGCTATGATGCCGACGCTCCATGTATTTTCGGTTCCCAATTTTCTGCCAGTTTTATGTGTGACTGCCATTTCCCTACTCTCCTTCCTTGTCCATGATGCCCGCCAACGCTGGGACCGTCTAAAGTTCTACAAAGCGGGCATCCGCTGTATAATGCTCAGCTATAAAGTTGGCTTATCTAATATCACTTTAGCATATGGTATTATATATGTTCAGCAATGCGCCATAAAGCCACATATATTGCTCTTAAGATGACAGCTTGGCCAGGCGAGGACAGAAATTACGACCGAGGTCAGAAGAAGAATCGAAACTGCGGAGGGAGCGCACACCTCAGTAGGGTTGATGAAGGAAGGAGTATGGAGATTCCAAGAAACGGACTAAAATCTGATGGCAACTTCCTAGAGTCGTCTGCGCAGGAGAGGACGCAACAGGAACCACTTTATGGAAGACGTATTGGGGCATAGGATCAGCGGAGGCATTGCCTTTGGCACTGCTGTCACTTTCTACGCAGACACCACATGCCGCCGAAAACAAAAGAAAGGCAGGTAATGAAACCAGCCTCTCATGAAAATTTGTCTATCCTGTATATCGATGTAAGACTACTGGTTCACCAATATCCGCGTCTCAAGCGTCGCCACCCGCATTCCGTCCTGTGCCGTCATCAGGGAGAACCCATCAGATCCAATCCATCTAAGTCAGTTTCAATGGAGCAGAAGAGTCTCATGGCCACCGGTCCAAAAGACCCGGCAGATAGTCAATGCTAATCATGAAAAGATATATGCCTGTTGTAACCCCCAAGGCCCTGCCAAAAACTCTGAGTCTTCTGTTGCGGCTCTTTCGGTCTATGACCATCCCGAGTGTAATCACGACCGCTATGGGGAAAATAAATGAAAGGAAGATAAAAGTAACCGGCACTAATGTGGAATTTGGAATTTCGATTCCCACTCATCCATCTCCGGACTTGCTGTCACCAGCTAAACTTTATCAATCCCACCTGTCAGTCCATTTCCTCCAATCGAGGAAGGTTATGAAGGGGGCATCAAAGAGACCGCCCATCCTATATATCCTTTTCAGTTCCCATAAGATAACAGAATATCCCCATCCTCACTCACCGACACCGCGTAAGTCCGCAGCGCCTTGCAGTCATTGCCTATGGGACTGCCTGTAGCAAGGTCGAACTTGTACGCATGCAGCGGGCACACAATCTGCCTGCCTCCGATGATGCCGTCGCACAGAGGTCCCGCCTTATGCGGGCAAGCCGCCTGCGTCGCGAAGACCTCGCCTTGCCGCGTGCGAAACACCGCTATACTTCTCGCCTCCACCTCGAAAACGCGCCCTTCGCCCAGTGGTATCTGCTCCACTGGACCTAAGGTAAACGTCAGCCCCCGCGCCGCTTCCATGACACTCATCATGCTCATATCCTGTCTATCCGGTTAGCCACCTGCTGCAACGCTCACGAACTGGTTCGGATGCACCGGTATCTCAGCCTCCAGCCACGGATCCTTGTACGCATCCACCGACGCCTGCATGTCGGCGTCCAGCCGCTCACATATCCCCTCGCTGTCATCGATTAGCACGCTTCTCACATGCTCGATCCCCACGCGCTCCACGAACCCGTATGTGCGCTCAAGATATTTCGCGTTCTCGCGATAATACTGCATGAAGCGCCCCATGAACTTCAGCACATCATCGTGGCTGTCCACGATGCACAAGACGTCGCCCCTGCGCACCCGCGATCCAGCCGCGCCGCCGATGTAAATCTCCCACTTGCCGCCCTCGATGGCGACCACCCCCAGGTCCTTCGTCGTGGACTCCGCGCAGTTCCGCGGGCAGCCCGACGCCGCCAGCTTCATCTTGTGCGGCGACTCCACACCCTGGAACCGCTTCTCGATCTCGACGCCCAGCTTCACGCTGTCCCCCACACCGTAGCGGCAGAAGTCCGTCCTCACGCAAGTCTTGCATGTGCGGAACGCCTTCGTGTACGCATGCCCCGACGGCATCTTCAGCTCCCGCCACACATCGGGCAGATGCGTCTTGGGAATGCCGAGCAGGTCGATCCGCTGGCCGCCCGTGATCTTCACCATCTTCGCCTCGTACTTCTCCGCCACATCCGCCAGCCGCCGAAGCTCGTCAGGCGATGTAACCCCGCCATATATGCGCGGCACCACGCTGAAAGTCCCGTCCCGCTGTATGTTCGCATGCACGCGGTCATTGATGAACCGCGCATCCCGCTCGTCCTCGTACTCATCCGCCCATATCGTCTTCAGCAGCGACGCCAGTCCCATCTTGCTCGCCGCATCCTCCTTGCCGCCCGCCAGCGTCTCCAGCACCGCCGACACGCTCCGAAGCCCCTGCAACCTGATTGCAGCAGTAAGCTCCGGCTTTGTCATCGTTATCGCCGGCACATAGTAGTGCTCTGAGGGATCCTCCGCCACCAGCCCCTCCGCCGCCAATTCCAGAACCGCCTGCACTTGCGGAATACACGACCCGCAGCCGGTGCCTGCCTTCGTTGCATCACACACCGCCTTCAGGCTTCGGCAGCCTGCATCCACCGCCGCAATGATCTTCCCTTTAGCCCGAATCCACCGAAGAGTCATGGTATCTCTGCCGGAGCGTGGGTGAAGGACGCGGCAAGGTGGCGGTGCGGGTATGATGCCGACGCTGGAGCGTTCTGAAGGTCCCCGGTCGTGATGTTGAACGCCAATGGAGGCCCACAGTGGCGATTGTGGGTGAAGTTGACGAATCGGTGAGCAGCAGGGGATACTCACGGTCCGGTCCGGCGCGAGTCTGGGGATGAGATGGGTTATGGAGTGTATGGTGGGCAGTCGTCGCCGCTGCCGTCAGCTGTCAGCTCGGTAACGGAATGGTTCGCAGTCTGGCCAGAGCGCGGCCGAACTGTGTTTCCCAGGGCCAGCGCTGGGGAAGATGCAGGGTGAGACGGCGTGCCGAGCGTGTAAGCCGTCCGGCGAGGGAGAAGAATCGTCTGCGCAAGGTCTTGGTGGTGGAGGCTCGTTCTTCCAGTCCGATGCGGGAGGTCCAGCGAGCCAGATTGTGAGCCATCACCTGCACGGCCAACCAGGCGGCGTTGGCTGCGAAGCGCCCTGAGGGCAGATGGTTCAGTCCTACGCCGTACTTCAGGTCGCGGATGGCGTTCTCCACCTCGGCGTGGCGGCGATGGTCGGCCTCCAGTTGGAGGGTGTCGCCCTCTCGGTCCGTGATGAAACCGTGATAGCTGTAGTTGGTGAAGAGCGCCAGTTGAGAGCCGGGCGTGGGCTTCACTCTGCGGACGATGAGTCGCACTGGTGCGGCGTCGGGCTTGCTCTCGAAGGGAGTGTAAATGGTCTCGGCCACATCGGCTGTGCCGTCCATCCAGTAGGGTATGGGTGTCCAGTCCGTCTCTGGTATGGCCTCGATGAGATTGCGCAGTCGGGGGTGCTGTCGGACGGTGATGGAGAAGCGGACATCCATCTTGCGACAGACGGCAACGATGGTGTGGGCATAGAAGCCGCTGTCGGCCCGCACCGTGAGCGCTCCCGTGGCTCCGGCGTAGCGCACTCGCGCCACCGTCTCCCGCAGGAAGTTGGCTGCGCCCCGGGCGGTGTTGGCTCGGCCCTTGCGCAGTCGTGCCATCAGCACGTCGCCGGTTCCTGAGGCAACGGCCAGCAGCGGATGATAGCCCCGCTGGCCGGTGTAGTTGTGATGGCGCGCTCCCTCCTTTGCCAGTCCATAGGTCTCGCAGACCGTCGAGTCTATGTCGATCGTCAGAGGCGAGTCCTCGGGGCCTGCCCCGGCGTCCCAGGCACGCGCCAGAAACTCTCGGCTCACCCGGTCCAACTGTCGCACATGTCCCCAGCGGAAACTGCGTAGGAATGTCCCCAGCGTGGATGGAGCCTTGACCACACAACCCAGTACCGAGGAGGTCCTGCCCGCCCGCAACACGTCGGCATCGTCAATGCAGTCGCCACCGACCAGAGCCGACGCCACCAGGGTCAGTATCTTGTCCCCGGTGTTGGCCCGCCCCGGGGCGTCGCCCAGGTCAACGTGGTTGTCGACGAGTTGGCTCAGACCCAGACGCCCGGCCAGGGTGACCGGCAGGATCAGCCCGGCATTGGCTACCAGGCGGGGATCGTCGAAGGCGATTTGGATGCGGTCAGGGTGGTTACGTGGTAGCATCTGTTGGGTGCTCCTTTTCTGTGACAGGTTTTGTGTTGTAAAACCATTATCTCAGATTCAGAGGTGCACCCTTTTGCTTCTTCAGGAGGCCTCTCACACGCCCCCCTCGGTGGATTGGGGTTTAGAGACGCCGTTGCAGTTGCACACCTGCGCGTCGTCCGGCATATCCTCTACATCCAGCACGGCACCGCCATCCGCCGCCAGCGGAAACAGCAGCTCCGCCCGGTTCTGCGGCAGCACCGCGCCACGCCTGCTGCAGGCGTGGCGCGGTGAACCCGTCGCCCAGCAGTATCGCCCCCGCGATTTTGCCATCGCGTATGATCACCTTCTTATAGACTCCGCGATTCGGCTCTACATACGACACTACCTCATCGTCATCGTTCGCAGGCTCCTTGTCCCCCGCCACCGCAAGCTCCACGCCCATCACCTTCAGCTTCGTGGACGTCTTCGACCCCGTGTATGTCGATGTGGACTTCTCCACCGTCAGCCGTTCCGCAAGCGTTCTCGCCTGCTCCCACAGCGGCGCGACCAGCCCGTATGTCTTGCTGCGATGCTCCGCGCACTCCCCGATCGCATAGATGTCGCGGTCGTTGCGGCAAGACAGGTCGTCGTTCACCAGTATGCCGCGCCGTATGTTCAGCCCCGCCATCCGCGCAAGGTCGATGTTCGGCCGTATCCCCGCCGAGATCACCAGCATCTCACAGTCCAAAGTCCCACCGTCCCTGAAGCCGATCCCCGTAACCCTGCCGTTACCGTGAATGCTCGTCGTCATCTTCTCCAGATGGAACTTCACCCCCATATCTTCGAGCAGAACCTTCAGCATAGCGCCCGAGGATGCGTCGAGTTGCTGGTCCATGATGAAAGGGGTCAGATGCACCACATCCACCTCAAGCCCGCGGTTCATTAGCCCGCGCGCAGCCTCAAGCCCCAGCAGTCCACCGCCAATAACCGTAGCCTTGCTCGCATCCGAAGCGTATTCCACCATCTCCGTGCAGTCATCCAGCGTGCGGAACGGGAATACGCCGTTCCTGAAGGCGCCGTCATCCTGGTATAGTCCGTCCATCATAGGGATGAACGGCGAGCTGCCGGTCGCAACTACCAGCTTGTCGTAGGGTACAAGAAGCCCGCCCGCGCCGTAAGCCGTTTTGGATTTTCGGTCGATGCCGATGACGCGCACTCCCGCATGCAGCGTGATGTCGTTTTCCTCGTACCATGTCAGAGGGTTGATAAATATGTCCTTCGGGTCATGCGTGCCCGCAAGCACGCCCGACAGCAGGATGCGATTGTAATTCCCATATGGCTCTTCGCCAAATACGGTGATGTCATACTGGTCCTGCCCACCAAGCGACAGCACCTCTTCCACGAACCGCGCGCCCGCCATACCGTTGCCGACGACTACTAGCTTCTGCTTTTCTGCCATCATAGACCTCTGTCTGAAATCCTATCCATCCTGTCGATCAATGTAATTTCCCGTTAGCCCATCGCCTCTATCATCGCCCCACACACCTTGAACTCCGGTATTCTGCTCGTCGGATCCAGCGCCGCACTCGTCAACCGATTGGCAGCCCGAATCCCGCCCCAATGGAACGGCACGAACAGCGTATCCTCCCGAATGTTCGCCGTAACTTTAACCTTGAACTCAGCATCGCCTCGCCGTGTACTGATGCGCGACCTGCCGCCATTCAGCAGTCCGTAAAGCCGCGCCGTGGTCGGATGCACCTCGACCATCGCCTCTGGTGCCATCCCCACCAACTCCTCCACCCGCCGCGTCTGCGTACCGGACTGGTACTGCGCCATAAGCCTGCCCGTAGTCAAATACAGTGGGAACGTGGAGTCTGGCGGATCGGCAGGCTGTTGATGCTGCACCGCATGGAATTGCGCCTTGCCGTTTGCAGTCGCAAACCCTTGCGTGAACATACGAGGTGTTCCCGCATGCTCCTCGTCAGGACACGGCCAGAACACCCCATCATTCGCCTCAATCTTCGCGTATGAAATGCCTGAGTAGTCCGCCGGTCCTCCCGCGCTCGCACGTCCAAGCTCCTTGAATACTTCCTCCGCGCTCTTGTAGCTGAAGTATTCGCCCTTCCCCAAACGCTCCGCAAGCTCGCATATCACCCGCATGTCGTCCCGAACATCAGGCGGCGGCTCAAAAGCCTGCTTCCGCATAGTCACGCGGCCTTCGAGATTCGTCATCGTGCCCTCCTCCTCCGCCCACTGCGCCGACGGAAGCACCACATCCGCAAGCTCCGCAGTCTCCGACAGGAAGAAGTCCGACACCACCAGGAAATCCAAAGACCTCAGTCTCCGCTCCACATGCACCGCATTCGGCGCAGACACCACCACATTCGACCCCAGCACCAGCAGCGACCGCACTCCGCCCTCCTGCCCCAGCGAGTCCAGTAGTTCATAAGCCGACAGGCCCGGCGCAGGCAGCGCATCCGGGTCGATCCCCCAGACAGATGCCACATGCTCACGTGCCGCAGGATCATCGATCTTGCGGTAGCCTGGCAGTTGGTCAGCCTTTTGCCCATGCTCCCTGCCGCCCTGCCCATTCCCCTGCCCAGTCAGGCAGCCGTACCCGCTGTTCGGCTTCCTCAGCAGTCCCAGCGCGAGTGCGATATTGATGAACGAAAGCGTATTGTTGACGCCCTGAGCCTGCTGCTCAGCGCCCCGTGCCGTCAGCACTATCGCCGTCCGCGCCTCTCCCAGCATGCGTGCCGCCTGTATGAGATTCGCCTCCGACACGCCTGTAATCCGCTCCACGCGCTCCGGCCAATATGTGGAAACCGTTGCGCGCACCGAAGCGAATCCCTCCGTGTGCGCCTCGATGTAGTCGACGTCAATCAGTCCGTCCCGCACCAGTATGTGCAGGATGCCGTTGGCAAGCGCCGCGTCCGAACCCGGAGTAAGCCGCAAGTGTAGATCGGCCCTCTGAGCCGTGGTAGTCAGGCGCGGGTCCGCAACAATTAGCCGTCCTCCGTTGGCCCGCTGCGCTTCGAAGTACTGCATTATCGGCGGCATCGTCTCCGATGCGTTGCTCCCAACCAGCAGTATCGCCTCCGCCCCCGCGATGTCCTTCACAGGAAACGGCAGACCCCGGTCAATCCCAAACGCCTTGATGCTCGCAGAAGCCGCGGAGGACATGCAAAAGCGTCCGTTGTAGTCGATATTCGCTGTGCGCAGCGCAACCCGCGCGAACTTACCCATAAGATACGACTTTTCGTTTGTCAGCGATCCTCCCCCGAACACCCCTACCGCATCGGCGCCATAATCCTCCTGAATGCGCTTGAACTCGCTTACGGTGCGTGTCATCGCCGTGTCCCAGCTCACCGGCGCCAGACAGCCGTCAGTATCGCGCATCAACGGAGACAGCAGCCGCTCAGGATGATTCAATGTCTCCGCAGCAGTCCACCCCTTGATGCACAGCGCACCTTTATTCACCGGAAACCCCGAGTTCCCCGCAATCTTAGGATCAGCCGCCGCGCCCTCGATAAGCATCCCGCACTGAAACGCGCAGTACGGGCAGTGCGTCCGCGTTGCGATCGTCGTGTTCTCAGAAACAATCTGTGTAAGCAGGGCGCATATCCTTCACTGATCCATCAATGTCGATAGATGAACCGTACGCCCCAACTTTTACCTATATGTCGCAGGCGTGTTAAAAGTCTGTGAAATCCAAGACTTGAATCAAGGCCTACCTTGAGAGCCACCTCCTTCCGTTCGCCCAACGGTGTACGCCATCGCGAAACAACACTCTCTTGATTTTCATCGCAATAGGGTACTCCCGTCTCGCCCACTCGGTGCCTCCCAAACCATCGATTCCGGTGTGTCGCACACTGCCTAAATGCCTCCTTCATTCTGATATACTTCTCCAACGGCGTGAATATCCAGCCCATCGCAAGGGCTTGAATTAATTGCTTGGAAGGACACGCCTCTTCTTCTTAAGCTTTCAGGTTTTCATTTGAGATTTGTATCGACAGAATCACAATAAGGTTGGTGCTACTATTCCGAATCGCATGAAAGATAAACTACTCTCAGGGGAACCTGCTTTCGGTGTCTCAGTCATGTTCCCGTCGCCGCACATCGTTGACATCGTCGGCAGGCTGGGCTTCGACTGGATACTCATTGACTGCGAACACGGTTCCATTTCCCTCGAAAGCGTGGAACTGATGGTCATGGCAGCAGAAACGGCAGGCGTAACCCCAATCGCCAGGCCGTCTGCAAACTCATTTGAGTTAATCGGGCAGCTAATGGATAGGGGCGTAATGGGTGTTCAGGTCCCTCACGTAAACACCGCGGAGGACGCCCAAAGAGCAGTTGAAGCGGTTAAGTACCACCCAATTGGCGAGCGTGGACTTGCCGCCGGAGTCAGGTCTGCATCCTATGGGTACGGTATATCCATGTCCGAATACGCAGAACAGTCAAATAGAGACACTCTAGTCTGTGTCCAATTGGAGGAGGCAGAGGCAGTAAAGAACGTTGATCAGATTGTGGGCGTGGAAGGTGTGGATGTGTTCTTTGTTGGCCCGTCAGACCTGTCTCAGTCCCTTGGTTATCCGGGACGCCCTGACGCTCCTGAAGTGCGGGAGGCGATGGATACCGTGTTTGCTACAATCGCGGCGGCTGGGAGAGTTTCTGGTTCTGCGGGCAACTCCGATGCCACACGACGATACCTCGCCCAAGGCGTCACTTACCTATATACTCACCTTACTACGCTGCTTGGATCTGCTGCCGGGACGTTTCTTGGTGAAGTAAATCGCTAATTCGGCACTTCCGGAACCAGGCAACCCCTTTATGTGCAAGTAGATTATTCGTGATTGTTGCCTTCATGACCGCCCTCTATTGAAACCGGCTGCCCCCAGAGCTTGATTGCGGCCTTCCGCCTTGACAGCCCGGCTTCCCAAGTTACAATTGCCTTAAATACCGAAACTGAGGCCAATTAAGGAGAAACTGCAATGCCGTTTTATACCAAAGGCGATGTCCGCATCCACTATGAGGAAGTTGGGTCCGGCTTCCCGCTTCTGGTGACCCCCGGCGGAGGCTTGAACTCCACTATCGACAAATGGCCCGGACAGGTGTTCAACGCCATGGAGGTGTTCAAGAACGATTTCCGCTGCATCACTATGGACCAGCGCAACGCGGATGGCGGAGAGTCTACCGGGCCTGTCCAGGTTGACGATCCTTGGGAGGCGTTCGCCGACGACCAACTGGGGTTGATGGACCACCTTGGCATTCAGGAGTTCTTTTTCATGGGTTACTGCATCGGTGGCCCCTTTGCGTTCAAGCTCATTGAGCGAGCGCCTGAGCGCGTCCTGGCCGCCGTATTCTGCCAACCGGTTGGGCACTCGAGCGCAACACCAGACGCGATGTACGACTCCGGTCACGACCTGTGGGGGCCCGAACTTTGCGCACGGCGGTCAGATGTGACGATGGCGATCGTCGATGAGTACCTGCACAACCTTTATCGCCTCCAGCCGGACTTCATGTACTGCGTATCGCGGGACTTCGCGCGCTCGTGCCAGACGCCGATGCTGGTCATGCCGGACGATACGCCGTCGCACTCCTATGAAGCCGCAATTGCCCTGGTGGAATTGGCTCCTAATGCCCAGGTGACGGCATATCCCTGGAAGGAGTTAGATGACGTGCGTGCGAACGCGATAGAACAGGTGCGGGAGTTCCTGAAATCCCATCAGCCCGCATAGACCGGACGCTGAAAGGGAGTGCTGCGTAACGGCGTTATCGATTCCTGTCTACACATAAGATCTGCAGACTAAATGCAGGGTGGAACAAGCCGGAATGTGGTAACGCACGGCTAACGCGCTTCCTCAATCGAGTTTCGGCTCGCCTCCGCCAGCACTGCGCTCGACATTGAGATCGATTTCGAGACGATCCCCATAACTATGCCTCTCAGTTGAGAATGAATCGAAGGGCAATGACATGAACGATTACGAACCTCTGGATCTTGCCGAACAACTGAATGGTGGCTTGGATGTACTTGGCGCGGGCGCCGACGCAGAAATCGGCCCGCGCCACTTCAGGGGCCTGCCGTTCGCCATCGGCGCCGATCCTTCCAGATGCTTTATTGCGCTGGAAGGCGAAAGCGAACGAGTCACTATAGCGGTTGGTCGTGCCGCCTCGAGGATTATCTTCGCTCACAGGCTTCTCACATCCGAGATCGACAACGGCGGGCCCGTAGGCATCCCCGTTGCCGAATATGTCTTTTCGCTTGCGAACGGAGAGCAGCATGTCGTGCCCATCAGGGAGCGATTCGAAATTGGCTTCGTTCCGACCGACTCATTCCGTGGTCCGTCAGGTCTGCCGTTCATTGCGGTCACGGATGGCAAACACCGGATGTTTCCACGCTATGAGGGACAGTGGCAGGAGCTCGGGCGGCGTCAGACCGAGTACCTCCAGGCAACCGCTCGAAGCTACTTCCTGTGGAGCTGGACAAATCCGGAACCGCATGTCGCGGTAGAAAATATCGAGATTGTTCCCAGAGGTCCCGCGCTCGTGATTGCAGGAGTCACGCTAAGCCATGTAGAAGAGCACCCCTTCGCTCGTCAGGGGCGAAGAGAGGCAAAGATTACAATCACCGACCCGGTGCTAGCGTCAAGCCAGTTCGATCTTGAAGTGGAGGTGGACAGAGGCGATTCAACCTATGCCTTTCCGCTTCCCAAAGACCCCGACGACGGCTTCCTGAACGGGTATCACCGCGGATTCGGCGAAGCGAACAACGACGAAGCAAGCCCCGCATACGCGGAGATTTCGGCTGTGCCCTCGGCTACGGTGTCCATAAAGCAGGATGGCGAGTCCATCGCCCATCTGCCGTGGGGCGAGGTCGAGGAGAAGGGAAAGGCTGAGGCTCCGAAGGCGCGCATCGAGCTGATGGACCGCGGGCGCAACTGGGTTAAAGTAACGGTCGTTGACGACGACACCGTCAGGCCGGTGCCGTGCCGGATCCACTTCAGGTCTCCGGAAGGGATTCCATATCAGCCGCACGGACATCACAATCAGGTGAATTCCAACCTCGACACTTGGCACATAGATATCGGCGGCGACGTGCGCATGGGTCAGATCACCTACGCCTACATTGACGGTCGGTGCGAAGGCTGGCTGCCACGAGGCGATGTGATCGTGGATGTGGCGCGCGGGTTCGAGTACGAGCCGCTGCGGACGAAAGTGCGAATCGAACCGGGGCAACTAAGGCTGGAGCTCCGTATAAAGCGCTGGATAAACATGAACGCCCGTCGCTGGTTCAGCGGAGACTCCCATGTTCACTTCCTGTCAACGGACGGGGCGCACCTGGAATCTAGCGGCGAAGACCTCAATGTGGTCAACTTGCTCCAGTCCCAGTGGGGCAGCCTCTTCACCAACACAGAGGACTTCACAGGCAGGGCTAGTGTCGTGCAGAACGGCAGCAACATCGTTTATGTATCGCAGGAGAACCGCCAGCACTTCATGGGGCACATGATCCTCTGGGGCCTGAAGGAGCCGGTGATGCCGTGGTGTTCGGACGGTCCGGGTGAGGCGGAGATCGGCGGGGATATGGAGACGACGCTTGCCCACTGGGCGGATGAGGCGCACGCTCAGGGCGCATGGGTCATCAACCCGCATTTTCCGAACCCGAACGGTGAGCCGGCTGCGTTGGTTGCTACCGGACGGCTCGACGGCGTGGAAATGCTCCGACAGACCCGTCCGAACCACATGGAATACTACCGCTACCTGAATTGCGGCTATCGCCTGCCGCTGGTCGGAGGCACCGACAAGATGAGCAGCGACGTGCCGGTTGGCCTTTACCGCACTTATACGCTGCTCCCTGATGACCAGGAGTTCACATACGAGAACTGGTGCCGCTCTGTCGCGTCAGGTCGGACATTCCTGAGCGGGGGACCGATTATCCATCTATCGGTGGATGGCAAGGATGTCGGCGATACGCTGGCAATGTCCGGGCCCGGGAGCGTCGAGGTTGAGGCGTGGGCGGAGAGTGTCCTGCCTGTCTTCTCGCTTGAGATAGTCCAGGATGGTCGAGTCGTGGCACGCGCCGACAATCGCAACGGCGCTCGGCGGCTCGAACTGAAGGAGAAGATCAGGATCGACGGTCACTCCTGGATTGCGGCTCGGACTGGTGCATTCGACTACTTTGACATCGTGCCGCATCACGATGTGTGGAACCGGGGCGTGTTCGCGCATACGTCTCCAATCTACGTGGCGTGCGGTGGCGAGTGGGATATGTTCGATTCAGCCACAGCTCAGTACATGCTCACGCTAATTGATGGTGATCTGTCGTACATCAGGGAGACCGCAGGGACGAGGCCAGCCGGATCGGTCACGCACCGGCATGGCGAGGACGACCACTTGGCATACCTTCAGAGGCCATTCCTTGAAGCAAGGGACGCGATCCTGAGCAGGATGCGGTGATCGGCTAAGATTGAACATAAGGCATCGGCGGCACTACAGCAGCTCGGGTATTAGCGTTGTTGCAGAACCTCTTAGACTCGCTCGTCGCCTACTATTCACCCTATCCCTTTCTTCTCAGAAAAACTTCAATGGCTGATATCCAGCCGATGCCTTATGCCTCACTGAAACACTGTTCGAAAGGTTAACCTCTACGTTCCCTGCGCGAGGTTAACCTGTTCCACAAGAGATCGATGGGCCAAGGTGAGCAGATTTCGTTCGAGCTCGGCCTGCCCACCTATCCGTCAGCATTTGGAGTGAGTGAGCTTTAGGGTCCTTCCTCTGACTCTTGTGTTTCCTTTGTTAAAGCTACTCCAATGCGTAGGTCAGATGTGCGTTTAGATTGGAATGCCAACGGCAAAGTGCTATACTGCACTAAGTTATTGGAAGCCAAACAAAGATGTGAATGGAAATGAGACTTTGGTTGACGCAAATGTAGCGGTCCTAATCGATTATGAAAACGTTGGACTGGACGCGATCCAACACCTACTTGATCAACTCTCAGACGTGGGACGCGTTATAATCCGCCGTGCTTACGGCGATTGGTCAGTGCAGCGAGGCAAGCAGGACCAGCTCCTAGAGCTTGGCGTTGAACCGATCCATCAGTACCACTCTAACAAGTCGGGGAAAAACTCCAGTGACATTCGTCTGGCGATTGAAGCCATCGACTTGCTCTACAGTTCCCCCATCGATACCTTCGTCATAGTTTCATCCGACAGCGATTTCGTCCCTCTTGTGGGGAAACTACGTTCCTCCGGCAAGAGCGTAATCGTAGCAGGTCGCCGTGAAGCCACTTCACCCACGCTTATCAAGAGCTGCGACCGCTATATATTCCTGGACCAGGAAAAACGGGTGGCAGCTCCGCTAACGCAGGCACGCCGCCGCTCACCAGGCCGACGGAACGGTAACCAGGCCTCTCAGCCGACCAACGCTGAGGCCGACGCAAAGTCGCTGCTGCTACGCGCGATTGACGCATCGATGGACGAGGCGGGTGAAGTTGTTGGCTCAAAGCTCTACCAGACAATGCGCCGTATCGAACCGAGTTTCAACTTCAAGGACATGGGGTACAGGCTATTTACGCAGTTTCTGGACGCGCAGGCTGATGTCATCGACATTACTCGTCCCACGGACGGCAGCGGAGATGTGGTAGTTCAGCTTGCCGGCAGGGACCAGATAACACCCCCGCCCGTGCGAGCTGACAATGAAAATCGCGCCGCGAAGCTTGTTGACCCCAGGGATGTCGACCAGGAAACTTCTACTCGGCGCAGCTCAGAGGAAAAGCCAAAGGCCAGCCACGCGAAGCCAAACAGAAGGCAAAGCGAGCCCACAGTGCAGTCCGGGCGACGGCTGCTTGGATCAACTCGACCGCCAGCATCCAGACCGGCCACGCCTGAACCGGTGGAAGAGAATTCTGTCGAGGACAAGGTCGAAGAATTACCTGTTGAGGTTGCAGCGGCCGAGAGCAAAGATTCGAGGCAAATTGAAGCGGTGTCCTCCAGCAACGCTGAGCAGAAAGCGGAGAAGCCGGCAAAGAGCAAAGCCGAGACTAATGGAGTATCTTCTGCAGGTATCACCTGGGAAGTAGCTGTTGACGCCGCCTGGTCGAAGCGTGATTCAGCAAAGATTGCTGGGCGATCGGCTGCTTCTGATGCTGCGAAGATACTGGGCGCGCCCAAGCTGGGATCTTCCCAGTATCCAACCCTCGACAAACTGCTTGCCGCAAGCACCCTTCTGCAATTGAACTGGCGACGTGACGGCAACTCAATACTCCGGAAATAACCGATCGCATCAGGCATTGCGCCGGCCGCATCGGTGAATTGGATTACGCCGCAATGCTGTTAGCCCTCGATATAGGCAACACAAACATTACTCTCGGCGTGTTCGACGATGAACGGCTTGTCGCAACTTGGAGGCTGTCAACCGATCACGCCAAGATGCCGGACGAGTATAGCATCATGCTTACTCAACTGCTGCACCTTCGGGGAATGTCGGTGAACGATGTCGATGCTGTGGCACTCTGTAGCGTTGTCCCTCCACTTACGCCCACATTCGTTGAGTTGTGCAGACGGTTTTTTGGTATCGAGCCTCTCGTAGTGGGAGCAGGCACACGCACGGGAATACGCATCCTTTACGACAACCCGCGTGATGTAGGCGCAGATCGTATCGTTGACGCAGCGGCCGCAATGAGGTTGTACGGCGGGCCGGTCATCGTTGTTGATATGGGTACTGCGACCGTAATCGATGCCGTGACCGCCGGCGGTGACTACCTCGGAGGCGCGATTACGCCGGGGATGACAATCGCACACGACGCCCTGTTCAGCAACACATCCCAACTTCGGCGCGTGGAACTGGTCAGCCCGGAAACGGCAATTGGCAGAAACACCATTCACGCAATACAGGCGGGCATCGTGCTGGGATACGCTGACCTCGTGCGCGGAATGGTGGGGCGCTTTGACCGCGAGCTTGGAGGCGGCGCGAAGGTCGTGGCCACAGGCGGAATGGCACATATCATTGAGAAAGAGGCCGGCGTGTTCGACGATGTGAACCCTGACCTCACGCTGACCGGGTTGCGTTTCATTCACGAAATGGCATTGTCGTCCTGATCCGTGAGGCGGAGGTAGGAAAGATGCCAGACCCTCTGGCAAATAAGTACATCGCGCTTGGCGTTACGGGCAGCATAGCCTGCTACAAGGCGGTTGACCTCGCCAGCAAGCTGACGCAGGCGGGTGTACTCGTCGATGTCATAATGACTCGGGAGGCCTGCCAGTTCCTCGCTCCCCTCACTTTCCAGAGCATAACGCATCGTCCCGTCGTAACGGATGTATTCGATCCGCAATCCGAACTGAGCATAGACCATGTAGCCATTGCAGAACGAGCCGATGCGGTCATTGTCGCTCCTGCGACAGCGAACACGATCGCCAAGATGGCGCACGGATATGCGGACGACGCGCTTACGACGACGATTCTGGCAACGCAGGCGCCATTGATCGTTGCTCCTGCCATGGATGCGCACATGTATGACAACGCAGCCACGCAGCAGAATATTTCCATTCTACGGGACAGAGGCTGTGTAATAGCCGGCCCAGCGAGTGGGCGGCTGGCATCCGGGCTTATCGGAAAGGGGCGATTGCTGGAAACTCCTGCACTTTTGGGGTGCCTGCGCCAGACCCTAGGACGCCATGGGGACCTTGAAGGGCGGAGAGTTGTTGTCAGCGCAGGCGGCACACAGGAGCCGATCGACCCTGTGCGCGTAATCGCCAATCACTCGTCTGGCAAGATGGGCTTCGCCTTGGCGGAAGCAGCAAGGGACAGGGGTGCAACGGTCTCATTAGTGTCCGCGCCTACCGCACTGCCCGACCCTTTTGGGATTAAAGTGGTTAGAGTTCAGACGGCGCTTCAGATGTTGGACGCGTTGCATAGCGAATGCACCGATGCCGACGCATTGATAATGGCCGCGGCTGTTGCCGACTGGCGTCCGTCAAGCATATCCGAACAAAAAGTAAAAAAAGGTAGCGCGGACACTTGGTCGGTCGATCTCATCAAGAATCCCGACATCGTTGCCGGTATCGCGGGCGAGCGGCTTGTTAAGGTCGGGTTTGCAGCGGAAAGCGAAGACCTGTTGTCGAACGCCGAAAGTAAATTGTTCAGCAAAGGGCTTCACTTGATTGTCGCAAACGACATCACTGCGGAGGACAGCGGGTTTGGCGTGGATACGAATCGCGTCATATTGCTCGACAGGGAGGGCGGAAGAGACCCGCTACCTCTAATGAGCAAGTACGATGTGGGATGTGCGATACTGAATAGAGTTGCCGTTTACCTGGGTTAGAATGAGCGCTGTTCTTCCTCTCAATTGACCCAATCTGTTGGGAAATCTATGGCTTTGCAAGACATACTAAGAAGCATTACGGAGCGTCTTGAAGGTTCTGCAAATGTCAGCACCGTTTATGGCGAGCCGATCGTTGCGGAGGGCAAGACCATCATACCCGTCGCAAAGGTGCGCTACGGCTTTGGTGGCGGTTTTGGGGAGGGTAAAGGAAGTGAAGACGAAGGACAGGGAGGAGGCGGTGGGGGTGGAGTCGAGGTCACACCCATCGGCATCATAGAGATTACGCCGGAAGGGACACGGTACATATCGTTCGAAGATAAGAAAAGGCTCATACGAGCGTGTTTCGGGCTCACCCTGATAGCGATATTCGTCGTCGCTAGGTGGCGCAGGCGCAGCAAACGGAACCTGTGATAATCTGCATCACAAAGATGAAGCGGAAGAGCCGTACAAATTGGAGGAAGAAATGCCAATCGTTAGAGTTGAGATGTGGCCGGGAAGAACGCATGAACAGAAGTCGAAACTCGCCAAGGCGATAACGGAAGCAATGTCGGACATCGCCGGCGCACCGCCGGAAGCGACGATAATCGTGTTTGAAGACGTGTCCAAGGACAACTGGGCCGAGAGCGGTACACTGGCGTCCGACGCCTAGCGATTCGGCGTAAAATTGTTGACAGCGTCATTCGACCGCGCTAATATCGTTTCAGACAGCGATAAATAGTAGGCGTTGAGCAGGAGTAGTAAGTCCTCCAGCGAAGTTCCAGAGAACCGGGCAAGGTGAGAGCCGGTGCTTGCGCAGATGACTGAATGGACCTGGGAGCCGCCACCCGAACCCCCCACGGGCAAGTAGGCGTGGCCGGAGCGGGCACCGTTATCATAGCCTAGGGTATCGAGATTGCTTCGTAGCGCTCTCCGTACCTTGAATTAGGTTGCGCACGCGCTTCCAATTCCGGAGAGCGTGGCGACGAACTAGGGTGGCACCACGGCTTCAACCCGTCCCTTTGAGGACGGGTTTTTTGTTGTCATTTTTCAGGCGCAGGAGGTAGTGGCACGATGAGTATCATCGGCACATTATTCTGGCGAAGTTCATAGCCCTATCCTGAACCCCTTATGAATTTGAGCGAGGTCTTTCAAGACATGACAACTCAGATACACAGAAAGATTTCTGAGCCAAGGGCTGTGGAAATGCGGCGAGTGTTCAGCGGCATTCAGCCGTCAGGCGAAGTGCAGCTCGGCAACTATCTTGGCGCCATCAAAGGCTGGGTCGAGCGTCAGGAGGAGAAGGTTAACTTCTTCTGCCTGGTTGACCTGCACGCTATCACGGTCTATCAGGACCCTGAAGAATTGCGCAGGCAGACACGTTCGCTTGCGGCGGTGTTGTTTGCCGCCGGGCTGCACCCGGACAAGAGCACAGTATTTGTGCAGAGTCATGTGGCAGCCCACGCCGAGTCGTGTTGGGTGCTCAACTGCGTTACGCCGATGGGATGGCTGGAGCGCATGACGCAGTTCAAGGACAAGTCATCGCGGCAAGAGAGCGTATCCGCCGGGCTTTTCGACTACCCAGTGCTGATGGCAGGTGACATCCTGCTGTACGACTCGCATGAGGTGCCTGTCGGCGACGACCAGCGGCAACACGTGGAACTGGCGCGCGACATAGCAATTCGCTTCAACCGCATCTATGGCGACACCTTCGTCGTGCCTGAGCCGATGATACCGGAGATTGGCGCGCGCGTAATGGGCATGAACGATCCAACGGTCAAGATGTCCAAAAGCTTCGCGCACATCCGCGGACACGCCGTGCGCATGCTCGACGAACCCAAGGAGATCGAACGCACCATCAAACGCGCGGTTACCGACTCGGGCAGCGAGATTGCCTTCTCAGACGATCCTGAGAAGGCAGGTGTGAACAACCTGCTCGGCATCTACAAAGTCATAACCGACAAGTTGCAGGACGAGGTTATCGCGGATTTTGCAGATGCGCGGGGCTACGGAGACTTGAAGTCGCGAGTTGCCGAGGTGGTAATTGATGCGCTGAGTCCCATCCAGGAGCGCTACTACGAATTCATGGACGATCCTGCGGAGCTTGACCGAATGCTCGCCAGAGGCGCCGAAAGCGCTGCCGCAGTAGCGACGCCAAAGATGGACGAAATCAAGCAACGAGTTGGATTCACTCTACCCCAATTTTAGCAACTATGTCTCTTAAGGGCTGCTGCCGCTGCTATGACGCTCCAGCAGCCCAATTCGGAGGAATATACGAAATGTACTATCCTGATTTGGAGCAAGTCAAAGATCTTGCCCACAAGGGCAACCTGATTCCAATCTGCCGAGAAATCAACGCTGACCTGGATACCCCGGTCAGCGCATATCTGAAGGTGGCGCGCCCGCCCTACTCCTTCTTGCTCGAAAGCGTCGAGGGCGGCGAGCGCATGGCGCGATACAGCTTCATCGGAACCGAGCCGGAATCCGTCATTAAGACTGGAAGAGGGCAACCTCTAGGAAGAGTTGACCCACTTGAGCCGATCGAACGTGAACTGGGCCGCTACAATCTGATAGAAGTGCCGAATATACAACGCTTTAACGGCGGTGCGGTCGGCTACCTGTCCTATGAGTCTGTGAATTACTTTGAGGAACTTCCCACTCCCAGCACGGACGTGCTTGACGTGCCGGAGTCGTTGTTCCTGATGACTATGACCTACCTGGTATTCGACCATATTGGACACAAGATCAGCGTCGTTAGCCACGCTCATCTGAACGGCGATATGGAGCGCTCCTACAACGAGGCTACCGCACGCATAGATGAGATAATCAGGCGGCTTCAATCGCCACTGGTAATGCCCGTGTCATCCCATAGCGCGCCTAGCCAACGGCTCGCTACAACATCAAACATGACGCCTGAAGAGTTCTACGACATGGTGAATCATGTCAAGGAGTACATCGTTGCGGGCGACGTCATCCAGACGGTTGTTTCGCAGCGTCTCTCGCGCCCTACCACGGCTGAACCGTTCCAGATTTACCGCTCTCTGCGCGCCATAAATCCCTCACCGTACATGTACTACCTTGAACTGGACGGTTTCCAGATTGTCGGCGCTTCTCCGGAAATGCTGGTGCAAGTTGAGAACGGAATCGTCTCCACCAATCCAATTGCTGGCACGCGGCCGCGAGGTGCGGACGCGGCAGAGGACGACGCCAACGAAGAAGAGCTTCGCACAGACGAAAAGGAACGCGCCGAGCACATCATGCTGGTTGACCTTGGGCGCAATGATATCGGACGGGTGAGCGAGCCGGGGTCGGTTGAAGTTACGCAGCTAATGGATGTGGAACGCTACTCGCACGTGATGCATCTCGTATCAAATGTGAGCGGCAAGCTCCGTAAGGACTACACGAACTTCGACGCGCTGAGAGCCTGCTTCCCGGCAGGTACGGTGTCAGGCGCACCCAAGATTCGCGCCATGGAAATAATCGCGGAGCTAGAGCCTGACAAGCGAGGACCTTACGCCGGCGCGGTTGGCTATTTCGACTTCACCGGCAACATGGACACCGCTATCGACATTCGCACGCTGGTAATCAAGGACGGGATAGCGCACGCTCAGGCGGGCGGCGGCATCGTGTACGACAGCACGCCCGACTTCGAGTACCGAGAGACACTGCACAAGGCATCGGCGCTTATGCGCGCTATCGACGTCGCTGAAGGGGTCGGCCTCGCACGCGAATAGCCCTTAACTTGTCCCCTCTCACTCAGCGAGAGGACCGGAGTGGGGGCACAACGTGGAGATTAAAGTGATACTACTGATAGACAACTACGACAGCTTCACATATAACTTGTACCAGTACCTATGCGAGCTTGGAGCAGAGGTCGAAGTCGTACGAAATGACAAGACAACAATCGAGGACATTGAGGCGATGGCGCCTGAGAAAATAGTTATATCGCCCGGGCCTCGCACACCGAAAGAAGCGGGCATCTCCAATGATGTGATTATGCGATTTGGCGAGCGCACGCCGACGCTTGGTGTTTGCCTCGGACACCAGTGCATTGGCGACGCTTACGGTGGCACCGTCGGCGGCGCAGGCGAGATAATGCACGGCAAGATGTCGCTCATTCATCACGACGGCGAAGGCGTGTTCAAAGGCCTGCCGAACCCGTTCGAGGCGATACGCTACCACTCACTCGCGGTGTACAGGGAAGACATGCCCGAAGACTTGGAAGTAACCGCATGGACTGACAACGGTATCGTGATGGGCGTGCGCCATAAGAGCCATCCGGTAGAGGGTATTCAGTTCCACCCGGAGTCCATCATGACGAAGGTGGGTCACGACCTTCTGCGCAACTTCTTAGAGATGTAAGACGCCTGAGCCTGTTAAGGGAGCCATCAATGATAAGGGAAGCAATTGAGGCGGTCGTGAGCGGCGAGTCTCTCTCCATGGAAGCCGCCGCGCAGGTAATGAACGAGATTATGAGCGGAGAAGCGACGCCGGCGCAGTTCGGCGCCTTCGTCACTGCACTTAGACTGAAGGGCGAAACCGTGGACGAAATCGCAGGCATGGCGCAAGTCATGCGTGAACATTCGCTGCACGTCGAGGTTGACGGCAATCTGGTCGATACCTGCGGCACAGGCGGCGACGGCTCAGGCACGTTCAACATTTCGACGGCAGCCGCATTCGTTGCAACCGGAGCGGGCGCGAAGGTCGCCAAGCACGGCAACCGCGCGATGTCTGGGTCGTCCGGCAGTGCCGATGTGCTGGAGGCGCTGGGCGCGAAGATTGACCTAAGTCCGGAGTCTGTGACTCGTTGCATCAACGAAACGGGGTTCGGCTTCATGTTCGCTCAGGGCTTCCACCCGTCAATGCGCTTTGCGGCAGGGCCGAGGCGCGAAATCGGCATTCGCACAGTGTTCAATATATTGGGTCCCCTTACGAACCCAGCGGGTGCGGGAGCACAGGTCATAGGTGTTGCGGAGGCTTCCACGGCTTCAAAGATGGCACAGGTGCTTGGAAGGCTCGGCAGTAGGCGAGCCTTTGTCGTGCATGGAAACGACGGACTGGACGAAATAAGCATCGCGGGTTCCACCCGCATTTGGGAACTCGAAGACGGCGAGGTAATCGGATATGAAATAGAACCGGAGGATGCCGGAGTAAGCACAGCTTCGCTTAGCGAAATTCAGGCTTCAGACTCTGAAGAGAGCGCAAGAATACTTCGTGCCGTGCTGGAAGGCAAGTCCGGCGCTGCGCGGGACATTGTGGTGCTAAACGCTTCGGCGGCTCTTCTTGCCGGTGGGCTCGTTGACAGCCTTAAGGAAGGTGTGCAAGCAGCGGCAGCATCCGTGGATTCCGGCAAGGCGCTCCAGAGCCTTGAGGCGTTTACCAAGCTGAGCCAGAGCCTCGAATAAGGTGCCTGGGATGACTCAAGAGAAACAGCCAAAGACTCAAGGCGGTTCATTCGGCGATGATTACATCACTTGCGAGATTGGTCGCAATAATCCGAAAAATCTGGCAGACTGACTTAACGCAGGGACGCCAGCGGCCGTGAATTGGCTGCGTTGGAAGGCTACCATGCCGGTGCAGGCACGTACAGACGGCGGTAGTGCGAAATAAGACACGATGACGGAATACTATGGCTGACATCCTGCAGAGAATTGTCGAAGTTAAACGGGTCGAAGTCGAACGGCTTAAAGTAGAATTGCCTATCGCCGAACTCGAACGGCGTATTGAGACGCGTCCTCCTACATTGAATCTCGCAGGCTCACTGTTCGGCGATTCGATTCGTATAATTGCGGAGGTCAAGAAGGCTTCGCCATCGAAAGGGCTTTTGCGCGAGGACTTCGATCCGAAGTGGCTGGCAAGGACATACGCCGACAACGGCGCCGCAGCTATCTCAGTGCTGACGAACGCTGACCACTTTCAGGGCAGCATTGATCACCTGAATGCAGTTCATACGGTCGCTAATCCACGGAAGATTCCCGTGCTGCGCAAGGAGTTCATCTTCGACGAGTATCAGATCTATGAGGCGCGGGCATACGGCGCGGACGCCATCCTGCTAATCGTTGCGATGCTGACGCCGGAAAAACTTAGATCACTGATGGCTCTTAGCCAGAAATTCTGGATGCAGTGCCTGATCGAAGTACATGATGAGGAGGAATTGAAGGTCGCGCTTGACGCGGGTGCAGAGATTGTCGGGATCAACAATCGCGACTTGCGCACATTCACCACCGACCTTGCGGTAACTGAGCGGCTGGCATCCAGAGTCCCATTCGGCGCAGTAGTCGTAAGCGAGAGCGGCATAAGCAACCGCGATCATCTGCGGCGCATCAAGTCGGCTGGGGCGCACGCCGCGCTAATCGGTGAGGCGCTTGTGACAGCGCCCGACGTAGGAGCAAAGCTGGGAGAACTGGTGTGACGGAGTTCAAAATTTGCGGTCTAAGAACCCTAGAGCATGCTATTGCCGCAACTGATGCAGGGGCGTCTTTGTTGGGCTTTGTATTCGTGGAGGGGGTACGCAGACGAGTGTCGCTAGAACACGCACGCGAGGTTATTCAGGCCTTGCGTGAGATACGCGGTGCTGCATGTCCGCGAATTGTTGGGCTTTTTGCCAATCAACCTCTGCGCGAAGTCAATCACACGATAGAAAAGTGCGGGCTGGACCTGGCGCAACTCTGCGGCGACGAACCTCCGGACTATTGGGACAGCGTGGACGCTTGGGTCGTGCGTCAGGTGAAAGTTGATGAAGGTCTGGGGCGCGAGTCTGCTATATCAGATGCCTTGCATCAAATTGAAGAGGTGGTGAAGCGGATTCACATCACATTGCTCGACAAGCGCGTAAGCGGCGCTCTCGGCGGCACGGGACACACCTTCGACTGGACCATCGCGTCAGAGATTGCCAAACGGCATCCGCTGTTCCTTGCAGGCGGGCTTGCGCCTGACAATGTGCGGCAGGCTATCGACACAGTGCAGCCATGGGGTGTGGATGTATCCAGTGGCGTCGAAACTGACGGCGTCAAGGATACGGCAAAAATTGCGGCATTCGGAGACATGGTACGCAAAGCCGGCAGCAGTGATACTGGGAATTACTATGGCTAAGCCACTTAAACTGAAAGCGCACACGGTCCCTATCAAGGCGCCGCGCGAGCTTGTCTTTCAGATGATGTCGCACTTCGGAAGGGGCCGGTTGCCGGGCGACAACAACGAATCCTCCAGAGTGCTGGAGCGGGACGGGAATCGCCTGACAGTCGAGTTTCAGACTAAGGCGTTGTTTGCGACATACACTACAATCGAGGAAGTAAACCTGTTTCCATCGGAGCGAATCACATTCGAGCACATATCAGGCCCGTTGCATTACGCTCGCGAGGAGTTCGCCTTCGAGGATGTTGATGGCAGGAAGACAGACCTGACACACAGCGGCGAGTTTATTTGGAATACGTTTCCATTCTTCGGCTGGTTTGGTGGCATCATTTATACGCGTCCAGTGTTCGAGCGCACGCTCGTGAAGCACTTGGCGCAGGTCAAGGAGGCCGCAGAGGCGCGGGCCGCCCGCAGTCGCATGTTTCCCCGCAATTGACCTCGTATTTCTTCCGGATCCGCCCTACCCGCCTCTAACGGCCTTGGTTACGGATGTGGATGACACCTTGGGACCCCAACTGGGTATAACTGCGCACATCGTCTTCTCCTCGCCTCCCGCGAATACGAGCAGAATGTCGTCAGGATGCGCCACGAGTGGCAGATAACGTGTCTCGTCTTCGGAGAGCACCTCTTCCTTCACTTCACCGGCCCGCTTTAAGTCGGCAAGAGTGCGCCTAACCATCGGCTGCAAAGCGGCGCAAACGTCCTGCTTACTCCATCCGTCCCAAACTCTGCTCTCGCCGGAAATGACGATTCCAAGTTCGCCCTGTCGCACAATCGCCGATTTGTCGTTGGTCGAGCCTACGGTCGATAAGGATGTTCCTAGCGCGGAAGCGACATCCGCGATAGTTCCAATTATTGTTTCAGGCCCTCCGCTTGTTCGAACCTGTCTGGGAGACTCACAGGCGAACACCGTCACGGTGCTCTGCGCTCGCTCGAAGCCGCGCTCCACGTGCAGCGGGTTCCAGTGCGTTTCGGTATCGGCTTCAGCGATGCAGTAGCTATACTTGCCCGGATGACCGAGAATGCTGCGATCGAACAAACCCGGTATGGCAGCGCAGGCGTTCATCAGGATGAGGCGCACGGCTCTCCCTATGGTTGCGTTGGCGCGGTTGCCCGGGCCGAAAAGGTTGTTGCGCGCGTTGATGTCGAGCTCACGAACAACGGGACCGTTCACGATTACCATAATCCCTGACCCGCCGAGGCTCGATGAAGGACCCACAAGGTTGAACTTCGGGTCTAACATCGCCTCGGACGCGGCGAGGACTACAGGCATGTACTCTGGAAGGCATCCCGCCATCACTGCGTTGGCAGCGACCTTCTCGACGTTGATCTCGCGCCGGCGCTCAGGCAATTCGCCGACCACTTCGTCGGTAGGTCTGCCGCCACGCTCGATGAACTCTGCCACTCTATGGTGCGTTGGCGGCACGACAGGCAAGCCGTCCGTCCATCCGAGCTTGTAGAGCTGCTCCATAGCCTCTATTGGATCGTCCCATTCGATGTCTAGCTCCGGCGTATGCGTGTTCATGTGCGCCTCCCAGTTGAGTTGAAAACAGCGTAAATCTTTCCAATGATTCGGTTTGTCAGTATATCAGTTTGTCGGTAATTTGGCGGTGGTTGAATCAAACTTGACAGGCTGGTTCGGCTTAACATAGGCTTTACGCCGTCAAACAGACAATAGACGATAGGAGGATCACATTGGCTTACCACTTTGAGCATATTCACCTGAAGGCTCCCGACCCTGAGAAGACGGCAAACTGGTATGTGAAGGCGTTCAACTTCGAGATTTTCAACGACAGAGGTGTGCGTCCAAGCGGCGACAGGTTCATTGAGTGCAAGACCGAGGATGGCACTATAATCCGCATTTCGGGACCACGCACCAATGAAGATATGGGTAAGGGAGACGCAGGGGTTCACTTCGGACTAGAGCACTTCGGAATCACTGTTGACGACATGGACACCGAACTTGAGCGGCTTCAGGCACTCGGCGCTGTACTTGACGAGGGTCCAAATTCCAATCCCGGCGGGCCGACGATCGCTTTCATCAAGGTTCCGGACGATGTACGCATCGAACTACTTCAGCTTCCCGATTAATTGAAAATCCAGTAGAGACGGGAGTCATTGAATTGGCAAGAGAAGTTTTCTTCCCCTACCCCAACAACAAGCCCGTAGGGTTTTCTCCGGCAACGCGTGTCGGCAACCAAATCTTCGTTGCGGGACAAGTTGCGAACGATGCGAACGGTGTACTTGTCGGCGTTGGAGACGCCCGGGCGCAGACAGTGCAGTGCTTCAAGAATGTGGAGGCTGCGCTGCAGGCCGCTGGCGCAGGCTGGGACGACGTAACGAAGATAACCTGCTTTCTGGTGAGCGCAGACGACTACGCCGCTTACGCTGAAGTACGGAACGGCATATTCCCTGAGAACGGGCCTGCCAGCAGCACGGTCATCGTGACGGCGCTTGTCCGTCCTGAAATGCTGGTGGAAGTCGAAGCCTACGCAGTTCTCCAATAAGCGGTAAGACAGAAATGCCCGAAGACTGTATCTTCTGCAAGATAAGGGACGGCGAAATCCCCAGCGAAAAGTTGCACAGCGACGTCGACTGCTTCGTCATACGCGACATTAACCCGGCAGCACCCACGCATCTGCTGATAATCCCCACGCGGCATTTCGCTACGCTATCCGAGCTTGCGGACGAACACGCGGGGATTTACGCGAGCATGTTCGTAGTGGCGCGGGCGATGGCGGAGCGCGAGGGAGTCGCGGATAGTGGATATCGCCTGATAATTAACCAGGGGAGCGATGGAGGCCAGGAGGTGATGCACTTGCACATGCATCTTCTAGGCGGACGGCAATTGGGAGTGATGGGTTAAAAAGGTCGCCCCTGTTAGGTGAGTCTTCCGCCCTACACTTTCTTCGGCAAGCTCAGAATGGTATGGCCTCCCCTCACCAAAGGGGAGGCAACTTAGTGCTCTATGCGTCAAGGACTAGACAGGCATAGTCCGCCCGCTATGTGCCCTGCCGACGCGCGCCGCCTCTTCGCCTAACGGTCCGCCCGACGAGCATACCATCACGCCTTCGTCCAGCATTTCCGCTACATTGTCAGGGCTGACTCCGTTGAGGAAGAACAGTCCGGCATCTCGGCATGCCTGAAACACCCGCTCTCTCGCAGCCATGAGTTCAGGGGTAATGGGATTCGGTAGGCTCTTGTAACCGTGCGACATGCTCATGTCTCCGGGTCCCCACTCTGCAAACGCGATACCCGATACGCGGGTGCTCAATTCGCAATTATGAAGGGCACGTTTGTTTTCTATTTTCAGACCCAGCAGCAACTCGCCATCCGGGTTTAGCGGCCACGGGTCGGCCTTGTCAAGATATTCGTCCGGTGATACGCCCCATATCTCGCAAGCGGACGCCTGTGCACCAGCGCCTCGCGTTCCTCGACCGATGAGGTCGCCGACGCCGAGGTTCTGAAAGGTGTAGCGTCAGGACTCAACGAATGACTTGACGGCGCCCGGTGTCTCCGCGTTGCAGAGCAGGATTCCGTGTACGCCGCGCGCGAGAATCTGGCGGAACTGCCATGCGTTGTAGCGTACAATGTCCTCGCTTCCACCATCAACAGGCACTTCCACAAGCACGGCCGGGGTACGGTGTCCGCTGTTTGTCGGGCCTCCATCGACCAGGCCGCGCATGAACTGGTCCAGCCCCGCCATGTCGAATGCCCCGTGTTCCATGCCGACGTTGATGTAGTCAGCGTAGGTCTTCGCCATTGACTTGCCGGCTTCATAAGACAGTCCGGCTCCAGAGTGCGCGCCCGTGTAGTAGATAGGCTGCCCTTGTTCCAGCAGTTCGATCGCTCGGTTGATTCGCTTCGGCATGTTCTGAGTTTCCTTCCATTCAGCTTCCGATTGCGGGCATGTGTTACCAGGAATAGTGTTGCTGACTTATACGGGCATTTCTCTTCCGGTGATTTTGCGCCCTATAGCTGCGCCCTCCTCGCCGACACCTGAGAGCACTTTAACGCCATCGCCCATAAGCTTGTTCACCCTATCCTCAACGCTGATAGTGAAGTCGTTCCAGCCGCATAGGAAAGCAACCCCAGCTGCATCCAGGGCCGTCTTGATGCGCAGCCTCGCGGCGTCCATGTCGTCGGGATACGGCGGATCGTGCGCGTCCGAATAGCCGAACGACAGGCCCATATCGCCGGGTCCCCACTCAGCGAAAGCAATGCCAGGCACAGCCGCGCAGTTCTCGCAGTTGGCGAGTGAGCGCTTATTCTCTAGCTTCAGGCCGAGGAATAACTCGCCGTCAGGGTTGAGCGGCCAAGGGTCTGCCAGCTTCATGTACTCATCAGGCTCCACTCCCCAGATATGCGCCGCACCGCGCTGCCCTCCGCCTCCGCGACGTCCCACACCAAGCCCATCGCCCACACCAATTGTCTGGAACGGGTATCGGCAGGACTCAACGAATGCCTGAACGGCGCCCGGCGTCTCCGCATGGCACAGCAGGATACCGTGTATGCCACGAGCGAGCGCCTGCTTCATCATCCATGAGTTGGCACGGACGACATCCTCATTCGTGCCGTCCGTCGGGATGGTCATGATGACAGGCGGAGTGCGATGACCGCTTGGTGTAGGTCCGCCGTCCACCAGGCCGCGCATGAATTCGTCCAGCGCCGACATGTCGAACGAGCCGTGCTCCATCTCCACGCGGATGTAGTCTGCCCATGTGGAGGCCATCGCCTTGCCGTTCTCATATGACAGTTCATGAGCACCGGCGTTGTATATGGGCTGGCCCTGTTCCAGAAGCTCAATCACCCTGTTTATTCGCTTAGCCATGCTTCACCTCGATTGCAGTACGATTCCGCTAGGTCAACGCGGAGTTTATCTGAAATAATGCCTCACTGCCAGCCCCGTCGCAGTCGAACGATGGACTCGTAGCGCGCTCAACGGGCCGGCACAATGGTCTTGATTTCCGCCATGCACGAGCCGTCCTCGACTGTCAGCACGGCGATTGTCGCAGCAACCATGAATGAAGGATAACCCTGCCCTGGATTCAGGTACAGGACGCCGTTGATCGTCTCATTCAAAGGTTCATGGATGTGTCCGTAGAGAATGACATCGGGCATTTCCTCGAAGTCACCAAGCAGGTCTTCCGGAGGGAACTCAGGTCCTCCCCAAGCGGGATGAGTCACCCCAATCGTGACACCTTCAACTTCGAGGGTCTGCACATACGGAACCGCGCGCCGCACATCAGGAGGGTCTGAATTGCCGTGTACAATGATCGTCCGCTTTGCCGCGTGACGTAGTCCTTCAGCAACATCCATACGCACCAGGTCGCCACAGTGAATTGCAATGTCGGCGTTCGCAACCTCGGCGCGGATGCCGGGATGCACCTCGTCCCAAGTGCGACAGTGAGTGTCTGAAAATACCACAATACGTGTGCTCATGACGGGCTGCATCTTACCACAATTCCTGTGGGCGGCATTGATATGTTGAATATGTGTTTTGTGTTACAATCCTCGCAATGTTTGATTGGTCGTAAGCCTATGTTCGAGATTTCAATGTGCGAGCTCACTGTTAGCTGGAGGTACAGGCTATGGTTTCTTCTAATGGTCATAACTCCGGCAACGGTCCCCTCAAGGGCATCCGCGTGCTGGACATGACAGTGTGGCAGTTCGGTCCGATGAGCGCAGCGATGATGGGCGATATGGGCGCCGATGTCATCAAGATTGAGGCGCTCGACGGCGATGCGGGCCGCGGACTCTGGCGCGCATCCACGCTCAACATGGATCTGGGCGAGGGACGCAATGCCTACTTCGAAGCCTGTAACCGCAACAAGAGAGGCATCGCGGTAAACCTCAAAACCGAAGCGGGACGGCAGATAATCTATAAGCTCGTCAAAGATGCTGATGTGTTCGTGCAGAATTACCGCCAGGGGGTGGCGGAGCGTCTGGGCGTTGGATATGAGACCCTGCGCGAGATCAACCCAATGCTGGTTTACGGCTCCGGCAACGGATATGGCCCTGAAGGTCCCGATTCACATCTGCCCTCGTTCGACGGCTGTGGACAAGCGCGCTCTGGTCTTATGATGTCGGCGACGCCACCGGGCGCTGAATACCCTACGCGCATCTCACAGGGCGTGTCAGACCAGATGGGCGGGATAATGCTTTGCCTTGGCGTTCTATCGGCGCTGGTGTGCCGCAGTCAGCAGGGCATCGGGCAGAAAGTGGAAGCATCGCATCTGAGCGCCAACATGTGGCTTCAAGGGCTTGGAATCAGCATGAGTCTGCTCAACGAGGGACGGAGCTTCACATCTTTTGACCGCGAAGCGCCGACTAATCCACTGTCAAACCTGTATAAATGCAAGGACGGGCGCTCCATACAGCTTATGCACTTGCAGCCCGACCCGTACTGGAGGCCGCTCGCCCGCGTGATGGGCATGGACGATATAGTTGACGATCCGCGCTTTTCGGAAATGAAGGCGCGGGCAGAGAATTCAGTTGAGCTTGTACGCATAATGGACGAGAAGTTCGCGTCCAAAACGGCTGACGAGTGGGATGCCATCTTCCGTGAATTTGAGTTGGACTTCATATACGCCAAGGTGCAGGCGATCGAAGAATTGGATCAAGATGTACAGGTTGTCGCCAACAACTACATCACAGACTTCGAGCATCCTGTGCTGGGTGGCGTCAAGATGTGCAATCACCCAAACATTTATAGCGAGACGCCGGCAGGCATCTGGCGCGAAGCCCCTGAACTTGGACAGCACACGGAAGAGATTCTGATCGATGAGCTCGGTTACGATTGGGACGACATCGGCGAATTGCAAAATGCGGGGGCAATACTCTAGCGAAAACCAAAATGGTTGACGGAATGGAGTGCAGAATAGGCTCTACCCATTCCAGCCTTCCCCACGTGGGAGAGGGAAGTCTTACAAACATAGGAGGAGAAATGGCACAGATAGACGGCGGGCGACTGTTCGCCAAGGCACTGAAAAAAGAGGGTGTGGAGTATGTATTCACGCTGAACGGCGGACACATCTATAACCTCTACGAGGGCTGCGTTGACGAAGGTATCAAGGTCATAGACTTCCGGCATGAACAGGTTGCCGCACACGCCGCAGAGGGCTGGGCAAAGGTTACCGGCAAGCCGGGCGTGGCGATCGTCACGGCAGGTCCTGGCGTCACCGATGCAGTAACGGGCATCGCTAACGCGTTCCAGGCTCCAAGTCCGATGATTCTCATCGGAGGCAACGCTGGCATTACCGACCATCTGCGAGGCGGCCTGCAGGACTTCGATAGCGCAACCTTTCTGAAGCCGGTCACCAAGTTTTCGGAGCAGGTCAAGCGCGTGGAGCGCATACCAGAGTATGTCTCGATTGCGTTCCGCCACGCGACTTCCGGAGTTCCGGGCCCAGTGTATCTTGAGATACCCATCGACATTGTTGGCGGCGTTGCGGAGGAAGAGGATGTGAAGTATCCCGGCAGTTACCGAACGCAGGCCAAAGCATTCGGCGACCCGGAGTACGTCAAGCAGGTAGTGGACATACTGCACACCACTGAGCGGCCGATGGTGCTGGCAGGGTCTGATGTTTGGTGGAACGACGCATCCGAGGAACTGCAGGAATTCGTCGAGATGATCGACTCCCCTGTGTTCCTGAACGCGATGGGACGCGGCAGCATCCCTTCAGATCATCCTAACCTCGGCAGCCTTGGCAGGCGCTACGGCCTTGTCAAGTCCGACACCGTGATTCTGATCGGCACTCCGGTCGACTTCCGACTCGGCTACGGCGCGGACAGCATGTTCCCGCAGAGCCCACGTCTCATTGAGATTATGATAGACGGCAGCAAGGTCGGGCAGAACCGTGACATCGATGTGGGCGTAGTCGGCGACTCTAAGGCAGTGCTCCGCCAGATTATGGACGAGCTACGAGCAACCGGATACAAGTCCCCTGGCAAGGGCTGGGTAGAAGAGGTCATCACCGAAGACCAAGCGCTGAAGGCAGCCGACGAGGGCATGCTGAACAGCGACCAGTCACCCATTCATCCGATGCGCCTGATGAAGGAGCTTCGGGATGTACTGGACAGGGATGCCACGGTCATCGGCGACGGTGGCGACATCGTCACTTTCGCGGCGCGCGTGCTGAACATCAACGAGCCCGGACACTGGCTGGACCCGGGGCAGTTCGGCTGCCTAGGAGCTGGCAGCGGCTTCGCGGCGGCGGCGCAGCTTGCGCGACCCGGCAAGCAGGTGTGCATCGTATACGGTGACGGCGGCTTCGGTCTCACGGGCTTCGATGTAGAGAGTTACGTGCGCTTCAATCTGCCGATCGTATCCATCGTGGGCAACAACGGCGCGTGGAACCAGACGACCCAAGGCGTCGTGCGGCGCGGCATGCGCGGCATCGGTACTTATCTGTCGCAGGAAACTGACTATGCCAAGATTATGGACGGCATGGGCGGCTACGGCGAGCGCGTCACCGACCCCGAGGAGATTCGCCCTGCCCTTGAGCGTGCGTTCAACTCCGGCAAGCCCGCTCTGCTTGATGTGGTTACCGACCCGGATGTGGCTTACGCTTCGATGGGCGGCCGCTCACGTCAGCAGCGCCAGTATTAGACAGTTTGATGAGTCGATAATTTAGTCTGTTGGGCGGTCCCAAATGGGGCCGCCCTTCGCATATCTGCCCTTCGCATATCTGATTAAAACAACAGCGGGCGGGAATAGACATGAAAAGTAATCACCAAACGCGAAGCGGTCCCTTATCAGGCATGCGTGTCATCGACTGGACGATGTGGCAGTTCGGACCCGTCTCCACGATGATGCTCGCTGACCTTGGCGCGGATGTCATCAAGGTCGAGTCGCTGGACGGCGACCACGGCAGGCAGTTCGCCACAGTCGCAGGAGTGGCGAACGCGCTTGAAAGTAGCAGCGCCTACTTCGAGAGCCTGAACCGCAATAAGCAGGGCATCGCGCTCAACTTGAAGCACCCAAAAGGGCTAGCGGTGATGCGCGAACTCGCCAAGAAATCTGACATCTTCGTAGAAAACTTCCGTCAGGGCGTGGCCGAGCGCCTTGGTCTGGGTTACGAAGACTTGACGCAATTGAACCCGTCCCTGATTTACGCCTCTGCAACAGGCTATGGCCTCAAAGGCGATGATTCCGGCAAGCCCGCTTTCGCGCTGACCGGCGAGGCGCGCGCAGGATCTCTCTGGTGGGCGGGTCCCGACGACGGCATTCCCTACAACATCAACGGCATGGCAGACCAGATTGCGGGCATCATGCTTTCCTACGGCGTTCTCGGCGCCGTGGTGGCGCGCGAACGATTCGGAGTATCCCAGCGCGTGGATGTATCGCACCTCGGCAGCCTAATGTGGCTGGGCGGCATGAGAGACGGCATTGCCCTGCTTTCCGGCAAAGAGTTCGAGAGACAACCCCGAACACGCGCTGGCAACGTCCTGTGGAACTCTTATCGCTGCAAAGACGATAAGTGGATTGCATTCTCGATGAGCCAGGGAGACAGGTACTGGCCTACTTTCTGCAAAGCCTTGGCAAGGGAAGATCTAGCTACCAACGAGCGATTCGCCCGAATGGCAGCGCGCAACGAGCATCGAGAAGAACTGATCGCAATTCTGGACGACATATTCATCAAGTATACTCGCGCGGAGTGGGAAAAGCGCCTCGACGCCGCGGGTGATCTGATATGGGAGCGTGTACAGTCGATAATGGACTTGCCAGAAGACCCGCAAGTTACGCAGAACGACTATCTCATCGACTTCGAGCACGCTACACTGGGACCCACCAAGTGGCACCAGACGCCGATTGCATTCAGCGAGACGCCGGTGTCAACGCAAAGGCTTGCGCCCGCGCACGGAGAACACACCGAATCTCTGTTGATTGAACTCTTGGATTACACATGGGACGATATAGCAGTCCTCAAAGAAGCGGGCGTTATCCTGTAAATCCTTGACGAAGGGTTGCGAACTGCGACTAAATGCGTAAAATAACGGCAGGCAAGGTACGAATCGCACGATCAAAACAGCAAGGAGCATTGCAATGACTCAGCAAGAAACGCGCAATCCCGACGAGGCGTATGTGGGCAAGGACTTAGGCAGCAACGAATTCACCGCATCCGACGAAATACTGCAAATCTATTTCGAGGGTCTAGATGTGGATTCGTCCGTCTATTCTGAGAAGTCTCCCTATGGCAAGCCAGTCGTGCCTTCCATGATCCTCACTAATGTCGACGGCGGCTTCAGCGGCGCCGGCTTCACCGACAACTTCGGAAATTTGTGGATTCGCCAGGAGTGGGATCTGCACAAGCCTATGCATCCGGCCGAGATCTACAGGCGCACGTCAACCGTCGAGGACATATATGAATGGCGTGACCGCACGGTCGTAAAGCAGGTGGTCCACCTCTGGTCGGCGGATGATGAGTTGATGGCGCGAGGAACACACCATCAGAGCTACCTTCTTGGCAAGAGCCACCTCGGCACGGTCAAGTTGCGCGATCCCAAGAAGAAAGAAGGAATCCGTAAGTTCAATGTTCCGGAGGGCGAGGCGATTGGCCCGGTCGAGAGCGACATCACGCTGGAAATGTGCGGCTCCTTCTTCCACGGCAACAAAAATTACCACACCGACAAGCAGGCGGCTAAGGAGCTGGGCTTCGAGGAGGTCGTGGTTGGCGGAAGAATGACGATGTCTTATATTGGCGACATGATGGATCGACGATTTGGCAAGGGCTGGTACGAGGGTGGTAAGCTCGACATCAAGTTCACCAACATCGTCTGGCCCGACGACCACGTTATCGCCCGCGGAGTCATCACCGACCGCGTGCAGGAAAACGGCGGCACCCGCGCAAATGTAGCGGTCTGGATGGAGAAGCCTGACGGCACCGTATGCATCGTGGGCACCGCGAGCGCATTGGAATAGATCCACACACTCAGGTTCAAGATATTTCAGGGGCGGTCTTCGGGCTGCCCCTTTTGCATCAACTGCCCTGCAGAAACCCGACAGTGAGCCCAAAATGCTATGCCAGTCCTGTACATCGTTTCAACCCCAATAGGCAATCTCGAGGACATCACGCTGCGCGCCTTGCGCGTGCTTCGCGAAGTCGGCATGATTGCCGCTGAGGACACGCGCGTTACCCGCAAGCTTCTCAGCCACTATGATATACACTCGCGTCTGACCAGTTTCAACGAGCACAACCAGTCAGCGCGTCTGCCGGAATTATTGACAATACTGCAAGACAATGATGTGGCGCTTGTGTGCGACGCAGGGACACCGGGTGTGAACGATCCCGGACAAGCACTGGTGCAGAGTGCCTCAGACAAGGGCATTGAGGTTGTGGTGATTCCCGGCGCCTCTGCGGTAACTTCAGCGGTTGCAGTGTCCGGCCTTGTTGAAGAGGCATTTTTCTATCTCGGATTTCTGCCGCGCAAGAAGGGCGAGCGCAAGGCTTTGCTGGCATCCCTGGCGTTGGAAAATCGCCCTACTATTTCATTTGAATCGCCAAGGCGGCTCCAACAGTCCTTGAAAGACATCCTTGAGACTATTGGCGACCGGCGAATTGCCGTATGCCGCGAGATGACGAAACTACACGAAGAAGTCTTTCGCGGCACTGTTTCCGAGGCAATTGAGCACTTTGAACAGCCTAGGGGCGAGTTCACGCTCGTAGTCGAAGGTAAGGCCACTGGTAAGCAGGACGACACTGATGCTGAGGAATTGGCATTGTCTTTGCTGGACGGGCTGCGCGTGCAGGGCACGGGCGCGAGACACGCGGTCGAGCATGTAACCGCCGTCACCGGATTGTCTCGTCGGCAGGTGTACCGAATGTGGCTAGATGGCATTGCCCCAACTCACCATTCCGGCACCCAATAGGTTATCTTGTCTCATTACCTTGTGTTATCATGTCGGATGGTAATCAAGGTCATTTAGAGCGTAAACATTAATGTCTGAGCGAATTCTTGCAGCCGTCGCCTGGCCCTATGCGAACGGCTCCATCCACATAGGACATGTGGCAGGAACATACCTGCCAGCCGACATTTTCGCCCGCTATCACCGCATGAAAGGCAATGAAGTGCTGATGGTGTCGGGCAGTGACGCCCACGGCACTCCTGTTACGCTTACAGCAGAGGAACAGGGGGTCAGCCCGGAAGACATCTTCAGCAAGTATCAGGCCGAATTCTTGGACAGCTGGGAGCGCCTCGGTATCAGTTTCGACCTATTCACGACAACGCACACAGGCAACCATGCGGAAGTATCTCAGCGCATCTTCAGCAGGCTCTATGAGCGGGGATTCATCTACAAGGACACGATGGTCCAGCCGTATTGCGCGAGCGAGCAGCGATACCTGGCAGACCGCTATGTTGAAGGCACGTGCCCACACTGCGCTTTTGATGGTGCGCGCGGCGATCAGTGCGACAAGTGCGGCCGCACGCTGGATCCAAAGGACTTGCAAGGCATGACCTGCCGTATATGCGGCGGCACACCCGAATTCAGAGAAACCGAGCACTTCTTCCTGAAACTAAGCGTCTTCGAGGACCAGCTTCTGGATTGGGTACGCAAGCAGGATCACTGGCGTCCCAATGTACGCAATTTTACAATTGGCTACCTGGAGGGCGGACTGCGCGACCGCGCCATAACGCGCGACATCGAGTGGGGGGTACCTATACCACTCGACGGCTACGAGGACAAGCGCCTATATGTATGGTTCGAGGCGGTCATAGGGTATCTTTCTGCATCTATGGAATGGGCGCACAACAACGGCACTCCTGAGGCGTGGAAGCCCTTCTGGGAGGACGGAAGCCGCGCTTACTACTTCATGGGCAAGGACAACATCCCCTTCCACACCGTCATCTGGCCTGCGATGCTTCTAGGCTACGGCGGACTGAACCTTCCTTACGATGTGCCCGCCAACGAGTATCTCAACCTTGAGGGCTTCAAGCTCTCCACAAGCCGCAATTGGGCTGTGTGGCTGCCCGACTACCTCGATCGCTACGAACCGGACCCGCTGCGCTATGTCATAGCCGCCAATCTGCCTGAGACTTCCGACTCCGACTTCTCATGGAGAGAATACGTGCGCCGCAACAACGATGAACTCGTGGCAACGTATGGCAACCTCGTTCACCGGGTTCTGTCCATGGTAAGCCGCAATTTCGACGGCGTGCTGCCCGATCCCGGCGAGCTTGACGAGGTGAGCGGCGCGCTCTTGGCAGAAGCGCAACGGCGCTTCGACGAAACTGAGGCATATTTGGAAGCGGTTCGGCTGCGACAGGCGCTCCAATCTTCGATGGCGCTCGCGCAGACAGCGAACCGCTATCTCGACCAGAAGGAGCCGTGGCGCGCCGTACGGAGCGACAAAGCTGATGCCGCTCAGACGCTTTGGACGGCTGTATCGGTGATAAATTGCCTCAAGACTACCCTCTACCCCTTCCTGCCATTCAGTTCGCAGAAACTTCACACCATGTTGGGGATATATGGTGATGTAGAAGAGTCAGGATGGACCTGGGATGCGAACGAACTGCGACCTGGCCAAGCCCTGCAACGCCCCACTCCTCTATTTAAGAAATTGGACGAAGAGGTCGTGGCGGCGGAAGAGCAGAGGCTGGCCGACTAAGTCTTTAGATTTAAGGAATCGCGTCAAGTGCAATCAGTATCGTTTTACGAACCCGTCATGGAACGTCTCGAAAAGGTCAACAATTCCCTGACGGAGATGGCAGAGAAAAAGCACCCGATTCTGGCGAGACTACTTGACCACACGTTTTCCACACCGGGCAAGAACATAAGACCCGCGATTACCCTGCTGGCATCGAATTTCTACCCGCACGACGAGCGCAATACTGAAAAGATGGCTACGGGTGTCGAGCTGCTGCATATCGCCTCGCTCATTCACGACGACACTGTCGATGGGGCAATGCTGCGCAGGGGCAAGATGACTATCAGCAGCCTTTGGGGTCCGAAGACGGCAGTTTTGGCGGGCGATTATATCTTCGCCGCATCCGCGACGTTGGTATGCGACACCGGCAACATTCGAGTAATCAGGCGCTTTGCTGAAACAATAATGGAACTTTCCAGCGGCGAGCTTCAAGAGATGGCGGAGACCTACAACCCCGAGCAATCTATGCAGGGCTACCTCGGCCGCATCTACAACAAAACTGCCTCCCTGTTTACGACTGCCGCGGAGTCAGGCGCTATCTTGAGCGGCGCGCCGGAAGCGTGCTCTCAGTCCATGCGCAGCTACGGACACAATCTAGGCATGGCGTTTCAGATCGTGGACGATATTCTTGACTTCGACGGCACAGAAGAGGAAATTGGCAAGCCAATAGGAAGCGATCTCGCCAACGGAGTCGTTACGTTACCCACGCTGATTGCGATGCAGCGAAGGTCTTGCTGCGACGCCGTGAAGCGCGTGCTAGCCAATCCGGACGACGAGGACCTGATGAAAGAAGTCGTCAGTCTCATTCAAGACGATTCCGTGCTGGAAGAGTCCTATGAGTTCGCTAGCCGCTATTGCGAAAAGGCTCTGTCAGACATAAGCGGGCTACCACCCTGCCCTTCCCGCGATTCGCTGGAAGAGTTGGTAAGTCACGTGAAGGTGCGGCGCAACTAATCCTGCCCGACCATTCACTCAAGATTCCATCAAGCGTATTCAGCAACTTTGATCGCTGATATGAGGACGCCCGCACTGCTGTCGTGCGGCTCATTCCCTCCACAAGATCTCACCACTGCCAATAGTCATCGTCACCCGCACATCGGATAAATGCTCAGTCGGAATGCTCGTGAGGTCGTGGCTTAACACTGCAAGGTCTGCGCGCTTACCCGGAGCAATTGTACCCACTTCATCATCTCGGCAAGTTGCATGGGCGGCACTCTTCGTGTGCATCACAAGTGCCTCCATCGCCGTCAAGCGTTCACCAATGCCGATTTCTTCACCCGAAGTTGCTTGGCGTCTAACGGAAGCATGCATCGCCTCCAACGGATTTGGCGCGCCCACGGGCGCGTCCGACGATGCAGCAAGCACAATGCCGCTATCAATGAGTGATTTGAAGCGATAGAGCCACTTCGCATCGGGGCCGAACTCGCTAAGGTATTGCGCGCCGTTGTCGCGCAGGAAACTTGGCTGCGACACGACGACCGGACGCGAGCGCACCACTGCATTCAGCACATCAGGAGGACATTCGGAGGCGTGTTCGATGCGGTCCCTCAGACCACGAACGTGGTTCCCCTCAAGCGCCTGAGCTGCGGCAGTGACCGCATCCGCTTCGACCGCGTGTATCGCCACCGGGAAACCACGACTGTGGGCAACCTCGATGGCGCTTTGCAAGTCTTCGGGTTGTGGATAAAGCCTACCACCTGTGCGTGTCAGCATTATCTTCACATGCCCCAGCACTGATATTCCATCGTCGGATCCAAAACTCAATCCCGCGCTTTCAAACTCCTTAACGCGAGCGTAAGCGGGCATCACAGATAGGTGTGGAGAGAATGCGCCAATACTTCTGAAGTGTCTCAAAGTATTCCATCTATCGAATGAGTTTGATGGCGTGGCATCCATCACGGAAGTTACGCCCTGCGAGGCGAAATTACGGCTTGCCTGTGCAACGCCTTCGCTGAGTTCAACGCCGGAAAGTGGCGCGATGCGTTTGTCCAGCCAGGCGTCCAACTCCAGCAGCAAGCCATTAGGTTCGGCGCTGTCCAAGTTACGCGCGATCGTGCCTCCAGGCGGCTCCTCAGTAGTCCCCGTGATGCCGACACGCTCAAGCGCAACGCTGTTCAGGACGCAAGCATGACCTGAGCGATGGTTCAGACGCACGGGATGATTGGGCGTGGCGCGGTCTAATTCCCAGCGGGTCGGGTGTCGCTTTTCGGGCAACTGAAATTCACTGTAGCCAGTTGCGCGAATCCATTCGCCGGCCTGTGTGCGTCCGGCGCGCTCCCTAATAGCATCAACCATGTCCTGAATGCCGGGAGCCGCGTTCGGCGAGCAGTCAACGGAAACGAGACTGGCCGCGTAGGCGAGAACGTGGCAGTGTGCGTCTATAAAGCCGGGTACGATTGTCTGACCGCCGCAGTCAATAACATTGGCGGCTATGACTGTGGGTGAAACGCGATGACGCTCCCCTACCCAAGCAATGCGAGCATTGCTAACGACAATCGTGCTCACTCGCGGCTGGGAGGCGTCAAGGGTCAACACATTGGCATTAACAAGCGCCAGAGCCGGACCGGCCTGCCGGATGCTCATGTCGTTTGTCAGCGTTTTCAACCTGGGTCAGATACGGATTTGACTATTGAATCACAGAGTGCGGCGTTGCTTCGATTCGCCTGACGACAATCCTGTCCCGCTCCAGCATGTCAGGGACAGCAGGCGAGATTTCGTTCTTCCAAGTATCGCTATCGTACACGGCTTCGTACAGGCGCTCGCGCTCTTCTTCGCTGGCGAACCGGCGCACCCAGATGTACAGGTCGTCCTCTTCCTCACCTACGAAACTCCCGACTATGACCATGCCCTTGCCCGTCTGGAAAGGAATAATGGTCTCTTCCATAAACCTGACCCAGTTTTCTCTCTGTCCCGGCTTTGTGCGGTACTCTCTCAACTCAAAGAACATCGCAACCTCCTTCAGTGATTTAATCTGCGAGTAATGTATTCGCGCCGATGGAATGTGTCAAGATGCACCGCTCCCCGACAACTTCATCACACGAAAAGGCGTCACGTTGCGAACCGGAAGACAAACGCACTGGCAAGGATGTATAGCCCGATCAGCGCCGCCGATTCAAAGGTGACGAATCTGGACGGACGCCTTCTGTTGCGCACCATAAGGCCGATCAATACTATGCTGGTCATGACTATGGCGAAGATGGCCGTCGCCTCGTGTATCGGCGATATTGAAGACCACAATGGTCTGCCAACCAGCACCAAGTCGTCCATCGTGAGAATAAAGCCCATATTGAACAGGTTACTGCCGAGAAGGTTGGTTATTGCCAGTTCCGGGGCGTTGATGCGCAGTGCCGCAAGCGAAGCTGCCAACTCCGGCAATGATGTGCTGAATGCCAGGAACTGTGTCCCGACAAAGCTCGCCTCCCAGTTCATGGCATGCGCGATGCCTTCCCCTGTCTTTGCCAGCCATACCGCCGCGCCGATAATAGCCACCGCAGCCATAGCATAGGTTATCGCAGCGCGCAGGAGACTCTCTGATTCGTAGTTCTGGTCGGTAGATTCTCCCTGTTCATCGTTCCGCGCAACCCGGTATATCAGGTACATCGAAAACAGGAAGAAGATAAGCAAGATGATGGTAACCGGACTGACAAACCATCCTGAAAAGGCATCCACCGGCAGGTGTTCGTGAAAGTAAACGGCAAGAATGGTTATGGAGATGACCAGAATGCCAAGGATGCCCACGAAGACCGAAGTCCTGCTCACGCTGTTCAGAATTGGCGTATTGGTATTGCGCCAGAATAAATCCAGGATGCCAATTATTAACAGGTTGAACAGGTTGCTGCCGAAGGCATCGCCGGCAGCGAGGTCAGGAGCGTCAACCAAAGTGATTGCGCCAACCCCCGTGCCAAGCTCCGGAAGCGATGTCGCTGTGGCGAGCAGCACCACTCCAATGAAGGAGCGTCCTAGGCCGGTTCTCAACGCGATTACATCGGCGGATTTGGCTAGAAAGTTAGAGGCGAAAAGTATTAGGCCGGCGGCGACTAAAAGTTGGATCCAAAGCCCTGTAATGGACTGGGCTATTTCAATCAAGCGGTCTCCTCTGCACCATTCGGTACGGCATTTTCGCGCAAAAAGCGACCCCGATTCAACGGGGCCGCGAATTCGCGTTGTTCACTGCCTTTTAGATTAATCCTGACCTCTGTTGCATGTCAGCAGATCCGCGCGATCCCCCCACCTATCTAGGAAGCGACCGTAGTTCTTGCGGCTGAGTTCGTCTCGCTCCGCCTCTGCCAACTCAGACCAGACTCGATGCTCGTGCTGCCCAACTGGTAGCTCCGGATTCGCAACTATTCTATACCCTTGTGCTTTGAATTGAAAACTATAGTCGAGATCCAGGTTCCGGTAGAATCGGAATGCCTGGCGCGGCAATCCCACTTCCTTCAGCCTTTCTCGCCTGAAGGCAAAGCAATAAGCTTGCATCGCATCCATATCCCCGCCCTCACCCTCTCCGTCGTGGAAATGGTGTAGGTCTGTAGTCCGCAGCCCAAATGGACCTATAACTCCAACGGTCTCGTCTTCGAGCGCCTGCTCTATCGGGCCGAATACGTTGCCATTTACTTCAACGCTTGTATCCAGCATTACGACAATCTTGCCAAGACACTGCTTTAGTAGAATCCTCTTGGCAGACCCCTCTCCCAGGGGATGATCGACATGGATTACGCGAAGGCGATCATCTTCTGCTGCAGCCTCTTCCAGCCATTCGTCAGTGCCATCTACAGAACCGTTGTCAACGACCACTACTTCGGCATCACGGTCCTCAAGCCAATGCAAGGCGCTGTTAACACAGCGCTGTACATCGCCTTGGTAGTTGCAGGCGACTATGCCAACGGATATATCAAATCGATTGGCTTCGTCTATAAGCGGTGCCACTTCTGCCTCTGAGGAGTAGGTGTGCCACCGCTCCTGACGCATCTCCCAATCCGTTTTGGGACGCACGAAAGTTGCACCGCCACCGTCCTGCACTATGAAGCCGGAATCACTGAGGTTTGCGCGAATGGAATCCGCTCGTGCATAGTCCTGTTGTCCGCGATGCTCTGAGCGATGCGAAATCTCGTCGGCGACTTCGTTGGGCACCCTATATTGTTCAACAACGCTATTCAAGCTGAGTCCGAGAACACGGTCGTAATCTGAAAGCAGTTGCAGCTTGGTCGCCGGTGACAGATCAGAGTGCACCAGCTCCCAGGTGAGCGCGAGCGCACCGGGCATATTGAGGTTGTCATTGACCATGGACTCGAATCGACGTTGCCACTGCTCTATCGCCTCCGCATTGGCGGTGTCGCCATTTGCCAACATGTTCCACTGCCAGACCATGTTCCGCAATCTGAGCAGAGCGCGCTGCGCGGCTTTGAGCGATGTGAAAGTGAAGTTAAGGCGTCTGTCATACTGTGCCGTCAGACAGAGGTATCGGAACGCCAACGGGTCTATACCCTGCGCCTCGATGTCAGACAGGATGAATGAGTTGCCCATCGACTTCGCCATCTTCACGCCGTCTGCAAGTAGGTGCTGCCCGTGCGTCCAGATGTTCACGACCTGCTCTCCGGCGTAGCCCTCGCTCTGCGCGATTTCGCCTTCGTGATGGGGGAAGATATTGTCCACACCGCCGGTATGAATGTCGAAGCGCGAGCCGAGATACTTGATTGACATGGCGGAGCATTCGATGTGCCAGCCCGGAAAGCCCTCTCCCCATATGCTGGGCCACTTCAGTTCTCTGCCTTCCTCGGCAGCCTTCCAGAGCGTGAAATCGCGGGGGTCGCGCTTCAGCGGGTCGGCTTCGACGCGAACCGCTTCCAGCAAATCCGCATCCGCAATATTGCCTGAAAGCCTGCCGTAGCCGTCGAACTTACCCACCTCGTAATAGACATTGCCGCCTATTTCGTAAGCAAGCCCTCGCTCAACCAGGCGCTCGGTGATTTCCAGCATTTCCGGCACATGGTCGGTCGCCTTCGGAAACTCCTGTGCCGGTATGATGTTCAGCTTCTTCTCGTCGCTGAGAAACCTCTCCGTGTAGAACTCAGCAATCTGTGCAGGAGTCTTGCCCTCGGCTCTTGCGGCAGCGATGACCTTATCTCCGCCCTGCTCAAGCACTTCCTGACGCATATGGCCGACATCAGTGATGTTCTTAATATGAACGACATCCAGTCCGTTCAGTTCAAGCGTCCTGCGAATCCAGTCGGCCATCAGATACGACCGGAGATTCCCTATATGGGCGTCTCTGTACACAGTCGGACCACATGTGTACATCTTGACAATCCCGGGCTCTATTGGGCTTACCTCGTCAACTTGCTTGGACAGAGTGTTGTATAACCTGAGCACTTGCCTACTCCCTGCCATTTGCCGCCTGCTATTTTGCCGTATGCTTTGCAACCGATTTTACATCGGCGCTCTGCGATTGTCTAACGGGGCAAATTCTTGTCCATTTCAATGACCAGTCATCTATGAGTCGATGTTCATAGCGCGCAGAAGATTCGTGCTGCCTTGCACTCCCATAGGTAAACCCGCGACGAGCACTATACAGTCCCCCGACTGCACTCCGGGTATCTTTCGCGCCTGCTCCTCGCCGATCTCAAAAAAGTCCTCGCCCGAGGTCAGTTGCGGTACCATGACGGGTATCGTGCCCCAGTTAAGCGTGAGGCGGTTGCGTATGCGCTCGTAGGGAGTAAGGGCGAGTATTGAAGACTTCGGACGATATTTTGACACTCGGCCTGCGGTGCTCCCGCTCTCGGTAAACGCAACGATGAGTGCCGCGTCCAATTGGTGGGCTGTTCGCGCCGCAGCGAAACTGATGGCGTCGTCAGTACGCTGGTCCTCGGTCTGCTGCGACTTTGCGAGCAGGATATCCTCGTAGGGTAGTACATGCTCGGTTTCTGCCGCCGTCTGCACCATGGCATGAACAGCGTCAATAGGATGTGCTCCTACGGAGGTCTCTCCAGAGAGCATTATTGCATCTGTGCCGTCGTATATGGCGTTGGCGACATCCGTGACTTCCGCCCGCGTGGGCATCTGGGAGCGCACCATCGATTCGAGCATCTGAGTCGCGGTGATTACCGGCTTGCCGGCCGCATTGCACTTGGTAATAAGGCTCTTCTGTATCACCGGTATACGATATAGAGATACGTGGACGCCCATATCGCCTCGCGCTACCATTATGCTGTCGCTTGCATCAATAATGTCGTCGATGTTGTCCAAAGCCTCAACAGATTCTATTTTGGAGATTACCAGGGGATCAGAATTAAGACGTTGCAGAATTCCACGCGCATTTTGCACGTCTTTGGCGGTGTTCACCATCGAAAGGGCCACAAAGTCCGCACCCTGTTCCGCGGCAAATGCCAGACATCCCTTGGCATTCTCATCCAGGGAAGGTTGTGAAGGCGACCTACCGGGAGTGACCACGCCCCGGCGCTCGGTTACTCGACCGCCTGCCACTATCTTGCAGCGCACATCCTCGCCCTCAATCTTCTCAACAGTTAGTTTAAGCAAACCGTCGTCAAGTAGAATACTGCCACCTGCGATCGCGTCGCGATGAATGCCGGGCGGCCTTACAGATATGATCGTATCATCCCCGATGATGTCGCGACTTGTGAGCGTGAGAGAGTCGCCTTCCTTGATTTCAAGCACGCCCGGCACGGTCGGGCCGGTACGGTACTTGGGACCGGGCACATCGACCATTATGCCGACCGGCATTCCGAAGCGCCTGGATACTCGCCTCACCAAATCAAACGTCTTTTTGTGCGTCTCCAGGTCGCTATGTGACATGTTTAGGCGAGCGATGCTCATTCCTTCCCTGACCAGCGACTCGATCATCGCCTCGGACTCAGTCGCCGGTCCGAGAGTGCAGACAATCTTCGTCTTTGGGAATCTCTTGCTGATGTTGGGGGAGAGCATTCGGGGCAGGACCTCCGCAGTTATAAGACCGCATCTTAGCGGCACAGTCTTTACTTGGCGCCAGCCATCAAGGCAACAGCAGGCTTATCATACCAGTTTCCATTAACCCTGTGCATCAAGAATGCTAAGCATAGCAATCTATCCAAAAGATAGGAACACGAATGCATCAAAGCAGAGACAAAGTTCAACAAAACTCCAAATGAGGACCGCGTTACACTATACATAAGAGAAGACCAGTGAATAAAGTTGTTATACCGCCGCAGGACTTTGTCCGCGCTTACCGTAATTTGCGAACTCTTTGAGACAGCGAGCTGTGTTGCTTAGGGAACTTTGTACACTTCAGGAACTTGACTGGGTAAGAATCGAAAAACAGCAGGCGCTCGGCGAAGTGCGCGCCAAGCTTGCTGACAATTCGAGACTTAGCAGTGCGCGCCTACGCCTTGAGCGACTCGAGGCACGGCACATCCACCAGAATGCCCTCAGACGTGACGCACAACTGGTAGTTGAGCAACTCGAGACACGAGAGCAGTTAGTTGAAGGTCGACTCTACGGCGGCGGCGTCACTAACCCTCGCGAGCTTGAAGCGTTCCAAGAACAACAACAGATACTGCTCCGCCAGAAGGCCGAAGCGGAGGATGTGCTTCTGGAGCACATGGTGGCGACTGAAGAGCTGCAAGAAGCCCTGACCGGAGCGCGTGAAGCCGTCTCCACGCTTGAAGAGGAACGGGGGCAACGTCTGCCAATACTCCACGAACAGGAACAAAATTTGAGCGCCGAGCTAGAAGAATTGGAGCGGAGACGCTCCGCACTGGTGCCGCAATTCAGCCCGCAAATACTATCCACATACGAGACGCTGCTCGCAAGCCGAGGTGGGCACGCGGTAAGCAGGGTGGAATCTGCGAGGGGCAGGGACATCTGCGGAGCATGTCGGGTCGCACTCCCCAGGTCGGACACGCAGCGACTGAGAATCGGCGAGTCGCTTGTGCAGTGCAACAACTGCCGTCGCATATTATATATGGAATAGAGATACCATGCGCGCAATTGGATACTACAGACTAATCGATGATGAGCGGGAAGATCTCCCCGAGGCTCTTGAAGAGCGCTTCGAGGAGTATTGTGAACGCTACCTCCACCAGTCAGTTGCCATCTTTGGTGACTTGCGGGCCGCAGCCTCAAATGGAAACGGGAATCACAATGGAAACGGGAAACATAACGGGAATGGTAGTGAAAGGCACATTTTTCCCGAATACGGTCGTATGTTGGAGCACATCGTTAATTCCAACAGCAATTTCCTTGTAGTCGTGCCCGATACCACACATCTCGGAAGCAACCTTGAAGAGGTCGTGCGAACGATTATCGAGATTGAGGCGACAGGATGCAAAGTTATCTGTGAGGACGATAACCTACCTGACCCGCTGCAGAATGCCCTCGACTCTTTGGGCCCTGCAGGCGTGTCCAAAGCTCGGAGCGAGCGCATTAAGGACTCCATGCGCAAGCGAGCCATGCTCGGCAAAGGGCTTGGCAAGCCACCCTTTGGCTACCGAAATGGAGAAGACGGCATGCTCGAAGTCGTTGAAGTGGAGGCATCGACCGTTAGGGTTATCTACGACAAGTACATCAACGAGGGGCTGGGACTTCGGCTCATCGCACAGTACCTGAACGAACACAACATCAAGACGCGTCGCGGCGGCAGATGGAACATGGTCACTATCCGTGACATCCTCCGAAACCCTACTTACACGGGCACCTACTACCGCTTCGGGCTTCGCCTGCCCAAGGTTCATGAGGCGATTGTCAGCCCTCAGCTATTTCGCAAGGCGCAGGACCAGACCAAGGCGCGACGACCGTCTTCAAGGTCGGTGAACACTGAACCTTTCCTTCTATCCGGATTAGCATTCTGCGGCTACTGTGGCAATAAAATGATGGGTGTCACGAGAAGGCAGTCTTGGCGCCGCAAGGACGGCAATAGCGCGCGGGGCGTTTACCGATACTACCAGTGCCAAAGCCGCAACAATCAGAGCCTCTGTGGATATCACACTTGGCGTGCCCCTGTTCTGGAATCCGCTGTCCTGTCGCACCTTCACGACTCGCTCAATAGCGGCGGCGATACGGCTGCTGCCAACAACGTACCGGAGCAGGCCAATGTCAAGGTTCAAGAAATATGGGACAAGCGAATCAAGAACGCCGAACGTCGCTTCCTCCTGAACCTGAAGCGTGCGGCGCGGGGTGAATTTGGTCTCGGCGCTGTGCGAGACCATCTCAGGCAGTTGGACAACGCGCGAACCAGTGCCACAACCTGGGATCGCCACTGGGATGTGCAGGACACAATCGCAAACTGGGATACCTTCAGCTTTGAGGAGCAACAGGCGTTCCTACTCCTGCACATCTCCAAGATTGTGGTTCACGATGATTCGGTCGAAGTATTATCTTAGCGCTGAGAATGTAAATCTCCACGTTCTTCGGCGGTCTTGCGATTAGAGATTAACTTCGCGCTTGCCCATTGCCTCTTCGTATCGATCTGGCTGTATGCTGGTTGAACCCGGCCGTCCTTGCGACTTATATCCCTCTTGCCATACTGATGCGACACTAATTGGCTTCACCGGTCAATGTTACAATGGATATTGCCAAGGAGGCTGGGCGACCGCTGTCCCGTTTTATGGCGGGAGAGAGGAAAGTCCGAGCTCCACTGGGCAGGATACCCGCTAACGGCGGGGCGGGGCGACCCGACGGACAGTGCCACAGAGACATACCGCCGCGACTTTATGCCGCGGTAAGGGTGAAAAGGTGCGGTAAGAGCGCACCGCTTCGGTGGTAACATCGGAGGTCCAGGCAAACCCTATCCGGAGCAAGGCCTAATAGGGGGATTACGGGCGCCCGACCTTTCCCCGGGTTGGCCGCATGACCTTGTCGGCAACGACAAAGCTAGATAGATGGTCGCCACCGGGCACGCAACGAGCGCGTCCGGCACAGAACTCGGCTTACAGGCCTCCTTGGTACTCTTCGATGCTGTGGAGCACGCTCCGCATCACGGAGGTTCAACTCTTGACATTTCAGAGGTTTCGCAGCAACGACGGGGATAACGCGACATCACGACTACAACACTTTGATACAATACCGCACGCCACGAACGAGTCTCAGCACCCACCATCCTCGCGCCATTAGCGCGCCTCCAGCGAAAATATGAATCCTCATCTCATAGCGGAGAAGGCAATTGAAAATTACCGACGTAAGAATAGAAGTTGTCAGGCGCACTCTGCCGGATACCGGTTTGGACTCCGATCTTGGCCGCTTTTTCGGCGAAGTCGAGCAGGGTGTTTTGCGAATCTTGACCGATGAGGGCATCGAGGGCAACTGCTTCGTCGGAGACTTCAGGGGCGGAGGGCACGGGCAGTTCGGGCCCATCCTCAATGTGCTGAAGCCCGAGATTATCGGGCGAGACCCGTTTGAGCGCGAGCGTCTGTGGAATCGCCTTCCGATTCTCAGCGGACGGCGCGGACTGACCATGAATGCGTGGGCGCCGGTAGACGTCGCCTTATGGGACATCGCCGGCAAGGCAGCCGGTGTGCCAGTTTACAGACTGCTGGGAGCCAGCCGTGACGAGACTGAGGTCTATGCCACTTACCCGCCGCGTCATGTGAATCCGGAAGGCTACTTCGAAGAGGCACGTCAGATACAGGAAGCCGGATTCCGCGCTTATAAGATTCACCCCGGCATCATGGGCACCACCGATGCCATTACCATGATGGCTGGTGTCCGAGACATCGTCGGCGATGACATGGAGCTTATGCTCGATCCCAATAACGGCTACGACTTCCGTAAAGCCTTGGCGGTGGGAAGCGCCGCTGACGACCTCGGGTTCTACTGGTACGAAGACCCGATTCCGCCTCACGAATACGATAACATTGCCGAACTCAGCAGACGTCTTATCACTCCGATTTGCATGAGCGACAAACCTGAGAACCAATTCCAGGCCGGCTACCATTACATCCGCCTCAAGGCGCTGAGGCTCGTGCGCGGCACGGCACGGAAGCTCGGCATCACGGGACTGAAGAAGCTGTGTTCTATGGCTGAAGGATTCGGCATTAACTGCGAGATCGGCACGGCTGGAAACTCGCTGTTGAACATAGCCAATCTTCATGTAATCTGCTCAGTGCAGAACTGTGCGTACTACGAATACTGGATGCCCACGGAGGCGCACCAGTTCGGCTTGGTCGAGGACATATCGCTCAACGAGCGGGGTGTTCTGGAAGCGCCCGATGCGCCGGGCCTAGGCTTCGCGCTCGATTGGGATTGGATAAACGCACATCGCGTTGCGACCCTGGACTAAAGACAGTTTCATCCCATGATGTGCGCGTGTAGCATAATTGCGCGGTTGCATTGGAGCATGGCATCGGTATTGCCCGTGCTACTTCCCTTGAATGTCGCGGATCTTGTGTAGTCCGGGTTAGCTGATTACAGGATTGGTTTGTCCAGAATTGCGCGTCACTTCACTGCCCTGTTCAGATCAGCGCTCCGTCCAAGGCTCACGCATAGTCGGTGAGATTACACGACGGTGGCGCTATCCACTATGGTCTCGGCTTTCGCGCGATCATCTGAGGACAGCGCCACCAAAGCGTGCCCGTCCCTGCGGTCGATAATGTGCAAGCTCTGTATGTTCACGCCTGCATTCTTGAATCTCTCCGCCACCTTTGCGAGGGCGCCCGGCTCATCCGGGAGCCTTATTACCAGCGACTCGTCCGACACCGTCTTGAAGCCGGCGTGCGTCAGAACTCGTAGTGCGTCATCGTAGGCATCAGTGGTAAGGGTTATGACCCCCTTCTCGTATAATCCTTCGGCGCTTATGGTCTCTATGTTGATCCCCTCGTCGGCGAGTGCCTTGCTTATGTCTGCTATAACGCCAACTTCGTTCCTTGCCATCACAATAATTCTGTTCATTATCACAATCATTCTCCCGTGCTTGGGTTTGTCTGTTGGCTGCGTAAACAGTCATCAACTACCCTATCTATGATCTCACGCGTCACATGGGGCATTGCTATGAGGTGGGCGATGTCCTCGTAAGGAGCGAGCTGCCACGTTCTAATTACTTCCTCCGACGGCTTTGGGAACACTACCGTAATTGAGTCCCTGTTCCGCCAAGCCGGGATACCGCTGTCGTTGAAGCGAGAAACGGCGTACTCGGCGACGGAGATGCATTCCCCTACGATGTTACGGAAACCGTCTAATCCATGCTGCTCAAAGGCGTACCATAGCATTAGTGGCGTGATTGCGTTGCGCGATCCCGTCAGAGTGGTGTCCAGTACACCCACGTACTCTATCGACCGCGCAATGCGTCCGACATATTCGCGCTTTGTCAGAGCCACGCCACAGGGCATCGGCGACCCGATCATCTTGTGCCCACTCACCGCGACGCTGTCGAAGCCTGCGTCAAATCCATAAGGCTGCGGCTCATCCACGAAGGGTAGAACCATTCCGCTCAGCGCGGCGTCGGCGTGTATGTAAAAGTTTGTAATCACCAGGTCGTCGAGAATCTCTCGCACCCTGCCGACATCGTCCACCGCCCCCTTCATCGTGGTTCCTATGTTCGCAATGAAGATTACGGGCGAGTCGCGATTGATTCTGATCGTCTCATAAAGGTCTTCGTAGTCTATTTCTCCGTTGTCCTGGCTCTTGATCATTATGTTGCGCGACTTCAGAACGCGCAAAATCTTGACCACGCTGTAATGAGTATCCTGTGAGAAATACACAACGCCGTCAGGAAACATCTCGCGGCCTATGTACAACCCGTACATGTTCCCTTCGGTGCCGCCGGAGGTGACGTAACCCCAGGCATCATCCCTCGACAGGTGCATCATATCGGCGAACAGACCCACGACTTCACGCTCCATCTCGTGGGTGTTGCTGCGGAAATTGCTGTCGTGGAAAGGGTCGCCCACATTGTTGGGGCAGTAGCTCAAGAAGGGCAGCAGCGCCGAGTAGTCGAAGTTCTGGTTGCAAGGATAGCCTACCTGTTGGAGCTTCAGTGATTCGAAGTCGCGCAGCAGGCCATTGAGCCGTTCCTGAGTCTGAGTATTCACTTCGGTCACCTCCGTCCTGTCATCTCCAACACGCACATATCCAGATTTGTAGCGCACACCATACGCAAGATAGGGTGCTGTAATCTCATGTTAGCACGTATCCGCGGGCTATCCAGCAGCAACACCCTGCCCGTCCTCGCGAGAAAGATTATCCCCGGTTGACAAAGCGTACATCTGTTCGCTACACTCTACCACGTATCATCTTGCATCACAACACATCAACGGAGGCGATATGAGGATTGCCTGCGTGCTCATCACACATCTGAGAGCCAAGGCGGAACTGCAAAGACACGCACACCTGAAAGACAGCCAAATAGCCGTAGTGGACAGAACATACGGGAAGCCCCTGGTAGTTGATAGCTCCGCAGGGGCCTCCGCAAGGGCTGGAATGACTCTGGAACAGGCCATGTCCTGCCACAACGGTCTCATTATACTCGATGCGGACGAGCCGTACTACCGGCGCGTCTTCGACGAGGCGATCAATGCGCTGCTTCAGGTAAGCGACCGTGTTGAGTCCGCAGAACTTGGCACAGCCTACGCGCGTCTGGACGGGCTGGAACTGCTGCACGGAGGCGAGGCGGATGTCGCGGCTGCGCTGCTTAACGCCGTTCCCGCCCACCTTGGCGCGCGTGTCGGCGTAGGCGACTCGAAGTTCACGTCGTACATAGCAGCACGGACCGCCAAGTCACTGGGAACTGCCATCTGCCCGGCAGATACTGTCGGCTTTCTCGCGCCCATGTCCATCGAGCTTCTCCCGTTGTCCGACGATTTGAAGGGCTCGCTGCACAGCTTCGGCGTCCACTATATGGGTCAGGTGGCTTCTCTTTCACGCGATATACTGACCGACCGCTTCGGACGCGAAGGCAGTCTCGCGTGGGAACTGTGCAGCGGCATAGACCGGCGCCCCGTAGTCCCCATAAAGCAGACAGCGTCAATCGTTGAGTATGCTTCCCTGCCGTTCTCATCAACTTCCATCGAGTTGCTTCTGGTAACAGCGGACATTCTGCTGCAACGTGCATACGGCAGACCCCAACTGCGGCGCAGGCTGGTTAGCTTGATCACGCTCACCTCAACCGTGCTGGACGCTGCTCCCTGGGCGCAGACTATCCGATTCAAAGAGCCTGTGGGCGACTGGAAGAACGCATCTCAACTGATCAGAGATCGACTTGAGGCACATCCACCCGATGCTCCTCTGGATGACTTGACGCTCACTTTGGAAGAACTGAGTGGCGATGCAGGCAGGCAGCTAGGACTGCTGGAAGACGCGAGAGACAGAAGGCACGGCAGGATAGCGGACATAGACAAGAAACTCCGGACGCGAATGAAAAGCATGCCTGCGCTCCATCGCGTCGTAGAAGTCGCGCCTTGGCATCCCGTGCCCGAAATGCGCGCGCTGAAGGTCCCTGTGGACGCATCCGCCGGTGACGCCTTCACATCTCTACACTCGCCGCTTGCCGTAACCGTGCACGAAGGTGAGGCTCATCGCCCATTAGAAGTCCGGCTGAAGAAAGGCTGGCACAGGATAGATAGAATAGACGACCTGTGGCGCTTCGACCTGTGGTGGCTGCCCACGCCTGTGACGCGCTGTTACTTCAGCGTCACCGATGTCGGCGGTCAGCGTCTTGTGCTGTTCAGGGACGAGCACGACGGTTGCTGGTACAGGCAGCCTCTGTCGGCAGCATAAGGATGTGGTCTTGTCATGCCGGCAAAATACGCAGAACTTCACTGCAAGAGCTTCTACTCATTCGGACAGGGTGCGTCTCATGTCCACGAGCTGCTCGCACAAGCATCAGAGTACCGCTACCCGGCGCTCGCCCTGACGGACACAAACCTGTGCGGCGCGCTGGAGTTCGCGCGTCTCGCCAACAGCCTCGGAATAAAGCCCGTTAGCGGATGCGAACTCACGCTTACCGATAACAGCCGTCTGACCCTACTTGCCAGAACACGTGAAGGCTACGCCAATATATCGCAGCTGCTCACACTCGCGAACAGCCTTGACCGCCGAGAGCCGCGCCTTGATCCGACATACCTGTCAGCGCACGCCAAGGGAACCGTGCTGCTTACGGGCGGACGCGACAGTCTTCTATCTCGTCTGATGCAGCAGGGGCGGCAATCCGAAGCGCTGACACAACTGCAACAGTACATGGACTGGCACGGCTCCGACTGCGTGTACATAGAACTCCAGCAGAATTTCCTACATGGGGATACGAAGCGCAACAGGCGGCTTGTGAGTATCGCGCAGGAGGTCGGTACACCCCTTGTAGCGACGAATGATGTGCTCTACCACAGCCCGCATCGATACAAACTCCAGCACGCGCTTGTCGCAGCCGCGCACAACACCACCATAGACCGCGCCCTGCGGCAAATCAAACCCAACGACCAGTTCTATCTCAAGTCGGCTGAGCAGATGCAACGGCTGTTTCGCCACTGTCCCGAAGCGATAGGCAACACCTTGCGAATCGCGGATAGCTGCGACTTCAATCTCGACACCGACCTGGGATACTGCCTGCCCGACGCCGATGTACCGGACGGCTACACGCCTCAGACCTACCTCGAAAGGCTATGCTACGAAGCCGCCGTGCGACGCTATGGCTCGGTAACGGAACAAGTGGAGAAGCGCCTGCGTGAAGAGTTCAGGCTCATAGAGATTCACGGCATGGCGGGCTTTCTGCTGCTGTACCGCGAGATAGCGCTTATAGCGCGGAAGATAGCGGAGGAGCGAGGTCTGGTGAGTTCGGAAGTGCCGCTGGAGAGCAGGCCTCCGGGCAGGGGACGCGGCTCATCCGTCGCGCTGCTCGTGGGTTACCTCATCGGCATCAGTCACATTGACCCGCTCATGTGGGATCTAAGCCTGGAACGCTTCATCTCGGAGGATGTCGGAACCCTGCCCGACATAGACCTGGACTTCCCAAGAAGCATCCGTGATGCACTCATAGAGCGCGTTCATCAGCGCTTCGGACCGGAGCGCGCCGTGCTTGCGGGGGCAATCGGCACATACAGGCTGAAGGGCGTCATACAAGACCTCGGAAAGGCGCTGGGACTGCCGCGCGAGCAGCTGAAACTGCTGTCGAAGCAGGGACTTTCGGGCGATGCCACGCTTCTGGGAGAGGACATGCGGCAGTTGCCCGACTTCAGAGACAGGGCGGACGCCCCGGGTTGGAAAATGCTGGCGGAACTTGCGCCGCAGCTTATCGGCGCCCCCCGCTCACTGGGCCAGCATGTGGGCGGGATGGTGCTGAGCAGTTCGCCCATTCCCGAGATGGTGCCCGTAAGAGCGGGAGCGACCGATGGACGCTACATAATGGACTGGAACAAGGACAGCGTTCAGGACGCCGGCTTCGCCAAGATAGACATCCTCTCCCTGCCGGTGCTCGATCAGATAGAAGAGGCGCTTGACCTCGTCGAGAAACGCACGGGCGCGCGTCCCGACCTGAGCAGGATAGACCCCGAAGACACTGCCGTGTACGACATGATAAACACCGGCAACTCGAAAGGAGTGTTTCTATTGCAATCTCCCGCGCAGCTCAAGATAGCCCAGCGGCTGTGCTCCCGTAACTTGCGCGACCTGGCGTATCAGGTCGCGCTAATACGTCCCGGCGTAGGCATGCAGGGTAGCGCGGTCTCACAGTTCATAGACCGCTATCGCCACGGCGTCGAGTGGAACTACGACCACAAATTGGAAGAGCGCGCCCTGAAACGAGGCTGGGGCATCATAGTCTGGCAGGAGCAAGTGGTGCAGCTTCTGATGGACGTGGGCGGGATGAGCGCTGCGCAAGCGGACGAGGTCCGTCGCGCCTTCGCTAGACCCAACAACGAACACCTGATAGAGACGCACTGGCAGCGCTTTCTGGATGGGGCGCGCAAGAACGACGTTTCAGATGATGTGGCGAAAAAAGTGTTCGGCAAGGTGAACGGGCACTACATGTTCCCCGAGTCTCACAGCCACGCATTCTCCATAACCGCATACCAGGCGGCGTGGCTCAAGCGGTACCACCCGACCGAGTTCTTCGTGGCGCTTATGAACAACCAGCCGATGGGCTTCTATCCCATAGAGACGCTAAAGCAGGATGCCAGGCGCTTCGGCGTGCCGTTCCTCAACCCCTGTGTGAACCGCTCTGAGGCAAAGTGTACTCAGCAAGGCAAGTCCGTGCTGCTGGGTCTGAGATTCATTAAAGATGTGGGGGAAGCGGGTGCCGGCGCTATCATCCGGGAACGGAAGCGCGGCGGCGCATACACCAATGCGGGCGACCTCGTGAGACGCACGGGTCTGAAGCCGCAGGCGGTGGAATCGCTGGTTATGGCCGGAGCGTTCGACACCATCGCCCCCAACCGTAAGCAGTCACTATGGGAGGCAGGTCTGCATTCCCGTCCGGGCAGGAACGGACAGGCTGCGCTGCCCGCTTCAATGGATGCAAGTGTCCCGCGCCTTGCAGACTTCACGGATGCTCAGAAGATGGCGACTGAGTACGCCGTAATGGGCATATACCCACGAGGACACCTGATGCAGTTCGTCAGACCCACGCTTGCGCCGGAAGTGCTAACCTGCGCCGAAGTGGAGAGGTTGGACGACGGCGCGCCTGTGCTAGTGGCAGGCTGGCCCGTTGCGAGGCAGCACCCCAAGGGCAAAGACGGCACGATATTTGTCACTATCGAGGACGAGATCGGCGATACTCAGGTCATCCTCTGGGCGGATATATACAAGCGCTACCGCAGAGAACTCGGCAGTCAGGTCGTCCTGGTCGCAGGCGAACTATCGCGCTATGACGGCACCGCGAACATCATAGTCTCCGAGGTGCGGGCGCTGCGCTCGGGCGTGCGAATGCCGCGCTCCCATGACTGGCACTGATTACATCGCACACAAAGACGAACCGGATACACCTGCCACTACCGTGCTCGATACGGCTATAATTTCTAGAGACAGACAAAGAAAAAGGAGGGCTCCCATGTGCGGGAGATTCGGACTCTTTCCAGAACTAGACGCACTTGCCGAGCAGTTCAACTTCGACCCTTCGATAATGCATGACATCTATCATCCACGCTGGAACATCCCCCCGACAGCGTCGGTGTTGACCATTCATAAAGACTCACAAGAAAGCATTCCCAGCAAGAACAGCGCAAGACTCCTGCGCTGGGGAATGGCGGGTGCACGGAGCAATAAGACATCAAAAGTAAGCCGTCCCCTGTTCAACGCACGCGCTGAAACCGTGCACAAGCTGCCGTCGTTTCGTGAGGCGTTTAGGGGTCGCCGATGCCTAATCCCCGCAAGCGGCTTCTACGAGTGGGAAAAGGATTCATCCGGTAAAAGGACGCCGATGTGGTTTGAGCGCAAGGACGATGCACCGGTGGCATTCGCCGGAATCTGGTCGAGCGAAAGAACGCCGGACGGCGACATCGACTCTTGTGCCATCATCACCTGCGCCGCCAACAATCTTGTCGCGCCCATCCATCATCGGATGCCCGTCATCCTCTCGCCGGACACCTATCACCAATGGCTCGGTGAAGATGAGGATTCCGACGCCCTGCTCGCGCTGCTGCAAACACAGGAATGGCACGAAATCTCGTACCATCTGGTATCCAGCGAAGTCAACCGCGCCGCCAACGACTATCCGTCACTCATCGAGCGCGCAAGCCAGGAATTACAGTTTGATTTAATAAGCGCCGCACCCTGCTGAGAAGACCTTCAAGCAAGCGCAACAACTGGTCTTCCACTCGCCTGAAAACCTCGAAAAATTCATGTACAACACAAGTATGGTCGTAGTACAATGGAGGTAGTGATGGTAAACAATTCGCCTGTTTTAGGGGAATTGCATCAAGTCGTGGCGCGCGCATTCCAATGCACGATGCCGCTGAAGACCAGACAGGCAGTGGCAGAAACCCAACTCCGCACGCCAATCCGGTTCCAAAAGTTCGCAGGAGCGTAGCTCAGCTTGGTAGAGCATCGGTCTCCAAAACCGAGTGTCGCGGGTTCAAATCCTGCCGCTCCTGCCACTTCCCCACCCACTCCACCATTCCACACACCCTTTCCACCACAGCGCCACGGCCGGCCGCTCTCGCCTCACACCTTTTGAACAGACAGGTACGCCTAAAATGTAAGCTGAGGATGTGAAGCTGCCCGGCGAGGATTCGAACCTCGGTCAAAGGAGCCAAAGTCCTTTGTGCTACCACTACACCACCGGGCATCGAGGAAATAGCGCGTCCCTGATTTGCACTCAGCTCCGCCGTCTCACATGGTCTTCCCTGCGAAGGACACGCTTCTCTAAATATAGCGTATTACAATAGCATAAACCAGTGAATTTCGCGGCTGGCTAGTGGTTTGGTGTTGCGTGCATTATACTTACCTCACTATGCGGCCAAAGGCCCGCCACGCGGCCAAAGGATAAATAAGCCGGTTGGCGAGTCCTTTCCCACTACAAGGCCGCAACAGCAATGTGAGGCGTCAGTTGACCAACGCAATCGCAGTCGAAAACATTCAGCGGATGGCAACGCGAATACGCGAAAATGTCCAGCGCGTTATCGTGGGCAAAGACGAACCCATCAATCTCGCCATCATCGCCTTGCTGTGTCGCGGGCATATACTGGTTGAGGACGCGCCGGGCATCGGAAAGACCACTCTCGCGAAGGCGCTGGCTCAGTCGCTGCAATGCACCTTCAAGCGCATCCAGTTCACGCCGGACCTGATGCCGACCGATGTGCTGGGCGTGAACTTCTACAATCAGCGCACCGGCGACTTTCAGTTTCGCGGCGGTCCGATATTCAGCCAGATGCTGCTCGCTGACGAGATAAACCGCGCCACTCCGCGCACGCAGTCGTCCCTCCTCGAAGCAATGCAAGAACGGCAAGCTACCGTCGATGGCGAAACCAGGCCCCTCCCGGAGCCGTTCCTCGTAATGGCTACGCAGAACCCCATAGAAATGGAAGGGACATTTCCGCTGCCCGAGGCGCAACTCGACAGGTTCATGCTTCGCATACGGCTCGGCTACCCTACCCCGGAGGAAGAGTCGGATATACTTCTGCGCTTCGAACGCGATTTCGAGCCGCCGGAGATTGATGCGGTCATAGACGCCGCAGAACTGTCAGAAATGCAGGCACTGGTCAATCAAGTTCTGGTGGACGATGCGGTGCGGATGTACATCGTTGACATCATCCAGTCCTCTCGCACAAATCAATCCCTCACCTTAGGCGCGAGCCCTCGCGCAGGACTCGCGCTCTATAAGACATCGCAGGCGCGCGCCGCCCTCAATGGGCGCGATTTCGTCACTCCGGACGACGTAAAGGAACTCGCCTTGCCCGTGCTCTCTCACCGACTGATTGTCGCCTCCAACGCCCGCCTGAGGGGACGCACGGCTGGACAGGTCTTGCGCGAAATTCTCGCCGGTGTCTCCGTGCCTATCGAAAGGTAGCCCATGCTGAGCCAGATGTGGCATGAGTTATGGATTCTCATCTTCGTCGTGCTGATCATCATCGGTGTCTTCGCGGGCGAGGGCTTGCTCATTGGTTTCAGCGTAATGGGCTTGCTCGTGGTGGGCACGGCAAGAATATGGAACAAGGCATCCCTGGAACACCTTACTTACGAGCGCGAGTTCTCCCAGCAGCGCGTATTTATCGGAGAAAAGGCGACGCTTTCCATTACCCTGACTAACCGTAAGCCGCTCCCCCTTGGGCGAGTACGCGTCGAGGACGAAGTTCCGGCATCCATGACGCTCGAAGGCGCCGACGTAGTTGGCAGCCCCAACCCGGAAGGAAAGACCCTCCGCCATTCAACTTCAATGTCCTGGTATGAGCGCGTGCGCTGGACTTATGACTTTCAATGCAGCCGCCGCGGCTTCTTTCGTGTCGGGCCCTCGACACTGAACAGCGGCGACCTCTTTGGATTCTTCAGCAGTGAAAGAACCACGCAAGACCGAGACTATGTGCTCGTTTATCCAAGAATAGTTTCCCTGCCGCAGATTGGCATACCCGCCGCGCGCCCTCTTGGCGAGACTCGAGGTGGCATACGCATCTTCGAGGACACCTCTAGGCCGATGGGACTGCGTGACTACCAGATGGGAGACCCGCTCAAAACAGTTGACTGGAAAGCAACCGCCAGGATGCAGGAAATCCAGGTACGCACCTTCGAGCCAAGCTCGTCTATGACGGTCGTGCTTGCCGTGGCTGTTGACACTATGGCGCACACATGGGAAGGCTATTCGGCAGTTCATCTTGAACGCATCATCACCGCTGCGGCATCTCTTGCAGTGTACGCCTCCGAGAAGCAGTACAGTCTTGGATTGTTCTCAAACGGCACCCCCGTGCTTGCTGACAGGCCAATGAAGATTGCGCCAAGCCAGTCTCCCGACCAGTTGACCATGATCCTTGAAGCGCTCGCCTCGATCCGTCCACTTCCGATAGGCTCGATCGCCTCGCAGCTAGGACAACAATGGCGTCGTTTCCCGATGGGCGCTACCATCGTCGTCGTCATATCTTTAGTATCTGAAGAACTGCCGCAAATACTGGAAACTATGCGCTCTCACGGACACAAGGTCGTACTTGTCTATGTCGGCGACGAACCCTGCCCACCGATGCCGGAAGGAGTCCTGCAGCACGAGATTGGGAGTTCGTTCGAAGGTTTGGAATTCGCTGATCAGAGACAAGCAAGGCGTTTCGCGGCTATGGGTGCCGAGGGAGTAGAACCGTGAGTCCTACTCGGGAAAAGTTGGTCACCGGTGCCCTGCTCATATCTGAAAGCGCCTGGCTTGTCGCGCTCCTAGGCGTGTTGAGCTTTCCATTCGGCGCCACAGCAAGCCCAATCTCGTGGGTCGCTGTGCTGGCAGTAATGGCAATCTCTCTCATAACAGCGCGCACTCTGGCAATGATTGTCATGCCGTCCTTGATGGCTTATGGCTTGCAGATGATCGCCGGGGTCATCGTTGTGTATCTGATGGTCGCCTCGCAAGTCTCGCCCGACACAGACGTCCTGAATCTAGGCTGGATCGGCGCAATGACTTCCGGAGAGGTGTCTGACAGGTTCATACTGAAGGCGATTTACGGCAGCTTTGGCGGGGCGGCGCTCTGGTGGCGCGGCGGACATATCGGCGCAGCGGACATGCCTTCGGAGAGTCTCAGCACCAGCTTCAAGATTGGCATCCTCATTCTTGCCATCGCTGCGGTTATCGACATCGCCAATCCCGCCGACCTCAATGTATTCCCGATGATGTTTGTCTTCTTCGCCTCGGGTGTTTCAGGACTCATTATCGCGCATATGGCGCCCACATCCCAGCAGACTAACGGAACCCGCACTTGGACGCGCCTGATTGGCGGAATGGTAGGTGCGCTGGTTATCCTGGGCTTACTGTTCAGCCTGCTCCAGCGTAATGTTCTTGCTATAATCGCCGCTCCGTTTCTATGGGCACTGGAACTTATCGCCAAGGCAGTGTTTACGTTTTCATATACCCCTTGGCTTACGTCGTTGATTTCCTGACGAGGGCGTTGTTCGCGTTGCTGGTTTGGCTGGGCGGCGAGCCCCAGCCGGAGAGAACATTCGCACCTCCACAGGGCGTCGGCAACTTCGAAGGTTTCACTAGGGACGGCGAGGCAGAGCCGGTAGCTCTTTTGCTCCTCCAAATCCTACAGTGGTCCGTGGTCACCGCTATCATTGTCGGCGCCCTTCTGCTGATGGCGCTGGCATATAAACGGCGCGCCAGGCGCAGAAGCGAGGAAGTTGACGGGCTGCGAGAATCCCTGATTGAAGACGCCGACCTAACTTATGACTTCGCGAGCCTCCTTCTCAACATGCTGCCTTCCAGATTCCGCAGGCGCAGGGCGCTGCCCGGTCTGCGCCTGCCCTCAGATGATCCGAATATCACTGACGTCTTCCGAGTTTATTTCGGCCTCCTGACGCTGGCGGAACAGCGCGGGCATCCGCGACAATCCAGCGAAACACCGTCCGAGTTCCAGCGCACATTGGAAGAACTGTTCCCTAGGTCCCTCGTGCGCGCCGCTACCGCCGCTTTCACGCGAGCTTGCTACGGGCACCATCCCGCCACACGCGAGCAAATAGACGAGATGCGAATTGAACTGGAGGAAGTGGCCAATTCCAAAGGCAGCTAACGAAGTGATGAGGATTTTACACAACTCAAAGAGATAAGAAGGAAGGAGATCCACAATTTGAGTGAGATTGAATTTGCTTCAGGCATAGTTCTCTGGAAAGCAGTGCTTCTGACGGCAATATCATTCGCCGTTGGCATACTTGGTGGTTTCGTCGGACTCGCGCTAGGCACCATTCGCCTCCCCGCAATGCTGCTACTGGGAATGGCCGCCCCCATAGCCGGCGGGACAAACATCCTCGTCAGTGGGCTCGCGTGTCTGTCAGGGTCAATCCGTCACCTCCGTGAAGGCCGCGTCAACGTGAGGATAGTCCTCGTGATGGGCATACCCGCGTTTGTTGGGGCATTCATTGGCGGCTTCCTTAGCGATGTTGCGCCCGAAGGAATCCTGATACTGTTCGCCGGATTGCTGGTATTTTGGCAAGGAATCGAATTCCTGATTATGGCGCGTGAGCGCAGGAGAGAGGGCGCGTCCGACACCAACATGTTCGGCGGCGAACTGTCAGGCTCGGCAGGCCTGTTCACGCCGGGCCGCATGTCGGCAGAAGCCGGAATCGGGCTGGGAGTTGGCCTGCTCGGAGGCGCCGTAGGGCTGATACTAGGCAGCATTCGTCTGCCGGCCCTGATTCGAATACTCCGCGTTGACCCACGCATTGCGGCGGGAACGAACCTCTTCATTGGGATGTTCATAGGAGCATTCGGCTGGGTGGGCCATGTGCTGCAGGGAGAGGTTGACTATGTCTTGCTCGTGCTCATGGGTGGCGCAGCGATGATCGGAAGCTACTACGGCGCAAAGCTCACCGGCAAAGTGCAACTCACCAACCTGATATTGGCTATGGGTCTGGTCTTGTTGGCGGTTGGCGCCATTCTTACAGTGCGCGGCGCAACTGACATGTTTTAAGCTGTCGCATGTGAGGGGAATTCGCCGCGCCCCTAAAGCACCGCCCTGCCCACAGCAATGCCCGCGAACGCCGCGATTACACCGACCACTATACTCCCTATGACATTCACCGCGGCGCGGAACCAGTCGCCGTCGCCCGCTAACTGTACGCTGGCAACCGTGAGCGTTGAAAATGTCGTGTACGAGCCAAGAAAGCCCACCGCGGCAAACGCCCTTGCTTCGTCCGGCAGACCCATCCGTCCAACCCCCGCAGCCACCAGCAGCCCAAGCAGAAACGACCCGCTGATGTTTACCGCGAATGTGCCGAGCACCGTCGTGCCGAAAACCCCATTCACCGCGCGGTCAACGCCGTAGCGGGACATCGCACCCAACGCGCCCCCCGCCGCAACCAGTGCCCAAAGAAGCAATCCTCTACCCTCTCGGCAGACCAAGCCCACGGCTGGCGATGATGTTGCGCTGTATCTCCGACGTACCGGCGCGTATTGTCAGCGACACTGAATCCATCCACTGCTGCGCGACTCTTCCATTGACGTAAGCCCACTTCGAGCCTTCGTCCAGCAGCCCGTACATCCCCAGCATCTGCATACCAAGCTGGCTGATACGCTGGCTTATCTCGCTGCCGACCAGCTTGGCTGCGGACGCTTCCTTATTCGGCACAAGCCCCTCACTCTGCATCCACGCCACATTGTAGGCGACCACCCTGCCCGCCTCATTGGCGGTCCAGAGTTCCGCCAGTCTCCGCCGAAACTTCGGATCCTTGTTCATCGTGCTTCCGTTCAGCCTTATCTGCTTCGACAGGTCTGCAAGCTCTTCCAGATCGCGGCGGTTCGAGCCGTAGCGCCCAACTCCCGACCGCTCAAAGTCCAAAGTAGTTGCGGCGACATACCAGCCTCGGTTCTTCTCGCCAATCATATTCTGTTTCGGTACGCGCACATTCTCAAAAAAGACTTGATTGAAGTAGTGAACACCGAACATGTTGATGATAGGCGCTACCTCGATTCCCGGCGTGTTCATATCCACGATGAGGACACTGATGCCGCGATGCTTGGGCGCATCCGGGTCAGTGCGCACCATAATATAACAGCGATTTGCGCGCTGCGCCCCACTCGTCCATATCTTGGAGCCATTAAGCACGAAGTCGTCTCCATCCTCGACGGCGCGCAGTTGAAGCGAAGCAAGATCCGAGCCGGATTCAGGCTCGCTGAACCCTTGGCAATAGACGGCCTGCCCTTCGGCAATCTCGGGCAGGTATCTCGCCTTCTGTTCATCAGTGCCGTACAACATAATGGACGGGCCGACCATGTGCGTTCCCATGCTAGTGTCCCGCGTGGGAGCGCGGAAATAAGCCGTCTCCTCGTTGTAAATCATCTGCTCGATGTGCGGCCTGCCCTGCCCGCCGTACTCCTCGGGCCACGCCAGCGTGAGCCAGCCGCGCTCAACAAGCTTCCCCGTCAGATTTCGGATAATCCGCCAGTTTTCATCTGTGAAGTAGTCATCCGGCACGATCCCGTTCCAGTCCTCGCCGAGATTCTTGGCAAGAAACTCGCGCACCTCCCGTCGGAAGTCTTCTTGTTCATTGGTGAATTGAAAGTCCATGTTGATCCTGTCATTTCCTTCTGGTTACAGAGAACGATATACATCACGGCGATGACTCAATCGAGCGATGCTAATCAATCTTGAAACATCATCGATTTCATCTATGATACGTTAGTTACCACCTCGAACTCTGTAAAGTCGGTCATACCCTCGGAGCTTACGATAACCAGGTGGCCGTGGATCTGTAGAAAGGCTAGTTACGACGGAACGAATGCGTCGCTTGATCTGTGCGGATAATTGTCTCAGTTCTCTTGCTGACGCTGATGAGAACTGAATGGAATATCCATCTTCAGTCATCTACCAGTGATACCTGCCATTCTTCCCCTTGTTCTAGCTCAGCGTCTAACTCTGCCTTCAAAGTTTCCCAGGGAATCATCGGTCCCTCATTCAAAGCGTTTTGGGCGAGTATGCCATCGTAGAAGTCCTCCCACAAGTCTCCCCATTCTTCAAGATCTAAAACGACAGATTTCGCATTACCTTGTTCATCAACAAGGAATTATATGCCTTTCATCTTCTCTACTCTACTTCCCTTAGCCCGATTACATCTGCTAGCGCAAGGACAGCGCCTCAACATACCGCCGCGCCGCGATCCCAGCCGTCGCCCCATCGCCCGCTGCACTGACCAGCTGTGCAGCCGAGTTCTGCCGTATGTCACCGGCCGCGAAAATGCCGCGCGCGGGCGTACTCATCCAGATGTCCGTCGGGACGTGCCCCGCATTGTCGAGCGGCAGAACATCTTGCAGATACTCCGTGTTCGGGTCCAGTCCTATGTAAATGAAGACACCCGACAGATCAACGCGCGATGTTTCCCCCGACACTTCGTCCTTTATGCCTACACCTTCAACCTGACCATCTCCTAGCACTTCACAGATTGTAGTATTCCAGCGCACTTCAATCTTCGGATTGGACATCACGCGCTCTTGCAGGACCTTCTCGCCGCTGAAGGTGTCGCTCCTATGAAACACGATGACCTTGCTTGCGTACTCCGTAAGCACAAGAGCCTCGTCCAGCGCAGAATCGCCGCCGCCCACGACGCCGACCGTCTGGTTCATGAAGAAACCGCCATCACATGTCGCGCAGTACGACACCCCTGCACCATAAAGTTCCTCCTCACCGGGAACTCCGAGCTTCCGTAGAGTTGAGCCACCGGCGACAATGACCGCACTGCCCAAATAGTCCTCGCCCCAGGCCGATGCCTGCCAGTAAGGACCATTCTGCGCCAGCTCATCGACCTCACCCAGACGTATCTCCAGCCCATACTTCATCGCTTGCTGCTGCATCAACGGCCCGATTTCAGCTCCAGATATGCCGTCAGGAAAGCCCGGGAAGTTCTCGATGTGGGCTGCGTTGATTACCTGACCGCCCGGCATCAATCGTTCCACCATCAGCGTCTTGAGACCTGCGCGGCATGTGTAGATGCCTGCGGTGAGTCCGGCTGCGCCGCCGCCGATTATGATGACATCATAGGTATTATCCTGCATGTCTGGCCCTCTGAACGTGCTAGATCAACCCTTGTTCTCGCACTTCCGCCAGTGCATTTCCAATGCCCTCCACTGATTCGTCTATGTCCTGCTCTGTGTGCACCGCACTAAGTATGAATCGTGCGCCGCCGTGCGCGTTCCCCGCGTGCACTCCATGATTCAGCATCGCAAGACCGAGTTGAGTTTGCAGTTCCGGGTCGTCGGAATTACGCATATCGCGCGCCGCGTTGAGGTTCTTGTCAGGATCTGCGGCATCGCTGTCAACATTCAAGCGCAAGAAGATCAGCGAGTTGATGCCTGTCGCGCACCCCGGAATCTCCAACTTCGTGAGAAGCTCATTCATACCTGACTTCAACCGCTCGCCCATTGCGGAAGCCCTTTCGTTGACATCCGTTGTTGCAACCAATTCCAGCGCCTTGATGCCAGCCACCGCGGATAGCGGGTTGGCGTTGAAAGTGCCGTTGTGCGCGATGCGTCGGTCAGGGTCGTTGCCGCCCTCTATCATGTTGATGATGTCCGCCTTCCCTGCCACAGCGCCACCCGGAAGCCCGCCACCCAGAATCTTCGCCATCGTGGTCATATCAGGAGTCACGCCATATAGCGACTGAACGCCGCCCTTCGCCACGCGGAAGCCCGTCACTACTTCGTCGAAAATAAGAACCACACCGTGTTTCTCTGTAATGTCCCGGAGCTCGTGCAGGAAGCCAGGGCGAATCGGCTCCAGGCCCATGTGCGCGCCCGTCGGCTCCAGTATGATAGCGGCAATGTCATCACTCCGCTGAAGCGTCTGCTCCACCGCGTCAATGTCATCCGGCGGCAGCACGATCATCGTGCTCAGCGTCTCCTGCGGGATGCCACCTAGTCCTGCGCCGCCCGCCGCGAGGTAGTCGCTCCAGCCGTGGAAGTGTTCCTCAAACTTGATGATTTTTGTCTTGCCCGTGTACGCTCGCGCCATGCGTATCGCCATCATCGTCGCTTCAGTGCCCGAACTGTGGAAGCGCACCTTCTCCGCACTAGGTATTAGCTGCTGCACCAACTGCCCCCAGTGCATCTCTAGGTCCGAAGACATGCTCAGATGTGTGCCTATCGCCACCTGCTCCTGCACCACCCTGACTATCTCAGGATGAGCGTGCCCCAGCATCATGGAGCCGTGGCCGGTCCAGAAATCGACGATGCGATTGCCATCGACATCCCACTTCACGCCGCCCACTCCATGCGTACCGTAGAGCGGGAACGGCGACATTCGCCGCCCATCGTGCGTCACCCCGTCCGGGAAAATGTCGCGCGCGGTCGCCCAGCGCTCAGCCGATCCGGTATGCAGGTCAAGGTAGCGTTGCTCTATCGTAGATACCATAGTTTTCCTTCCATTTGCGCTTGAAGTCTCATCTGCTAAGGGCTGTCTGTATTATATCCCCAAGCGTATAATATGCAACGAAACGCCTAACGACTTCAACGAGACGGGACGGACAAAACAATGAAGAGCTATCTGACGCACCTCGAGTGCACATACTGCGGCATTGAACTCTCGGCCGATGAGCCGCACCGCACTTGCCCCGATTGCGGCAAGGTGCTATACCCTCACTACGATCTGCAGTCCGCGAGCGCCGCGCTGAAACGCGAAGACCTCAAAGATCGCCCCCCGAACATGTGGCGTTACTTCGAGGTGATGCCCGTGCTCGATGAAGCAAATGTGGTCACCCTTGGAGAAGGATTCACGCCCATCTTCAAAACAGATCGTCTCGCCACCGACACTGGATGCAGTTCGCTGTTCATCAAGGACGAAGGCCTCAACCCGACCGCATCATTCAAGGCGCGTGGCCTTGGCGCGGCGGTCTCCAAGGCAAAGGAACTCGGCATCACCCGCCTGACAATGCCCTCGGCAGGCAATGCGGCAGGCGCAATGACCGCATACGCGGCGAAGGCAGGCATGGAGGCTTATGTCTTTATGCCCAAGGACGCGCCCGAAGCGAATCGCGTCGAAGTTGAAATCAGCGGCGCGAACCTTGAACTTGTGGATGGCTTCATCACCGACGCCGGACGCATTTCCGCGCAGCGCGCAGAGGAACTCGGGCTGTTCGACGTATCCACCCTGCGCGAGCCTTACCGCGTGGAGGGCAAGAAGACGATGGGCTACGAGATTGCCGAGCAGATGGGGTGGACCCTCCCCGATGTCATACTATATCCCACCGGTGGTGGCACAGGCATTGTCGGCATGTGGAAAGCGTTTAGCGAGATGGAGGCAATGGGCTGGATTGACGGCAAGCGTCCCAAGATGTTCGCCGTGCAGTCGGAGGGCTGCGCCCCGATCGTTCGCGCCTTCAAAGAGGGCACAGAGTTCGCCGAGCCGTGGGAGAACCCGGACACGCTTGCAGCAGGCATCCGTGTTCCCGCCGCGATTGGCGACTACCTGATACTTCAATCACTGAGGGAAAGCGGCGGTGGCGCAATCACGGTCAGCGAGGCTGAAATCCTGTCAGACTTGCGAGCCGTGGCTTCCCTTGAGGGCATGTTCATCTGCCCGGAGGGTGCGGCAATTGTCGCCGCGCTGCGCAAACTGCTCGCCGACGGAACGCTATCGCCCGACGAGTCTATCCTGCTGCTGAATACAGGCTCAGGACTGAAGTACCTCGATATGATCCGATAACAAGGCCTAGAGAAGTTCCAGGTCCCTGACGTACGGCGCGAATGTGGACATTGAAGTGCGGAACATCTGCTCAACGAGCTCGTGGTCCGGCACGCACTCGGGGCACTCTTCATTCACGCCCTTGTGATACTTCACGGTCAGCTGCCCGCCCCTCATATCGATATACTCAAGCGACCCGCCCTCGGATGCTACTATCACCTGTATATTGTCCAGTATCGCCTGAACGCCGGGGTCTGTATTGACTGCCACTGAGGGCCTCCTTACTTCCTGCAATCGAAACCATTCGTGAGATTATTCGTTGTGGCGGGACTTGTCAACAAATCTGCTTGTCCAGAGGCGAAAGTTATATGATAAGATGCGCGACCGCTGCTTAAATCCTGTACAGCGCTTCCGTATTCCGTGCGAACAGGTCCATCTTCTCATCATCCGAAAAGTCCGAGACTATTTCAGTGTGGCATCTATCAGGGTATCGTAGCTGCTGAACAAGCTGTCCACAGGCCAATTCGTGGCAAATATGCTGCGTGGGACTCCGAAAGCCTCGATGCAACTAAGGACATACGGGCGTATGCTCTCAACCGTCCAGTTGTGATCGCCCATCCCTAGCCCTGAAATCTTGCAGATAATATTCTCCGCAAGTGCTGCTGTGGCCATGCCACGCTTCCAATGCTCGAAGTACTCTTCATTGCGTTCGGCGGGATTTCCCGCATGGTCGATCACGATTACTGTGTTCGGGAACTTGCTCGCAAGCGCGACCAGCTTCTCCATATCCTGCCACTGTGCTGCGATGCTTGCATGCAGGTTGTACTTCTCGAGCAGAGCGTATCCCCTGTGAAAGTCCTCGGACACTAGGAAATCCCCATAAGAGAAATCCCGTATCCCGCGCATTCTCGGTAACTCGCAGTGCCGCTCAAGCACAGCTTCAACATCCGGCGCCCGCAGGTCCGCATGCGCGACAATCGCGTGAGGAAAGCCTGTGCGCTCCGCCGCTTCCACCAGCCATTCCGTCTCCTTAACCGGGTCCTTTGAGCCGATAGCTGCCTGCACATGCACTGCCTTCGTGACATTGGAAGCGCGTGTTATCTCGATGAAATCCTCGGCAAGGAAGTTTCGCTCGCCCAGCTTTCGCATCTGCTTGCCAATCACCGGCGGGTCGGCATCCGGTTGCCAGTGGCCGTAAAACAGTTCCGGATGCTGCATGTCATAGAAATGTACATGCGCGTCAACAAACTCCAGCTTACCCATGAGCACAATCCTCTGCTAACTTAATCTAAACGATAAAATTCTGCTCTTCCACAGGCTACTTCCGCTCTGCTCTCAGGTCGTCAATGAACTGCCGGTCTTCGGGAGTTAAGTCGGCACTCTCCAGCAGATCAGGGCGTCGTTCCCATGTACGGCGCAGCGATTCTTGCCGGCGCCAAGTCTCAATTTGGCCGTGGTTCCCGGACAGAAGGACTTCTGGAACTTCGCGACCGTCATATACGGCAGGTCGCGTGTACTGGGGAAACTGAAGCAGGCCCGTGGAGAACGAATCATTCTGCGTCGATTCAATAGATCCCACTGCCCCTGGAATAAGACGGGTTACAGCGTCTATAAGGATCATAGCTGCCAGCTCACCGCCACTCAGAACATAGTCCCCTACGCTGATTTCACAGGTCGCAGCGCCCTCCCGTACTCGCTCATCCACACCCTCATAACGCCCGCAGATGAGAATGACGTCGCGGTGCGTCGCCAGCCGTTCCACGATAGGCTGGGTCAACGGTGTACCCTGGGGCGTCAGCAGTATGACAGGAGCGGAGTCTTCAAGGCGGGCGCCCGCCTTTACGCTGTCAACCGCTCTGAGTATCGGCTCAGGCTTCATCACCATGCCAAACCCGCCGCCATAGGGATAGTCATCCACGCTGTGATGCTTGTCGGTCGTGTAGTCGCGAATATCGTGCAGGTTGATTTCCACCAGCCCACGCTCAACAGCGCGCGATATGATGCTCTCCGACATGGGCCCGTCGAACATCCCGGGGAAAATCGTCAGCACATGGAAGCGCATCGCATTAGCCCATGGCATTAAGGAATAGCGTGAGTGCGCCAGCCCTTAACCATCTCCAGCCCATGGACAAGGGCGGGCATCACAACGGCCAGCGTCTCGCGCACTGCCTTCTCACTGCCAGGCAAATTGACAATTAGGCAGCCGGACCGCACGCCCGCTGTGGCGCGACTCAGCATTGCAAAGGGCGTGAATTGCAGGGTCTGCATACGCATCGCATCGCCGATTCCCGGCGCCTCAATATCCAGGATGGCCCGTGTCGCTTCAGGCGTCACGTCGCGCGGACCCAACCCGGTGCCGCCCGTCGTCAAAACGAGGTCAACGTTGCCTCCATCGCACCACCCACGCAGCCTTTCCGCTATTTGAGACTGCTCATCGGCAACAATATCCCGTAGTACAAGCGAGTAGCCCTCCGCGGCCATGATTTCACAAATCGCATCACCACTCCCATCGACCGCGCGTTCTCCACTCGCCCCCGTATCGCTGACTGTGAGCACGCCCAGATTAAACCCATTGCCCATATTCACTGACATTGTCAATAAACCACCTAAACGTTGTTTCGGAACTGTATTAGAAATGTTGCAAACATATACACAAAAAGTCCTTGCGTAATTTGTGAAATCTTTGCGAAACTCTTTGCACGGTGATGCAAGACATAGCTACATGCAACGAATCCATTCTAACATGGACGCTTGGCTTCACACCACAGACCGCCTTAATCACAAGAGATCATGCACAGGAGACCATGGGGGAGGGACTAACTTGCAGCGGCAATCCGTGACACGAGAGCGACTCGATCAGATCGGGCGGTGAGAACTTTCCACACGCCGGTAATGGTGGAGGAAGTTCTCTCAGCGCTGCAAGTAAGAACAGGGGGACACTATATAGACGGCACTACTGGGGAGGGGGGTCATTCGCTTGCGATATTGGGCGCAGTATCGCCCCCACCGCATCTGCTCTGCCTTGATGTAGATGCGGAAGCTTTGGAAGCAGCAGGAAATCGAATGATGGAATACGGCGGGAATGCCACTATGAGGCAGGCAAGCTACAGCGATGTAGCGGAAGTGGCGGAGGAAGCGGGTTTCCTGCACCCAGACGGGATGCTACTAGATTTAGGGCTGTCATCACTGCAGTTGGATAAGGGAGAGCGCGGCTTCAGTTTCAGGCAGGAAGCGCTATTGGATATGCGCTTTGATCCATCGCAATCGCTAACCGCCGGTGACATCGTAAATGGATACAGGGAAGTGGAATTGGCGGATATTATCTACCGCTACGGGGAAGAAAGAAGGTCAAGGCGAATTGCACGGGCAATAGTTGGCAGCCGTCCGGTTGGAACAACGACACAGCTTGCGGAAATAGTAACAAACTCGGTTGGAAGGCGCAGAGGCAGGATTCACCCTGCAACAAAAACATTTCAGGCGATACGCATTGCAGTTAATGATGAGCTCAGCAACATACAGCGCGGACTTGAGGGAGCGGTTGACACACTTGGCGCCAAGGGACGCCTTGCTGTCATCGCATACCACTCCATCGAAGACCGCATCGTCAAGAACGCACTGCGTTTCATGGCTTCAAGTTGTATATGCCCGCCTTCAGTTCCGCAATGCGTATGCGGACATGTTCCGACAGTCAGAATTGTCAACCGACGAGTCATTAAGCCTTCAACCCAGGAAGTGCGCTCGAATGCGAGAAGCCGCAGCGCCCGCCTTCGAGTTGCCGAAAGATTACAAATTCAGGCCATTTAGGTCCATCCCTGCCACAACAAATGTCAAATAGGCATAGGAAGGAATCAAAAATGCGTGGAGTAGGAATGCAGAACTCCAAGTTATTTGCAGCAATAGATATTGGCACAACCAAGGTGCTGACCGTCATTGGCAAGAAGGCCGACGACGGGCGGATAGAAGTACTTGGACATGGAATGGCTCCCTGCTCAGGCGTCCGCAAGGGCGTGGTCGAGGACGTCGCCGCCGTACAGGCTTCCGTTCGCAGTTCCGTCGGTCAGGCGGAGCGGGCAAGCGGAGTGCAGGTGGATACGGCATACGTCGGGATCACCGGCATGGGCATTTCATACGAGAAGCGCCGCGACACCATCGACTGGGTTGGCAAGCATGGAGTCATAACCTACAACGAAGTTGAGAAGGTGCCAACGTCGGTTGTAGGAAATGGCACGAACGGCCACAACTTCGGTCGCAAAGTGATCCACGCAATTCCGCAAAGCTACTCAATCGACGGCAAGATGGGCGTCTCCGATCCCATGGGTATGCACACGAGCAAAGTCGATGTGGAGACGCATTTGGTACAAGCTTCCGAATGGGAGATTTCAAAGCTTACCAAGGCTGTCGAAGGTGCCGGCATCAAGATAGAATCGCTGGTCCTCGAGGCGCTCGCGAGCAGTGAGTCGGTCCTGATGCAAGAAGAAAAAGTCCGTGGCGCGGCGCTCATAGACATGGGCGGCGGCACCACCGACGTGATGCTCTTCAAGGATGGCGCCATGCAATATTCCTCCGTCATTCCAGTGGGAGGGTACCAGTTCACCAACGATATCTGCGTTGTGTACAACACAACCTACGAAGCCGCAGAGGAGATTAAGCTCAATCAGGCGAGCGTACTGGCAAATGCCGCAAAAATTCACGAGGAAGTGTCGCTTCCCGTACCGGGTGGGCACACCTGCCTCAAAGTCTCGTTGCATGACGTCTGCCAGCTGACCAGGGAACGCGCTCAGGAACTGACCCGCCTGATCGTCCTCAAGTTGCGAGAAGGCGGCATCGATGACCTAACCGACTATCGCATTGTGCTTTCAGGTGGCGCCTCTAGGCTCACAGGCTTCTTTGACATGCTTAAGATGGGCACTTCCGCAGATGTTCGACAAGGAGCGCCACTAGGCTACCTCGGCGTGCCGCGCGAGCTTCAGACTCCGATGTGCAGCACTGCAACGGGCATCCTCTTGTGGGCGGCCCATCAAGACGATGATGAGCCAAAGCCCCACGCGATCGGCCAGCACGATAGCCGACGCCAAAAGAAGCAGAGCAGACCCAAGCCCAGCAAGCCTAGTGTGAATGGCAACGGGCACCACAACAGAAGCGGCATTCTCAGTCTATTCAAGAGATAAGACGTGCATCGCCGATCTCTATTATCGTTTGGAAACAAAAATCTTCTTATGCTAAGGATTACAGGGGAGGAAACAATGGCTACAGCGACCAAAGAACTCGAATACATCAGAGAAATGGACGGTATGGCGCGCATCAAAGTCATCGGCGTCGGCGGGGGTGGCTCGAACGCTGTATCTCGCATGTTCCGGGAACGCGTGCCATCGGTCGAGTACATGATCATCAACACGGATGCTCAAGCCCTCGTCACTTGCGACGTGCCGCTGAAGATGCGCATCGGCGACGGTCTGACTTCAGGCAAGGGCGTTGGCGGAAACGCCGAACTCGGCATGAAGTCGGCTGAAGAAAGCCGCGAAGAGCTTTACGATGTCATTCGCGACGCCGACATGGTCTTCGTAGCCGCCGGGATGGGCGGTGGTACGGGAACGGGCGCCGCGCCGGTCATCGCCGAGATTGCCAGGGAAACGGGCGCGCTAACGGTCGGCGTTGTCACAAGGCCCTTCGCCTTTGAGGGCAAGCGCCGCGCCGACTCCGCTGACGAGGGCATCATTCGCCTCAAAGCGCATGTGGACACGCTGCTGGTAATCCCGAACGAGCGCCTGCATATTATCTGCGAAGAAGAAATCACCGCGCAGAACGCCTTCCTCATGGCGGACGACGTCCTGCGAATGGGCGTGCAGTCCATCGCCGAACTGATCACGGTTCCGGGTGAAATCAACCTTGACTTCGCAGACGTACAGTCCATCATGCAGGACTCGGGCCCTGCATGGATGTCCATAGGCTGGGGTGTGGGCGAGCACCGCGCCAGAAGCGCCGCCCAGACCGCTATCACCAATCCGCTGCTTGATGTTTCCATTGAAGGCGCGCGCGGGGTCCTCTTCAACATCACCGGCGGCAGCGACCTCAAGCTCTCCGAGCTGCATGAGGCAGCAGAGGTCATCCAGAGAGTAGTGGATCCTGAGTGCAACATCATATTCGGCATGGCGACCGACCTCAAGATGGAAAACGAGATTAAGCTCACCATCATCGCCACCGGCTTTGAGCAGCCGGGAGACATAAAGGAAACCGACGATGGCTATGCCAATATGCTCCTCGACGCAATGGCAAGCGATACCGGCAAGCTCGATCTTCCTCCGTTCTTGCGGCGCTACTCCAAGCCCCAGAGGGCGCAGGCCTCCAGAAACGGCGCTCGCTAACTAGGCGCGACTACTAATCAGACAGACAGCAGCCTCCCCAATTGAGCAGGTCGTCGGTTACGGCGACCTGCTCATCTCGCGCTACATAGGACAGAACCACAATCCCAGGCCGAGCCGTGCAGCGCAATCCGCCTCTCCCTCTCCACAACCTATGTCCCCTTCATGTAAGAGACAGAGCGTCGAATCAGAAGTTAGCCTCCATATCAAAGACCTTCTGCATCCGGCGCACATGGCGCTCTTCACCGGAAAACTCCGCTGACACGAACGCGTCAACAATCTCCTTCACTAGTTCTTCGCCGATTATGCGCACGCCCATGCAGAGTATGTTCATATCATCATGCTCCACGCCCTGATGCGCCGAATATGTGTCGTGGCAGACGCTGGCACGTATCCCCCTGACCTTGTTGGACGCAACTGACGCACCGACGCCGCTGCCACACAGCACCACGCCCCTGTCAGCGTTCTCCGCCGCCACATACTCCGCGACAACTTTGGCAAAGTCAGGATAGTCGTCCAGCGCATCGTAAGAATGCGCTCCCAAGTCAACAACTTCGTGACCTGCCGCTTCCAGCAATTCTTTCACCGGCTCTTTCGCCGGGTAACCCGCGTGATCTGCCCCGATTGCAATTCGCATTTTTCATCCTCTCGCATATCTCTGTATTGGCATTCAGAGGCTAAATTTACTCATCTATGGCGTCAATTATAACTCAGGCGCATGCTCGATACTCGCAGCCCATGCCACGCGCCTCTACCCACGCGCCACAACATTGAGATAACAGCCTCCGAATGCTACACTGCGCCCAAATCAAGCAGGGCAAGGTGACGCAATGAAAATAACCGAGGTCAAGGCATTCGCGACCAGACCGCCGGAAGCAACTCGCAACTACGTCTTCGTCAAGGTTTCCACCGACGAAGGGATCATCGGCTGGGGCGAAGCAACCGTCGGTGCAATATCAGTCGGCGCAGTAGTCGAAGAACTCGGCGAGACGCTTGTCGGCAAAGACCCCTTCCGCATCGAAGAGCACTGGCAGAATCTCTACAACTTCGGGCACAATGTGCGCGGTGGCGTACTCCACATGGCAGCGGTAAGTGGCATCGACATCGCCCTCTGGGACATCAAGGGCAAGGCGCTGAATGTACCCGTGTACGAGCTTCTCGGCGGCGCGATGCGCGACAAGTTCTGGGCTTACGGACGCTTCGACGGACGCACTCCCGACGACGCTGTGCAAAACGCCCTCGCATGGGTAGATCAGGGAATGACCGCGCTCAAAGGCGACCCGTTCGCCCACCAAGGCATCTTCACCACCGTTGAGTCCGAACGAGACGCGCTCGCCAAGGTCCAAGCAGTGCGCGAAGCCGTCGGTGACGACGTCGAGCTTCTGATCGAAGTACACGGCAGGCTCGCTCCGCACGAGGCAATCCGAATGGGCAACGCGCTCGAGGAATACCGTCCATTCTGGTTCGAGGAGCCTGTTCCGCCCGAAAACATCGACGCTATGGCGAAGGTAACGGCAGGCGTCAACATACCCATCGCCACGGGTGAGCGCATCTACACCAAGTGGGGCTTCCGTGAGCTGTTCGAAAAGCAGGTCATAGACATGGCGCAGCCCGACATCTGCCACGCCGGCGGCATTCTGGAATTGAAGAAGATTGCGGCAATGGCAGAGACCTACTATGTCGGCTTTTGCCCGCATAACCCCTATGGCCCAATCAACACTATGGCCGCGTTGCATGTGGACGCCACCTGCCCCAACTTCCTCATCCAGGAAGGCGGGCACGGTGCTTGGTATCAACATGTGGCCAAGGGAGAATTCCCCTTCCAGAAAGACGGATACTTCAGCCTGCCGGAAGGTGTCGGACTGGGCATCGAACTAGACGAAACCGCGATGCTTCGCCATCCGCCCGGCAACGACAGCCACCCCGAGGGCTATCTTCAAGCGGCGCACTTCCCTTCCCGTCAGCAAAATATATGGATCTGATTTGAAGAGGCAGACGCAAACAATCATAGGTGGCCTACCGCACGTAAGCAGAAACTTGGGAAAGACGACCCATCCGTATTGAGGATAGAGAGTTTTCCTGCTAACATACTCGCGCAGCCAATCCCCACAGGAACGGTGAGCGCTTACAATGAAATCTCTCATCATTAGGTTAGCTGTCCGCACGGACAGCGTTACGGACACTCGTATTGGAAAGCCTTCCTGCAAAGGCGCGGGAAGGCTTTTTGCCGTTTGAATTCACATCGTTTGTGTAAGTCATGAGTCGATCGAGCATAACAGACATGCCCGGCATAAGCGTCGGTCACTACACCGATATTGCAGCTGCTACCGGCTGCACCGTGATCATCTGCGAAGACGGCGCGGTCGGCGGCGTTGATGTGCGCGGCGGGGCCCCCGGCACCCGCGAAACCGACCTCCTGCGTCCCACCGCCCTTGTGAACGAGGTCCATGCCGTGCTGCTCAGTGGCGGCAGCGCGTTCGGATTGGCGGCAGCGACCGGTGTGGTTCAACATCTTGAGTCAAAAGGTATCGGTGTTCAATTCGGCGGCGCAGTCATCCCAATAGTCCCCGCTGCGATCCTTTTCGACTTGGGACTTGTTCAAGGCGATGTCCGTCCCAACGCTGAAGACGGTGAAGCCGCCTGCCGGAGCGCCTCCGCCAAACCGCCTGCTCAAGGAAGCGTGGGCGCAGGCACAGGCGCAACCGTAGGCAAGATGTTCGGAATGGATCGTGCAACCAAGGGCGGCATTGGTTCGTCAAGCGTATCCCTTGGTGAAGGACTCATTGTAGGAGCGATTGTCGCCGTAAACGCCATTGGCGGTGTATATGAAGCAAAAACCGGACGCATCATCGCGGGTCCCCGCACAGAGGCCGGCGACGAAATACTCGACGCAATGGATGTAGCGGTCTCACCCAACGTTGGCTCTCCCCAGACTACGACTTCTTCAAACACCACCATCGGCGTTGTCGCAACGAACGCATCGCTGAATAAGGATCAGGCGAACAAGCTGGCATCCGCAGCGCAAGACGGAGTCGCGCTCGCCGTGCGACCGGCGCATCTCATGGGAGACGGCGACACGATGTTCGCCCTAGCCACGGGCAAGTCCGATTCGGCATTCAACATGAACCAACTGTTGGCAGCAGCCGTTATGTGTGTCAGCGACGCCATCGTCCGCGCCGTCACCGAAGCCGACTCACTCGGCGGCGTGCCGGCAGTCAAGGACTTACAAAATGTATAGCCTCGACAAGTCATCCAGCATTGGCTTCATCGGTGCCGGCAGAGTCGGCGGCTCGCTCGCCCTCGCAATGTCGCGGGCTGGCTATTCTGTCGTCGCCGTATCGAGCCGCACGCCTGCTTCCGCACGGCAATTCGCCACCCGCATCGAAGGCTGCGTCGCATACACAGATTTTCAGGAAGCCGCTGACACTGCCGACATGGTGTTCATCACCACATCCGACGACGCCATTCCATTGGTCGCCGCATCGGTGCAGTGGCGCGCAGGCCAGGGCGTTGCGCACTGCTCGGGCGCGGCATCCCTCGACGTCCTGGAGACCGCAACTCAACAGGGCGCGGTACCGGGCGCGTTCCATCCCCTGCAGGCTTTCTCGTCAGTGGAGAACGGCGTCAGGAGCATACCCGGCATCACATTCGGCATTGAGGGCAACGACGACATGCGCGAATATCTCGCCAAGATGGCGCGTGACATCGGCGGCAATCCCGTCTTCCTGAAGCCGGAGGACAAGGCGCTCTACCATCTCAGCGGCGTAATGATGGGCAACCTGCTGACCTGCCTCGTCGGTTTATCCGCCGAAGTCTGGGAACACATCGGATACACCCGAGACGATGGCGTGAAAGCCCTCGTTCCGATGATGCTCGGAGTGGTCCATAACGTCGCGACATCAGGCATTCCCGCCGCCGTCGCGGGACCATATCCGCGAGGCGACATCGGCACGGCAACCAAGCACATGGAAGCTTTGGCATCGCAGCACCCCGATCTGCTACCTCTTTACCGCGAACTCGCCTTGGCGGGCCTGCATCTCGCCGTAGAACAGGGGCTAGCAGAAGACGCTGAGAATCTGTTTCGCCAGATACTGAATGACAGTCGAAATAGCGAATGAGGAAGAAACATGCGCACCACAATTCGTGACATAGGGTTGATGAAGCGCCGCGCCAAGCCAATCGCCATGATTACCGCCTATGATTACACCTCCGCCCGCATCGTTGAGAACGCAGGCGTTGACATCATTCTGGTGGGCGACAGCCTTGGCCAGGTTGTGCTCGGCTACGACTCCACCGTTCCCGTCACGATGGAAGACATGCTCCACCACATCAAGGCGGTCGTCCGCGGCACCAATAAAGTCCACATCGTCGGCGACCTACCATTCATGAGCTATCAGGCAAACAGGTCAGACGCGATACGCAACGCAGGTCGCCTGCTCAAGGAAGGCGGCGCGCAGTCCGTGAAGCTTGAAGGTGGCAGGCACGTCGCCAAAACCGTGCAGCGCATCGTGCAGGCAGGCATTCCGGTTATGGCGCACATCGGCCTCACCCCGCAGGCAGTCAACCAACTCGGCGGTTACCGCATACAGGGCAGAACCACGAAGGCAGCGGTCGAGCTTATAGATGACGCTATGGCGGTCGAAGAAGCGGGCGCTTACTCCATTGTGCTTGAAGGCGTCCCATCTCAGCTTGCCCAGATTATCACCGAGCGTCTCTCGATCCCCACAATCGGCATCGGAGCGGGCGTCCACTGCGACGGGCAGGTGCAGGTCTTTCACGACATGATGGGACTGTACACCGATTTCACCCCCAAGCATGCCCGGAAGTACGCGAACCTCGCTGACGAAATGACAGGCGCAGTCGCGGACTATATCAACGATGTCCGCGCGCAGTCCTTCCCCTCAGAGGACGAGAGCTTTACACTATCCGCCGAGGTCCTCGCCGAACTCACAAGCGATCCGAACATCGCCGCCCAGAGCGAACACTAATGCAAATCATCGAATCCGTCGCCGCGTTCCGGCGTGCCTATGCTCATGCAGAAAAACCCTTGGGCCTTGTGCCGACCATGGGATTCCTCCACGAGGGACACATGGCCCTCGTGCGCCGTGCCCGTGCCGAAAACGCCACGGCCGCCGTCAGTATCTTCGTAAACCCCACACAGTTCGGTCCCAACGAAGACTTCACAACCTATCCCCGCAACATGGACTCCGACCTCGCCAAACTCGAAGGCGCGGGCGTTGACTTGGTTCTCGCGCCGCCGGTTGAAGAGGTCTATCCGTCCGGCTTCGATACTCACATCAATGTCGGGAGCATCGGTGATCGATTGGAAGGCGAGCACCGCGCCGGGCATTTTCAGGGAGTCGCCACCGTCGTCTGCAAGCTGCTGACCATCGTTCGCCCCGACAGAGCGTACTTCGGCCAGAAAGACGCACAGCAGTGCCTGGTGGTTAAACGCCTCAACGAAGACCTGAACCTTGGCGCGGAAATCGTTGTCTGCCCCACCATCCGCGACCCCGACGGCCTAGCCCTCAGCAGCCGCAACGTCTATCTTGACGCCGTCGAGCGCGAAGCTGCACTTTCGTTATTTCGCTCACTCCAACTTGCCAAGGAACTGCATCAGGCCGGAGAAACTGACGCCGCTGAGATTCGAAGCCGAATTCGCCGCCTCATCAACGAACAGCCTCTCGCTGCCATCGACTACATCAGCGTAGCCGACGCCGAAAACCTGAACGAACTTGAAACAATCACAGGTACGGCGCTCGTATCCCTCGCGGTCCGCATCGGCAAGACGCGCCTTATAGACAATGTGATAATATGACCGATGGTTGGAGGGAAGCAGAGATATACAGGATTGGCAAGCACAGCATAGAAGGGATGGAGCGACAGCCTTGAAAATATTGGTAACAAACGACGACGGCGTTGAAGCGCCGGGGCTTTGGAAGATGGTGGGCGCGCTCAAAAGCCTCGGCGAAGTTGTAGTCGCAGCCCCCGACCGCGACCAAAGCGGGATAGGCAGCGCAAGAACGCTCCTCGATGTAGTCAAGGTACGCGAGGTGACTAACCCCCCGATCGAAGGCATCAAGACATTCGCAATCGAAGGCACACCCGCAGATTGTGTCATCCTCGCCGTGGAAATGCTCTCGCCCGGCAAGTTCGACTTTATGCTCTCCGGCATAAACGAAGGCTCCAACCTCGGAATGGACATCCTGGTATCGGGCACAGTTGGCGCAGCGATACAGGGTTATTACCGCCAGATGCACTCAATTGCAATGTCGGTGGCATCCATCACCAACCTTCAGTACGACGCGGCGGCAACCACTGCTGCCTCGCTTGTAAGGACCATCGCGGCTGACAGCAGCCTCCCACCGCTATTCCTCAACGTGAATGTGCCCAATGCGACAAAAGAGGGCATCAAGGGCGCCGAAGTGACGAAGCTGGGGCCGCGCCTTTATCTGGAGAACGTCGAACGCGGCAGCAACGGTCGCAGAACCTACTACTGGATAAAGCACAACCGAATGACCAATCGTACCGTCGCAGACGACACCGATATCTTCGCTGTCCGCAACAACCGGATTGCCATCTCCGCGGTCAACGCTGTATTGGAACCCGATTTCGAGTGCCCCGACCTGCAGCCCCTCGCGCATGGCGTCATGACCGCGCTCGGACTGACCAACGGTGTCGGCGCAATATAGCAGTTGGCGCAAACCTGAAAGGCAAAATACATTCAGAAGGAGAAAAGAGATGATCTACGAATACCGAGTATATGAGACGCTCCCCGGCAGGCTGCCGAACATCAACGCCCGCTTTCGCGACCACACCATGAAGATATTCGAGAAGCACGGCATCAAGAATATCGGCTACTTCACGGCAGACATCGGCGACTACAGCGACCGCTTGATTTACATCATCGGCTTCGAGGACGCCGGCCACCGCGAGCGCGCTTGGGAAGCATTCCGCAACGACCCCGAATGGGCAAAGGTGCGTGCCGAATCCGAAGCCGACGGCCTCATCGTCCGCCGCGTCTTCAACACTACCCTAGTCCCTACCGACTACTCCCCGCTGCAATAGACTGGCTTAACATTCTAGAACGGTCGGGGGATAAGCGAATCCTGCGCGGATGCCAACCATGAGACTCGCCCTAAAATCCCCTGACCGTCTCGAAAGACTCGAACGCATCACCGAAATGCCGCTGATGCTGCTCTCTTTCGCCCTGATGCCCGTCATAGCGGGCCTCTACCTATGGGACCTAACCCCAACTGAGGAGCGCATTTACACCGCCTTCGAAATCGCAATCTGGGCGCTCTTCGCCATCGCCTTCATCGTGAAGCTCGCCCTTGCCCCAAGCAAATTGGGCTATCTGCGCCACAACTGGCACGAAGCGCTGTTGGTACTCGTTCCAGTCCTTCGCCCGCTGAGAATCCTCGCAGCCATTCTGTTCGTCGTGCGCGACGTCTCCCGATGGAGACATCTGGTAACCTTTGAAACCCTGCTTGCATACGGCATTGGAATCGTCCTGCTTGCCGCCACCATCGTAACAACCGTGGAGCAGAACGCGGACGGCGCAAACATTCGTTCCTTTCCAGACGCCCTCTACTGGTCGCTTGTTACTATCTCCACCGTGGGCTACGGCGACCATTACCCTGTAACGGTTGTCGGTAAGTTCACCGCAGTCGCCCTCATGTTCTTCGGCATCGGCATCTTCGCCGGAATAGTCGCCACGATAGTCGCCGCATTTAGCGAATCCAAGTGACCGTCCACTCCATCTGGCCATGCCAATGGCGACAGATCCCTCACAGAACATAACGCTTCATAATCCGCCCATTAACTTGCCTTTAATCCCGGCAAGGTATATCCTGTTTGGCGGCGTTTGGCGCATCGCGCCCGCCCAAAAATACAAACTGCAATTCCGCAGAAACCACACGGGAGGTGCCATATAAGATGGCCGATTTGAGCAAGTCGGTTGCCATTGTTGGGGTGGCAGAATCCGACGAGATAGGAAGAGTCGAAAAGTCCAACCTTCAGCTTCACGCTGAGTCCGCATACAACGCACTCGAAGACGCTGGGCTGTCCATGAAGGACGTCAACGGCTTGATGACCGCGGGCACTTCGACAATAAACCTGGGCGAATACCTGGGCATAAACCCCACATACACTGACACGACCGCAGTTGGCGGCTCGTCGTTCATCATCCACATCGCGCACGCGGTCGCCGCCATCAACGCCGGCTACTGCGACACCGTGCTCGTAACGCACGGCGAGGCTGGCAGAAGCGCCCGCTCCCGCGCAGGCGGCAACGCCTCCGACGCTGGCCCGCAGTACGAGTCCCCTTACGGATTCATCGGCGCGCCCATCAACTATGCCATGGCAGCCCGCCGCTACATGCATATGTACGGCGAGCGCAGGGTGCGACAGGGCATGGCAGAAGTAGCAGTCGCCACCCGCAAGTGGGCAAATCTGAATCCCAAAGCATACTTCAAAGACACTCCGATGTCCTTTGACGACTACCACAACTCGCGCTGGATTTCATGGCCCTTCCATCTTCCCGACTGCTGTCTGGTAACGGATGCGGGCGGAGCCTATGTCGTTACTACGGCTGAGAAGGCGCGCGACCTACCCAAGAAGCCGGTCTATGTCCTGGGCGCCGCCGAAGGCCACTCCCACGGCGTACTCAGCCAGATGAAGAACCTGACCCGCACCTGGGCGCGCTACTCAGGACCTGCCGCGCTCCAGATGGCTGGCGTAACACATGACGATATTGACCTCGCCATGATTTACGACTCATTCACCTACACAGTGCTTGCCACGCTCGAAAGCCTCGGCTACTGCGAGCCCGGCGAAGGTCCCGACTTCGTAGCAAACCAGCGCACCGCTCCCGGCGGCGACTTCGCCATGAATACAAGCGGTGGCGGTCTATCCTATACCCACTCCGGAATGTACGGCATGTTCCTCGTGCTGGAGGCCGTCAGACAGCTTCGCGGCGAGACCGGGGAGCGTCAACTCGACGATCCGAAGCTCTGCCTCATCAACGGCACGGGCGGCTCCCTGTCCTCCACAGGCACAGTAGTGCTCGGCATCGACTAAGAAAATTGCAAAAGTCCCTTCCCCCTTGATGGGGGAAGGCTAGGATGGGGGTGAAAAATGCCCGCCCCTGCACAAAATACTCAGGAGAATATGAATGACGCAAGCATACAACAAGCCGCTGCCGACACCGCAGGTCGAATCCGATGTGTACTGGCAGAAGGCAAAAGAACACGAACTCTGGCTCAGAAGCTGCAACAGCTGCGGCAATGCCTACTTCTACCCCAGGGACATCTCACCCTGCTGCTTCTCCCGCGACACCGAGTGGGTGCAGGCTAGCGGCAAGGCAACGCTCTACACCTACGGCATCGTCGAGCGCGCCCCTCATCCGGGCTTCGTCGGAGACGTGCCATTCGTCACCGCGCTCGTGGAGCTTGACGAGGGCCCCATTATGCCGACCAACATCGTCATAGAAAACCCCACGCCCGAAAACCTTGTCATCGGCATGCCCCTCGAAGTGGTTTTTGAGGATGTGACGGACGAGATTAGCCTTCCCAAGTTCAAGCCTGCCTAACGCGGCAGCTTGCGAACCGAAAGCAAAGAGGGCTGGCAGTGATTAACTGCCAGCCCTCTTTAACTTCGTTTAGTTACCCGTCCCATCGTCATTCCTTGGGGAGCAGGAATCCACGCACTTGATTCACTTCAACTAATCCAATTGACGACACAGACTGAGTCTACTCATTCCCCACACTCCCCACACTGGCACATCTTCCGCAAAATCTGGAACGGATATATCCCAGTATAGTGCGCGTCGCTCCACAGGAATTGCAGCGCGTATCTCCCGATTGGTAGGTAGTCCTCAGCACGGATATTGGCGTCAACCATCGCCGGGTCCAGAAGCTTCCGGTTCGTCCACTCCTCTACGCACTCCGCGCACCCACAGTTAATCCGCAGGTACTTCCCTCCGTAGAAGCTGGAATGCCCGTCCGTCCACTGGATAGACACACCATCATGTTTCAGCTCCACCTTATCGACACCCAGTTCCGTCGCCATTCGTCTCGCCTCTAATCACAGGTACAGTCATCAGCAAATTCTTGATGCTGCTGACTGACCACTGAAAACTGACTACTAATAACTAAAAGCTAGCTCCCCTGCTTAATTAGCTTCTGCATCGAGCGAAGCTCTTGCGGCGGATCCATCTTGCTGCCGTAGTCGGCATAAGACACCTCGGCAACATAGATGTCGCCCTTCGAGTCAACAGCGATTCCATGCGGTGAGTAGAAGCGTCCAGGCTCATCGCCGTAGGTCTGTGAACCGAGCCGCGCCAGTCGATTGCCCTGCGTGTCGTATATGCTCACGCGCGGTCCGAGCTGCGTACCCATCCTGTTCGGGTTGATGCCCGAGAAATACTCACCCACATAGATTAGTTCCTGATCGCCCTTCGTATCGAGATACAGGCAAGCCGTGCGCGACATGTTCGTCCACTGCGCCTCGAACTTCCCCTCAGGGCTAAAAACCTGAATGCGATGATTCTCACGGTCGGCGACATACACCCAGCCATCCTTGTCCACGCCCACATAGTGGACGATGTTGAACTGCCCTGGGTCGTTCCCCGACTCGCCCCAAGAGAACAGGTGCTTGCCGTCCGGCGAATACTTATGAACGGCCGCATTGGTATAGCCGTCCCCCACGTAGAAATCGCCGTTGCGTGGGTCGAACGCCACATGCGAGGGTGCATTGAACGGCTTGCCGCTCATCGGCGCCGAAGGCTGCCCAGGTGTGCCGATGGTCATTAGCACCTTGCCGTCCGGCGACATCTGTCGCACCGTGTGGTCTGCATTGTCCACGCACCATAGGCTGCCGTCCGGTCCCACCGTTACGCCATGCGGGTTTTTGAATATGCCGTGCCCCCAGGTGCGCTGCACATTGCCCTCGGTGTCGAAGACTATCATGGGATGCGTCCCGCGGTTGAAGACATAAACATTGTCGTTGGCGTCCACATCCACGGCGGTTGCCTCTTTGTAGGTCGCGCCCTCCGGCAGGTTGCCCCAGTCTTCGCCCGAAACCTCATAGACCCAATCACCTGAACCCAGCAGTACCATGTTGTCCTCCATTTGTTAGGCATATTAATCTCTAATCAACGCCGACCAAGTTCGGCTCACACGATGGTAACAGCCACACGCTTCATACACAAGAACGGCAGGTCACTGCAACTTGACCACGCCCGCTTTGAGCATATAATACGGGAAACCGCATCACATTATGTCGCCGTGACATGAAGTGCTGACCCGAAAGCATACACAAAGGGAGTGTAACCATGGCAACCATCGAAGAACGCTACCGTGAAATGTTCAGCAATTCGGTCGAATGGTATGAGAGAGGCCGCTCCCTGTTTGCGGGCGGCATCACCCACCAGACGCGCTTCACATCGCCCTTCCCCGCCTATATAGACCACGCCAACGGCCCCTACAAATATGACGTTGACGACAACCAGATTATCGACTACGTGATGGGCAACGGCAGTCTGCTGATGGGACACAGCAAGCCCGAGATAATCGAAGCCGTGAGGGAGCAAGCTGGCAGGGGAACTCATGTTGGCGGAGCGTCCACACACGAAGTACGTTACGCCGAAGCAGTCAAGCGTCTCGTTCCCTCGCTAGAGCGCGTTCGCTTCACCGCGTCTGGCACGGAATCCACTTACCTCGCGCTCAGGCTCGCCCGCGCCTACACCGGTAAGACGAAAATCGTGAAGTTCCACGAGCACTTCCACGGCTGGCATGACTATGTTACGCCCGAATCCGGGCAGGCTCTTGGCGGCGTCCCGCAGGAAATCCTGGACACCGTCATAGTCGCTCCCGCTGACATCGCCTCGGTTGACGCCATCCTCTCGCAGGACAATGACATCGCCGCCGTCATCGTTGAGTGCAACGGAGCGCACTACGGCACATTCCCCTTGCAGAATCCCCAGTTCCTCCAGGACTTGCAGGATCTAACCAAGCGGCATGGCGTCATCTTCATCATGGACGAAGTGATCACTGGATTCCGCTTGTCCCCCGGCGGTGCGCAAGTTCGTTGGGGACTTGAGCCTGATCTCACCACGATGGCGAAAATAATCGCAGGCGGTCAACCCGGCGCAGCCGTTGGCGGCAGGGCCGACATCATGGAACTCATGGCTTTCCGCGAAGATCCGGAGTGGGACAACATGGGCAGAGTCGCGCAGGGTGGCACTTACAACGCCCAGCCCGTAACGGCAGCGGCAGGAATCGCCGCTCTGGATGCAATCGCAAATGAAGGCATCAACGCTAGGGCAGACGCAATGTCGCAGCGCCTCAAAGAAGGTCTCAACGAAGCGTTCATTCAGAACGAGGTTACTGGCCACGCGCACGGCATCTCCTCGATAATCCATGTGAACCTCGGCGCCGACTGCAGCTGCGACCGCGACATCTGCAACATGCCCTACCAGCAGATTTACGACACCATGCCCGCAGAGAAGACCCGCGCACTTCGCCGAGCCATGCTGGTCAACGGCGTGGACATGATGGGAGGACGCGCATTCATTGTGTCATCCGCCCACGACGAAGCGGTGATTGACCGCACCACAGCAGCCTTCTCGCAATCCCTCAAAGATCTCCGCGACGAGGGCGAACTGTAAGCTTCCTCTTCCTTCCTCCTTAATGGGGGAAGGAAGGTTAGAGCCTGCCCTTGGCGAAAACGAGGTATGAGGGTGGAAAAACGTCTGCGTCCAGTTTTCATATCTACACATCCAGGAGAACCCATGACCCGCTTCGACGAACAGGTAGCAATAGTAACGGGCGCAGCCACCGGCATAGGCTACGGCATCGCCCGCCGCCTCGCGTCCGAAGGCGCGCGCCTCGTCATGGTTGACATCGACGGCAACCTCGGCGAACAGTCCGCAAGCGAACTCTCCGCGCGCGGCACAGACACGCGCCTCGTAGTCGGAGACGTCTCCGACCAGTCCACTGCCGAAGCAGCAGTCAAAGCCGCGCAAGACACATGGGGGCGCATCGACATCCTAGTGAACAACGCCGGCATCACCGGTATAGACGGCAATATCTGGGAGACTTCGCTTGAAGAGATGGACCGCGTCTATCGCATCAACCTGCGCGGCGTATTCGCCTTCTGCCACACCGTCATTCCCTGCATGCTTGAGCGCGACTACGGCCGCATCGTCAACATCGCATCGATTGCCGGCAAGGAAGGCAACCCGCGCATGGTGCCCTACTCCGCAACCAAGGCTGCCGTCATAGGCCTCACCAAGTCCGTCGGCAAAGAACTCGCCAAGAGCGGCATCCGTGTCAACTGCGTTACCCCTGCCGTCGTACACACCCGCATCCTCGACGAGCTTACGCCCGAACAGGTGCAGTACATGGTCGATCGCATCCCCATCGGGCGCACCGGCGACATCGCCGAAATCGCCGCACTCGTCGCCTGGCTCGCCTCCGAAGAGTGCTCATTCAGCACCGGCGGCGTCTTCGACATCAGCGGCGGCAGAGCGACATACTGAACGCAACGGGAAATCCCTTCCCCCTTAACGGGCTGACAGGGGTATGTAAATGCCCAAAGTGTTCATAAACACAGGCCCAAAGTCCCTTCCCCCTCGATGGGGGAAGGTTAGGATGGGGGTGTCTGACTGACTGACCCACCAACGTGCCGACTCACTTACAAACCCATCGGAAAGGAACAAAAATGTCCTGGATTCGTGAAGCCGACGAACCTCTGCACTCGGCGAATGTCATCAATGTAATGTCCATCAACCCCTTCGCATTGAAGGCGGTCAACGACCTGAACAACTCCATCACCTTCGGCTCGTCCGCACTCACCCGCACACAGGAGGAGGCGATCGCCACCGCGGTCTCAGTGCAAAACGAATGTCGCTTCTGAACGATGGCACACGGGGAGTTCCTCCGTCACGCCTCCAACGACCCGGAACTCGCAAGCCATGTAATGCACGACTACCGCAACGCAGACCTCGACCCGCAGACCCGCGCCATGCTCGACTACGCCACCAAGCTCACCCGCGAACCAACTTCCATGCAGCAGTCTGACGTCATTGCGCTCCGGGAGACCGGCCTCACCGACGAGCAGATTCTTTCTGTCGTCCTGATCACCTGCAACTTCAACTTCATGACCCGCCTCGCCGACGGTCTTGGCGTCGAAGTGCCCAAAGAACGTCAGAAGTACGTGGAAACATGGCTCGACAGCCCCGCCAGAGACCAGCAGTGGCTCATGAAAGCAAAGGCTTAGGCAGACACAGAATCAGTCCCCCGCAGCAGCCCTGGCCGTCGGCTCTTCTACTGCCTCCCAGTCCGGAATCAGCAGTTTGTCCGTCGGCTCCAGAACCAAAATGTTCAGCGCGCCCGCCAAGCTCGTCACGATCGAAATCCACAGCGCCACATTGTAGCTGCCGAACATGTCGAAGATGGGCCCACCGATCCAGCCACCCAACGCCATGCCCAGCCCCGCGCCCAGCATCTGCACGCCGTATGGTGAGCCTGTAGGCGCGTGCCCGTAGTAACGCCTGTTCAATATGGGGAAGCCGCCCGTCTCGCCGCCATACCCGATGCCGAAAATCACCGCGAACATGTAGAACATCCACAGGTCGTGTGTCCAGAACAGCATCACCACCAGGATGCCCTGTGCCGCAAAAAAGATGAACATAACCGTCCGGGTGCCGATGTTGTCACACATTATAGGCACGAAGACGCGCGATATGACGCTAACCGCCGACAGAACAGTGAGGACGCCTGCCGCCTGCACCAGCGTCAGCCCTTCGTTCACCGCCAAAGGAACGATGTACACCAGGATGATTGCGTGTCCGGCGCAGCCTAGGAAGTGAATCGAGCTCATATTCCAGAAGGCGGCGGTCTTCCGCATGTACCCGTTGAACAGCTTCGTCCTCGCCGGGTTTGCCCCCCTCTTCTGTATCTCCGGATCGCCCGGCCTATGCCCGTAAGGAAGAATCCCCTTATCCTCGGGCTTGTCCCGGAACAGCCCTATCAGCACGAACATGATCGCTGCCGACCCTATGCCGAGCGCCATAAAGCCGTTTTGCCAGCCCATCCCTTCGAGCAGCAGGCTCACGACCACGGCGGCAAGCGCGGGCCCAAGCCCCCACGACGCCATTATCAGACCCATGCCTATGCCCAGATGCCGCCGAAACCAGTACATCGCCGAAGGTATCAGGGGAACGAGGAATATCGCCTGTGCGGTTCCGAGCAGCACTCCAAAGTACAGGTATAGCTCCCAGATGGTGCTTATCTGTCCGGTGAGCAGCATGCCCGCGAGGAACATCGCTGTGCCCACCACCATCGCCCGCCGCGCACCAAATCGGTCGCCGAACCAGCCCGCAAACGGAGAAGCCAAGGCGGTCACCACGCTCGATATGGCGTATGCCAGCGTGATGCTCCCTTGGCTCCACTGGAATTCCTGCTCCAGTGGATCGATGAAAACGCCAAACGCCATGCGGATGGACGTGCCCACCATCTGCATCACCGCAATGACACCGACAATCACCCAGACATAGTGAGGATAAATGGCCCGCCCGTAGTTCGACTGCGGGCGGCTTGTGGATGGCTCAGGCTGTCGTGCCATTGGTTGGTCTTTAAGTCCTTAATGCAGCGGGCATGCGACCAGGAAGAACCTCTCCCATCCCTGCCCTTCCGCTGCGCTTCCGTATTGCAGAGCGCCTAGGTCCTGCCCTAGCCCGCCGGATTGTCCAGAGCCGAAAGACGTACCCGTAGCCGACGAAAAGTCGAACTGCTGCACATTTTGCCCCGTAGCTTGCGCCGTCCGCTCGCTCACACGCGCTTCGGCAGCCCAAGCGCCGAAGTAGATTGTCAGCGCAATACTAATCGTGACGACAGCGACAAATTGCACGGGCATCCCCAATATCCGCATATCGTTCAAGCGCGACTCCAACCTAACACCTTCCGTATTCGCTATTTCCGGCATGTGTTAACTCGTCCACCCAGTACGTGTTGACATCTGATACACAGAGCGTTTTAGACCTGAAGAGTAGATCCATTCTGTCATTCTGAACGCAGCGCAGCGGAGTGAAGAATCTAAAATCGTTGTACATAAACCATTCTCCGATTTCAGATTTCTCGCTTCACTCGAAATGACAGAAGTAATGAAACGCAACTTCAAAATGTCCACACGACCTAGTATCCAAACTCTTTATAAAAGAAGGTCGGAGCTTGTCCAACGCGTTCGCGCGGAATTGGCTCATGCCATTAATATGGCGACGCTGCACTGCTGTCGGCGCAGCGTCGCGTGTCCGAAAAATTGGCTCTAGTTGGGCACCGCTGCCTCGGCGATGGACATCAGCTCTTCGTCTGACATATCCAATTCAATCTGGTCGCCGTGCGGCTGCGGTACATCCAGTCCGGTCTTGTAATAGACCTCAAGCGTATTGCCCTCCGGGTCGTCCGCATACATCCCAAACGCATTCCCATGGCTCACGATGCGTTGGATGTTGACGCCCTCGTCGCTAAAAGTGCGATAGAAGTCCTTCAGCTCCGCTATCGTCTCCACGGTGAAGGAAATCTGCTGCACAAGCTTCGCATCCGATGGCACATCTCGTCCCTCCATCAGCACGAACTCGTGATGCTCCACCTCGGGATTCGCGCTCATGAACACCATCTTGCGCTGCTCCAGGTCCTCATCAGTGATCTCCAATCCCATGACGCGCGAGTAAAAGTCCCGCTGACCCATCAGATCGTTCACATAGATTCCCACATGTCCCAGTCCGCTTACCTTAGGCATAGTTACCTCCTGCTAGTTCTGATTGATTCTGAATATGACGACTGGCGCAATTCAGCTAAGCCAGCCATAGCAATGGTTCTCAGAGATAATAACTCAAACTTTCGCTTTTGATAAGCCACCATTCCTGTGAGACGCCTGACTTTGCAAATTTTCAAGCAATTTCTCCAATGGCATATTCGAAAGAGAGTTCAGGCACATATCCGCCGCATCAAACCCCATACCTCTTGTCATCGGATTCGGCACGACTACACACTGAAGCCCCGCAGCCTTCGCCGCGATTAAGCCATTCACAGAATCCTCAATTGCAAATGCGTTCTGGGGCTGGACTCCCAGACGTTCCACCGCCATCGTGTACAGCTCCGGATCAGGTTTCGCCTTATCAACATCACCGGCACTCAGCACGAACTCGAAATAATGTAGCAGCCCCCTACTCTTCAGGTGCCCAACAGCCCAGCCGGGAGAAGAACTGGACGCAACCGCGAGCTTCAATCCCATCTGCTTTGCGGTAGTAAGGTACAACTCCACACCCGGCAGTATAGGATTGCGCTCAATTCGTTCGAGATAGTCGCGCCGCATTATTGGTCTGACTACTTTCCGCTCGATAGGCTGCCCTGACAATTCGGCAAGATGCTCATATATGTCGAAGTCAAGGCTGTGTCGCCCGATAGACCAGTCCCACACCCGTCGCTCCAACCTTACCCCGTACGACTCGAACACTTCCTGCCATGAATCAAACTCCGGCGTTTCCGTGTCCAAAATCAGCCCGTCGAAGTCAAATAATATCGCCTCAATCAATTCTCATAGCCTCAAATTACAAGTCATGGCATATTATATCACTCGGCAGACATACATACCCATTTGCCGATTCCCAAGCCCTGTATACTTATCCCTATCTTACCCATCCTGTCAATCCTGTTAGCCCCCCGTTCGCCCTGAGCCTGCATTCATTTCCGTTCGTGGTGAGCCTGTCGAACCCCACTGACGAACTGAAAACTGACGAACTGAAAACCGCCCCACTCCGACCCCTTGACAACCCAAACACCTGCCGCTATAATCAGAACAGATAATTGAAGCCATGCACAAGCAACGGGATGCAGATACGCAGCACATCCCCATAGATACACTTCAGCGCATCCAGCGCATTGTCCTCGAAGAGACGCAGGGCGGCAGAACCATCATCCGCAACCTCGTCTCCATCATGAACGGCGAGGACCCCGACGGCAAGCCTTCCCACCGCCTCCAGTCCGCGCGCATCCTGCTCAGACTCGGCTTCGAGGAAGCCAGGGAAGCATTGGGCAACTCCGGCGCCCCAGGCAAGAAAACCCCTTCCCCCTCGATGGGGGAAGGTTGGGATGGGGGTGATGTGTCAGCACAACCGCAGGATGGCTCACAGCCCGCCCAGCAGCCACACAGCCCTGAACACGAGAAGGTGAACAAGAAACTCGTCGCTCGCATCCGCGTTGACTCAGAGGGTGGAGCCAGCATGGTAAGAGTCCTGCTCGAGATTCTGGAAGGAAACGACCCTGACGCAAGGACTCGGGACAGGATAGAAGCGGCAAAGGTCCTGCTTCACTGGGGATTTGGCAACCCTGCGCAGCCTGATCCTGACTTCATGATGTTCTACGCGCCCTGCCACCCGGACTGCCTCTGCGTCTGCAAGGACCTGGATGAGGACCATCCGGACGTCATTCAGAGCCACACGCCGCCCACGGAGGAGCAGCGCGAGGCTTGGGCAAGGGAGCAGGAGATACTGGAGCGAGCGGCGGAGACAGCGGAGCGCAAGGCAAGGGCAGACCGAGCCTGGAGGCTGGAGCAGAGCTATTCGCCCGTCGCGCAGGACGACAGGCGACTCGAAAGAGAAGAGCGCCGCCTCAAGCGCGAACGCAACCGCAACCGCAGCCCTTAACCCCAAAGTCCCACCCCTTCTGGGCGTAGGTTAGGAACGAGATTGAAAGTCCGTCCATCTTGTTAGTCCATGCCCCCGTTCCTTGAGAGTTGGTAGATGACACCTGAACTCAGTCAAACCTTGCGTACCTTACTGACTTGGCGATACAATAGCATGCACGATTTGAATAGACACAATCTGCGTCAGGGATCTTCTTATGGAAGCATATCAGCTCGTCCAATTGGAGCCTAACCCCAATATCGAAGAGTTTCAGCCCGGTGATACCGTGCGCGTCGAAATCAGGGTTACCGAAGGCGAACGAACTCGTTTGCAGGCGTTTCAGGGTGTCGTCATACGCAAGCGCGGCGGAGGCCCAGGTGCCTCATTTACCGTACGCCGCGTTAGCTACGAAATCGGCGTCGAGCGCACTTTCCTCATGCATTCTCCCAATGTGGAATCCGTGAAGGTAACGCGCCGTGGCAAAGTGCGCCGTTCCCGCCTATACTACCTGCGCGGCCTGTCGGGACGCGCCGCACGCATAAAAGAACGCCGCTAGGATCACGATAACTCACTCACGCCAACCACAAGCGGGGCAGACTTGCGAAGGTCTGCCCCGCTTGCCATCCGCCTCAACCCCAATCTGGTAAAATTGCTCTCGATGTTGCCCACGTAGAGGGTGGTATGGTCAACCTAGGAAGCATGAGATTTGCGGAAGTGGCCGTGGATGTGCCCATGGCATCGAGTCGCACGTTCAGCTACGAAATACCGGACGAGTTGACAGTGCGACCAGGCCAGCTTGTGCGCGTTCCATTCGGCGCTCGAACTCTGCAAGGCATTGTATTTTCACTCTCGGCTCATCCTCAGGTGCCGGAGACGAAGCCAATCGCCGATTTAGTATTTGAAGAGCCGCTGCTGGACGATGTGCACCTTAAACTCGCAGCGTGGATTAGCGAATACTACATCTGCTCCCTGTTCGAGGCATCCGCACCTATGTTGCCGCCCGGTGGTCGAGTCCGCGCACGCACGCACCTCACGCTTGCCGACCAGCACACAGACAGTGAGACACTCACACCCCTGCAGCAGCGTATCGTCGAATACATTGCCAAGCGCGGACTGACGACGCAGGACAGCCTCATAAAGGCGTTCGGGGAAAGCGCCGCATCATCGGCGGCAAGCCTCGTTCGGCGCAACATCCTGATCCGCGACTACTCCCTGCCCGACCCTACCGTCAAGCATAGGTATCGCACGCACATCAGCCTCTCACCCGACACCGCATCGGACATCAACGAATGGCTCGCCAAAACCAAAGCCCGAAAGCAGGCGGCATTTGTCGAGCATCTGCGGGAAGTGGGCGAGCCGCTCGACATTACGGAAGCTCGCCGTGAGTTCGGCGGGAGCATAGTCAAGACCATCATGGACAAAGGTTGGCTTTCCACCAAAGCCGTAGCCATCGACCGGGATCCCCTCGACGGCAGGACGTTCCCGTACAGCGAGCCACTTCGCCTCACCGTCGAGCAATCTGAAGCGGCAACAGCCATACACGGCGCCTTCGAAGAGCCATCTGCGCTCGGCAATACCTTCCTCATCGAAGGCGTAACGGGCAGTGGTAAGACCGAAGTCTATCTCGACGCCGTTGATTGCTGCACCCAAATGGGTAAGCAGGCAATCGTTCTAGTCCCCGAAATTGCCCTCACTTACCAGACAATCGAGCGCTTCGCGTCCCGCTTCCCCGACAAGGTCGCCGTTCTCCACAGTGGCCTCTCGGACGGCGAGCGCTTTGACCAGTGGTGGAAGATCAAGCGTGGGCACTACAGCATCGTTATCGGTTCGCGCAGCGCCATATTTGCTCCCGTACCCGACTTAGGCCTGATTGTCGTCGACGAAGAACACGAATGGACATATAAGCAGCACGATACTTCGCCACGATACCACGCGCGGCAGGTAAGCCTGCGCCTTTCCGAACTGACCCAGTCTTTAGTAGTCCTCGGCAGTGCCTCGCCTGATGTAGGCTCATTCTACGCGGCTATGCGCGGTAGCCATCGACTACATAGGCTCACGGAGCGGTTCGCCGATACCGGCGATGGGCAAGCAAACCGGCCCAGCGCACTCCCTTCGGTGAGCGTCGTTGACATGCGCGAGGAGTTGCTGCAGGGTAACACCGATATGTTCAGCCGATCACTAAGCGAATCTCTATCCGAGTGCCTCGAATTAGGTGAGCAGGCAATGCTGTTCATCAATCGCCGCGGCACATCCTCCCATCTGCGCTGCTTCAGCTGTGGATACAGCCTGCGCTGCCGTAGCTGCGATGTCAGCGTCACATATCACGCAGCCTCGCAACGCTTCATCTGCCATTACTGCGGCGCACGTCGCAAACCGCCCACAATGTGCCCTCAGTGTCTCAGACATCGCCTCCGCTACTACGGCATTGGGACAGAACTGGTGGCAGACGAGGTAGCAAGGCGTTATCCGGATGCCGGCGTCCTGCGTTGGGACCGCGATATCGCCACCAGTCCAAAGGCGCACGAGGAGTTGCTAATGCGCTTCCGCTCCGGCGAAGCCCAGGTACTCGTCGGCACCCAGATGATCGCCAAAGGGCTGCACTTCCCGTCAGTATCTCTAGTAGGTGTAGTCTCAGCCGACGTTGGTCTTACAGTACCTGACTACCGGGCAGGCGAGCGCGCGTTCCAACTGCTGCATCAGGTATCGGGTCGCGCGGGTCGGGGCAGCACCGATGGAAAGGTCATCATCCAGACATTCCAACCCGAGAACTACGCGATACAATCGGCAGCGGAACAGGACTACCAAGCATTCTATCTGCGCGAAATGGCATATCGCAGGCAACAGGGCAACCCACCCTACAGCAGTCTCATTCGCCTGCTTTACACCCATACTAACCAGGCAAAATGCGAGTCAGAAGCCGTAAGGCTCGCAGGGCTATTAAGCGAGCAGCAAGCTGAGTGGGGCATCACCGATGTGGAAGCACTGGGGCCCGTTCCAGCGTTTCCCTCACGATTACGCGGACGCTACAGATGGCACATCATTCTGCGAGGGCCAACTCCGCGTACCCTGTTGGACAAGGTTGATATTCCCAGGGGATGGACCGTGGACATTGATCCCGTAGCACTGACCTGATTACCTGCCGCGCACATGAGAGAAGGGCGCATCGTTGAACAATGCGCCCCAAACCGCTACAAAGCTATGGCAAAGAACTACAGGTTGAACTGCGGGTCCATATAGTCCTTCTCTTTTGCGTAAACCTGCAAGCGACCGCGCGTGCTGTCCGTGATGATGATGCGGTCTTCATCATCGACAGCGATGCCAACAGGGCGGTTGAACAGACCAAGCGGCCTGGTATCTTTGACCCTTCGGTAAGCCTTTACCACGTCGGGATTGGATTCGACGACCTCTTTCGCCCACTTCGAGAATTCGACTGCGTCGCCTTCAAGCTGAGTCAAAACTAATCCATCGTTCTCGTATATCTTAACGAGTTTGTTGCCCCAGTCAGACACATACACATCGCCTTCGCTATCGACCGCGACGCCAGACGGGTGGTTGAGCGTGCCGCCTGTGCCACCGGACTCCTCCCCATACGTCACGAGATATTCACCATCGGCGGAGAACTTCTGGGCACGGTTGTTGCCCCAGTCCGCGACATAAACGCTTCCATCGGCTCCAACAGTTAAACCCCACGGCCTATTGAGCTGGCCCGGCCCGCTACCCGCGCCTCCGAATGCAGCCAGGAATTTGCCGTCGCTGGTGAACTTCAGAACTTCGCTACTTGCAGCGTCCGTCACATAGACATTGTCATCAGCATCGCAGGCGACTCCGGACGGGCTGCCAAGTCTGCCTTCACCATCCCACTCACCTACGCGCTGCCCGTCAGCGTCGTAAATCTTGATCTGCTTTTCAAACTCGTCAGCGCAATAGATATTGCCATTGCTGTCAACAGAGATCCCCATGGGCCATACGAGTTCTTCGCGAGCGAAATCCCCGACGAATTCCTCGTTGATGGTTACCTTCCCAATTCTCTTATTGGGTGCCTGTACACCACCCGCGCCCTCCTGTCCCCTGCTGAGTACATAGATTACGCCGCCAGGCGCGACCGCCACATCCATCGGCTGCGTGAAGCCGTTTCCGGCTGCCGCGTTCCGACCTATCGCGTGGCTGAAGTTCCACGTGCGGCCTGATACAGTTGTAGTTAGCATTTTTTCACCTTCCGATTTGCTCTGGTCCGCATTAACCGCCTCCCACAGTCCGAAGTTGTTACGAACTGTAGGAAAGCGAATTGTCGCGAATCAGCCTTAGAGCTACGGTTTAGTGACCGTTGCCGTTGGTGTGAATGAATGCAGGCCGCTCAAAGGTGCCATTGACAACACTGGGAGCGTCTAACTTCATCCAGTCTTCGAGGATGGTGGAATAGACCCCACGGAAGTCCTGGTTAGGAACGAGGTCGCCTTGCTGAAGCGCCTCTGCCCGCGTTTGCGGATACTCACTGTAGAATCCACCATTGACATTAGGACCAATTGCGAACGCAACCCCCGCCGCGCCATGGTCTGTACCTGAGCCGTTGTCTCGCACTCTGCGACCAAACTCAGAGAACAGGAACATGGTGACGTTGTCATCGGCATCATGTTCACGCAGGTCATCCCAGAAGTCAGCGATTGCCTCGGACACATCTGTCCACAACTGCGCATGCATCGTTGCCTGCGCCGCGTGCGTGTCAAAGCTACCGTGGTCCGTGTAGAAGACACGAGTCCCCACATCCGCGGTATGCATCATGGCGATGTCCCGGAGCTTGTGAGCTATAGGACTTGAACCATACTCCACGCTGGATTCGTACTGCTCCGGCGCAATCTTAAGAATGTCTGCGCCTTTCAGTGCGTCTAAGCCGGTCTGCCCAAGGTATTCCATCACCTGTCCCGTTCCTACGGCAGGTCCATACATATTAGCGAAGCGCTCAAGCACCTGTAGGCGCTGTTGCTTCTGCTCAATGTTCGTTAGCAGTCCGTAGTTTGAAACATCTGCGACGGATGCGACGGATACGCCCGGCGCAACCAAGGCGCGCGGGAGTGCCTGGCCGACGTTGACGCCAGTTACAGGGTTCTCCGATCGAGGATCGATCTGCTTCATAGCGCGTCCAAGCCAACCCTCTGTGCCCACCTTATCCGGCTCACATGTATGCCAGATGTCCATAGAGCGGAAGTGTGAGCGCGGCGAGTTCGCGTAGCCTATGCCATGGATCACCGCCATGTCGCCACTGTCGAAGATATCCTTCATTGGCGCCATTGCAGGGTGCAGACCCAACTGGTCGTTAAGCTTCAGCACGCGGTTCTCGGAGATTCCAAGCGAGCGCCGGCTGTCATAGTAGTTGCCATCCGTGTACGGAATTACCGTGTTGAAGTAGTCATTGCCACCCGTGAGCTGCAACACAACCAGAACTGGCGGCTTGTTTGAATTTGCCATTATTTCCTCCCAGGAATTTTGCAATATGCCCGTTAAAATTCTTTGGCCTAGCCGAACTGATACTCTCTGGTTGCTCCAATGAGTGCCAGCATCTCGCCTGTGCGCCTCGCAGAGTCATCGTAGCCGTCTTCCCAGTTAACCGCACCTTCGCTCTCTGCCTGACTTATCAGTTCACCGCGGGTCTGGCCAGATACTGGCAACGGGCCCATTTGATCCAGGCAGCTCTCTACAAACTCCTCAGGACTCATTGTGGGGCCGTTCGAAGAGGCAATGCGCTCGACTATGCGCTTAACTCCGGGCAAATTCGTATCACTGATTCTGTCGGCGACGAAGTTAACGCGCTTAACGAGAGATCCGCTGTTTATCCACTCGTGGCCCGTATGCCAGCCTTCAACGCTAGGAGGATCGAGAATATCTTGACCCATATAGCCAGGCTCTCTAGCAACAGCTTCAAGGCGCGGGTCCGGTCCCTGCAAGTCACCTGTAAGCCTAAGAGTGCTTACAACGACTTCTGTGGGGTTCTTGACTTTCCTGTACATCGCATCTTTGAAAAAGTCGGAGTTAAACAATGCTCGCAGCACTGGCTTAACGTCGTAGTTGTTTTCTACGAGAGTTTCCGCCAGCATTCGGACGGCCTCCGGATTGCGAGGCTCCTCAATGTTCCACGCCGGAACTTGTGGCTCGTCTTCAACGAAGAAGTTGTATAGATGGCGCGCTATGAACCTTGGGCATGCGGGCTGCTTAAGAATAATGTCGATAATGTCTTTGCCATTGAAGTTTCCGGTATTGCCAAGGAATGACTTGTCGGTCTCATCGTGGTCTTCCGCACGATATTCGAATTGCCAGGGGTGCCTGCCATACGGATAGCGCGGCATCTTTGCGGAAATAGTCCAGCCTGTGAACGCCCTTGAGCATTCGTAAACGTCCGTCTCGGTGTAATTGCCGACTCCGAGCGTGAAGAGTTCCAGAAGCTCGCGGCCCCAATTCTCATTCGGGGCTACCTTGTGATTCTCATTGTTGTCAAGCCAGTAGATCATCGCGGGGTCGCTGGCAAGGCGAAGAAGGAGGTCTCGGTAGTTGTCCATTCCGACTTCGCGGAACATCTGAATCTGATCAAGGAGATGATTGCAGTTGTCCACTTTCGAGTTGCCTGTAGCGAATACCTGATGCCAAAAGAGTGCCATCTTCTCGTTAAGGGGCCTCTGTGTGTTGACCATGAAGTAGAGCCAATTCGCCTGTCCGGGTGCGGCCGCACCACCGGGGACCTCAGTGATTGGATGATATCTGTACAAGGTATACTCATCAACCGGGGGTTGGCTCTCATAGTCAATCAGCTGCTCAACCGTAGTCTCATAACTCTGCTCCGCCAACACCTCGAGTTCGTCTCGGGTTGCGCCGAATCCGGCGCGTCTCATCAGATGAGCCAGCAGAGCGATATCTTCCCTATTAGACATTCGCTTCCTCCTTTCGATGCTGAAGCCATTTCGTCCATGTCGTTCGCGAGTGATTGTGTGACGTAAGAACTATAAGCCCCCCTTTCCCCCCGCGGTAGAAGGGGATAAATTGAGGCAGTCCGGGCACGTTCCGTAGTAATCCGTACGCAGGCGCACAATCTCGTATCCTGTCAGATCTGACACTCTATCAAGCGGATCGAGCGGCGCCGCGATCTCCACGTCTTCCACCTTCTCGCATTGCAAACATACAAGATGTGGATGTGGCGTAGTCAGTCTGCCGTCATACCTGTTTGCCGAGCCACTGAACTCAATCTCTAGTACCTGACCAGTATCTTTGAGAATTTCAATAGTATTGTAAATGGTGGCGAGGCTAGTCCCAGGATAGGCGGCCTGGACTCCCTGGTGAATTTCGCTCGCCGAGGGGTGGCGATCGCTTGCTAGCAGTACCTCAAGTAACTTGGCGCGCTTGCGAGTAATGGCAACACCCTTTTCCCGGAGTGCAATTTTCATCTCCGTAAGGCGCTTGTCAAAGTTTACTATCTGCATCATGCCTTCTGAGGACTCCCGAAAAGCCTGTTGAAGCATCAACGAACCTACGAAAACCTAATAATTAGAATGATTCTAAATGATATTTCGTGTAAGGTAAGGCAGACTGAGCAATATGTCAAGAGCAAATATGCCAATTGCTTCGCAGCACAGCCCTAAAACCAGATACGATGTCCTGGGCTTCATTGACCCGTTTAATTTTCCGCTCATATAATAGCGGGAATCATCTTCCAACTTAGCATTACTATCAGGAGGCTGGAAATGACCCTGCATCCTGTCATACTAGCCGGTGGATCCGGCACCCGCATGTGGCCCCTATCCCGAGAAGCTCACCCTAAGCAATTCCTGCCGCTAATGGGTGAGCATTCTCTGTTTCAGGATACCGTTCTACGCTTGGACGGATTGGAGGAGGTCGTGGCTCCGCTTATTCTCTGCAACGAGGAACACCGCTTTCTGGTTGCCGAGCACATGAGGCAACTTGAAAAAAATGCTCTAGCTATTACTTTAGAGCCGGTGGGGCGCAATACGGCTCCAGCGTTGACCCTAGCCGCGATGATGCTGCTTGACAATGAGTCCACATTCTCGGACGGCGACCCGGTGATGCTCGTACTTCCTTCAGACCATGTCGTGCGTGACATCGAAACATTCCAGAATCTGGTGCGGCATGGCATTGAACTCGCGCAAGGCAACACCATCATTACATTTGGCATCCTTCCGGACTCGCCGAGGACCGGCTATGGATACATCAGAATGGGCAATCGCATCACGAGCGATGGAGGATCCGATTTTTTCCACGTAGCAGAATTCGTCGAGAAACCGGATCGGGACGCTGCAAAGAAGATGATTAAATCTGAAGCGTACTTGTGGAATAGCGGCATGTTCATGATGCGCGCTTCGGTATGGATGGGGGAACTGCGCCGATTGCGGCCCGATATTGTCGACGCCTGCTCTGATGCGCATGCCGCCTTACGTCGGGACGGCGACTTCTACAGGCCGGGCACTGCTGAATTCGCAGCCTGTCCAAGCGAATCAATCGACTATGCTGTGATGGAGCACATGAGTGAAGGTTCACCCCAGGGCAATGGCGCAAAGTGCATAGTGCTGCCAATGGAGATTGGATGGACGGACCTGGGAGCTTGGTCTTCACTCTGGGAAGAGCGTGAACAGGATGCGGGTGGCAACGTCATCCAGGGAGATGTTTATGCGCACTCTATGTCTAACTCGCTCATCATCAGTCAGCGCCGCCTCGTAGCCGCTGTCGGATTAGAGGACATAATTCTTATCGAGACGGCGGACGCTGTGCTCGCCGCGCACAGGGATCGGGTTCAGGACGTCAAGGAACTTGTAGAGCAACTCAAGAGCCAAGGACGACCGGAGCACGAGAACCATCTGAAGATCAACCGCCCCTGGGGTTCATTCGAAACCATAGATATAGGACAGCGGTTTCAGGTGAAGCGACTCACTATTACCCCCGGAGAGGCACTCTCCTTGCAGATGCACCATCACCGGGCAGAACATTGGGTCGTGGTGAGGGGAACAGCAAAAGTTACGCGGGGAGACGAAGTGTTCTTGTTGACAGAGAACCAGTCAGCATACGTTCCCGTAGGAGTCAGCCACAGACTGGAAAATCCAGGCGCCATGCCGCTTGAGGTGGTCGAAGTTCAGACCGGGAGCTACCTCGAAGAGGACGATATCGTGCGATTTGAAGATCGCTATCACCGGCACATCCACGACTGAAGAAGAACCACAATTGACTCATGAGTCCCTTCCACCGCCCGTATCACTCCTAAACCACAGCCGAGTTCCAGAGCTATCAGCGACTCCTTATGGTATCCTAGCGCATAGACAACCAAGCAACGGTCAGGGCATTTCCAGATGTCAGGCGCTAGTGTCCAAGGTGAAAGAATGACGCCAACCACATTACCCGAATCCGCAATGCCCGCTGTACCTTCACGAATATTGTTGGGTCCGGGACCGAGCAACGTAAGCCCCAGTGTGTTGCAGGCAATGATGCAGCCGATGATTGGCTACATGGACCCGGACTTCATGCTGATTATGGATGAGGTCAGAGAGCTCCTGAAACGCGTATATCAGTCTGATACGGCGAACACTCTGGCTATATCGGGCACAGGTTCGGCTGGCATGGAAGCAGGACTAAGCAGCCTACTGGAGCCGGGCGACACTGTTGTGATGTGCATTTATGGCTTCTTCTGCGAACGTATGGTGGAAATGGCGAACCGCGTTGGAGCTAATGTAGTGCCGCTCCGAGCAGAGTGGGGACGTCCTTTCCCCGAAGAGATGCTTGAGGCGGAACTCACCAAGCATAGCAATGTGAAAATGGTGACCGCAATACACGCGGAGACATCCACCGGAGTGCGCCAACCGATTGCTGGGTTGGCCCGAATTACCAAAGAGAATGACGCCTTATTCATGGTAGATACAGTAACCTCGCTTGGCGGCAACGAGGTGGCCTTTGATGAGTGGAACGCGGACTACGCCTATTCGGCAACCCAGAAGTGCCTCGGCTGTCCGCCGGGACTTTCGCCAGTAGCAGTAAGCGACCGTGCAATTGAGGCGATGCGACAACGCAAGCAGGCGCCTATGTCGTGGTATCTTGACTTGGCCTTGCTCGGCAACTACTGGGGCTGGGAAGGCCAGCGAGTATATCACCATACCGCTCCGGTAAGCATGATTCTTGCGCTCCGACAGGGTTTACGTCAGGTGTTGACAGAAGGGCTGATTGAGCGCTTTACGCGCCATACATTCAACGCCCAAGCTTTGTGCGCCGGACTAGAAGGGCTCGGCCTTGAATGCGTGGTGCCCACTGAGTATCGCCTCGCACAGATTACTGTCGTGAAAATACCGGATGGCATTGACGATATGCAGGTGAGGCAACGCTTGCTGCGGGGCTACGGCATCGAGATCGGCGGTGGGCTGGGCGAACTTGCAGGCAATGTGTGGCGCATAGGACTGATGGGCGAATCCAGCAAGGCCGAATATGTGCTGGCTCTTCTATCCGCATTGGAAAGCGTTTTGCCGGAAGCAGGGTTTGAAGTAGCGTCAGGGGCAGGCGTCGGAGCGGCAAGTAGTGTGTTCAAGTCTCACAAGGGCCAATGAAACTGATTGGTTTCAGGCTTAGAGTCTGCGACCCTACTAAACCAAGACGGGCAGAGCGTAGGCCCCGCCCGTTAGGCTAACCTGTCTAGCGAGATTACGCTACATTGCCTTTCCCCACAAATGCTGACATTATCTCTCTCTGGTTTGAGAACTCGATATCTGCCATATAGCCGCACTGCAGGCAATGGATGTACCTGCCATAATGGTCGCTGCCGGTGCTGAGATCGCCGGCGCACCGTGGGCACTGCTTAAGGTATATGTTTCTGCCGTGATTCGATTGATGAGATTTCACTAAGTCCTCCTAGCTCCCAAGATGTTCCATACAAGGATGCTAGAACACTCGTGCTTTTACCGTCAAGCATAATTAGGTCGTATTTCGATAATATATTCCAAGCTGTCGTTCGTTTCATAGGCTAGCGGACAGAAAAAAGGTGGACCGGTTTTACCAGTCCACCTTCAGAAAGACAACCAAATTCTGGAAAGTTGTCAGCTTTGAGCGGCCTTGCTCAACTCAGCTCCCGCGGAGAAGCCCACTCGCTTGTGTGCAGGGACTTCGATTAGATCCCCCGCCTTGCTACCCCGAATTGGCCTCACCTTGCGTGCCTTAACATCTCGCAACTCAAAGGTGCCGAAGCCGGTGAGCACGACTCTATTCCCTTTGGATAATTCATCCTGAACGCTTCTCAAAACCGCATTGAGCGCAGCTTCCCCCTGTGCTTTGGTGCAGCCTAACTTATCGGCTACCCTATCTGACATTTCACTTTTCCTGCGAGTTGCCATTTACGCCCTACCTCCCTTGTCATTACAACGGTCATTCTCGATAATGACCGTGACCCCAAACAACTGATCCAGCCTCTGCGTACCGCCACTCAGTAAGGTATCCAAGCATTATCAGGCAATTAGCGAAAACTCAATTCTGTAGTGTGCTACAGACCTAGAATCAGTGCTTCAGTTTTTGATGAAATGAATATATCCCAAACGATAAGTCGTTGTAAAGACATAGAAAAAAATTGCTGTCGGGGGATTTTAACGTGAATATTGAACTTATCGCTGATTACAATTGTATTGTTGGGGAAGGTCCTCTGTGGCATCCAATTGACCGCAAGGTCTATTGGGCCGACATCCCCCGAGGAAGAATCTTTCGTTATGATCCGGTAAGCGGCGAGCACGGTCAGATTTTTGAAGGCTGTGAGGTTGGCGGATTTACAGTTCAGGCGGACGGCACTCTGCTGCTGTTTATGGACCGCGGCGCCATTGCTACACTTCGCAACGGCAATCTGCAATATCACCTCCGCGAGATCGAGGCTGAGCGAGAGACTCGGTTCAATGATGTGATAGCAGACCCAGCCGGGCGAGTGTTCTGCGGCACCATGCCGGCTCCCGACCACGCAGGCAGCCTTTACCGCTTGGACACGGACGGCTCGATCACACAAGTCCTGAGCGGCATCGGCATTTCCAACGGAATGGGCTTCACACCTGACACAAAGCAGATGTACTTTACCGACTCACCAACACACAACATCTACTTATTCGATTATGAGCTAGAGACCGGCGAACTTTCCAATCGGCGAGTCTTCGTCAATACGGGAGACAACGACGGCATTCCCGATGGAATGACCGTCGACGCTGACGGCAATGTTTGGTCTGCGCGCTGGGATGGCTCGTCGCTAGTACAATACTCCCCAGAGGGTGAGCAAGTGCAGCGAATATGGTTCCCAGCACGTAAGGTGTCCAGTGTCATTTTTGGAGGTGAGGACTACACAGACATGTATGTTACAACCGCGGGCGGCCAGGATAAAATTGGCGAGGGGCCCGGGGCAGGGTGTCTGTACAAGCTGAACCTAGGGATAAGTGGCAAGCCGGAGTATCTGTCTCGAATCGGACTCTAAGAGTCCCGAATGAGCTTGGATATGCCGTGCTCCACGCGTTTTGACCAACCAGATAGCGCGTGCTAAAATTAGGCATCTTGATATCAAATATTTAACAGGGGTTGGCTTATGTCTGGTCACTCTAAATGGTCAACAATAAAGCATGCTAAGGCAGCCACGGACGCAAAGAGGGGCAAGCTATTCACCAAAATCACGCGAGAGATAATAATCGCGGCGCGGCAAGGTGGAGGAGACCCCTCTATGAACATCCGGCTTAGGATGGCTCTTCAGAAGGCGAGAGACGCCAACATGCCCAATGACAACGTTGAGCGCGCCATCAAGAGGGGGACTGGAGAGTCCGGCGAACAGGATCAGATGGTCGAATTCACTTACGAGGGATATGGTCCCGGCGGTGTAGCGATTATGCTGCAGACGCTCTCTGACAACCGCAACCGTACCGTCTCCGACATTCGCTCCACCCTCACCAAGGCGGGCGGCAACTTAGCGCAGTCCGGCGCGGTTGCGTGGCAATTCGAGCAGAAAGGCATAGTAGTGGTGAACGCAGAGGAGGACGATGCCGAAGAGTTTGCATTGGTTGCCATCGATGCTGGCGCCGACGACTTCGAGACTTTCGATTCCACACTTCAGATTTTCTCGCCTGTGGAAAGGCTGGAAGATGTCCGGCAGACTCTAACTGACACCGATGCATCAATTGTGTCTTCCGAGCTGTCCATGATCCCCAATAACACAATTGTGCTTGACTCTAGGACGGCATCACAGACATTACGACTGCTTGACCAGCTCGAGGAACTGGACGATGTTCAAAAGGTCTATTCCAACGCAGACTTCCCGGACGATGTCCTGGAACAGTATCGCGACGAATAGGCGCTGTGCTCGTTCTTGGAATCGACCCCGGAACCTACAACATGGGCGTTGGAATAGTCAACGCCGAAGGCGACAGCCTTACATTTGTGCACGCCGATGTATTGAAAGTTCGGCGCGACGCCCCTCGAGCAGAGCGGCTTCACCGCCTACATACGGAGTTGATCAGTTACATCGCACAGCACAAACCTGATGAAATTGCCATAGAAGAGCCGTTTGTAGCACGTAATGTGCGATCGGCCATAGCAGTAGGCCAGGCGCAGGCGGTGGCGATGATTGCTGCGGAGGCGTCTGGCATAAGCGTACAGTTATTTGCACCTCGTGAGGTCAAGCTCGCTGTAACTGGTTTCGGGGACAGTTCTAAGGAGCAGGTGCAGGAGATGGCAATGCTTGCACTGGATCTCAATAGCGCTCCTATGTCACTGGATGCTTCAGACGCATTAGCGATAGCGATATGCCACATCAACGCAAGGCGAGTGCAATCACTCATTCCTGACGATCGAATATAGAGTATGTCTTCCCTGATTTCTTCTGTACGGGGCACATTGGAAGGTACTGGACCTGACTGGGCCGATGTCGCCATCGGTGGCGTTACGTTGCGTGTGAGCGCCCCTGCTCCGTCGGTCGAAGCTCTTGGGCAAATCGGCAGCCCTGTAAGTTTGTACACCTCGCTACAAGTGAGGGCGGAAAGCCTGAACCTCTACGGCTTCGATACGCCCGAGGGGCGTCAGACATTTGAAACCCTTATTGGAATTAGCGGAATAGGCCCGCGCGTTGCATTGAGCATCCTTTCCACATTCAGACCTGAAGCACTCGCAGCCGCTGTTGACTCCGGGGATATCAAGAGCTTCACAGTCGTGCCGGGAGTAGGTCGTAAAACCGCAAGTCGCATTCTGCTAGAGCTCAAGGGCAAGCTGGAACTGGACTGGAATATCGGAAGCGTCTCAACACTTGACTCGGACGCTTTGGATGCTCTGACCGCGCTCGGCTACTCGCCGGTTGAAGCGCGTGAGGCACTGTCCGCACTGCCAAAGGACGGCAATTCCGCTACCGAAGACAAAGTGCGAATGGCGCTCCAGCAGCTTGCAGGCTGATAAGGGCTATGGATATTTCACCTTACGACGCCTGGGCGGACTTCTATGACGCGGTATTTTCCTATGTCGTTGATGACATCCCATTTTACTTGGACGAAGCGAAGCGGTCAGGCGGCCCAGTACTTGAACTGGGATGTGGTACGGGGCGGGTTTCGATACCAATCGCACTGAGCGGAATCGAATTAGTCGGGCTGGACTCATCTACTGCGATGCTAGAACGCGCCCAGCAAAAGGCTGAAAGTACCGGGGCAACTGGGCTTAGCCTTTTGCAGGCTGACATGCGAAACTTTTTGCTCCCAGACAAGTTCAGCCTGATAATTATTCCCTTTCGGGGATTGCTATCAGTACTGTCAGTGGAAGATGAAGTCCGCGTGCTAACAAACATCAAGCGTCATCTTGCTCCAGGTGGCACGCTCGTCTTCGACATATTTGTGCCCGACCTTAACATGATGGTACAGGAAGGCGATGTTCCATATCACTTTCGCGATGTTACAGATCCATCGACGGGCAAGCAGATAGTCCTATGGAATCAGGCAAGCTACGACGCTTACACACAAGTAATGAGCATTCGTACTACGATCGAGTATCTCGATTGCTCTGGACGCGTGTCAGACAAGATTTATCGAGACTTTGCGCTGCGATACATCTTTCACTGGGAGATGTACCACTTGCTTCGAGCATGTGGATACGACATAATCGCGCTATACGGCGACTTCAAGCGACGGGACTTCGACGAGAATAGCGCGAATATGATCTGGGTGGCAGAATCATCACTTTAGTCGACCCTATGTGGTCTTCATCGCTATAGCTTCGCAAGCTGCATGGCCGAGACCGCACAGATTTGTACTATCCAATGCAGGTGTTGGGCGTTATATTTTTAGTATGGTGTCCCACGCTAACTCGGCAACTAAATTCGGTCAACAAGCATCCCACTAGTTAAACCTATAGCATAAAGGGCGCGATATGACACATAGATCAAAGAGTCTGAAGTATCCTGCGCTCACCTGCCTGTTTTCAGTCCTCGCTGCGACGCTCGCATGTAGCAGTGCGCCCGCGGCATCTACGGACAACTATGGCGCATCGTCTACCAATTCCATAAGTGTCCCCGCTGAAGATGTACAGACCTCCCGCGCTTCATGGCAGGTGACGGCAGGGGAGGATTCATCCGTGCAGCCACTGCTGGACGCAATACCTTCGAAGGAACCTAACCAGCCTCCCACATCTGAAATAGACGCCGACGAAATAGTTGCGGCCTATGAAAGGGTGATAGGCGACGTACATGACGATGTGCTGCCATCCGTCGTCAGTGTCTTCGTGCTCAACCGCGTCGAAATCTCCAGTTCAATTCCAGGATTCACTTCTCCTTTTCCATTTGGACAAAGGCCTCCTCCAGATGGCGGCTCGCAGCAAGAATTTTTTTACAGAAACGGGCAGGGCTCAGGATTCGTATGGGATGACGCGGGGCACATCGTGACGAACCGGCATGTCGTTGTCGACGCCGAGCGCATAACGGTCGTCTTCTCTGACGGCAGCGACATCAAGGCCGAGGTGGTCGGTTGGGACGAAGATTCAGACTTGGCAGTCCTGAAAATTGAGCGCGACGCGGAGCTGCTGAAACCAGTAAGCCTTGGGGACAGCAATGAAATTCGCGTCGGGCAGATCGCAATCACCATTGGCAACCCGTTTGGGCAGGAATTCTCAACTACAACGGGCATTGTCAGCGCCATCGGACGCACTATACGCACTAGCGATTCCCACTTCTCATTGCCTAAGGTCATACAAACGGATGCACCAATGAACCCGGGTAATTCAGGGGGCCCCTTGCTGGATCGGCGGGGGCGTGTCATCGGCATCGACGCCCAGATAATTACACGCTCGGGCTCGAACACGGGCATCGGCTTTGCTATACCAATAAACATTGCAAAACAGATTGTACCCGTTCTCATCAGCGACGGTGCCTTTACATACTCATGGCTGGGCATCCGCGGTACAACCATAGGACCCGAAGCTGTAGAGCTGATGAACGCACCAGCAGGAACTCGCGGGGCTCAGGTGATTGCGCTTGCAGAAGAAGGCCCCGCGCAGCAGGCTGGCCTAGTCGGCAGCAACAAGACCAAGCGGACAGATGAAGGAAGCATACGTTACGGAGGCGATGTCATAACGGCCATAGACGAGCAGGCTATCGCAGGCATGAACGACTTAATCATATACCTGATGGAAAACACGAAGCCGGGCGACACGGTCACGATGAGCGTAGTGCGAGACGGGGGCGATAGCGTCCAAATCGAAGTGACTCTTGAGGCCCGCCCGCAAACTCTGGGCTGATTGTACTAAAGCATTTCTTGCCGTATTCTGAGTACATCCACTCACAAGCGGGATAATGCCCAAATAGACTACAACACAAAGCGAGACGTATGAATGAGCACTAAATTTACATTGTCCCTTCTGCTGACACTTGGAGCGACGATAGGGATATTGTTCGGATGCGGCGCGGCGCCCACCTCTCAGACGGCTGAGAGTACTTCTGTGCCCCTCGCACCCAAAGTTGTGCCCGCGCCGGAGCAGGTGGCGGTACCTACACAGGCCGCGAAAGTGATGCAGGCCGACTCCGCCCCCCAAAAGGCAATTGAGGCTGTAGAGAGCGAGCAGGAACCCGGTCCATTGGAAGTGGAAGTCGGCTACAAAGTTGGAATGCACGTCCCGGAATTCGAAATGAACTTGCTGGATGGCAGCCGAGTCACATCTGCGGGATTTGTCGATGAAGGCAAGCCTGTGTTCATTTACTTCCACACGACTTGGTGAGGAACTTGCCGCGTCGAGTTGCGGCGCATCAAGGATGAGGTCGGTGCAAACTACACCGATCAGATCGCTTTCTACCTCGTAGGTACTGACCTGACCGAGAGCTTAGAAAAATTGGAGGCCGACAGAGAAGGCAAAGGATTGCCTTGGGAGGTAGCCCATCCGGACGAAGGCATGCTGGATGCACTAAGAATCTATACTCAGGCTTCTAAAGTAGCAATTAGCAGGAACGGAACAATTACGCACCGCTTTGGCTTTGGGAAGGGCGACTACGAAAGTTGGGGAGATCTTTTCGATGACATCAGTGCCAACTAGGCCAGTAGCTAACTGACTTAGATTAGAAAGAAGAGTCCACCCATCATGCCATGAATAGCGACCGCGCCTCTTACTTTAATCTTACACAACTGTAAAGAACTCAGGCGCCTTCCCTGCCCTGATACACCAGCGTGTCGGGCTTAAACACAGCCCAGGCAAACCAGAAATGATTGCCATGCACTACCGGAGTGAGCCTCTCTCCTGCAAGCGGTCCATCTACGGCATTGCCTAGGATATCCCACTTGCTTCCCGTCTGGTCGTCAATGATGTCTTCGTTCTTAACGCTGAATGTCAATTCCTGGCCATCTAGAATTGCATCGAAGACCCCGGCTGATCCCACATCCCGCGAGTCCGCAATTGAACCGCCGTCAAGCGCGGATGTTGTTCCAAACTTGTGGAACACTACAATCGAGCTCCCAGAAATTTCATAATTTATTACGCCTTCTTCCTGCAAGATGCTCAGCGGGAATGCCACATCGACATCCCCAATGGTTACGGCGATGACACGCTCGACGGGAAGTAGCCTGCCATCTAAGTCTCCTGTGAACAAGAATGGATTTCCTTCAGTCGTGTCATACCCGGCGTATGGATTTCGCCCATACTGACGTGCGTAACCGGTATCTCGCGATAATACTTTCCCATTTGGGTTAGCTCTCTGAAAATCTGCGAATGATACAATAACCGCGGAAAGATGGTCGAGGCTTCGTCCCGCGTGCTCCCCTACAATGCCTTCACCCGTGAATTGCTGCCACCATGAGTGTGTCTCTCGGTCGTACATTATCAGGTCGGAGTTGCGAAGATTCCCTGACACTCCGAATTCAAGCTCCTTACCATCCAGACGCCTGTCGAACGCAATTGCCGAATTGCACAATGGGCAGAATGTTACTGCCACCGGAACATCCCCAACGGTGTCGTTGACTATTTCGTGCCAGGTCAGAATCTGGAGCGGGTACGCGCGGGCATCTCCACTGATTTCAAGCGATACCACAGGCTCAACATCACTCAGCCACGCCGACGCCTCTGAGGGAGCGATAAAGGAGGGTTTGTCTATCGATGGGATGTTGTCGAGGGGAATGACAGATCTTATCTCGCTGTAAGGCACCGTGTGAAGCCTGAAATCAGTATCCCAACCTCTGGTGCTTAGTCTTGCTGCGCTCATGGCCCTTTCGTAATCTCGATCCGGCGTGACGCTGCTGTTTTTTCCATCCATATCCACATTTGGAGTTGCTGTGAACGACGTAACTTGCGCCACCACGGGTGGCGTAGCCGTATGTGTTGCAGCAGATACACCAGTCGCCGCAGGCGTTGACGTCGATACGGCGGCAGGCGAGCGTGCCGATTGCTCAGCAGGTGGAACCGTAGGTGATGATACTTGTGAGTCTGGCAAACTGCTATTCCCGGGATCAGATCCGGCGTTCTGAACCGGTGCCGCTTGTTCGACCTCTGTCTCGGGTACGCTACTGCTGCACGCGGTAGCCATAGAACCCATCATCAAGAGCATCGCGGCGAGTGCCGGTAAAAACCAAGTGCCTGCAATTCTGCGCTGCAAATTACTCTCCATTTTGCTATTTGTGCCGCCAAGATATAGCGAAGTACTACAATGCTCGCGTAAAAGGATACGTCGAGCAAAAGAATCACAGATGACCCTGCTCGATGCCTCTGTTTTACTTTAGATGAGAGCAGGGACGAAAGGATGCCAGCGTTAGTATCGCCACAGCCCACGATAGAAGTGAAGGACCTAGATCTCGCAGCCTCGAGCAGGAGCGTTCAATGCGGAATCGCTTAATCTAGTTGTAGCGCCGCCACCTGCGTCCATCCTGCGCAAGCAAGGCGTCAGCCGCGTCAGGACCCCAGCTGCCGCAGGAGTAAATATGAAGAGGAGAAATATCGAGGCCGGTCCAAGCGTCAATGAGAGGATCGACAATCTTCCAGGCTTCTTCAATATGATCGTTGCGAATGAATAAGCTGGCGTCGCCAAGCAGGGCATCTTGGAGCAGTCGCTCGTAATCTTCGGGAATTGAGAGGTCTCTGAAAGCAGACCTATAATGAAATTCCAGATTCGTCCGTTCCATTGACGCAATATCAATGTCAGGGCTCTTAGTCTGAAATCCAAGGTGGATGCCCTCGTCAGGCTGCAGGCTCAGGCGAAGAAGATTAGACGGAATGGATTCACCCGAAGGCAAAGGAAACATCGAGTGGGGCGGCTTCTGAAACTCTATTACAATTTCTGATACCTTCTCTGCCATCGCTTTGCCGGTTCGCAGGTAAAATGGCACATCCCGCCAACGCCAATTGTCCACGAATAGCCGCAAAGCCGCGTATGTGGGTGTGATGGACCCTTCTGGTACGCCTCGCTCCGCCAGATAGCCATCGTATTGGCCTCGCACGGCGTTTCGTGCCATTTCGGCGCCGCTATTCCTGCGAATAGCCTGCAGTACTTCTACTTTCTTGTTCCGAAGCGATTCAGAATCAGCAATATTGGGAGGCTCCATCGCTACCAGAGTGAGCAATTGCAGCATGTGGTTTTGCACCATGTCTCGCACGACGCCCGACTCATTGTAATAGCTTCCCCTGTCTTCGACTGCTATGGATTCGGCGACTGTAATCTGCACGTTGTCAATATAGTTACGGTTCCATATAGGTTCAAAGATGGCGTTTGCAAAACGAAATACCAGCAGGTTTTGCACCATGTGCTTGCCAAGGTAATGATCGATACGATAAACCTGACTCTCATCGAACACCTGCCCAACAAGATTGTCCAGTTCCGTGGCAGACGCGAGATCATTGCCAAATGGTTTCTCTATGACAACTCGGCGCCATCCTGTTGACTCGTCCGCAAGACCGTGAACATTCATGTTGCGAAGAGCAGGTTCAAATAGCCATGGGGCGATCGACAGATAGAAAAGCCAGTTTGAAGGAGCGTCAGTGCCGCCATCCAACTCTTGGAGCCCTCTCTTAAGTACTCCGAGTCCATCAGGATCGCTCAGATCGCCGCGTATGTAGTGGATGCGGCGGGCGAATTCCCTCCATGCTTCTTTGTGCGCTGCGAGGTCGCGGAACTCACTTACCTTATTCCACATGAATTCGCGGTACGACTCGCTAGTGAAGTCAGAGCGCGCAAAGCAGACGATTCGAAGATTTTCAGGGGCACGCCCACGGTATGCAAGCTCGAAAAGTGCCGGAACTAGCTTACGCTGGGCAAGGTCACCTGTGCCGCCAAATATGACAACGCTTGTGCTTTCCAGAGACATCATTCCGACTTTCTGACACTATGCCCGCCGAACTGATTTCGCATAGCCGCCAACAGTTTCGCTCCGAAGGGGGAGTCTTGTCTTGAGCGGAATCGCGCCTGCAACGACGCAGCAATAACTGGAATCGGAACAGCAAGATCGATCGATTCCTCTACCGTCCAGCGTCCTTCGCCAGAGTCCTCCACATACGCTTGAATACCTTCCAGACTGCCATCCTCATCCAGAGCCGCTGCCGTTAGATCAAGCAACCAAGACCGAACTACACTGCCGTAGCGCCAAATGTGGGCAATCTGCGCGAGGTCGAGTTCTAAGTCATTCTTGGCTTCCATAAGTTCGAAGCCCTCTGCGAAGGCCTGCATCATTCCGTACTCGATGCCGTTATGGACCATTTTCACGAAGTGCCCTGCGCCAGGAGGTCCCACGTGCCCATATCCTATACTCGCGCCGGGTGCAAGTGTCTGGAAAATAGGTTCAAGACGTGAATAAGCCTCAGCATCACCGCCGATCATAAGGCTGTAACCTTCAGTCAGACCCCAGACTCCTCCACTCGTGCCCACATCCAACATCGTGAGCCCCAGATCCCCGACATCAGCTGCGCGGCGAATTGTGTCTTTGTAATTGGAGTTGCCGCCGTCGATTATGGTGTCTCCCACAGTCAACTTGGCGGACAGAGTACCTATCGTTTCGTCCGTAACATCACCGGCGGGTACCATCACCCAAACAGCGCGAGGAGGCGATAGGTGGAAAACAAGCTCATCAATGGAAGTTGCCTCGATTGCGCCGGCGTTCACGACCGACAATCGAGCCTGTTCATCGGGGTCATAGGCGACAATATGATGGCCGCCAGCGAGGAGGCGCTGGGTCATGTTCCCGCCCATTCGGCCCAAGCCAATCATTCCCAGTTCCAATGTGTCGCCTCCAGTCAATGAAAGTCGCCGCAATTATTTGAGGCTATTGGCTAACGTTTTTACCGTCTGTACCGCGTCAGCACCAAGATTAATTCGAGCAACATGGCGTCCCTGAGCGGCTAGTGCATCCAGGTCGCCTTTAGCCTGTGCCGCTGCCAATACTCCAAAAGTAAACTTCTCACCCGGTATTGTAACATCGGCATTTTCTATTTGCGTAAGCTGTAAGGACAGCCCGGAGTCCGCTCCACCTTTATGAAGTTGGCCTGTCGAGTGCAAATAACGCGGGCCATAGCCGAGAGTCGTGGCAACACCCCACTTGCCCGTGACATTTTGCCGCAGATCGGCCAAAGCCGACTCCACCTGAGCCGTTGGTTCAGCAAAGGCCGTAATCGCTAAGTAGTCCCCCTCTTTGACATTTGACATCAATTCTGTAAACGAACTCACAGCATTAAGCGAAGGTGCTTGCCCTGAATTCTCGTACTCCGCAAGCAACTCTGCGGTCTTGTCCTTGGCCTGCTGGACATTTGGCTGGTCGAACGGATGAATGCCCATTAAACTTCCGACGACTGCGGTGGCAAATTCCCACCGGAAGAATTCAGCGCCAATGTTGTATCTGCCAATGAGATCAAACCTGACAACTGGTATACCCTCATACTCCACACTTTTGATGTATCTATCGGTTACATCTGTGTCATCCTCGTCTAGGCGCACATAAACGAACAGCCTGTCCCTACCGAGGTCACTGGGGCTGCAATGTGGTTCGTTTGCGACTGGGATGATCCCCTTTCCCTCTTTACCGGTGCTCTCTGCGAGCAGTTGCTCGACCCAGAGAGCGAAATTCTGGAGTGATTCGGTAGTCACGATTGTCAGTTTGTCGCGCCCTTGTTCCGACAGCGAAGCTATCAAGGCACCAAGCCGAGCAGCAGGGTTATCGTTCGCTGGAACAGTTGCGCCACAGGCAGAGCTCATGGTCTCCACGGAATCCAGGAATTTGCCAATGTCAATCCCAAGAAAAGCTGCAGGCACCAAGCCGAAAAGCGACTGCACAGAATAACGCCCTCCTAAATTGGGCGGATTCGTAAAGATTCGACGAAAGCCGTCTTCCCTGGCTAGCCGCTCAAGTAATGTGCCAGCGTCGCAAATCGCAACGAAATGATTGCCCGCATCTGCGCCCCCTACCTCCCGCTCAACAAGTGCCCTGAAGTGATTGTACAGAACATTAGGCTCGATCGTCGTTCCGGACTTGGACGCCACAATAAAGAGGGTCTTTTCGCAGTCCAACGAATCGGATACGGCGCTGATCGTGGCGGGCACGGTTGTGTCGAGCACAGTGAGGTCAGGATAGCCGTCAGCGCTTCCAAAGACATTATCAAGCGCCAATGCGCCGAGGCTGCTGCCGCCCATCCCCAATAACACGACATGCCGGAATCCTTCGCTTCTGACTTCCTCCGCAAACGCCTGCAATTCCTCAACATACCGGCGCATATCACGGGCTACCGTAAGCCAGCCAAGTCTGTCGGTAATTTCAGCTGGATTAGTGTTCCAGACGGTATGGTCAAGGTCCCAAATCCGTCGAGGCACTTGCCTGCTTTCAAGATCCGCAAGAATTGCAGTTACCGATTCTTCGTAACCGCCGAGCCGAGTGCTATTTCCCGACTGCCGCGCGACGAGACGGGCTCGTTTGTCCTCGATATTGGCAATGAGTGCGTCATACGAGTCTGCAAATGACTTAACTCCGTCTTCGAGAAGCTTGCTGGTTACCTGCGACATGCTTATGCCGGCATCCTCAAGTGCCTGCATGGTCCGTTCGGCTTCATCAAGGTCACGGCCTATGGTTGTACTCGGGTTGCCGTGCTCGAGGAACGCGTGGAGCGTAACATCCGGTAGGGTATTTACAGTGTTTGGCCCAATTAGTTCATCGACATACAAAACATCGCTATACTCTGGGTTCTTAGTGCTGGTACTCGCCCACAGCGGGCGCTGTACACGTGCCCCTGCGGTTTCCAACGCCATGAACCTGTCGTTGCTGAAGGTTTGGACAAAGTCACGGTACGCCATTTTGGCATTGGCGATAGCGGCCTTGCCCATCAGTCCTTTCAATTCGCTATTTCCAGAAGCAATAAGCTCGTCCAACTTGCCTTCAACAGATGCATCTATACGGCTCACGAAAAACGACGCAACCGATGACACGTGAGATGGATCTCCTCCTGCTAATTCCAATTTTTCCAGCCCGCTGACATACGCCTCACGCACCTCAGCATAGGCATCCAACGAGAAAATGAGAGTAACGTTAACGTTGATGCCATCACTGATGAGTTGCCGGATGGCTGGTATTCCAGCAGGAGTAGCAGGAACCTTTATCATCACATTAGGGCGCTGCAGAGTTGCGTGGAGTCTTTGTGCTTCCGCGACAGTGCCCTCAGTATCGTTCGCGAGGAGCGGGCTGACTTCTATGGAAGCAAATCCATCCGCACCTGCGGTACGTTCATATACGGGGAGAAGAAGGTCTGCAGCATCGCGTATATCCTCAACGGCAAGACTCTCGAAAATCTCCGTTGCGCTGTTGCCAGCAAGCGCAAGGTCAAGTAGCGCCCAGTCATAGTCGCTGCTCTCGGTAATCGCCTTTTCGAATATGGATGGGTTGGAAGTCAGACCACTCACTCCCAAATCTACCAAACGCTGCAGTTCACCCGACCTGATAAAGCCTCTGCGAATGTTATCGAACCACACGGACTGCCCTAGTGCCTGCAACCGTTGGAGGGAGTTAGTCATTTGAAGCACCTTTCATAAGGACCCAGCGTTCTTGGAGTTGGTAGCTGGTAAGAGGTATATATTCATTCTATGCAGCCGGGAGTGTAGTGGCAAATTACTATCTCGTTAACTGCTCTCTGGGAGGGATGGGATAATGTTCCCTGTTTACTGAAATCTTTTGCAGTATTGAGCGCAAGAAAGTATAATTTTGTCGCAATGAGCAGACAACTTCTGAACCCAATTAACATGAGTGACCGTTGGCGTTAGGCAGGCGAGGGAGTCAAGGAGACTCATCTAACCGAGGCGAGCCGTCCGCCAACAGCCGCAGCCTGAAACCGTGGTCGGCTCTAGCCTTCCGCGACTATCGCATGCTCTGGTTTTCTGGCGTAGCCCAGATGGTCACCATGCAGATGCGAATGCTTGTGAGCGGCGTCTGGCTCTATGAAATCACAGGCTCCGGCGTGCAACTGGGACTGCTTGGCGTCGTGCAGCTCGTCATGCAACTACCAGCAATTCTGTACGGCGGTGCGCTCGCCGACCAGATCGACCGCAAAAAGTTGATGGGATATACTCAGCTGGTCAGTTTTGCGCTCCTCGGTGCAATGACGGTGCTAGCTGCAACAGACAGCCTTCGTCCTTGGCACATCTATGGCGTAACTGCGATCCTAAGCGTGGCGAGCACCCTAGGCAGCCCTTCACGCTCCGCTCTCACCGCTAATGTGGTTCCGCGATCACATCTTATGCATGCCGTCGCCCTCAACACTGCCACCTTTCAGGTCGGCGCGGTTGCCGCTCCCTTGGCATTTGCCGCCGCGATCAAAGCCTTCCAAGATGAGTATGTGTACATTTTCGGGATAACGACCTTGGTAGCACTGCCAAGTGTGTGGTTACCTTTGCTTATCGGCGTGTCAGGTGTGCCGGCGGACAGGCAGCAGGGTGGCTCGATGTTAAGTCGGATGTGGGACGGATTCCTGTACGTGAGGACCCATCCGATACTGCCGGGTCTATATGCGATGGATGTTGGGGTTACTATTGTTAGCCACTACCGTCAAATACTTCCTCTGTTTGCTGACAGGCTCTTCAAAGGTGGCGCTGCCACTGTGGGCATATTGAACGCGGCAAACTCGGCAGGCGGTATATTGGGCACGTTTTCAGTGCTGTTCCTCACTAAATTTCGCGCCAAAGGGATGATGGTAGTTTACGCCACTCTCATTTACGCAATGCTGTTGATTGCCTTCGGCTTCACTACAGCGCTGTGGCTAGGCGCCATCATACTTGCCGGGCTGGGCGCCTCGGACGCGGTTGGTATGGCCATCCGTCAAACCACCGTGCAACTAACAACTTCAGACAACATGCGTGGACGAGCCGTTAGTTTCTCATCGGTTTCCGCAATGACCGCCAACAATCTAGGCACCTTTGAAGTGGGTTTTATGTCAGAAGCCATCGGAGCAAACAACACGCTGATTCTCGGAGGCGCGGTCGGAATAGTGGTAGTTCTGATAGTGTGGATGATGGTGCGTGGTATTCGGGAATACCGCTATCCTGAGGACTGATGCTCTTGCCCGCAGTGCAAGTCTGGTGTAGGGTAAAACTAACGATACAAAGCCAACGATTTCAATTGCAAGGGGAAGGAAGCAATGAATCAGGGATACGCAAATCCGGATATTCTGGTCGAAGCAGACTGGCTGGAAGCTAGGCTTGACGACCCAACGATTCGAATAGTTGATTGTGATCCGTATGACGCCTACGGACGCGCGCATATCAGGAATGCCATTGGCATACCGGTTCATCACTACATCAAAGAGCCGGGTTATGATGCCGATCCTCGTGGCTATCCATTAGTCGCTCCGCCCGATACTATGAAGGAAGTGATGGAACGCATGGGCATTGGCGACGACCACCTAGTCGTAGCGTATGACAGCAACGGCGCACTGTGGTCAACGCGCCTCTGGTGGGTGCTGAATTACCACGGTCATTCCAATGTCAAGGTCCTCAATGGCGGTTGGAAAAAATGGTACGACGAAGGACGCCCCACTTCCATTAGTACACCGACCACATCAGAAGTTACATTTACACCTCAGCCGAACTCTGACCTGGTATGCACGCTTGACCACGGCGTAGCCAACGTGGGCAATGAAGACGCCGTGTTCCTGGATGTGCGCTCCGATGGAGAATGGGACGGCAGCAATTCCAGAGGCAACGCGCGGGCGGGACGCATTCCGGGAGCCGTACACCTCGAATGGCTGAATTTCATCACCGACGACAGCCATCAGACTATCAAGCCAGCTAATGAACTTAGGGCGATGCTCGAAGAAGTGGGAGCGACGTCGGATAAGGAAATCATAACTTATTGACAGGGTGGCATCCGTGCGGCGCACGGAGTTTTCGTACTTAAGCTTCTTGGCTATGACCGCGCGCGAAACTACGACGCTTCCATGGGCGAGTGGGCGAACCGCGAGGGCACGCCTCTCATCATTTAGATACATTCAATTACCAATTTTAAGCTGCCCTCTTGAATCAACAGCGTTTCCTTCTTCAACAGAGAGGAAACGCTGTATTTTCAACTGCGCTATGACAGTTGACAGATTGAAACGGATACACGTATGACCAACTCTACCTCCCATGCACCCCCCATTGTTGATCGCACCGCTGAGATCGAGCGCATTCTCAAGCACCGTGTGATGGTCTTGGACGGCGCATGGGGCGTTATGATTCAGACATTACAGCTGCCTGAGAGCGAATTCAGGGGTGAGCAGTTCGCCGATCACGAGAGCGACCTCAGAGGCTGTGTTGATGTGCTTTCGCTCACGCGGCCCGATCTCATTCGCAGCATCCAGCGGCAGTATTTGGACGCTGGAGCGGACATCCTCACAACTAACACATTCACGGCAACACGCTTCGGGCTGTCGGAATTCGGCCTTGAAAACTCTGTCCACGACATAAATCGTGAAGGCGCTCGACTCGCCCGAATAATCGCTGACGAATACACGCAGCGCAATCCGGAGAAACCTCGGTTCGTGGCTGGCAGTATTGGGCCAACCAATAAGACTCTGTCTCTGTCTCCTGCTGTGGATGACCCAGGGTACCGTGATATCAGTTTTGACGAAATTGTCGAGGCGTATTCGGAAGCTGTGAGAGGCTTGCTCGATGGTGGAGTCGACATCCTCTTGGTGGAGACGGTTTTCGACACGCTTAACGCCAAAGCCGCGCTATTTGCCATAGACAGAGTGTTCGATGACATTGGCGCGCGCGTGCCGGTAATGGCCTCCTTCACAGCAGTTGACATGAGCGGGCGTAATTTATCAGGACAAACCGTGGAGGCATTTTACGCTTCGGTGTCACACATCCCTCTGCTCAGCGTAGGAATCAACTGCTCGCTGGGCAGTGAACAGATTCGACCATTCCTTGCGGAACTTGCTGATGTGTCATCTCACTTTGTTTCGTGTCACCCGAACGCTGGACTTCCAAACGAGTTTGGCGAATATGACGAATCACCTGCCTACATGGCCGCCAATCTGCTTGAGTTCGCTGAAAGCAGACTCTCAAACATCGTGGGAAGCTGCTGCGGCTCAACTCCGGAGCACACCCGAGCGATTGCGGAAGCTGTAGGCGGTATCACGCCTCGCAAGCCGCCCTCATCAGCCGCAAACACAATCCTGAGTGGCCTTGAGATATTAGAGATACGACCAGACTCAAATTTTACCAATATTGGAGAGCGGGCGAACATAACCGGGTCTGCGCGCTTCAGGAGGCTGATACGAAGAGGAAATTACGAAGAGGCGGTCACAGTTGCCAGGCAGCAAGTGGAAGGCGGCGCGCAGATTCTCGACATTAATATGGATGAGGGTCTTCTTGACTCAGAAGCTGCTATGAACCGCTACTTGAAATTACTGGCGTCCGAACCGGATATATCGCGCGTCCCCATTATGGTGGACAGTTCCAATTTCAGCGTCATCGAGGCAGGACTTAAGTGCATTCAGGGCAAGGGCATTGTCAACTCAATCTCGCTCAAGGAAGGTGAGGATGAATTCGTCAGACAGGCACAGGTAGTGAGGAGCTACGGCGCTGCTGTTGTAGTCATGGCGTTCGACGAGCAGGGGCAGGCGGATACAGTTGAGCGTAAAGTCGCCATCTGCTCTCGCTCTTATGACATTCTGACCCAGAAAGTTGGATTCCCCCCACAGGACATCATTTTCGACCCGAACATCTTCGCCGTGGGAACTGGAATTGAAGAACATAATCGGTATGCCGTCGCTTATATTGAAGCCGCAAGAGAGTTGAAAGTCCGCTTCCCGCAGTGTCATGTGAGTGGCGGCGTCAGCAATGTGTCTTTTTCGTTCAGGGGTAACGACCCAGTAAGGGAGGCGCTGCATTCGGTATTCCTTTTCCACGCGGTGCAAGCTGGCATGGACATGGGCATAGTCAACGCAGGTCAACTTGCAGTCTACGAGGAGATTTCGCCAAGCTTGCGACGTGCCTCAGAGGATGTAATTCTCGACAGGCGTGATGATGCGACGGAGCGGTTGCTGGAGCTTGCAAGGGACGTAAATGACGGCAGCAGCATAGGTTCGTCGAAGAACTCAGGACAGAGCGAGGAAGCATGGAGAGCGCTACCCGTCGGTGAGCGCATTCGCCATGCTTTGGTGAACGGAATAGATTCCCATATTGAAGTCGATGTGGAAGAGGCGCGCCTGCAATCGGAACGCGCTCTTCACGTCATTGAAGGCCCTCTAATGGATGGGATGAACACCGTTGGAGACCTGTTCGGCTCTGGCCGTATGTTCTTGCCGCAGGTCGTCAAGAGCGCGCGGGTGATGAAAAAGGCAGTGGCTGTGTTGGTTCCCCACATCGATGCCGAGCACCAGGAGGGGGACACGCCGCGCTCAAACGGCAAACTTGTTATAGCGACCGTCAAAGGTGATGTCCATGACATTGGCAAAAATATAGTGGGAGTTGTACTCGGCTGCAACAACTACGAAGTGATAGACCTAGGCGTGATGACTCCCTTTCAGAACATTCTGAACGCCGCGCGAGACGTGAATGCGGATGTAATTGGGTTGAGTGGTCTGATAACACCTTCTCTCGACGAAATGACGACCGTGGCGCGTGAGATGAACAGACAAGGCTTTGACATTCCACTCCTCATCGGCGGCGCAGCAACATCCGCGGCGCACACTGCTGTGAGGATTGCCCCCGAATACCCGCACGGCGTAATACATGTACGGGATGCATCTCGATCAGTTACAACAATGAATGAGTTGGTGGATGAGCATACGCGCCGCCAGCTTATCGCGCAGACTCATGACCGCTATAACAGGATTCGCGCAGACCGAGCTTCACGCAGTGCGCAGTCGCAACTGCTCCCTCTCAATGAGGCTCGACAACGCCGATTGGGATTCGACTGGGACTCAACTGTCACTGAATCGCCGACATTCATCGGTGCAAAGGTGTTTGACGACTACTCGTTAGATGAGCTCGTCAACTATATCAGTTGGACGCCATTCTTTGGAGCATGGGAACTTCGTGGCGCATATCCGGCCATTCTCAAAAGTCCGACTTATGGCGAAGAGGCGAAGCGACTGTTCAGTGACGCGCAGCACCTGCTCCGCAAGATGATCGACGAGAAGGCACTTACAGCCAAGGCAACCATCGGCTTTTTCCCGGCAAACTCGGTTGGCGATGATGTGGAGATATACACTGATGATAGCCGCAATCAAGTAAAGGCGACCTTGCATTTCCTTCGTCAGCAGTGGGACAAGACACGTCAGCGCGCGAATCTCCCTCAGCAGGACTTTTGCCTTGCAGACTTCATAGGACCTAAGGAATCGGGAGTTGCCGACTACATCGGTGCATTTGTCGTAACAGTTGGTATTGGAGGCGACGAGTACGCCGCCGCGCTTGAATCCGAGAATGACGACTATAACGCGATACTGTCAAGGGCACTTGCTGATCGGCTAGCGGAGGCATTTAGTGAACGCCTGCACGAAAGGGTGCGCAAGGAGTTCTGGGCATACGCCCCTGACGAGGATCTGAATAGAGAACGCCTCCTGAAAGAGGACTACCAGGGGATACGCCCTGCTTTCGGCTATCCCGCGTGCCCCGACCACACAGAGAACGCAACGCTCTGGGGCCTATTGGATGCCGAGCGCACAATTGGCGTGAAGCTCACAGAGAACTTCGCAATATGGCCCACCGCATCCACCGCGGGTCTGTATTTCGCACATCCCGGCTCTCTCTATTTTGGTGTAGGTCGTATAGGCCGCGACCAACTGGAGGACTATGCACGGAGAAAGAATATGCCAGCCAAAGATGTAGAGCGTTGGCTTTCGTCAAACATTCTGTAATGATTGCGCGGGACCCGGATAAGACAGGCAGAGCACTTCAGTTGACGGCCAGCGGCCTTGGATTCGTCTCACTTTCTGCAGTTCCTTGATTCCGGCTCAGGGCAGCTTCGACTGTCAAGGTGAAGTTCATATCGTCTGGGTCACTACACTCATTTTCATCGTCGCAGGCACTTATGGAAACTGTTGTCGTACCCATGTTCGCGCCTCGCAATGTTAATATGCCTGTATCAGTGATGCTGCTTCCAATCGCCGTGTAAGGATTGCTAAGTGTGTATTTGTAATCAATTATGAGTTCGCCATCCGGCTCATCAAATGCCTCAGACACATCCATTGTGACCGATTGACCGACTCTTAGGCTGCGGTCCGGAAGGGCGCCCACAACTTCGGGAATGCGATTGCGTACTTTGTCTGAATCGGTGACAATAATGACAAAGGACAGATCAGCAAAATTACTGCAACCGAGGTAACTACAGGCCCGCACCGAGACCCAACTCTTGCCCTCCTCAGCGCCAACTAGCGTCAATATTCCATCCCTAGTAATTTCACTCTCAGATCCCACATCAGGATCTCTGAGAAGGACATCGTATCGTATGATGCGATAGCGGCTCGGAGTTTTGAATGCATCCAAGACCAAAACTTCAAGTGAATCGTACAGCTCCAGGGTTTGATCGGAAAGTGCCCCTACAACTTGCGGCGGATTTCTTGGCGGTTCTGTAACAGTCACTCGAAAAGAGGCATCCGTGCCCATACTTGAGAGTTCCCCGTCGCTCGCATTTACGGCAACAATTGTTGTGCCTTCCTTGGCGCCCCTAAGCATCATTATTCCGGTCTTTGAATCTATGGAGCCGACGGCCACGCTCCTGTCGGTCTGCGAAAATCCGTACTCTTGAATTAGGTCGCCATCGGGGTCGCTGAACAAGGACGATACATCCACTGATATTGTGTCACCGACATAAACACCCTGGTCAGAAACACTTCCTATGACTTCAGGCGAGCGGTTAGGCGGCGGTAAGACAGTTAGTGCGAATTGTAGGCCCAAATCAGTACCACTGCATCCTTCGCCATCGCATGCACTCACAGAGACCGAAGTCGTGCCAACCTGTGTGCCCCGAAATATAATGCTGCCCCTCGATAAGTCCACAGTTCCAGCCGCCAATGCTGAGTCATCGAGACTGAAATCAAAGTTGACAATGTGATCGCCCTCTAAATCCCAGAATGCAGGAGTAACAGGAACGGAAATCGTTTCGCCCACGCTCACTGACTGTTCTTCAATGGTACTTATTGCTTGAGGCGGACGATTCGGCGGTGGAGCGACAGTCAGGGCGAAGGTTAAGTCACCCAATCTAGTACAGATTGAGGCGTCGCAAGCCCTGAGTGTAACCCAAGATGAACCTACCTTTAGACCCGTTAGCTCGAGTTCTCCTGTAACCGAATTGACTCTTCCGTGAGCAACTGTAGTGTTGCTGAGGATGACACTATACCGTTCGACTTTTTCACCATCCGGGTCTGCGAAGGCACCTGAAACATCCAATACGAGAAATTCATGCACTGCAACGGTTTGATCCCCAATTCCAATAGCAACTTGAGGTGGATTGTTCATACCTGGTATCGCTATTATCGGCAATGGTGTAGAAATTGGTTTTGAGACGACCGGATGGGCTGTAATGGTACTTCTGGCCGTCGGCGTTGGCGAAGGTGCAGTTGCCTGTATTGCTGTCTGAACAGAAGTAGGATAAGAATATGTGGCCTCTGGCGTTGCAACGGGAGTAGCAACAGACAAACTTGTAGGTGGTTTCGGCCGCAAGTGAACTAAGGGTGCCTGCGTTGGAGTAGGCGTGGCAAGAATGACGGCCGGCTCCGGCGTTGCCAAAGTTACTTGGGGTTCAACTTCGGAAGGCGCATCCACTAGTGTCGGGGTATCTTGGACAGCGACCAGAATGTCCGACAATTTCACGGATTCATATGGAACACCCACAACTTCAATTATCCAGGTGCCGTCGCTCTGCCTTCTGGCAGCGAAGTCATACGGATGATTGTTGATATTCGCGTTCTGCGCATTGATTGTTACACTTGCCGTAAGGAAGAGAAAGTGTCCGAACCCTGAAGCGTCGATCCAGAACTCGTCGGAAGTGCCGGGGTATGTGCAGGTCTCATCCAGTCTGAGTACCTGTCCCACACTGCAATCAGATTGCTCAGATCGAGTCACATTGGCCGTTGCAGATTGTTCCTCAATTGAAGGAACCGGAGTGTGAATCGAGGATTTCTCACCTGCAATGAAACTGCTTGTAGATGGGAGAGGCTCAGGCGAAGGCGCATCTTTCGAACACGCCGCAATTATGCAGGTTGCCACAACAACGAAAGCTGCGAGATAAATGTAGTTAAGGCGCTTCATAAAGTCCAAGAAGATGTCGGGACTGTGTCAAATGTCTAATAATTACGATTCAATAACTATCTCTTGCATCGAACAATATCACAGATTATAAACACCGTCTTAGCGGAAAATCAAGGAGTGGATTCAGGACTACAGGGTTTGAGCGACAACCGAGGTGAAACCCATGCGACGCTATTCCGGCAGGTTAGCAAAGCGCGACAGAAACGCAGATAGTGAAGCCCCAAACTCCTCACGTTGCCATCGCCTCACTTCACGACTCTCGAATTCCTCCTCCAATATTGAAGGATTTGCCGACAGGCGTTCCAGACTGGCTGCCGGCCACAAGAGTCCCGCGTCGATATCCAGATGGTGCGCGTGTTCAAGCCTCCACTGTTTTAGCAATTGAAGTCTCTTGCGAATGGCGCTTCGCTCTTCGGCTTGGACCCGAGGGCGTTCACCCACATTGGCACGAGGGCGTATGACAGGATGAGCATCCATCCCTTCCTGAAGAGATTTGCGGACTCCCGAAGCTCCCCTACCGTATGCGTACCGTCCGAATCCCTTCACGGTGGATAGGTCGGCTCTCGGATTTTCGGCAAGAGCCAACATTGCAGTGTTGGAGAACACTTTGAAGGGAGGGCAGTCGCGTCTCAACGCCTCCCCATCGCGGAAGAAGTAAAGCGCGCGCAGAACAGCTAAACCTTGCCCATTCAACTTTCGACTGCCTTTTACCGAAAGAAAAGCGGATTTGCAATCAGGTGCTACATACCTGACATTAGCGAGACGTTCGCATTCCTCCCTAACCCATGCGGTTCTTCCCAGCACACGAAGCCTGTCGCTCAAGAGATCGGTGAGAGTGGCTAAGTAAAAGACATCTGCCGCCGCGTACTCCTGCAGTTCGGCGGAAAGCGGTCGAACAGTCCAATCTGCGCGTTGCAGCCTCTTCGTTTTCGGAATTTCGACTTCGAACCACTCATATATAAGTGCGGCCAATCCGAGCCTAGTGTGCCCTCTGAATGCGGCGCCGATACTGGTATCGAACAAGGGTGAAACCCGGAAACCCCAGTCGCGGTCAAGGCTTCTAATGTCATAGTCCGCAGAATGGAAGATCTTCACAACGGACGGTGCACTTAGCAGGGCACCCAGGGGAGTCATGTCTTCAATAGCAAGTGGGTCTATGAGGTAGATCTCGTCCGCCACGGATAGCTGTATGAGGCAAACGCGCTCCGGGTAACGATGAAATCCGTTGGACTCAAGGTCCAAAGCAACACGAGGATGTTTCATTGCCGAAGTCACAATTGCCTTCAAGCGCGATGCGCTGGTTACAAACTCAGGCTTTTTTATGTGACTTCGAAGATGAATAGCGAGCTTACTCCCAGTGCGGGATCTTGCTGAGTAATTTGGCTCCGCAGGTAGGATTCGAACCTACGACCGATCGGTTAACAGCCGATTGCTCTACCACTGAGCTACTGCGGAGCGTAGCGGAATCCATGATAACACTGGCAATAGCCTGCTACAAGTTTTGGACGCAAGCCGCGCTGCTTGAAAGCTTGTTGCAGCGAACTAGTTCGGTGTAGAAGTGAAATCTTCAAGCGAAAGGAGTAATCTGCCTGCCGTGGGGGCATCAACGAGGAACACATTGGGCCGCCTCGGCGTCGTGGCGTAAAGAGAGATTTCATCTCTGGGCAGCAGTCTGACGCGCGTTGTCGGGAACCCCGAGTCTTCTGTGGTTATTATCCTGATCGAGATGCCGCCAGGCCCGATGAAGTCCAATCCTTCCGTTTCGCTCTCCGGCGCGAATCCGCCGGCGATAAATCCTTCAAGTGTACCTAGCACCGCATTGACGGCAAATACATTCGCGGGTTCTGATGTGTCGGCAGTTTCCGCAACCCAGCCCCTTTCTACGCGACGCAAAACGAAGTCTTGCTCAGGATATTCAAACTCAATCGATTCAATTGCATCGCGGGGGATGCTTGCGATAATCGGGTTGCGCCACCCGTCAGCGTTCGAGTCAAAGATATTGCCGAACGGACAGGGTATTGCGTAAACTTCGGCACGAGCAGGTTTGCGGAGGTAGCACAACCGTACGTCCTCGGCCCACTTACCGACTATAAATTCTTCCTGTTTGAATTCGCCAAGCCAGAATGCGACGTTGATCCCCTGTCCTTCCTGAACACCCATTCGGGCATGATTTGCCGGGTTCCTGGCGATCAGTTGGGCGCCGTCTATGTCAGTTGACGCAGTCCAGAGTTGGTTCAATTTCGGGACAAAGGCGTCTTCACGCTCAATTTGCCAGATGTCGTTAGTCTTCTCGAGCCTCGCCTCGCTTCCCACTGGAGTGGTAATCGTAACGCGATCAATCACATCAGGCGAAACCGGCAGAATGCCCTCAAGGGTCAATTCACTTGACCCAGCAGCAATCAGGCGTAACACCAGTCCGGCGACGCCGATTACAATTAGGGCAATGAGCACATATCCGACCTGTTTACTCCCCACGTGCGTATGTCCTCAGTCCTTTGCTGCGTCTCGTCACATAACGAATTATGCCGAGTACGATGAAAATGATCGGGATTCCCGCAACGTTCGCCAACTGAACAAGATTACGATGTGAGGGCGAGCTGAATGTAAGTTTGCGGGTAGTAATTACCTTCGACCGGATTTCCGCTAGGTTTTCTTCCTGTGCCAGCCAGTCAATTAGATTTAGCCCCAAAGCAAGATTCTCTTGCGCCTGGCTGACGATCGGGTCTGTCAGCCAGTCGGAGTCTCCCACAGCGACAATTCTGAAGGGCTCCTCGCTGCCACCATTCGGCTGAATCTCGCTTGACTCAATAGCGACACCGATGTCGCTCTCAAAGAGTTGGCGGTCGGTCACATCCAGTTGGGGTGAGTCCGGCGTAACATCTCCATAAGAGTAGTCAACTGAGGCAAATTGCGATGTGCGCATCAGAGGTATCACTTCGACGCTTCCGACCTGGGAATCGGTAATGCCGAGCGAGCTTGACCAGGGCATGAGCACCGACTCCACATCACCCGCTACTTTGCGATCAACAGTGGGCACGCGAGGCCAATACGGATAAGGCAACCTCACACTTCCAAGTGTAATCGTCTCGTTAGACCTAAGATCAAATACCAGGTTATCCTCTACCAATATGCCATAAGGCTCTAGGAAATCACCGAAGTGAAACTGATTGGGGAATGCTGCCATCTGCTGAGGTTCTATGAAAACCGGATCCACAAGCGCCATCATTTTGCCGCCGTTCAACAAAAAGTTGCTCATAGCCTCATACTCTTGCGTCGTCATTCGCTGCGTTGGTCCGGCAACTACCAGAACATCGATGCCAGTGAGGTCTAAGGGTATTTCGTCGCTAGACGACAGTTCCGCGATATTGTATTGCTGAGAGAGAAGCCTTCCCAGTTCATTGTAGTTTTCTTGAAGCGGCTTCTCACCGTGTCCGGTCAGAAATGCAATAGTCTTGCGCTCTACATCCTGTTGAATCATGTTGTATGCTAATGTTGCCACGCGGTACTCAAAACCGTCGAGCGAGCGAACAAATGGAATGACTTCACGCCTGTCAGTGTAAGTCATCGTTAGGCCTAGGAATCCGTTTTTGATTTCTAACCCGTTGGGCGTCTGTACATTGAACTGCTGAGGTTCAATACCGGCTAACTGCGCCTTTCGTGCAGTATCCTGAGCCTCTCTGTAAGCATTTGTGGCGTCATTCAAGGCCGCTTCCGCACTGCGCGCGGTCGCCTCGTCTTCAGCACTTACTATGGAATCCTGGGCTCTTTCAAGCGCTCTCTGCGCTTCGTCCAGCGCCTGAAAGTCCAGGAACCTTCGTACCAGTTTCACCTGTCCTTTAGAGTTTCCGGCGAGGTCTTCGAGGAAATCGTTGATATCTCGAGCCACAAGATCAACTTGCACGGGTGGTTCCTTTGACTCGTAGAGTTCAATAGTAAGCAGATCATCAAGGCCGGACAGAATTTGTTCTGTACCGTCACTGAGAGTGAAAACTTTGTCTGCGGTCAAATCTAGCCGGCCCTTTACCGATGTCCCGAACCACCCTATGAGGATGCTCAACACGATGAGGGCGGCCGTACCGAGCTGAAGGTTGCGATACTGAATCGTGCGGTGGCTCAGTGTTCTTCCGCGCACGCTCAGGAACGTTGCGCTTAGAAATGTCGATACAAGGGCAACGAAGTATAGAACGTCACGCAGATCGATGACGCCGCGAGCGATGCTTGAAAAGTGCGTCACAGGGCTCAATGACTGCAACAGCGCGGCGAACTGCCCAGGAAGTGTTACGCTCACCGCATCCAGCCCGAGCAGCATTAACACCAGAGTCAGGAAAAGGCCCAAAATAAAGGCGACTATCTGATTGCGTGTCAGGCTTGAGGTGAACAGTCCGATCGAGACCAGAGAGGCCGCGAGAAACAGGCTGCCGATGTACTGAGCGGCGATTGCCCCCCAATCAAGGTTACCAGCAGTCATCAGCGAAATAGGTATGCCGACCGTGGACGCGATGGCGATTGTGACGAAGACAAGCCCTGCCGTGAACTTGGCTAGCAGGATCGCCCAGCCTTGTATGGGATGCGTAAGAAGGATTTCAAGCGTGCCATCGCGCTGCTCTTCGGCGAGAAGCCGCATTGTGGCGGCAGGAACCAGAAGCGCGAGGAGCCAAGGTATCGACGGGCTCTCCACCGCGAAATCCACTGTAAACAGAGGGCGCAGTGACGCCTCCGAAGTTAGGAATGCCGATCGGAAGAAGGACCACGACAACAACGCCAGGAAAACTACTATGAGGATGTAACCCGTAGGCTGGTCGAAATAGCCTTTAAGGTCTTTGCGGATTAGCGCGCGAAACGATCGCATTTGCTAGTCTTCACCCTCAGAGCTTTCAGGGTGCTGATCTGGCGAAGTTAGAGAATAAAACACATCTTCCATTCGCGCTCGGTCTTCCCGCAATTCCCAGAGCACCCAGTTTCGCTTTGTCGCAAGGCGGAATATATCGGGGCGCAAGTCGGCATTTTCCTCGTCGGAAGTGATCACGTATCGCTTCCTGCCGTCAATAGAATCTTCGCGCTCGATTTCGCCAACGCCTGGTAGGGTCGCAAGAGACTTTTCCACTTCGTTACCCTCAAGCTCGATGTGTACGTTGCGAATTCCTTGCGCACGCTGCAGCAGGTCCTTTACTGGGCTGTCGGCGACTAGCTTGCCGCGGCTTATCAACAAAATGCGCTCGCAGGTATTCTCAACCTCTTGCATTACGTGGGTGCTGAGCATAACCGTTCTCTCTTGCCCTAGAGAACGAATAAGGTCTCGAATGGTTAGTCTCTGGTTTGGGTCCAACCCCTCTGTCGGTTCGTCCAAAATGAGTATTGACGGTCGATGCACAATTGCCTGCGCCAAGCCGACCCGCTGCTTATATCCTTTAGAAAGTTGTCCGATGGGGCGCGAATAGACCTCTTGCAGTCCAGTCTCTTCCACAGTCTGAGCGATGTCTTCGCGTCTTCCGGACTTAGTTAAGCCGCGCAGGTCGGCCACGAAGTCAAGGTACTCACTCACGAGGAGGTCGGCATAGACAGGATTGTTCTCCGGCAGGTATCCGATGCGCTCCCGCGTGGCGATATCGTGCTCCTTCGTGTCGAGGCCGTCAATGTTGATCCCTCCCACATCGGGCGTGTAAAAGGATGTGAGCATTCGCATTGTGGTCGTCTTGCCGGAACCGTTAGGACCAAGGAATCCGACAACTTCGCCCTTCTTGACAGTAAAGGTCAAATTGTTTACTGCCGCAAGTTCGCCAAAGAATTTCGAGACACCATTGACCTCAATGCTTACGTCAGCAGAGGTTGCGTCAGAAGTGGTCTGATTTGTCCTCTCGGCAGTTGCCATAGAGCGATGCCTCCAAAATACTCATGCCGACCGCAGGAGTTCGGTCGGCATCTTTCCGTAGGCGTACCCAATAGGAATTATAACAAAATTAATTGATGCGAACGAAAAGGGCAGACCCAAGACCTGCCCCTGACATTAACTTACTGCTTTATTCGCCTAATCGTCGTAAGGAGCGGGGAGCTTTGGCGGATTCAACTCTGTGATAAGCGATTCGCTTGTGAGAATCATGCCAGCTACGCTTGCTGCATTCTCGAGCGCAGACCTGACGACCTTAGTAGGATCGACTATGCCCATGTCAAACATGCTGCCGAATTCGCCTTTTTCGGCGTCGAATCCATAGTCTCCTTCTCCGCTGCGGACGGCGTCCAGTACGACAACTCCGCTGTAGCCCGCATTGTCTGAAATCAACGTGAGAGGAGCATCTGCGGCGGAGAATGTTATTTCGGCGCCTGTGAGTACGTCGCCGGAGCATTCAATCGCCGCTCGTGTCGCCTGTGCGGCGCGCAGGAGAGTCGTACCGCCGCCGGGCACAATCCCCTCTTCCATGGCGGCCCGCGTCGCTGCGAGTGCGTCCTCGAGCCGGTCTCGTTTTTCGCGAAGCTCGATCTCGGTCGCCGCACCAACTCTCAAAATAGCGACACCGCCAGACAGCTTGGCAGCGCGCTCTTCCAGCTTCTCGCGGTCATAATCGGATGCCGTATCCTCCGCCTGCTGGCGAATCTGGTGTATGCGAGCTTCGATGTCCTGTGGGTTGCCGTTACCCTCAACGAATGCGGTGTCATCTTTAGTGGCAATCACCCTACGACAACGACCTAGGTCTTCCAAAGTGGCTGAGTCGAGATTGCGACCGATGTCGGTACTGATGACATTGGCACCGAATAGAACTGCCATATCATCGAGGATTGCCTTGCGGCGCTCGCCGAAGCCCGGCGCCTTTAACGCAAGAACATTAAGATTGCCTCGCAACTTGTTAACAACCAATGTTGCTAGCGCTTCGCCTTCGACATCTTCTGCGATGATGACTATGTTTCGGCTCACTGCGTTTAGCTGCTCAAGCAAGGGGAGGACGTCTGAAATCGATGAAATCTTCTCGGATGTCAGAAGGATGTATGGGTCATCAATCTCCGTAACCATCTTCCCTTGATCGGTCACGAAGTAGGGCGAGAGGTAGCCACGGTCGATTTCCATCCCTTCAACATATTCTGTCTCATAAACAAGAGTTCTGGACTCCTCAACGGTGATGGTGCCCTGAGCGCCAACCCTTTCCAAAACGTCGGCTATCAGATTGCCCATTTCGTCCTCGTGAGCGGCGAGTACAGCAATCTGCGCTACCTGTTCGCGCCCCGCAACAGGGACTGACATAGCGATAATCTCGTCCTTCATGGCATCGACTGCAAGTTCGATGCCCTTCTTCAGCGCCATCGGATTCGCGCCGGCTGCCATATTCTTGAAACCCTGTTGAATAATGCTCTGTGCAAGTATGGTTGATGTGGTAGTCCCATCGCCGACTACATCGTTGGTCCTGCTTGCCGCCACTTTTACGAGCTGGGCCCCCATATTCTCGAACGGTTCTTCAAGCTCGATCTCCTTGGCGATCGTAACGCCGTCGCTGCATATCTGCGGCGGTCCGAACTCTTTGTCCAGCATAACATTGCGTCCGCTCGGGCCCAATGTAGCTCCTACGGCCTTCGCCAGCGTGCCTATGCCATCCAGGAGTTGGCCCCACGCTTCTTCCCGGTTTCGGAATTGCTTTGCCATCTACAACACCTCTCAATTGGTATAGCTGAATCTATAAGACGGTCAGCATATTCTTATGATTTCAGTCCTGTTAGCTTTTGAGCGACGAAGCAAGAACCCGCCACGCCATCTTGCATTATACAGGGCATTGGCGCTCGCTGCCAATAAAAGAGCAGTCTAAGCTCTTGACCTGATCGATCGCAGACGACTTACCAGTACCTTGCCTTACTGGTGCTCTATTGATGCACTGCACTGCCTACGCCGCCGCCGGTGGCGATTGCCTCGCCGGTGATTGAACCAGCCTTGGGCGATGCTATGAATGCCACGACGTATGCGACTTCGGAGGCGTCGATGATACGCCCAACCGCGATCCCCGATGCCACCTGCGCCTCAATTTCCTCGCTCGTGACGCCCTGCTGCTGCGCCTGAGCCGCATACATTGGGCCGGAGCGTTCGGTGATAGTGGTGCCCGGATGGATGGTGTTGACCGTAATTCCGTACTGACCTAGTTCTGATGACATGGTTTTTGTCATATGGACCAGAGAAAGATTACGCAAACCGCTGTAAGTGCCAGAGTTTCGCGCAGCCAGCCCACCAATAATGATAATGCGCCCCCAACCGTTGCGCTGCATGTGCGGCGCAACAGCCTTCGAGCAGCGCAAATACCCCACGACTTTGGTATTAATGTCCGCCAGCAGGTCATCCGTGTTCGCGTGAGCCAAACCACCTCCGACCAAACCGCCTGGTGCGGCGGCGTTGTTCACCAGAATGTCTATGCCTCCAAGTTCGTCTGCCGCGATGTCAACAAGAGTCTGCACTTCATCGTCCTTGGTTGTGTCTGCGCGAACCGCGACCAGTTTTCTACCAACGCCTGACAAATTGTATCGGCGCGCGCGAAATCCCGAACCGAAAGCAGTCGAGTTGACCCTTTCCTGTCCCATTGCAGGCGCTATATCGCGAGCTGCTTCGTCGAGAGCGTCCAAGTCGCGGGCTGCTATGGCAATATCGACGCCCTCTCTGGCAAGCTCCAGGGCTATCGCCTTACCGATACCGCGACTTCCACCGGTTATGAGTGCTTTCTTACCGCTGAGTTCCAAGTCCATTTTCACTCCTCCAGAACCTGCGTGTCATGTGGCTTGTTGCAGTAATCGTTGGCTTAGCAGAGATCAGGTGTTGGGATTCTTCTGTCACAAGTACCGGTGGAAGAATTCGAACGCCTTGTTTGCCGCGAATGCATGCTCCCCCGGATGAATATCCGCCCATAGATGTTCGGACGCTTCGGCGGCGGCGTAGATTCGCTTTACTCCTTCAAAGCCGCTCAGCATGTCCTCGATAGGAAATGTTGTGTCGTGGACACCCATCTCAACGAGCAAAGGTCGAGGGGCAATGAGTCCTGCGATGTCGTGAGTGTCCAGGTATCTGTACACCTCGGGCACAATTTGGGAGCCGCAGAAATTGGCATTCGCAATGCCGAATTCGGCCCATGGGTTAAGATATCCGATGATGTCGGCGGCCTTGATTCTAGGCTCGATTGCCGCAGTGTAGGTTGTCATTGTTCCACCTTGCGACAGCCCCATCATCCCGATTCTCTCCGGGTCAACTTCTGGTCGACTTTGCAGGTAGTCTATGCTGCGCATCATGTCCCAGACGTTCAGTGTGAGAGTGTATATGCCCATAACCGCGCCGCGCACGAAGTGAACATTGCAACGGTCGCGGCCCGGATAGGGATCCGACCCATCGGAACGTTCACCGAAGCACCTAAGGTCTGGACTTATCGTCAGAAAACCCCTGCGAGCCATTTGCTCGGCGTAATTGTAGTTGTGCCTCGACATATTAGCCCGCATTGCTTCGGATGAGGCGTTGCCTGCAACAGGCTCCTTGCCGAAGGGACCGTGCCCATGGCTACACAGGATCGCCGGTGAACTTCCGTCGTTAGGCATATCAGCAGGTTTTAGGATCACACATGGCACCGACATGTGCTCTTCCGAATCAAAGATCACACGCTCACGTACAAGCCCGTTGCCTTCAACCGAATAGACGACTTCGGGTGCGGGGTCAACCGGTTCGGGGAATTCCCCTAGAACATCTATCAACGTTTCAAGCGCAGCACCACGCCAAGCTTCCCAGTCCGCCTTTGTCTCGCCTCGAAATGCAAGTCGCGGCGTCCAGCTATCGGCACGGCGATTGAAATACTCAATCATTGAGAAGTTGCGGCGAGCCATTCTGCTATCCCCCGTTTTGGCGTAGAAGCGAATCTGAACTGCGGGAAGCGTGCCAATCATATCATATTCCTATAAGTGCTATAGGATTCTGACGCTCAACTTGGCACTGGGCGTCTGTGGCGATATAATCGTGCAAATCGCCGATACTACCACACAGAAATGAGACCCACGTGGGGCGGAAAAGGAGCATCAGATGGCAAGCGCAGCGTTGCAGGATCTACTGGAAATGTTCGCGGAACGCACCATGGCGAACGCGGAAATAACTCCGACGCTGGAAGAAAGGCGCGCGGGCATCAACCTGATGGGCAAGAGGTTCGAGAACCTCGAAGGCATCAGCACAGAGGCGGCCGATGCCGACGGCGTGTCTGCGGAGTGGGTATTAGCAGAAGGTACTGGCAACGGCGTGATCCTTTACCTGCACGGAGGCGGATACGTGACAGGCTCCGTGATAAGCCACAGGGGTATGGCTGCGAACCTATCTCGGGCAAGCGGTTGCCGCGTGCTCAATGTAGATTACAGGCTTGCGCCTGAACATAAGCATCCCGCCCAAGTTGAGGACGCGCATACGGCTTATCGGTGGCTGCTGAACAATGACATTGATTCCTCATCGATTGTGGTTGAAGGAGATTCAGCAGGTGGCGGACTTACGGTAGCAACTCTACTCTCGGTGCGAGACGCGGGCGACCCGATCGCAGTAGCAGGTGTCTGCATATCGCCGTGGGTCGATATGGAGGGCATCGGCGATTCCATGACTTCCAAGGCCGGCATAGACCCAATGGTTTCACAGCAAGGGCTGCTGGAAATGGCGGGGAACTTCCTCGGCGGGGGGGATACTCGGGATCCGTTGGCTGCGCCGCTTTATGCAGATCTCGCAGGGTTGCCGCCTCTGCTCATCATCGTAGGCACAGCTGAAGTATTGCTGGACGACGCCGTGAGACTACACGAAAGGGCAGAGGCCGCAGGGGTGGACAGCACGCTGGAGGTCTGGGACGACATGGTGCATGTCTGGCCGTGGTTCGCGCCATTTCTGCCGGAAGGTCAGCAAGCGGTAGATCGCATGGGCGACTTCATAAAGGAACAAATCGGCGTTGCGGTTAGCCCAGCATAAAAGAAGAGGATTGGAACTTAAATGAACGGCCTTACTTCATCAAGGACCCGTCACTCAAGCTACGAAGACGCTCAAGAGTATTACATGTCTGATGGGATGGGCGACGGATTGCCCGTCGTGCCGCCGACGGAATCCATGGTGCAGGCGATGCTCGACTACGCTGGGCTTGCGCCTTCAGACATCATTGCGGAAGAGGGCGTGCGCGGCGTCTCGTTCACCGCCGAGAAAGTTGCTATCAACGCGGTTATGGCAGGATGCAAGCCGGAGTACATGCCGGTAATCGTGGCAGCGGTGCTGGCGGTGTCGGAGCGTCCGTTCAATTTTCATGCCAACAGCACATCGACCAACGGAGTGTGCGTACTGGTCATTGTCAGCGGCGACATTGCCAAGCAGATTGGCATCAACTCAAGCACGGTGGCGATGGGGCATGGATTCCGCGCGAACGCCACCATCGGGCGCGCGATGGAGCTTATCAAGATAAATGTGTACGGTTCCGTGCCACACGTTATGGATAAGAGCACCTTCGGGCATCCTGGCAAGTATTCGTTCTGCTTCGCTGAGAGCGACGACGTCATACCTTGGGAGCCTTTGCGAGTAGAGAAGGGATTCAAAGAATCCGATAGCACCGTTACAGTATTCGCTGCGAATTCGCCGGTGCAAGTGAACACTCAGAATGAGAGCGCGCCGGAAGACTTTCTGAGCATTGCGGCCGACGCATCAATCGTACTGGGCGAACGTCACTCCGAATTTGTGCTTGCACTTAGCCCTGAACTGATGAATTACATACGCACTGCGGGATGGACGAAACAACGAATCAAGGAATTCATGCTGGAACGAGGCACAAGGACGGGGCGTGAACTGAACGAAAAGCACCGGCGCATCACTCTGTACACCGGGGACGACCTCGATAGGCGGATGCCTGTGGTATCGAGTACGGATGAGATAACGGTTGTGGGAGCGGGGGGCGACGCGGGGCCCTTCGCCATGCTGATCGGCGCGTGGGGTGATGTGATTTCAATTACCAAGGAAATCCGCACATAGCGGATTTCAAGAAGCAGATTCAGACTTAGAGGTGAATGGTATGACTCAAGAGAACGAACTGATTACACTTGATCCGCGTGGTGGGAGCATGCATGAGAACACTGGAATAGCTCAGCGTCCGGGCACCCTTGACCGACTGGTCATAGGACTGCTGTCCAACAACAAGCCGAATTCTGAATTGCTGCTGCGCGACGTTGCGAACCTCGTTAAGAAGCAGTACGCAGTCAAGGATGTCGTGGAGGCGAATAAGGGCTCGCACCGCATTCCAGCGCCTGCTGAGATGATTGCCGAGCTGGCCGATCAGTGCGATGTTGTTATTGCCGCGACAGCGGAGTGAGGAAGTTGCACATCCTGCTGTATGCAGGACGCGGCCGCTCTGGAGAGGCTCGGCATCCCTTGCTCAGTCCTAGTGACAAGGCCATTCAATACTCAAGCGCGAGCAATGACTAATTTACTGGCTATGCCGGGATACGAGTACGCCGTCATAGGTCATCCGATGGGCAGCCTGAACGAAGAGCAGGTGGTGGCACGTGCAGAAGAGGCGCTGCCGCAAACGCTAAGCCAGTTGGTTAGCTAACGGGCATTACAATCATTTAGCAAGACTTCAAGACTGTGGTCCGACTCGCCTCAAGTCTGAGCCGGAGTCTGAATCAGACGTTTTCGTATAAGAAGCGGTTCACCTCTGCCATTGAGGGCATCGAGGCAGTATCGCCATTGCGCGTGCAGGTGAGTGCGCCGCATACGTTCGCAACTCTGAGGGCGTGAGTGAGTAGAGGTATGCGTCCTTCGGGTACCATAGCAAGGAACCTCTTCAGATCGGTGGTCTCAAGAACGGTGCCCAGAAATCCGGCGACAAATGCGTCGCCTGCGCCCACAGGGTCAACAATCTCTACTTTGAAACCGTCGTGTGCCAGAAGATTGACACCGTCGAACGCCACCGCGCCTTCCATTCCTCGGGTTACAACGACTATGCCTCCGTTAGTTTGCTGGAAGTGACGGGCGCAGTCCTCCGCACTCCATCCCCATCCCCATATAGTCTCTGCCTCGTCATGACCAACTTTGAAGAAATTGGCGTATTCCGCCATCCGCTCAAAAACTTTGGCTGCGTCCGAAGGCGACCAGAGTTGTTCACGGTAGTTCAGATCGAAGCTAATTGGTATGCCGCTCTTCCTCGCATAATCGAGAGACTCCATTACCGTGTCATGGCAAGCGCTGCTGAGTGCAGGTGTGATACCAGTGACGTGTAGTACATCGGCTTCTTGCAAATGTGGACGGACATCGGCGAATGTGAGACGGCTGGCGGCACTATCTTTCCGAAAGTAGGTCTTGTAGTGGATGCCGTCAGTGTGATGGTTGAGGTATGAAATGCCTGTATTTTCCCCTGTGAATTTGTTTGCCTTCACAGAGATGCGACCCTCCAGTTCGTCGAGTACGAACTGTCCTGCTTCATCGTCACCCAGCCTGCTGACCCATACAGCTTCGATGGCCGAACCGCAGAGTTTCCGCAAACCGACGGCTACATTTGACTCTGCGCCGGCGCAATCCAACATATACGAGCCTTCAGCGCCATAGACGCCAGTAAAGTTAGCATTGTATTGTCCCATTGTCTCGCCAAAGGTTAAAAACTTTTTCATCCTAATATCCAAAGATAGTATTGGAATTCGCAAGCTTTGCCATTACAGCACACGATAATAATAATCATGCAATATTGCTTGTAAGTTAACGAAGTCGGTAATTATACTGCACTAGAATACTTGAATTATATTGCATATATAAGAGTTGGTCGATCGTGAAACTGTAACGGCAACTCTAGACGAAGACTGCGAACAGATTTCTCTGACTGCTCGCATTGAGAATGTCTTAATCATTTGTTCTAGTATAACGCGAAGCTCCTTGTTGTCAAGAACCACGCCAAAGACCCCTCGTGCATCGCCGCTATCAAGTGCCAATACATTCGGGTAAAAGGATAGAAGAACTTGGCTCAGGAAGCGTTAAGGGCTCCACCAGCAACGGCACAATCTTCATCCACAACTGCCGAAGTGCCGGTTGCCGTAAGGCGGCGGCGCACTGACTCCATACTCGCATCGCCGATATTCGAAACGCTATATATACGCGACTTTCGCTGGATATGGATTGGATCGTTCATCTCCTTCATGGCGATGAATATGCAGATGATCACACGGGGCTGGCTCGTGCTGCGTCTGGAGAACGACTCGCCACTCGCACTGGTGCTGGTCATGGTGTCCTTTGCAGCGCCAATGACGGTAGTGTCGCTTGTGGGCGGAGCACTAGCCGATCGATTTCCCAAGAAGAATCTGATAATTTTGAGTCAGAGTGGGAACGCGGTCATGACATTTGGGCTCGCAATGCTGGATGCCAGTGGTGAGATATGGTTCGGAGCGGTTCTGATTATCGGCGTCATCAATGGCTCGATGATGGCGATCAACATGCCGAGCCGTCAGGCAATTATTTCGGACATAGTACCAGAGTCGAAACTGATGAACGCCGTTGCGCTGAACAATTCGGCGATGAATCTGACGCGCATCATTGGGCCGGCAATTGCGGGTTTTCTGATAGTCTTCATCGATACCTCCGGTGTGTTCTATCTCATTTCAGCAATATATGTGCTGTCGGCGCTTTCGCTGCTGATGGTCAAGACGAACTCTGTCCAGACAAATGGTGTGAGAAAAAGCGTCGGCAAGGACATCTTCGAAGGGCTGCGGTATGTCTGGAGTGACATGCATCTCCGTGGCCTCATATTGATGGCATTCCTGCCGTCACTTTTCGGATTCACGCTGTTCGCGCTGCTGCCGGTCTGGGCTCGCGAAGCACTGAATGTAAACTCGTCAGACCTCGGCATACTGATGACGATGATGGGAGTGGGCGCGCTAATCGGAACACTTGGGCTTGCTGCTGTGCGAAAGTTCGACAGGCGGGGTATTTTACTGCTGGGCCTGGGGGTGTTCTGGGGCATAGCGTTAGTCGGACTCGCGAACTCGATGATATTCCCGGTTGCGGTGCCGTTTCTGATCATTATCGGATTGGTCAGCTCTATATATATGTCGCTTAACATGACCCTGACCCAACTCTCGGCTACGCCGGAAATGCGCGGGCGCGTGATGAGCATCATGATGATGACCTTCGGGCTGATGCCGATCGGAGCGCTGCCATTCGGCACGATAGCAGAGTACATTGGGACCGCGAACTCACTAACGATAAGCGGGATATTGTTGTCTCTGCTGACACTGGCGTTTGCCTTCGCGTATCCTGCGTTCAAGCGGATTGAGTAGCTAGGCGACGCGTGTTACTCTTTCTGACGACGATGCTAAAGGAGGAACGCAATGCCTTCCACTGAAATGACAGGTATGGTTCAAACGGTGTTGGGACTTGTGCAGCCATCAGAGCTGGGTCCCACAATGACGCATGAACACCTCTATATTGACTTCTCGTTCATGTACAGGCCACCGCAGGACTCGGCGCTGGACCTGGCGGATGACCCCATAACGTTGGAGAATGTGGGATGGGTGCGGTACAACTATTACAGCAACCGCGCAAACCTGCAACTGATGGATTTGGATGCGGCCGTGGCGGAGGTAGCGCTGTACAAGGCTGCGGGCGGAGGCGCGATCGTAGATGCCACTACGATTGGCATTGGGCGCAACGCAAAGGCGTTGGAGCGGATCTCAAAGGAAACGGGCGTGCATGTGGTAATGGGCGCGGGGTTCTATGTGGACGCGGTGCATCCTCATGACATGCACTTGCGGAACGTGGATGTGGTTGCGCAGCGAATCGTCGATGACATCAGGAATGGTGTGGACGGCACCGGGATCAAGGCGGGCATTATCGGCGAGGTGGGCTGCACCTGGCCGCTTACCGATAACGAGCGCATGTCGCTTAGGGCGGCGGCGGCGGCGCAGCAGGAGACGGGCGCCAGTGTGCTCATACATCCGGGGCGGCATCCGGATGCGCCCGCGGAGATTCTGGAGGTGCTTGCCGACGGCGGAGCGGACATATCACGGGTGACTATGGGGCATCTGGACAGGACGGTATTCGACCTGGACAGCCTGCTGACCATAGCATCTTCAGGCTGCTACCTCGAATGGGACCTGTTCGGGAACGAGGGATCATACTATCCGCTGGCGGACCTGGATATGCCGAGCGACGCGCAGCGGCTTGACCTCATAAAAGGCGTGACAGACGCTGGCTACGCGAACAAAGTGGTTGTCGCACAGGACATCTGCACGAACCACCGGCTTGTGCGCTATGGGGGCCACGGATATGGGCACATCCTGGCGAATATCGTGCCAAGGATGCGGCGGCGAGGATTCTCGGATGATGTAGTCGAGGCGATAACGGTGGGCAATCCTGCCAGCATCCTGACGTTTGCGTAGTAGCGGTCAGCAATTAGCACTCAGTCTTCAAAGATGCCGAGGACCGGTGGGTGTTGAGGATTCGCCCCCACCCTAGCCCTCCCCCATCGAGGGGGAGGGGATTTCGTCACCTCAACTCACGCCGATCCTCTCATTAGTGTGGGGACTGCGTTTACTAGCAGCCCGTCCGAGAAACGCGGTAGTTGAGTGATTTGGATGTATAATAAGCTCAATTCAGTAGAGTGGAGCCTGCGATGAGCAAGACCTACCGTGCCTATGATCCAGACCAGCAGATGCTGTTGCCTGCTGCAATGCGGGAGTGGTTGCCGGATGACCATCTGGCGTACTTTATCTCAGACGTCGTGGACGAGTTGGAGTTGTCTGAGATCACTGCCCGCTACGAGCGTGAGAGCAGAGGTGGGCCACCATATCATCCACGGATGATGGTCAAGGTGCTGCTCTACGGCTACTGCGTCGGGGTGGCGTCCTCACGGCGGATTGCCCAGCGGCTGCACGAGGACATAGCGTTCCGGGTGTTGGCGGCGAACAACATGCCGGATTTCCGCACCATCTCGGACTTTCGCAAGGACAATCTGGATGCGCTGTCAGGCCTGTTCTTGCAGGTATTGGCGTTGTGCGGGCAGGCGGGGCTGGTGAAACTGGGTCACGTGGCGTTGGACGGTACCAAGGTGAGGGCCAACGCATCCAGGCACAAGGCGATGAGTTACGGTCGGATGAAAGGGAAGGAAGCGCAGTTATCGGCGGAGGTGGAGGAGTTGCTGCGGCGTGCCCAGGAGGTTGATGACGAGGAGGACCTTCGGTACGGACAAGGTAAGCGCGGAGATGAGTTGCCGCAGGAGTTGGCCTTTCGGGAGGGGCGGTTGGAGAAGATACGGGAGGCGATGGCGGCGTTAGAAGCTGAAGCTCAGGCGGCGGCGGAGCAGGCCGAGGGCAAGGAGCATTCCGGGGTGCCCGACGACAAAGCCCAGCGCAACTTCACCGATCCTGAGTCGCGCATCATGCCGGCGCCGGGCGGGCGGGACTTTGTGCAAGCTTACAACTGTCAAGCGGTGGTGGACAGTGCCCATCAGGTGATCGTGGCGGCTCACGCCACCAACAGGACTTCGGACAAGCAGCAGGCGGTGGCGATGGTGGAGGAGGCGATCAGCAACGTCGGCGCAGTGCCCAAAGAGGTATCCGCCGACGCCGGTTACTACTCGGCGCAGGCGGTTGAAGGTCTCTACGGGCTGTGCGTGGACCCGTTCATCGCGCCGGAGCAGACCCGCCACGGCAGAGTGCCGCCGTCCGCGCCCCAGGGTCGCATACCCAGTCATCTGTCTACCAGGGATCGGATGCGCCGGAAGTTACAGACCAAACGGGGCCGGCAACGTTACGCCCTTCGGATGCAAACGGTGGAGCCGGTATTCGGCCAGATCAAGCAGGTCCGAGGCTTCCGCCAGTTCCTGCTACGGGGCCTGGAGAAGGTCAGCGGCGAGTGGTCGCTGATCTGCACCGGCCACAACCTGCTCAAACTGTTCCGATTTGGGGCAGACCAGCCTCGCGAAACACCGACCAACAACTTTGCGGGAAGTGTCCGCATCATCGCCGAGATGCTAAGCACAGTAAGGCGTACGAAGCTATTGCTCCGTCAGTGGCTGCACCCGACAAAAATGGTTGTCGCCGTCTGACCTCGTCTGCACCTAAGGGACGCTAAGTAATCCTCAGACGGGCTGCTAGACGAGGACGCCGAACCCGGACTTGGTGCAAATTTCGATGCGATTGCCTTCTGTGTCGGAGATGAAGAAGACGCGCTGACCGTCGTTGCGGACGCCAATCTCAGGGCTTTCTATTTTGACGCCCTTCTCCTTGAGCATCTCGTAGGCAGCATCGATGTCCTCGACTTCGAATGCACCGTGGTGGGACGGCTCGGAGATGCCGCCGGCGTTCTCGATGAGATGCACCATAGTGCCGCTGGGGAGCTGGAGCCAGATGATATGCTCGCCGTCAACTGCCTTGGGAATCTCCTTGACGCCGAGAACGTCCACCCAGAAGCGGGTCGCGCGCACCTTGTCTATGACGTTGTAGGTGAGGTGGTTAACTGCGGTCAGCCTAACCGATGGGTCTGCGAGTACCATTAAATTCTCCTTGTCTGAGCCTGAATTGTCTGAGCCATTGATCGGAGTTCGCAGAACATCTTATCACGAGCAGCAAGGGTTGGTAGCATCAACCGGAATCGGCTAGACTTGGGACTGCTAGGCTTACATTGCCTCAGCATCCATACTTCATACTTTCGGCCGCACGATGTTGTATAGAGTTGTATAGATATGTGTCAGCATAAGCATGACAACGGCTCGGATGACGAAAGCCATCCGTGGTCTCCATTTACGAACATACCCGGCAGCGGATTGCCGTGGCAAGAAGTGCTGATCCTCCTGGCTACGAACAACTGGCGCAAGATCAGGACGCTCAGCATGTGCTGCGGCAACTATAACAAGCCGGGCTGTTGACGCACCTGATCTGCACCGGCGTGTCCGGTCAAATCAAAACTGCTCTCAACTGAAATTGGTCCTCGCCGCATGAGTTACGGAAACTTCGGAAGGTGGGCTACGGACTGCGAATTGTGGGCTGTCGCAGGGTGCCTGCGAGCGGGTTGGGTAGAACGGGCACGCCGTCGCGGGCGGCGTCTTCCCTTATCCGCCTGAGTGTGTCTGAGTATTCTGCATAAGCGGACGTTGGCGGAGTTTGTGGCTCTTTTGGGACTTCGCCTTTGGAAAATCCCCCGGATTCGATGAGAACCTGATAGTCGAAGATTGCCTGGTCGTCGGGATTCAGAGGTTCGAAGTAGTAGTCAGCGGTCGGGTCGTGGTCGTTGGAATCGTAGTCGTAGAGGTTTTTGTCTTCTGTGTTGTTGGACTTTCTGATGGCTTCGGCCTCCGCTTTCGCAGGGGCAGGCTCGTTCGGTTGGCTCGGAACGAATGGTTCTGCGCTCTTCGTGCCCTCGCCCCACCCCTCTGGATTCCCTAAACTCACAGACGAAGTGCAACACTCCGTTAAGGTGTTGCAATGGGAAACAGATACAGACAGATCGACATTGAAGAGAGAATTGAGATTGCCCGACTACAGGCCGAGGGGAGATCGATCCGGCAGATCGCTGCAATTGTGGATCGCGCGCCATCTACAGTTTCTAGGGAGTTAAAGCGCAATGGTTCAAAGGCAGGGTACAAGCCGGTGTACGCACAGCAGCAGACGCGAGCGCGGCGCTGGAGTGGTTCACGGTTGGAGCGAGATGCGGGGCTGCGTGAGCGTGTACTCTTGTGTCTTAGAGCCTGTTCACGATCTTCTTAGAATTAGCGCTGTGAAGGCAAGCACCACCATTTGCAGACTGGTATTGAGCTTTCTTTCGCAGTTCTTCCAGAGCCGGCGGCACTTTTGCAGCCAGGCAAAAGACCGCTCTACCACCCATCGCTTCGGAAGAACCACGAAGGTGTGAAGTTCGTTGCGCTTCACCACTTCCACCGAGGCTCCTAACAGACTTTGCACCGCAGTGGCAAAGGGCTTCCCTGTATAACCCCCATCGACAAGTACCTTTTGCACCTGCCTGAGGTCGGCTCCTCGTTGGTCGAACATCGCCAAAGCCCCGGCACGGTCGGTGACATTGGCGGTGGTCACGTGAATTGCATGCGGCAACCCCTGGGTGTCCACTGCGATGTGTCGCTTGATTCCCGAGACCTTCTTGCCGGCGTCATAGCCCTTGTTCTCGGCGCTGTCAGTGTTCTTAACGCTCTGAGAGTCCACGATGCAGAAGGTCGTCCGCTCTGTCCGTCCATTGCTTTGTCGGGCCTCGCCAACTGATTTTTTTTAAGACTTGCTCCAGAATGGACTCATTAGCCGCCTCGGGTCGCTCGCTCCACTGCCGGAAATACTTGTAGCAAGTGCGCCAATTGGGGAAGTCTGCGGGCAGCATTCGCCACTGGCATCCGCTTTTAAGAAGATACAATACCCCGCAGAAAACATCATACAAGTCCACGGTGCGGGGCTTGGTCCTGCGGCGGGCCGACTCCAACAAGGGGAGAATCCGGGCAAATTGCTCTTGGCTGATGTCGCTGGGATAAGAATGAGACATGATTACCCTCCTGATAATAGTCTCAACCTATTATATTCCAGAGATCGTAGACAGGTTCTTAGTTGGGGCTGGTCTCCTGAGCAGGTGTTTGGGAGGCTGGCGCTGGAGGGTGGCAAGCGGCTCATCTCGCACGAGAGCATCTATCGGTTCATCTATGCTCAGATGGCGCGCACCAAAGACTACTCCTGGCGGCACTATCTGCCACGTGGGAAGTCAAAGCGTGGTTGGCGAGGGCGCAGGGGTGGCAGTTCTGCCACTAACATCGCCTACAGACGTTCGCTCGATGAGCGTCCGCAGGCAGTGGCAGAGCGCAAGAGTCCGGGTCATTGGGAGGCAGACTCGATGCTCTTCAGGACATATGGACAAGCGGTGTTGACACTGCACGAACGACACTCGCGGTTGATAGTAGCGGCACGTCCACAAGGGAAGGCTTCTGCGCTCGTGGCCGATGCTATGTGTGAGTTACTGTCCGGATTGCCTCCTGAGTGGAGGCAAACAGTCACCTTCGACAACGGCACCGAGTTCGCGCGCCATTACCAGTTGCACGAGTTGGGGATAGACACCTTCTTCTGTGATACGTACTCACCTTGGCAGAAGGGAGGAGTTGAGAATGCGATAGGTCGCTTGCGCCGTATGCTGCCACGAAAGACTGACCTGGCTAACGTGTCTGACGAACGGTTTACTCAACTGGTGCAGATCTACAACAATACGCCACGCAAATGCCTGGGGTATTACACTCCAGCCGAGATACTTTCCAAACAACTGTTGCACTTGAAATGTGAATCCACCTTCCCGCCTGCGCGGGAATGACGGATGGCGCTGGAGTTGTCTTCATTCAACGCGCTATGTGCAGGAATATTCACCCCCATCCTAACCCCCGCTTTCGCTGGGGGCAGGCTCTTCTCCCGTCGAGGGGGAAGGGACTTTGGGGCAGCGGCGGCTTCGTGGTCTTCTTCTTCTCTCATCTCTTTGGAGATGGCTTCGTGGTCTGTGTCGTCGTACTGGTCGTAGTCGTCGATGGAGGTGGGGAGACCGGCTAGGGTCTTCTTCTGGCCTACGGAGAGGCGCGTGCTTTCCTTGTCTTGCCAGTAGTCTTGCAGGTGCTCAGGCTTGACTGCGTCGTAGTTGGTGTCCCAGCCACGGCGCAGAAGTTCCTGCGCTGCATACACACGGTGATGCACGGTGAACTCTTTGTCAGGGTCGGGATCAGACATCAATTCGAGCAGGAAGCGAATGGTGTCTGTGCCGCGCTCGCTGTACTCGCGCATTCGCTTTGCGAGGTCGGTGTGCAGGGTGTCGTAGGCGTCTGCTTCGTCGTTGGTGTCTGAGAGTTTGCGCCTTGAGCCGAAGTCTCCGAAGCCTCGGCGCAGGAGTTCCCTTGCCGCTGCATGCGGTCTGCAGGCTTTATGCGGAACTTCTTTGGAGTGAATGGCCTGTCCCTGCCGGTCATGATGTCCACGAGGAAGTTGACGATGGTGTGGCCTTCGGCTGTTTCGTGGCGGATGAGGTGGGCTGTTTCGTAGTTGAGGATGTCCAAATGACTCACAGGATGAACAGGATGGGTAGGATTATCACCCCCATCCCAACCTTCCCCCGTCGAGGGGGAAGGGGTGTTTTCTGTTCCCCTCACCCTAGCCCTCTCCCCAGGGGAGAGGGGACTTTGAACGGGGCTTTCGCCCTCTTCCTGAGGGTGAGGAGGAATGTTGCCGCAGTCGGTGTCGGGGAAGCCGTACTTGATTAGGTGCTTTGCGGCTTCGAGGCGGTGGTTGACTTTGACGCCGGGTGTTTCGCCCTGCATCGTGCTGACAAGGAACTTTGCGATGGCGTGTCCATCCTTGGTGAGGCTGACAATGTTCTGTTGTAGCTTGGTTGGGATGCACATGGGTGTCTGCCAGTCTGCCAATTCACGGGTGTCAATCGTATGTTCTATTATAGCGCGCATGTTCGGTCTGTCAAGAGTGATTTAACGTTGAAGTATGAGATGTACAGGAAGTGATCTCGACTTTGTACATCAGAGTAATCGAAGCAAGCAGATATACAGACGCTCAGGCTGCGTAGGCAAGGGAATCCACAAGACGATTGAATAGAGGCAGAGGGACTTTCGCCACATCAGACTCGGACGGGGATGTGGATAAAGTCTGAGAAGCAAACCACAGGTGCCGGCGCACCAGCGCGATCGCATCGATGAAAGTGGGCTCACACTTGGCATACCAGGCGCACGAACGCAGGGCAACCGGGCGTTCCTGCCGCAGCAACCCGGCGGCGAGCGTAACCCAGGAGAACAGTCCCAGCAGCAATGGCGTGGTGCGAGAGATAGCCTTGTCGGACCACTGGCGCTGAGTCTCTACTCCAAGGTGGGCGCGTACCTCCTGGAAGGTGACCTCGATGCGCCAGCGCAGTAGAAACCATTGGACGATCTGAAGGGGATCGGCCTCAGTATCGGTGCAGACCAGTGCCTGAGTCCTCATCTGGCAGAGCGGGTCTCCGATCAGCACCCATCTGATATGCACGGGAGGTCTTCCCCAGCGATACCAGACGGCTGTATCGGATGTAATCTCCAGTGCGCGCGCCGGTCCGTCCTTCCAGGGCACAGATACCCGGGTCCAGGACACATCGGGGTTGTCCAGGAGTTCGATGGGAGAGGGCAGTCGCTGTCCCTTCAGGCGTGGTCTACCTATCTGACCGGGCATTCTGGGTGGAGCGGGCTCGAAGAGCGCAGCATCAAGCCTGAGTCCGCTGATGAAGGTGACTGGCTGGCGCAGGGACTGGCAGCTGTGCAGGAGTTCGAGCGCTGCGTATCCCCTGTCGGCCACGACGACTATGCGCCGGTCTGGCAGCCAGCGGCGCAGTTGGATAATCATCTGTCGTGCCCAATCTGTGATCTTCTTGTGTGGGCGTCCCACCTTCTGATGATAGCTCTCTGCCGGAGCCAGTGCAGTCATAACGGGCAGTGCCCACGTGCGATTCGCCCAGGGGATATGCGCCAGCCACATCAGGCTGACCCAGCGCAGTCCGCTCGCCCTCACCAGGTGGGACTCGCTTGAGCGCACGGCGTCTCGGAACACTCCCTTGGCGCTGATGCGACTGCCGCGTCTGCGTTCCAGCGTCTCGTCTATCCCGAACACCAGTGGTTCCCCATCCTGTGCAAGATGCTCGATGAGCAGCATAAGCAAGACACGGCTCATCTGCAGCGGGGACCAGACAGCTCGGTTGAGCACCTGATGATACTTCGCGAAGCCGGCATCGTCGCTGAGACCCATTACGCGCAGGGCTGACGTGACAGTGCGCTTGCGCGGGGCGAGGATGGCGCCGACGAGCAGTAGTTGCGCCTTTGACCAGGTTCTATCTCGAAAGAGAGTTGAGAATGGTTGGAGTACGGATATAATGGCATCGGGCAGGGTGAGCATAACCGGACCTTCTTGATGGGGTGGTTCGGTCATCTTACCCTGTTCTTATATCTTGTCTATACTCCGTATGAAATGTGCAAAGTCGAGGTGATGAGGCTAGGTTGTATGGACTTGTATCTTTGACATGTATGGGATAATCCCCTAACGAAGCAGGTTCCGAGTGCGGCAGACCGACATGACATTGGTCGTAGGAGGCCGTGGAAAAGCGAGGGTCGTCGCACTCATTCCAGAAGAGCCCGAACGGTTGCCCGGGCTAACCAAGCCCGTATCTGCAAGGCAGGGTCAGTATGAAGGAGGCGAGTATGTCTCAGGAACCAACTTATGTCGGCATTGATGTATCCAAGGAGCAGGTAGATGTCGCGGTACGCCCCACTGGTAGAAGCTGGAGCGTGTCCTACAACGGAGCCAGCGTCGATGATCTGGTTACACAACTTAAGGTTCTCAAGCCGGCAGGCGTGATTACGGAGTCCACCGGCGGTCTGGAACTTCCCTTGGTAGTAGCTCTGGCCGCGGCATCGCTGCCAGTTGCAGTCGTCAATCCCCGCCAGGTGCGCGACTTCGCCAAGTCCACCGGGCAGTTGGCGAAGACTGACCGGCTGGATGCACATGTGCTGGCGCACTTCGGTGAAGCAGTACGACCGGCGATCCGTCCACTGAGGGATGCTGATACTCGGGCACTCGGGGCAATGCTGGCGCGCAGGCGGCAGGTGTCGGGCATCTTGGTTGCTGAGAAGAACCGCCTTGGCCGCGCCACTCCAGAAGTCCGCCCTCGCTTAGAGGCCCATATCAGCTGGCTGAAGCAGGAGCTAGACGACCTGGACACAGACCTGCGACAGAGGATACAGCACAGTCCTGTATGGCGTGAGAAGGACGACCTGCTGCGCAGCGTACCCGGCGTGGGACCGCAAGTGTCGCTGACACTGCTCGCGTATCTGCCGGAACTGGGCACGCTGAACCGCAAGCAGATCGCCGCTCTAGTCGGTGTGGCGCCTTTCAATCGTGACAGCGGTCCATATCGAGGCAAGCGTTCCGTGTGGGGCGGTCGAGCTACGGTGCGCTCTACGCTGTATATGGGCGCACTGGTGGCCAGCCGGTACAACCCGGTGCTACGCGACTTCTACCAGCGGTTGCTGAAAGCCGGCAAGCCGAAGAAAGTGGCTCTCACTGCCTGCGCGCGCAAGCTACTGACAATCCTCAACACTATGGCAAGGACGGGTGTTCACTGGGATCCGACCACTCTCAGGCCTTGACATTTAAGAACCTGTCTACGATCTCTGGAATATAATAGGTTGAGACTATTATCAGGAGGGTAATCATGTCTCATTCTTATCCCAGCGACATCAGCCAAGAGCAATTTGCCCGGATTCTCCCCTTGTTGGAGTCGGCCCGCCGCAGGACCAAGCCCCGCACCGTGGACTTGTATGATGTTTTCTGCGGGGTATTGTATCTTCTTAAAAGCGGATGCCAGTGGCGAATGCTGCCCGCAGACTTCCCCAATTGGCGCACTTGCTACAAGTATTTCCGGCAGTGGAGCGAGCGACCCGAGGCGGCTAATGAGTCCATTCTGGAGCAAGTCTTAAAAAAAATCAGTTGGCGAGGCCCGACAAAGCAATGGACGGACAGAGCGGACGACCTTCTGCATCGTGGACTCTCAGAGCGTTAAGAACACTGACAGCGCCGAGAACAAGGGCTATGACGCCGGCAAGAAGGTCTCGGGAATCAAGCGACACATCGCAGTGGACACCCAGGGGTTGCCGCATGCAATTCACGTGACCACCGCCAATGTCACCGACCGTGCCGGGGCTTTGGCGATGTTCGACCAACGAGGAGCCGACCTCAGGCAGGTGCAAAAGGTACTTGTCGATGGGGGTTATACAGGGAAGCCCTTTGCCACTGCGGTGCAAAGTCTGTTAGGAGCCTCGGTGGAAGTGGTGAAGCGCAACGAACTTCACACCTTCGTGGTTCTTCCGAAGCGATGGGTGGTAGAGCGGTCTTTTGCCTGGCTGCAAAAGTGCCGCCGGCTCTGGAAGAACTGCGAAAGAAAGCTCAATACCAGTCTGCAAATGGTGGTGCTTGCCTTCACAGCGCTAATTCTAAGAAGATCGTGAACAGGCTCTAAGACGGTTGCTTTTCCCATTTATCCCCTGTCATTGCGAGAGAAGCGAGAATTCTGAAGTCCGTGAATAGCGTATGTGCAACGAGTTCAGATTCTTCACTCCGCTGCGCTGCGTTCAGAATGACAGAGAAGGGACGGCGTTCGGAACGACAAGGGATGAAGGAGCTGCGTTCAGGAGGTGTCCAGGATGTGATGAGGCTAGGTGGTGTGGAAATTTGCCAATTGTCCCCTGTCATTGCGAGCGAAGTGACGAGTCTGAAGTCTGTGAATGGCGTATGTGCAACGAGTTCAGATTCTTCACTCCGCTCCGCTGCGTTCAGAATGACAGAGAAGGGACGGCGTTCGGAACGACAGGGGATGAAGGCGCTCAGTTCGGAATGACAGAAAGAAGTTTGGCTGCGTTCAGAATCACGGAATAGGACTACTAGGTCTGAATCGCTTTGTGTATCAAATGTCAATAAAACCTAACCATGAACGGGGACAAACAGTACGGGGAGAATGCATGGAATCAGGACATTAAGATGTGCGTAGGTTTGACATTTAGGATTGCCGTGCTATATTCTTTTATGTTGAAGGCTCACGATTTATCGAATAGCAAGAGCCTAAATTTGGAGGAAATATGAGACGCATTTTACTTCTATTGGGCATCGGCTCAATAATGTTGCTGTTAATGGTACTGGCACTGGCATGCGCGCCTGCACCGGCGCCCACACAGCAGGCAGCACCGCAACCGGCTCCGGTTGCGCCACAGGCACCGGCTCCGCAGGCCCCGCAAGCGCCACAGCAGCCTGCGGCCCCCGCAATGCCAGCGCCTGCAGCACCTGCGGCGGCAGCGGCAGCGCCGCAGGTGTTCAGCCCTGCGCCACCGACGGGCAGAACGATTGCTACGCCTGTACGACAAGCCATGATGGAAGAGAAGCCAGATTCCGGGCCAAAGCAGGGCGGCATACTGCGCTGGACGCCACAGGCATCGGTGGCGAACCTGGACCCCACCCGGCAGACATCTTTCGTTACTCACTCGATTGTTTACCAGTGGTACGACTACCCGTTTGGCTGGAACCTGGACAGGGTAGCGCAGGAACAGATGGTGGATACTTGGTCGGTGAACGATGAGGCTACCGAGTACACATTCTCGCTGCGCGAAGGTTTGGAGTTTCATGACGGCAATCCCGTGACGAGCGAGGATGTCACCGCGTCGATCCTGCGCTGGAAGACTACACCCGGCCTTCCGGGAACGCTGTGGGATCTTGCGGAAGAGCCAACAGTTGAAGCTGTGGACGAACTGACTTTCAAGCTCAATCCGGGCAAGCCATTCGGCTTGTGGATTCCTTTCTGGGTATCCTCGCCGACCTATGTGATGCCTAAGGAAGTTGTCGAACCTCTGGCAATCTCGGACATTATGACGGACTACACCGGTTCGGGACCGTTCAAGTATGTTGAGTGGATTCCCGGTAACCGCGTGGTGCTGGACAGGAACGAAAATTACAATCCGCGTTCGGACGCGGCGAACGGTGATGCAGGCGCGCGCATAGCGTATGTTGACCGCGTGATCAACCTGGAAGTGCCGGACGCGGCGACGAAACTTGCTGCGCTCCAGACGAAGCAGACCGACTTTGCTGAGGGACTGCCGAACGACTTCTACGACACAATTGTGAATTCGCCGGGCATCAAGGCGGTGGTTATTCCCCAGTGGGCAAGGCCTCAACTTGGAACCAACAAGCGCAACCCGCCACTGACTAGTCCAAAAGCGCGCCTCGCTATTCAGGCGGCAACCGACCCTGAGAAGTACCTCAGCGCCGCTTATGGCGGACCCGACCTTTGGGACCTCGGGCCGTGCCTCTGGGCGTGCGGCGCACAATGGGGCAGCGATATCGGCGCGGAGCAGTACTACGAGGTTGACCTAGAAAAGGCGCGCGCATTGTGGCAGGAAGCAGTCGAGGAGACCGGCTTCTCCGGAAAAATGGTGCTGCTGACGAATACGGACTACTCGGACTTCTACGCATCGGCGCTGATTACGAAGGAGATTCTGGAATCTCTGGGGGCCGAGGTCGATTTCCAAGTGAGCGACTGGGCGACGGTCATCTCAAGGAAAGAGGCGGCAAACGCTCGTGACACGGTGGAAGAGGGCGACTGGCACTTCTACCACACTTGGGGCGGGCCGCTTGACCCCATTACAGACGGTGCTATCGGGCAGGCCTGGAATGGTGGCTACCATAACGATCGCGTCATCGAACTGAGGGACGAGTTCCTGAACTCCACCTCACTTGAAGAAGCCAAGGCAATCACCGAGGAGATTCAGCGGATTTACTTCGAGGAAGACCCGGCGACGATCATGTACGGCTGGTTCAAGTTCGTGGTTGCGATGCAGGAAGATGTGCAGGGCTATGTGCCGCACAAGCGCATCATGATACAAGGAATGTGGCTGGACAGGTAGCGACGGCGGGGACATAGTCCATCCGACGCTTTTACATCATAGAATTTAGTAGCAGGGGGTGCGGCAGAATTGCGGCACCCCCGCTTTTGAGCATATAGGGTCACAAAAATGGGACGTTACACGCTTCAACGACTTCTGGCAATGATTCCAGTGCTGGTAGTCGTGGCGATCGTCACCTTTTCGCTGATACACATTACGCCCGGAGATCCCGTTTCCCTGATGGCGGGAGACCTAGCGACGCCTGAGCAGAAGGAAGCGATACGCAAGGACATGGGTTTGGACAGACCCATTTACCAGCAGCTGGTAATTTACTTTGCGGATCTTCTGCGCGGTGACCTCGGCGAGTCGATATTCAACAAATTCAAAGTTACTACGCTCATCTCGCAGCGGCTTGAGCCTACGCTGTTCATCGCGGTGTTCTCGCAGTTGGTCTCGATAATAATCGCCATTCCTCTAGGCATTTTGGCAGCGTGGAAGGCGAATACGTGGATTGACCGCGTGGTAATGGTGATCGCGGTGCTGGGGCTTGCGATTCCGTCGTTCTGGCTGGGTGCGAACCTGATATGGGTGTTCGCGGTCAAGCTGCACTGGTTTCCGGCGTTCGGTTACATTCCGATATCTGAGGGCGTCGTGCCGTGGATAAAATCCATAACGCTGCCTTCAATATCGGTGGGGTTCATATCGGCGGCTCTGATAGCGCGGATGACGCGGGCGAGCATGCTGGAGGTGCTGCGGGAGGACTATGTTCGGACGGCGCGCGCCAAAGGGCTGGGAGAGCAGGCGGTACTGCTTGGCCATGCGTTCAAGAATGCATCCATTCCGGTGGTAACTATCATCGGCATAGGGATAGCGGGGCTGGTGTCAGGGCTGGTGGTTACGGAAGCTGTCTTCGGCATTCCGGGCGTGGGACGGCTTATCGTTGACGCGGTTAATCGGCGTGACTACCCGGTGATACAGGGCGTTATCTTGATGTTTACGGTGGCGTATGTGCTGATTAACCTGATCGTTGACCTTATCTATGGCTACCTTGACCCGAGGATACGGTACTGATGGCGATCGACGAGCAGAGAGTGGGAGCCGCCTTGATGGGTCGGCGGAGCTTCTGGGACCGCAACCGCGAGAGGCTGAAGGCCTTTCAATTGGTGTTGCGGAACAACCCGAATATGGCAATTGGCTTGTTTATCCTAGTGTTAGCTGTGATGTTGGCGGCATTTGCGCCATTCATTGCTACAGACGCCCCAAAGGAGCTGTTCACCGAGCCCAGGCTGCAAGCTCCTTCAAGAGACGCTTACTTTGGGACGGACAGCGTGGGCAGGGATGTGTTCTCGCGGACGATATACGGCAGCCAATTGTCGCTGGCGATAGGGGCTTCGGTAACCATCCTGACGCTAATCGGCGGCGTGGTGATCGGGATAACTGCGGGGTATTACAAGCTGGCGGATAATGTGGTGATGCGGTTCATGGACGGGCTGATGGCGTTTCCGTCATTCCTGCTGGCGATCGCGCTTGTGGCGCTGCTGGGAGCGAGTTTTCAGAATGTGGTGCTCGCGCTGTCAGTGGTGGAGACGCCGCGGGTGGTGCGTATCGTGCGGGGGTCGGTGCTGAGCTTGCGGGAGCGGCAGTATGTCGAGGGGGCGCTTGCTGTGGGGGCGAGGCCGCTGCGGATACTTGCGACGCACATATTCCCGAATCTGGTCGCGCCGCTAACGGTGCAGGCGACTTACGTGTTCGCGCTCGCCATATTGGTTGAGGCTGGGCTGAGTTTCCTGGGAGCGGGGGTGCCGCCGGATGTTCCGAGCTGGGGGAATATGATGGGCGACGCTAATCTGCTCAAGCAGCTGGCGCCGTGGATGATATTCTTCCCGGGATTGTTCCTGTCGCTGACGGTGCTGGGGGCGAATCTGCTTGGAGACGGGTTGCGGGATACGCTGGACCCGCGGCTGCGTGGGACGGGATAGGTCGCTTTCAGTTCACAGCCTTCATCTCTAAGAATGATGGACATGGTGCGAAAGCGCTTTCTTAATGATTCCTGCTCTCTGTCTTCACAGGGGCATGCTTCGCGGGGATGACGACGGGCATCACACTTCCCTACCCTTGCGGTTCGGTGATTTCGAGGACCTGGTTGGTGGGGATGTTCTGGAGGGTTTGGGTTGTGCCGCTGGGCCAGAGGATTTCGATGGTTTCGACCGTGGATGCGCGCCCGAGTCCAAATTCGAGGTCGAGGCTGTCCATGGAGAGGTAGCTTGAACCCGCGATGATTTCCTGTACCTGTATGTGGGGCTGGGCGTCGGCTGTTGGTCTGGTGGTGAGATAAACGCGCGCGCCGATGGCGTCGGCGTTGCTGCCGGTTCCGTCGATTGCCATGCGTCCTTTCAGGCGGAGCGTGAGCCAGCTGCTGTCGCCGCCGCCGTTTAGCCAGACGAACATGGGGCCGGGAGCCGCTCGTGTGGGGGCTTCACCGGCCGTGGGGTCGTATGGGCCGGAGAATATGGGGCCGCTGCTGTTGGTGGCGATGAGGTCGGGGTAGCCGTCGCCGTTGAGGTCGCCGTGCGCGACACCCTTGCCGTTCTCGTGGAGCGCCGTGTCTATGCGGCGTATTTTGAGCAGGATGGGGTCGTTCCTGGCGGCTTCGTCTTCGTCTAGGTCTTCGTAGTTGACGCGGGATATGTCGAGCAGGTGGGCGCGGACGGTGATGTCCTCGAATGCGCCGTTGCCGAGGCTTCGCAGCATGCGTCCTGCCGCTGGAAATACCTGACCGCCGGGGCCCTCTCCCCTGCCGAGCGTGGAGCCAAACCAGTAGAGGTCCTGGTAGCCGTCATTGTCGTAGTCGAGGAAGGTTGCGCCGAAGCCAAAGTCGTAGGCGGCGAGGCCAGTCGGTACGTGATGCGCGGGGTTGAAGACCGAAGAGTCGAGAGAAGCGGGTGGCAGCCAGGGGCTTGGAACTACGCGTGTTGTGGGTGCGACATCCGCGAACTGACCTGCGCCTTCGTTGCGAAGCAGGAAGTGCCCGCATGTGCCCCAGCGGAATCTGCCGACGTATTCGCAGTTTCCGCGCGGCCTTTCCACCGGCTCCTGGAGCAAGGGATGGAAGCCGATATTCGTGGAAAAGACGTCTAAGTCCGCGTCGGCGTCGTAATCGCCAATGGCAAAGCCCATCCACGAACCGGCTACATCAATGCCAAGTTCACGTGCCACGGGGGTAAAGCGAACACTCTCCTGTGTGGTGTCGTTGCGGAAGATGTGCATTCTGTCGCCGTCGTTAGCTACCCAGAGGTCGGCGTCTCCGTCATCGTCATAGTCGAAGAAGGCGACCGCGTGCGTTTGCCCGGTCGGTTCCCCTACCCGATTGCCCAAGTCATCAACGCTCGCGGGGTTGTAACCTTCGTACCTCTTCCCTGTTACCGGATGTTCGTGGATGACCGGCGAGCCGTCGGAGTTTGTCATTCTAATCTGGGGGCCAGATACACCCGCATCCTGAGCGATTTCGGTGAATGTGAGGTTCCCGCTGTTCAGGAAGAGCAGGTTGTAATGGCCGGGGTGGTTGTAGTCAGCGAAGGCGCGATAGTCGTCGTCCATCAGGTTGCCGACGTAGATATCGAGCCAGCCGTCTTTGTTGACATCGGCGCAAGCGATGCTGATTGCGGAGCGTACGTTGATGGCATCGCCGAGCGCTGATGCTGTGATGTCTATGAAGCCGCCGCTACCGTCATTGAGGAACAGACTGTCAATGTTGCCCTTTTGCGGCGAGCGGAAGCCGAGTCCGTCGTCGGGGTTGCCCCATGCACCGACATACAGGTCTTGGTAGCCGTCGTTGTTGATGTCGCAGGCTACTGTGCCGGTGCTGTGGCTGTCGGTTGCCTGAACACCTGCCTGCGCCGCGACATCGGTGAATGTAGCATCGCCCGCGTTGCGGTATAGGCGATTTGACTCACCGCCCCGCGAAGTTACATAGAAGTCCAAGTCGCCATCGCGGTCATAATCGAAAACCGCTACTCCGGGGCGGTCGTTCCAGAGCTGGTTGTCTCCGTTGAGTCCGGTTTCTGCGACATTGGAGAAGGGGACGACGAGCGTGAGCGGGGATGCGGAGGTCGCAGAGCTGCGCGGTGACAGAGTGATGGGTTCGGCGGGAAGCGGAGATGGAGTGGGTTGCTGCGTGAAGGGTATTATGTCGGCACATGCGATGGACGCACAGAGCAAGAATGCCGTGAGAATAAGCGGACGCCACATGTTTTGATGAATAGACACAATTGCCCCATTATAGCATTGACGCCTTACAATAAAGGAATGAAATTTACGCGGACAGATAGGATAAATGGGATAGGAGTTAGTCGGGCGTTGCGGAGTATTAGGGTTATCTGGATGGTGTGTGTGTTTGTGATGGCGCCTGCGTGCATGCATCAGCAACGCCCTAGCCTATCCGCTCCAATTGCGAGTCCACCCAGCATGGAAATGCCCTTGGGAGAAGTGCCGTCAGATAATGCGGACTTAGCCGGGTATTGCACGGCATTGCAGAACAGCAGCGATCCGTTCTTTGGGACGCAGCAGCGCGAGAAGTTGACGACGGAGCTTGAACATCCTACCTTCCCTACCCTGTCATGGAGCGTGAGCATTATGCGGGAGCTGGCTCGCGATTATCTGCGGTTTGGTGAGGCGGGTGAGGCAATCCGCCTGCTGGAAGAGGCGTTGGATGATGAATTGCGCGAGAAGCCGGAGGTGAGCCATGAAGCGGAATTGCTGGAGGAACTTGCGGTCGCGAGCATGAAGATGGGAGAGTTGGATAACTGCGTCAGTCCTGACGGACGGCTGATATGCGCGCTGCCCCTGGATGATTCGGTGGTTCACAAGGACAAGCGTGGGTCTAATGCGGCGGTGGAATATCTGACAAGGCTTCTGGAGCTTGAGCCGGGTAATGTCAGGGGGATGTGGCTGCTGAATGTGGCGCACATGACGCTGGGGACATATCCGGAGGGCATGCCGAGTCGATTCGTAGTTGCGAAGGAGGCTCTGGAATCGGAATACGACATCGGCAAGTTTGATGAGATTGCGCCTTATGCGGGCCTGTATGCCGTGAATACTGCGGGCGGGAGCATTGTTGAGGACTTCGACAATGACGGACTGTTGGATGTGATGACCTCTACATGGGACCCCTGCGAGCCAATTACGTACTACCGCAACAAGGGGGACGGCACATTCGCGGACTATACGGAGAGGGCAGGACTGTCGGGGCAACTTGGCGGGCTGAACATCACGCAGACGGACTACGACAACGACGGGTGGATGGATGTGCTGATAATGCGCGGCGGGTGGATGAAGATGCGTGGGCAGATGCGAATGTCTCTGCTACGGAATAATGGTGCGAACGGCGGGGCCGGGGGGCACAACACTTTCAGCGATGTTACCGAGGCTGTGGGGCTTGCTAAGCCGGCGTATCCCAGCCAGAGCGGGGCTTGGGCAGACTATGACAATGACGGCGACCTTGACCTGTACTCTTGCAGCGAGACTATGATGGAAGCAGGCGTTGAGTCAACTGCGCTGCTGTTTCCGAGCAGGCTCTTTCGCAATGATGGCAGTGAGCACTTCGAGGATGTCGCACAGGAGGCGGGCGTGCAGAATTGGCGGTACTGCAAAGGGAGCGCGTGGGGCGACTACGATAATGACGGCGATTCGGACCTGTACATATCAAACTTCGGCGGCGAAAACAGGCTTTACCGAAACAACGGGGATGCGACTTTCAGCGATGTTGCCGTCGAACTGGACATCGCCGGACCGATCGACAGCTTTGCCACATGGTTCTGGGACTACAACAACGACGGGTGGTTGGACATTTTTGTGGCGGGATACGGAGAGGATACTGTCGATGTCGCAGCGTACAGAATGGGGCTGGAGAACGACGGGCCGAGGCCGCGCCTGTATCGCAATAAGGAAGGTGCCGGATTCGAGGATGTAACGCGTGAGGTCGGACTGTGGCAGGTGCATCTTGCGATGGGCGCGAATTTCGGAGACCTGGACAATGACGGCTACACGGATTTCTATCTAGGGACTGGAGCGCCATCATACGACGCTATTGCTCCAAATGCCATGTACAGGAACGATGACGGCGAGGGCTTTCAAGATGTGACATTTTCGGGAGGATTCGGACATCTGCAGAAGGGGCATGGGGTGTCGTTCGGAGACATGGACAGGGACGGTGACCAGGATATGTTCGTGCAAATCGGTGGGTTCTATCCGGGAGATGGGTTCGTGAATGCGCTGTACAAGAATCCGGGGCATGGCAATCGGTGGCTGTCCGTCAAGCTGGTTGGGGCGGAGTCCAACAGGGCGGCGATCGGAGCGCGCATAAGGGTGATTCTGGAGGACGTGGATGGTGAGACGCGAAGCGTGTACTCAAGCGTCGGGAACGGCAGCAGCTTCGGAGCGTCAACATTAACGCAGGAGATTGGGTTAGGACAGGCGCAGCGAATCGTGTCGCTGGAGGTGCGCTGGCCTGCGACGGGCGCGCTACAGGTGTTCGCGGATGTGCCGCTTGACTCGCACTTGAAGATACGCGAAGAGGCTGACAGGTACGAGATGTTGGATTTGCCGCCCGTTCCGCTGGGGTCTGAACGCTGAGAAGAGCAAGGCTAACGCCCTCCCTCGACATTGACCGTGATTATGTCTATGTTGTTGTACTTCTGATGGCGCACGGACGATGCATAGTGCAATAGGAGGCGATAGGAGACTTCATGCTCGTCGGCTACGGGAGGCAAATTACTGAGGTAGGCCAGATAGTCCTCCATGTTCTCTCCCTCAAAGGATGTTACAAACTCAAGCTCGGCAGACTCATCCTCAAGGCGCACGGAAACGGTCAAGCGGCGGGCGCTGTCGGAGACGTCGTCGCCCGCCTCCTCCATCAGTATCGCAATTGTTTCTTCGCTCGCTGCCACAAGCCGTTCTGTCGAAGCGTCGTCCCACTGACTTTCCGACGCGAAGCCGCGCACGAATCCGTCAACTTCAGGAAACGCATCGCTGCTCAGTCCGACTTCAATACGCTTGCGGCGTGGGCTGGTGAGATTTAAGAAGAGCATCATTGCTATGGCAACGATAGCACCCGAGGTCATGCCGTTGCTTAGCAGCGTTCGCCCGAGGTCTCCGAGATGGTGCGGGAAAATAACCTGAGCCTGGAAGCCCACGCCAATCCAGAACGATAGGGCGACAATTGCCGCCTTACGATGGTCAATGCCGTCCTGAATAATCATCCTCATGCCCTGAGCGAAGAGAAGCCCAAGGAGTACGGTGATGTACGCGGCTGCCACGGGCGCGGGGATGGCGATAAGCAGCGCAGTAGCCTTCGGGAAGAATGCCAGAACTGCGGAAATGATGCCGATGATAACACCCACGCGGCGGGCTGCTATGCCGGTTACTTCGGCAAGTGACACGCTGGATGAATAGGTTGTATTGGGCAGCGTTCCCATCAGACCGGAGAGAAGATTGCCTACGCCGTGCGAGTTAAGCGCGCCCTGCACCACGCGAAAGTCGGTCGCACGCGGCCTGCGACGGGAGACCTGTCGGATGGCAATGCCGTCGCCCACAGTTTCGATTGCGCCGACTAGCGTCACAATTATGAAGGCGGGCAGGAGCGCCCAGAACTCTACGCCGGGTGTCAGATTTAAGCCGGCCATGAGCGAAACGGGACGCCGACCCAGGGCGCTTCGATGATCGTCCGCAAGTCGTAAAGCCCGAAAGGCACGGACACTGCGCATCCTACGACGATTCCAATAATGGGAGACCAGAGGCGCCACGACTGTGGGGCTCGCAAGATCAGCAGGGCGATGACAATGAGGGTTGAGAGCGCGGCTGCCGGGGTGGCGATCGGGACTGCGCCTTCGGGCACGTCGTTGAGCGTGTCGAAGACGATTGGCATCACGGTGACGGCAATCAGCATGATCACGGTGCCGGAGACAACGGGCGTGAATAAGCGGCGCAGCAGAGAGAGGCGGGACGCCAGCAGGAACTGGAAGAGCGAGGAAATTACGATGAGGCTCGCCATGGTGGCAGGTCCGCCCTCGACAAGGGCGTTGACGCAGACTGCGATGAAAGCCCCCGATGTGCCCATTACGAGCACGTGGCCTGAGCCGATGCGCCAAAAGCGCACTGCTTGCAGGAATGTGGAGATGCCGCTGACGATGAGGGCGGCGAAGATAGCCTAGGGGATGTAACTTTCGGGCTGTCCGGCGATGCGGAATACGATGACCGCGCCCAAGACGATTCCGCCAAGATTTACGAGAGCGGATTGGATGCCGGTACCGATGGCAACCGACAAGGGAGGGTTTTCGTCGGGTTCGTAGCGGATGTTGTTGCTCAGATGTGTCGCTGCCAAGTATTTTGCCTCGACTTATCCTTCGCGTTTCAGGGGCCAAGTGCCCTTAAAGACGGCGGCTATCGTGAACATCAGGGTTGCGAGCAGCGCCATCGAGGGACCCGACGGAAGGTCAGCGTGGAAGGAAAGGTAAAGGCCGACTATCGCGGAGCCCGCTCCTACGAGCGCTCCAACAATCATGACGCCTACAAAGCGCCTTGCGAGGAGATAACCGGTCGCTGCGGTTGTGACGAGCATGGCCATGACTAAGACGATGCCTGCCGCCTGTATGCCGATGACTATGACGAGGGCGAGAAGGGCGAGAAGGACATATTCGATGAGATTGGTCTTGATGCCAACGACTGACGCGCCGACTTCGTCGAAGGTGGTATAGACTAGCTGGCGATGGAAGGCGTAGAGGCCTGCGAGGACGAGGGCGGTGAGGGCAAGGGATACATACACATCGGTTTGTGTGACACCGAGAACCTGACCGAGAAGAAGGTCTTCGATGTTGACATTGACGCTGGTGGCTCGGGAGAGCATGACGAGGCCGAGGGCGAACATGCCCGCGAATACGATACCGATGGATGTGTCTTCGCTGATGCCGGTGCGCCTGCTGACCGTGCCCATGAGCAGGGCGATGACGATACCGGCGGGGACGGCGGCGAAGAATGGGCTGATGCCAAGCAGGAAGGCGACGACCATTCCGGGAAGGACAGAGTGCGCGAGGGCGTCGCCCATGAATGCGCGTCCTCGGGTGATGACGTATGCGCCAAGGATCGGGCACATTACGCCTACTAACACGGAAACTATGAGGGCGCGCACCATGAAGCCGTACTGAAACGGGCCCAATATGTAATCAATCACGATATTTCCCTTTGCTTGGCCTATGCTTGCCTATGCGTGATGGTGATGAGTGAAGTGCTCAGGAGCGAATTCGATGCCGTGGGAACCGTACATCTCTTCAAGCACTTCGGGCGTGAATGCTTCGTCGGGGGGGCCGTAGGCGCAGACATGGTGGTTGATGCAGAGCACGCTGTCGAATCGTTCGGCTAGGTTCGTGAGGTCATGCGTAGCCAGGAGTACAATCTTGCCTTCGTCTCGCAGGGAGTGAAGGACCTCCACGATTCCCTCTTGCGCGCCGACGTCCACGCCACTGAAGGCTTCGTCGAGCAAAATGACGCTTGCCTCCTGAGCCAGTGCGCGGGCGATAAATACCCTTTGGCGCTGGCCGCCAGACAGTTCGGTAACTAGGTCGTTGCGGTGTTCCCACAGGTTGACGCGCTCAAGGCAGAGACGCACAATCTCCCTGTCTTTGCCGCCCGGTTGACGGAGCCAGCCGACATTCCAGCCGCGCCCCATCGTTACGACGTCGATGACGGTTGCTGGAAATACCCAGTTGATGCTGTCGCGCTGTGGGACGTACGCTAGTCCGCTGCGGCGCGCTGCCCCCCCGTGTAGGGTAACTGTGCCCTTTGCGATGGGGAGCGTACCGGCGATTGCGCCGAACAAAGAACTCTTGCCCGCACCATTGGGGCCCAAGACGCCCATCAGAGTTCCGCCGCCGACCGAGAATGTGATGTCGGTGAGCGCGGTGTGGCCGCCGCGAACTACGGTCACATCTTCGACAGTAATGCCCGCTTCAGTAGCCATTTCGACAAACTCCTCTTTCACGGCGTTTATGTTCACTTACCGGAATATACTTTGTGCTGCAATGCCGGCGCATTGCAGCAGCATGGGCCGTTGCCGTATTCCCTCCACGGCAACGGCCCATGCAGGGAGAATACAAGATCACTTCAGGGCGTCCACAATGCGCTGCACGTTCGTGCGAATCATGTCCAGATATGTTTCGGCGCCGCTGCCTTCAATGCCCAGTGACCCTGAGTAGAGACGGACCAATTCCGCGCCGGATTCAGTCGCAATAGAATTGGCAAGACGCTCGCTGACCGTAGTTTCGCCGAAGATTGCAGAAACGCCGTATTCCTCAACTTCGTGGCTCAGCTCTGCCAGATCCGCTGGTGAAGGTTCGACCTCTGTGGTGGTTGAAAGGATGACGCCAACGACCTCAAAGTCGTATAGATTCGCAAAGTAGCCGAAGCTGTCGTGCGAGGTTACAAGAAATCTGCGCTCCTCGGGAACCGCGGTCACCTGTTCCTGAGTCCAAGCGTGCAATTCGTCGAGTTGAGCGTTATAGGCGGATGCGTTGGAAGAGTAAATCGCCCTCCCATCCGGGTCAATTACAGACAGCCTTGCGGCGATGTCGTTGACGGCGAGTTTCACGCGGAGCGGGTCGAACCAGAAATGTGGATCGTGGATGCCGTGACCGTGTCCTTCGTGCTCATCTTCGCCCTCGGAAGTCATGTGCTCGATTTCCTCTATTGCTTGCCTGGCGTCAAACTGCCCGGCTTCCACCTGGGCGATGATTTCTATCACCATCTTGGGTAGGTGGCTCCCCTCTTCTTCGCCCTCATCTTCGGCCCTCTCGGCTGCTTCGATGGCTTCCTTAATCTCCCTCAGCCCATTTTCAGCGCTAATCTCGCCATCCTTCACCTCCTGGACGACATGACTAATTTCCAGGAGGGCAGCTACCCCTTCGCCATGCGTTTCACCGAAATCAATGGGGTCAACTATCTCTGCCAGCTCGACGATGGAGGATTCGTCGCGAGCCGCGTTCTGCAACAGTTCACGGAGCCACGATTCCTCCAGCCGAAGTCCGACGCTCAACACGATTTCTGCGTCGGCGATTGTGGCGACATCCTTCGCGCCGGGCTGGAAAGAGTGTGGGTCTGAACCTGCTGGCAGAAGACTGAACACCTCTACCCTATCTCCCCCGACGATTCTGGCCCAGTCCGCCACGATGTTGGTGGTCGTGACCACACCGACAGGCTCGGCGGCCGCCTGTGAAACGCGCTCTGAAGCGGGAACGACCACCGTAGTCGCAGGGGCGGCTTGCGAAGACCGGCTAGGCGCGCTTGGTTCCGAAGTGTCCTGAGGGGCAGCATCGCCAGAACATGCAGTCATGGCAAATATAGCAACCATAACGAATATTACTATGGCTGTCTTCAACATATTATTGATATTCCGTCTCATTACATTAGTGCCTCGTGCATCGATCTGATCATGTGGAAGAGTGCAATACCGGGTCAGACTTCAGAAGCCGAAAAATATTTGCATTATAGATATTCAGTATCATTTATTGGTGCGCGTGCACAGGCATGTGCATTCCGTTCTGATTACTGGCGCCTTCGATTCCGCACTGTCCGCAGATAACGTAGAGCTCAATACGATGGCCGACAATTTCGCCTGAAAGATCGTCGCCAACGATTCGCATTAGCCTTTCAACAGTTGCGGCACGGAACTCACCTACTTTGCCGCACTTGACGCAGACAGTATGGTGGTGGTGCTCAATGCGCGATAGCATGTATCTGGGAGCGCCGTCAATAAGGTTAAGCCTGCATATAATGCCAGTCTCCAAGAAAAGTTTGAAGGTGCGAAATACTGTTGCCCTACCCACAGCCGGCAGTTTCCTCACCACATCTTCGGCGGTAAATCCTTCGTGCATTTCCTCTATTGTGCGGACTATGGCACGCCTTGGCACGGTTGATCGATAGCCCCTGTCTTCGAGGACTGCCATAATGTCCGGGCGGGAAGTAAGAACAGTAGTCATGATACTCCATCTCACTTAGATTTTCGGAGAAATGCGACTCAATCTCCGAATGGCTCAATTCTGGCAGGCTTCTTATACTCTGTCAAGCCTTCCTTTTTGCCATTGTAAATAGGGTAAGTCTCACTTCTTATTGATGTTAAATCTCATTAAGGAGAATCTGCTGTAACATTTGGGAAATTTCTGTTATAAGGTCACGCAGCCTAGAAACTCAGGAGATGCAAGCTTCGGCAATAATGTGCATTGAAAACTGACACTTGCGCCCTATCGAGAGTACATCGGAGAGTACATCTGGCAGGAGTCTGGCAAATGTGTGTTCATTTCCGATAGAATGCTGACGGCAAACTGGGAGGAGGTCTTACATTATGACTGATGTCGAAAAGCGAATCGAAGAGATGGGAATTGCATTGCCCGATAGCCCGCAACCGATTGCAAATTATGTTCCGGCGGTGCAGACGGGCAACCTGCTTTTCGTGGCCGGGCTGGGTCCTGCCGCGCGAGAGGACGGAACCACGCCCAACGGAAAAGTGGGCAAGGACCTTACGCTCGACGAGGGTTACGAAGCTGCCCGGCTGGTAGGCATTAACCTGCTGGCGCGGCTGAAGAGCACACTAGGCGACCTAGACAGGGTGGAACGCATCGTGAAACTTCTGTCCATGGTGAATTGCACACCGGAGTTTAATCAGCAGCCGCAGGTAGCCAACGGATGTTCAGACCTTCTGGTGGAAGTATTTGGAGAGAAGGGACGGCACGCGCGTTCCGCAGTGGGGATGTCGTCACTACCTAATGACATTCCTGTCGAGATCGAGATGGTGGTGGAAGTACGGGACTAGAATGTGGCTGGCGAGAGTTTTCTACATCAGTTCTACATTGGAATGCAGGATTTAGAGAGCTTATAGCCGCTAGTTGGCGTCCCGGAGAGCTGTAATGAGGACGTAGATGACGATCGGCAGAATGAGCAGCCAGATTATCATACGGGGAGGTATGCGCCTCGGAGATTTCATCGTGCGACCCTTCCTTAATGTTTGATGGACTTTCGTGCGTGATGGGATCAGGCGGAGAGCGGACGGACTCTGATTGTTCGGGCACGCCCGCCGCACTAGACTAGTTAAGATTTTAGCAGGAATCGTGGCGATAAAATGAGCTACAAACTGATAGCGCTGGATGTTGACGGTACGATTCGCAGCACTGACAGTCCAATCGCAGAGAGGACGCGATCTGCGGTGGGGGCGGTGCGGGCAGCAGGGGCGATAGTAACGCTTGCGACCGGACGAGCGTACCGATCGGCTATCGTCAACTGCGCCGCGCTTGACATAGAAGTGCCAATTGCTTCGTCGCAGGGAGCGTACATCGCAAACCCTGTGAGCGGCGAGGTCTTAAGGCACTGTCCCATGACTGAGGGAATGGCACTTATCACCATCGATGCGCTGGAGGCTCATATTGGCAGCTCCGGTGCAGATGTGCAGGTCGTTGCTTACTATCCCGGGTTCATGTATGTGGATCGGATGAGCGAGTGGGCCGAGGGCTACGGACAGCGCACGGAACTCGCTGTAGAGATTGTAGGCAATCTGCGGGATGTCGCTTGCAAGGAGCTCACGAGGATCGTTGCGGTGGGCGGCGACAGCGAAATACTGGAACGCGACCTGAGACCGGCATTGTCGGAGCATGTGCTCGTGATGCGCTCTCTGTCGCACTTCTGCGAGATTCTGCATCCTGAAGGGGGCAAGGAAAGCGCCTTGGAGTGGATGTGCGAATACTTCGGGATTCAGCGCTCGGAGACTGCCGCATTCGGCAACGGGTACAACGATGTTCAGATGCTTGATTGGGTTAGCCTGGGGATTGCAGTCGGGGATGCCGTGCCGGAGGTTCTTGCGGTCGCTGACAGGATTGCACCGCCCTTCGAAGAACACGGAGTAGCGCAAGTGCTTGAAGAGTTACTTGAGCAGGGCTTGATTGGATAGTCGCGATGGCATCCACTGAGACATCGACCGGGAGCACGGGCAAGCCCAAGATTGTGGTGCTGGGCAGCATCAATATGGACCTCGTTGCGACTATGCCGCGCATGCCGGAGCCGGGCGAGACTGTGCAGGGTGACGGCTTTTTTACCGCCGGAGGAGGCAAGGGCGCCAATCAGGCGGTTGCCGCTGCACGGCTTGGCGCGGATGTGCGGATGGTGGGCAGAGTCGGCGATGATGACTTCGGGCGGACGCTGCTCAGCGGGCTGCAGTCAGAGGGGATCGATGGGGGGGATGTGGCAGTTGACGGGTCAAACGTGACAGGCGTTGCGATGATCATGGTTGAAGCGGCCGGGCAGAACTGCATCGCGGCGGTGTACGGCGCGAATATGGCCTGCGACGATGAGCAACTAGAAGCGGCGAAGCGGGCAATGGAATCTGCGGACGCGCTGATGCTGCAGCTTGAGACGCCGCCGCATATTTCGGTTGCCGCGGCGAGGCATGCCCGCAGGCTTGGGGTGCGCGTAGTGTGGGATCCGGCGCCGTCCGCGGCGATGCCAAAAGCGGGCTATGCAGTTGCAGATGTGCTGACGCCAAACGAAACGGAGGCGGCAGAACTGACTGGAATCCGTGTCGTTGATGTGGATTCGGCGCGGGTGGCAGCGGACGCCCTTCTGGCGATGGGTGTGGGTACAGCGGTGGTGAAAATGGGTGAGCATGGTGTGTTTGCTGCCACGGCGAGCGAGCGATATTATGTGCGGCCGTTCGGCGTGGATGCGGTGGACAGCGTGGCGGCGGGTGATGCTTTTGGCGCGGGGCTGACCGTTGCATTGTCGGAAGGGCGCGGCCTTGAGGATGCGCTGAGGTTCGGAGCTGCGGCGGGCGCGCTTGCCGTTACGAAGCCGGGCGCTCAGGATGCGATGCCGTTTCGCCAAGAGGCTGATGCGCTTCTACACGCCACAAATGCTTGACGCATTTGGGTTGGTTGCAGGCTGCCTGGGTCCCAAGTTACGCTAATTCGGCGTGGTTTCTTTTCCTAGCACCCAAAGTACGTTTGTATCTGCCACTCAGATACTTTCGTTATTCTCTGCCAGTTTGCTCGTGAAGATCATGCTTACCTTCGTCAGTTAGTTGAACATATAAACACGGCATTGATAGACTTAACGCTTGTGTGACATAGACGCCCCTATCCGGAATGGAGATGATTAAGATGCGAATTATGCCTGCATCAAGAAATTGGAGACATGTCTCGATCTTTCTGCTTGCTGTCGCGATGTCGGCGGCGTTGCTGTTTACGATGCTGACAGGAGCTGATGGGACAAGGGTGGAAGCCCAGACTGCGGATACGCCCACGCCTGCGCCGACCGCGACAGTGGCACCCGGTGGAACGGAAGAGACCGATGCCAACGCTGATAGCGGTTCGGAATCGGAGCAGAGTGGAAAGGCGGATCCACCCAAGTACGGGAATATGGACTCCATTCTGAACGACTTGGTGGAGCAGGTCGAAGGGGGGATTGCGAGTTCGAGGTCTGCAGCTTCTACGGCTCCGGTCAGCGATGATGAGTCCGTAGCGGTGTCGCTGTTCGTCGAAGAGGAGTATGTGGAGGCCGTGAGGAAGTACCTCGATGACAGTGGGGCTTCTGTTCGCTTTGCTGAATTGGACACCATCGAGGCGTATGTGCCTGTCACGTTGCTTGGGAATGTATCGCAGCAGGAGGGAGTTATAAGCGTCAGCACGATTGTCCCGCCGCAGGCCGCGCAGGAAACACTAACCAGCCCTGCCGTTGCCCTGCATGGCGCAGATTCCTGGCATCTCGCCGGTGTGAAGGGCGAAGGAATGAAGATCGGGATAATTGACACCGGTTTCATAGGATTCCAAGACCTGATGGGACTAGAACTGCCGCCCGAGGAGAGGGTGCACGCGCTCTGCTTCACGGACCATGGAACGTTGAGCAACGACATCGACGACTGCGAGATTGACAGCGCTCACGGCAGTGCGGTGACCGAGGCGGCTTACGATATTGCTCCAGAAGCTACATATTACATAGCCAATCCGCCCTCATGGGGAGACCTCAGGCTAGCGACAATATGGATGGCGTCCGAAGGGGTGGACGTCATCAACCATTCGGTCGGCTGGCTATGGACAGGTCCAGGCGATGGGAGTTCGATAATTCGGACCAGCCCGCTGAACACTGTGCATCTCGCGGTGGCGAACGACATAACCTGGGTCAACGCAGCGGGCAATAATGCCACTTCGACGTGGTCCGGGGCATACTCAGACCCGGATGGCAACGATGTCCACAATTTCACAGATACCGACGAGTGCAACGACGTCCTTCTCGGTGCAGACGAGAGATTTATTGCGCAGCTGAGATGGGATGATGTATGGGGCGCTCCGACAAAAGACATCGACCTGTATCTAACCAACCAGGACACTGGGGAGCGTGTAGCGGGAAGTGACAGTTTCCAGCCTGAATACCCGATTCCTCTGGAAGTGTTCGCATTCAGGTCTGAGGAGAAGGCAGTCTACTGCTTGTCGGTAACAATCTATGACGGAGAGGCTCCTGACTGGATTCAGGTGCAAGCTTTCCGTGGACAAGATCTCGAACATGCCACTGCTTCCGGGAGCATAGCCACTCCGGCGGAGAGCAGCAATCCCGGGTTGCTTGCAGTGGGCGCCTCGTGGGTCTACCAGCCGAGCGCACTTGAGGACTTCAGCAGCCAAGGTCCGGTCACACCGGATGTGGACACGATTAAGCCTGATGTTGTCGGTGCTAACGGTGCGTATTCGGTCGTATCTGGTGGGTCATTCTTCGGCACTAGTCAGGCTGCGCCGCACGTCGCTGGGATGGCTGCTCTGGCCAAGGAGCTGAATCCAGACAGCAATGCGGTGCAGATCGCAAACTACATCAGAGCGAACACGGTCGATCTAGGCGAGGAAGGCCCGGACTATGCCTGGGGGTATGGCTTCGCGGTTCTGCCTGCGTCCGATGCACCTTATGACCCGTGCCTAGCAGATTTGGGCGAGATCGGCGACTCAGGCAAGATCGAAGTCGAAGGGACCTGGGTCAGCAGTTGCGTGTCTGACAGATCGGCTGAGCAGAGTACGGATGACAGGTACACTCGCTATTATACGTTTGAGATAACGGAGGAAAGCGATGTTTCGATCTCACTTACCTCCGACGACCAGGATACCTACCTCTACCTGACCGAGGGTGTTGGGAGGGATGGCGACCTCGTAGATGAGAACGACGACGTCGATCCCGGCTCGGACACTAACTCGCTCATTGAGGTTGAAGAGCTTGCTGCCGGCGAATATACGATAGAGGCGACAACATTCGATGCCGGTGAGACAGGAGATTTTAAGCTGGTTCTGAGCATTGAAGTCACCTCGCGGACGCCTGATCCGCGTGTGGGTGGATTTATCGAAGTCAGCTACGGGTCAGATCACGCCTGCGCGCTGAATGCGGACGGGTCGATTGCGTGCTGGGGCTCGAATGAGTACGGAAAGGCGACGCCGCCGGAGGGCAAATTCAAGTCAGTTAGCAGCGGAGATCATGGCAGCTGTGGCATCCTGCGTGAGGACAGTCCAGTAGTATGCTGGGGAATATTCTCGGTTGGTCCGTAGAGACTAGTACCGAGTCCAGCTGATATTGGCACAAGTATAAGAAATGGGTTAAGCTCGGGCACATCTTACGAAGAGGATGTTGCCGAATATGACCGCAAACAAGTACAGAGTGGAGTTGAGCGAGTCCCAGAAGAGCCGACTGAGTGAAGTCGCCCACCGCGGCAAGTCACCTGCGCGCACGGTAAAGAGAGCGCTGGCGCTGCTCAAGGCAGACGAAGGACAGTTTGATAACCGCATAGCCGATGCGTTGTCGATAAGCAGGCGCACGGTCATCAGGATACGCAAGCGTTTCTGCGAGGAGGGACTTGAGAGCGCGTTGGTCGAGCGTGCGCGTCCGGGGCAGAGGTGCAAGCTGGATGAGCGTGCCGAAGCGCATCTTGTGGCGATAGCGTGCAGCGACCCTCCTGAGGGCCATACGCACTGGACGCTGAAGTTGCTTGCGGACAAGGCTGTGGAGTTGGGCTATGTAGAGAGCATAGCGAGGGAGACGGTGCGTCAGAGCTTGAAAAAAACGAACTTAAACCGTGGAAGAACAAGGCGTGGTGCATCCCGGAACTGAGTGGGGAGTTCGTGGCACGGATGGAAGATGTACTGGACCTGTACGAGGAGGAATACGACACTGAGCGACCGCTGGTCTGCTTCGATGAGACATCCAAGCAGTTGATCGCGCACACGAGAACGCCGATTGAAGCCGAGCCTGGGAGATTGGAACGCATAGACTATGAGTACAGGCGCAACGGCACGCGCAACCTGTTCGTGTTCTGCGAGCCCAAGGGTGGATGGAGGCACGTGGAGGTCACGGAGCGACGCACTGCTGTGGACTTTGCCGAGCAGATGAAGTGGCTGGTGGATCGAGCGTATCCCGACGCTAGGGTGATCAGGGTGGTACTGGACAATCTGAATACTCATAAGCTCGGCTCTCTGTATGAGGCATACGAGCCTGTGGAGGCGCGGCGTATAGCGCGACGACTGGAGTTCCATTACACGCCCAAGCACGGTAGTTGGCTGAATATGGCGGAGATAGAGTTGAGCGTCTTCGGCAAGCAGTGTCTGAAGGGACGCCTTGGCGATGAGGAGACGCTCAGGCGGCATATAGGGGCGCTTGAGCGGGAGCGAAACGAAGCGGGAGTGACCATAGACTGGCGATTTCGCTCTCAGGATGCTCGCGTGAAGCTCAATCGCATCTACCCGAAGCCAAAGCTATGAACGCTAAAAACCCAACGTGTCATCATCAAGTGGACTCGGTACTAGGTGAGGGACCGAGCCAGTCTCGGCAAGGTTGTCTTGACTAAAAGGGCATAAAGAAGAGCGGACGGCGGGATAGATGTATCCCGCCGTCCGCCTTAAATTTTTGGAAGATTACGGTAGGTCTTCTTAGAACCTGTCTACGATCTCTGGAATATAATAGGTTGAGACTATTATCAGGAGGGTAATCATGTCTCATTCTTATCCCAGCGACATCAGCCAAGAGCAATTTGCCCGGATTCTCCCCTTGTTGGAGTCGGCCCGCCGCAGGACCAAGCCCCGCACCGTGGACTTGTATGATGTTTTCTGCGGGGTGCTGTATCTCCTGAAAAGCGGCTGCCAGTGGCGAATGCTGCCCGCAGACTTCCCCAATTGGCGCACTTGCTACAAGTATTTCCGGCAATGGAGCGAGCGGCCCGAGGCGGCTAATGAATCCATTCTGGAGCAAGTCTTAAAAAAAATCAGTTGGCGAGGCCCGACAAAGCAATGGACGGACAGAGCGGACGACCTTCTGCATCGTGGACTCTCAGAGCGTTAAGAACACTGACAGCGCCGAGAACAAGGGCTATGACGCCGGCAAGAAGGTCTCGGGAATCAAGCGACACATCGCAGTGGACACCCAGGGGTTGCCGCATGCAATTCACGTGACCACCGCCAATGTCACCGACCGTGCCGGGGCTTTGGCGATGTTCGACCAACGAGGAGCCGACCTCAGGCAGGTGCAAAAGGTACTTGTCGATGGGGGTTATACAGGGAAGCCCTTTGCCACTGCGGTGCAAAGTCTGTTAGGAGCCTCGGTGGAAGTGGTGAAGCGCAACGAACTTCACACCTTCGTGGTTCTTCCGAAGCGATGGGTGGTAGAGCGGTCTTTTGCCTGGCTGCAAAAGTGCCGCCGGCTCTGGAAGAACTGCGAAAGAAAGCTCAATACCAGTCTGCAAATGGTGGTGCTTGCCTTCACAGCGCTAATTCTAAGAAGATCGTGAACAGGCTCTTAGTAAGTGAGGGCGGGCATGTGCTCCCGGTCCATGAGCGTGAGCATCTGCTCGTTGATTCGCCTGACGATGCCGGGACCGCGGTATATGAGGCTCGTGAGAATCTGGACGGTGGTTGCGCCAGCTTGAATTGCGGCAAGGGCGTCCTCACCCGAGAAGATGCCACCGCAGGCGTTGATTGCCAACCCGCTGCCGGTCTCAGCCCTGATGTCTGCGACCATTTGCAGCATATCAGCGAATACGGGCTTGCCGCTTAGTCCGCCTGCGCCCACTGCAAGTCGGGAGTCGCGGGCAGGCCATGTATTAGTAACCGTGATGGCTTCAACACCCTGCTCTACGCAGACTTCCACAAGGCTGAACACCATGTCTTTCTGCTCACTGCCTATCGAGGGCGTTTCCAAGTATGGCGGGAGCTTGATAAACAGTGGCTTGCGCCTCTGGTCGTTGAGCTGGGCAATGAGTTGCCTTAGAGTATCGGCTTGCTGGAAGATGCGCAAGCCAAGTGTGTTGGGCGAACTGATATTGACTTCTATGGCGGAGGCGAGCGGCTCAAGGCGTTGATGGCAGCGCAGGATTTCGTCCGGCGCAACGCCGGATACGCTGGCCACCACCGGTGTACCATCTAGCAGTGGTTGTGCTTCCTCCATCTTCCAAGCAGCGTGCTGCAACCCCTTGCTGGGGAAGCCATATGAGTTGATAATTGACTCGTCCTTCGGATTACAGAATATGCGAGGAGACGGGTTGCCGTTACGCGGTGATTCTGTAACAGTGCCACAAGTTAGGTAGCCAAATCCTAATGACTCAAGCGAAGGCAAATATTCGCAGTCTTTGTCGAAACCAGCGGCAAGCCCAATCGGACTCTGCAACTTCAATCCTGCTAAATTCACCTCAAGGCGAGGATTGTCAACTTGCAGCAACGGGGCTAAGGTGCGCCACAGTAATCGCTGCTTTAGGGCAAAAAGTCCCACGTTGCGAGCGGTCTCAGGAGGAAAACTGAGAAACAGCGGCCTTACTAAGCTACGGTAGGTGTCTGGGTTAATGATCAGCAAGTGCGTTGGCCCTTGATAGCAACAGATGTAAAACTATCACCAATTTCGCGATTGTCCCCATTTGACAACTCAACTGACAAAAGTGAAAAGGTTCACAATGAACTATGACTTCAGGGATGATACACCAGTCCACGAGGCTGGAGCAAACAATTTGATGCAACATATGAATTAACGAATTCTGTACCTGACACTATGGTATTGTATGGAGGTGTAAAACAGTGAAGGACATTTTAGGTTTAAAAATGCCGTATTCGCTCGCAAAAACATAGATAGTGAGCGGTTCGTTATAAGAAATTGAGGCAACGAAAAGAGATGGACGTTACATTCGAGAGGGGCACGGAGGATTCGCCAAAGGGTCATGCGTTCGTGTACTTCAGGAGTTCGATGAACGCCGGCGAAGTTTGGGCGAGCTACGTCGTGATACTGCCGATTACGGTGGATGTCACGAAATATGTGCCGCCGTTCCTAATGAGCCAGATACCCGACGCGAGTATGCAGGACCTGTCGGCCTTTGCGTTTCCGCCCGCACCGGAACAGATGGAGAGTTTCGAGCAGCTTCAGCAGCTTGCGGAGATGCGCGACGATGATGTGCTGTTCGCTGGCACATTCAACACATCGGACTTGCCTACGATGATGATGGCCGCGGGCGACGCGGTGCAGCAGTACACGGAGATCTATAACGGCGTTGTGGGACAGACCGGTGTTATAGATGCAACAAAGGTTGAGGATGCGATTGAAGGAGGCAGCGTTGGCATCAATGATGTGATGTACGGGTTGATGAGTGACAGTGACAAGCTGAGCGAATTGACAACCTTGGTGGGCAAACTGCGCTACGCGGTCGACAGCAATGAGGAGGCGCTAATTCGGGAGGCCGAGACGGACATCGGAATGCTTTCGCGGCACCTGGAATTCGACCACAAGACTGAGCGCATTGTCGAGGGAATAAAGCAGGGCAGCGATGACGCGCGGCGGCTGACGATACTTTATGTGCAGCGATGCTACAGCATCGTGCGAGAAGACTACATCATGCTCGGCAATGTGGAACAGCAGATTGCGGCGATTGAGGCTGGTCAAGGATCGGCATGATATGCGGACCTGTGGCTCGACCGGCACGGCACGAACGTGTAGGTATGGACAGGATGGGTAGGATTACACCCCCATCCCTCTGGCGAGCTCAGGGCAGGCTCTAACCTTCCCCAATCAAAAGGGATGTGACAATGCGAGGGAGCTATGCCAGGACTTGCATTGCGTAGCGGGAGCGCAGCAGGTCGCCGGTCTCGAAGCGCTTCAGGTTGAGCATGGAAATATCAACGCACTCCGCCCTTCCTTTGGTGATCAGTTCAGCCATCGCCTTGCCGATCATGGGGGATTCCTTGAAGCCGTGCCCACTGAAGCCGACGGCGCAGTAGAGGCCGTCTATGCCTTCGATGCGGTCGAGAACAGGATGCCAGTCAGGGGTTACTGTGAATGCGCCTGACCATCCGCCGCGAAAGACGGCGCGGGACATCGCCGGGATGCGCCTGACGATTCCCTCGAATGCGGGCCGGACTACATCCATGTCTACACCCTGATTGAAGGTGTCGGCGTCCACGAACTCGTCCTCACCCGCGCCTATCATCGTCAGGTCACCAATGTCGGGGCGCGCCGAGAAGCCGTTGAGGTTGTCGGCAACGATGGGATGGTCAGCATCCGGTCCGGGCGGGCGGCGCAGCACGACTACCTGATGGCGCAGGGGGCGAATGGGCACATCCACGCCTACGCCGCTCAAGAGCCTGTCGCTCCAGGGGCCGGCTGCGACAACGGCAATGGGGGTTTCGATGCGCCCGTCGGCGGTGAGGACTGCGGTGACTTTGCCGCCACTGACTTCGATGCCGGTAACTGGCGTTGCGTCCTGAACTTGCGCTCCCATGTCGCGGGCGCGATTGGCAAAGCCGAGCGTTACTGAGTAGGGATCGGCATAGCCTGATTCGGACTCGTAGGCGAACGATTCGTCGCCCTCAACGGAGAGCATAGGGGCGAGTTCGCGCATATCCTCGATCGACACAATCTCGCTGGCTATGCCAAGTCGCCGGTGCATTGCGACATTCTCGCGCATCGCCTGCCTGTCGTCCCTGCCGACTATAAGGAAGTATCCGGTGCGTGTGTAGCCGGAAGGGGTGCCGGTAAGTTCCTCGAAGTTTTTGAATATTTCGAGACTCTGCCAAGCGAGGCTGGATGTAACCTCGTTGGAGTAGTGCATGCGGAGGATTGCCTGCGACTTGCTGGTGGAGCCGGATGCAAGTACATCACGCTCAAGCAATAGGGTGTTCGTGAGGCCCTGATCGGCGAGGTTGTACAGGATGCTGCATCCCATGACACCGCCGCCGATAATTACCGCGTCTGCTGTGTTTGGCATGTGCTGTACCTCCTGGGAGATTTGGGACATATTATCATCAACTTGGATGTACAGGATAGGCGGGATAGAATATAGTGGCAACGATGAAATAGAAGGAGGCTGGACATGCCGAGGGCATCATTGGACTTGCAGAATGCGGACGATCTGAATGCAGTATCGGGGGAATGGCGGTTCGCGGTTGGACTGGTACCGGGTGAGCCGAACGAAGGGCTGGTCGCGCTGAGTGAGGGTAGCCCTGCGCGCCTTCCGGAGTACGATGATTCCGGATGGGAAGTATGCGGGGACCTCGCACAGTGGCACTCGCACGGGCTGTCATTCATCTGGTATCGCATCGAGATTACGATACCGGAAACAATCGGCGGGCGAGATGTACGAGGAACCAATTGCCTGTTCGAGACCTGCATCGACGACTATGGCGAGGTGTGGGTTAACGGCGAGCTGGACATGGCAAAGGGGACGGTGCAGGGATTCAATATACCGCAGCGCGTGGTGGTAACAGCGGATCCGCAACCGGGAGACAAGCATACGCTCGCGTTGCTGGCAATCAACGGGCCGATCGCAAGGCCGGGTGGCGCCGTCTTTGTGCGGTATGCGACACTTGCGTTCGAGTGGCGGGATCCAAGTTACTAGGAGGGGACTGAGGAGAGCAAGATGGTAGAGTTCAATATTGCGGGCAAGGCGCAGACAGTGCTGGGGCCAATTGAGCCTGAGCAGTTAGGGATTACGCTGACGCATGAGCACTTGCTGATAGATATGTCGCCGCTGTTTGGGCCGCCGGAGCAGGCCGGGGCGAAAGGCTTTTACTATGAGCCGGTTTCGCTGGAGACCTCGGGGCGCATTCGCCACTGGTCAGCTCCGAACCTAGACAATGCGCAACTGACGGATGTGGATGCGGCGATAGACGAGGCGAACATCTATAAGCAGTACGGTGGCGGCTCGCTGGTGGATGCGACCAGCATTGGTATCAAGCGGGATGCGATGGGACTGGCACGCATATCGCGGGCGACGGGCGTGAATATCATTATGGGCGCGTCGTACTATGTGGACGCGGCGCATCCAGCGGGCATGGGCGACATGAGCGAGGACGATGTGGTGCGGCAGATTGTGGCGGATGTAACCGTGGGCGTGGATGGGACTCCGTTCAGGTCCGGCGTCATAGGCGAGGTGGGGTGCTCATGGCCGCTGATGCCGAACGAGCGCAAGGCGCTGAGGGCGTCTGCGAGGGCGCAGCGGATCACGGGAGCGCCCATACTGATACATCCGGGAAGGGACGAGACGGCCCCATTAGAGATTATCGAGGTGCTGCGCGAGGCCGGAGCTGACCTGGAGCGCACAATTATCGGGCATTTGGACCGCACGGTTTTTCTACACGATACGCTGCGGCAGATTGGGGAGAGCGGCTGTTACCTGGAGTGGGACCTGTTCGGTTCGGAGCAGTCATACTATGGCGCGAATTCCGCGATTGACATGCCGAACGACGCCAAGCGAATGGATGACATAGCCTGGATTGCAGCTCAGGGCTATGAACGCAAGATACTGGTGGCGCACGACATCTGCACGAAGAGCCGACTTGAGCGGTATGGCGGGCATGGATACGCCTACATACTGGGGAATATCGTGCCACGAATGAGAGCACGGGGGTTCAGCGAGGCGGCGGTCGAGAATATCCTTGTGAACAATCCAGCGACGGCGCTGACATTTGCCGCACCGGAGGAGGGGGGTTAGATGGCGGGGAAGATTGCCTTGGTGGGCGGCGACGAGTTTTTGCCTAGTTGCCGTCAGATGGATAACGAGCTGCTAAAGGCGACGGGGCATGTGCGCCCAAGGGTACTCATCGTGCCGACTGCGGCTGCAATGTCGCGGCCGGCTCTGGCAGCACAGCACGGCATTCAGCAGTTCGAGGCGCTTGGGGCCGATGCGAGGCCCTTAATGGTAGTAAATTCCACAGAGGCCGACGACGAAGAGCTGGTTTCAGCGGTGGATAGCGCGGACATAGTGTATCTCTCGGGCGGCAACCCGGCTCACCTGTTGGAGGTACTGCGCGGGTCGCTTCTCCTGGAGAAGATAATGCAGGGATTGGAGCGGGACCTCATTTTGGCCGGCTCGAGCGCGGGAGCGATGGTGATGGGCGAACGGATGCGCTTTCGGCAGTGGGGCGATGGGCTGGGCATCGTGCCAGGTGTGGTCGTGCTGCCGCATCACGAGCGCGCAAGCAGCAGCCAGACCGCGCGTGAAGTAAGTCTTGAGACTGCGGACAGCATAACAGCCTTGGGGATAGACGGGGCTACCGGCTGCTTCAGGGAGGGCGACGGGTGGCGCGTGCTCGGCGTCGGCAACGTAACAGTGTATCACGGGGGCGAGTATCAGAGGTCCGAGGCCGGGGATTACTTCGAGATAGAGGGAAAGTAGCGTATTCACAAGTACAGGCGAGGGAATTGCAATGCGACTGGAAGGTAAAGTTGCGCTGATTACGGGCGCAGGTTCGGGCATCGGCAGGGCGACGGCGAGCAGGTTTGCGGCTGAGGGCGCGAGTATCGTGGCATCAGACATAATCGAAGTGGCGGCGGTTGAGACGGTTGCGGCTATCAGAGAGAGTGGCGGCGAGGCTAGGGCAGTGAGCGGCGATGTCGCGGATTATTCGGACGCCAGAGCGATGGTGCAGGCCGCAATCGACGCTTACGGCAAGCTGGATGTGCTCGTGAACAGCGCGGGGATAAGCACAAGAAACGCGCTGCCGGAAGGGGCGTCGCACGAGGATATATGGGACAAGGTGATGGACGTGAACCTGAAGGGCACCTATCTAGTTTCGTGGCATGCGGTGCCGGAGATGGAAGCGGCGGGCGGCGGGTCTATCATCAACCTAGCGTCGATTATGGCGCTGGTGGGGTATCCGGTTGGAATGGGCGGCGGGTTCAATCCGTACAACGCATCGAAGGGTGGCGTGCTGCAGTTCACGCGCAACCTCGCCATTGATATGGCCCCAAAGCATATCCGCGTGAACTGCATTTGCCCGGGCTATGTGGAGACGAATATGACGCGGGCACTGACGGAGAACGCGGAGTCTTACGTGGCGCTGAAGGGGCGGCATCCGATGGGGCGGCTTGGGCAGCCGGAGGATATAGCGAACGCCGCGCTGTTCCTGGCGTCGGACGAGGCTGCATTCGTAACGGGCGCGCCGTTGATTGTGGATGGGGGATATACGGCACAGTAGGGAGTGGTCGATTCCATTAACCTATGAGGCTGAATATACCTGCAGCGAGCGCACCTAGCGCAGTCAGAAGTGTAAGAACCAATAGTATAATGCCGCGTGTTACCAGTGAACGCAACTCCGCCAGACTCGACTCCATTGACTCTACTTTGCCCACAAGGTAGCCCATTGTGTATTCTTCTCTCCACTCAGGCTGCATTGTCTTCCCCCAACTTAACGCTAAATGTAACTGACTCACATGTTATCACATGAAGTAACATTTCACTCAAAAACAACCATCTAATTTTGAAGATTTTTTTCCTCGGATGCCTCTTCAATTAGGGCAGGCTTACAAAGGAATAGACACGGCTTTTCCATGCTTCGAATGCGATTTTGTCGAGGGTCTTCTTGTTGGGTTGGTCGATGTCGAGTCGGCGAGCCAGGGTCTTGTCGCTGAGGTCATGCATGAGACGACAGCGGTCAGTGAAGCCGGATAGTGTGGAATTTTCGCCGCCGAGCAGGATGTAGTCCAGGTCTTTCTCGTAGGGCGCGAAGACGGTCCGCGCCATCTCGCAGGTCTTGTCGTAGAGTTCGCGGATCAGGCGTTCGCGGCTGCGCTCGAAGCGGCGTTGGGACTGTCCACCGGCGCGGTGGCGGTTCTTCATATAGCGCGAATCGGTCTTAGACGCAATCAGGCGGTTTCCGCGCAGCACGCCGATAGCGTAGCGTCCTAGGCGCAGCAGCACGATGCCGAGGACATATTCGTTTTCGAGCATTTTGGTCAATGGCGAAACCACCAACCCAGAGCGGCGGACATCATCGGGCAGCGGGAAAGGCGGGCAGATTGCGACCGCCCTGCTCTGCCCTTGAAACAGAACGAGCCCCGTATCTGATTCGCCCATTTCCTCCAGGACGATTGCTATCTCGTCTTCGCCTGCAAGCGCCGGTCGGGTGCGAGAGCTTGCGGATGCGCGCTTTGCCAGAGATGAGGGAGTGAAGTAGAGCGTCCTTTCGCACCAACCATCGTCGGATATTTCATCCAACAGACGCTTTAGGCGCGCCTTGCCGGTGGAATGACGCTCTACAAGTTCAAGCACGGATTAGCGGCTGCCGTTTGCGCCGAAGTAGTCGTAGCGGACCGCAGCGCGACGCATGGAGTCTTCGACGTCCTCTTCAAGCATATAGCCTTCGCCAGCAAGATGCTGCGCGGCACTCTTCGTCTGCGATACATAATCATCTTTGGAGTTGTATCGGTCGCTGATTGCAGGACGGGGGTCGCCGGATGCCGCGCCCTTCGCCGGCGTCGCAGGGAATGGCAGCACCCAGCCCGCAAGTCCACCCGTGATACCGATTACGAGGCCTGGCGCGCCAATGTCCGGGTGACGCAGATTCCAGCCAGTGTATGTCGCCACCGGCACCATGAGATCGGGAAGGCGTATGCCGCCAATCTCGTTGCAGTCGTCGTCCACGTTGGCGACGAGCGCGGGGAACTCTTCGCCCGCTACAGGCGGGAGCGTTGTTGTGCGTCCCTCCTTAGCCTCCGGTCCGTAGTCGAGGCGCATTGCGCGCGTTACTTTTTCGGGGAAGGCGACGCCGGGTATTCGCAGGAACTTGGATGCAAGTGTGTGCGATTCGACCGCCGTGCCGTCCGAGATGCGCGGATGCCTGCTTGCGGGAGCGGGTTTGCCCGTGCGAACCCATTCATCCAAGTTTTTAAGCGAGGCACGCAGCAGCGGATTGTAGTCGATGATATTGAATGGCAATTGGCCGCGCATGCCGTCTTCGCGCGTTCCGATGGGCGGGAAGTTGCCAGAGCCGTGAGGCGAGCCTGCGAAGTGGTAGCGGCGCACGAAGTCGCTCTCTTCTGGGGCATCGCTCATATCGGCGAAGTTGGTGTGAATGAGGGCCGCATCTCCACGCCAGTATTCTGCGGAAGTGTTGGTGAACATTATGCGAGGCAGGTGCCCACGCTCGTTGAGGCGATCAAGCAGCGAGCCGCTATCGCCGGTGACGGGATCGGACTGCTCAGTGTCCGCGAAGGGGAAGAGCTTAGGGATGATGTAGCAGACATCCTTTGAGGGCTGGCCGAAGCGCAGGTTGAATTCACCTCTCATGCCACCAGCGACATGCGAAATGATGCCGTCCAGCGCCATGTTGCCATCCTCATCGGTGTTCGATCCAGTGTGGATGTACTCGCGCAGGAAGCGTCCGCTTTGGGATGCGCCGAATGCGTGGGCGCGCTGTATGCCGCCCGCGCAGGGGTTGCCCTGCTCTGCCGATGCGTTCTTCAGAAAGGAGACGATGTCGCGCATTGCTGCGAAGCCCAAGCCGACTATCCTGCTGCCGCGCGTGGTGTACACAAGCTGGTAGATACGACCCGGCTCAAAGCCTTCCTCCATGAAAATGTGGCAGGGGTCAGGCTCGACTGATGCGTCCTCGAAGCGCATGAAGCGCCACTTGTCGCGGGCGATAGCCTGGGATGGACTGTTGGGATGATCCCTCACGGTCAGGGAGGCTTCGGCCTCGTATTCATAAATGGCGGGATGAGGAGCGTGCTGTCTGTCGGCGAGCAGGAAGAACTGAGTGAAGTGCGTTGCCTGGAACTGGCACATGATCTTGCCGCTTATCGGATCGCCATCGGCACCGACCGCTTCGGGCGTCTGCAAGCCGATGAGGCCGACGCCGCGGGGCACGTCCGCCTGCCAGCCGCCGAACAGAACTGAGTAGCCGTGCCGCATCAGGAAGCCGTTGCCGGGGTCGAGCGGGTCGGACGGCATCGTAGGCTTACCTGTGTCGTTGAAGCGGCCCATGACGGTCTTTCGACCTCGGTTGACGACGTCATATAGGACGCTGCCGTTTCCGTTCTGGATGCTTTCGGGCTTCAGCAACGTGAAGTCTGAGGAGAACCAGACCTTGCCTTTGGAATCGCGAGGGGCGATATCTAGGTCAACTATGCCGTCGTTAGCCGAGTGGATCGGATCAACGGCGTAATGAACGGTGCCGTCAATTTGCTCGTATGCTCCGACATCACCGAAGCTTTTTCCGCCCGCATAAGGGGAGCGTCTGCTGATTTCGAGTTGTACGACTGCCACTTGGGAGCCTCCTTAATTGAACTTTCGGGATTGAGAGGTTGTGAAGGATTATACATCAGCCTGATTTTATCATCGCAAGGGCGATTTGGGAAAAGGCTCATATTACAGGCATTGCCGGACTTTCAGAAGTTGCGCCGATTTGACAGGGCACTCTAGTTGGGTGTTAAATGACCGAGTATATGGTATCCACACGAGACATTAGCCGCTGTCACAGAAAACGAAGGTTCAACTGCGGGGGAGTTTCACACGTCATTGGTCATCTCTCGGGCCGAGCGGGAGGTACTGACAATATCCCGATTGGATGACCGCGATACGAAGTTCGCTTCACCTCCGATAAGGCAGGGCAATTTCGCCCTTCTTCATCCCCCCACTTATAGCGAGTCATTGTAATTCACAAACGCCTTTCAATACGAGACTAATTCGGCATCCGTTTCCATTTTCACCCCTGATCAGAGACTTCGAGTTGCTATGAGAGCTTGAGACGCTCACTAAACTCTCGATGACCTGTGCAGAAGGCGAGTCTCGTTCACAATAGAGGGCACAGAAAAGGCCGCTCATGACTCAGAACTACGACACAATCCAGATAGATGTCAGAAACCTCTGGAAGGTTTTTGGGAACAATCCGAGGCTTGTTTTCCAGGATAAGTACGCGTCGGCGAGCCGTGCGGAAATCCAGGAGGAGTTGGGTCAGGTGGTGGCGCTGCGAGATGTGTCATTCAAAGTGCAGAAGGGGCAGACCTTCGTGATTATGGGGCTGTCGGGCAGCGGCAAGTCAACTCTGGTGCGCTGCCTTATTCGCCTAATCGAATCCACGCAGGGGGAAGTGCTGTTCGATGGGGAGAATGTACTGACATTCTCTTCGGATAAGCTCATAGAGTTCCGGCGACAGAAGATAGCGATGGTGTTTCAGCATTATGGGCTTCTGCCGCACCGCCGCGTTCTGGACAATGTGGCTTATGGGCTGGAGATACGGGGCGTGGACAAAGATGAGCGGCATCAGCAGGCACTTGAAGCCATTGAGACGGTCGGATTGAAGGGCTGGGAGTACTACCTGCCGAGCGAGATGAGCGGCGGCATGCAGCAGCGAATCGGGCTGGCGCGGGCACTGGCGGCGAACTCTGAGGTGCTGCTGATGGATGAGCCGTTCAGCGGGCTTGATCCCCTGATACGGCGGGAGATGCAGGACGAGCTGATTTCCCTACAAGCATCTATTCAGAAGACAATTGTATTCATCACGCACGACCTGAACGAGGCGCTGAAGATAGGAGACCGCATTGCGATAATGCGGGACGGGGAGATCGTGCAGGAAGGGTCACCTGAGGAGATAGTAACGCTGCCTGCGGATGATTATGTTACTTCGTTCGTGCAGGATGTGTCGCGGTCGAAGGTCATACAGGCGAGAGCTATCATGCAGGAGCCCGACGCAGTGGTGAACGACTGGCAGGGGCCGCGCGCTGCGCTACATGCGATGCGCAGCGGCGATACCGATGTGCTGTTCGTGCTGGGACGCGACAATGTGCTGAAAGGCGTATTGACGGAAGATCAAGCGGGAAAGCTGGCACGGCAGAAGGTCGAATCGCTGCGGGGGCTGGAACTGGACCAAGTGATGACAGCAGACCCGGATTCCTATATCGAAGACCTGATTCCAATGGCGGCGCAGACTGAGCATCCAATAGCGGTAGTGAACGAGGAGGGGCGATTGCTGGGAGAGGTCCATAGAGGGGCGCTTCTGACAGGGATGTCGGACGAAGCGACGGAGGCGTAGCATGGCACAAGTCGAGAATCTGCGGCCGACATCGTCCGATTCTACACAGCGCGCTTCTTTCAGTAACGTGCCCAGAATCTACCACTGGTTGCTTGGCATAGGCTTTGTGATCATTGTGATGCTGGCATGCCTGCTTATGTGGGGTTCAGGAATTGAGTTCCCGACAACGGTGTCCAGCTCTGAGGTGGCAACAACGGGCGGTAATACAATCCTGATCGAGAGGTCGCTGCGTCGGGTTACGGGCCAGAGGATAGACGATTGGGCGAGTTGGCTGACGAAAAACGGAGATTGGCTCTTCGACGGGGTGAAGTCGGGTATTCAGTATGCGCTGCGCTATATCGAGAATGTACTGAAGTGGATACCGTGGCCTGCCATTCTTGTGGCGCTAGCGCTACTATCGTACGCGGTGGGCCGCTGGAGAATGCTGATTTTTACTTCGATAGCTGTGCTGTTCTTCGGCTTTATGGGACTGTGGGAGAATACCATAGACACGGTTGCCCTGATGGTAGTGTCAGTGGTAATCGCGGTAGCTGCGGGACTTCCGCTCGGAGTCGTCGCGTCGCGCAGCCAGCTTGCGGACAACATCATGCGCCCAATACTGGACGCGATGCAGACGATGCCCAGCTTCGTGTATCTGCTGCCGGGCATACTGTTTTTCGGTCTTGGGTCGCCGGCGGGCATATTTGCAACGCTGATATATGCCATACCACCCGTGATTCGATTGACTAACTTAGGCATAAGGCAGGTGTCGGAGGAGACTGTCGAGGCAGCGAGGTCATTTGGCGCTTCGCCGTGGCAAGTGCTTACCACCGTGCAAATTCCGATGGCGTTGCCCACAATAATGGCGGGAATCAACCAGACAACTATGATGGCGCTTGCGATGGTAACGATCGCCAGCATGGTTGCGGCGGGCGGCTTGGGCGACAATGTGCTGCGCGCACTGCAGAAGAACCAAGTCGGCGAAGGCTTAATATCCGGCGCGGCGATTGTATTCCTCGCCATAATAATTGACAGGCTCACTCAGTCAGTGGCGAACAAGCGCCAAGGGGCAATGATGAGCCCAGGATAAACAGGAGGCGATGAACTTTTGACATTACGGTACTGAGCAGGGCTCAGATGAACGCCTGCACCAGGGCTAACCCTTTGGCATGCAGGAGCGTTATAAGGACAGAGAAGAAGCCGAAAGCCCGTAGCAACATATTGCGAGGGGCGAAATGAGTAAGGAGGAAATGGTTTGTTTACTAGAAGTAAACTTTTATTGTCGATGATGATAATGGCGATTATTGCAGTAGCGGCGATGGCTTGCTCGCAACCTACGCCGGCACCGGCACCGGGTATTGACGAGGCGCGACTACAGAGCATCGTAGAATCGGCGGTAGCGAAGTCTGCGCCGGCACCGGCGCCGCAGGTTACGGCGGAAGAGATTTCTACCATGGTTGAAAAGTCCATGATGGGCATGTCCGAGTCGCAGGTATCTGCCAGCGAGATTCAGGCCATGGTTGAAAAGGCGGTTGAATCAGCCGCGATGGAAGGCGCAAGTGCCGAAGAGATTTCGGCTATGGTTGAGAGCGCGGTGATGGCTGCAGCGGAAGACAGCATCACAGCCGAAGATGTCCAGTCTGCGATTTCCATGGCGGTCATGGAAGCTCAGGAATCCGCTGTAACAACCGAGGACGTGCAGTCCGCAGTTTCGTCTGCCGTCATGGAAGCATCTATGGAAGCATCTTCGGACGCACTGACGGCTGAGAAGGTACAGGAGATCGTCGCGATGGCGCTGGAAGACCGCGCAATGATGGAAGAGCCTCCGCGCGAGACGATCATCTTCAGCGACCTGAACTGGTCGAGCGCACAGCTGCAGAACCGAATCGCGCAGTATCTGGTGGAGAAGGGTTACGGCTATCCGACAGATGTGGTGTTCGGCGCGACGCTACCGTTGTTCAATGGATTGCGGAACGGCGACACGCATGTGACGATGGAAATCTGGCTGCCCAACCAGGATGAAGCCTGGAATGAGGCGCAGGCAGCAGGTGAAGTGTACCCAGTCGGTCTAAGCCTGGGCAAGGACTGGCAGTCGGCATTCGTTATTCCCAAGTATCTGCAAGAGCAGTACCCTGAGCTGGACAGCGTGGATGACCTGACGGACCAGCAGTTCAAGGACCTCTTCAAGACGGCAGAGACGGGCGATAAGGCTCGCCTGGTATCCTGTGTCATCGGCTGGGCATGTGAAGTCGTGAACGCCGCGCAGGTTGCGGGCTACGGATTGGATGAGCATGTTCAGATAATCAATCCGGGTGACGGCGCTGCCCTGAACGCGGATGTATATGGCGCTTACGAGCGTCAGGAGCCTTGGCTGGGCTACCAGTGGGGCACCAATGACCCCGCTCTGAAGCTCGACCTGGTTCGCCTCGAAGAGCCAGCATACAGCGACCAGTGCTGGTTCACGACGAAGGCCTGCGCTTACGAAGACGCAACCATCCTCATCGCAGTAGTGCCGGACCTTCCCGCGAGGGCGCCGGACGTGATCGAGATGTTGCAGGCGTGGGACTTCAACATTGACGTCTATAAGGCCGCGGTGAAGTGGGGGGATGAAAACCCTGACGCGGACACGAACGCAACTGCCCTCTGGTGGCTGAGCTCCAACGAGGATATCTGGGGCGCATGGGTTTCTTCCGAAGCGGCTGAGAGCATAAGCATTGCGCTGGCAGCAGGGGAAACCGCGGACGGCTGGCCTAGCGAGTAGGGGAAGAATTGCCGCGCGACTAAGCGGTAACGGCTAAGAACACAGAGAGAGAGGCGGCTTTCAAAGTTGCCTCTCTCTGTTTGTGCAGCACAGTAGTGACCACTGAGCATTAGGCACGCATTAGAAATGCCACTGTCAGCGTTATTAGTTAGAGTGTTGGAGCCGCGCATGTTAAAATGGATCGCAGGAGGCTTTGGACACCATGAGCAGTAATTTTCGTGTGCGGTTCGCGCCAAGCCCGACGGGTGAGCCACACGTCGGCAACGTCCGCACTGCCATATTCGACTGGCTACTTGCGAAGCGACACGGCGGCGAGTTCATCGTGCGTATCGAGGATACTGACAGGGCGCGCGCGGTGGACGGCGCAGTCGAGGTTATCATCGAGGCGCTGAAGTGGCTTGGCCTGGACTGGGACGAAGGTCCGGATGTCGGCGGGAAGTACGCACCATACAAGCAATCTGAGCGATTGGCGTTGTATTCTGAGCATGCCGAGCGGCTGGTTGACGCCGGCTTCGCGTATAAGTGCTACTGCTCTCCCGAAAGGCTGGACGCGGTAAGAAAGTCTCGATCGGAACAGGACAGTGCAACAGGGTACGGCCGTAGGTGCCGTGATCTCAGCAATGACGCGCGGGCTTGCTTCGAGGAAGAGTTGAAGTTACAAGGCGAACGGCCGGTTGTGCGCTTCAGGATGCCACTCGAAGGCGCAACGACCGTGGACGACCTTGTGCGCGGTGAAGTAACTTTCGAGAACCGCCTAGTGGACGACTTCGTTATGTTGAAGTCGGACGGCTTTCCCACATACCATCTCGCGCACCTGATAGATGACCATGAGATGCAGATTACGCACGTGCTGCGCGGCGAGGAGTGGCTGCCGAGCGTGCCGCGACATCTTCAGCTTTACGAGGCGCTGGGATGGAAGCCGCCGCTTTTCGCGCACCTGCCAATCATACTCGCGCCGGACCGCTCCAAGCTCAGTAAGAGGCACGGCACGACTTCCCTGCTCGACTACCGGGAGATGGGCTACCTGCCCCACACGATGGTCAACTTCCTGACACTGCTGGGCTGGTCGCTGGACGATAAGACAGAGTTGTTCACTCTAGATTCGCTCATCGAGAATTTTTCGATTGGGCGTGTCTCAAAGGCAGGGGCGATATTCAACACTGAGAAGCTGGACTGGATGAACGGACACTATATCCGCGAGATGAGCACAGACGAACTCGCAGATACCCTGCTGGACTTCTGGCAGGCGTTCCCGCCTTTGGAAATCCCTACCCTGCCATCGCGCGAGCTTGCGCTGAAGATCGTGCCCCTGGTTCAGGAGCGCCTGAAGACGCTGCGAGATGCCGCTCCGCTAGTAGCCTTCGTGTTCAAGGATGAGATTGAGTACGAGGCCGAGGAGCTCATTCAGCGCCGAATGGACGCCGACTCAACACGACGCTGTCTTGAGGCTGCACATGATGGGCTAGCTGCGATCGACGCATTCGACGCCGAGCCCATAGAGACATTGCTTCGCGGGATGGTGAAGGAGCTCGATGTCAAGGCGGGTCAGCTCTTCGGTTCGTTGCGCGTGGCGACCACCGGACAGCGAATCGCTCCGCCTCTGTTCGAGTCGCTTGAAGTGCTCGGACGCGCGAGAAGCCTTGAATTGATAGAATCCGCTCGCGACCGACTCTAATTACAACCGCGACAATAACGACGATAGACGGGACGACAGGCAGGAGAGCACGATGGCGCTAAAAGAAACGCTGACCAACGACCTCAGAAACGCAATGCGACAGCGCGACAACGTCAAGCGCAATACCATCCGCCTCCTGCTTTCTGCCATCGGATACGAAGAGAAGGCACAGCGTACAGATGCTCTCGAAGACGATGCCGTTATGCAGGTGCTGAGCAAGCAGGCGCAGCAGCGGCGCGAAAGTATCGAGGCATATCAAAAGGGCAACCGTCCGGACCTTGTTGCGAAGGAAGAGGCTGAACTTGTCATCGTAAGCGAGTACCTGCCGCTACCCCTTACCGCCGACGAGATTCAAGTGATTGTCCAGTCGGCTATTGCGGAGATGAACGCGACGGGACCACAGGACATGGGCAAGGTGATGGGAAAGATCATGCCTCAGGTTCGCGCCCGCGCAGACGGCAAGCAGGTCAGCACCCTTGTCAGCCAGACACTCAGGGATCTTTAGGCATGAAGTTCGGCGTTGTCGTCTTTCCAGGAACATGGAGCGATGTTGACTGCTTCGATGTGCTGAACGACGTGTTCCATCAGCCAGTCGAGTATGTCTGGCACAAGGACACCGACCTATCGCCTTATGACTGCATCATCTTGCCCGGTGGCTTCTCCTACGGCGACTACCTGCGGCCCGGAGCGATCGCGCGCTTCTCGCCGGCGATGCAGGCGGTGTCCGACTTCGCCGCGAATGGTGGACTTGTTATCGGCATTTGCAATGGCTTCCAGATTCTTTGCGAGGCAGGGCTGTTGCCCGGTGTGCTGCTGCCTAACGACCACCTGCAGTTTCGTTGCCAATGGACGACCTTGCGCGTGGAGAACGCCAACACGGCATTCACCGGCGCAGCAACAGTCGGCCAGAGGCTGCGAGTGCCAATTTCTCACGGTGAGGGGAATTTTTTTGCTGAGGAAGCGGTCATCAAGCGGCTTGAAGCGAACAACCGCGTGGTGTTCAGGTATTGCGCCCCAGACGGCGGCATCACCAAAGACGCGAACCCAAATGGTTCACTGAACAACATCGCGGGCATTCTCAACGAGCGCGGCAATATTCTGGGGATGATGCCTCACCCAGAGCGCTGTTGCGACGCACTTCTCGGTGGCGAGGACGGCAAGTTTATCTTCCAGTCGATGATTGACGCGCTTTCCGCACGAACTCTGAGTGGAGTTTCAGCCTAGTGCTCGGCGCTGCGCTTGCCCTGTCAGCCGCGCTAGGTTTCGGCGCAAGCGCAGTGTTTGCCCGCGTGGGAATGCAGTATGTTCGTCCGTCGACGGGCACATTCATCTCGCTCCTGGTGGGCATCGCAATCACGCTGACACTTGCGCTTGTGTTTAACTTCAACGATATTCTTGCACTCGGTGGCATAGCCTTTGCGTGGTTTCTGCTCAGCGGCACGTTGAATTTTCCGCTCGGACGCCTACTGAACTTCACAAGCGTAAGCAAGCTCGGTGTGGCGCGCGCTGCGCCGATAGTCGGCGCCTCTCCTTTGTTCGCGGCGGTCCTTGGCGTGACAGTCGGCGGAGAGAGCATGAATGCGTTGATTTTCGCGGGCACCGTTACCATAATCTGCGGTATCGCACTTATCGTGGGGCAGAGATGACGATCGCTGGAATCGCGCGGCGCGAGGCAGTCATCGGATATGGAGCTGCGATAGGCGCTGCTGCCTGCTATGGAACGCTTGCGGTGCTGGGGCGCAAGATTGCCACCGACATCGCCCCGCCTCTGGTCGCCAACTCGTTCTCCATGATTTTAGGGACTCTGGTGCTTGCAGTCATATTCCAGAGCCAGATCCGCACCGACTTCAGGGTGCGCCCTGCAAAGAAGGGCTGGTTGTTCGTCGCGCTCGCGGGATGCGCCTCTACCTGGGGAGTTACCTGCTGGTTCCTGGCGCTTGGCGAGGCGCCAGCTATACTTGTTGCGCCACTTGCAGCCGTTTCACCACTCTTCTCCGTGCTTCTGGCACTGATCTTTCTGCGGGGCGTGGAGCGGGTAACCGTGCGAACGATTCTCGGCACACTGATGACCATCGCCGGCGTCATTCTGATTACATTCGGCATACAATAGTCCTGAGGCAGTAGCCCAGAGGCGGTAGTGCACTATGGCAGTATCAAAGCAGGCGCTGGACGAACTCGCGATCACGGAAGCTGAATACGAGGCGATTGTCGAGAGGCTCGGGAGGGAACCTAACCACCTGGAACTCGGACTCTTTGGTTCACTATGGAGCGAGCACTGCGGCTACAAGCACTCCAAGCCACTGCTGCGACTGCTGCCGAGCGACAGCCCGCGCCTACTTGTAACACCCGGCAGCGAGAACGCGGGCGTGGTGGACATTGGGGACGGACTTGCCATCGTCATGAAGATCGAGTCGCACAACCACCCATCGGCAATCGAGCCGTATGAGGGCGCTGCGACAGGCGTCGGCGGGATAGTGCGCGACATATTCGCCATGGGAGCGAGGCCTATTGCGCTCATGAACTCCCTGCGGTTTGGTTCGCTGGACGATGCGCGCAATCGCTATTTGTTGGGCGGCGTTGTTGCGGGCATATCCGGCTATGGCAACTGCATCGGAATCCCCAATGTGGGCGGGGAGGTGTGCTTCTCAGATTCTTATTCCGGCAACCCTCTCGTCAACGCGATGTGCGTGGGCATACTCAGGACGGGAGAATTGGTGCGCGCAACGACCGGAGGGCCAGGAAGCCTGCTGATGCTCGTTGGCTCCGACACTGGGCGTGACGGCATTCATGGCGCGTCGGGGCTGGCTTCACGCACTTTCGAAGAAGAGCGCGAACTGCGCCCCACTGTGCAGGTTGGCAACCCTTTCATGGAGAAGTCTCTGATTGAAGCATGTCTTGAAGTCATCAAGACTGACCACATCATCGGATTGCAGGACCTCGGGGCCGCCGGCCTGACCAGCGCGTCAGTGGAAGCAGCATCCAACGGCGCGAGCGGCATAGAGATTGATGTGGGGCTTGTGCCGCGCCGCGAAACGGGAATGACGCCCTATGAGGTGATGCTGTCAGAATCGCAAGAGCGCATGCTGGTGGTCGTCAAGCCGCGACATGAAGATGCGGTGAAGGCGATATTCGACAAGTGGGACTTGCAGTCAACAGTGATAGGCAAGTCTACGGACGACGGACTTGCGCGAATTACTGACAGTGGTGGCGACGGGATGTTGTTGCAGGGCGCACCTCCCGTTAGCACTCTGACGGACGCGCCGCAGTATCGCTTGCAGGGCGTGAAGGCGAAGTGGCTAACGGAGTTGCAAGAGCGAGACTTGTCTGAAGTACCCTTGCCCGACCAGTCGCCAGAAGATATTCTGCTGAGTCTGCTTGCGTCTCCCAACATCGCAAGCAAGGAGTGGGTGTATCGCCAATACGACCATCAGGTTCAGACGAACACGGTGGCTGCGCCTGGCGCCGATGCCGCTGTGTTGCGTGTGAAAGGCACTGTGAAGGGCATCGCGCTATCTACGGATGGCAACGGCAGGCTCTGCTATCTCGATCCGTTCATCGGGGGCATGATCGCGGTGGCGGAAGCGTGCCGCAATGTGTCCTGCGCCGGTGCCGAACCAATCGCACTCACCGACTGCCTGAACTTCGGGAACCCGGAGAAGCCGGAGACATATTACCAGCTTGAGCAGTGCATTCTTGGCATGGCAGAGGCATGCCGTGCGCTGAACGTGCCCGTCATAAGCGGCAATGTCAGCCTGTATAACGAGACGCAGGGTGAGAGTATTTACCCGACTCCCGTCATAGGCTGCCTGGGACTGCTCGATGATGTTCGAGCCAATGTCGGAATGGGGTTTCAGAAGGAGGGCGACATCATAGTTCTGCTGGGCGCGTCTGAGCCGGAGTCGGACGCAGCATCACTAGCAGGCAGTGAATATCTCGAACTCATGCATGGCTTGGTCGCAGGACATCCTAAGCTCGACATTGAAGGTGAAGCCGCATTGCAACGCGCCTGCCGCCGTTTGGCAGCCGAAGGTGTCGTAAACTCAGCCCACGACTGCTCAGAAGGCGGCTTGGCCGTGACGCTCGCAGAGTCATCCATCGCGGGTGGAATGGGCGTGGAGTGCAGTGATGACACCGCGCTGGGAAGCAAACTAGCTGGGTCCGGCAGCCGGTGGGACGCTGTCCTGTTTGGCGAAGCGCAGTCTCGCATCGTCGTGTCGCTGGACCCCGGACGGATGGAGAGGCTCGAAAGCCTTTGCACTCAGGAAGGCGTCGAGTGGGCTGTGCTAGGCAAAGTCACAGAGTCTCGCTTTGCGATTGGCAGCTTGATTGACTTACGAGTGTCCGAGATAGAAAGCACATGGCGTAGCGCCCTTCAAAAGAGGCTGTAAAGCCGAGAAGGGCCGAGCTCCAACGATGAGGTATCCAGTGAGTGGCGCGCTGAAACAGCGTTACACGCCATCCACAACGACCATATTGAATTCTGCCGAGCCGGCGCGAATATCGTCAAGTGCTGTGTAATCCGGTGAACTTAGCCACACTTTCACCTGCTCAACGCTGTCGAACTGCAAAATCGCCAGTCGCGGAGGCGCCCAGTCTCCCAGCACGACTTCAAGCGCACCGCCGCGCACCACGAACTTGCCCCCGTGCCCTTCGACCGTGGCTGCTACCTTTTCGAGAAACTCGCCGTAGAGTTCTGCATTCGTTATCTCGACATCGGTTATTACATAAGTTGCCATGCTTCGAAACTCCTTGCATGTGTGCTCGGGCTCGGTCTGTCGTTGACGCTATCAAGTGAGAAGCATTATGTAAAAAAGGGGCGAGTTTTCTGGCAGTTGAGGGGGGCAAATTTGACACGGTTTCGGCGTAGTGCTAAATTAGAAATGCTGGCAGTTGCGGTTTGCTTCTGCTAACCCTGCTATGAGATGGGAGTGTCTATATTGCCTGCTTACGACTACAAGTGCAACAGTTGCAGCCATCGCTTCGAGGAGCGCCAGAGCTTCTACGCCGATCCAGTGGCGACATGCCCGGAATGCGAGAGCGAAGCCAGCCGACAGTTCGTAGCCGTGCCCATCGTATTCAAGGGCAGCGGCTTTTATGTGAACGACTACGGCAAGAGCAGCAGCTACAAGAGCACCAAGTCGGAGACCAACGGCGCATCTGCCGACTCCGGCAAGAGTGAAGAGGCCTCACCAAAGGCGGAGACGAAGGCGAAGACGAAGAGCAGCGCATCCAGCTCGGACGAGTAGCACTTGCGTGCTTTCGTCCAGCGTGTATCGCAGGCGTCGGTCTCCATTGACGGCGAGACTACCGGCAGCATTGACGCTGGACTAGTAATACTCGTTGGCATCCATGAAGACGACGATGAGGAAGACGCCGCCTACATCGTCAGCAAGACCGTCAATCTCCGTATTTTCAGCTATACCGCTGGCAGCAGCGACTCCGCCGGCAGATTTGACCGCTCCGCGCTCGACATCCAAGCCAACCTCCTGGTCATAAGCCAGTTTACGCTCTACGGTGATACTCGCCGCGGACGACGCCCTAGTTTCAGCCATGCGATGCCGCCGGAACCCGCCGCTGCGCTCTTCGACTGTACTCTGCGCCTATTCGAACAGACAGGGCTCAATGTGCAGACTGGGCAATTTCAGGCTCATATGCTCGTTTCAATCCACAACGATGGGCCCGTTTCCATCATGATAGACTCCGCCGACAGGCACCGACCGAGAAGGCAGGGATAGGGACGCATTCTGAAGCGTTTCAAGACATGTGGTGGGTTGGTGATCTCGCCTCCCCAATCATGACCCCTCGTTAAGGTAAAAGGGACTACCGCGATCCGCTTCGGAATCGCGACCGAGGCATCCCTTCAATGACTTCACTGTCATGGTCTGCCCGATCGTGTGTCCATCACTGTCATTGGATTAGCGCGGCGACCAGAAGCCCATTATCCCCTCCCCTAAGACATGCGCCTCTGCCACCGGCTCCACATCTACAACAACGATGTGAAAAGCGGAATGCCCGGGATGGCTACTTATGGATGCCGTTACAGAATCCGTGAGCAGGTCGCCAGAGAAGACGATGCTAGAACTGTCCGGTGACCAAACCGAATGCGAGTAGGCATACTGGTCGAAGAACTGGAACATCGTGAGCTGCTCTGCCGAGGGCGCAAAGTCAACAAGCCGCATGCGCTCATCGCTTTCGACGTCGTACAGCGCCCAACTCAGCGCTCCCTGCCTTTCAGATAAGGTGACGAACGCAATTTTCGTGCCGTCCGGCGACCAGAAGAAGGCGAGCACGGGCAGCGGAAGTTCGACGGTCTCTTGCGACGAGCCCACCGACACGATTGCAATGCCGCCATAAATCGGCAACGCGGTATTTCTGTACATCAGATACTGCGCCGCTTCCGCCACGGCCAGATGCTCGCCCGTTGACGACCACAGGAACGCCGCCTCCCCTTCCACGCTTCGAATCGGCGTTATGGACTGCACTCTATTACCGTCGAGTCGCGCGCTGGATACGCTTGCTCGAAGCGCCGCGGGCTGAGACCTCAGCGTGATTGAGTCATCCACAGGATGTAACGCGGGGACACGATAGCCTATTGCCCTAATGTCCAGCGGTTGCACCGTGGGTTCATCGCCTCTCGCGATAAGGAAGTGATCCATTCCTCTGTGCACAGCGAGCTTGGACGAATCGTGAGACCACGACATCCAAAGCGGTCCGTCATCCAGAAGATGCCGCGCATCAGGGTCGTCGCGAAGATCATCCATGAAGAGACTCAATCCGGCGCTAGTGGTGGCTATGAAAGCAAGACGCTCGCTATCAGGCGACCAGAGAGGATAGTGAACTACACCTTGCGCCAGTAAGCCAACTTGCCCCGGCTCGCTTGCATACACTACACGCTTTCCGCCTCCGGCGTTATCCGAAGCGTACAGATTTATCTGCAATTCGCCCTCTTCGTCCACCACGCCGGAATAGACAATGGAATTTGCGTCAGGCGACCATGTGGGCCAAGTGAAGAAGCCTTCGATATCGGGACTTATCTGCCTGACACCCAAGCCGTCTGGCTGCATCGTCATCACTTCGCCGTCCATATTAACGAAGGCGATCAAGTTGACGCCTGGGTCTGACGTCGGGCGCATAGCGGCGATGACGGCGGCGCTCACAAGAAATACTACGAGCGCGAGGATCCCGACGATAAGCCTCTTCAACTTAGAGCGCTCACGATGTGAAGTCGAGGCTGATGTCCAAGCCTTTGGCGGAATGGGTTAACGCGCCAACGGAAATGAGGTCCACGCCGGAAGCCGCCGCCGCTCGCACAGTTCGCAATGTGATATTGCCCGATGCCTCGGTAACTGCCTTGCCGCTCGCCATCCGCACGGCGACCGCCATTTCCTCCGGCTCCATGTTATCCAGCAGCAGGATCTTCGCGCCCGCCTCCAGCGCCTCTTCAACCTGCGCCAGATCTTCCACTTCCACTTCGACATTTATCGTGTGCGACTTTTCACGGTTGGCTTTGCGAACGACATCGCCAAGGGACATTCCAAATGCGTTCAGAGCTTCAATATGATTGTCCTTGATTAGGATGCCATCACCGAGATTTTGCCTGTGGTTGTAACCGCCGCCTACCCTGACGGCATACTTCTCGAGCGCCCGCAGTCCGGGAGTCGTTTTGCGCGTATCCACAATTCGTACGTCGTATCCATCGACTTCTTGCACGTATTCCGCGGTCACGGTAGCTGTTCCCGACAGCATGCGAATGAAGTTGAGCGCGGTGCGTTCGGATTTGAGCAGCGGGTTCATCCGCCCGCTCACTGTGGCAATCAGGTCGTCCGGCCGGAGGCGCTCCCCATCCTGAATGTATGACTTCGCAGTTAGCGTGTTGTCAAATCGCTGGAACACGGCGAGTGCAATATCAAGTCCTGCCAGTATGCCCTCCTGCTTTGCAACGAACGAAGCCTTCCCTTGCATGTCGGGCGGAATCAGGATGTCGGTTGTGGGGTCGCCTATGGAAAGGTCCTCCGAAAGCGCGCGATCTATCAGCGTCTCGGTGTCCGGTGTCATCTGAAACAATGGGTTACTACCTCACTTAAAATCAAACCCATCTTGGCTCACATCAGCAAATATCCAAGATGGGTCCACATATCAAGCCGTTATTGGGTTGGCTAAACGACCGCAAGCATCCTATCGAGGGAAATGCGCGCCTGCTCCGCGGTGTCTTCGTCAACGGTAATCTGGTTCACGACCACCCCCTCGTTCAGTCCGTCAAGCACCCAGCTCATATATGCTGGGTGGATGCGATACATGGTGGAGCAAGGACATACAACCGAGTCCAGGCAGAATATCTTCTTGTCCGGATTCTCGGCAGCGAGGCGGTTAACCATGCTAATCTCGGTTCCAACGGCAACGACGCTGCCGGGAGCGGAATCCGCGACCACACGCCTAATGTACTCGGTCGAGCCATTGGAGTCCGCCGCCTGTACTACTTCCATCGTGCATTCGGGATGCACTACTACATGAACATCAGGGTGTGCCACCCGTGCCTGCTCAATCTGCTGAACTGTGAAGCGCGTATGCACCGAGCAATGCCCTTGCCAAAGTATGAGCCTGGCGTTTCGCAATTCTTCAACAGTGTTGCCGCCGAGCGGCTTGAACGGGTTCCAGACGACCATTTCGTCCAACCCAATGCCCATTTTCAGGCCGGTGTTCCTGCCGAGATGCTGGTCTGGGAGGAACAGGATGCGCCGACCTCGCTCAAGCGCCCAATCGAAAGTCGCGGGCGCGTTGGACGAAGTGCAGACGATGCCGCCGTTGCGCCCACAGTGCGCTTTGATGGCGGCGGTGGAGTTCATGTACGTGATGGGAACGATGTCGCCATCATCGCCCAGTTCGTCCTGCAAGTCGTCCCAACAGTCCAGCACATCGTCTATGCGCGCCATGTCCGCCATGGAACAGCCTGCCGTCAAGTTGGGCAGTATGACCTTCTGGTAAGGGGCGCTGAGGATGTCCGCGGTCTCTGCCATGAAGTGGACGCCGCAGAAGATAATGTTCTCGGCGTTCTTCTGAGAGGCTGCGTACTGCGACAGGTTAAACGAATCACCCCTGTAATCGGCGTACTTGATAACCTCATCGCGCTGGTAGTGATGACCGAGGATTACTGCGCTGTCACCAAGCTTCGCTCTCGCCTCGGCAATGCGCTCATCAAGCTCCTCAGGAGACATGCGCATGTAGCTGACGGGGAGTTTCTGCCAGCGCACACCGGCACTGAACTCATCCTCCAGAGTCTTCGCCCGCAGTTCATCATCAGTCTGACAGAATGCCGACTGCTCAATCTCCGTGATGGGTATAGTTGGTATTCGCTGCTCGACAACCATAACGATAATCCCTCCCGACGCGCCTGACGGTTGTATGCACTAGCGCGTTATCGTCCCCTGCAATGACCAGGGAGCTGTCTTCTCAATCTTTACATTGACCATTTTTCCGGCCAGGTCAGCTTCCGATACTTCGTCGTTGATGAAAACTAGTTTGTCGTTGCGATTGCGCCCGAACCATTTGCCGCGCTTGCGTCCTTCCACGAGCACATCGAACTTTCGTCCCAGCAAAGGCGCGTTTATTTCGGTCGCTATCCCTTCTTGTAGGATTTCGATTGCTTTCAGACGCAATTTCTTTTCGTCTTGCGGAACATCGTCAACCAGCATGCGTTCGGCAATCGTGCCGGGCCTGTTCGAGTATGCTGCCGCATGCACCTTGTCGAACTTGATGTCTTCGATGAGCGAAAGTGTTTGCTCGAACTGCGTGTCAGACTCGCCACAGAAGCCGACAATGACATCCGTGCTCAGTGACACATTCGGAATGCGCTCCCGAATCTTGTCTATAAGACGGCGATATTCGTCGTTGGTGTAGCCTCGCCGCATATCGGTAAGCACGCGGTCGTCCCCAGCTTGAAACGGCAGGTTGATGTGCTCGCACACCTTGTCGAGTTCCGCTACCGAGTCGATGATGCGATCGCTCATGTCGTTGGGATGTGAGGTGAGGAAACGCACACGCTCAAGCCCTGAGACATCGTTGACAGCCGTGAGCAAGTCTCCCAGGTCATGTTCATCAGGCAGGTCATGACCGTAGGAGTCAACATTCTGACCCAGCAGCGTGACTTCCTTTACGCCGCGCTTGACCAGCATTTCGGCTTCGCGCACAATCTCCGCAACCGGGCGGCTTACTTCCCTGCCACGCCTATACGGGATTATGCAGAATGTGCAGAACTTGTCGCAGCCGTGAATTATGGGGATGTATGTCGCAACATCCGGGCGTGCTACGAGCGGACCGATACAGCCTTCAGTGTCGATATCCATGTGCTCGCCGAGCAGGTCTATCAGAGGCTGATACTGTTGCGGTTGCATGAAGACGTCGACATAGGGGAAGCGTTTTTCGAGCGCATCCGTCTTGGGACCGACCATGCATCCCATCAGCGCCACAACCTTGTCCTGGTTACGCTGCTTAAGCGGCTTCAGACTGGTCATCATACCAACGACGCGATCTTCGGCGCTCTGGCGCACGACACAGCTGTTCAGCACGATGACATCCGCCTCTTTCGGCGATGGACGCGGGGCGAGTCCCATCTGCCCCAGCGCGCTCTCGAGGCGTTCAGAATCTGCCTTATTCATTTGGCAGCCGACTGTCCAGACGTAGTATCCGTCCATTTGTGAAAATTTTCTCAATAACAGGATAAAAAAATAAATAAATGGCGGAGGGAATGGGATTCGAACCCATGAGGGCTTATTCAACCCTAACCACTTAGCAGGCGGCCGCACTAGACCTCTATGCGATCCCTCCGCGCTGATTTGATGAACTAATATAACAGACGGCGTACATTATTGGCAACCATGATCATTGTGATTTTCATAACAATCATCGGCGATAGAGTGCAAATCAGTAATGTTTTCCAAATAGATGACAGTTGTTGTGCATTACACGCATATTCGTTGCAGGACTTCGCAATTCTCGCGGTAAGATATGTGAAGAATCAGTACCACTTCCAAGTGAAATCACGATTCCTCGACTACGATCCGCCTGCGGCGACTGCTGTTTCCTGCCTGGCGCACTCATCCTGCTGGCTGCCGACCCACACCTCGCCACCCTCGAAGAATTCTTTCTTCCAGATAGGCACAATCTGCTTGATACGGTCTATGGCGTATGCGCTCGCCTCAAACGCCTCTTTGCGGTGCGGGGAGGCTATGGCGACAATTAGGCTGAGGTCTCCAATTTCCAACCTGCCGAGCCGGTGTGCAATCGCAACATCGGAGATGCCCCATTTCTCACAAATCTCTTGAGCTATGCGAGCAAGCTGGTTGTCCGCCATTGGTCTGTATGCCTCATATTCGAGGTACAGAACCTTGCGCTCCGCGGTAGAGTTCCGCGTCGAGCCAAGAAAAGTGACGACTGCGCCGTTGCTGTCTTGCTTCACGCTGTCGGTTATTGCTTCGGGGCACAACTCATCGTTAGTAATCGTAATCATATCTTCACCGGCCGGGAGCTTACAGGAGGAAATGGTTCATTTGCAACGGAGTCAGAACACGCTCAGCCGCCGCTTACGGGCGGGATGAACGCCACTTCGTCATTTTCGCTGAGCGGGTAGTCGTGCTCCTGGTACTCTTCGTTCACAGCAATCATCAGGCGCGAAGAATCGCTGGAAATGGCAGGGTGGAGGCGGAGCAACTCGCGCGCAGCATCCGACACGGTTGCGTCATCAGTCAGGCTTATCTCCAAGTCAGACATACCTGCCTTCTCTTTGTAGCTGGCAAACAGCTTGACTCTGACTATCAGGCTGCCACCTCCTGTGTGTCTGGATTACTCTAATTATAACACGCCCTCGTTTGGGCAATTCTAATATGCAAGGGCACCGCCGTTGACATGGAAAGTCTGTCCGGTGATGAATGAAGCGTCGTCGGATGCGAGGAAGGCGCAGGTTGTCGCAATCTCTTCCGGAAGTCCCAGCCTGCCTACAGGGATGCCCACGGCGCGGGCGCCATCCGGCGCTGCGAACGAGTTGGTCTGCCCAGGAGGAGGGGAAGTGTCGAAGGCACCCGGCACGATGTGGTTGACGAGAATGTTGTACTCCGCAAGCTCGGCGGCGAGCGCGCGGGTGAGTCCAAGCGCGCCCATTTTGGAGGCGCAAACATGGGCCCAGTGCGCCCTGCCTTTGAAGGCATTGAGACCCGAGACATTGACGATGCGCCCCCAAGCCCGTTCAATCATGCCCGGTATTACCGCTTGGGAGGCGAAGAATGGTCCGTCGAGATTCACGGCGAGCACGCTGCGCCATTGCTCAACCGTCATGTCTGTTATGGAGTCGACAGCGCGCAGTCCGGCATTGTTGATAAGGATGTCCACGCGCCCGAAAGCGGACAGCGCATCATCCACCATCGCATCCACCTGCTCTTTAACGCCAACATCGGCGATAATCGCAATTGCCTTGCCGCCGAACGATTCCACCTCACCTACCACAGATTCAGCCTCGTTGCGATTGCTTCGCGCATTGACCACCACGCTTGCGCCGCGCCGCGCCAATTCGAGTGCGGTCGCCCTGCCGATATTTCTGCCAGAGCCGGTTACGATTGCTACTTTGCCTTCTAGGGTCATTGCGCTAACTCCTGTATTGTCTTCTTATCTGACTTAACGTGGCGGTGGCGTTACATCGGCAGCATTGTATCAGACATTCAGCGCTGCCAAAGATGAAGTTGCTGAATGACGCCCCACACTACTGAGTTGTACATATATATAGTTGGGGGAGGGTCGCCGTGATACAATATGCGCCATGAAATTAGCCATCCTGCCCCTTCTGCTGCTGCCGCTTTTGATAGCGGCATGTCTTGAGCTTACGCCCAACATCTCCACCGATTTTTCCGAGATAGAGGCGCGCGCGGTCTTCGAATCAGAGGTGCGGGACATGTGCGACCAGAGGAAATCCCGCATTCCCGCAATTCTGCGCAGCATTGAAGATGGAAGTGCAGTCCCGACAATCGACCATTGGATATTTACTGTCGAAGAGATGGAAGCACAGGTATTCCCTTCGGGGCTGATTACAGGCGATTACCATCGCCACGTACAGGAAAGTCTCTGCCGCTAAACGTGCTCCCAAGCATTGTGCTTTCGGTCAGAATATTTCGCCAGTTGTTGGGTCCATCACGAGCACAATCTGGTTCACCTGCAACCCAAGGGAATCGCGCACACTTACCAGAGATTCAAGAGCTTGCTCGCGTGTGCCCCAGCCAACTTCGCGGATTATTGCAGTCATCTCCTTGCCAAGCCGCGCGACCTGAGGTGTGCGCTCCTTGAACACCGCGTCCAAGGTCGCCCATTCGCTGGCGGTAAGCGTGAAGTGCAACTCGCAGTAGCGTATTGCCCATGTGGTGAACCATGGGGTGCCATATTCTGGGACTGGGCTGTTGGCGACTCCGTTCAGTGCGCCTTGCAGCATCCGCCGGCGAATGAAGTCGTTCCTGAAGCCCATCTCGCCGCGCAACAGTTCTTCAAGCGATGGATGCAGCACCATCTCTTCAAGGTCTCCGCCGATTCGTTCCTCCACTGAACCGGGCGGATAGTGCCGCCCTCTCACCGTCTTTGGGTAGCCGCGCTGTCGCTGAACGATATGAAACAGCTCGTGTGCCACATGATAGGCGAGGTCGTCATCGGACAGGCTTGCCCACGCCGGCTCGTTGGGCGCGCTGAGGTCGTATCCCTGATCACCGAATACAACGCTGTGCCCCGTCTCGATCTGCTCGACTGCAACCGGGATCTCAGTGTGGAAACGCTCCCAGAATTGATCGAAAGGCGGCGGAAGTTGTCGTTCCAGAATTTTCATATCGTATCCACTGCCCCGCCTAATCTGCGGGCTGCGCTGAGGGCGCGACAACGGATTCTTCCACCTTTGGACGCTTGGCGGTGAGCATCAGGAATGCGCCAAGCACATTGAGAAAACCGAAGAAGGCGAACGGTATGAAGTATGTACCTGTCGTGTCGAACATGTACCCCGCGAACAGCGGAGCGAATATCATTGCAATGTTGTTCGGCATCTGTGACAGACCCATAATCGTAGCGAACGCTTTGCGTCCGAAGTAGTCGCCTCGAATGGAAGTCAGGAGCGGTATGCGCCCGCCGAAACCGATGCCGTAGAGCAGCGCGAATATCAGCGCCATGTAAATCTGGTCCGACACGGCGATTATCATGATTGCCACGCCTTGCAGCAGAATGAAGAAGAAAATCAGCGGCGGCTTTGGCATGCGGTCAGCAAGCCAGCCTGCAATGAACTGCGTCGGAAGCGCAAGAATGGTATATATGAGCACGATGGTGCCTGCTCCGCTTAGGGACATGCCCATGTCAGTGAGTTTTGGTGCGAGGTGCAGCGCCAACGTAACAATGGACACGCTCGAAGACATGTGGACGACGGTCAGAATCCAGAAGGCTCGCGTCTTCAGCGCCTGCATCGCCGTGAATTCCTGCTCATCGTCTTCATCAACCGCGCGCTGTTCAGCCCTCCGTTCGGATGCCTGCCTCGCGCCCGGTCTGTCTCCATCAGGACTCAGGCCAATGTCTTCGGGCCTATCACGCAGCAGGGTGAATACCGGCAGAATTAATCCCGCAAGGAAGATTGATATGCCAAATGTAGTCCAGCGGAATCCGTACAGCTCAATACCGAGCGCCAAAACGGGCACCAGCAGTCCGCCTAGGTGTATGCCCGACATGGAGGTCGCTATCGCCAGTGAACGTTGCCGCACAAACCAATTGTTCATAAGCGACATCAGGGCGAGCCAGCCGCCGACGCCAGACCCAAGGCTGATAGTGATGAATGAGATGTAAAACTGCCATATGCCGCTCTGTATTCTGAACAGGCCAAGATCCCAAAAGGCGTTGTTGCCGACCTGCGAGAACATGAGGAAGCCGAACGCCATAAGCAGGTAGCCGAACAGGATCATGCGGCGGTTGCCCACCTTGTCGATGAGCCAACCCTCGACGGGACCGATGACCGCACCTTGCGCCCGGGAAAGAGAGAAGGCGCCGGAGAGCACAGTGCGGCTCCAGCCGAATTCGGTTTGCAAGGCTACGAGGAAAGTTCCAAGTCCCTGGAAAACGGACACTGCCATTAGTGTCAGCAGCACTACGGCGATGCCAACCAGCCACCAGCCATAGAAGACGCCACGCACCATGCCAACAACATGGGATGGGGAACGCATGGAATCCACGGAAATTCGCATGGCGCAAGTGTACCTAGTTAGCGCGGGGAAGCACAAGCAGTTATAGGCGTACTACCGCTATTGAGGGGGGAACTGAGGGGAACAGCGTCAGTGTAAAAGCATGCCGCGCTCTGCTCCGCGTCTGATGCGCCCGTACTCTGAGCTTAGCTCAGCGCCGAGAATGAGGATTAGACCGCTCAGGTACGACCATAGGAGCAAAACAACAACCGATGCAAGAGTACCGTACACGCTGCCAAAGTTTGTGAAGTTGTCCAGATACAGAATGAACAGGTTCTTCGTAGTCTCAAACAGCGCCGCTGCCACGATCGCGCCAATCCAGATGTACCGCCAGTATGTCTTGGTGTTGGGCACAAACTTGTAGAGCATCAGAAAGACTGCCAGCACAAGCACGAACGAACTTGCGTAGAGGATAACCAAGCTGCTCGTCTTAACCAGCGTCTCTGCAAACGGAAAATCCAGATAAGCGAACCGTTCATACACACGCAGGAAAGTGGAGATGCTGGTGGAGAACAGGAACATCAAGCCCGTCAGCAGCGCCATTACCAACTGACGCGCCTTGCTCAGATACAATGGTCTGTCCGTATGCACATCCCAGGCACGGTTGATAGAGCGGGTGATACCGCCGAAGACGGCACTTCCTGTCCAGAATAGGCCTAAAAGGGCGAAAACGCCAATTGTTCCACGCGCATCTAGCACCACTTCGATGTTGGCAGCAATCAAACCTTCGGATCCCGGCAGGAAACTTGCAACCCAGTCGGTGATTGTCTGCTGGTTAGGCGCGTCATCAAGAAAGAAGGAAGTTATCGAGATCAGGCCAAGCGTGAGCGGGAAGAGCGAAACGAGCGCATAGTAGGACATCGCAGCCGCCATGTGAGTTGCATCATCGTCAGACATCTCTTGAAGCGTCCGCGCAATGAGCCTGAGCACAAACATGCGCCGCAACTTCTGCACAATGGTGCGCGTGCGGTAGCGGACAATCGTTTTCGGTCGCCTGAACATAGAGTGGTTTCGTGTCATGTCGTCAGTCATAGGCTTGATGCACCATTATAGCAAACGTCATCATCAAGGACCGACATCGCCAGCCAGATGCCCAACAATTCATTGACAGGCATTCAGGTGGCACATAGCATCTCAATGTCTTTGACCCGGCAAATGCGACTATACTAGGAGGAAGATCGACTTGTCCCACATCAGCCTTCAATGCTCAGAATGCGCCGTATATCACCACGCTGACATGACTACACTGCACTGCACTCAGTGCGACGGCGTCCTCGATGTTACCTACATTTCGCCGGAGCGCCCAAATGACACTTCCGATTTACCGACTCCATTGCACCACCTCGGCGATGCGATTGCGCTTGGCGAGGGCAACACGCCCTCGGTGAATTTGGACAGTGTCGGAAAGCGTCTGGGAGTTGATCGTCTTTACGCTAAGCTGGAAATGATGAACCCAACCGGATCGTTCAAGGACAGGGGCACAGCGGTGATGATGAGTGTCGCCAAAGAATTCGGCATCTCCGAGGTGGTAGAGGATTCTTCGGGAAATGCGGGGGCATCGGTAGCCGCCTATGCAGCGCGCGCAGGGATTCAGGCGCATATCTTTGCACCCTCAAGCGCGCCTGCCGCCAAGGTCAGCCAAATTGAAGTCTATGGAGCGAAGATACACTTGATAGACGGAGATCGGCAGGCAGTAGCGGACGCCGCGATTAGCTTCGCCGAGCGTAATGACATGGTCTATGCCTCGCACAATCTCAGCCCATACTTTACTGAGGGTACTAAGACTTTCGCTTACGAGGTTGCGGACCAGTTTGAAGAGGACCTGCCGCAGCACATAGTCATACCTGTCGGCAACGGCTCACTGCTTATCGGCGCACACAGGGGATTCGTCGAACTCAGGAATTGCGGGCGTATATCTGCCATTCCAAAGCTGCATGCGGTTCAGGCCCGAGCCGTAATGCCTCTTGCGGCAGCATTCATCGACGAGGGCCAGCCCGTGCCGACTGCAGGCACAACGATCGCTGGCGGCATAGCTGTTGCCAACCCGCCGCGTCTGCGCCAATCGTTGCGCGCTTTGCGAGAAACGGGCGGTTCGGCAGTCGCGGTGGAGGAGTCAGACATTGTGCGCTGGCAGCGAGTAATCGCTGAGCAGGAGGGCATATTTGTCGAGCCGACGTCAGCCGCGGCGTTCGCAGGAGTGGAGGCACTCATAGGCAGCGGCACGATTCCGCCCGCAGAGTCGATTCTGGTTGCTGCAACGGGCTTTGGCTTGAAGGACGCTATTCCCCCCCGATGAGGCTAGCGGTAAGCCTCGATCGCCGCCTCGAAGCCGGGTAGCGCGCCTTCCAAAGTGTGGTCGTCCAAGCAGTAAGATATGCGGAAATAGCCAGGCAGTCCGAAGCCTCTCCCTGGCACGACAAGCACCTTGTGTTCCTGAAGCGCGGCGACGAATTCCACATCGTCGGGCGTGGGAGACGCGGGGAACATGTAGAAAGCGCCTTGAGGCTTGATCATGTTGTATCCCATCTGCGTCAGATTGTCGTACAGGAAATCGCGCTTCTTCTGGTACTCGGCAATGTCGACGCTCACTGATTGCAACGCCCTGACTATGTGCTGCATCAGTGCGGGTGCGTTCACGAAGCCGAGCGTCCGATTGCAAAACACCAGCCCGTCCGCCAGTTCGCTCTTGTCTTCGTAGTCGGGATGCGCCGCAATATAACCGATGCGCTCGCCGGGCAGCGCGAGATCCTTGGAGTGTGATGTGGCTACGATGCTTCGCTGACGGTGATGGAATATGTGCGGATATTCCAACCCATCGTACAGCAACTTTCGATACGGCTCGTCGCTCACCAGAAAAATCTCGCGTCCGTGCTCCGCCTCCGCCTCTCTGATGAGAGAGCATATCTCGTCGACCACCTCCGCGCTGTACAGCACTCCCGTGGGGTTATTCGGCGAGTTGATTAGTACAGCCCTTGTTCGCTCATTGAGGGAGTTGCGGAGCGCTTGCATGTCTGGCAGAAAGTTCTCGTCCGGCGGCACAACGCGGCACGAGCCGCCGTGGTTGTCAGCATAGAAGTGATACTCGACGAAGAATGGCGAGAAGATGACAATCTCATCGCCAGGGTCGAGAAGCGTCTTTAGAACGACGTTCAGCGCGCCACCCGCACCGCATGTCATCACGATCTCATCTGCGGTGAAGTCGAGCCCCGTCTCTGTTGAGATCTGTTCCGCCACTGCCGCGCGCGTCTCGGCATACCCTGCGTTCGGCATGTAGCGATGAATGCCGGGCGGAGGATCGTTGGCAATGCGCCGCAGCTCATCGAAGAACTCCTGTGGAGGCTGAATGACCGGATTGCCAAGCGACAGGTCGAAGACATTTTCGTCACCGAACTGCCGCTTCAGTTCGATACCCTCCTCGAACATTCTTCGTATCCAGGAGCCTTGCTCCATAAAGTTGCGTATTTTCCGTGATACAGCCATAGCCCAACTTTCGATGTGAGATGAAGCGACCTTGCCATGTAGTGACATGAGGCGACTTCGCCTTTTAGTAATTTGAGGCAACTTTGCCTCAAGACGAATGGATTTTGCGACATTCACAGGGCGGTGTCAAATCTCCGAGTACGGGGTCCTACGTGCGGCGCGATGCCTGAACCCCGTGCGGGGAGTTGCCGTCTAATATCCAAGCCCATATCGAAGCCGACCGCCGGATGTCTTAGTTGAGGCGTCCCCTTAGTCTAGGGTCGAGGTGGTCACGCATGCCGTCGCCGAAGATGTTGAAGGCGAGAATCGTCAGTGTGATGGTTATGCCGGGGTAGAAGACAAGCCACCAAGGGGGTTTGAAGGCGTCGCCCAGCACACCTCCCAGCATGTTGCCAAGGCTTGGATTGGGTGGCGGTATGCCAAGACCCAAGAAGCTTAGCGCCGCCTCGGCGAAAATCGCGCCGCCAAGGCTGACGCTGGCAAGCACCATCAAGGGAGCGATGCACTGCGGGGTTATGTGAACGAACATGATGCGCAGGGGCGATGCTCCCAAGGCGCGCCCTGCCTCTACATACTCCATCTCGCGTATGGACAGAGTTACGGACCGGATCACGCGAGTCGTGCCTGCAACGCCGGTGATGGCGATTGCGGCAATGACCGTGTAGAGCCCTGATCCCACTCCTACCAGGAGGAGCATCGCAAGTATGATGCCGGGGAACGACATGAGTATGTCGAGGAATCGTTGGCTTATCAGGTCGAATTTGCCACCAGCATAGCCCGTCAGAATGCCCCATGAGAAGCCTATTAACTTGCTAATGCTTACTGCCAGGATAGCGACATAGAGCGACGTGCGCGAGCCTACGATGACGCGGCTAAGCACATCCCTTCCGAGGTGATCGCTGCCAAGGGGACGCTCCATCGAGGGCCCCTTCCTGAAGAACGAGGGGAAGGTTTCCAGAGGGTCGTTCGGCACGATCACATTGGCGGAAATGGCTAGCAGAATGAGAAATGCCAGAAACGTCGCAGCTACCGCGCCAATTGGAGAAGTGCGGAAAAATCTGGAGAGTAGTCCGAACGCAGGGCGGAACCTGCCCGGTATGGAACTGCGACCAGGCTGCTGCCCGGGGATGCTGCCGATTTCCTTCATTGTTAAATGACCTTAAGAGCGATACAGCGGCGCTACTGATAGCGAATTCGCGGGTCCAGCAGGCCGTAAAGTAGATCAATGCCCAGATTGATTATCACGAAAGAGATTCCGTACAGCAGAACAACATTCTGGATAATCATCCAGTCGCGCTCGGCTATGCCGTTCACCAGGGTTGTGCCAAGTCCGGGAACGGCGAAGGCGCGCTCGACCGCAACCGAGCCGCCCAGCAGGAACGCCAATTGAATACCTGAAATGGTTACAACCGGGAGCAGGGCGTTTCGCAAGGCGTGGCGCGCTATCACAAGGCGTTCAGCCAGCCCTTTGGCCCTTGCGGTACGCACATAGTCTTCGCTGAAGACTTCCAAAAGAGTGGCCCGGCTCATGCGGGCAAGCTCGGCTCCCATATTGATTGCCATTACGACAGCGGGGCCTATCACTATCGTCAAGTTGCCCCAAGGGTCGTCCCATAGATGGATTATGGTCAGAGGAGGCCTCCACTGCCAGATGAGTACCGTAGCAAGAATTAGTGTGAGGCCCAGCCAAAAGCTCGGCACAGCCATGAAGAATGTAACGACCACACGAACCACATAGTCGATCCACGTGTTTCGCCACGCCGCCGCAATCAAGCCCACAGGCAACCCGATTATCCAAGAGAGCGCTACAGCGATCACCGCAATTTCAGCCGTAATGGGGCCGCGTCGCAGTATGGTGTCCCTGATGGGCCTGTCCTGCCAGAATGACCTGCCGAAATCGCCCTTCAGCACATCTCCAATCCAACTCGCGTACTGGAGGTATAGCGGCTTGTCCAAGCCAAGGCTCTCCCGGGCTCCCTTCAACTCTTCCTCGGTGAGGATGTGCAGCCCGGAGGACTCCCCGTAAATGGCGAGAAGGGGATCTCCGGGCAAAACACGCATAGCAATGAATATGAGCGCGGTAACGCCAAACAGCGTGGGAATAGCTAACAGGAGGCGTTGGTAAAGATAATTACGCATGGTTTAATACGTTTCGACCAACCTTCCCGCGGCCTGACGTGTCACAACGACTAATTTGCCTGTCGCCCGATCCGACGCCGTTCGGCTGATCTCCACAAGCGAAAATGCTCAATTCGGACATTTTATTCTTGGGAAATGTGCCCCCTCTTCGACTGCGCGGAGAGGGGGATTGCTTATGTCTGATTCAGTAACGGAAAAGTGATCGCTACTACCTGTCCAGCCAAGCGGTGTCGAGGCGCTCCCAGAGCACGTGCAGGCGGGTATCCATCGACATGCCCTTGACATCCTTGCTCCAAGCGGGAGAGTGGCCGCAGAAACCGATGTGATAGAAGGGCGGGTTCGCGTCTAGAATGTCCATACCCTGGTTGAAGAGTTCGGCGCGCCCGAAGGGGTCGAGTTCAACCGCGAGTTTATCCAGCACGGCGTCAAATTCCGGGTTGGCGTAGCGCGACCAGTTCTGTGATCCACCCGTCCTCAGGTAGATGTTCCACATGGGGAATGGATCGAGTATCTGACCGGAGTAGTCGCCGTTTCTGAACATGTCATAGTCGCCCTTGGATAGTATCTCGCTTTGTAGCGCGCGCTCGACCAACTTGATATCCGCCCGAATGTTCAGCGTCTTTCTCAGCTCGTCCACGAACAGGGGAACTGCCACCTCTGCGGTGGTGGGCAGGTTCCACGTCGTGATAGTCGTCTCGAAACCATCCGGGTAGCCAGCTTCCGCCAGAAGGCGCTTCGCCTCAGCAATGTCTGCCTCCTTGTCCGCCCTAAAGCCGGGCATCTGAAGGATTGCGTTGGGGTCGGTGGCGAATGGGCTGGGCTTCGGAATCCAGCGAGTAACGAATGTGGGCTCCCAAACCGGAGTGTACCCATCTATCTGCGTCTGACGACTCACTGCGAGGTGTATCGCACGCCGCACTCTTGGATCACTGAAGGGGGCTCGCTCGTTGTTTATTGCGAAGTTATGGGAGTTGAGGCAGTCGTATGTAACCGCGCCCAAGTCCTGCCTCCGCTTAGCTTCGGCGTGCGTATCGGGCGATATGTTCCATGAGAAGTCCGCCTGTCCGGTCAATACGGCGGTTCCTCTGTCAGGCCAAGCGGGAACATGGAGCATGGTCAGGCTGTCCAGATAGGGAAGCTCCGGATTCCAATAGTCGGGGTTCGCCTCGAACTCCCACTTCTCACCGGGTTCATGGTTCACAAATCTGAAGACTCCCGTGCCCGGCGCAACTTCTATCTGCCGCAGGTCGTAGCTGTTCTCTTCGAGGGATTTGTTGGAGTAGATCAGCAGCGGTGAACTGGTGAGCAACTCCACGAAAAATGGCGTGGGCGCGTTCAGATTGAACTTCACAGTATAGTCGTCGACCTTGTCCACCGTGTCTATCATCGGGAGCAGGTCCTTGCTCCTGCTGGATATTCCGGCTGGCGGGTTAATTATTCGCTCAAAATTAGCGACAGCATCTACCGCGCTAAACGGCGTGCCGTCGTGGAATGTTACGCCTTCTCTGAGATTGAACGTGTATGCCTTGCCGTCTGGGGCAGCTTCCCAAGAAACGGCGAGGTCCGGAGCAATTGTGCGTAATCCGTCTGCCAGGTTCTTGGTTACGAGCTTGTTGTACAAGTGTCCGAGAACATGCGGGCCCGCGCCCTGCTGGACATCGAAGTTGGTCATGGTTACACCGAAGGCCGTACGAAGGTTTCCACCGCGCTTCGGATTAGGCTCGGGTGCGCGCATCACGAAGGTGGCTTCCTGCGCCTGTCTCACCGGAGTGGCGACTACCACGACCTCTTTGATGACTTCCTTTACGACCTCAACTTGGACTTCCTTGACGACTTCCACTTCTTTCACGACCTCGCGGTCAACGGGGACTTCTTTGACGACCTCAACTTGGACTTCTTTGACGACTTCCACTTCTTTTACGACTTCAACCTCTACGATCTGGGGCTCGGCAGAACCGCAAGCAACGATTGCCATACTTGAGATGATTACAATTAAGACGAGAATTAATAACGACAGTCGATTCATTTGTTCCTCCCCAAGAAGGCAACTAGGGTGCATCCGTGTAGGTCTCTTGAGTCGTCAGTTTGCTCGGTCTGCAAACATGCGGCGATATTACACTGGGTATATTGTCATGTCAAACCAGTTGCGAGTGGACAAATGGAATGTATTGACTGTATGGACGAACATCAATATCGTCCGAAGCAAATAGGTTCTGTTCGAATAGGAACGCAAGCGCATATATGAGATTCCACGCACCCGAGTCTGACTATCCTCGCAGGAATAATAGGCCTTGGCTTTTGATACTCCCTGCGTCGGCGATCATTGGCATTTTCATACTGATGGCGTCGGTAAGCATCTGGAATTACTTCGACATTTCGCTGCCGGTGTCTTTACCAACATCTTCGATCACTGAATCGGTGCAGCAAATTCAGGAAATTGCCAAGCCGCCAGCCGGCAGTATTGAGTGGAGCTTCAACACGAGTGAAGCCATTTCCCCGCCGCCGACGGCGTATCGCGGCATGGTAATTATCGTGGCTGGACAGCGAACGCAGACAGGTCGAATCATTGCCCTGGACCTCGATTCCGGACGGCCTGTCTGGACTTACCAACTCAACGGTGTTTCAGACTACCCACCAACTGCGGCGGGAGATATTCTATACACAGGCACCAGGGACGGACGGCTCATCGCACTGGAGAGCAGTACGGGGCGTGAGGTATGGTCTTATGAAACTGAAGACATTCCTTACGGAAGCCCTGTCGTACACGAGGGTCTGCTTTATGTTGCTTCCAGCAGAATACACGCACTGGACGCGCTTACCGGAGATGTGATATGGACTCACGTACCGGAGGGCGGCAAAGCCATCAGTCCGCTGGCGTACTCTCAAGGCATAGTCGCAGTGCTGAGCGACGAGAGTCATCTGAATCTGATAGATGCAGGGAAGGGGAAACGTCGCCTCACAACGCGCCTCTGGTTTGGTGTCGCGGGGATGCCCGTCATTGTGGGCGACATCGTTGCCGTGTCTGGTGACCGGGGAAGCGTTCAGGCGATTGAAATACACGCGCGGGACATCCCTATGGAAAAGGCATTGCGCTTCTGGTGGACCAAACTCTGGATTTGGAACTCTGCGCCGCGCCCGCCCGACCCTGTGGGGTATTCCTGGCATCACAGAGGCATCGGAGGTCTGACTGCGCGCATAGCAGCATCGGGCGATGGCAGGCTGTTTCTCGTCGCAAGGCATCCTGACTATGCAGAGACAGTGGTGGCGGTGGACGCAGCATCGGGGGAGGTCATCTGGAGGTTCTCATCGGAGACACCCGTTTCAGAGAACTTAGCATTGGCGGGCAAAACGCTTATCGTGGGCAATCAGGCGGGCGCAGTCTATGGTCTGGATGCGTCGTCGGGCGTGGTCGATTGGCAGCTATCGCTGGGCTTTCCTGTGTCGGCGGTTGGCGTGGCAGACGAGAATTCGTTGCTGATTACGTCGGAAGATGGCATCGTTCATAGGATCCGCTAGAGAAAATACGGATACTGTCTCATCCAGCGTAGTAGGCATAGGGCGATATTCGTTAATCAAAGGCACACAGCGCCTCTCTTTTGCTGGCACATCGTACCTAAATTACCTGACGAAATGCACACTTGATCGTGCCAAACTCCATTGCAGATGGTATCCTACAAGGCAACAGCGGCTTAGTATGCCTGTGCCGTAATTTCCATGAGCGGGAGGCGGGAGTTGGACAAAGTAAGAATGGCAATTGTAGGCTGCGGCACAATCTCGCAGCTGAACGCGCCCGGCTACCTGATGCACGAGCACTGCGAGATTACTGCACTCTGCGACCCGCAGCCTGAACGCGCCGAGCAGCGCGCCAAGCAGTGGGGCATCAGCCCGCGCATCCACGCCAGCTACGAAGACCTGCTAAACGACTCGGATGTGGATGCCGTAGAGTTGCTCACGCCTACCCACCTGCACCCGCAGCAGATTGTGGACGGGCTGAACGCCGGCAAACATGTTTCCTGCCAGAAGCCGATCTCATCGACGGTCGCGGAAATCGACACGATTGAGTCGGCTCTTCAAAGCGCGACGACGAAGTACCGTACTACCGAGAACTTCCTGTACTACCCACCAATTGTGAAGGCCAAGGAATTGCTGGACGCGGGTGTTATAGGCGAGCCGTCAATGGTTCGCATCAGAACCGTGCGCGGCAAGCTGGACAACTCGCAGATTGTGGTTTCGCCGGGAGCGTATACCTGGAGACGCGACCCCACACTACATGCAGGTGGGATGCTGTACGACGACGGCTGGCACAAGTACGCGACAGCCATAAACTGGATAGGTGAGGTCGAAAGTGTGCAGAGTATCGTCTCAAGGTCTGACGACTATCTGGACGAAACGCCCAGCGCGGCGATATGGAAGTTCAAAGACAGGAATTGCCTCGGCGTGCTGGAATACTCCTCCGCACCAGAGATGACCATTCGAGGCAGGTACTACGCCGCGGACGAGTTCTTTGAGATTCAAGGCAGCAAGGGCGCAATATGGGTAACGCGCTGTACAGGGGAAATGCTTGACCTGCCGCCCGTGATGGTCGTCAAGGGCACGGAGACAACAGGAATCCAAGTTCCAATGGACTGGATTGAAGGCTTCAACGGCGCGGCCCGCCAGTTCATCGATTCCATCGTAAGGGACGAGCAGCCTGATATGGACATTGCATTCTCTCGCCACACTATGCAGATGGCGATGGCAGTCTATAAAGCCGCTGACGAAGAGCGACCTGTACAACCGTCAAGCCTGACTTAGACTCGCAAGAATTGATGAATACTGATTGCTGACAACCGACTATTTCCAGAGGATTGACATGCCAAATTTCGCAGCCAACCTTACCATGATGTTCAACGAGGTCGATTTCCTCGACCGCTTCGCCGCCGCCGCAAACTCCGGCTTTAAGGGAGTTGAGTACCTGTTCCCTTACGACTACGAACCTGCCCAACTCGCTGAGAAACTGGAGCAACACGGCCTCGCGCAAGTTCTTCACAACCTGCCGGCTGGCGACTGGGCGGCCGGCGAGCGCGGCATTGCCTGCCATCCGGACCGAGTTGGCGAGTTCCTGGAGGGCGTGGGCAAAGCTATCGAGTACGCCACCGCGCTGAACTGCCCGCAGGTCAACTGCCTGTCAGGCCTAGCCCAGGATGGCGTGTCAGACGAAGACAGGGACGCCACGATCATCAGCAACCTAAAGTTTGCCGCCGAGCAGCTCGGGGCGGCGGGCATCAGGCTGCTCATCGAGCCTATCAACACAATCGACATTCCCGGGTTCGTGCTCAACTATCCGGAGCAGGCGCGCGACCTCATCGAGCGCGTGGGTTCCGATAACCTATTCTTGCAGCACGACCTTTATCACATGCAGATTATGCAAGGCGATCTTGCCCGCAACATCGAACGCAACCAGGATATCATCCGACATATCCAGATAGCCGACAATCCGGGTCGCCATGAGCCGGGCACGGGGGAGATTAACTACTCCTACCTGTTCAAGTACCTCGACGACATTGGCTACGACGGCTGGATCGGCTGCGAGTATGTTCCGGCCTCCACGACGGATGCAGGACTAAGCTGGATCAAACCACATCTGTAAGATGTGACATCCGGATAACAGATTGCTGACTGCTGACACCTGATATCTAACTGAGAGGTCAACGATGGCAACGGCAATTCGAGAACAGACGGACCCCTATCTGGACCGCGACACGATTCTGAGACAGATTCAAGACCGTGTTCTTTGGCTGTCGATGCAGATGGTCCACTACGCGAACAACGTGCGCCATTCGCCGGACGGCAAGGTGGGCGGTCATCAGGCATCCAGCGCATCGGTCGTCACGATAATGACCTCGCTGTACTTCGACTACATGCGTGGCGGCGACAGGATTTCCGTCAAGCCCCACGCGTCCCCAGTCTATCACGCCATACAGTATCTGCTGGGAAATCTCGATGGGGAATATCTCAAGACTCTTCGGGGCTTCCACGGCTTGCAGGCATACCCGAGTCAGACTAAAGACCCTGATGCCGTGGATTTTTCCACCGGCTCTGTGGGGCTGGGACCCGTAGCGCCCAACTTTGCAGCCCTTACTGAGGAGTATCTGCGCTCACACCTCCACTTTTACAACCGCGCGCGGCGGCGATACATCAGCCTCGTGGGGGATGCAGAGCTGGACGAAGGTTCAATCTGGGAAGCCATAGCAGAGCCGGAAATGGCCGATCTGGACAATGTGCTGTGGGTCGTTGACCTCAACCGCCAAAGCCTCGACCGCATAATTCCTGGCATCCGCGTGGGAAGCTGGCGAGAGATGTTCGCAGCCAACGGATGGAACTTCCTGGATGTCAAATATGGTAGGCGCCTGCAGAGCGCCTTCGCCGAGCCCAATGGCGAATTGCTGCGAATGTGCATAGACGAAATGTCCAACGAAGCATACCAGCGGCTATTGCGTGTCGATCCCTCTACGCTGCGCGAATGGCTACCACGATCCAGCAGGTATCCACGAGACTTAGCGCGCTTCATCAGCAGGTGGGATGATGACGAGTTTCACAGCCTATTCAGTAACCTCGGGGGCCACGACTTCTCCATGCTGCGAGACGCATTCGCCCGCGCCGACGAGCTGCGAGGTCCAACTGTGGTGTTCGCCTACACATTCAAGGGCTGGATGCTGCCTTCCATTGGTGACCCGCGCAACCATTCCAACCTGCTGTCCACCACTCAGATGGATGAACTACGCGAGCGTGTAGGCCTATCGAAAAGTCAGGTGTGGAGCGGGTTCGCGCCCGATTCGGCGGCAGGCAGAAAATGTCTCGACACGGCCGATCATCTTCGCTCTTCCGAATCGCGCCCGTTCTCATCACTGGTTCACCGCCTTCCGACCGACCTCGACCATGAATACAGGGGAAGCATTTCCACACTTCAGATATACGGGTTGGTTCTTACAGATCTATCGCGCAACCTGCCCGAGGTCGCTGACCGCATCGTTACCGTCAGTCCTGATGTGGCAAGCTCCACAGGACTTGGAGGCTGGATAAACAGAGCAGGCGTGTGGAAGCGCACCGAGCCTGAGCTTCTACCAGAGGAAGAGGTCGCAAGCGCGCTCAGGTGGAACGAGTCGTCGCAGGGCCAGCATATCGAACTCGGTATCTCTGAAAACAACCTGTTCATGATGCTAGGGCAGCTAGGGCAGTCATTCGAGGCCAACGGCGAGCTGCTGTTCCCTATCGGATCGCTGTACGACCCATTCGTCAGGCGAGGGCTTGACGCATTCATGTACAGCATTTATGCAGGCGCGAAGTTCATCGTCGTGGGAACGCCGTCAGGCATCACACTTGCACCGGAAGGCGGCGCGCACCAGTCCTTGATTACACCGTCAATCGGGATTGAAATGCCGGAGCTTGACTTCTACGAGCCCTGCTTCGGCAAGGAAGTCGAATGGATTATGCTGAGCGCGCTCGAACAGGTACGGCGGCGCAGGCGCTCAAGTTACTTGCGCTTAACCAGTAAGCGCGTTGACCAGTCGCTCTTGACCTTGCCGGAGGACGCCGGGGAGAGGGAGCAGCTACGACTTCAGGTGCTAAGTGGCGCTTACCGCCTCGTCAGCCGCGCATCGGAAGCGCACTACCAGCCGGGCGAGAATGTGGTGAACATCATGGCCTGCGGCGCCATGATTCCTGAAGCAGTCGAGGCGAGCGAGGAATTGCTGCGCGAAGGAGTATTCGCAAACATCATCAACATTACCGGGCCAGGGCCCCTGTACAGGCACTATCAAGACAGTGTGCACTCCGCTGTCAGCGGCAATCCTAAGGAACCCTTTATGTCGGACATCATTCCGACAGCCGAGCGCAAAGCGCCTGTCGTGACCGTCGCCGACGGCCATCCCCATTCGCTCGCATGGCTCGGCGGTGCGCTGGGCACAACTGTAACACCGCTCGGCGTGACCGAGTTCGGGCAGTCGGGCAGCAGGACGGAGCTTTATAAGGAGTACGCTATCGATGTTGACAGCATCATCGCCGCATGCTTCACCGCTCTAGACATATAGCGCACATCATCCTATTCTTCTAGGCTCAATCTTACTCTGCAAGCAAGGAGACTCGAAACTATGACGAAGGTGTTGGTTCTTCACGGACAAGGCATGGAATTGCGCGGCACAGTTGACATCGAAATCTTCGGCACCATGACGCTGCCTGAATACGATGAGCACATCCAAGAGTACGCATCGGAGGTGGGAGTGGACGTTGAGATATTCCACTCAAACGAGGAAGGCGAAGTTATAGCCAAGCTGAAGGGAACCGATGCAAACGCCGCTCTGATTAACCCCGGCGGTTACACGACCGGACATCCTGCCCTTGCCGACACGATTCGCGAAGCCCCGATTCCAACGCTGGAAATCCATATGTCCAACCCCGCGAGCAGGGGGCGCGTCTCCGAAATTGGCCCAGCATGCAGAGGTGTAATCACCGGCATGGGCATAGTGGGCTACAACCTCGGCTTGCAAGCCGCAAAGCAGCTAGCCAACGACTAGGATGCCGAGCATAGAATCGTTGGGCGTCATTTTGCTCGGGTTCCTTTTGGGCAGCTTCCCTACTGCGTACCTGATGGGCAAGTGGAGACGAGGCATCGACATTCGTGGCGTGGGCAGCGGCAACCCCGGCGCTACCAATATTGGGCGGGAAGTCGGCGTAGCCTCGGGCATTCTCGTGCTTGCCGTGGATGCCGTCAAGGGCGTTATCGCCATCATTGTTGGGCAGCGACTTGGCGTGCCGCCCACTGCGCTGTACTTTACGGCGCTGGCTGCAGTTGTGGCACACAACTTCTCACCATTTCTGGGTTTCCGAGGAGGCAAGGGTGCTGCAACCGTGCTGGGTATATCCATGCTTATGCTCTGGCAGATTACGGCAATCTCAGGAGCGATCGGTCTCCTGGCGCTTGGGGCGACGCGCCATGTCGTATGGGCAATGACTGCCGTCTTCATCGCGCTGAACGCGCTAACCATTGCCACGGGTCAGCCGCTCGGTCAGATCATCCTCTGCATAGTTCTGTCACTGCTCGTCGCCGGTACGCACTTCGGACGCCAGCGCGCTCATCTGTTGCCCGCCCTCGCAAACAGAGACTGGCGCCGCTTCATGAGCATAGACTGACAAATCGGGTTCAATATTGCAGACTCGCCGTCGATGCGGGGACTGCAGCGATGTTGCTGAAAGCCAGCAGGAATATCAAAAGTGCCGCAACAATGCCTTCGGGAGCCAACATCAGAAATCCCTTTGAGAAACCTGCTGAGTTTAGCTGCCTTGCAAAGCGGCATTACTCTCAATGGTTACATCCCCGTCCGACGAGATCGATCTGACCCGTGAGGCGCCGCTGTATGCTACAGCTCGCTGGGATGTCTCCACCGTTTGCCCTGGCTGCACGAGCAGCGCGGTGCCGTTCTCCACTGCTCCCGCCAATCCGCTGTTGCCATAGCTTGTGAATGGCTCTAATCCCACATTGTAAGTGCGTCCATACCAGGGATACCCGAATCCGCCGCCGAACGAGTGCCAGTACCACAGGTATCTGAACACTTCCGTGGGATAGCGGAAGCCGAAGCCAATTCCTGTCTTCTGGTTGGTCACTGCATACCATCCGTCCGGCATGTCCGCGATGTAGGACATATCGTAGGAGCGGAAACTCTTAGGAGGGATTCTGCTCAAGTCCCTGGGCGTTCCGTCTTTGAGTTGGGACATGGGCCACGGCGCATTAAAGCCCGATTTCAGCTTGTTGTTAGGATGCCAGTCTTCCAATTCTTCGTTGATGAGTGTCCCACCGGGAAGGTCTATGACGCAGTCTTCGCTCAGGAAAGGGGCGCCCAGCGCGATGTGCTCGCCCCATACGCAGTGGACGGGTTCCTCTCCCTCGTTAGTAAGGCGCGCCTCGATTTCGAGCACGGCGGAGCCGCTGCGCAGCGTCAGCGTCTTCTCGAAGAAGAAAGGAGTGCGGGCCGCTCGCACCCAGAAGCGCATTGAGACTACTTCAGTCGTGTCCTCGAGAATCACCGCATCCCACGGGACCGTATTCACCTCGGCGTGCAGGCCCATGTCGGCGCCCATGTACTGGGTGGGGAATCCTCCACCGGGCAGTACAGTCTGCCAGCCTCCTTCATAAACATCCATCCACAGACCTTCGCCAGACCCCGTAGTCGGCATGCGCACGGTCGGGTCGCGGACACCCCAAGGGGAACGCCAGAGGAAGTCCGTGTCCGAGGGCTTGTGCACGAACTGGTAAATGTCGGCGCCCTTGTCGATGAGCACGACGATCCTCAGCAGCTCGTTTTCGATAACGGCGGTCTTGAGGCCGCGAAACGTCCAAGCGTCTGAAACACGACATCCGTGGTTGCGCTCGAGTTGGTATTGGGTCATATTCAGGTCTCCCTAAACGCGGGCCGGCTCATCCAAGGTCAGGATATTGTAAAGGCAGTCCTCTGGCACCCGTCTCGTAGCGTGTTATGTGCCAGCGGCCCAGATTGGCGCTCAGTAGAATGTCCCGCCCCGCACCACAGAACGCGATGTTTGTCGGCGCCGCAATGATCGTGCCTTCAAAGTCATCCGCAAGCACTTCGAGCTGCCCGGAAGCCGAGTATCGATAGATTCGATCAGGACGGTAGCAGGCCACATACAGGTTCCCATCGGTGTCAAAAGCCACGCCGTCCGGCACCGCGCCGGGAATCTCAACGACAGTTCGCACAGATCCGGCGGAGCCATCCGGCGTTATTAAAATCTCGGAAATGCGAGGGGGATTCAGGCTCATCGCCACGAACAGGCTTGAACCGTCAGAACCCACGCAGAGGCCGTTGGGAAATTCGCAGAGTGAGCGAGTCCAGACCTCTGTCGCACCGCCGCGCATGATTCTGTATATCTTACCGTTGTCGGACTTCCAGTCGCCTGAGTCGCAGACGTAGAGGTTGCCGTCGGCGTCGAAGGCCGGATAGTTCGGATTGTTGAATGGCTCGCCCGGTGCGCCGGAGGTGTACTTCGTCACGCCCCCGTCGGGAGAAATCTTCATGACAGCTTTGTTACCGGTATCGCAGGCATATATGTTGTGCTGCGCGTCAAGTGCCAGACCGAGTATGAACCCACCGGTGTCCGCAATTTGCACTGCCTCTTTGCGCTCCACGTCGATCCGGTAAATCTGGCCTGCCTCACCACCGGCGTAGCAGTACCCGTCCTGTCCCCAGGCGATCCCTTCAACATGGTCAAGTCCATCGACGAGTACAGAGACATCGGTCTCGTTGTTCAATAGCGCCATGCCTGTTTCTCCAATCTAATAAGGAAACGACTTAACTCTCAGGATCTTGGTAAAACCCTGAGTTGAGGAAGCCGCCGTCTATGGGAATGCCTACGCCATTGATGTAACGGGCTTCATTGCTGCACAGGAAAAGCACGAGGTCGGCAACTTCTTCCGGTAGGACCTCACGCTTGATCGGGAAGCGCTTCAGCCTCTGTTCCCTCAGTTCCGGCTCTCTGCTGTACACCATCTCGGTCATAGGTGTAAGCGCGACGCCAGGGCAGACCGCGTTGACGTTGATTCCATACCGAGCCCACTCTAAGCCAAGCTGTCCCGCGAAATTGATGAGCGCTGCCTTCGCCGGGCCATAAGCGCCGCGCTCGGGCACCGGTGAGGTAGCCGTAACCGATGACATCAACACGACACTGCCGCCGTCTCCTTGCTCGACCATTTGCCTGCCCGCTTCCCGGCAGAATAGGAATGCTCCCGTCAAGTGCGCCTCCAGAGAAAGATTCCACTGATCGAGCGACATATCGAGTATGGGCGCCTTGATGTTCGTGCCAGCGCAATGAACCAGGAAGTCCACCCGCCCGAGATTGCCCACGACCGTCCTGACGGCACTGGTCACTGACATTTCATCCGTCACCTCAACCTGCACCGCGATTGCCTTGCCGCCATCAGAGGCAACTGACTGTGCCAATTGTTCTGCTGCTTCCTGGTTGACGTCGGCCACGGCGACAGCAGCGCCACGCGTAGAGAATTTGCGGCAGATTGCCGATCCCAAACCGCCAGCGCCTCCTGTGACGATAGCCACTTTCTGCTCCATACTTCCCTCCCTCTCGGCAGTAACAGGGGGTGCCCGTCTCAGAGCCGGTCTTCTGATCATGAAGTTGGCGAAACCTATTCCTGCGCCGCGCCCGCGCCTGAAGCCCACGCTCCGAGTGCCATAAATCCGCCATCCACGTTGACATGTTCCCCAGTCATGAAACTCGCCTTCTCACTCGCCAAGAACAGCACTACGTTGGCGACGTCCAGCCCCTGACCGACCCTGCCGATGGGGTGTCCTTTACCCCACTCGGCGACGATACGGTCAGGGTCGCCATCCTCCAAGCGAGCGACGGTTCGAACCATCTCAGTGTCGATAGTGCCGGGGCAGACCGCAAGCACCCGTATATTTTCCTCGGCGTAGTCAAGAGCCATTTGGCGTGTCAGCGACAGCACACCGCCCTTGCTGGCAGCATAAGCAGGTACTAGTTTCTGTGACTGAAGGCCCTGAACGCTTGCGGTGTTGATTATCGCTCCCCCGCCCCGCTTCCGCATTTCAGGTATTGCGAACTTCGACATCATGTAGTAGCTCTTGAGGTTCACGTTCAAGATGCGATCCCACATCTCTTCCGACGTATCCTCGACGTTCCGGTACGAATCGGGTGACTGAATGCCAACATTGTTGAACAGCACGTCCACGCCGCCGAAAGCCTCGACCGTCTCCGCGACCACTCGACTGCACTCCGCAAGGAGCGCAACGTCTGCCACGACGAGGAGACCGCTCGTGCCCAGTTGATTCAGTTCGGTTTCAACTGCCCGACCCGCCTCCTCGTTAACGTCTGCGATGACGACGCTGGCACCCTCCTTGGCGAATTCGATCGCAGTGTCCCTTCCGATGCCATGAGCGCCACCAGTGACGATTACCACTTTTCCGTCGAATGTGCCCATATATGCCCCCAACTTCATCAGCCATTGAGATTACAGTTCAACTCGCTGATGATCTCAGTACGTCCAGCCACTCAGCGTCCACACCCTGTCACGATGCATCCTTCGTTCCAGCATTGCAAGGGCCGTGCATCCCCATGTTATTGCTTTCCATAATGCATGCCATTTTGGCGATGTAGTCATTTTCTGTCAATGCCTCCAATTGCAGGCATCTGGGGGAGCACATTTAACTGAGCCAATTTGAGAGCGTGTTTATCTAGTAGAGAATCGGGCTGCCCTTCGTCCTACCCACGGACTAATGCGTTCCAGATTGGATCAGCCACTATGGCTGCGCCAGCGATAAATTGCTGGATTCGTTCACAAGTCTCTGGATCGATAATCCGTCCACAGGGTACACCTAGCCTAGGATTCGGCTGTTGGTGGGAGAGACTTCGGCCTGAGCACTCAGTGGAGTACAATCCTTGACAGTGCGTACTCCCATTAGTTAGGCTAAAATCACATTTAACGGGCTTGTAGCTCAGCGGCAGAGCGGTCGGCTCATAACCGATTGGTCCCAGGTTCGATCCCTGGCAAGCCCACTTCCCTCAGCCTTACCCCCATAAGAACGCTCAATTGCGCTTCACACCCACCGTCCCTCAATTTACTCTTCTCCACACCAAGCAAGGTGGAATCGGGTTGGTCTGTCGCGTGGTCGCATTGATGTTGCTGAGCGTCGTTATAATGGGACAGACGCCGGGGGGACAGGCGCCGGCCGAACGCGAATCGGTCTTCGACAAGCCGCTGCAGCTCCACCGTGGTCCGGCCGGTCCATACGAAGTTATCATTACTATACAGCCCCACAAACCCAGAGTCGGCACTGTGCATTTCGGCGTAATGATCCTGGACCACTCTACGGAGACGCTGGTCGAGGATGCGCGCGTTCTCATCGTCGCCTACAATCCTGAAGGCGAGCCGACATACCAGACACCTGCGCTAAACGACCCATCGACTCCGATTCACTACAAGGGCAATATCATCTTCCGTAGCTCAGGACAATGGTCATTGCTAACAAAAATAGTGACCGAAGAGCACGGGGAAGTAACTGCGACCACGCCAATCAACATCGCGGAAGCCGCCTCGGTGTCGAGCACTGAAGGACTGCTCGTCCTTGTGATAGTGATTCTCGCTATTGGCGGCGGCACGACCTATGTCATTTACAGCATCAAACGCCAGCAGCGGCTGAATTCCGCTAATCGCTGATGTCCTCCAGTACCAGCACCTCGCCCTCTCGATAAAAGCTCACTTCCACAGCCAATCCCAAAAGCTTGTGTTCGCTCAAGTGCGACGGCGTGAAACCCGGCACTACCTTGCCTCTGCCCACGAAGTGCCAAACTGCTCCACTCTCATCTTGCACTTCCAGCGCGTCCAGGGAAATCAGCGACTCCGCATCCACTTCCAACACAATCCCTCGCACCACCTCAACAAAGGGTCCTTCCTCGTTGGTGTCACTCGTTCCGTTGTCAGTGCAAGCTGAGGGTATTGCGAGCATTATCAGCACCATTGCAGCTGCGACAATTACCCGTCCACCAGTTAAGCGACACAGAAGAATGGCATTTCTATGGCATGAAACACTAGCGATTTTATTGGACATTTCTGATGTACTAATTAGATTGCAGTCTAAAAAAGGTCTAAATACGCGTTGAAGCAATTTCGTGTCTTGTGTCATTCTGACTTGTGTACGGAGGTGGAAGATGAAAAAATCCAGAATCGCGTTTTTTCTAGCAGCTATACTATTACTTTCGTGGTCTGCAAGCCAGACGGGGCTTCTGAGCGCTCAAAGCAACGACCCGCTCTACATAGTGGTCGTTGACCGGCATGCCTCGGGCATGTCCGAGAGCAACCGCGACATGACGGTCTCGTTTATCGGGCTGCTGTCCGAGTTGCGCGAGGACCAGAGCCTGGGCTTCATCACTACAGGTGATGAAGGCATTATAGGCCCGGCAGTCGCTGGCAGCGCGGAACACAAGAGCACATATCGAGAGGTCGTCAACAGGATAGAGGACTCGTCCGCCGTCCAAGTTGAAGATCTTTCGTCAGCCCTCTCTTATGCCCACGAACGCATGAAGTTCGAAGGCGCAGGCGACGGGTCAGCCGTGTACGTTGTGTCAGGTGGCGAAATAGATGGTGATGCCCCAGCAGCGGAATATCCGCTAGGCGATACCATCAATGACTTCAACAAGGAAGGCTGGCAGGTCTACGGAGTTGCGCTTCCAGGGTCTTCGACTTACGCCAAAGACTTCCTGCGAACCGTCTCAGGCGGCACCGGCGGCGAGATCTTCCCGCTTGCCACGCCGCAGGAGTTGAAAGTCATCGCGGACAAGATCCTGAGTAGTGACGCAAAGGGCTCGCTTTTCGAGATTGGTCAGGACGAACTCGCTCCTAATGACGTGTTCACTGCCTCCCTCGATATACCGCCGAGCACCACAGAGTCTTCGATCGTATTCTTCAAGCAGGGTTCGACGGGATCATTGAGTCTCCAGAATCCGTCAGGTGTTACAGCGGCCGAGGGCGACCGCGTACTATCCGGTGTTGTGGAAACACCGCATGTTGTGATTTGGACACTGACTGACCCGATTCCGGGTGAGTGGACGGTGGATGTGCGAGGCGGCGACGGCTTCATTTCGGCGTGGCACTATCCCAAGAACAAGCTGGACCTGCATCTTGTGTCGTTCGATACGATTCCGCACGACCAGAGCACGGAATTCGTTGTGTACATCTCAGACGGATCGGAGCGCGTGAGCGTGACTGACGCCGATCTGAGAGCTACGATCGTGTCTCCCAGTGGACAGACATTCACGCACACCCTGAATGACAACGGCGAACTTGGGGATGCGATTGCCGGCGACGCCTACTATTCTACGACGGTGCCACCGCTCGGCAGCGAGGGCCATTACAAGGTAGAGTTGGAAATGCACTGGCCGCAGCACCTGCATACCATTTCGACTCACAAGTCCATTTCGGCACAGGCATTCCCCGTGCTCGACGTGAATCTAGCACACACGGACGCGCTGGTACCCGGAGAGCGAGTGATCATCGGCACAGCAGAAGTAAAGGTAAACGACCAGCCATATGGCATACCCATAAACCTGCTCTCAGCGGATATTTCCTCTGAAAGCGGAGCAGGCGTGATAGAGCTCATTCCGCAAGAACTGCTCAACACGGGACACGCCTGGGCGTTCGACATCGTGTTTACGCCGGACGTAGAGGAACTTCACACTGCGTTGTTCCAGCTGAACATGAAGTACGCCGCTCGCGATTACAACTTCACCACGAACTCTGAGGTATTGTCATCATACCCGGCGCCTCCCGCGAGGCCTGAGCCTGTGGTAGTGGTGCAGCAAGCGGCGCCTCCGGCACCTGCGCCGCCACCACCACCTGCACCCGCGCCGCCGGTAATTGAGCCGCCCGCGCCTGAAGAGAGCAGCGACTTCCCGTTGTTGATATTCATATACTCTGTGGCGGGTGTAGCAGCCATACTTATGATGGCAGGCATAATATACGCAATATATGGGCTGACAAGGCCAACTCCATACGGCTACATATACGATGACGATAATGAATTGCTCGTGGATTTCACCACGCTTGAGCGTTCGTTCCTGACTCTCGTAAATTCGAAGAATCTTCTCCAGGGAGAGGAACTAGGAATACCTGAGTTGCACGGGCTGTCATTCTACTTCAGCAAAGAAGATGTGGAGATACGCAGCTCGCAGACAGAGCCTAGTATTCGAATTAACAACAGGCCACTCATCAGCGGCGAGGAGTTGAGCGCCGGCAACCAGTCCTGGATTGGTACACAGGGCAAGCTGTTCAGCCTGCACCTAACGAAGCCAGCCGATGAGACCGAACCGTACATCGCTCCGGTGGTAGGCGACGACTAAATCGATTAGCAGTAGCTCGCGTGGCGAGAGCGAGAATAACAGAGGCGCTGGCAAGCATATTGCCAGCGCCTCTGTTTCAGCACGATCGCGTTCATGCAATCAGAAATAGGTCAGAGCTATTCGGACTCGTCGATACGGATTGTCTTCATAGCGTCGCCCGGTGTCCTCTGGCGCATAGGGTCTCGGACCGTAATGCCATTCACCACATCCATTCCAGACACCACCCTGCCGAACACAGAGTGGTGATCGTCCAGGTGCGGTGTGGGAACGAAGGTAATGAAGAACTGGCTACCGTTAGTTCCACGTCCGCCCCGAACGCCTGCATTTGCCATCGACAAAACGCCCGGCGTGTCGTGGCGCAGACTCGTATGAAACTCGTCGTCGAACTGGTAGCCCGGCCCACCGCTACCTGAGCCTGTCGGATCACCACCTTGCGCCATGAAGCCGGGAATGACGCGGTGGAAGGTTATGCCGTCATAGTAGCCTTCACGCGCCAGAAATACGAAGTTGTTCACGGTTATAGGTGCATCGGCAGCGAACAGCTCTATCTCTATCTCGCGGCCATTCTCCAATTCAATAGTCGCTGTGTACTTTTTGCCCTGATCTATCGCCATCGCTGGCGGAGCACTGTATTGCTTGCTTACCACAATTCCTCCAATCGGTCTTCAATAAACTATTTTTCTTCGATTCTAATCGTCTTGATTACATCGCCCGGGGTGGTCGCGCTGCCAGGGTCTCTCAGGCTGATGCCCATCACGACATCCATACTGCCTTCTTCAACTCTGCCGAACACAGAGTGGCAGGATTCAGCCGCGCAGTCCTTTTCCGAACCGTCCAGATTGTATCCGTCAAGGGAATGTGTCTCGCGGAAAGTTATGAAGAACTGGCTGCCATTGGTTCCTTGCCCGTTTCGCATGCCCGCGTTCGCCATCGAGAGTATGCCGGGGCCTTCGTGTCGCAGGTCGGGGCTAAGTTCGTTGTCGAAGCGGTATCCCGGGCCACCTCCACCTGTGCCTGTCGGGTCGCCCGTCTGCGCCATGAAGCCTTCCAGCACGCGGTGAAAGGTTACTCCATCATAGAAGCCTTCGTTAGCAAGGAAGACGAAGTTGTTCACCGTCGTAGGCGCTCCGTCCTCGAACAGGTCTATGACAATCTCGCCACCCTTCTCCAGCTCAATGACCGCCGTGAAGTCTTTGCTCGTGCCAATCGTCATTGGTGGCGGCGAGTCCCACTCCTTGATCGCGGGTTCAGATGCAGGCGCCGGTGCCGAAGCAGCCGGCTGAGTGGACGCAGGCTGAGCAGGCGCGGCAGTGGGTGCTTTCGGCGCACCAAGTTCTGGCTCACCAGAACTGCAAGCCATTGTCAGCAACGCAAGCCCCGCCGCAGCCACAAACGCAATTTTCCATGAGTGTCTCATTAGCATTTTCTTAACAAAACCTCCCAGTAAAATGACGCTGCAATAGGCGCGTCAACGGGACTATTCTACAATCACCGCAAGTTAATCGCTACCCTACCCTATCGTCTCCACTGACATTAGTCAGTGGTATATGCAAGGTGCAGCGTCTGTTCAACAATGTAAACGGCTTTCGGTGCAGATCAGGTTGACAGATTGTTGCTTATGTATTCCAAGTATAAGCATGTCCGCATGTAACGCCGATTGTTCCCGCTGTGTTATAAATGAGGTAAGACCTCCTACACAGAAGTGCCAATTAGCAGGACATACTATCAGTACGTCAGATTCGACCGCCAAGCAACTAAAACGCAGCGCCACATCCGCCTGCCTCGCGCGAAAGGCAATGGTGGAGATGCGCGCGCTGACGAAGCGTTACGAAGAGGGGACCGAGGCGCGCTCAGTCATCGAGCGCGCAGACGCCGACATTCATCGCGGCGAATTGGTCGCTCTTGCTGGTCCTAGCGGCTCCGGCAAGACCACGCTGCTCAACCTCATCAGCGGAATTGACACGCCAACAAGCGGAGATGTGCTGATAGACACCGTGCCTATTACGAAACTCTCTGAGAAAGATCGCACGCTATTCAGGCGAAAGAACATCGGCTTCGTCTTCCAGTTCTTCAATCTGATTCCCACGTTGAGCGTAAAGGAGAACCTATTGCTGCCGCTCCAGCTCAATAGCTTTCCAAGCGCCGAGTCGGACGATAGAGTCATGTACCTGCTGGAACGGATTGGCATGGGAGATCGGATTGACAGCTATCCGGACAGGCTTTCAGGCGGCGAGAAGCAGCGCGTTGCCATTGCCCGCGCTCTCGCGCACGACCCGCCGCTAATCCTTGCTGACGAGCCTACGGGCAACCTCGACGCCGATACGGGTAGGGCGATCCTGTCCCTTCTAAAGAGCCTTATAGATGGCAGCGGCAAGACGATGGTCATCGTGTCTCACAGTGATGTAGTCGCGAGGATGGCAGATCGAGTCCTTGCAATGGAGGATGGGAAGCTGGTGGAACGAATCCGAGGCGATGGATATGTCAATAATCGACTGCATTCTTGACTGGGTTGCCACGAATGCGGGGCGCGATATATGAGCAAAACGCTGTGGCTTTCAAGCGCACGCTACATCATCAGCCGACCGTGGCAAACGGCGCTCTCAGTTCTGGGAATAACACTCGGCGTCGCCATAGTGGTCGCCATAGACCTAGGCAATCAGAGCGCCAAGCATGCGTTCAGCCTGTCCAGCGACGCCGTTTCCGGCAAGGCTACCCATCGGATTGTCGGCGGACCCGGAGGTCTGCCCGAGGATGTCTATCGGGAGTTGCGTGTAGAGTTGGGTGTCAGGGCGTCCGCGCCTGTCGTGGAGGGCTACGCCTACTTGCCCGAAGGGACGCACGACGGCGGAGCGCTTCGCATACTTGGAATTGACCCGCTTGCTGACGCTCAGTTCCGTCCATACACTCGCAGCAGCCCGCAAGTTGGCAGAGCGAATGCACCTGTGCAGAACGTCGCATCCTTGCTCGTCATACCCAACAGCGCACTTATATCGGTCGAGACCGCTAAGGAACTGGGGCTGCAGGCGGGGGATCCCCTCAAACTCAGGATTTCGGATAAGCCGCACCTGGTTGAGATCGCAGGTCTGATAACCCCTCGCAACAGCCTGAGCAGCGAAACACTCAAGAACCTGGTCATAACGGACATTTCCACGGCTCAGGAGCTCATCGGATATGAAGGGCGTCTGAGTCATATCGACCTGATTGTATCTTCCGACGAGAACGGCGATGAGTCGCTAGCACGCATACGTCGCGTTCTGCCCGCCGAGGCGACACTCGTCAGTTCGGCGACCCGCTCAGAGACTATCGACGAGCTTACGAGTTCATTCGACGACAACCTGTTTGTCATAAGCCTCCTAGGTCTGATCGTCGGCGCGTTCCTGATATACAACGCGATGGCATTCTCAGTAGTGCAGCGCCGTCCGGTAATTGGAGCGCTGCGTGCTCTGGGCGTAACAAGGCAGCAGATTTTCGCTCTTGTGCTCAGTGAGGCGCTGGTTATTGGACTTATCGGCTCTGTCATAGGCGTGCTGCTCGGTATAGTAATCGGGCGCGGAATACTGAATATCATCACGCAGACCATTACAGACCTCTTCTTCGTGGTATCGGTGCAGGAACTCTCCATTCCGGTGTGGTCGCTCGTGAAGGGCGCGCTGCTAGGGCTGTTCGCAACATTGGCTGCGGCGTTCGTGCCTGCACTTGAAGCGACCGGCGTTTCCGCACGAGAAACGTTGTCACGTTCGCACCTTGAAGAGCGCTTCAGAGGCGCCATACCGCTTGCCTCTGCCGCCGGAGTTGCTCTGGCAGCCATTGGCGTGGCGCTCATACTTTTACCAGCCAAGTCTCTAATTCTGGCCTTCACGGGCATAGGCGCGCTTGTTCTGGGCTATGCGATGCTCACGCCCGCGTGCGTCATTTTGTTCAGCAAGGCGCTCGCGCCGCCCATGCGCGCTATATTTGGCGCAATGGGTGCGATGGCAGCAGGGGGGATAGCCGCATCCATCAGCCGTACGGCTGTCGCTATCGCTGCCCTCGCTGTCGCTATATCCATCACGATTTCCATAGATACGATGGTGCAGAGCTTCCGTGGCACAGTCGTTCAGTGGTTGGATAATTCGCTAGGCTCGGACCTATACATATCTCCGACCTCGTTCAATTCGCGAGGAGGCGCGACAGGTTTGTCGCCTCAGTTCGTCGAGCGCATACGAGCGGTCGACGCTGTTGCAAGCGTCCGCACTGTTCGCAATGCGCGTGTCAACTCGCCGAGCGGTAAGGTGGAACTGCTGGCATTTGACACAAGCTACGATAATTTCGTTCGCTACAACTCGTTCAAGGAGGGAAGCCCCGCGTCGATCTGGGACGATCTGCAAAGCGGCGGCGCCGTAGCCGTGTCCGAGCCTTATGCATACCACAATGATAAGAGCATAGGATCAACGATTAGACTGCACACATCCGAGGGGGAACGAGAATTTCGCATTGCGGGCATCTACTACGACTACCGTAACTCAGCGAACGGCAAGGTGATGATGAGCGGCAGCCTGTACAATCGCTACTGGAACGACGCCAATGTCACCGGAATTGGCGTGACGGCGGCAGACGGAGTTGCCGTGCGCGACCTGAAGAAGGCAATCAGTCGCGCAATCGGCAACGGTGCTGAGGTCGAAATCCGCTCCAACGCCGAATTAAAAGCTGCTGCGCTGGAGGTTTTCGAGCGAAGTTTCGCCATTACGTCGGTTGTGCATGCGCTGTCAATAGCGGTGGCATTCGTGGGTGTGCTGAGCGCACTGATGGCGATGCAGATGGAGCGATCGACCGAATTCGGAACGCTTCGCGCCATAGGCTTCACGCCGACACAGGTGTGGCTGATGTTCACAACGCAGACCGGGATGATGGGCATAGCCGCGGGCCTGCTCGCGGTGCCACTGGGCTTGATACAGGGAGCAGTCCTGATATTCGTTGTCAATCGCAGATCGTTCGGCTGGTCGATGGATATGGAAATCTACCCGATGATGCTGGCGCAGGCGGTCGTGATTGCCGCCGCCGCCGCTCTGCTCGCATCGGTCTATCCTGCATTCAGGATGTCGCGCTCGTCGCCCGCCGAGGTGCTGCATGAAGAATAGCCTCTTGCGGCTAGTATTAATCGCAGCGATCCTAGCGGTAGTGATAGCGGTCTTGGGCGGCGCTGCCTATGCGCTGTCCGCTCCCTCGGATGCGGAGGTCAGCGCGAGCCTGACCCTCGCCGATGCGCTGAACGCGAACGACGCAGGCTTCGAGAAGGTCACTGAACCACGTAAGTTTACTTTTCCTGATGACCACGGTCCGCACCCTGAGTACGCCCTCGAATGGTGGTATTACACGGGCAATCTCGATACGGCCGAAGGGAGGCACTTCGGATACGAGCTTACCTTCTTCAGGATAGGCTTGACCACGGCCGATGCGCAGCGGACATCAGAGTGGGCATCGAAGCAGATGTACACCGCTCACTTCGCGCTGACCGATGTGGAGGGCAACGACTTCTATTCTTTCGAGCGCTACAGCCGTGACGCGCTCGGATTGGCAGGCGTAGTCGGCGCGCCCTTCCGCGTCTGGCTTGAGGACTGGTCGGTCGAAGCCATCGGTGAAAGCGCCTTGCCAATACGACTTTACGCCAGCGACGAAGGGCTTGAGATCAATCTGACACTGAGCAGCGAAAAGGGCATTGTGCTTCAAGGCGAAGATGGTTTCAGCCACAAGGGCACTGGCGCAGGGGAAGCGTCCTACTATTACTCCATGACACGAATGCCAACGGACGGGACGATAACGCTGAACGGCAAAGCGCATACGGTAAGTGGTATGAGCTGGCTTGACAGAGAATGGAGTTCGACGCAGCTTTCGGACGAGCATGCCGGCTGGGACTGGTTTGCACTCCAGCTTTCTGATGGGCGCGACATAATGTACGGCGTGTTGCGTCCCCGTGATGACACAGGCAGCGCTTTCCACCTGGGCACGGTGGTCGAGGCAAACGGCGACTACGCGAGCATCGAAAGAGAAGGCGTTCAGGTCGATGTACTAGACCAGTGGCAAAGTCCGCGAGGCGGAACTTACCCATCCCGCTGGAGATTCCAGATGCCGGCAGAGGGCCTAGATATTGAGATCACTCCATACATCAGCGACCAGGAACTCGACACCATCATCCGCTACTGGGAAGGCGCGGTGCGAATAGACGGCACTTCCTCGGGACAGCCCATTTCCGGCAGCGGCTATGTCGAGTTGACCGGATACGCCGATTAACCTTCGTTCAGGAATTGCACCGCCGCATCAGCATCCAGCAGCGGATAAATGTCGAACTCCGCAGGTATCATCTCGGACCACTCTGTCAGGAGCCGATGAAGCTCCTCGTTGGATTCGACGTCGAAGAGCGCCACGGCTCCCCGTCCTGTGCGGGCGTAGAAGGCGCGCGCCAGTCCTCTATCGAGCTTGTCCTGCGCCCACGGCCAGTACTTCTTCCTAGTTTCCCGTACTTCGGATGGGCGCGTCGGGTGCGGGCTGCTTATTGCGAGAAAGAGCATGTGAAGGTTCCTTCCTGAATCTCAGACCTGCTTAAAAGTTAGGAATTCTAGCAGCATATTCTACAACAATCAGGCGGCACACCGACTGGTCTGCCAGTCTATAGAAATAAGCCTTCCAAGCATTTGCAGACAGTGGCAACCCTGTGATAATCTCATACGCGGCATCTTGCCTGCGTCCGAAGGAGCAGCACATGAACATCAATTTCACCTGCATTGTGCAGGAAGGCGTTGTGCCTGACGACCTCCGTGTCAAGCTGGCAGGCGAAATCAAGCGTATCAGCGCCTCCGTCCTCAGCATAGCCGAAGATGGTATAGACGTCAGTTATTACGAGGTTCGCAACGGCTTTGGCTTCCGAGGAGGCGAAGTATCCACGACGTCAACGGTCCGAGGACAACTCACTAAGCCGATAGACCAAGATACACGCGTAAACCTGATGACTCAGTTACTGAACGTGTGGGCCGCCGAAACAGGATGCGAAATTGACGAGCTACTAGTGTCCGCGCGTGACCCGCAGTAATCCAATATCATCAGGCAGGAAATAGGCAGACAAGGCATCAAAAAGAAAGGGAAGAATATGCCGTATTACAAGTGCATCGTACCTGAAGGCTCCGTAGAGTTCGAGAAGAGGAAGGCAGTCGCCAAGGCCTTCACTGACATCCACTGTGGCAGCACAGGCGCGCCGCGAACCTTCGTGCATTGCGAGTTCATTGAGTACCCCGCGGGCGGCGACAACGGCTACGACAGCGACGCTACATACTACATGGACGGCGGCAACCGCGCTGGCAGGCCCGAGGAAGTCAAGCAGAAGCTGCTTAGCGACCTCATTGGCGCCTTTGTCGAGATTACCGGCATCTCTCCGGACGACATTGACGGCAGGATCACCGAGGGCAAGGCATCTCAGACCATGGAAGGCGGTCATGTGCTGCCCGAACCCGGCGAAGAGGGCCCTGAATGGTTCGAACACGCCGCGGCCGACTAGCCCTCGCCTCAACCATCTTTGACTGAAATCCATTGCGCCCAGCGAAAACTGGGCGCAATTCTTTTGCTCAACCCTTGCGCGTAGATTCCAATACGGCAAGATTTAAAATAACGCGGCACGCTGTATAACATATCGCGGTAAGCAAATTCGCAGCTACTGAGGACACCCGGATGAAAGTCACCGATCTGAAAGAAACGGTTTTCAACTGGGAGCAGCAGCTTTAGAATACGGGCAAGGGCGGAGGAACATGCGCGACTTCGTACAAGAAATAACGTTGGGCACTCCCGCGGATTGTAGCATACCGTTCACTTGAACCTATCGAGGGGCAGCAGAATTGCCAAATATGACAACCAAGAGGCGCACTTGATGGACCTGAACAAGAGAATGTACGAATCCCCCCTTCACCGGTGGCTGGGGCTCGAATTACTCCGCGCCGACGCCGGCGATGTGGAAGTGCGCCTGCCCTTTCGCGAAGAGTTCCTCGCCTCAGACGACCGCCTGAACGTGCATGGCGGCATCATTTCCACCCTCGCGGACCTGACCACTTGCTTTGCTATGATGAGTAGCACGGGCAAGGACGCACCCAACATGAACCTTCAGGTGGACTACCTGCGTATGGTCGGCCCCGACACCGACCTGATCGCTCACGGCAAGGCGATCAAGACCGGGCGCACCGTTGGCGTCGCCGATGTTGAAATACGCACGCCGGAAGGCAGGCTAGTAGCTGTCGGCCGCTCTACACTAGTCAACAGCGCCCCGCCGCGCGAGACACTCACACAGCGATAGGATCAACATGCGCGCAGTCGTCATACATGAACATGGTGGGCGCGACAAGCTCATCCTCGACGATGTTCCCGACCCGGTGCCCGCAGCCGGTGAAATACTGCTGCGCGTCAAGGCTGTCGGGCTGAACTACCTCGACATATTCGTGCGGCGCGGCATGCCGGGCCTGCCCATCGACCTGCCGCGCATATCCGGCGGCGACATCGCGGGCAAGGTCGTCGCGACCGGTGAGGGCGTGACATCTGTAAAAGTAGGCCAGCGCCTGCTAATAGACCCTGCAATCACAATGCCGGACGGCACAGGCGGCGCGCTCGGAGAAAGCGCCACAGGCGGCCTGTCTGAGTATTTCGCTATATCTACAGACAACGCCATCCCATTGCCCGATGATGTACCTATGAGCAAGCCGCCGCCCTGCCAATCGCATACGGCACGGCGCGGCGCATGCTAATTACGCGCGGCAAGCTCCAAGGTGGCGGCCGCTTTGACACGTCTCGGCATCAGGAGAGACGACAAGGTCATGCTGCTGATGACCAACGACTACCGCTTCGTCGAGACACTTTTCGGCATCATACGCATTGGAGCCGTTGCAGTGCCCGCGAACATCAAGCTCGGCAACGACAATCTAATTTTCATAGCAGAGCATAGCGACTCGCGCATCCTCATCGCCCACGAGGAACTGTTGGACAAGGCGCAGGCGGTCCAGAACGGCGCGGCAAATATCGAGGACACCTTACTTGTCGATGGCGACGTTCCGGGCATGCTCGATTACGAATCCTCGCTTGCGGCGGAGCGGGACGGTTTCACCACCGCACAGGTCGAGGACGATGATGTTGCCATGATGATGTACACATCAGGCTCAACGGGTCGGCCAAAGGGCTGCCTCCTCAGCCACGCTAGCAAGTGGTGGACTGCCCGCTCAGGTGCGCGCGCGATGATGAATGTCCAGTCCGATCGCGCTCTCATCGTCGGGCCGCTATACCATGCCAACGCCCTCTGGGGCAGCCTGATGCCTATGCTCTATGTCGGAGGCTCTGCCGCCATATTGCCGGACTTCGCCGCTGTGCCGGTCATCGAGGCAATTGACCGCCACAAGCCGACGTTCATGTCCGGCACTCCTTCGATGTACAGCCTGCTGCTTGCCGAGCGCGAGGCCTTGCAGGCGAACGACGTAACCTCCTTTGAGTACCTGTCCTGCGGCTCCGCGCCCGTGCCCGAAGAGTTGATGCAAGAGATAAAACGCGTCTTCGGATGCGAGGTCAGCGAAAGCTACGGACTCACCGAGGCGAGAGCGAATGTGCTCTCCCCACGCTGGGGAATCAAAAAGCTGGGTAGCTGCGGCTTGCCTGTCATGGATGTCGAAGTTCCATCGTTGATCCTGAAGACGATAGCCGCGACTGCGAACCCGGCGAAATTGGCGAACTTTGGAGCAAGGGCCCACCCAACCTGCTCGGCTACTACAAGCAGCCGGACGTTACCGCAGAAAAGATGACTCCGGACGGCTTCGTCAAGTCCGGCGACCTAGTGTACGCCGACGAACAAGGCTACATCTACTTCCAGGGTCGTGTGGACGATATGATTAACTGCGGCGGCGAGAATGTATATCCCAAAGAAGTAGAAACAATCATTCTTCAGCATCCCGCAGTCGCCGATGTTTCAGTAGTATCGGCGCACCATCAGGTCAAAGGGGAAGCGCCAGTGGCGTGGGTGGTTCTGCACAAGGGCGAGAACACCGACGAGATGGAACTGAAGCAGTTCTTTTTCAGCAACGGACCCGCCTACGCCCATCCGCGGCGCGTGTTCTTCGTGGATGAGATACCGGTCTCAGGCACAAACAAGATTGACCGCAAGTGGCTCACGGAAGAGGCCGCCCGCCGCATCCCGGAGGGAATCACAGGTGGTATGGGATAGACGCACTATGACACAAACCTTGTTCCTGAAGAACGCCCGTATCATAGACGGTAACGGCGGCGCGCCAACCGAAAGCCAATCTATTTTGGTCAAGGATGGACGTATTGACGAAATAGGTCCCGCCGATTCACTACTTGCACCTGCGGATGGGATTGAAATTGACCTCAGCGGGAAGACGCTGCTTCCTAGCTTCATAGACTGCCATGTGCACATTCTGGGCTACCCGGATCCCCGCCTCGCTCCGCGCCGGTCCAACGTCCCAATACGCGACGACGCCTATATGAAGGGACGCAGCCTGCTGTATGCCGTCAACGCCTGCCACAAGACTCTAGAAGCGGGCTTCACGACCATCCGTGACCTTTGGCGGCCCAAATGAAAACTTCGCGCTGCGCGACAGCCTCGCAGCCGGCGAGCACATTGGCCCACGTCTGCTCGCGGCAGGGAAAGGCGTTACGCACACCGGTGGGCACGGTACCGAGTACAGCAACGATATGGCTCATGTTGCCGATGGCGCCGACGAGGTATTGAAGGCCATTCGGTATCAGGCCGTCGCAGGCGCAGATGCCATCAAGATCATCGGCGGCAGTCGCCCGGCACTCTCGCCGCCCTTCCGCGGACGCGACGGTTACATAACCGAAGAACTCATTCCCGGGGTGCAGGAAGCGCACCGCGCCGGAATTAAGATCGCGGCACACGCGCACTCTCACACTGAGGGAATCAAGAAATGCATCCGGGCGGGCGTGGACTCCATCGAGCACGGCTTTCCTCTCGATGCGGAAGCGGCAGACACGATGGCGGAGCGAGGCACCTACCTGTGCCCTACTCTCTCAGTAACTCCGGCGGCGGCTAAAGCCATCGAGGAAGGTCTGTGGACATACCCGGGATCGGAGGAACAGATAAAGCGCATGGAAGGCTATGCTCGCAATACCATCGCTCTGGCGAAGCAGTCGGGCGTGAAAATCGCGCTAGGGACGGACGCCGCGATGCCGCTCGTATTTCATGGCGACAATGCTCACGAGTTCGAGTTGATGGTGGAATACGGCTTAACACCGATGGAAGCCATCATCGCAGGCACTCGCAACGCCGCGGACAACATCGGACTACTGCACGACATAGGCACTATCGAAGCAGGCAAGTTCGCGGACTTCGTAGCAGTGAACGGCAACCTTCTCGACGACATCAGCGTCCTGCGAAACCCTTCCAACATTGCCCTCGTGATGCAACAGGGAGTAATTGTGAAAGACGGACTTGGCTAATTGCTATGGCTGCTCGCCATACGCCCAAGCCTTGATTAGGTGATGCGCTATCGCCAGTGGCGCGGGCACCGTCAGGCGCTCGCTCTTGCCCTCCAGTGCCAGCAGGACTTCGGACCGCTCAAACCACTGAACATCAGTCATCTCTTCGGCGTCCATGTTGATTTCCGTCGTGGCGGCTTCGGCAATGCAACCAATCATCAGCGACGAGGGAAACGGCCAAGGCTGCGACGAGTGGTAGCGCACATTCTTTACTTGTATGCCGGACTCCTCCATAATCTCGCGCGCCACAGCCTCTTCTATCGCCTCGCCCTGGTCCATAAAACCGGCAAGCGCCGAATACATACGCATCCGCTGCAGCCGTCCGCGTGACTGCCCTAACAGGCAGCGATCATTTTCAGTGTCGGCGACAACCATGATGATAACCGGGTCAGTGCGCGGGAAGTGCTGCGCCTTGCACGATGGGCAATACCTCACCTGACCGCCGCGCCGCTTCTCTGACGGCTGACCGCATACTGAGCAGAAGCGATGCCGTCTATGCCAGTCAAGCTGCGCTCGCGCCTGCGCGACAATACCCCCATCCGGACCCGGCAGAAGCTCGCCTGCTGCCCTGCAATCCTCGAATTTCATCTCCGTCCAGTCCTCGATGAACGTAGCCGCGTCTTCATTCACCTCTATGGCGAAGCGAGTTGAGCCGTCCATCATGCCCAGCAAAGTCGGCGTACTCACCGTGCTGTCTGACGGAATGGCATCCGGCGGCAGCCATCCAAGTGTCGGCTCAGGGTCAACGCCAAGCAGCACATTAAGCTCACTAAACGGCAGAAAGAGGCTCCGTGAATCCTGCGCCTGCGCTTCTATCCAGTCCTCATCTCGACGTTCTCGCTCACCCCTATCAAGCGGATTGCCCGCAAACACATGTGGCTTCCTCAATGGCTGCACCCTCTTTCTTTCGCTCAGTCTATCAGCGCGTCAGTCGCCCAGAGGGATTATACAGAACCAATGTGGCATCATGCTATAATCCGCCCAGTCAACGGCGAAAGGATTTCTTATGCCGCTCGAAAGCCTGCTTGAACTCGTCGAGACACTTCGCAGCCGTATGGACGAACACGGCGCAGCCCTCAGACAGAGCGAAGCCCTGACACGTTACACCCTAATCGACCCCCTGTTGCGCGAACTAGGTTGGGACACCGACGACCCTGCGCTGGTGATGCCTGAGTATCGACTGGGCAGAGGATATGCAGACTACGCACTGCTCAGAGACGGCAAACCCGCGGTAATGGTGGAAGCCAAGAAATTAGGAACGCCATTGCAAGATGCTGCTTCGCAGGGAATCGGATACTGCATCAAAGATGGGATCGGATATTTCGCCGTTACTGACGGGCAGCAGTGGGAAATCTACGAGACACACAAGATGGCTCCAATTGCCGAGAAACTGACTGTGCGATTCGACATAGGGCAATCGCCTCCAATCACATGTTTGAAAGCAATGGCACTCTGGCGGGCCGCAGTCGAGTATGGGGTCGTTATGGCAGCTGAGAAGCCGATTGTTGGACTGGAGAGAATAGAGCGACATGCCACAGAGCCAGTTGATTTGCCGCTCCATGAGCCTGAACCTACACCTCAAGTTCAGCCAGCAATATCAGAACCCACTGCACGTGCCAGCCAAGTAAATGAAATAGGCGATTGGATCCCAATTTCTGAGTTTTCCCCTGAGAAGGAACACAGAGTACCCACTGAATTAAGATTCCCTGACGGAAACTCGGTTCAAATCGACAGATGGTTCATGTTACTAACAGAAACAGTTCGTTGGCTGTACGACAATCAACTTCTAACTGAAGCGAACCCTCATGTTCGGAGTAGTAGAAACTTCATAGTGTCTGATTCTCCATTTAATCCTGATGGGCGGCCTTTTGCATGGACAAAATCGATCGGGCCTCTACATGTAGAGGCGCACGGACATAGATTGACACTCATCAGAAAGACACGCGCTGTAATCGGTCGTACAGGCCAAGACCCATCCCAATTCAAAGTCCGCCTCTCGTCCTAAGTCTCAATATCCTACCCCCATCCCGTCTATCGATGCCAAATACCTAGGAGCACATGCCAATGCCCACCCACAAAGAATTTCGCGGCAGCCACACGGTCCTTGCTACGCCCTTCACAGCGGACGGCATCGGCATCGATACCGAAGCCCTGCGCCGCCTCGTTAACTGGCAGATAGAGAGTGGCAGCCACGGCCTTATTCCGCTCGGCAGCACCGGCGAGTTCCTTTCGGTCAGCGATGACGAGCGCACGCAGATTGTCAAGGCGATCGTGGAAGCCGCTGACGGTCGAGTTCCCGTGCTCATCGGCACTGCGGACGAGTGGACCGACAAGGCGGTGCGCTTCTCGGTTGAGGCACAGGCAATCGGCGCAGACGGCTTGATGATAATCTCGCCCTACTACTCCAGTCCCACGGAGGACGAGCTTTTCGAGCACTTCCGTCGCGTCAGCGACGCCGTTTCCATCCCTATCATGGTCTATAACAACCCGAATACCGCTAATGTTGACCTGCGCCCGGAGTTCGTGGCTCGCCTGGGAACCTTGGAGAATGTACGCTACATCAAGGAATCGAGCGGCGACATATCACGGGTTCGCGAGATTCACCGAATCAGCGACGACGTGTCGGTCTTCGCCGGTTACCATCCGTTTGAGTCGCTGGCAGCGGGCGCAAAGGGATATGTGTCGGTTATCGGCAATTTCCTGCCTGCGGAATCGGCGGCGGTCTGCGATCTGATGGACGAAGGCAGGCACCGCGAGGCATTACTTCTCTATAACCGCATGATTCCCCTGCTGAACGCCATCGCAGGCGACAAGTATGTATCGGCGACCAAGTGCGCCATGGCGGCTGTTGGCATGCCCATCGGCAATCCGCGTCCTCCGAGGCTCGGGCTACCGGAGGAGGACGCTATGCTACTGCATCGGCTCATCGCAGAGTTCAAAGAGGAAGCAGCAGCGCAGGAAGCGGCGGACTAAGCCAATCCGTCAGGCAAATCGACCAGCATCGTGGCGGTGTCAAGGTTGACATCCAGAACCACATCCGGCAGCGCAGGTATCAAGATGTCACGCCGGCCTTCTTGGTGAACGACATACACGTCGTTGCTGCCTGTGACGATTATCTCGCTGACTGAGCCGAGCTGCTCACCGTCGTCCGTCAGAACGCGCATGCCCAGAATCTGGAAGTGGTAGTACGTGCCATCGGGCAATGGCTCCACCTGGTCCAGCAGCACGGTCAGGTCTTCGCCTCGCAGCGCTTCAGCCTGCGTGCGATTGTTGACGGCGTCCAGCTTTACGGTAATACCGCGTTTGCTCTTGCGGGCATGCTCCACCCGAGTGGGTTTGCCCTTGAGCCACAAGACGCTTCCTACAGCAAAACGTTCGGGAGCGTCCGACAGCACCTCAACGCCTACATCACCACGCAGCCCCCATGCGGAGCGTATTTTGCCTACAATGACGGGTGATTCCTGCTTAGCTGACATGGCGACTTGACGGGAAGGATCAGTCAATCTTAAGGATGACTCTTGTGCCGTCCTTAACGGCGGCTACGCGCAACAGGGCACGAATTGACTGCGCCACTCTACCCTGTCGACCGATTACTTTGCCCTTGTCGGAAGATGCAACCTCAAGGTTGAGGATGATGAGTCCTTCGCCCTCTTCTTCCTCGGTGACCACCACTTCATCGGGGTGCGAGACAATTGCCTTAGCTATGTACTCGACTATATCTTTCATTCGGCACTAGCCGTCTCTGTCTCGGAGGTTGTCTCGGAAACCTCGGCAGCATCCGCATCTTCATCTGCGGACGGCTCGGCTTCGGCGGAAACTTCAGCCGTCGGCGCTTCTTCCGGATCTCCCATCTTGTCGATAAAGCGCTGCACAGCATCCGAAGGCTGTGCGCCCACACTAAGCCACTTGCGCGCCTTCTCTTCGTCCATCACAACGGTGGGCGGATCGGTGCGCGGATTGTAGTGTCCGAGATAGTCCACGAACGCGCCATCGCGCGCAGCCCTGGAATCCGCCACAACTATACGATAACTCGGCTGGTTCTTTGCGCCGACCCGTCTCAATCTGATCCTGAGCATTCTTGGTATTCCCTTCTGTTAATGAGCGTTCGCGCTAGTTCGCGGCCTTCGCCTTCTGGAGCGCTTTCATAATGCGCGACTTGCGCCGAGACGCGTTGTTGGCGTGGAGCGCGCCTTTCTGCGCGCCCTTGTCCAACGCAACGAATGCGGCACGGACTGCCTCTTCAGCACTCTCTATGTCCTGTGCGTCGATTAATGATCGCGCCCTCCTGATTTGCGACCTGGCACGGGTCCGCAGCGGCATATTGCGACCGCGCTTCCTTACCGCTACACGTGTTGACTTTGCACTTGGCACTTCTCTTATCCTCCTGAATTGCAACCGACGACTTTGTGTCTGTCGACGTTACACTCTCGCTCTGCTTACGCCAATCACCCCGCGCACGCTCTCCATTTTGGAGAACAGCCGGTTGAGTTGACTTATTCCATCAACATAAACTGTCAGTGAAACAATGCTGACGTCCTTCTCCTCTTCTGAAACACACGAAGCTATATTAACACCTTCCTCGGAAACAAGGGAGGTAATATCCCTAAGCAGTCCCACTCTGTCCTGCGCCTCAAGCCGAACGCGGACAGGATGCAACTCGTGGGCCTTGCTCCACGCAACGGGAACCAGGCGTTCCGTTTCTTGTTCCGCGATGATGTTAGGGCAATTCCGGCGATGAACCGTTACGCCCCTTGTTCGCGTGATGTATCCGACGATGCTGTCGCCGAGAATGGGGGTGCAGCAGTTCGCCATGCTCGTCAGTAGGTCCCCTACTCCTAGTACTTCGATGCCGGACGCGGGACTGCTGACAGGAACACTGTATATCTTCTCGAAATCTGAGTCAGGGGGGATTTCTTGGTTCGCAATGCGGTCAACGACCTGCTCTACGGTTGTCTCGCCGCCGCCCAGTGCGACCATAAATTCGTCAGTACTGCTAAATCCGAGAACGGTCGCAAGCTCTTCGTCCGTCATTGCCAGGTTCAGCCGACGCAACTGTCTGCGGAAAATATCCTTTCCGCGTTCAATATTAGCTCTGCGCTCCTGCCGGTTGAACCACTGCCTTACCTTTGTGCGCGCGGAGTTCGAGTTGAGATAGCCGAGATTGGGATTCAGCCAGTCAAGGCTGGGACCTCTCACCGCTTTGCTGGTCATGATTTCAACGGTATCGCCGTTCTGCAGCGTGTAGGTGAGCGCAACCAGCTTGCCGTTAACTTTCGCGCCTATGCAGCGATGGCCTATATCGGTGTGGATGCGGAAAGCGAAGTCTAGAGGCGTCGCTCCGGCAGGAAGTTCTTTCAGATCGCCCTTCGGCGTATAGACATAAACCTGGTTCTTGAATATGTCCATCTTGAACGACTCGACGAACTCGTGCGAGCCATTCACATCGCGCTGCCAGTCGAGGAGTTGGCGAACCCAGGTCATTTTCTCTTCAAACTCGACGTCGGAAGTACGGCCCTCTTTGTATAGCCAGTGAGCCGCAACACCATACTCAGCGAGACGGTGCATCTCTTGAGTGCGTATCTGAACTTCGACAGGATGGGCGTCTATGCACAGCACCGTTGTGTGAAGCGACTTGTAGAGATTGTCCTTGGGATTGGCGATGTAGTCGTCAAACTGCCCGGGCAACGGGCGCCAGTTGGAATGCACAACGCCAAGCGCCAAATAGCAATCATTAACGCTCTCAACAAGTACACGCAGGGCAAAGAGGTCATGGATGTCATCCACACCTAGGTTTTGACGCCTGTACTTTTCCGTTTTCTTATGAATGCTGTAAATGTGCTTAGGGCGACCCGTAACTTCCGCAGCGACACCTGCCCCGTCCAATTCGGATTGAAGCAGCGAGCGCACACCTTCTATATATTCTTCGCGCTCCTGCCTCTTCGCGTTCAGCATGCCAGAGATTTCTTGGTATACGCCGTTGTTCAGATGCTGAAACGCCAAGTCTTCCAGGCGCCACTTTACCTCCCAGATTCCGAGCCGATGCGCCAGAGGAGCGAATATCTCAAGCGTCTCCTTTGCAATGGCGCGGCGCCTGTTTGGAGACAGCGCCTGGAGAGTGCGCATGTTGTGCAGTCTATCCGCAAGTTTAATCAGTACCACGCGTACATCGGACGCCATGGCGACGAGCATCTTGCGCAGGCTCGCGGCTTGCTGCAAGTCCACATCGGAATCTCGCAGAACGAATCCGTTTTTGCCCTCCTCGAAATCCACCTCTGCCTGAGTCAGCTTCGTCACGCCGTCAACGAGTCCCGCAATTTCCTTGCCGAACTCGTCCTCGATTTCCTCCAGGCACACATCGCAGTCTTCTACAACATCGTGCAGCAGACCTGCGGCAAGTGCGTTTGCATCAAGCCTTAGATCCGCCAGGTAAAGCGCAGTTTGAAGCGGGTGCTCGATGAAAGGCTCCCCAGAGCGCCGCACCTGCCCTTCGTGCGCGTCCGCGGCGTAACGATAAGCCCGATCAATTACACCCAGCCTATCCGCCGGCAGGTAAGTTCTCGCCTTTTCAAGGAGAGTGTCAACCATTTTCTTGTGCCTCTGACAACGCTTGGCAATTGGGAATTAAGCCACCACTAATAGTATATCCCAGCGCACCCAGTCGTACAATCAGTAGAAGCGACAACAACTCAACTAGGCAGGGTCTATTCGAACTGGGACTTATCCGCCTGCTCGGCGTCTCTTCCTGGCAATTGCGAATGACTCCCAACTGTAGGCAAATGCCCCAACGCACAGCAGCGCAACGCCGAGTATCAGCCCTCGGCCAGGGTCTTCGCCAAGTATGAACCATGCCAGAATGACGCCCGACACCGGCTGCACAAAGTAGAAGAATGCAATTGAGGACGGCAGGTATCGTTTAACCAGCCATGCGTTACTTAGAAATCCGACGCCCGCAATTACTATGCCCTGGTATCCGAGCGCGAGCCAAAAACCGGTGTCAGTTGTATATGTGGGAGTCTCGAAAATGTAACTTCCAATACCCAGAAGCAGGGTTCCAATCACGAGCTGCCCAAGCATCAGTTTGCCTTCGGAAACATTCTGCGCGAAGTTTGACAGCATAATCATCCTGAACCCCAGTAAGCCTGCCGATACCAGGCTGAGCACATCGCCGAGAATGGTGACGCCTTCCTCCTGACCTACGCCGGTATCTCCGAAGACGACGACAAGAACACCTGCATAGGAGAGGAACAGCGCGACTCCCTTCCAGAGTGTCAGGCGGTCGGAAGGTATGAAGAACCTTGCCAGAGTCGCAGTCCAGATGGGCAATGTGGAGTTAAGAGCGACGCCGTGTCCAGCGGACGTGAGGTCTTGCCCCACATTCATAATTATTAGCTGGACGGAGAAGAGCGCGCCAAGCACCAGCAGCGGCTTCACCTCGTGCCTTGCGATCGCCAGAGATTCCCTTCTGACCGCCAGGTATGCGAGCGTGACGATGCCTCCTAACACGAAGCGCATCCAGCCTACCTGCAAAGGCGCGCCATGCTCGAGAGATGCCTTCAGGCTGACATTGTTGCCACCCCACATCGTCGCCACTAGCAGCGCAAAGGCACTCGGAAGAAGCCCTGCTGGACGACGTGTTTCCTCGCCCGATTTCCCCACTTACCTACACGCCCCTTCGCAAGCGAACCCTCGAACCCGTCTCGTGAATTGTGATAATTGGCACTGTGCCACTGCTGTCATCCGGCTTGATTGAGTTGCGGAATGACGGCATTAATCAGGATTCCGCGCAGTCTTCTGAAGGTGGTGCACCGCAAGGAATAGACGACTCAGTTTACGCGAGGCATTCTACCATACCAGTGTGGTACTTCCCCAATTTGCTGTCTAGTCAATAGCATTTCGGTTAAGATAATTAATAGGTAACCTTCAAACACTTGCAGTAGATGTTGTTATAAAAAAGGATAGCCGCATTCAATGCAGCGCAAACTTCCCAGGCGCGTGAAAAGAACTGCCTCGAGGTACTTTCTTGCCCTCTCAGCAAATAACGCGGCGGCGTCAAGGGGAAATGACTTTGCCCATTTCGTAGTCGCCTTTCTTTTGTTCCTCGCCGTATTTTTCGCCCTTTATGGGACATTCTCTTATACTGAAGCCCACGCCCAAGTATCAACTCCGAGAGGGGCAATACCTGCTCAGCCAGGCGAAAGAGTCCTAGGACAAGCGCTGCCGGAGGTGAGTTTGGTAAGTCTCGATCCTTCGCCGGTGCGAGAAGGCCAAAGTCTGCAAATTACAGTGCGAATTGATCCCACTATAACAGAGCAGAACAAGGTTATCAGGAGCGGAGTTCGAGTAGTTGAACCTGAACCTGGCGGCGTACAACTGATAGGGGTAGTCTAGATCAGGTCAGGCGACTAGGATAGTGAGCCATAGAGTTGAAACCGGCCATGGGAATCGCATGTTGAAGGTCGACATACACCCGGGATGATCATGTGCCTGGCAGCCCTAAGGAATTAACCGTGCAAGTTATCGGCGACGGCGAGCCGCAGCCAGCTACGTCTACACCCACGCACACAAATACGCCGATTGCCACTGCAACTTTTACGCGTACGGCGACGGCAACTGCTACACAAACGGCAACACCTACTGCGACGGGAACGGCTACGCAGACGCCCACGAACACCCCTACTAGCTTAGCAACCTCAACCTTAACTCCTACACGCACGCCGGTGCCCACTGCGACTTCCACTTCTACGCCACCGTCAACTCAGACATCAACGCCGACTATCCCGCCCACAACTACGCACACACCTGCGCCGACCAATACTCCCACTCAGACGGCGACTGCCGAGCCAACCTTGACGCCGACATCGACACTCACTTTAACTCCTACGTAAGTCCCGACATCGCCTCCTGCACGGCGAAGGCGGACTTCTACACCACGTCCCACGTCTTCTCCCGCACCTACTGCAACGACCGTTCCATCACCGACCGTTGTACCGTTGCCAACTTTAGCGCCCACTGCCACGGAAGCACCGAGGGTTGAAGCGACGAGCACGCCAGAATCAACCAGTAGACCTTCTCCGAGGAGGAATACGGCGACTCCAACGCCCACGGATACACCGACTGCTACCGCGACTCACACAGCAACTCCTGAACCGACTGCCACGCCAACGCCGACCGATACGCCCACGGCTACCGCCACTTCAACCGCCACAGCGACAGCGACAAACAGCCCAACAACGACTCCTACACGGACGGAGACCCCAACGACTACTCCATCGCCTACCTCGACGCCGACGTCGACCTCTACGAGTACACCCTTGCCAACTCCGACTGCGACCGTTAAGCCTTCCGGTCTGTTGGGCAACTTTCAACAGCCGACGCTACCGTTAATCGGTAACGCCGCTCCACGCATACGCAACACGCTGAACACTATAGCGAACGCGCCTCGCCAGCGAATCACTCTGGTAATAGTGCTGATGGTAACCAGTGTCTTGGCTCTCGCGACGTTCGCCTATCTGGTACTACGGAGGCGCTAGCAGAACCGCACCTACGGCAGATTACCCTACCTGCACAAAAGCGGTCATCTCAGAAGCCACTGTTGGAATTGCCATCGTGAACTCCGCATACTCTCCATACTCGGTGTCCACTGTAAGGTGCCCGCCTAATCGTCTGGCAACATCGGCGGCAATGGGCAACCCTAATCCTGCGCCGAGTGCCCCATCACGTGTGGAAAAGAATGGGTTGAAAACGTGCCCAACCACGTCATCCGGGTTACCCGTTCCGTTGTCGCGCACCCTCACCTCTACCAAGTTGTCGTCTTCGTACAAACGGCTGGAAATACGCAGGACGGGCTGGTAGTTTGCGCCTTCTTCTTCCAACTTCATTAGCATTGAATAACAAGCGTTGGACACGAGGTTGACAATTGCCTCTCCGAAGTCATGCTCGGCAAGAGGCACCTCCCCCACCGACGAATCCAAGTCAAGGACACGCTCAACTGAGAAGTCCTTCCATTGCGCCTCAAAAGCCTCACAGCCAGTGTTGACAATCTGTGGCAGCATCGAATTCAGTTCCATAGGCACAGGCTCGCCGCCCTCGACGCCCATGGCACGCATGCGCTCAACAATCGCCAGCGCCCGTCCTCCGTTGATGCACACGCGGTTCAGGCTATCTGAAATCTCGGCACTGATTTCTCCGAGAAGGTTCACATCTTCCTCAGACATGGCACTCTTATAAGTCTCAAGCATTTCCGAAAGTTCGTCGTACAACTCAAGCGGTCCTTCGGAGAAGTTGGTGACGAAGTTCAGCGGGTTGCTGATTTCATGCGCCACGCCTGAGACCAATTCACCTAGGGCGGCCAGTTTTTCCTGAGCCACGAGGCGCGCCTGCATCTGTTTCAACTCTTCGTTGGCCTGGCGTAGTTCTCCATAGAGTTGCTCAACCAAGTTCAGTCGCTGTACTTCCAACGCCTGCTCACGAAACACCTCAAGTGCATTTGCCAACTCGCCGATTTCGTCTTCGCCAACTTCGGGCACAGGCGTCTCCAAGTCTCCCCCAGCCATGTTCCGCATTCGTTCCGACATTCTGGAGAGCCGGCGCACCATGCCGTTGCCCACCCACAGCCATGCCGCAAGAGTAGCGGCTATCACGGAGACCACGCTGATGAGCGTCAGAAGAAGCCGACCTTGGTCGAAGGTGCTGACAGCAAGCCCAGGCGAAGATGTGGACTGGTCACCGGCGCCGGAAAGTAGGGCGGAGACTGAAGTTTCCAGCGCAGCACTGGAATCGCTGAATGAAGCGGTTAGTTCGGCCTCCCTCTCCTTAAGCACTAATTGCTGTCCGCGAGCCGCGAACACACCCTGACCGTCTGCCAGAGAAACGTCGGGTCTATGCCCGCAGCATGCAGACCCGTGAACTCGTCCCAGAGGCGCTGCAGCGCATCTTCGTTACTTGCAAGCATAGCCCGGCTAAGCACAACAAGAGATATTTGAGAGGCGCTATCATCAACCGAGAGCCCATCCTTGCTCTGCTGCAAGTCAGCCGCAGCAGCATTGGCCTCTATCAAAGCATTTCTGTATACGGCAAGATTATATATGACCTCGGTCAGTCCGTACGCCGCATCCTGAACTGCCTGTGCGGGAGGAACCAGTTCCGGGACGCTGCTGGCTGTGGCCAGCGCATCTTCTCCAATCGCCCCAGAGATTCCGACGCAGAATTCACTTCCTGCGTGTCGCCTTCGATTCCCGGCTCTGCCAAGAGTCCCAGGGCTATGGAGCGCAGCCGCTCTGCTTCCCGCGCCGCTGCCCATGAAGCTTCGAGAGCAGGCACAGACTCAGACCGCACCTGGTAATTCAGATCTCCGCTCCGCTCGAAGTAATACACTCCTACTGCGCTCGATACGAGGGTCAGGAACACTGCGAAGCCCAGCGCAAGATATAGTTTTGTGCCAATGCGCTGCCATATATTTTTAAGAGCGCCCATACCGCAATTCCCCCTGCATCAGTTCAGCGTGATTCATCTAATTGACTTGCCGAAAGTTTTTAACGGGCAACCAAATTGGTAAAGCAGCCATTGAACACAGGCGCTTGTGATACAATTTGTGCGCCTAATTTCCGATTGAGCTTGGTACGTCCTCAAGGAGCGATCCCCTCGAATGTGTGCCGACAGAATCACTAGAATAACGCCATCTCCCATCAGCGGATTCCCGGAGTGGACGCCCGCCGAGCGCCTGCTTGAACAGCAGATGATTGACCAGATTCGCGCGGCGTTTGAGCGCTATGGATTTTCGCCAATTGAGACACCTGCCGTCGAGCGCAACGCCGTCTTAACTGCGAAGGGCGGGGCGGAGACGGAGCGACAAATATACAGCCTTACGGGACTTCACCCTCAGTCGGGAGGCGACGCTAGAGACTACTCGCTCCACTTCGATCTGACGGTGCCGCTCGCAAGGTACGTCGCACAGCACAATAACGAGTTGGTATTTCCGTTTCGCCGCTACCAGATTCAGAAAGTCTGGCGCGGCGAACGCCCGCAGCACGGACGATTTCGTGAGTTTACGCAGTGCGACATTGACATCGTGGGGGACGGCAAGCTCAGCCTAATGGCCGACGCCGAGATTCCCGCCGTCATATCCACTGTGTTCACCAGCCTCGCCATAGGCGACTTCACTATTAGGATCAGCAACCGCAAGATTCTGACCGGATACCTCGAGCATCTGGGCTTTGACGAAAGCGAGTCCTCGCTGATTCTGCGAGAAGCCGACAAAATTGACCGTCAGGGAACCGGGCCGTTATTGCAGGCACTTGACGACCTGCCAAACGGCAATGCCGCGACAAGCGACATACTCGCGCTCGTGCAGATGAGCGGCAGCCCTGCAGATGTCCTATGTGCACTCGAACTGATGGATGGCGGCGAACGCTTCCGACAGGGTGTGGACGAACTGAAAGCGGTTTTCGAGCACGCCACTGCTTTCGGCATCGCTGACGAGAATATCGCTGCTGACATCGGTATCGTGCGCGGTCTTGATTACTATACCGGAACGATATACGAAACACGTCTTGACGACCATCCGCAACTGGGAAGCATCTGCTCCGGCGGTCGTTACGACGACCTCGCCAGCTATTTCATCCGCAAGACGATGCCGGGCGTCGGTATATCCATCGGTTTTACTCGGCTGTTCTCACAGTTGTTGCAGGCGGGCATCGTCAAGCCGGGAAGCGCCTCTGCCGCACAGGTCCTCGTAACTGTGCCCGACGAAAGCCTGATGAGCAACGCGATCGAAGTAGCCAGCTCGTTGCGGGCAGCCGATGTTAACACCGAGATATTCTTCGAGCAAGCGCGTCTCGGAAGGCAACTCAGGTACGCCTCGCGCAAGGGCTTCAGGTTCGCAATCATACCGCTACCGGAGGACCTGGAGCTTGAGCGCATCAAGTTCCGCGACATGAACGCCGGCGAGGAGTACACCGTTGCGATGGATGATTTGCCAAGCGAGATCGCGCGTCACATCTCGTAACGCTTTTTTCGCCCGACTCGGCAATTTCTAGGAAGGTGATTCTGAATGATTGGATTTATAGGCGGGACTGGGCCCGAAGGGCGTGGCCTCGCGCTGAGGTTTGCTCTTGCCGGTGAGGACGTGCTGATTGGCTCGCGGGACGCCGCGCGCGCGCAGGCAGCGGCTGACAGCGTACTGGAGATTACGTCCTCTATATCTATTGCCGGAGCACTGAATGCCGAAGTTGCGGCGCAATCCGACACGGTGGTTGTTGCCGTGCCATACGCCGCGCAGAAGCCGACTTTAGAATCATTAACCGACGAGCTGCGCGGCAAGATGATCATCAATGTGGTCGCGCCTTTGGCGTTCAGCAAAGGCGTTGCCAGCGCGATTAAAGTTGAGGCAGGTTCAGCGGCGCTTGAAGCGCGCGAAATTATTCCTGATGCCACACATGTCGCAGCGTTCCACAATGTCAGCGCACAGGAACTGCTCGCGCCCGATAGGCCGCTAAACACCGACATCGTAGTGTGCAGCGATGATTCGGAAGCCAAGAGCAAAGTTATTGCTCTGGCGGAGACGATAAAGGGAGCGCGAGGGGTTGACGGCGGAGGATTGGAGAATGCGCGGTACTGCGAAGACTTGACGGCTCTACTATTGAACATCAATCGTATCTACAAGGCGCATTCGATGATTAAGATTGTGGGGATTTAGTTTCCTAGTCGCGCGGTCTAAACGCTACCAATCGGGTTGGTCTGCAATTCATCTGACCTTTTGATAGGTTCAGGGCAAGTAGGTTAAAGGAGGAGTTGCCATGAAACTCAGGGTACTTGGGGCGCACAATGTGGAGAGCCGCCATACGAGGATGGAAAGCCACCTGATTGACGGCGTACTCGCCTTGGATGCGGGGTCGCTCACGCGCTCGCTGACGCACGACGAATTGCGAGGAATACGCGCCATCATCCTGTCCCACAGGCACTTCGACCACGTGAAGGACCTACTGCCTCTGGGCATCGCAGTTCGCAACGAGGGCGTCACTATAGATGTGTACGCAATTCAGGACACGGTTGACGCCGTAACTGAAACGCTGATGAACGGCAGGCTGTTCCCTGACTTTCTTAGTTCGCCAAGCGTAGAAGCTCCAACCCTTCGGATGCACGCCGTCAAGTTCTACGAACAGTTTGAGGTGCTGGGCTATGACGCGATAGCTGTGCCTGTGCCCCATTCCGTTCCCGCGGCAGGATTCCAGATTGGCGATGGCAATGTAAGACTGTTCTACACCGGAGACACGGGCAGAGGGCTGGGCGCGGCATGGGAACATGTAGCGCCGGATGTTTTGCTCACAGAGGTTACATTCGGCAATGAGAATGAGGCGAGCGCGAGGGCGGCGGGACACTTGACGCCGAAGTTGCTGATGGCAGAACTCGACGCTTTCAGCGAGATACACGGGCGTACGCCGCAGATTGTTGTGTCGCACATCAACCCCGCCTGGGAGGATGCGGTGCGGACTGAGCTTGGAGATATAACGTCGGCGACGGGACAAGCCTTCACCATCGCTGAGGCGGATATGAGCATTGCGCTTGGCCGCGAATCGTCGAGAGTTGAGGGTTGATGATGGCGCGTAAGACGGCTTTGATATACTCTGACAGCCTCTCGCAGCACACATTGAGCGAGACGCACCCGATGAAGCCGGTCCGTCTCCGCTATACCCATGAACTGCTGCAAGCCTACGGCGCGTTTGATGCCCCGAACGTGTCTTTGGTCGGCCCGCGCGTCGCCGCGAACGATGAACTGCTTTGGTATCACTCACCTGAATACATTGAGGCGGTGCGGCAGCTGAACGATGGGGACTCCAGCGTGGACCAGATGAGGTTCAATTTCGGACCTGGAGACAACCCCGCCTATCAAGGCATCTATGACGCCTCAGCCCTGTCCACGGGCGCGACATTGACGGCGGTCGAGTTGCTGCTTTCGGACGAGGTGGATGCGGCGTTCAGCATATCGGGGGGTCTCCACCACGCGATGCCATCCTATGCCTATGGTTTCTGCGTCTTCAACGACCCGGTCATCGGCATCAAGCGCCTCCTGGCGCAAGGCATGAAAGTGGCTTACGTTGACATCGACTGCCATCACGGAGACGGAGTACAACATGCATTCTACGACACTGACGGGGTGATGACGATTTCGCTTCACGAGTCGGGAGCGTTCTTGTTTCCGGGCACGGGGCACACACAGGAGATCGGCGCCGGCAGAGGCAGGGGCTACTCGGTCAACGTGCCTCTTTATCCCTACACGACTGATGAGGTATATCTGTGGGCGGTGCGTGAAGTGGCGATGCCCTTATTGCGAAGGTTTCGCCCCGATGCGCTAGTTACGCAACTGGGCATTGACTCGCACTTCAAAGACCCGATTACGCACTTGGCCCTGTCCGTGCAGGGGCACGCGGCAGTCGTAGAAGAGTTGGCATCGCTCGGAGTGGGCAAGTGGCTCGCTCTTGGCGGCGGAGGATACGATTTGCAGGCGGTGGCGCGGGCATGGGCGTTGGACTTTGCGGTTATGTCCGAGCAGCGTCTGTCCGCAAATATACCGCAGGCGTACAGCGAAAAATACGCCGTTTCCTCGCTGCGGGATGTGGACGACATTCCCGTTCAGACCGACATGATCAGGGATGCGAGAACTTTTGCAGAGGCGAGCGCCCAGTCGGTGCAGCGGCTCGTTTTTGGGGTGCTCGGGATGCGATGACCAAGGGATTGAGAATCAGCTAACTGCCTATAATATCTCGCAATGCGGGTTCAATGCTCTCCCACTTGAACTCGAACCCACTCTCAGTCAGACGCTGCGGGTGCAACCTTGCAGAACCAAGCACGAACTCCGCTGCCTCTCCCATGACTACGCGAAGCGCGAACGCCGGCACGGTGAATAGCGCAGGGCGCGACAGGACGCCGGCAAGAGCTCGCGTGAATTCGGCGTTCGTTGCTGGATTTGGCGCAGACACATTCAACGGACCTCGCAGCGTGGGTGTCTTCAGGGCATAGGCGAACGCATCAACGACATCGTCGAGGTGAACCCAGCTCATGTACTGCCTGCCACTGCCGAGCTTGCCGCCCAGTCCCAGCTTGAACGGTAGCAACAGACTGCGGGGAAGATCACCCGTTTGGCTGAGTACTACGCCCATTCGCATATTGCATACGCGAATGCCGGCGTCGGACGCAGGTGATGTCGCTGCTTCCCATTCGGCCGTTACATCGGCAAGGAAGCCAGTACCTTGAGGTGAATCTTCAGTGAGAAGTTCGTCTGCCCTAATCCCATAATATCCGAGAGCAGAAGCGCACAGAAATACGGAAGGCTTCGGGTCAAGGTGAGCCAGCGTCTCAGCCATAAAGAGTGTGCTGTTGACACGGCTATCGCGAATCTCTCTCTTGTACGCCTCATTCCATCGCTTTCCAGCAATGCTCGCACCGCCTAGGTGTACAACCGCTTCCACTCCCACGAGTGCAGATGCGTCTATGCTACCCGCGGCAGGTTCCCAGCGTACTTCATCGTCGGCGGCAGGTGTTCGCCTAACTAGGCGCAGGACTTCATTCCCATCGTCCAGCAGCCGACGTACAAGCGCAGTACCAATCAGGCCTGATGACCCCGCGACGAGAACTTTCATGCCGCCCTCCTTGCGCCGTCCACTCTGCTCTAACGTGTGAGTGGCCGACATCCGGTTTCCAAATGACCACTAGCGTCAGAAACTCTGAAGATACAGAGCAAATTTCTACCTAGTCTGTTTATTCGCGCGAAGGTATCTATATATCCAGATTAAAGATTCCTCACCCATAGGTCAAGGATCACGGTACGGCCATAATTCTGACGCTCGTTGAATTTGCGATTGGTATGTAGAAGCCTTTCGAGTTAGCAACATCTGCTTGCGAACAGTATCTGATATACTACACTGAAGCAAAGTTTTAACCATTTCCAGCGAGCGCGACTCCCTATGACAATGCAAGAGCGGCTTGAGGCTATCGAGCAACGCTACGACGAAATCGACAGTCTAATGGCGGACCCCGAAGTGTCTGCTGACTACACACGCATACAGACGCTCGCCAAGGAGCAGTCGTCCATTCGCACCATCGTTGAACTGTCGCGCGAGTACCGCGAAGCGCAGACACAGCTTGTTGAGGTGCACGCACTCATCCGCGAAGAGTCCGACTCCGAAATGATTGCACTGGCTAGAGAAGAGGAGTTGGAATTGCAGGCGGACATCGAGCGCGTCGAATCTGACCTGCGCATCGAGCTTATCCCCAAAGACCCCAACGACGAGAAGAATGTCATCCTTGAAATACGCGCCGGTACAGGAGGCGACGAAGCAGGTCTCTTCGCGTCCGACCTTTACCGGATGTACACTCGCTACGCACAACGTAACGGCTGGAAGACCGAGGTCATCGACGTCAACCAGACAGGGTTGGGCGCCATCAAGGAGATTGTGTTCGAGCTGCGCGGTCGCGGCGCTTACAGCCGTCTGAAGCACGAGAGCGGCGGCCACCGTGTACAGCGCGTACCCGTAACAGAATCCAGCGGACGCATTCACACGTCCGCCGCAACTGTCGCAGTGTTGCCGGAAGCGGAGGAAGTGGACGTCGACATTAAGCCTGAAGAATTGGACATCGATATATTCCGAGCCGGCGGCCATGGCGGACAGAATGTGCAGAAGGTCGAGACGGCAGTACGAATCACGCATGTTCCGACCGGCATCGTCGCGACTTGTCAGGACGAGCGCTCGCAGCTCAAGAACCGCGAAAAGGCGATGGCGGTGCTGCGCTCAAGACTCCTTGCGCGCGAGATTGAACGCCAGCATCAGAAAATATCCGAGGTGCGCCGGAATCAGGTCGGAAGCGGCGACCGCTCCCAGCGCGTCCGCACTTACAATTTCCCGCAGGGGCGCGTGACCGACCACCGCGTAAACCTATCCAGCTACAGTCTAGAGAGCGTTCTTGACGGGGACATCGACGAGTTCATTAACGCTCTCATTCAGCAAGAGCAGGCGGACGCACTCGCATTCGGCGGTTGAGGGTTGCCGTGTCTGACAAAATCAGGCAGGTTGCGTCCGAAGTAGAGGCGACACTCGAACGGAACGGAATCTCAGACAGCCGTCTCGAAGCTGAAGTCCTGCTTAGGCATGCTCTGAAATACGACCGCGCACAATTCTACGCCTCGCTGAATGAGCACATCAGCGCAGAGCAAATTCAGCACATTCAGGATCTTGTTGATCGCAGAATTGACAGGGAGCCTCTCGCGTACATCACGGGACAAAGGGAGTTCTACGGTTTGGACTTCTTCGTCAGTCCCAATGTCCTGATTCCGAGACAGGAGACCGAGCTACTCGTTGATGCGGCGTTGGCGTTCGCGCGGGAGCATTCCAACGATGGTATCGCAATCGCCGACATTGGCACAGGAAGCGGCGCGATCGCCATAGCCATCGGAGTCAATCTACCAGACTCGAGCGTGTTCGCCACAGACTGCTCTGCCGATGCATTGGAAGTTGCCAATTACAACCGTCAAAGGCGCGGCGTTGCCGACCGTGTTTCACTCCATAGAGGAGACTTGCTCGCACCCATAGTTCAGCGTGTTGACCTGATAGTCTCAAACCCGCCATACATTGCCAACCACCTGCTGCCCGGTTTGCCCTCGGAAGTTCTACGGGAACCTCAGCTCGCCCTTGACGGCGGCGAACAAGGCTTGGAGGTGATACGCCGGCTGCTGGGACAAGCGCCTTCTAAGCTGAATGGGGGTGGGCGGCTAATACTGGAGATTTCTCCAGAGCAGTTAGAGCAGGTTTGCGCTATGGCGCAGGAGCAGTTCCCTGGCTCTGACATCAAGTACATTAGCGATCTGCTAGGGTTGGCTAGATGTGTAACAATCTCAACATAGCAACAGAGGCAGCGATTATGGCTACCTCTGTTCGTTGAGTGTGTTATTCCGTTTAGGATGAAGGCAGAAATTACTCCATGCCCAACTGGTAGTGCTTGCCCTCTGTCTTTATCGACGGCGCAACCACGACCTCCGCGTCGTGCATTTCCTGTATAGTCTGCGCACCAATCATTCCCATGCATACCTGCAAGGCGCCCATCAGATTCTGTGTACCGTCGGTAACCGAAGTTGGACCATACAGAATCTGCTCAAGGCTGCCGTTTATGCCAACCTTGACGCGCGTTCCTCGCGGCAGTGCGGGATGCGGGTTCGCCATACCCCAGTTGTAGCCCTTGCCCGGCGCCTCCTCGGACTGCGCAAGCGGCGTGCCCAACATCACCGCGTCCGCACCGCATACGAATGCCTTGCAGAGGTCTCCGCCCGTCCGTATGCCCCCATCCGTGATTATCGGTACATAGCGCCCGGTCTGTGCATAGTATTCGTCGCGGGCAGCGGCGCAGTCTAACGTTGCGCTCACCTGCGGCACACCAACACCCGTGACCTCGCGCGTGGTGCATGCGGCGCCCGGGCCAACACCTACGAGCACGCCTTGGATGCCCGTCTCCATAAGCTCAAGCGCCACATCGAAAGCTACGCAGTTGCCAACCAGCACCGGCACGTCAAGCATCTCAAGCAGTTCCGGAAAACGCAGCCCACGCGCGCTGGTAGAGATATGCCTTGCGGTCGTAACTGTGGACTGAACCACAATCATGTCCGCACCTGCCTCAGCCGCAATCAGGGCAAGTCCCTTGGTATTCGCAGGAGTAACAGAAACGGCGCACGCAGCGCCGTTTTTCTTCATCTCTTCTACCCGCTCACCTACTAGCTCAGGTCGTATGGGTGCCGTGTAGAGCTTTTGCAGCAGGCTCGTAACCTCGTCCTGCGGCGTGGTGACAATCAGGTTTAGAATCTCATCCGGGTCATCATACCGCGCCTGCACACCTTCGAGGTTCATTACCCCGAGTCCTCCCAATTCGTTCATTTTCCCCACGAATTTGGGCGATCCAACCGCGTCCATTGCGGAAGCAAGCACCGGCATTTTCAGTGTAATGCCGTCAATCGGGAAGTCCGTACTCACCAACTCGGGATTGATGGTAACCTCTCCCGGAACGATTGCGACTTCATCAAATCCATAGACTCGTCGTAGTTTTTTGATGCGAGGTGTTGCCAAGATACGACCCTCCCAAAAATTATGGATTGCCTGAATATAGCAAAGTAAGGTGGGTTAAATCAAGGAGATTCCAGCAGGTTTCGCACGCTGGACGGTAGACTGACGTGTAAAAATTTATTATTAAGCGTGATGATATAATGCTGAAGCAACGGCGGTCAACATAACTGCCCAGATGTTCTTTATTGCAATGGCCAATACTGGCCTAGGCTTAATCATCATTGGATGTAATAATTTGTGTGCAATAGACTCAGGTTTGGAAGAGGCGATAAGGCGGCTAGGCGGTAGCTGTGGATTTGACATCGTGCGCTTCACAACCGCCGACGCATTCTCGCGCGACGAAGCAGCCGCTCTGAAGCGCATCCGCGACGGGCACATGGACGGCTTTTCATGGTACACCGAAGAGCGAGTGCGCCGTGCCAACCGTCCGCAGGAACTTCTCGAAGGCGCAAAATCAGTCATATCGCTCGCACTCAGCTACAACACGGGCGAGCCGAATCCACCTGATTCTCAGCCCCGCGGCAAGATAGCCCGCTACGCATGGGGCGACGACTACCACGATGTCATCAAGAAGCGTCTCCGCAAGTTCGTCTCCAAGTTGCCATCCATCGCAGGGCGCCCGGTCAGCACTCGCATTTTCGTTGACGACGGACCAATGAATGACCGCGCGGCTGCGGCCCGCGCAGGTATCGGCTGGTTCGGCAAGAACACCAACATCCTGACGCAGAGCCACGGCTCGTGGGTATTTCTGGCGCAGGTAATCACCGACATTCCACTCGAACCAGACGCGCCACTAAAGAAGACCTGCGGCGAGTGTGTCCTCTGCATAGACGCTTGCCCTACAGGGGCAATTGTCTCTCCTTATGTCATAGACAACAAGCGCTGCATTTCATACCTTACCATCGAGCTACGCGGCGCAATCCCACGCGAACTTCGCCCTCTGGTCGGAGATTGGGTTTTCGGGTGCGACATCTGTCAGGATGTCTGCCCTGTCAACCGCAAGGCAATCGGTAGCCTCGAACCTGCCTTTCAGCAGCGCCACGACTTCGCGGCTCCCGCGCTCATTCCATTGCTTGAACTCGACCAGGCAGCCTTCAGCGAGCGTTTTAGCCGCAGCCCAATCAAGCGCGCGAAGCGCATCGGGCTACAGCGCAATGTGTGCGTCGCGCTCGGCAACATCGGCGATCCGGTCGCAGTCCCCGCTCTCATCGGCGCACTCCACAGCGACAGCAATCTTGTGCGTCAGCACGCAGCATGGGCGCTCGGACGCATCGACGCCGAGCAAGCGGATGCTGCCCTACTCAACGCTCTTGAAGTTGAGACGGATTCCGAGGTTCTGGAAGAGATTCGACAGGCCATTGAGGAGGTTAATGTATCATGACCGACGGCTGGGCCTGTTTTTCCCCAAAAGGCAAATATCGCTACCTCTTGGGAAGACGGATTAGCGATTCACCGCGACGCCTGTTGTTCATTATGCTCAATCCTTCCAAAGCAGATGCAAATAAACCCGATCAGACAATTACACGCTGCACAAACTTTGCACGAGATTGGGGCTACGGAACGATGGAAGTTGTCAACCTATTCGCTTTCAAATCTACGGACCCCACAGGACTATGGAAAGTGAAAAGGCCAATCGGCAAGCGCAACAACGCCTTTATTCGTGCCGCGATCGGAGCAGCCGACCAGATAGTTCTTGCATGGGGCGGTGACGTCGCTAAAGACCCAGAATTCAAGAAGCGAGCCGCGCGCGTAGTGCGGATGGTATGCAAAGTAACGCGCCCATACCATTTGCGCTTGACAAAAACAGGTGAGCCAAGGCATCCGCGCGTTCTACCCAAAATTGCAACGCCTATCAGGTGGAAAAAGTCTGATATGAGAGATTATATTCAGACCCACTCCTGACAACTGATCACTGATAACTGACTCTTAGGTGAAAACATGCCCAACCACAAGATTTTCATCACGCGCAGCCACATTATCCCCGAGGCAATATCATACCTCCAAGGTATGTACGACGTAGAGGTATGGCAGCAGAACTCGCCGCCGCCCCGCGCATTGCTGCTTGAAAAGGTTCAGGAATGCGATGCTCTACTCACCGAAGTAACCGACATCATCGACGCCGACCTGCTCGACAGCGCCAAAACGCTCAAGGTGGTCGCCAACCGCGCCGTCGGCTTGGACAACATAGACATCCCGGCAGCCACGCGCAATGGCATTCTGATTGGCAACACACCCGGCGTGCTGCACGAGTCGTGCGCAGACTTCACCTTCGGCCTCATACTTTCACTCGCAAGGAACATATCCTACGGCGAACGCAAAATCCGCGCCAAAGAATGGACGGTCTTCGACCAGATTCCATATCTCGGCACGGACGTGCATGGGGCGACGCTCGGCATCATCGGCATGGGACTGATTGGCACGGCGGTTGCCCGGCGGGCGCGGGCGTTCGACATGCGGATAGTCTATTACTCCCGCACGCGCAAGCCGGAATTGGAGGCAGACCTTGGCGCGGAGTGGCGCAACGACATGGACACCGTGCTGTCGGAGGCCGATTTCGTGAGCCTGCACATGCCCCTTACGTCCGATACCGAGTACATGATTGGCAAACGCGAACTCAATCTGATGCAGCCCACTGCCTTCCTCATCAACACCACGCGCGGAAGAACCGTGAACCCGCGCGATCTCCACGAAGCATTGGCAGGCGGCTCCATATCAGGCGCGGCTATAGATGTAACCGACCCTGAGCCGATTCCGTTCGACGACCCGCTGCTGTCGCTGGACAACCTGCTGGTTACGCCTCACATAGCAAGCGCCAGCCGCCAGACTGTGCGCCGAATGGGGCAAATGTCAGCCGGCAACATCATCGCCGCGCTCCGGGGCGAGGCGATGCCAGGGTGCGTCAATCCGGAGGCGTTGGACAGAACCTAGTTCGTGGGCGTGCTTAATCTTCCCTGAAAGCGTTCACACCCGTAACCAGGCCCGGCAATCCGCCCATCCAGAACGCAACCCGAATCGTCTCCGCGATCTCCTCTTCAGTCGCGCCCATGCCCCGCGCCCTGTCAGCGATGGCCTTGACGCCGTCCTCGTGCGCCAGCAGCGCGTCGCACAGCATCATCATCAGAGTCTTCACCTTAGATGAAAGTGCGCCATCTGCGACTATGAAATCTCTGTTCGAAGTGAGGAGCTCTGCCATTTTGGGGTCTTTCTCAAGCAATGGTACCATGTAGAACGGTATCTGCTGCTGCATCGTGTCCTCCTGCATTGATTGGGCAAGCGTACTGATTGGTCAAACGCGCAATAACTGACGATTTGCCCGATAAACTGAATAACTGGGACTGACCGACAAACTTCTTACGCCGCCCCAGCCTCCGCTGAGGTGTCCCGCTGATATGTCGGCCGGATTATCAACTCGGGGATGCATGCCCTCTGCGGCAGGTTCGCGATCAGGAAAATCGCTTCCGCCGCATCGTCAGCAGTTACCATCGTATCCCTCGCGTCATCTGACGGCACAATCGGCCTATTGTCCAGTATAGGTGTGTCCACCTCGCCGGGAATGACTACGCTCGACCGAATCCCCGTATTCTTCAGCTCTGCGTTCAGAAACGCCGTGAAGTTGATGACGGCAGCCTTCGCCGCGCTATACGCCATGCCGGCCAGCATGCTCGCATTCACACCTGCCATCGATGACACATTGATTATCGTCCCTTCGCCGCGCCCCTTCATATGCGGAACGACCGCTTGCGAGCAATAGACGCTGCCGGACACGTTCGTCTCCAGCACAGCGTTCAGCTCCTCCGGTGTGGTTGTCATGAGACGCCGATGGTGCGAGCTGTGCCCGGCATTGTTCACCAGAACGTCAATCTGCCCGTATGCGTCCAGCACATCCTTCGCCATCTGCATAACGCCGTCATAGTCCGTAACATCAAGCCCGAGTGCCATAGCAGTGCCGCCTGCCGCCTTAATCTCATCCCTCACATCTTCGACTTTCGACGCGGTTCTGCCCACCAACACGACCTGCGCACCCGCGTCAGCCATCATCAGCGCTGCGCTGCGACCTATGCCGCTTCCGCCGCCCGTCACGATGCACACCTTATCTTTCAGTCCCATCTTTCACCTCAATTTCGGCAGAATAGGCCATGCCCAGTTAGTTTTGAATTGCCGCGTCAGAGTATATCACGGCGCAAGAGCAAGGACGAAAAGCCCTGCGAGAGCAATGCCCAATCCTACCCATTGACTGATTGCCAGTCGCTCGCCGAACAAGAAAATCCCGCCAAGCATTGGAATCAGCGGATATGTGATTGAGGCCGCAGCTACTATCGAGATGACGCCAACCTCAGCCCCTCTCGTATAAGCGAACATTCCCGCCGTCTCCACGATGCCTGCGACGGCAACGCCTACGGCGAGAGGAATGGTAACGCCCCTCAATGTCCACTGGCGCATTGCGATAGTGAGAGGAACAAACAGCCCTAGCGTCAAAGTTCTGCTGATATAGACCGGGAGAAACCACCCAAGCTCCCTTGACAGTATTCCCAGCGCGAAACTCAGTACGCCGATGCCAAGCATCGTAGCGATTGCCAGCGCCGCGCCCAACCCGATAAGTCTGCCGGTACTCGAAAAAGATCGAGGATCGAACGACGCCAGTACGACGCCTCCGATGCTGCATATCGCTCCTGCGGCCTGCCAGCCGCTGAGCCGTTCGCCCGTGAACAGCATTGCAAGCGCTATGACTACAATGGCGTATGAGGACACTATAGGGCTGACTACGGCAACAGGTCCCTCATTCAGCGCACGGTAGAATACAAGATATACCAGCAAACCGAGCACAGACACGCCCGCAAGCGCAGCCCAATGCGTCCAAGTCAGAAAGGCGGGATCAAAGACAACGAAGAAATATCCAGCCGCAACCGCGCTGGAAGCCAAATGCACGCCGGTCGCTGTTCGCAGCACGCCCAGCCGCTTGGATGCGAAGGCAGCGAGAAAATCCGCTATGCCCCACCCGACTGCAGCAAGGACACCAAATACGACGCTGGCCGCGATTGCGTTCATACCGGACTGAGTTCGCTCGCGTCAATTACAACATTGCGCAGGAGGGTAGACAGCATCTCCAATTGCTATTCGGATTCCGCCAGCCTATTGCGTATGTCTTTGAGACGGTCGAGGTTGGGCTTGTCAGGACCTTTCTTGTCCAAGCCCGGCACTTCCAACAGAAACGGCACATCAGCAAACGCGGGATGCGCCATTATCGTCTCGAATCCCTCGATTCCAATGTAGCCCTCGCCTATGTTCTCGTGCCGGTCAACGCCTGACGCGATCTCAACTTTGGCATCGTTTGCATGCACGACGACCAGCCTGTCCAGCCCAATTTCGGCATCGAACTCCGCCATAGCCTTTTCAACGCCCTGCGGATCGGCGATGTTGTATCCGGCGGCAAATGCATGCTCAGTGTCGAGGCATATCTTGAGGCGATCCGAGTCCACGGCCTTGATAAGCCTGCCAAGCTCTGCAAAAGACGCGCCAATTTGCGCGCCCATGCCAGCGCAGTTCTCGATAATTAGCTGAACATTGTCATCGGTATTGTCCAGGACCTGCTTGAGCGCAACTCCAGCCTGGTCCAGCACAGCATCGAATCCCACGCCTTTGTGGCTGCCAGAGTGGAATATTACGCCCTGAGCCCCTATCTGCGCCGCCGCTCCCATGTGGTTGGTTAGCGATGCTATTGACTTCTCCACATGGTCGGGCTTGCCCCCGATGTTCACCAGATACGACCCGTGCAGGAATGTTGACTTTATGCCCGCCTCTGCCGCCTTTTCCCTGTACGCTGCGGCCTTGTCGTCGGCAATCGGCTTGAAAGCCCACGCACGCGGGGAAGCAGCAAATGTCTGTATAGCCTCTGCTCCGATGTCCACTGCGCGCCCTACCGCCTTATCCACTCCACCCGCAGCCGATACATGCGCTCCCAATTCCATTCTGAACCTCCATAGGGACTGGTGGCAAAGTCCGTTCACCAGTCACGTTGTCAAATTTGCATTGCGGCACAAATTCCAGCGGGAATCGCTTCCGCTTCATATCTGCACAAGGATAGCAGGGCGCAATGTCATTCCCGCAAGCATGGTGTGGGTTTCAAATTCGCTCTCGGCCGGCTGGCATGATGGTGAGCGGACTTCCGAGATATGCAGGAACATTGACAGCAGCAACAGTAACTAGACTCATTAAGTCTAGCAAGTCACCGACGCTCACCGATGTATCAGCGGCCTTCCCTTATGAAGTCGGCGACCTTCTCGCCAATCATTATCGTAGTGGCGTTCGTATTCGCGCGAATACAATCAGGCATGACGGACGCGTCGGCTACTCGCAGTCCCTGCACACCCTTTACCCTCAGGAACTGGTCAACAACCGTCGTTGGGTCGGAATCGGGTCCCATCTTGCAAGTGCCGGATACATGGTGAGATGTCCCTGAGTTGCGCCGGAGCCACTCGTCCAGCAGGTCGTCCGACCGCAATTCTTCGTCCGAAGGCATAATCCTGTCGAGCAATAGATCTGAGAAGTTGGAACTCTCGGCGATGCGCACACCCAGCCGTATAGCTTCTCGCATGCGCCGCAGATCTTCTCCCGCTTCGTCTTGGTAATAGTTGTAGTTCAGGTTCGGTTGAACATGCGGGTCAGTCGATTGTAAGGTCAACTCGCCCTTTCCAAGCGCCAACTGCAAACTGGCGCTCATGCCGATGTAGTTAAGGTCCTCGTTGATTTCAATATGAGCGGGGCGATGTTCGCTTGTCATAAGCATCGGGCTAAGCTGCATATCGTTGCGGAGGTCGGACCCCTCAACCGTGTAGCGCAGCCCAACCTGAGTTGTCGGCGCCTGAACATCAGGCGGGTCGCCAACGGCGCGATACAGAACGGCGGCGGCAGGATGGTCGCGCAGGTTCTGCCCCACACCGGGCAGTTCTTGAACGACATCGATGCCGAAGCTTCGGAGATGCTCCGCCGGCCCGATGCCCGACAGCATCAGAAGTTGCGGTGAGGCTATCGCGCCGCTGCTCACTATGATTTCGTCCGCTTCAACCGAGAAGACCTCGCCGCCACTCTCGGCCTCAATTCCCACTGCACGCTTGCCTTCAAATAGAATGCGCCGCGCAGTAACATTGCCACGGATAGTCAGGTTCAGGCGGTGTCGCGCCATATTGAGATAGTTGATCGCGTTACTCATCCTGATGCCGTCTATGTTGTTGCGAGCGCGCGGCGACACGCCCGTGGATTCGGGATGGTTCTGGTCCTCATCGATGCGAAAGCCCTCGGCAACGCACGCCTGCTCAAATGCGACTGCGTGCGACATCCATTCGCTGCGAGGCGTGCGGCGCACAGGCACGGGCCCATTTGAGCCGTGAAAGTCGTCACCACCGAAATCCAAATCGGTCTCCAGCTTGTTGAAGTACGGCAACACCTGTGTGAAGCCCCATTCGTCATTGCCCCACTCTGCCCATCGATCGTAGTCCTCCGGAATTCCTCTGAACAGAACCTGGCCGTTCACGGCGCTGGAGCCGCCAGTTGCCTTCCCCCTGGGAATGATCAGGTCATCCTGCTCGGCCGTAAGCCGGGCAGTATATCCCCAGTTGTGCGGCCCATAAGCTGACAGCCACACATTGTTGCCGAGCTTCAGATCGTCTGGCAGGTGATCGAAGTCGGAGTAATCCGGCCCCGCCTCCAGAAGCAGTACCGAGCGATCGGGGTCCTCCGATAGCCGAGTGGCGATAGCGCAACCTGCGGAGCCGCCGCCTACTACGATGTAGTCGTACTTCATGTCATGCCTCCGTGCTTTAGTTGATGCCGTTGAGTTTATCCCTCTGCAGTTCCAACATTACATACACCGTTTTCTGCATTTCGTCAAAGTTGGCGCAAGCGTGGATCAACCTTATCCCGGATCCAATCTCCCAGCAGCGTAAAGGCTATCACCGTGAGAGCAATCGCAAGTCCCGGTATCAGGGTAACCCACCAGGCGGTTGTGATGTAAAGCCGCCCAGCCGATGCCATAGACCCCCAGGCAGGGGTCGGTGGTGGAATACCGGCGCCTAGGAAACTCAGTGACGCTTCCGCCAAGATTACCGATCCTACCTGAAAGGTTGCCACTACGACGACGGTATTCATCACTCCCGGGAAGATGTGCTTGTGCAGGATGCGCGTAGTCGATGCGCCGGCAACCCTCGCCAGCTTCACATAGTCGGTCTCCTTCAGCACCAGCGCCTCACCACGCACCTGACGTGCGAAACTGCCCCAAATTAGAAACGCCAGCAATCCCATCAGCAGCTGAATGCTGGCACCCCATATTATTGCGAGAGCCAGCGCAATCAGGATGAGCGGCAGGGAGAACTTGATGTCCACAATGCGCATCAGAATCTCGTCAACCCAGCCCCCGAAGTATCCTGACACCAAGCCTACTAGCGTACCAAAGCCTCCGCCAATAACCAGCACTATCGCAGCCACCATCATGGAAATGCGTGCACCGTAGATCAAGCGTGTGAGCGTGTCCCTTCCGAGATGGTCGGTGCCAAGGACATGCTCCGCGGTTCCTCCAAAAAACATGGGCGGTATATGCCTGTCGTCCAGAGCACCGTCATGCGCGGGGTCGTATGGAGCAACCCATGGCGCGCCCACTGCCGCAACAAAAAGCACAGAAAGGATGATAATCGACGAGACTGGCCAGCGTTGCAGCATGCTAACGCTGGCACCAGTCCGCCATGTCCTTGAGGGCGCGAATACAGTTCCGACCTTAGTGGCAGCCATTTATGTGTACTTTATCCTTGGGTCCAGGTATGCGTAGATGATGTCCACCGCCAGCGCAGCCACGACATAGACCAGAGTTACCATCAGGATGACCCCCTGAATTACCGGATAGTCCGAGTTATTCAGCGCCTGGATCGAGAGCAATCCCAGTCCGGGCCATGCGAAGATCGTCTCCACTACGATGGTGCCGGTTATCAGCCCTGCGAAGGTCAGACCCGCGAAGGTCAGCGGTGCTATCATCGCATTTCGCAACGCGTGCTTCCATATCACGCTCATCCTGGGAACACCCTTCGCCTGTGCCAGCTTGATGTATTCCGAGTCCAGCACCTCCAGCATTGACGAGCGCACCAGTCTCAGCTGACCTCCTGCTGAAGCCCATCCAAGCGTAATTGCGGGCAATATCATGCTGTCCAGTCCTGTCTTGCGAGAAGTAGGAAGCCACTCCAGCGTAACAGCAAACACGAAAATCAGTAACAGCCCGATCCAAAAGGACGGCGCCGCATGCCCAACAATGGCAATCGCCCTCGCAAGGTAGTCCCATGCACCGCCTCTCTTTACCGCTGCCAAGACCCCAAGTGGCAAGCCGATGATTATAGATAGAGCAAATGCCACCACAGCCAACTGCGCACTATTCGGAATTCTGGCCCACATGAGCCTGCTCACCGGTACGCGCTGGAGTACGGACTTCCCCAAGTCTACTCGCACCAGCTTGCCCATGTAGATGAGATACTGCACCGTTATGGGCTTGTCCAGGCCGAACTCCCTGCCCCAGGCATCATAGTCGGCCTGCGTAGTGTCATCCGATAGTAGTATGGTCCTCGGGTCTCCCTGCAGTCGGGCGAGCGCAAAGACCAGTACGCTGACCGTTATGAGCGTGACGACTGCTGCCGCGAAGCGGCGCAATAGAAACTTCTGCACTCTGTCCATCCCCGTAAACGTATGGACAATCTCCGGCATCGGCTGCGGAGAAAACCCATGCGTCAATCTTGTCAAGGCGAAAGCCTTCTCCCCACCCTCTAACTAGGTTGAAGCATAGGTAGAAGGTCGCACGGCGTTGCGGATGCTATGGCCTCTGCACATACTCAAATGCCGTAAGCCCCGCACCTCCGATCGGGATTGTCCAGACGCCCACCTTGGCTGGATTTACGGCGAAGATACCATAAGTCTCAACCACACCGATAATCTGCTGCTGTTCGTGCCACCAGTCCCACTGATCCTCTCGGAGCTTATCTATGCACTCAGCATCAAGGCAGCCGTCTATTTCTGCAATGATTTCAAGCGGCCGAGCCACCTCGAATCCCGGGTTGAAGGCGCCGACGGGATTGCGCCGCAGCATGGCTATCTCGGGGTTAAGCCCAAGTCCGGGACCTGAACTGCGGAACCACCAATCGCCGTACTCACGCGACACCACCGACGGCCTGTTCGCTGAATAAGTGAGAAGCTCGATGTTGACGCTTATGCCTACATCTTCCATGAACTTGGCAATTGCCTCGCCCATTTCGATCTCGAGAGGATGGCAGCAAGTCGTAACCCTCATTGTCGCCTCAAATCCGTTCGGCCAGCCCGCCTCACTAATATACTGGCGCGACTTGTCAGGGTCATACGGTACAGCCCACTTGTCCTGGAAATACTTTTCGAATGTCACGCCGGACATTTCTGCCGGACCGGCGGGCCTTCCCAATCCGCCAAGTATGTTGTCCACGATCGCCTGACGGTTTATCGCCATGGACATCGCCCAGCGCACCATTCTGGCGTTTTCCTCGTCCGCTTCATTACCGCACTCCCCTACCCATGGCGCCTCCGGGCTGTATCCGGGCCTGGGATATGGATCGACGACTGTGCCGTCTAGCAGCCCGTCCGAGAAACGCGGTAGTTGAGTGATTTGGATGTATAATAAGCTCAATTCAGTAGAGTGGAGCCTGCGATGAGCAAGACCTACCGTGCCTATGATCCAGACCAGCAGATGCTGTTGCCTGCTGCAATGCGGGAGTGGTTGCCGGATGACCATCTGGCGTACTTTATCTCAGACGTCGTGGACGAGTTGGAGTTGTCTGAGATCACTGCCCGCTACGAGCGTGAGAGCAGAGGTGGGCCACCATATCATCCACGGATGATGGTCAAGGTGCTGCTCTACGGCTACTGCGTCGGGGTGGCGTCCTCACGGCGGATTGCCCAGCGGCTGCACGAGGACATAGCGTTCCGGGTGTTGGCGGCGAACAACATGCCGGATTTCCGCACCATCTCGGACTTTCGCAAGGACAATCTGGATGCGCTGTCAGGCCTGTTCTTGCAGGTATTGGCGTTGTGCGGGCAGGCGGGGCTGGTGAAACTGGGTCACGTGGCGTTGGACGGTACCAAGGTGAGGGCCAACGCATCCAGGCACAAGGCGATGAGTTACGGTCGGATGAAAGGGAAGGAAGCGCAGTTATCGGCGGAGGTGGAGGAGTTGCTGCGGCGTGCCCAGGAGGTTGATGACGAGGAGGACCTTCGGTACGGACAAGGTAAGCGCGGAGATGAGTTGCCGCAGGAGTTGGCCTTTCGGGAGGGGCGGTTGGAGAAGATACGGGAGGCGATGGCGGCGTTAGAAGCTGAAGCTCAGGCGGCGGCGGAGCAGGCCGAGGGCAAGGAGCATTCCGGGGTGCCCGACGACAAAGCCCAGCGCAACTTCACCGATCCTGAGTCGCGCATCATGCCGGCGCCGGGCGGGCGGGACTTTGTGCAAGCTTACAACTGTCAAGCGGTAGTGGACAGTGCCCATCAGGTGATCGTGGCGGCTCACGCCACCAACAGGACTTCGGACAAGCAGCAGGCGGTGGCGATGGTGGAGGAGGCGATCAGCAACGTCGGCGCAGTGCCCAAAGAGGTATCCGCCGACGCCGGTTACTACTCGGCGCAGGCGGTTGAAGGTCTCTACGGGCTGTGCGTGGACCCGTTCATCGCGCCGGAGCAGACCCGCCACGGCAGAGTGCCGCCGTCCGCGCCCCAGGGTCGCATACCCAGTCATCTGTCTACCAGGGATCGGATGCGCCGGAAGTTACAGACCAAACGGGGCCGGCAACGTTACGCCCTTCGGATGCAAACGGTGGAGCCGGTATTCGGCCAGATCAAGCAGGTCCGAGGCTTCCGCCAGTTCCTGCTACGGGGCCTGGAGAAGGTCAGCGGCGAGTGGTCGCTGATCTGCACCGGCCACAACCTGCTCAAACTGTTCCGATTTGGGGCAGACCAGCCTCGCGAAACACCGACCAACAACTTTGCGGGAAGTGTCCGCATCATCGCCGAGATGCTAAGCACAGTAAGGCGTACGAAGCTATTGCTCCGTCAGTGGCTGCACCCGACAAAAATGGTTGTCGCCGTCTGACCTCGTCTGCACCTAAGGGACGCTAAGTAATCCTCAGACGGGCTGCTAGGCAGGAATCCAGTTCTGGACTGCTCCCGTGGACTGGATTGTCCTCACGCCCATGTAGGCGCTCTTGCCAGCTCTACCACTGGACGTGGCCGCCCTTATTCAGCTACGTCCACTACTGTGATAGTCACCACTGCGCTATCTGTGCCCCCGTTTCCATCCCGCGCCTCCACCGTTAGGGTATAGGAAGGGGTAGTCTCGTAGTCCAACTCCTTCATTAGAAGGATGTCGCCATAGGTCCAGTCGATCGCGAACCGGTCATCGGCATTCCCCGATGTAATGTAATAAGTGATGGTATCGCCAGCGTCCTGGTCCGTCGCCGTCAACCGCCCAATGGACGTCCAAGTATTTGCCGACTCGGCTATGGAGAAGTCGTAGCTGCCGGGGTTGAACACCGGCGCTTCGTTTACGTCGGTTACTGTGATGGTGACCGTTGCGGTGTCCGTGCCGCCGTTGCCATCGCTGGCCGTGACTGTCAGCGTGTACGAAGAGGCCGTCTCGTAGTCCAGGGCAGATGCAACAGCGACCTCGCCCGTTCCAGCGTTGATGGAGAACTTGCCGGCGTCGTTGCCAGCGCTGATGGAATAAGCGACGCTCTGGCCCTCATCTGGGTCGCTGGCTGAGATAGTGCCGACAGAGCCGCCGGTGGCCGCATCCTCCGGAATTGTGAAGTCGTAGCTGGCAGTGTCGAAGGTGGGTGACTCGTTGGCCTTCGTCACCGTGACGACCACCGAGGCGGTGGCCCTGCCCCCGTTCCCGTCGCCGGCCTGTACCGTCAGCGTATAGTTGGCTGCTGTCTCATAGTCCAGCACCCCGGCTATTGTGACCTGGCCGTCTGCTGAGCCTATCGCAAACTTCCCGGCTTCATTGCCCGCCGTGATGGTGTACGACAGTTCGTCGCCAGCGTCGGAATCGGTTGCGGCCACGCTCCCAACCCTGTCTCCGGCAGTGGCGCCATCGGAGACCGTGAACGCGTATGTCCCGGAACCGAACTCTGGAGGGCTGTTAACTTTGGTGACCGTGATGACCACCGTTGCGGTGGCCGTGCCGCCATTGCCGTCGCTGGCCAGTACTGTCAGCGTGTGCGAAGAGGCCGTCTCGTAGTCCAGGACGGATGCAACACTGATCTCGCCCGTTTCAGCATTGATAGAGAGCTTGCCGGCGTCGTTGCCAGCGCTGATGGAATAAGCGACGCTCTGGCCCTCATCTGGGTCGCTGGCTGAGACGGCGCCAACGGAGTCGCCGGTGGCCGCATCCTCCGGAATTGTGAAGTCGTAGCTGGCAGTGTCGAAGGTGGGTGACTCGTTGGCCTTCGTCACCGTGATGACCACCGAGGCGGTGGCTGTGCCGCCGTTGCCATCGCCGGCCTGTACCGTCAACGTATAGCTGGCTGCTGTCTCATAGTCCAGCACCCCGGCTACTGTGACCTGGCCGTCTGCTGAGCCTATCGCAAACTTCCCGGCTTCATTGCCCGCCGTGATGGTGTACGACAGTTCGTCGCCAGCGTCGGAATCAGTTGCGGCCACGCTCCCAACCACGTCTCCGGCAGTGGCGCTCTCGGAGACCGGGAACGCGTAGGTCCCGGAACCGAACTCTGGAGGACTGTTAACTTTGGTGACCGTGACGACCACCGTTGCGGTGTCCGTGCCGCCATTGCCGTCGCTGGCCAGTACCGTCAGCGTGTGCGAAGATGCCGTCTCGTGGTCCAGGGCGGATGCAACACTGATCTCACCTGTTCCAGCATTGATGGAGAACCTGCCGGCGTCGTTGCCTGCGCTGATGGAGTAAGCGACGCTCTGGCCCTCATCTGGGTCGCTGGCTGAGACGGCGCCAACGGAGTCGCCGGTGGCCGCATCCTCCGGAATTGTGAAGGCGTAGCCGGCAGTGTCGAAGGTGGGTGACTCGTTGGCGGTGGGTGACCCGTTGGCCTTCGTCACCGTGATGCCCACCGAGGCGGTGGCTGTGCCGCCGTTCCCATCCCGCGCCTCCACCGTGAGGGTGTACGAAGGGGTAGTCTCGTAGTCCAGCTCTTTCGTTAGAAGGATGTCGCCATAGGTCCAGTCGATCATGAACCGGTCATCGGCATTCCCTGATGTAATGGAATAAGTGATGGTATCGCCATCGTCCTGGTCCGTCGCCGTCAGCCGCCCTATGGACGTCCAAGTATTTGCCGACTCAGCTATGGAGAAGTCGTAGCTGCCGGGGTTGAACACCGGCGCTTCGTTTACGTTGGTTACTGTGATAGTGACCGTTGCGGTGTCCCTGCCGCCATTGCCGTCGCTGGCCTGTACCGTCAGCGTGTGCGAAGATGCCGTCTCGTAGTCCAGGACGGATGCAACACTGATCTCACCTGTTTCAGCATTGATAGAGAACCTGCCGGCGTCGTTGCCAGCAGTGATGGAGTAAGCGACGCTCTGGCCCTCATCTGGGTCGCTGGCTGAGACGGCGCCAACGGAGTCGCCGGTGGCCGCATCCTCCGGAATTGTGAAGTCGTAGCTGGCAGTGTCGAAGGTGGGTGACTCGTTGGCCTTCGTCACCGTGACGACCACCGAGGCGGTGGCCCTGCCCCCGTTCCCGTCGCCGGCCTGTACCGTCAGCGTATAGCTGGCTGCTGTCTCATAGTCCAGCACCCCGGCTACTGTGACCTGGCCGTCTGCTGAGCCCATCGCAAACTTCCCGGCTTCATTGCCCGCCGTGATGGTGTACGACAGTTCGTCGCCAGCGTCGGAATCAGTTGCGGCCACGCTCCCAACCACGTCTCCTGCAGTGGCGCTCTCGGAGACCGTGAACGCGTGGGTTTCAGAGCCGAACACGGGAGGATTGTTGGCTGCCGCCGCGGTTGTAATCTGCGCCGGTCGGGATGGGGCGCCTTGACCGGCGGCGTTGTGGGCCTTGACCCGGTAGATGTACTTCACGCCCGGCTGCACGCTCGTGTCCGTGTGGGTCGTGGCTGCACTGCCGGTGTCGTCCGTCAGCGTCCGGAGGTCCCGCTGGCCCAGCCCGGGCGCGCGGCGCAGAATCATGTAGCCGCTGGGTGCGCCGCCGTCCGCGGGCGCGTCCCAGGTCAGGGTGACCGCGCCGTCCGCTTCCGCTTCGGAGGCGGCGAGATTGCCGGGTTGGCCCGGCGGGGTCGACGCCGCGATGACCACCGTTGCGGTCGCGGTGGCCCTGCCCCCGTTCCCGTCGCCGGCCTCTACCGTCAGCGTATAGCTGGCTGCGGTCGCATGGTCCAGCGCCCCGGCTACTGTGACCTGGCCGTCTGTTGAGACTATCGCAAACTTCCCGGCTTCATTGCCCGCCGTGATGGTGTACCACAGTTCGTCGCCAGCATCGGAATCGGTTGCGGCCACGCTCCCAACCACGTCTCCGGCAGTGGCGCCATCGGAGACCGTGAAGGTGTAGGTTTCAGAGCCGAACACGGGAGGATGGTTGGAGTGACCGCAGCCGCCGGCTGTCTCGGTCAGTCCGACGGCCTGTTGCGGAGGCCCTGTTGGCCTCTCCCGCGCCGCAGCGCTGGCCTGGACGTAGCCCCGAGCGACGCTGGCCGGGCCGTAGCTCTGAGCGGCGCTGCGGGGGAGCCGGACGCCGAAGCGCAGCGCCGGGTAGTCCGAGCTTGTGCCGAAGTCCCAGGGGTCGTCTTTGCCACTCACCCCGTCCAGGTCCAGGTTCCAGCCGGCGTAGATGCCGGTGTAGCCGGTGGGGCTCTGCAGCTGGCGGGTGGTCCTGCCCCGGCCGCCCGCGCTGCTGGTCTGGCCGCTGGTTTCCCGATCCCAATAGCTGGCGGTGATTGTGGCGCCATCGCCCGCGAAGCCCACCAGTCCGCCCACGTCCTCGGAACCCTCACCGCTGCTCACGGCGCCGACGGCGTAGCTGGCGGTGATCATGTGGCCCCAACCCATCTGGCCCACCAGTCCCCCGATGCCCCGCGAGCTTGGGCCGACGGTGACGGTGACGTCGGCGTAGCTGGCGGTGATCGTGCCGTTGTTCGAGCCCACCAGTCCGCCGAAGAAATCGGAACCCGCACCGCCGCTGACGGCGCCGACGGCGTAGCTGCGGAGTATGTCTTTGTAGTTGAAGCCGACCAGCGCGCCGGTTGATGCGCCGCCGGTGACGTTTACTCCGGTCAGCCCCACGTTGCGAATCTGGCCCCGGAATTTCAAAATGCCGAACAGGCCGACCTGGCGCGTGCAGGGTCGGTCGATGAACAGGCCGGAGATGGTGTTGCCGTTGCCCTCGAAGGTGGTCCAAAATTCAGTTTGATAGTGCCCGATGGGCGCCCAGCCCGCGCCGGTGTTGAAGGGGTGTACGTCCAGGTCGATGTCCAGCGCGGCCGCCTCGGACCCCGTACCGATCTCGTATCCGGCGCAGCCGGCGGCGGAGCAGCCCATGCCCGGCATCGGGTCGAGGAAGGCAGCTCTGTAGCTGGCCTGGTCTGCCGCCGCCACCACGCCGTCGCCGTCCAGGTCCCAGCGGATGGCGTTGAGCTGGGCGGCGCTCCAGATCTCGATGAGGCCGTCGTCGTCAGAGTCATAGTCCGTCAAATTCGGCGTCGCCGTCGCCTCGGCGCCCGGCCCGTTGCCGCCCCCGGTGTTGCCGGCGCGCACCTGGAAGGTGTAGAGCACGCCGTTGGTCAAGCCCGACACCTCGTGCTGGGTGGTAGTGGGGGTGGTGGATATCTGGGTCCAACTCCCGTAGGCGCCGCTCCCCGCCTTCTGACGGTACTGCCAGAGGTTGATCGCCGCGCCGCCGTGGCTGGTCCCGGGGTTCCAACGCAGGACGACCCGGGTGTTGCCGGGCGTTACGGTCAGTCCGGTGGGCTGCGCCGGAGGCCCCAGCGTTGGCGTCGCCGACGCCTCGGCGCTCGCCGGCCCAGCGCCTTCGCTGTTGTGGGCGCGCACCTGGAAGGTATGGAGCGTGTTGGCGAGCAAAGAGGTCACCACGTGCTGGACGGCGCCGGGGTCGGTGGATATCTGCGTCCAACTGCCGTAGGCGTCGGTCCCCACCTTCTGCCGGTACTGCCAGCGGTCGATGGGAGCGCTGCCGCTGTTGGTCCCGGAGGCCCACATCAGGGTGACCTGACCGGCGCCCGCGGTTGCGGTCAGTCCGGTGGGTTGCGCCGGAGGCACGACCGTTGGCGTCGCCGACGTCGTGGCGCTCTGCCCGTCGCCCCTGGCGTTGTGGGCGCGCACCAGGAAGGTGTAGAGCGTGCCGGGGGTCAAGGAGCCAACCTCGTGCTGGACGGTGGCGGGGTCGGTGGATATCTGCACCCAACTGCCGTAGTTGCCGCTCCCCGCCCGCTGCCGGTACTCCCAGCGGTCGATGGCCACGCCGCCGTTGTCGGTCCCGGCAGCCCACGTCAGCGTGGCCTTACCGGGGCCGGGCGCTGCGGTTAGTCCGGTGGGCGCCGCCGGAGCCGACAGCACCCGTGGCGTCGCCGAGACCTCGGCGCTCGCCGCCCTGCTGCCCTCGCTGTTGTGGGCGCGCACCTGGAAGAGGTGCGCCGTGCCGTTGACCAGGCCCGTCACGCGGGTGGTGGTGGTGGCCGGCCCGCTGCCGGAAATCGTCGTCCACACCTCAACGCTGGCCGGCGAGCCGTCCAGTGTACCGTCCGTGCTGTAGCGGAAGTCCCAGAGGGTGATGGCCGCGCCGCCGTCGTCTATCCCGGCGTCCCACGTCAGCGTGACCTGACGGTTGTCGGGCGTCGCGGTCAGTCCGGTGGGTTGCCCCGGAGGCCCTAACGTCGATGGCGTCGCCGAGACCTCGGCGCTCTCCGGCCCGACGGCCTCGCCCCCGGTGTTGGCGGCGCGCACCTGGAAGGTGTAGAGCGTGCCGCCGGTCAAGGGGGTCACCACGTGCTGAGCCGTGTTGGGGCCGCTGTTGGGCACCGCTTGCCAGGCGCCGTAGGCGTTGGCCCCTTCCTTCTGCCGGTACTGCCATTGGGTGATGGCCGCCGGTCGGTCGCCGTAGGCGCCGGGATTCCAGTTCAGGGTGACCCGGCGGCCGCCGGGCGTTGCGGTCAGCAGCAGCTTCCACTGGCTGGCCCAGGGACTGAGGCTCCCGTAGTCCAGCGCCGGGTAGTCCGCGCTCCCACCGAAGTCCCAGGGGTCGTCGTCGCCGGGCCTTCCGTCCACGTTCAGGTCCCAGTCGGCGTAGATGCCGGTGTAGGCGGTGGGCGTTTTCAACTCGCTGGTCGTCTTGCCCGTGCCCCCGGCGCTGCTGGTTCGGCTGCTGGTCGTCGTGTCCCAGTAGCTGTTGGTGACCGTTCCGCCGGCGCTCACACTGCCGACCAGGCCGCCGATGCTGGCGCCTGTTCCGCTTACCAGGCCGGTGGAGTAGCTGGCCGTGATGGCGCCCCCGCTGTTCCGGCCCGCCAGTCCGCCGACGTTCCCCGCGAGCGCGTCGCCGCTGACAGTCCCAGTGGCGTAGCTGGCCGTGATGGCGCCCCCGCTCAAGAGGCCGACGAGTCCGCCGAGCTGCGATGAGCCCACGCCGCCATCGACGCTGACCTCGGCGTAGCTGGCAGTAATCGCGCCGGCGGCGTTTTCCCCCACCAGCCCGCCGGCGGTGGTGGTAGTGGCGGTTACGGACCCTTGAGCGTGGCTGCCGCTGATCGCGCCCGAGTTCTTGCCGGCCAGCGCGCCGTTTCGCGTGCCGCCGCTGACGTTTACGCCGGTCAGCCCCACGCTGCGAATCTTGCCCGCAGCGGTCACCGTACCGAACAGGCCGTTGTCGTTGGTAGTGCGGTTGATGAACAGGCCGGAGATGGTGTTGCCGTTGCCCTCGAAGATGGCGGCGAAGCTGCCGATGGGCGTCCAGCCCGTGCCGGTGTCGTAGGGGGCCACGTCCAGGTCGATGTTCACGGCGGTGGTGGTCGGGCCCGCGCCGATCTCGTAGCCGGTGCAGGTGGGCGTGTCGGACACGGGCTTGCAGCCCATACCCGGGAACGGGTCGGGAAAGGCCAGGTCGTAGGCGTTCTGGTTCGCCGTAGCCACCATGCCGTTGCCGTCCACATCGTGGCGAATGACGTTGAGCTGGGTGGCGTTCGTGATTTCGATGAGGCCGTCGTCGTCGCTGTCGTAGTCCATCCGGTGCTGGGTCAGCGGGTTCAGGCCGCCGAATTTCAGCCGCGGATACTGGGTGGCCGTGCCGAAGTTCCAGGGGTCGTCGTTGCTGGAATCCCCGTCCAGGTCCAGGTTCCAGTTGGCGTAGATGCCGGTGTAAGCGGTGGGCGCTTGCAGCGCGCCGGTCGTGTGGCCCGTGCCGCCTGCGCTGTTGGTCAGGCCGCTGGTTTCCCGGTCCCAGTAGCTGTCGGTGACCGTTGCGCCGGGATTCCCACTGCCGACCAGCCCCCCTTTCAAGACGCCGACGCTGACAACCACCCCGGTGGAGTAGCTGGCGACGACCGTGCTGCCGGTATCATTGAAGCCGACCAGCCCCCCTACACGCGTGCTGCCGCCAACCGAGCCGCTGGAGTAGCTCGCCTTGATCGTTCCGCTGTTGGTGCCCACCAGCCCGCCGAGCCGCTGCGAGCTGGCGCCGCCGCTGACGCTGACCGCGGCGTAGCTGGCGGTAATCGCGCCGCCATCGTTCTCACCCGCCAGCCCGCCGGTGTGGTTGCCCGTGGCGGTTACGGACCCTTCAGCGTAGCTGCCGCTGATCTCGCCCGAGTTCGAGCCGACCAGCGCGCCGGTTTGCGTACGGCCGGTGACACTCACGCCGGTCAGCCCCACGTTGTGGATTTTGCCCGTGGCGGTCACCGTACCGAACAAGCCGTTTTTGTCCGCAGTGTTATCGGTTGCCGTGTCGTTGATGAACAGGCCGGAGATGGTGTTGCCGTTGCCATCGAAGACGGTGGCGAAGTCGGCGATGGGCGCCCAGCCCTTGTCGGCGTTGTGGGGCGCGACGTTCAGGTCGATGTTCAGCGCGAAGCTCGACGGGCGCGCGCCGATCTCATAGCCGGTGCAGGTGGGCGTATCGGACACGGGCTCGCAGCCCATACCCGGGAACGGGTCGGGGAAGGCGGCGTTGTAGGCGGTTTGGTTCGCCGTAGCCACCATGCCGTTGCCGTCCACGTCGTGGCGAATGACGTTGAGTTGGGCCACGTTCGTGATTTCTATGAGGCCGTCGTCGTCGCTGTCGTAGTCCGTCACGTGCTGGGTGAGCGGGTTCAGGCCGCCGAATTTCAGCCGCGGGTAGTTGGTGGCCGCGCCGAAGTCCCAGGGGTCGTCGTTGGTGGAATCCCCGTCCAGGTCCAGGTTCCAGTTGGCGTAGATTCCGCCGTAAGCGGTGGGCATTTGCAGCTCGCCGGTGGTCTTGCCCGTGCCCCCGGCGCTGCTGGCCTGGCCGCTGGTCGTCGTGTCCCAGTAGCTGTTGGTTTCCGTTCCGTCGCCGGGGTCCAAGCCCACCAGCCCGCCGACGCTGCTGCTGCCTGAAACGGCGCCGTAGGAGTAGCTGGCGGTGATCGTGCCGTCGTGGTAGCCGGCCAGTCCGCCGACCTCCTCACCGCCTGAAACCGAGCCTTTGGAGTAACTGGCGGTAATCGCGCCGTAGTTAATGCCGGCCAGTCCGCCGACCCACTCCGAACTCGCGCCGCTGCTGACTGCCCCGCTGGCGAAGCTGGCGATGATCGAGCTGGTGGCGATGTTCGTGCCCACCAGCCCGCCGACCCCATCCGAATCCGCGCCGCCGCTGACGATGACCGCGGCGTGGCTGGCGGTGATCGTGCCGCCATTGTTCTCACCCACCAGGCCGCCGCTGTTGGAGCCCGTGGTGGTTACGACCCCGCTGGCGTAGCTGCCACTGATCGCACCCACATTCGATCCAACCAGCGCGCCGGTGTCGTCGCCGCCGGTGACGTTTACGCCGGTCAGCCCCACGTTGCGAATTTTGCCCGCAGCGGTCACCGTACCGAACAGGCCGTTCGAGGCTGTAGTGCGGTTGATGAACAGGCCGGAGATGGTGTTGCCGTTGCCATCGAAGATGGCGGCAAAGCCGGGGATGGGCGTCCAGCCCATGTCGGCGTTGTGGGGAGCCACGTTCAGGTTGATGTTCACGGCGGCGCCCGACGAGTTCGCGCCGATCTCGTAGCCGGCGCAGCCGGCGGCGGGGCAGCCCATGCCCGCGACCGGGTCGGGGAAGGCCAGATCGTAGGCGGACTGGTTCGCCGCATCCACCATGCCGTCGCCGTCCACGTCCCAGCGGATGGCGTTGAGCTGGGCGGCGGTTGCGATTTCGATAAGGCCGTCTTTGTCGCCGTCGTAGTCCGTCTTGTGCTGGCGCAGCACGTCCAGTCCGCCGTACTTCAGCCTCGGGTAGTCGGTGGTCGTGCCGAAGTCCCAGGGGTCGTCGTCGCCGGCCATTCCGTCCAGGTTCAGGTTCCAGTTGGCGTAGATGCTCGGACTGGTCCCGTAGGCGGTGGGCGTTTGCAGCTCGCTGGTGGTCTTGCCCGTGCCGAGGCCGCTGGTGGCACGGCCGCTGGTTTCCGTATCCCAGTAGCTGTCGGTGGCGATTCCCTGAGCGTTGCCGCACAGGCCGCCGATTTTGGTTGAGCCGGTTGCGGCGGTTACCACGCCGGTGGAGTAGCTGGCCTTGATCGTGCTGGTACATCCGCCGGCCAGCCCCCCTATATTATTGCCGTTGCCGCTAACCGCGCTGGTGGAGTAGCTGGCCGTGGTCGAGCCTATGTCGTTGCCCACCAGTCCGCCGACTGCGCTAGCGCCTGAAACGGCGCCGCCGGAGTAGCTGGCGGTGATCGAGCCGGCCCCCTGTTTCCTGCCCACCAGTCCGCCGACTGCGCTAGCGCCTGAAACGGAGCCGCCGGAGTAGCTGGCGGTGATCGAGCCGCCGTGGTGTCCAACCAGCCCGCCGGTATTGTTGCCGCCGGTGACGTTCACACCGGTCAGCCCCACGTTGCGGATCGTGCCCGCGGCGGTCACCGTACCGAACAGGCCGTTGTCGTTGGTGGTGCGGTTGATGAACAGGCCGGAGATGGTGTTGTGGTTGCCATCGAAGGTGGCGGCAAAGCCGGTGATGGGCTCCCAGCCCATGCCGGTGTTGTGGGGCGCAACGTTCAGGCCGATGTTCACGTCGGCGGCCGACGAGTTCGCGCCGATCTCGTAGCCGAGGCAGTCGTTGTTGTTGTCGTCTTGAGTGTTGGTGGGGCAGCCCATATCCGCGGTCTTGCCGGGGAAGGCGTCGTCGTAGGTGGTCTGGTTCGCCGTATCCACCCCGCCGTCGCCGTCGGGGTCCCAGCGGATGGCGTTGAGCTGGGCGGCGTTCGATATCTCGATGAGGCCGTCGTCGTCGCTGTCGTAGTCCACCGGGTGCTGGGTGCTCGGTTCCAGTCCGTCGTACTTCAGCCGCGGGTAGTCGGTGGTCGTGCCGAAGTCCCAGGGGTCGTCGTCGCCGGCCATTCCGTCCAGGTTCAGGTTCCATGCGGCGTAGATGCTCGGACTGGTCCCGTAGGCGGTGGGCGTTTGCAGATCGCTGGTCGTCTTGCCCGTGCCCCCGGCGCTGCTGGCCTGGCCGCTGGTCGTCGTGTCCCAGTAGCTGTTCGTTACCGTTCCGGTGGTGAGGCCGACCAGGCCGCCGGTGTTGGTTGTGCCGGTGACCCGGCCGGTGGAGTAGCTGGCCGTGATGACCGAGGTGGAGGACGAGCTGCCAACGAGCCCGCCGACTCTCCCGTTTCCGCTTATCGCGCCGGTGGCGTAGCTGGCCCGGACCGTGCCGACGTTCCGGCCCGCCAGGCCGCCGATGTGCTCCGAATTCGCGCCGCCGCTGACGGCCCCGGTAGCGTAGCTGGCGGTGACCGCTGCGCCGGTGCCGGAACTCTCGCCCACCAGTCCACCGAGCTGAGCCGCGCTGTCGCCGCCGCTGACGCTGACCTCAGCGTAGCTGGCAGTAATCGTGCCGGAGGCGTTTCCTCCCACCAGGCCGCCGAGCCTGCTGCCCGCGGCGGCGGCGGTTATGGACCCTTCAGCGTAGCTGCCGCTGATCGCGCCCACATTTATGCCCACCAGCGCGCCGGTTCGCAGGCCGCCGGTGACGTTTACGCCGGTCAGCCCCACGTTGCGGACCTTGCCCTCGCTTTCCACGCTGCCGAACAGGCCGTTGTGTATGAAAGTGCGGTTGATGAACAGGCCGGAGATGGTGTTGCCGTTGCCCTCGAAGACGGCGGCGAAATTGTCGATGGGGTCCCAACCCATGTCGGCGTTGTGGGGCGCGACGTTCAGGTCGATGTTCACGGCGCCGCCCGACGAGTTCGCGCCGATCTCGTAGCCGGTGCAGCCGGTGGCGGGGCAGCCCGCGCCCCCAATCGTGCCGGGGAAGGCGGCCTCGTAGGCGGCCTGGTTCGTCATATCATCCACCACGCCGCTCCCGTCCACGTTGTGGCGGATGGCGTTGAGCTGGGCGGCGTTCGAGATTTCGATCAGGCCGTCGTCGTCAGTGTCGTAGTCGAGAGTGAGGCGGTAAGTTATCCGATAGAATACGTCGACAAAAGCCTCACTGCCGTCGTCGTTGAGCGCGAAGATCGTTAATGTGAAATCGAAGGTATAGTCGCCCGGCGTCGAAGCCGCGGTGCCCAGCCACGGAGTAAGCTCGCTCAACTGCGCAGCCGATTTAAGGGTAATTTTCGTCCGTTGTGGGTTTTGCACCCTTTCAGGGTCCTTGGTAAGGATGTAGTTGTGGCGCGGACCGGATCGTCCCGTTACGGCGGTGATTTGGCCGCTCCCACGAATTGAACCCGATCCGTGATTCGTAAAACAAGAAGCTACAGCTTGGAAATTCTCGGTACCGGGACTCACTACCCTCGGACTAGCTGCGCTTGTGCCTGAGCAACCTTGGTGTTTAGTAATGTGGCTGCTCGCCTGCGCCGGGGGCGGCTGCATGGTCAGGAGCAGGGCAAAGAGAACCAACGCCCCCAGCAGGAGGTATAGGCGTGCCGACGAATATCGACGCGATGTCGCGGTTACCATGCGAAATCGGGGGGGGGTAGAATTATGGGCCAAAACGGCCGAGCCCGGCTTCACGGCGGCAGAAACCGCCCGCGCGCCCGTCGAGACTATTGCCGTTAGCCGCCTATTGAATGCCATGAATCTCTCCAACCCAAATAGATTGACTAAGGAATCCAATTATAGACGGCATTATAGACGGCGCGTATATCATACGCGTATCATTCAAGTACTTTTTTGCATCAATATTGTGGCAAGTCGACCACAAATGATACAATGAGGCCCGCAGGGCCGGGCGCGTCTCGAATCAGGCCCCAACACAATCGGCTGTGTGCCGGCGTGAACGCCGGTCGCCGGCCAGGGTGGGAAGATGAATCAATCCGAAGAGCAGCAGCGAGAGATAAAGGAGTTGCGGGAGCGGCTGTCCCGGTTGAGCGAAGCCAGCCTGCACATCAACGAAAGCCTTGAATACGATGCCGTGTTGCAAGGCGTTCTGGACTCCGCCCGCTCGCTGACCGAAGCCCGCTACGGGGTGATCACCCTCCTGGACGATTCGGGACGGATAGCGGACTTCCTCTCCTCCGGGATGACCGCAGAGGAGGCCCGGCAGCTCTGGGAACTGCCCGACAGGATGCGGCTGTTCGATCACCTGAGCAGCACCCGGGAACCGCTGCGGCTCCGGGACCTGCTCGGCCACCTCAGGTCGCTGGGTCTTTCCGAGTTCCGCCCGCCCGTAGCGGTGGGACTTGTTGTGCCCTTTATGGCTGCGCCGGTCATTCACCGGGGCGAGCGCGCCGGACACATCTACGTGGCAGAGAAGGAAGCGGGCAGGGAGTTCACGCCCGAAGACGAGGAGACGCTGGTCATGTTCGCGTCCCAGGCGGCGCTGGTCATCGCCAACGCCCGCACGCATCGGGAAGAGCAGCGGACCAGGAACGACCTGGAGACCCTGATCGACACCTCGCCGGTGGGCGTGGTGGTCTTCGACGCCAGGACGGGAGCCCCGGTGTCGTTCAACCGGGAGGCGAGACGGATCGTCGACGGCCTGCGGGGGCCGGGCCAGTCGGCGGAGCAGCTCCTGGAGGTGATGACCATCCGGCGCGCGGACGGACGGGAGGTCTCTCTGGACGAGTTCCCCATGGCGCAGGCGCTGAGCGCCGGGGAGACAGTGCGCGCCGAGGAGATCGTCATGCAAGTCCCCGATGGCCGGAGCGTCACCGCGCTGGTGAACGCCACGCCCATCCGTTCGGAAGATGGAGAGGTCGAGTCCTTCGTCGTGACCCTACAGGACATGACGGCGCTGGAGGAGGTGGAGCGGCTGCGGGCCGAGTTCCTGGCTATGGTGAGTCACGAGTTGAGGATGCCGCTCTCCTCCATCAAGGGCTCCGCAGCCACCGTACTGGGCGCACCATCTTCCCTGGACCCCGCCGAGGCTGTCCAGTTCTTCCGAATCATCGACGTGCAGGCGGACCGGATGCACGACCTCATCGGTGGACTTCTGGACGTGGCGCGCATCGAGACGGGCACGCTGTCGGTGAACCCCGAACCCTCGGACACGGCAAGCCTGGTGGACGAGGCCAAGAGCGCGTTCCTGAGCGGCGGAGAGGGGAACAACCTTCGCATCGACCTGTCGCCGGGCCTGCCCCGGGTCATGGCTGACAAGCGCCGCATCGTCCAGGTGCTGAGCAACCTGCTTTCCAACGCGGCCAGGCACTCCCCCGAAGGGTCCCCCATCCGCGTGACCGCAGTGCAGGAGGGCGTCCACGTCGTGGTCTCCGTCGCCGACGAGGGCAGAGGCGTGTCTGCGGATCCCCTGCCGCACCTGTTCAGGAAGTTCTCCCGCATCGACGGCGGGGACCGGGGGAGCGGCGTTGCGGGGTCGGGGCTGGGCCTTGCCATCTGCAAGGGGATAGTGGAGGTGCACGGGGGCCGCATCTGGGCCGAGAGCGACGGTCCGGGCCTGGGCGCGCGGTTCACCTTCACGATTCCAGTGGCAGAGGGGGAAGGGACTGTGGGCACGGGCACACCCGCTTCGCCCTCCGTCCGCTCCCGCTCGGCGGCGAGGGAGCAGACGCGCATTCTCGCGGTGGACGACGACCCCCGGGCGCTCAAGTACGTTCGCGACGCCCTCTCCAAGGCTGGCTACTCGCCCATCGTCACCGGCGACCCGCAGGACGTGCCGCGCCTCTTGGAGGAGGAGAAGCCCCACCTCGTCTTGTTGGACCTGATGCTGCCGGGGAGCGACGGGATCGACCTGATGAAGGACATCCTGGAGACGGCGGATGTGCCGGTCATCTTCCTGTCCGTTTACGGCCAGGAGGAGGTTGTCGCCAGGGCCTTTGACATGGGGGCCGCCGATTACGTCGTCAAGCCCTTCTCGCCGACGGAGTTGGCCGCTAGGATCAGGGCGGCCCTGCGCAAGCGGGCCTCGCCCGGATGGGCCGATCCGCTCGTACCCTACTCGCTGGGAGACCTGAGCATCGACTACGCAGGACGCCGGGTGACGCTGGCCGGGCGTCCGGTGCAGGTGACCGCCACCGAGTACGAGTTGCTCTACTGGCTCTCGGCTGCTGCCGGACGGGTGTTGACCCACGACCAGCTGCTGCGAGCGATCTGGGGGCCGGAAAGGACCGGCGAACCCTGGCTGGTCCGCAACGTGGTGAAGAGACTCCGCCGCAAGCTGCGCGACGCCGCGGACAACCCCACCTACATCTTCACCGAACCCCGCGTCGGCTACCGCATGGCGAAGGCGAGTGATAGCGAACAATGAGACTTACCATCTTCACAAAGGCTTGCGAGGTAATTCGTTCTCCAAACGTAGGGACGCAGGCTTGCCTTCGAGCCCTGCCTCCCGGTCGGTCCCGGGAGCCTATCACGGAGAGGGATTCCGGGGACGACTTGGGGTCCGATAGACCAGGCGACCTACGACGCCTGCCGTGATTCGAGAGACTATCGTCCGAGGGTGCAGTGAACGGCCTTGTATTTGGAGACTAGGGCCACAGTCTTCGGTTGGCTGACCGGATACGCCGTTGGCTAAGGCATGGACGGGATTGCCGCCACCCATGCCTTCCTGTCATAGTCGTGCGGTAGCAGACCCTGATGAGCTTGCCAAGCCCAGCCACATTTCAAAGATGGCACTGCCTACCGTCAACTCAGACCCACCTAAGAGGACTCGAACCGCTTGTCGCCCGACGATTCAGCAAACAATTGCCCCTGAAAATCCGATGCAAGGAAATACCTGAAAAGATTGCACGTGAATTATGGAGGGTTATTCTGATGAAGAATTCAATGGAAGTTGGACATGAGTTGGCCGATATTCTTGTGGATTGGCATGGGAGTGTGGCAAAACCGACGCCTGAAGATTTGGCAAGGGCCATCATGCATGCTTTGGAGCGGTTCTCGACTACTGTAGAGGGAAGTAAGGAGAGCTATTTAGGGGGGATTCTCTACTCGCTCGATCATAAAATTGGGGAACGACAGAGGACCATATAAGTTATGCAATGAAATGCCCTCATCTGTTTCCCTTTGCAACATCCTAACAAAGTGCTGCCCTCGTCTGTGAATCAAGGGACTCCAGCACAGCTGGGGAGCCTGTTCTCAGCTGAGTTATCAGCGCCCGTAGAGAACACCAGCATCTTGCCAACTCCATAGCCCGACGGTGATATAATGGAGTGAACCACTTCGCCCCATTGAGGATTTCAGTGAGCGAGCATCACGGAGAGTCCAGTTATGACGACCCAAACCACTCTGGCGCAGCCGCACTCAGAAGACTACTCGCACATAGAGCCGCTGCCCGAACCGCCACGGGAGCCTGATATGGTGCAGCGGAAGAGTCTCTCCACTATCGACGGCACGCTGGGTCCTCACTTCGCCGCATTCGACAACGTTCTGCTCACCGGAGAGATGTATGTGCGCATCGATGAGGAGGACGCAAGGGAGTTGGCTCCCGACTTCATCTTCGCAAAGCAGGTCAGTGACCCCGAGAGGGTCGTCCGGCGCAACGGATATGTCATAAGCGAGGTGGGCAAGCCACCCGATCTGGTGTTGGAGGTGGGTTCGCGCAGCACGGGCAGGCGCGACTTTACCGTAAAGCGCGAGGGTTACGCCGCTCTCGGCATTCAGGAATACTGGCGCTTCGACCCGTCTGGTGGCGAATATCACGACAGGCCTCTTGCCGGTGACACGCTAATCGATGGCGAGTACGTCCCCATAGAGGTTGTCGCCGAGTCAGATGGAAGGCATTGGGGATACAGCGAGATATTGGAGCTGGAATTCTGGTGGGAGGAGGGGACGCTGCGTTTCCGAAACCCTGCGAGCGGGCAATTTCTGCTGACGCCCGAGGAGCTGGCGTCCGACAGGTTGGCAGCGCACGAGCGCGCTGAGGAAGAGCGCGCCGGTCGCTTGGCGGCGGAGTCGCGTCTTGCGGAACTTGAGGCAGAGCTTCGACGCTTGCGCGACGAATAGGGCGCTTTCCTCTCGTCCGTCGTCCCCTGGACACGCTCCCTCGCCCGCAAAACCCCCTCGCATGCCTGTGCAAGGAAATACCGCAAAAGATTGCATCTACTGATCTCACTCGCTTCACCTTGAACTTTACGGAATGGGCGGGATGTCATCCACTCAACGATACGCATTGCTGGTGTTGGACGGATTCGATGCCGTGAGAGACTGCTCACAAGGCCACGTACGAGGATTGTGATGCCTAGCTCAAACTCCGGAAAGCAGTCGCCGTTCTCAGGCAGGAGAGCAGGTGATATGTTAGGGGTGTGGACGAGTTGCCGGAGGCGACCGGTGGCCGGACGGCGATCATTTATGAGTATCACGCCGGTTCAATCGAGTACTTTGCGCCGGAGGTGCCTGACTTCTGTGAATCGGAGGAGCTGAGGGGCGAACACCTTGCCGCAGCCTAGTGCATCCTTGATGAGCAGGGAGCGTCTGGCGGTAATTCTGTCCGGCTGGAATGAAGCCAACAAATGAAAAGCCCCCGACCATAAAAGGCGGCAGGGGCTCTTAACATAGTAATTGTTCAGGATGCTCCACTTCGATTCCGGCCTAATATATGGCGAACCCCGCCTGCACCCTCAGCGAGAGCGTCACCTCGCCGCCGCTAACGCTTGGTGCTGCAAGCGCCATTGATTCCTGGAGATAGGCAATGCCGTAACCACCATCTCCGAATCCTCCGAGCGACGGCGCGACCGCACCCTCACTGATGTAAATCAGCCGACCCACGGAAACCTCAGACAGTTCCGCCAAGTGCTCGGCTTTTGCCTTCGCGTCCGCGACCGCCATCTCCCGCAGTTCCGTCATTTTGGGCTTCGGGTCTTCCAGCGTGAAGTTGATGCGATTTATTCGCACTACATCGCCGCCCGCCGTCACCACCTCGTCTATGACCTCCCCGATGGCATCAAGGTCGCGCAGCTTTACCGTGGCGCTGTTCCTGACGCGATAGCCGGTCAGTACATCTCGGCCAGTACGCACTCCGTCCATTTCTTCTTCTACATACCTGTATCGCGGAGTTACGCTGAAGCGGCTGGTCTGAATGTCCTCATCCTTGACGCCCCTATCTTTCAGCGCCTCCACAATGGCGTCCATAGCAGTTGCCGCCTGGCTGTTGGCTTCGGACACGCTCTGAGCGTTGACCTCAACACCGAAATCCAGCATGGCGAGGTCCGGGTCTAGTGAGATAGTACCTTCTCCCGACACCCAGATGCCTGTTCCGTCGCTACCGTAGGCAGCCGGAATACCCTGTCCGTTCACGCTCAAACCCTTGCCCGCCGATGTCGCCGCTTCGCTACTATTCAGAGACATAGCCGCTAATGTGGAGAGTACAACCGCCACCGCTATCAGGATTGCCGAGATTCTCTTCATCGCATTTCTCCTCTTCTTTTCTTTGCTGTCCGTAAGCAACCAATCACGTCTCCATGTTATACAACGCCGTGGGAGATCCTTTTGTTCCGGAAGTTCGTCTCATTATCCGCGCAGGCCCCAGAGCGTGAAGCATGCATACAGACCCTACAGCCGAGTTGTCATCTTATGAAAGGTATGCGAAACTACCTTGGCGACTATATCGGTGGGCGATATATTTGTGCAGTCATATATTCAGTCCCCGAGGACATCCATGACAGATTCAGACTACTCCGACCTGCTTCCGATTCCACTCGCGCAACTGCATATTCTGCTGGCCCTTGCCGACGGCAATAAGCACGGCTACGCAATCATGACGGAAGTCGAGACCATAACCGACGGATCGGTCACCATGGGACCGGGAACACTGTACGGAGCCATAAAGAGAATGATCCTTGCCGGCCTCATCGCCGAGGCCGAGGAACGCCCTGATCCCGAGCTGGACGATCAGCGTCGCCGATACTACATGCTTACCGGGCTTGGTGCGAGGGTTCTCGACTCTGAGATAGATCGGCTGGAGCACTTGGCTCGTGCCGGTCGGCAAAGGCGTGCTGCCGCGAGACGGAGCCCAGAAGGAGAGGGCAGCTGAGTTGAACTCCGAGTGGGTATATCGAATGCTGCTAATTCTCTACCCGTATGAGCACAGGCGTGATTACGGGGAACAGATGGTGCAGCTCTTCCGGGACCGGATACGTCGCGACGGCGGCGGTTACCGTACAGCGTTAGTCTGGTTCCAAATGCTCTCCGACCTTCTTCGTTCAGCGCTGAATGAGCACCTGGAAAGGAGCGGATTCTGGAGGGTCGTCAGGAATTTGTTGTCCCCACTCTTTTCGAGCAGGTATTCGATACAGAAGGCACAAACCAATAGCGAGGTCGCAGGCTCACTGTTAATTCCTTGGCTCGTTCCGGCGATATTCACGGGTATCGCGCTCGCCGCCTCCCCCTTTGTCGCTGACACCGACAGGTTTCGTGAGACGTTTGTGAATACCGGGTTAATCTCGCTAATGGTGACGACATCCGTGCTTCCCCTGCTTGCCGGAATGACATTCCGGCTCAGACGAAGGTATGATCTCCGAAGCGTCCTGATGGCGATTGCTATCTACTGGCCAATATACGCTTTTGCAATAGCGTCCCTATTTCATATCACCTTCGCACTGCTGAATGGCAAACCGGTTCTTGCCATCTCTGACGGAAGCCTGTTTATCGCACCTTACGGGGCTAGCGCATTCTGTATTCTCCCAGCGCTGTGGTGCCTGTCACGTTCGTCACGAGCGCCCGCCCCTATATTTGCCGCGCATCGATATTTCCGGCGCACTGAGACGGGCTTTTCCATCATTGCGATAATCGGATTCAGTATAATGCTGTTACTGGCCCAATAACCATCGAGTGTCACGGGCTTGTTGTAAAAAGTCGGTTTCACTTGACTCGATTATGATGTGGCCCGAATGCAACAGAGGTAGTTCCGCAATTGAAGCAATTCGCTACTCAGAATAAAGGACTCATCGTCCTCGCATTGATTTTCTTGCTGATTCCAGGGCAGATGCTACTGGCGTCCATACGAGCCGAGAGATACGCTTCCGCGGTAGCAATCGTACTCGGGACTATCCTGTTCGTGGTCATCTTCGTCTCAGCCAAGAGGTCCTCCAGGAAGCCGCCGGAGCAGGAGTTTCATCCCACAAGACCTTGGAAGACACCATACGAAACAACACGAACGGGACTCTGGCTGAGAGCCGCGTTCGTTCCGGTTGTGGGTTTTCTGCTTCTCAATATCGCAGGGTTTGGCATTTTGATGATCGACGGCGGGGAACTGCCTTACATCGCTAGATACAGCTTTCAGTTTCTGGCGTTCGCGCCATTTCTTTACTGGCATACCCGGAGGCAATACTTTCCGGTTACCTCCGACGATCAGCCGGACGGCGGGAGTCTTCTGCTCCGGCACTCCGACGAACCGAGAGAGTCCTCTAGGCTTGAGACAGTGTCGGTAATCTTGGGTACTGTTGCCGCGATGTTGATCGTGAGCAGCGTTGCGAATTGGCTGATCTAGGACGACTTCACCGGGGAAGTTTCTGCTGAAGGATGCGCTGGCGAATGCGAAAGACCATGTCGGGGCACTAGGCGGCATCTCTCTGGCACATTCGAAGTTGTATTTTCATAACAGACGAGTCGCTGATCTCAGAAAGCTCGTGCCTGGCGAACTGAGGAGACGGCAGTGAGTTTGACAGGCTAACCGGCCGCAGCCAAATAGCTGCTCTTGAGTCAAAGTGCGTGACATGAATGGCATCGACATTCAATGGAACAATTCGGTCTCTCGCGGCGTTCTGTATGTGAACAGGCATTTGCAGTGCTCAGATTACAGGACAGAGGGTTGCCAATGAATGGAGTTGCGCCAATTTTGATAGCAGTGGCGGCCCTTGTGCTTGCGGGTTGCGCTCTCTTGCAGTCCCCCACGCCGCCAGACTCCGAAACCTTGAAGTCAGACCTTGCAACTTACCGGCAAGACCTGGGCCCAGGCGTGGTTGTCGCCTTCGTGGAGGGGCTGACCCGGGAGATGCCGGGTAAGGTCGCCTACGTCACCCACGTCGCATCCGGTTCTCAAGTCGTTCTGGACATCGACTGGAACCTCATACACAGGCATGACGAGCGAGGCCACCTGGACGCGCTCCTCAGAGACACAGAGACAGTGGCTCGGATCAGGGAAGGACTCATGAAAGGCGAGGACCTGCGGCCACAGGCGCATACCATCACCTGGGTTCCCCTGTTTCAATTCGGTGGCATCAAGTTCGTGAAGTTGGGGAATATAACTGGACCTGCAGGTGACGAGGACGGGCCCGACCTCAGACCCGATGACCTCGGGCCGGTACTCTATCGCATTGCCTTTAGAGGAAACGGCTATGCGGGACCCGGCTATCGCGTCCAGGACGGTGACGCCACCTACTTGGACCCGGGCACTCAGGTCTATTCGGTCGGGGGTTATTCTGAGCAGTTCCGTCTGGGGACGGTGGAAGATGACCGCGTGATCCTGTATGAAGCGGACACGAATCCACACGCCGAGATTGGAGCAGACTTGCTGGACATACGTGGCAAGGTCACGGCCATTGACATTCTTGATGACGACGACGCATTGACCGTCCTGAGTAAGATAGAAGACGAAGGGACCCTCCATCGGTTTGTCGAACTGTTGCTTGCCGCGCCGGTGGATCAGGGGATCCGCAAGTATGATGGGCAGCGGTATTTTCTTGGACTGCGATTGGCCGACGGAACGTCAGTTGTGCGAGCGTTCTGGCTAGAAACCGGAGAATTCTCGCGCGGTATCGTGGCGGGACCTGCAGCAGTCGCAATTGTGACTGCGGCGGTGCGGGACAAATGAACGGTCAATGGCGACGACATGCGAGTCCGTGGCGACAGGATAGGTTCATAAATTCGGCAAGCGGTGGCGTTCGAACGCCCCACAGCGATTTCACGTCATTCGGTACATTGACGTAGACCGTGATGCCTGAGACACTCCGTGTGTTTTCCCGGAATGCAGCGCGTTGACCAAGGGTCTGCTTCCAGAAACAAGAACTTTGGTAGCTCACAGTTGAGCTCATTCAAGCAGAAGCGAAGAATATCCGGACAATGTCTTAGAGGAACAGGGGCCTTGTATTCGTGAAATGAAAAACGCCGCTTTGTCCCCGCATGCCCTGATAATTACCACCTTGATTATCGTAGCAGTCATTGCAATAGGCATGTTCTTGCGAATGACTGCTACGGGGCCGGGTTCATTCCTTGATTAGCCTAACGGCAGACCCGGTGTTGGTGGTGATACTATCGGGGTCCGTGGTGTTCCTGGCGCACCAGCGCCCAGGTACATAGACGCCGAGCGGGCGGCCAGCAAGAGAGTGATAGTTTCGGGTGAATCCAATGCTATCAACTTTACGATCAGGAATATATGGGACACACGGCTGGACGTCTCCGTCCCAAAGACGGCAGCGCTAAAGGAGAGGAATTGGAGTGAGGAAGAAGCCATTCCGGTTACCGTTATTAGCTCTGGGAAGTTCTCAGAGTCGCTGGAGCCCGGCGAAGAGCTCAGGGATGTTGTGAACATCACGCCTGAAATGAGTGCCGGTCTCGAGCCGGGGAAATACACTCTTCGAATCGAAACGGAGATACTTCGCCCGGGTAGGAGCGAGCGGAGAACGGGCTTCTTCAGTGGTTTCGTGGTAATGCCTCCGGAGGGAGCGCGAAGTTCCACCGTGATAGTACGACAACTGCGCGAGGGGCCTGGAACTGATATAACGTTGAAGGAGATACACTTCTCTCATGAGAAGACCATCGTTGAGGCACTGGCAGCGCCGCTGGCTGGCCAGCCGGCTGTAAGAACCTGTCTACGATCTCTGGAATATAATAGGTTGAGACTATTATCAGGAGGGTAATCATGTCTCATTCCTATCCCAGCGACATAAGTCGAGAGCAATTTGCCCGGATTCTCCCCTTGTTGGAGTCGGCCCGCCGCAGGACCAAGCCCCGCACCGTGGACTTGTATGATGTTTTCTGCGGGGTGCTGTATCTCCTGAAAAGCGGCTGCCAGTGGCGAATGCTGCCCGCAGACTTCCCCAATTGGCGCACTTGCTACAAGTATTTCCGGCAATGGAGCGAGCGGCCCGAGGCGGCTAATGAATCCATTCTGGAGCAAGTCTTAAAAAAAATCAGTTGGCGAGGCCCGACAAAGCAATGGACGGACAGAGCGGACGACCTTCTGCATCGTGGACTCTCAGAGCGTTAAGAACACTGACAGCGCCGAGAACAAGGGCTATGACGCCGGCAAGAAGGTCTCGGGAATCAAGCGACACATCGCAGTGGACACCCAGGGGTTGCCGCATGCAATTCACGTGACCACCGCCAATGTCACCGACCGTGCCGGGGCTTTGGCGATGTTCGACCAACGAGGAGCCGACCTCAGGCAGGTGCAAAAGGTACTTGTCGATGGGGGTTATACAGGGAAGCCCTTTGCCACTGCGGTGCAAAGTCTGTTAGGAGCCTCGGTGGAAGTGGTGAAGCGCAACGAACTTCACACCTTCGTGGTTCTTCCGAAGCGATGGGTGGTAGAGCGGTCTTTTGCCTGGCTGCAAAAGTGCCGCCGGCTCTGGAAGAACTGCGAAAGAAAGCTCAATACCAGTCTGCAAATGGTGGTGCTTGCCTTCACAGCGCTAATTCTGAGAAGATCGTGAACAGGCTCTAAGGATGCCCCTTCCGCCTGCAGCACGAACGGCGGCAGGCCAACCACAGGAATCGCGATTCAGCCAGGCGCCCTCAGTGCCCATGTTTACAGATCTGATGGCTCGATATCGGATAGATGGAGGCGCATGGCGCCAACCGCGGGGTTACAGCTACAGAATGACTGCGAGCGGCATCCACCACGAATGGAAGATAGACCCGGTGTCGGTCAACGCCAGGACGCTTGCCTTTTCGATCATGTCCAAGAGCGACCTAAGCGATCCCGACGAGGCACACTGGGGGTGGACCCTGGACCTCAAGGAGGGATACTGATGCCGAATTCAGGCTGACCAGAGTCGACATCTCACGCGCCAATGGTGATATCGAGTGAGGATGCCGGGGATTGAAGTAATAATGCCCAGAAGGCAGGCGTATACTGCCGGTTGTCGGGCACGGCAATCCCCCTGCCTCAGCAAGCCTGGGATTGACCGCGTGCCAGAGGCATTGAAATTGGCATGCAGGATTTCGCCCACATCCGTTGTATCACCCTGACCTAAATCAGGCCCTCTAGTCGGTCCCGTAATCGAACAGACCACCTTTCTCGGCCGTTATTATCGCCAAGGGTCAGAGATATCCGGTTCAGAACCGACAGAGGAGACTGTGAGCTTGACGGTCAAACCAGCAGTAACAACCACTCTGCTAATCCTGGTGCTTGTGCCGCTGATGACAATAGGGTGCCAGGTGGTTCCTGCAGCGCAGCCCGCTGCCACACCTCTCCCACCTGCTACGCCACTGCCTCCAGATACACCTGTGCCGCCTCCTACGCCGGCCCCAACCGTAATTCCGCGGATCGGGAGTGTAGTTGTGGACATCGACTACGCGACGGTGAATATACTCCCAGGCACCTCAGATCCTCTCAGTAAACTTGTGGAGAACTCCACCGTAATAGTAATCGGAACGGTGCCGAACGACGAACCTGACAGTATTCGCGTGCAGGATCGAACGAACGCGAGCGTTCAGTCGGTCGGAAGTGGCTTTAGCGTCCAGGTGGAACGCTACCTGAAGGGAACGGGCGGCGATACGATCCCCATCGTTCAATTCTCTGGGTTTGACTTCTTGGACCGCGGGCAGACAAGACAAGTACGCGACAAGAATGAGAATTTGCTTCTGGACGAGGGCAGCAGATATCTGCTCTTCCTGAAAGAGAACGAGAGCTATCCAGGCTACTGGAGCGGTACTATACACCCGTACAAGTTTCTGCTGGTGGATGGCGAAGCGAGATCGGAGAGTCCCGTGGGAACTATGGACGGCAAGTTTCCGAACCGTCCGGAGAGTGAGTTCATCGACGAGATTGAAGCCCTGATAGCGGGCGAGGAATTGCCCGACATTTCTGAGACAGGTGCCCTCGAAATTTCTAGTGAGTCACAGTGGCTGCTAGCGGAGGTCGACGGTGACGCACTTATCGACGGCACCCATGCCACGCTCGAAATAGACGGAGACTCGTACGGCGGCTACGACGGTTGCAACGACTTCGGTGGAATGTGGACCAACGGGACTCTTATTGTCAGGCAGGACGGAACGTTCTCGGTGCCCACTACTGTCCAGACACTCCAGCTATGCGGAGGCGTGGACGGACTGATGGAACAGGCAGATTCGTACGTGAGGGCATTGAGAGAGGGAACAACGTTCCGTCTCGATGGCGAAAGGCTGGAGATACTTGACGAAGCGGACGAGGTGAGGATCGTGCTCGTCCGGAAGACTCCATTGCCCGGTGGTCCCGTTAACCTGGTTGGCACCTCATGGCGCCTGGTCGAGGATAATGACGAAGGCGTAGGCGAGCGCTCGCCTACGCTGGCATTCCTGAGCGATTACATCGCCGCGGGAGTAACTGTCTGCCGTGCATACGTGGTGCATTTCAGAGTTGATGATGAGCGGGTGAGCTTCCCGGCAATGTCTATGACCGGCACGACAAAGGGATGCGCCGAACAATTGCTGGAACTGGAAGGAAACTACACGGACCAACTGTCTTTGAGTGACGACTACTCAGTGGAAGAGACGGAAGAGACTGCCGATGGCAAACTGCTCCGCATCCGTACCAGAAATGGCAAGGTGCTGGTGTATGAGCCTCTTTCGCCGGAGTTGGACAGGAAAACTGAAGGGATATGGTCACTGACGACTTTCATCGAGCCGCGTGAGACTGAGACGGGGCAAACTCAACGCTCACGAGCCACCGACGTCATTCCGGAAACGGAACTGACGATAGAGTTTCGCGAGGACGGCGTTTCCGGGTCGGCAGGTTGCAACAGATACGGTGCGCCCGTAAGCATCGACGGCGAGGAAATAGCGGTCGGCGGAGCCATGGTGAGCAGGGCGTGGTGCGATGACCCTGCGGGTCTGATGGACCAGGAACGTCTCTACCTCGACATTCTATCCCGTGCACGAGTTTACCGAATCTTCGGAGACCAGCTGGCGCTTCAGACGGATGAAGGAGAGCAGTTGCTCTTTCAGGCAGAGTAGATCTCACTTCGAGACGTACTCGGCAACACGATGCAATAAAATACGCTAAATGCTTGCATACCGCACACCGCTCCGTAGCTGAACGCTCCCCTTAAACCTGACAACCTCACCCCGATATGCAAGGATGTATCGGATTTACTCTTGCACGTAGCATGAGGCGGAAACGCGCCCCACCAAGGGCCGGTTATGAAACGACAGACAAGGCGAATCACCGACTGCATGGACTGCCGCAAGCGCGGCTGGTGTTTCCTCTTCTTCGAGCAGCGGCCGGATGGAACGCCTCACGGCATCTGGCTCTGCAGCGATTGTATCGACAGGCGCCCTGTGTCGGCGCAGTAAAGGAACATTATGCGATGAACGTACTCTCCCGAATATCAGAGGCCACAAAAGCCAAAATGAACCAAATTCTCGATGACGCAGAGGATCCCGACGAGACGTTCGGCTACGCCTTCGAGTCTCTAATGCAAACGGTTGGCGATACGCACCGCCTCAAAGAAGAGCTATCTGCCGCCAAGAACCGCCTGCAGCACCAGGCTTTCAACGTAAACGGCAGCATAGGGGATCTCCAAACTGAAGCCCTCCGCGCAGTCGCGAACGAAAAAGAAGAAATTGCCCGTGTCGCCCTGCAGCGCAGACAGGCTTCCCTATTCATCGTAGAAGCACTACACCAGAAGATCATAGACCTGGATCACCAAGAGCAGAACCTAACATCTACGGCGCTCCAAGTGATGGAAAAGATGGAGGCATTCGAGACCAGCAAGAAAAGGCTCCAGACACAATCCTTCGCCTCATCGGAAGGGATTACTCAGATCAGATCCCTGGTCGACGACATTGACCAACCCAAAATACCCGAGGACTTCTCAGGAAAAGATGCAGTCCGGATCATTAGAGAGCTTGCACCGCTTTCCTACCTGGACCCACCCTTCAACTCCAACGCCACTTACAACGTCCTATTCCGAGAGCGCAGAGGCGAAGAGGCTGCCGCACAGATCACCGCCTTTGACGACACTTGGCGCCGGGGCCTAGAATCCGAACTCGCCTACCAGGAAGTCACCACTGAACAGGCGGGTAAGGTAGGCGAACTGCTGGCCGCTCTACGCTCATTCCTCGGCCAGAACGACATGATGGCGTACCTCACGATGATGGCGCAGCGCATGATCGAACTGCACCGCGTACTCAAGACGACAGGAAGTATCTACCTTCACTGTGATCCCACTGCAAGCCACTACCTCAAGCTGGGGTAGGTTATGTACTCGGACTGCATAGCGACCTACGACGAAGCGATGGCGGTTTACGACGACATGGTGGTCAAGCCTCGATGGATTATGGGAGTGTCGTTCGACCGGGTGATGAAAGCGCCGCAAGCATGACCTTTTGCTGCATCTATGGTAGGGTACGGCACAGTGCGCGGTTGGACGGAAGTAAGAGATGATGCGTAACGATCAGATCAAAGTCATCCTCATAGCTTGTTGTGCGGCTGTTGGTGTTGTTGCGGCTGCGAGTCTCGTGTCGCTCGTCGAGGCACTCGGGATCGAAATGGATAGACAATGGACGATGGCCGCGATCTCCATAGGGCTTCTGGCAGGCATTGTTCCCGTTGCAATTGTGCCTCTAGGTGATAAGCATAAGCCGGACATGAAAGGAGAGGCCATGACGAACTACTTCATCAATACCACCAGTGAGGAGGTGCATGAGATCTCGTGCAGGTACAAGTCAAGCCCGGAGAACATCGACCTTTTGGGTCTGCACCCTGACTGCCATTCCGCTGTGGCGTTAGCAAAGGTCAAGTACCCGGGGGCAAACGGATGCAGCCACTGCTCCCCAGATTGTGATACAGGTTAGTAGGCTAGGTCGTCAAGTATAAAAGTCCCATAAGAAAGCAACCCCGCATCCACATCGGAGCAAGGTTGCTTTTGGCTTTCATAGATGCAACTGCAATGATCTATATTGGTCATCTGGGATCGGGTTTGACTCGTGATGCAACTGGCGCTGATACGCGACAATAACTCCTGCTGACCGTTCTTCTCAGACAGCATGTACTCGTGTCCTGGGGCCAAGTGAGGAAATAGCATGGAAATCAGGCGCATCACTCATTGATGTTCAGGGTGTTCGCCTTTGCTTCTTCCCTCCGACTTCGGATTTCCAACCAGACGGCTATACAGAATGCTGCACCGCCCACTACGACGGAGATCAAACCGGACGTCTGTATCAGTACTGCTATGTGCTCCGGTTTTGCATTACACCCCACGGATGCCAGTATCGCGGGCACCCCGGTTGCTACGAGTGTGATGCAAAATGCCAATCCGGCGATCAGCGGCGGCGCAATCAGGATACGCACCCAATGACGCCACCGCAGCACCAGCGCGGTAAACGGAACGTAGATCACTATGCCGGCGACCAGCAGCACCGTTGCCGCCTTTGGGTCGCCATCACCTGTGGGCAACACACGGTCCATTTCAACGTACGACCCCCACAGTGCTATGCCGGACCCCATCATTGCCAGAAAGTTCTTCAGTTTACCCTGTTCGGATATGGCAGATGCCGCGGTGATTCCAATTCCGGAAAAGGCCAAGACAACCCAGCGGGACTCCGCCGGCACTACGTTCGCTATGGATATTAGAGCGACCGCACCCATGTAAAGCGCCATGCTTATCTGCGCAAATTGGACCGTTCCTATGCTTGATTGCTTCGCAACTGCACTTGACCACCAATCCTCAATCGTCTTACGGAGCCCTCTCCCTTCTAGTGCCCTGAAGTCCACTGCTCCGGCTATGACTACGCCAGCAATGGTGAGTCCAACCGTTATGGCCCCCGTCGAGTCGCACCACTGCGTCCCCCACGTCAGCGTCGCCGTAGTTGCGACTCCAGAGACCGCAGCAACGTTGGCTCCAATTTGGTATTTCAGTGCCGTCCAATACGCGATGAAAGAGAGACTTCCTGCTATGAAGACCATCAGGAGTCCCAAGACCAGCCATTCGGGGACATACCATGTCCATGAGAGAACCTTAACCAACTCGACCGGATCTGGTTGCCCGTTTACCTGAACCGCAGCGTAGTAGGCGAACGGGAATGCGACTGCCATGGTTGCCAAACAGGGCAGTATTGCGGGTCCGTAATCTATTGCCCACCGGCGCAGTCTTTGTCTGGTGCTTTTCATTGGCTATCCAGGTCGCAAGCCTTACCTCATAGCGGGCGGGCATACCGGCGACGTAAATATACACAAGCAGACCTGCCATCCCAATTCCACCGCACCACTCCTACGGAACCTCTGTTCCAGTTACGTCAATCGTCGCGGTCATTGAGCCGGTGCTCATCAAGTGGATTGGCCACCCAGCCGCGTGTCAATGTGACTATTATCTTACTGCATTCGCTGAAAGTACCGCTCTCAGCGGACCCTTGTACGAATCCACGCCAAATTCGGGTTTCTCCTCCCACGTCGACTTGACCTATTCATGGCACTCTACCTGAACCTGTCTCAGAATACTTCGCAGGGCGGAATGAAGTAAGCTCCCTGAGAGGCAATAGTAGTCTTCACCTGAGAGTAGAAGGCCAGATGTGGCGAGAGGTGCAGCTAACTTCGCTAAACATTGTGCTCTAGTCGGACGTGGTACGCGTCATCCTAATTTGCCGGCCTGTTGCCTCAAAGGTTCGAAGCAAGTTTAATCAAGCATTTACTTGCTTAGTTTCCTATACTTGGTCATCTGTGCAACTACTGCTATAATGACAAGTATTATGAAAGTACCGCCCACTTATCAAGCTATTGAGCAGACCATAGGAAGGCTGGAAGAAATACTGGGCAGCTCTGCCATTGACGTTATTGACCAGCAGCTTCCAGGAGATGTTCACTGCGATGTAATCGTCACGATAAGACGACACACTTTCGCGATCGAATGGAAAAGCTCAGGAACCATGGGCCAGGTGGCTCTTGCGGCCAACAGATTGACGCAGGTGGCAAAGGGCTCCAGATCCCGTTTGATTCCGCTGTTGTCGGTTCCCTACATGGGTATGCGGGGAAGGACATACTGTGAGGACTTAGGCGTGTCCTGGCTTGACCTTTCAGGCAATTCAAGCATAACGGCGAGGAACCTCTATATCAGAGAAAGAGGGAACAAAAACCGCTTTCGCAGGAGAGGTCCACCGGAGAGTGCGTTCGGGCCGAAGGGATCCCGCATAACTCGATGGATGTTGACTCATCCAGGTGAGCTATTCTCCCAACGAGGATTGGCGGAAGCCGTAGGATTGAACGAAGGGTATACCAGCAGAATTATCAGGAAGCTTCTGGATAGTCAGCTTGTCGCTCGCCGTCGCCGTGGGATTGAGGTAATTGACCCAGATTTGCTGCTGGATGCGTGGAATGAGGCGTATCGCTTCGCCAAACATGCACTTATTCCGGGTCATATCCCAGCTATGTCGGGCGGTGCTCTTGTGCACGAACTGGCCGACACCTTTGCCGAGCAGGACATACCATACGCCGTGACAGGCCTGCCCGCCGCCTGGCTGTATACCCGATATGCGGCCTTTAGGCTGGTGACTGTGTATCTCGATAAAGCCCCTTCGGTTAAATTGAAACGGCGACTCGGATTCAGGGAAGAGCGCAGAGGAGCTAATACCTGGCTCGTTGTGCCCAACGACGAGGGAGTATTCCACGGGGAAATGGACCAAGATGGAGTGCGCTGCGTCCATCCAGTACAGGCTTACCTCGATCTTCAGGAGCATCCCGAGAGGGCCGCTGAAGCGGCCGACGAGCTCAAATACAGGCTTCTTGATTGGAGACGTAGTGACAGATAAACCAGCCCATTATCTCGGATACAGCGAAGATGACCTCATAGTCGTCAGAAAGTGTTGCCTGTACATAGCGACAAAAATTGGTGACCTACTGGATGATATAGTGATAGTCGGTGGTCTTGTCCCTCCTCTACTGATTCCAGGTGACGGCCAACCGGAAGAATCGGAGTTGCCGCCACCACTTACAACGCCAGTAGGCACCAAGGACCTGGACTTGGCACTTGCCATATCACTCCTTGAAACTGGGAGATACACGGAATTGAGTGATCGACTACGAAATGCCGGTTTCAGTTATGATGAAAATACCAAAGGCCATGCGACGCTCGAGAGATGGAGACTGAAGGAGCCTTACTTTGTCACTGTTGACTTCCTGATCCAACCTAGCAGCGAAGAAGACCATGGTGGAGAATCGCGCCACCTCGAAGGCGACTTCTCCGCTTTCATAACTCCCGGTCTGCATCTCGCATTTAGTGACCGGAAGAAGGTGGGATTGCGGGGTCATACGATATTTGATGAATGGGCGGAAAGGGATGTCTGGGTCTGCGGAGCGGGCGCTTTCATTGTCCTGAAGGCTTTAGCTACGAGAGGTCGTGGAGAGAATAAGGATTGTTATGACCTTGCTCACATGCTTTATGCCGTGCTGTTTGATGAGTCCTTGCGCAAAGACGTTCTATCGTTCTTTGCCGAACATAGAAACGATTCGCAGGTTCAAGAAGCCCTCTCGATCATCAGACAGGATTTTACCCGCCCGGACGGGATTGGCCCGATTAGGGCAGCGAGGTTCTTGAGAAACGAGCCTGATGACGAAATACAGGCAGATGTCGTTGGACTTGCCACACGGTTATTGGATGAGGTAGGAGATCTGATTGGCTGAATTGCGATCGCGGTAGTCATAGCACTGGATACTGCTAGAGTCGAGCAAATTCGGAAATAGAAGAACTCTCGACAAGGTTAATGATTGGCGCGAAAACGACGACGGAAGCCCTGAATGGACTACTGCTCGTTCCTATTGGGCTAACTGGTATGTCTTGGAGCACTGGTTTAACTTCGGAACGGCGAAAGTGAATTAGGAGCGAACAACATGCCACGAGAAAAGCGAATCAAGAGGTACACATACCTGATGATGTACCTCTGCCGTCATCACCTGAAGAACTGGCGCAGGTGTTGTTCAAGACGGCAGACCGCAATTTGGAGCGGGAGATGGAGGATGTGCCGAATGGTTCGGCCGGTCCAGCGAAGAGGAAGAGCAAGAAGGATAGAGGTTAAGTATGTCATACATCAGCACTAATATCAGCTATCGAGTGCTTCGTCTTAAGTACGGAGAGTTTACGGGTACATGTTTCGCTATAGAAGTCGATGGACGGCAGTACATTGTTACTGCTAAACATCTAGTGGAATCTATGAATGTTGATGACGAGATAAGCATTTATAACGATAATTCGTGGAAGCGCGTCTCTGCATCTCTTGTTGGTCATGCGGCGGATGCTGATGTTTCAGTGGTCTCACTACCGTTCTACCTTTCTCCAGTATTCCCGATAGAATTGTCGGACTGTCGCGGCATGTTGATTGGGCAGGAACTCTTCTTTTTAGGATATCCTTACGGTCTTTCCATGAGAGTGGGTGCTGACCCTTTACCTACGCCCTTCTTGAAAAGAGGTATGTTGTCAGGAATTGGGAATAATCGTTTCTATTTGGACGCACATAACAATCCAGGGTTTTCAGGCGGACCTGTTTTCTTGCCCATAACTAATCCCGATTCTCCGACTATTGTAGGAGTAGTGTCAGGCTATCATCCAGGCACAGGAGAGATACATCAATGGGATGGTGCGTCTTTGAATGTGGTGCAGGAAATCGTCAGTAATTCGGGAATTATGACTGTGAGCTCACTTAGTCACGCGATAGACCTGATAGAACAGAATCCCATAGGCTTTCCGATTGCTGAAGAGTCAGAATAGCGATGTCAAGTAAAGTATGTATGAACGGCGGAGACATCGGACTGTTGAAAAAGCCTGGGTTGAAGGGGGACATGTTGGCGGCGTAGAATGGCACGAACATCCGGCAATAGGAGAGAAATGGATGCTCGACCCACTGGACCGCCACAGCAGAGACTCTACGCTATTCCAGTTCACGACAAAGCGTCTCAGAGACTTCATCGACCCCAATCACCTTCTGATCCATGGGGTGGACCCCACAGTTAGGACAGCAAAGGGGCTAAGTTAAGAGAGACTCCCGCTGTAAAGTCTGGCACTGTCTTGTGAGATGATAACGTTCATGCTTGGCTTGGTAAATACCTGATTGATTTTCCCTCTACATACCGGAGCCTGATGAGGTCTCTCTCGATTGGGCAAGCCAAGTAAGTGTTAATTCCTATTCTGGCTTCACTGCCATTGCGATAATCTCTCAGATATGTATTCTCGTATTTGATGCTCCGCCACAAACGCTCTACAGAGATACTGTACCGGTATCTAACTTGCCATCCTATGCGGACCTTCGTCTCCCATTCCAGCATCAGCACAATCGGTTCATGGTACCATTGCCAGACTCCCCGTCGGGTCGGGTACAAGCTCCAGGTAGATCAGTGTCGTCTGAATCGAGCTGTGGCCCAGCCAGCGCGATAAGTAGTTGATGGGGATCCCGTTCATCAGCAGGTGCCGCGCGTAGCTGTGGCGTAGCGTGTGCGTGCCGACTCTCTTCCCCGGCGCAATCGCGCCCAACTCCTCAGCACGTTTCACCGCCGCCTGCACCCATCGCCAGGCTGTCGCCGGGTGCGCCTCGACGATTCTTCCCTGGCTGATGTCCCCGTAGGCCAGCGCGCTGCCCAGCGCTCCGTGCAGATCCGGATGCACCGGCACCAGCCGTGACTTACCTCCCTTGCCTGATCGCACACGAACCGTCGGGTTGGGCGTATCGAGCGACAGGTCCCGCACTTCGAGCTCGAGCGCCTCGGTGACACGCAGACCGGCCCGCCACTGCTCAAGCATCAGCAGCTTCGCCTTCGGGTTGGGCGCTGCCCTGATGATGGCGTTCACCTCTTCAGCTTCGAGGTATTCCGGTACGCGTCTCTGGCGTTTGGGCGTTGCGCCGTCCTGTGTCTTGGGATACCGTCCGCGGGGCCTGCGCCGGCGGGAGATTGCGGTCGAAGATTCAGTGGTCATACGGGTCCCTTTTCGTCTGCGCCGCGGTCATGTTATGCGTACCGCCGGCAATTCGTAATTATCATCAATCGTGATGTCAGACGCTCCTGCAGCGTGCAGGATCTGTGATTCGTCGGCCCAGATCGGCCCGCCGTCGCGCCGATCGGCGCAGGTCCTCGGTACTTTCAGGCCTTTTCCCATCACAAATCGTGATAATTGGCGCTGACGCTGGTTGCAAATCATGCCCGTCGGATACGTTGCTCTAATGCAACGCCAAGTGAGGAGCATTTGTACCGCGTCAATCATTTTTGCCGGCCTGTTGCCTCATCGGAAAATGTTACCGAGACTTTGGCAGCTTTTAATTGTCGCTTACGGTGTGATGTCACCTGGGTCCGCCTCGTTCATTTCATTCTGTTCGGCAGAAGCATACACCAGTTGCTTTGCCACGACGATGCGCCATTGGCGAAACCTGCGCTGAAGGGTTCGCAGCTGACGTCTGCTGTAGCGGTTGGGATAGCGAGCCATCAGCCGATCAAGCAATCCGGCAGCCTTCGCGTCCGGATGCTGCTGTAGCCAGTCCAGTATCTTGCACCACACCCCCTCGAAGGGATCGGGTCGTGTGCGTATCCTTCGACGTTTTCTTTTCTTCGGCGCGTGTGTAGGACGAACCTCTCCCTGTCGCCACAGCTCGGGCAGACTGCTCAGGAAGTGCTCTAGGCTCGCGCTTTGCGGCACATTCGCCGAGTCGGTCGCGTTGATGGTGGCAAGCGCCGATTGAGCCTCACGTATCGTGTGCAGCAACGATACCGGATCGAGCTCGGCCCGACTGTCCCTTAGCCCCAATCCACCGAGGGGGGCGTGTGAGAGGCCTCCTGAAGAAGCAAAAGGGTGCACCTCTGAATCTGAGATAATGGTTTTACAACACAAAACCTGTCACAGAAAAGGAGCACCCAACAGATGCTACCACGTAACCACCCTGACCGCATCCAAATCGCCTTCGACGATCCCCGCCTGGTAGCCAATGCCGGGCTGATCCTGCCGGTCACCCTGGCCGGGCGTCTGGGTCTGAGCCAACTCGTCGACAACCACGTTGACCTGGGCGACGCCCCGGGGCGGGCCAACACCGGGGACAAGATACTGACCCTGGTGGCGTCGGCTCTGGTCGGTGGCGACTGCATTGACGATGCCGACGTGTTGCGGGCGGGCAGGACCTCCTCGGTACTGGGTTGTGTGGTCAAGGCTCCATCCACGCTGGGGACATTCCTACGCAGTTTCCGCTGGGGACATGTGCGACAGTTGGACCGGGTGAGCCGAGAGTTTCTGGCGCGTGCCTGGGACGCCGGGGCAGGCCCCGAGGACTCGCCTCTGACGATCGACATAGACTCGACGGTCTGCGAGACCTATGGACTGGCAAAGGAGGGAGCGCGCCATCACAACTACACCGGCCAGCGGGGCTATCATCCGCTGCTGGCCGTTGCCTCAGGAACCGGCGACGTGCTGATGGCACGACTGCGCAAGGGCCGAGCCAACACCGCCCGGGGCGCAGCCAACTTCCTGCGGGAGACGGTGGCGCGAGTGCGCTACGCCGGAGCCACGGGAGCGCTCACGGTGCGGGCCGACAGCGGCTTCTATGCCCACACCATCGTTGCCGTCTGTCGCAAGATGGATGTCCGCTTCTCCATCACCGTCCGACAGCACCCCCGACTGCGCAATCTCATCGAGGCCATACCAGAGACGGACTGGACACCCATACCCTACTGGATGGACGGCACAGCCGATGTGGCCGAGACCATTTACACTCCCTTCGAGAGCAAGCCCGACGCCGCACCAGTGCGACTCATCGTCCGCAGAGTGAAGCCCACGCCCGGCTCTCAACTGGCGCTCTTCACCAACTACAGCTATCACGGTTTCATCACGGACCGAGAGGGCGACACCCTCCAACTGGAGGCCGACCATCGCCGCCACGCCGAGGTGGAGAACGCCATCCGCGACCTGAAGTACGGCGTAGGACTGAACCATCTGCCCTCAGGGCGCTTCGCAGCCAACGCCGCCTGGTTGGCCGTGCAGGTGATGGCTCACAATCTGGCTCGCTGGACCTCCCGCATCGGACTGGAAGAACGAGCCTCCACCACCAAGACCTTGCGCAGACGATTCTTCTCCCTCGCCGGACGGCTTACACGCTCGGCACGCCGTCTCACCCTGCATCTTCCCCAGCGCTGGCCCTGGGAAACACAGTTCGGCCGCGCTCTGGCCAGACTGCGAACCATTCCGTTACCGAGCTGACAGCTGACGGCAGCGGCGACGACTGCCCACCATACACTCCATAACCCATCTCATCCCCAGACTCGCGCCGGACCGGACCGTGAGTATCCCCTGCTGCTCACCGATTCGTCAACTTCACCCACAATCGCCACTGTGGGCCTCCATTGGCGTTCAACATCACGACCGGGGACCTTCAGAACGCTCCAGCGTCGGCATCATACCCGCACCGCCACCTTGCCGCGTCCTTCACCCACGCTCCGGCAGAGATACCATGACTCTTCGGTGGATTCGGGCTTACACGCTCGGCCCGCCATCTCACTCTGCATCTCCCGCAGGGCTGGCCCTGGAAAACACAGTTCGGCCGCGCACTGGCCAGACTGCGAACCATTCCGTTACCGAGCTGACGGCAGCGACGACAGCCCGCCATACACCTCATAACCCATCTCATCCCCAGACTCGCACCGGACCGCCAACATCCCCTGCTGCACACCGATTCGTCATCTTCACCCACAATCGCCACTGGGGACCTCCACCGGCCTTCAACATCACAACCGAGGACCTTCAGAACGCTCCAGCGCCGGCGTCATACCCTTACCGCCATCTTGCCGCGCTCTTCAACCACGATCCGGCAGAGATACCACGACTCTTCGGTGGATTCGGGGTTAAACTGAAAGTCAGTAAGGAGACATTTGGCAATTACGGATTTTGGAAGGAGAGGCGCTGAGAACTTTGGACAGAAGTACGCCACAATTCCCGCACGAACAGATTGTTCGTCTGATAATCTAAAAGTTAGTGATATTGGAACGCCGCCTGTTGGATTAAGGAAGGACCAGGCAGCTACGGTTCGAGGAAGAACCCCAAGGCAAAAACAACCCGGAGGTGCAGCGCTTCAGACATTGAGCACAAAGATACGCTAAGGCATAGCGACACAATGCCAAATTCGCAATAGCTAGGTACAGCATCAGGCTTCCAGTCTGACACCACAATTGAGAGACGCCACTCTGCACACGCGGAGATGCTTTTACAGAAGACAGAGCATCTCCGCGTGTGCATTTTTGTGTGATTTTTGAAGCGCACAGGAGTTAACGGGAGGTACGTGAGATTACCCTCACTCAAAGGCAGGACGGCACCAGCGACGCAACCCGAAGGAGCGTCGAATTGCCAGGTGTCAGCCAGGGTGTCAGTAGAATCATTGAGGCACTGAATTTAGGTACGAAAATGGGCTATGTGGGACTTGCCGGGTTAAACTCCGGCTCTCCTCGGAAATGGCCGAATCCTTCGAGTGAACAATTAATTCTTCGGTGCGTCTGTGCTCAGAAGGCAGACCTGCAAGGCATCACACTTTGGAATCCTCCACTGAGGATGCCGCGTCTTGCTCGCGCCGTATCATCAGCGCGAGCGCGGAGTAGATCAGGATGTCCAGGACCAGCCAACTGAGCGCACCGAATTCCACAAGAAAGAAGCTGAATGTCTGGGTGACGAATATGCTTACCAGAACCGCGCGCTGAAACCACCGAAACATGCTGAGCCTCGAATGGCGGGAGCGCCATACTCCCACTGCAACCAGTACAGAGGATACACCCGCCGAACCAACAAGTATCCATTCCATGAATGTCAGCCTAGCATCCTGCACGTCAAACGCAAATAGTGCCAGTATCAAAAATAGGGTCGCCACAATCTGTATAACTGCGAAGGCGACGAACAGGAGGATCAGCGCCGATGTAAACCAGCGGTGCAGCGCGATTCGCCCATAAAAGCGAAACAATGCATCCCTCGCCGAATAGTACAAGTTTGCATCAGACCCGCTATCCACTGGCGCATTCTGCACATATGAGCGTAGGGCAAGTACGAGTGGATTTGCGGCGTCAGCCATCCGCAGGAGATCAAGTGCTTCTCGCCTGGTCTCGGCGTCAAGCTTGCCGTCAATCGAAAGCTCGAGTCGGTTGACGGCATTTGCAAGAGCGACGTCTGAACTTACCGCTTTCCGCCGATTCATTGCTTTCAGCGTAAGAAAGATAGCGATAAAGATGATGTATATCAGTCCGATAGTCGGCTGGTAGAAGTAGTCATTGTCGCTGGTAATGAACTTACCGATCTCGTCAACGAAGGTGCCAAAGCCGACGCCGGCCAAGATGGCAGCGAACCTCTGTGCCGCCCGTCCGAGACTGGACAATAGCAGGAGCAGCGCCAGTGTCATAAATAACCCACCCCAAAGCATGTGCGCGACATGCAACCCGTCGCCACCGATCTGCGGGTATCCGGAGAGCGCCAGGAATGCGCGTATGCCCAGAACGGATGTCACTCCGGAAATCAGAAATAGCTCCAGAAACTCAGGAGCGTTAGTATTGCTAATGTAGAAGTTTCGGATGCCCATATCTCACATCAAAGGGAGATCGAATTGAGTGATTGACCTGTGAGTCTTCAATCTACAGCGCTTCACGGAATTTGTCCCGCGCAGACGACCAGATGTATGGAGAGAACATCAAGTAAGACACTTCCCTCACCACAGGGGTTTACGGCGGGACAACGCGAGACCAACGGTCAGCATCGAATGTGCTTTAGGTCCCAATCTTTTGGCAGGTGAGGTAGGGAACATCGTCTTCGAATTTGACTGAGACATAGTATCATAAAACTCGCCAATGCAATACCTATGCCCTCGGCGCAAGGCTCTTTAAAGCGGGAGCCGAGATTCACTTAATGGCTCAGCATAATACCGGTGCATATGGACTCCCTCCGCAAACTCAGGTGCGTCTTCAAGACCATAGGTCACCCAGAAATGGCAGACGCGCATAGTGTCTTTGGTTTCCGATAAGTCCGGTTGCTGCCGAATCCTCTGCAAGGAATGTAGGTAAATTGTTGCATCCCGTTTTTGGGAGCTTTAGCAGGAGAGACTATGCCGTAGAGACTATGCCGTTATTCGCCGCGCAGACGCCTCAGTTCAGCTTCTAACTCGGCCACGCGAGCTTCAGCAGATCCGGCGCGCTCGTACGCCGCCAATCTGTCGGCTGCCAACTCTTCGGGAGTCAGCAGAAATTGCCCGCTCGCAGGGTTTCGGAAGCGCAGCGTCCCTTCCTCCCACCAAAGTTCCAGCTCCAATATCTCGCTGTATCCCCAGTGCCTTCCATCTGACTCGGCAACTATCTCTATGGGGGTGTACTCGCCATCGATTAGCGTGTCGGCGGCAAGGGGCCTGTCGTGATATTCGCCACCCGACGGGTCGAAGCGCCAATATTCCCGGATGCCGAGAGCGGCGTAACCTTCGCGCTTTACGGTATAGTCGCGCCTGCCCGTGCTGCGCGAGCCCACCTCCAACACGAGATCCGGCGGCTTTCCCACCTCGCTTATCACATATCCGTTGCGCCGGATGACCCTCTCAGGGGTACTGACCTGCCTTGCGAAAATGAAGTCGGGAGCCAACTCCCTCGCGTCCTTCTCATCGAAGCGTACATAAATCTCTCCGGTGAGCAGAACGTTGTCGAATGCGGCGAAGTGAGGACCCAGCGTACCGTCGATTGTGGAGAGACTCTTCCGCTGCACCATATCAGGCTCCCGCGGCGGGTCGGGCAGCGGCTCTATGTGCGAGTAGTCTTCTGAGTGCGGCTGCGCCAGAGTGGTTTGGGTCGTCATAACTGGACTCTCCGTGATGCTCGCTCACTGAAATCCTCTATGGGGTGAAGTGGTTCAGTCCATTATATCACTGTCGGCCAATGGAGTTGGCAAAGTTCCTGTGTTCTCTACAGGCGCTGATTAACTCAGTTCGGAACAGACTCCTCAGCGGTGCTGGAGTCCCTTGATTCACAGACGAGTGCAGCACTTCGCTGGAGTGTTGCGGTGGGGAACAGATGAGAGCAAAATGATTCTCCTTGTATCTTTCTTGTATCTTTGACCTCGACTTTCGACTAACTTACCTTCTCATGCGGATAGTGGGGCGTGTGATGGCGCCGTGTTCGGCTGCTCTTTCTGAGTGGCGGTTACAGGCACCAGCTTGTAGCCCAGATGCGCAGCTCTCCTCTTTGCGTTGCTTAACCCCGAATCCACCGAAGAGTCATGGTATCTCTGCCGGAGCGTGGGTGAAGGACGCGGCAAGGTGGCGGTGCGGGTATGATGCCGACGCTGGAGCGTTCTGAAGGTCCCCGGTCGTGATGTTGAACGCCAATGGAGGCCCACAGTGGCGATTGTGGGTGAAGTTGACGAATCGGTGAGCAGCAGGGGATACTCACGGTCCGGTCCGGCGCGAGTCTGGGGATGAGATGGGTTATGGAGTGTATGGTGGGCAGTCGTCGCCGCTGCCGTCAGCTGTCAGCTCGGTAACGGAATGGTTCGCAGTCTGGCCAGAGCGCGGCCGAACTGTGTTTCCCAGGGCCAGCGCTGGGGAAGATGCAGGGTGAGACGGCGTGCCGAGCGTGTAAGCCGTCCGGCGAGGGAGAAGAATCGTCTGCGCAAGGTCTTGGTGGTGGAGGCTCGTTCTTCCAGTCCGATGCGGGAGGTCCAGCGAGCCAGATTGTGAGCCATCACCTGCACGGCCAACCAGGCGGCGTTGGCTGCGAAGCGCCCTGAGGGCAGATGGTTCAGTCCTACGCCGTACTTCAGGTCGCGGATGGCGTTCTCCACCTCGGCGTGGCGGCGATGGTCGGCCTCCAGTTGGAGGGTGTCGCCCTCTCGGTCCGTGATGAAACCGTGATAGCTGTAGTTGGTGAAGAGCGCCAGTTGAGAGCCGGGCGTGGGCTTCACTCTGCGGACGATGAGTCGCACTGGTGCGGCGTCGGGCTTGCTCTCGAAGGGAGTGTAAATGGTCTCGGCCACATCGGCTGTGCCGTCCATCCAGTAGGGTATGGGTGTCCAGTCCGTCTCTGGTATGGCCTCGATGAGATTGCGCAGTCGGGGGTGCTGTCGGACGGTGATGGAGAAGCGGACATCCATCTTGCGACAGACGGCAACGATGGTGTGGGCATAGAAGCCGCTGTCGGCCCGCACCGTGAGCGCTCCCGTGGCTCCGGCGTAGCGCACTCGCGCCACCGTCTCCCGCAGGAAGTTGGCTGCGCCCCGGGCGGTGTTGGCTCGGCCCTTGCGCAGTCGTGCCATCAGCACGTCGCCGGTTCCTGAGGCAACGGCCAGCAGCGGATGATAGCCCCGCTGGCCGGTGTAGTTGTGATGGCGCGCTCCCTCCTTTGCCAGTCCATAGGTCTCGCAGACCGTCGAGTCTATGTCGATCGTCAGAGGCGAGTCCTCGGGGCCTGCCCCGGCGTCCCAGGCACGCGCCAGAAACTCTCGGCTCACCCGGTCCAACTGTCGCACATGTCCCCAGCGGAAACTGCGTAGGAATGTCCCCAGCGTGGATGGAGCCTTGACCACACAACCCAGTACCGAGGAGGTCCTGCCCGCCCGCAACACGTCGGCATCGTCAATGCAGTCGCCACCGACCAGAGCCGACGCCACCAGGGTCAGTATCTTGTCCCCGGTGTTGGCCCGCCCCGGGGCGTCGCCCAGGTCAACGTGGTTGTCGACGAGTTGGCTCAGACCCAGACGCCCGGCCAGGGTGACCGGCAGGATCAGCCCGGCATTGGCTACCAGGCGGGGATCGTCGAAGGCGATTTGGATGCGGTCAGGGTGGTTACGTGGTAGCATCTGTTGGGTGCTCCTTTTCTGTGACAGGTTTTGTGTTGTAAAACCATTATCTCAGATTCAGAGGTGCACCCTTTTGCTTCTTCAGGAGGCCTCTCACACGCCCCCCTCGGTGGATTGGGGTTTAGTCACACAGATACCACCGTATCTGTTCTAGGCTTCGGTTGTTGGCCCATGGGTGGCACCATTGGTGATATAAGCGAGTCTTGCGTCGTCGCCGCGGTGAACCGGGCCATAGACCTAGGAATCAATTGCTTTGATACTGCACCGCTCTACGGAAAACGAAGGGATCTGGCTCTCCAATGAGCGCGACATGCCCAACTTCCCCCCAAGGATTTCCGTGCTGAACGAGAATGGCGAGACTCTCGCCAGAATCGGCAACAGGTGGGGAACGGAACCGGGGCAGTCCATGGTCACGCACGACCTCTGCCTGGACTCCAATCACAAACTCTACATGTCCGATGCATCGCCCTACGTCCTGTCCCTTACAGGCGAGACCGTGCCCGACGACTGGCACGGCCTTTATACGTTTGTCAAGGCGAGCTAGATTTTTCGTAGGCTTCGGCATCGCCAAGGCACTCGCTGGCGCGGGGGGCGATGTCGTTGTGGCAGCTCGAAACCGGGCGAAGACCGATGCCGCCAAACGCTACAAGAGGGTGGGTCAGGCTACTGCGGTGAGTGGCTGGACACAGGGATAGTGGTTCCTCCTGCAATCCGGGTTGGGTCTTCCCTCCCTCGATTGTAGGCTGAGAGCCACAATTCATTATACTGATGTCTGAATGGAGGAGAGCGGAATGAAATTCGGAGCTGGGGTCATTTGCAATCGAACCACATGGGACGACATCCGCGCGTCGATCGCGACCTTGGAGGCGGGGCGATGGAATAGCCTGTGGTTTCCCGACCACTTCTTCCCCCCACGAGGAGGGCACGAGACGGAACATCTCCCGGTGTTGGAGAGTTTCACACTGATCGCGGTGGCCGCCGGCATGACGCAAAGACTCAGGCTCGGTAACCTGGTGCTGGGCAATACCTACCGCAATCCGGCGTTGGTCGCGAAGATGGCGACAACGCTCGACCAGGCCTCTAAGGGCCGCTTCACCCTGGGAATCGGGACTGCGTGGTTCGAGCGCGAGCACGAAGCCTACGGGTGGAAATTCCCTTCGATTAAGGAACGGTCGGACAGGTTGCAAGAGGCGTGCGAGCTCATCCGAAAGCTCTTTACCGCGGATGGCCCCGTCGACTACCACGGCCGATACTATCGATTGGACCAGGCCTGGCTGTCGCCCGGCTCTTACCAACAGCCCCATATTCCGATCATGGTCGGCGGCACCGGAGAGCAGCGGACGCTACGAACCCTGGCGATGCCCGGCGACATCATGAATCTGGACGGCTGGGTGGGCGGTGGGATGGCGTTCGAGCACTATCAGCACAAGGCTGGCGTGCTCCAGCGGCACTGCGAAGCCATCGGTCGCGATCCCGCGGAGATCAAGCACACACTGACGGTGCCGATGCACCTTACAGACGACAAGCGGTCCGCGGAAAGGTTCATCGAGCGGATCGGCCCCGGGTCGTTGGCGGAACCGAAAGACTACATCATTGATCGAATCGGCCAGTTCGCCGATGCAGGCGTCGACGGGATCATATTGAGCCCCAGCAGCGATGACGGCCTATCCTTCGCTGCCGGCGACATCTCAGTCCTCCAGCGAGTCGAAGAGGAGATCGTAGCCGCCTTCGACTAGCGGCTGCCACGGTTGTTAGGCTTGAAGGAACTGCAGTATGTCGGCTGTCACGCGGTCGACCGTCCGAGTCGCTTCTGTGTCGGATGGGCCACGCTTTTGAAAGCGCGACCAGCTTGGCAAGGCCTGCATCCTGATGTCTAGGGGTTATCCTTATATGATTCAAGACATGACAAAATTATCGGTTCACTGAGGTCTCGACGGGTCCGGTTACCGGACACATTCAGTGAGATTCAGGACTATTGATGGGAACAGGGCTGAACCGGCGAACCCAAAGCTCTTGCCGAAACGGAGGCTCCATCTCCAGATCAAAGATGTCTAGGTTTACCAACTCATCCCGGCTGTAGCCGCAAATCTCCCAAGCGCTGTCATTAGCCTCCGTGATGCTGAAATCATTAGTCTTGCTGATAAAGATCATATTCGGAGATTGCTTGGCCAAAGAACGGTAATTGTTTTCACTAACATCCAGAAATTCTTCCGGAGCCGGGCGCCGTTTAAGCGTAAGCAGGTCAGACCGGCGGATGGAGGTCGTGCCACTCGGTGGCCTGCTCGTAGGCATGGCCTATGCGGCAGAGCAGCGGCTCGGCCAGGTGCTTGCCCACGAACTGGAGACTGAGGGGCAAAGCCTCGCCGCTCAGGCCGCACGGGACCGACAGCGTGGGCGCTCCGTTGTAATCGTAGGGCACGGTATAGCGCTGGAACTCTATCGGCCCGCTGTCGTCATACGGCCCGTACCCCATCTCGGTGGTGACCGGATATGCTGGACCGATGGTTGACGGGCACGCCAGGACATCGATGTCTCTGAAAACCTCGCGTATCAAGCCGTTGCACTCGGTGCGTTGATAACTGGCCGTTGCATAATCGGCGCCGGATGCTTCGGCTCCGCGGTCCAGCCACTCCCTGAACCAGGGGCCGTAGTCGTCCCTTCGCGCGGGGTAGTGCTCGCTGTGAGCGGCTACCGCTTCCGCCTGGCATATGACACGCCACGCCGGAATGTAGCTGTCCACGTCCGGCATCTCGACTGTAACGATCTTTGCGCCGAGATTCTCCATCACTTTCACGCCTGCCACCACAGCCTGGGCAAGCTCTGCGTCTACGCCATCGGTGGCGTACTTCTCGTCAAAGCCGATGCGAACGCCCGCCACTCCCCGGTCCAATTCGCCGAGCATGTCGAGCACGGGGTCAGGCAGCGAAGTCGGGTCGTCGGGGTCCTGCCCTGAGATGGCCTGGAGCATGATACCGGCGTCAGTGGTTGATCGCGTGAGCGGCCCGACGTGGTCAAGGGACTCGGCCAGGGCAAGGACGCCGTAACGGCTCACGCGACCCCAGGTCGGCTTCAGCCCGACGACTCCGCACGATGCGGCGGGGAAACGGATGGAGCCGCCAGTGTCGCTTCCCAGCGAGCCGAAGCACAGCCCGGCCGCCGTGGCCACGCCGGAACCGCTAGAGGACGAGCCGGACCAACGGTCCACATTCCATGGATTGAGCGGTATCTGGAAGTCGGGATTGTAGCCGTGCATGGCGCCCTCGGTGAGGTTGAGCTTGCCCAGCAGAATGGCTCCGGCCGACTCGAGCCTGGAGACCACGGTCGAGTCGAAATTGGGGACGTGGTCCGCGTAGACCTTGCAGCCGCCCATGGTCCGTACGCCCCTGGTGAAGCAGAGGTCTTTGACGGCGATCGGGATCCCGTGGAGCGGCCCGCGGTAGCGGCCCTTGCCGATCTCGTCTTCGGCCTCTCGGGCCGCCTCTCGCGCATGGTCGGCCATCACGGTGGCGTAGCTCTTGTAGCGACCGTCCATCTCTTCGATGCGGCGCAGCATCGCCTCCGTGACCTCGACGGGCGAAAGCGTTCCTGCTTCGATTAAAGAGGCCAGTTTGGTGATGGTCATATAGTGCAAAGGGGTGTCTGGCATGGCAGGAACCTCCAGAGGCTTGAGTCATCGGCGTAGCCGGCGTTCACCATTATTCCGGAATTAGTATAGGGAAATGTGGCTCTCAGCCTACAATCGAGGTAGTAAAGACCCAACCCAGATTGCAGGAGGAACCACACATGAATGGTAGCACAACCCGAAAGCTGCATCAAATCCCACCGGGACACCTCCTGGTGGGCATCGATCCTCACAAAAAGAGGCGTGCGATAGCTATTATGATGCCCCAGGCCATGGTTATCTCGAAGTTCAAGGTCGACAATTCGCTGGACAGGTTCACCCACCTGTGCCAGCGGGTCGACCAGGAGGTGGATCGTCAGGGATTTCACGGCGCCATGTACGCCATTGAGGCGGGGAGTCGCTTCTGGCGCAACCTTGCTTATTTCTTGGAGGAACAGAGCCAACCGTTCCGCCTCGTCAACCCTACACTCTGAAGCGGCGTCGGGAGGGAAAAGACCTGAACCGCCGTAAGAACGACTTCCGGGACGCCACCACGGCTGCGGAGCTGCTCCGTACCGGGAAGTTCACCGAGACCCGTCTTCCCCACGGGACCTATGCCGAGCTTCGGCCGACGTACCAGGCCTACCGGCGTGTGCGAAGTCAGCGAACTCGGACCGTGAACTTGCTTCGGGGATTGCTGGATGGGCTTTTCCCCGAGTTCCACCACGTATTCAAGAAGGTCACGGGAAAGACTGCTCCTGGCGGTGCTCACCGTCTGTCCAACACCGGCGAAGATCGCCACCGTACCCGTAGAGGAGTTTGTCCACCGCGTACAGCAGGCCTTTCCTGGAGACCATCTGCTCACGAAGAAGCTTCACGCCATCCACACCGAGGCGCAGTGCTCGGCGAGCGTGGCGGCAGGAGCTAGCGCGGTGGCCACAGAGGTGCGACACACCGTCCAGCAGGTGTGGCTGTTCCAAGGGCAGATCACGGTGTGGGAATCCCGCTTGGCCACCGTTACAGCTACTTTTCCTGAGAGCCGCTTCTTGCTCTCTATACCTTGGTGTCGGCCCCCTGACCGTCGCAGGTCTCCTGGGGGAACTTGGCGCACCGACTGGCTATGCCAGGGCCAAGCAACTGGTGGAAATGGCGGGCACGAACCCCATCAAGTCCGAATCGGCTGGCAAACGATCGCGCCACAGCCCCATGAGCAAGAAGGGACGCTCGTCCCTGCGCTGGTGCCGGTGGATGGCCTCGGTGAGCCTGCTGAGGCATAACCCTGACTTTGCCGCATGGGCCAGAGCCCTCCGGGAGCGCCCGGCCCAAGGCCATCCGCTGAAATCGGGTGAGGTCCTCGGGGCTGTACGCAACCGACTCCTCCGCCTGGCCTACGCCCTGGTCAAGCAGCAGATGGTGTACCGATTGCTAACTCCCCAGCAAAAAGCAGCGAAGGAGGTGATAAGAGCTCATCAGGCCCGGCGGGGGATACCGTGCCGGGATATGGGAGCTCTGAGGAACAGGGCATCCCGCTGGGGAAACAGGGTGCCCTCGCCCTCCTGGCCAACCTCGCATGAAGCCACGATGGGACCTTCCCGTCGGAAGGAATCCCGCATCTCGATGCTAATTTGGGGGCCAGGCCATGACGGGCTGGGGCCCGCCCTACGAAGAAAAGCGAGTGAACTCAACATTCCTTGCGGAGGTCCAACAGCGACAAAGGTGCCCAGGGTACCGTGTCGCACATCACCATTTATCATCAGGTCATGTAACTCGTTGTCGGAGAGCCATTTACAAAATTCTTATCTTGAGGATATCTCGCCGCCGTCGACGGACAGGATGGTGCCGGTGATGAACGAAGCCGCGTCTGAACATAGCCAAATCACCGCCGCTGCTTGTTCCTCGGGATTCCCCAGCCGCCCCATCGGGATTTTGTCGCCAACCCCTTCTAGAGTGTGATCGGGGCTGTTCGCAACGAACCGTTCGATCATCGGAGTTTGGGTCGAGCCTGGACAAATTGCATTAACCCTGATACCCTTTCGCGCGTTTTCGACTGCCGCTGTCTGGGTGAGACCATTGACCCCGTGCTTACTCGCCTTGTAGGCTGCAATATTTGCCGCCGCCCGCATACTAGAAGAAGAGGAGGTATTGACGATAGCACCGCCTCCCTGGTGGAGCATCTGTGCGATTTGGTAACGCATACACAGCCAAACGCCCTTCAGGTTGGTATCTAATATTCTGTCCCAGTCGTCTTCCTGTAATTCGTGGGTTGGGGCCGCGGCTTGCGTAATCCCGGCGCTGTTGGCGGCGAAGTCCAGCCGTCCGTAGGTCTGGACGGCCGTATTGATCAACGCCTCAACTTGGCTGGCTACCGTGACATCCGTTTTGACGAATATGGCCTCGCCGCCGGAGTCCCGAATGATGCGCACGGTCTCTTCGCCGCCATCGACTACTACGTCAGCAACCACGACCTTGGCGCCTTCCCGGGCAAAGGCCAGCGCGGTCGCCCGGCCGATTCCCGAACTGGCTCCGGTAACCATCGCTACTTTGCCGTCAAAATTACCTGCCATTGTGAAACCTCCATGGGCCCAAATTAGCTGGGCACTTTTGATTACTGGGCTACGTAGCCGCCGTCCACCGCCATGTTGTCGCCGGTGACGAACGAGGCGGCATCCCATTACCGCTCCATTCACTCGCTGCCCGTCCCCAGGACGCTCCACACGCTCAGCCGCACTTCCCGCCAATCCGTTTGACGCTCTCGTTTAGGGAGGCGTCTGTTCGGGCTTGTCCCTCCTTCCGGCGACGGCTCCAGCGTGCCCGTCCGTATCATCGAGCCGTCGCTCTGGACTATCAGCCACGCCTCTCCTGCCCAATAGCCCGGGCGGCTCTAATAGGTGCTGATGGCGCTCCTGTGCCGAGCGGAGACGAGAACTCCTCGGCTCGTTGAGCTTGTCTCTCTACAACCTGCCTCGCACTACTGCGATCCACATGCACAACATAGAGTTCCCAAAGCTGTTCACTGGCTTGGGCGAAGGACTTCTCGGCACCGAAGTCAGTCAGTACCCTTTGCAAGGCCGCCGACTTGCCACGACATCCAACTCCAGCCAAACGCCGGAAGGGCGGTCGTATCAATGCCCTTCAGGGCACACCAGATATCTCTCAACTGCCTCCACCCGACCGAAGGTAGTTTCCCACCATCCGATATTTCCCAGATCAAATTGACATGTGCCCTATTGGACTGCTCGGACTATACTACGGCACCCTGAGCGGGTCAACTGCCCTCCGATTCACTCAATTGGCGAGGACTGCGTCCACTTCCTCCACCTTGTCCTCAATGCTCCTTGTATCTTTGACATGTATGGGATAATCCCCTAACGAAGCAGGTTCCGAGTGCGGCAGACCGACATGACATTGGTCGTAGGAGGCCGTGGAAAAGCGAGGGTCGTCGCACTCATTCCAGAAGAGCCCGAACGGTTGCCCGGGCTAACCAAGCCCGTATCTGCAAGGCAGGGTCAGTATGAAGGAGGCGAGTATGTCTCAGGAACCAACTTATGTCGGCATTGATGTATCCAAGGAGCAGGTAGATGTCGCGGTACGCCCCACTGGTAGAAGCTGGAGCGTGTCCTACAACGGAGCCAGCGTCGATGATCTGGTTACACAACTTAAGGTTCTCAAGCCGGCAGGCGTGATTACGGAGTCCACCGGCGGTCTGGAACTTCCCTTGGTAGTAGCTCTGGCCGCGGCATCGCTGCCAGTTGCAGTCGTCAATCCCCGCCAGGTGCGCGACTTCGCCAAGTCCACCGGGCAGTTGGCGAAGACTGACCGGCTGGATGCACATGTGCTGGCGCACTTCGGTGAAGCAGTACGACCGGCGATCCGTCCACTGAGGGATGCTGATACTCGGGCACTCGGGGCAATGCTGGCGCGCAGGCGGCAGGTGTCGGGCATCTTGGTTGCTGAGAAGAACCGCCTTGGCCGCGCCACTCCAGAAGTCCGCCCTCGCTTAGAGGCCCATATCAGCTGGCTGAAGCAGGAGCTAGACGACCTGGACACAGACCTGCGACAGAGGATACAGCACAGTCCTGTATGGCGTGAGAAGGACGACCTGCTGCGCAGCGTACCCGGCGTGGGACCGCAAGTGTCGCTGACACTGCTCGCGTATCTGCCGGAACTGGGCACGCTGAACCGCAAGCAGATCGCCGCTCTAGTCGGTGTGGCGCCTTTCAATCGTGACAGCGGTCCATATCGAGGCAAGCGTTCCGTGTGGGGCGGTCGAGCTACGGTGCGCTCTACGCTGTATATGGGCGCACTGGTGGCCAGCCGGTACAACCCGGTGCTACGCGACTTCTACCAGCGGTTGCTGAAAGCCGGCAAGCCGAAGAAAGTGGCTCTCACTGCCTGCGCGCGCAAGCTACTGACAATCCTCAACACTATGGCAAGGACGGGTGTTCACTGGGATCCGACCACTCTCAGGCCTTGACATTTAAGACGGTTGCTTTTCCCTTAGAACCTGTCTACGATCTCTGGAATATAATAGGTTGAGACTATTATCAGGAGGGTAATCATGTCTCATTCTTATCCCAGCGACATCAGCCAAGAGCAATTTGCCCGGATTCTCCCCTTGTTGGAGTCGGCCCGCCGCAGGACCAAGCCCCGCACCGTGGACTTGTATGATGTTTTCTGCGGGGTATTGTATCTTCTTAAAAGCGGATGCCAGTGGCGAATGCTGCCCGCAGACTTCCCCAATTGGCGCACTTGCTACAAGTATTTCCGGCAGTGGAGCGAGCGACCCGAGGCGGCTAATGAGTCCATTCTGGAGCAAGTCTTAAAAAAAATCAGTTGGCGAGGCCCGACAAAGCAATGGACGGACAGAGCGGACGACCTTCTGCATCGTGGACTCTCAGAGCGTTAAGAACACTGACAGCGCCGAGAACAAGGGCTATGACGCCGGCAAGAAGGTCTCGGGAATCAAGCGACACATCGCAGTGGACACCCAGGGGTTGCCGCATGCAATTCACGTGACCACCGCCAATGTCACCGACCGTGCCGGGGCTTTGGCGATGTTCGACCAACGAGGAGCCGACCTCAGGCAGGTGCAAAAGGTACTTGTCGATGGGGGTTATACAGGGAAGCCCTTTGCCACTGCGGTGCAAAGTCTGTTAGGAGCCTCGGTGGAAGTGGTGAAGCGCAACGAACTTCACACCTTCGTGGTTCTTCCGAAGCGATGGGTGGTAGAGCGGTCTTTTGCCTGGCTGCAAAAGTGCCGCCGGCTCTGGAAGAACTGCGAAAGAAAGCTCAATACCAGTCTGCAAATGGTGGTGCTTGCCTTCACAGCGCTAATTCTAAGAAGATCGTGAACAGGCTCTTAGCACTTAAGCGGACATAATCCCTCAGCAGCGACACACCGTCCACACCGCCGCCAGCCTGCGGAGATAGGACAAGTTCATCAGTTACCAGTCATTAGCGAGCACAGCATGATAGGCTTCCTCGAAGGACTCAAAATCACGCTTAAGACGGCGGGCCGTAAGCCTGTAACCGCCGAGTACCCCGAGCCTGATAAGCGCCTCGAAGTTCAGGACCGCTTCATGGGCTTCCCCGCGCTGACATGGGACGGCGAAGTCAGCGAGCCGTACTGCACAGGTTGCATGGTCTGCATCCGCAACTGCCCTACGCAGTGCATGAGCGCGCAGATGAAGGACAACCCGCTGAACGCAGAGGGTAAGAGCAGCCGCCGCAAAATCATCGACGAGTTCGAGATTAACCTCGGTCGCTGCATCCTCTGCGGCATCTGCGTCGATGTCTGCAATTTCGACGCCATCGAAATGAGCCACGAGCACGAGCTGAGCAAGTACGAGCGCAACGGCAACCGAGTCGATCTGCCAGTCCTGCTCGAAATGGGCAAGACCTACCAGGCATCGACCGCTTGGAAGCCCAGGCAGCCCGAAAAGAACAGCGGAGTCCCGCGCCCGCCGGCTAAACCGAAGAGCAAGGCCGGTCCAATCGAGCTCGCGCAGGTTTCCAGAGCAGCCGTGGAGCATCGCAAGGCAAGGATGCTCGCAAGAGCAGAAGCCCGGGGAGAATCTCCCGATCTAGAGCGGGCAAGCCGCCCCACACAACCAGGACAGACGCAAACTTGATAACCCCGTCACTGGTGCTGTTCTATGTAACTGGAGCGCTCACTCTCGGAGGCGCTCTCGTCGTCGTTATGAGCCGTAACATCGTCTATGCGGCATTCGGCCTGCTGGCATCCATGGTCGGAGTAGCCGGTCTCTTCCTGCTGGCATTCGCCGAGTTCCTGGCACTGGCGCAGCTCCTAATCTACGGCGGCGCAATCGTAATCGTCATCCTCTTCGCCCTCATGCTAACGCGTATCGAAGACTTCGAGAGCCTCTCCGACCACCCGCAGTGGCCCATAGCCGCGATAGTCGCCATAGCCGTATTCGGCGTCATCGCCGCGACCGTCGTGGGCACGGCAGTTCCCGACTCTGAGCGCGCATCCATAAGTTTCACCGCGCTCGGCACCAGCCTCTTCACCGAGTGGGCAGTCGCCTTCGAGGTGGCGTCCCTAGTGCTGCTAGTCGCCCTAATCGGCGCAGTCGTAATGGTCCGCAGCACGGGAGGCCGCGATTGATTTCTTTGTGTGAATGGAGACTCAGCTTCGCACAGCGCAGGAGGAACTGACTTGATAGAGCTTGCCCATTTTCAGGTCATAAGCGCCGCGCTCTTCGCCATCGGCATCTACGGCGTCCTCGCGCGCCGCAGCGCCGTGCTCATCCTCATGTCCATCGAGCTGATGCTCAACGCCGTTAACGTGAACCTGATCGGCTTCGCGGCATTCGGCGATTTCACCGAAGGCCAGCGCGCATTGGGGCAAGTGCTCATCATCTTCGTCATCACCATAGCCGCCGCCGAACTCGCCCTCGCCATAGCCATCATCCTGCGCCTCTACCGCAACCGCTCCACCGTAAACGTGGACGAGATAAGCCTGATGAAGTGGTAAAATTGCGCTATGGCTACTGAAAGCGCGAGTTCAACAACGGGCGCGAACACGCAAGGGCAGGAAGGGCGCAATCGGGCGACGATGGCGTATATGCTGCTCGCGGTCGTCGGGTTTTCCTCGATGCCGCTCATAGTCTCATTATCCGATATTGAAATCTCGCAGGACTTTGATGCGAGTTCGGCATACGGCGCATCCGTTGCCTTTGGCGCTTCTATTGCCTGCTTTGCGTGCCTCCTTTTTATCTTTTGCCGGCGCGTCATATTCAACTTCAACAAGGAAGTTCAGGAGGTTCGCGCGCCGATTCGATGGCGCATATCCAACCTTCTCATCTCTTGCCGTCGATTTATCTTCAATAGGCAAGTCATTATGCTGGCGGGTTTCGTGCTCCTCGCCAACTATGGCTTTGTCTCATTCGTCGAGATGCTCGAATACGGAATGGACATTTCGGTCGCGGCAATCCTGTTGGGTTCTATGCCAATCATTTGGCGCTTGCTTGCCGCCCAGCTGTGGAATCGAATCATCTCTTGGCAAAGGTTCTTTGCCATCCGGCTGGAGAGTAACGAGGAACAAAAGCGGTCCAAGAACATTTTTGAAATACTCATGGATTGGGCGCGGATAAGCGTGCTCTTTGTCGGCTTGTGCTTTGTGGTTGAGAGCCAAAGCACGGCACTCCTTGTGGAATTCTTTGAATTCTCCAGCGATGATCCAATCTATGATCTGGTTATTGGCGGTCCATTTAAGGGTCTATGGATTGCGTTTGTGCTCACGCTCTTCATATTTGTCAACGCTGTGATAGCGCTGATGATTGTCCCCGTTTTTTGGCGTATCAAACGCTTGAACGAGCTGGGCGCAGGGGCGATTAGCGGCAACGCCGCCCCTCAACCTCTGCCGCATATGCTAATCGCCCTGTTAATCGGCAATCTCATTTCGGCCGGGGTTTTCAATGCCTTGGTCAGTGAGCCAATAGCGTCCCCTGAAACGCACAAGTACGGGATTGTCCTCGGCATTGTGCTAACCGCCAGCTTTGTCTTTTGGCAAAAGGCTCACCTGACAGCCCTTACATCTATCGGCTTATACGAATTGCGCTTTACTTTCCTGAACTGGCTGATGCCGATTATAGCGTTTTCATTGCTGCTTGCATTCGGCGTCATAGATGTGCGCCTGGATTACATCGTAATCGGCGCCGCCGCGCTGATTATCACTAATCTGCTCACCAACTTCGAATCCGGCATCCGCAGCCTCGGAGGAAGGGCGACGGTTGCGGCATTGTGGTTTTGTGGCGTGATTGTGTATATTCGGGACGACCTGTTCGAATTTCTGAACATCGCCGGCTGGGTGTGGATAGGTTCATCATACTTTGATTTGTTGGCGTTATCGGCTATGGTGTTCACGCTTCTGCTAGCCTTCCGAGTCGGGCGTATCGAGAGCCGCACCACCGACGAAGACAACAGGACTTTCGCGCTTTTTCAGAAGCTGGACAGGCTCATTCAACGCGGCGTAATCAGCGCCGATGTCCGCCGGCACATCCAGAAGATTGATGTGTCGGAGCAGCGAACCGAAGAACTCGAGCGGGCTTACAACGAGGCGATGACGCTCATATACCAAGCGAACGCTAAATGCGAAGAGGACGAGGACGACGATAAGGACAAAGAGGAGCTGGGCGAAGCGGTAGGCGAACTGCATATGCTGGTGCATTCCAAAACGAAAGACGCTCTCGAAGGTGAAATTTTTGCATTAGCCCGAATCCACCGAAGAGTCATGGTATCTCTGCCGGAGCGTGGGTGAAGGACGCGGCAAGGTGGCGGTGCGGGTATGATGCCGACGCTGGAGCGTTCTGAAGGTCCCCGGTCGTGATGTTGAACGCCAATGGAGGCCCACAGTGGCGATTGTGGGTGAAGTTGACGAATCGGTGAGCAGCAGGGGATACTCACGGTCCGGTCCGGCGCGAGTCTGGGGATGAGATGGGTTATGGAGTGTATGGTGGGCAGTCGTCGCCGCTGCCGTCAGCTGTCAGCTCGGTAACGGAATGGTTCGCAGTCTGGCCAGAGCGCGGCCGAACTGTGTTTCCCAGGGCCAGCGCTGGGGAAGATGCAGGGTGAGACGGCGTGCCGAGCGTGTAAGCCGTCCGGCGAGGGAGAAGAATCGTCTGCGCAAGGTCTTGGTGGTGGAGGCTCGTTCTTCCAGTCCGATGCGGGAGGTCCAGCGAGCCAGATTGTGAGCCATCACCTGCACGGCCAACCAGGCGGCGTTGGCTGCGAAGCGCCCTGAGGGCAGATGGTTCAGTCCTACGCCGTACTTCAGGTCGCGGATGGCGTTCTCCACCTCGGCGTGGCGGCGATGGTCGGCCTCCAGTTGGAGGGTGTCGCCCTCTCGGTCCGTGATGAAACCGTGATAGCTGTAGTTGGTGAAGAGCGCCAGTTGAGAGCCGGGCGTGGGCTTCACTCTGCGGACGATGAGTCGCACTGGTGCGGCGTCGGGCTTGCTCTCGAAGGGAGTGTAAATGGTCTCGGCCACATCGGCTGTGCCGTCCATCCAGTAGGGTATGGGTGTCCAGTCCGTCTCTGGTATGGCCTCGATGAGATTGCGCAGTCGGGGGTGCTGTCGGACGGTGATGGAGAAGCGGACATCCATCTTGCGACAGACGGCAACGATGGTGTGGGCATAGAAGCCGCTGTCGGCCCGCACCGTGAGCGCTCCCGTGGCTCCGGCGTAGCGCACTCGCGCCACCGTCTCCCGCAGGAAGTTGGCTGCGCCCCGGGCGGTGTTGGCTCGGCCCTTGCGCAGTCGTGCCATCAGCACGTCGCCGGTTCCTGAGGCAACGGCCAGCAGCGGATGATAGCCCCGCTGGCCGGTGTAGTTGTGATGGCGCGCTCCCTCCTTTGCCAGTCCATAGGTCTCGCAGACCGTCGAGTCTATGTCGATCGTCAGAGGCGAGTCCTCGGGGCCTGCCCCGGCGTCCCAGGCACGCGCCAGAAACTCTCGGCTCACCCGGTCCAACTGTCGCACATGTCCCCAGCGGAAACTGCGTAGGAATGTCCCCAGCGTGGATGGAGCCTTGACCACACAACCCAGTACCGAGGAGGTCCTGCCCGCCCGCAACACGTCGGCATCGTCAATGCAGTCGCCACCGACCAGAGCCGACGCCACCAGGGTCAGTATCTTGTCCCCGGTGTTGGCCCGCCCCGGGGCGTCGCCCAGGTCAACGTGGTTGTCGACGAGTTGGCTCAGACCCAGACGCCCGGCCAGGGTGACCGGCAGGATCAGCCCGGCATTGGCTACCAGGCGGGGATCGTCGAAGGCGATTTGGATGCGGTCAGGGTGGTTACGTGGTAGCATCTGTTGGGTGCTCCTTTTCTGTGACAGGTTTTGTGTTGTAAAACCATTATCTCAGATTCAGAGGTGCACCCTTTTGCTTCTTCAGGAGGCCTCTCACACGCCCCCCTCGGTGGATTGGGGCTTATGCATTGTTCATCCTTGGGAGGTAACAGCGTCACATAGTCGCACTCGATCTCCCTGTGGAATGATGACGGGATCTCGTTCCATGTCAGCAAGCCTACACGGAATGGCAGGTCACACTCTTCAAGCGCCTCACTGAGGGCGGAAACTTTCATTCTCTTCTTGATGTTCAATACGGTTGCTTGACCCATCCATACTGCCTGAACGCATATAGAATTGCATCCGGCCAACATCCAGAAGAGATACAGCACACGCTCTGCGAGATATGCGGCGATCCGTCCGACGAGATCGACCATCGGCTGGTGGGTGATAGAGGTGGCGCGTGCGCTGGGACCGGCGGCGGTGCTCAGGGCATTCACGCCCAACAACCTGCGCTGGCTGTGCCATGACTGCCACAGGCGCAAGACACGTCAGGGCCGGCTGCTGGCGAAGTTTCTGGCGGCGTGCTCCTTGGACTGGCACGGCGCACGGCGATTGCTCGGTCAGAACCGCGAGTGGCTGCAGTCGTTCCTGTTGCCGTGCAGCCTGGAGCCTGCTACACGGCACCAGACTTCAGCAGTGGACGTGTGAGACGAGTATTGACCACAAGAATCCAGCGCAGCAGGGAGAGAGGCAGTCGACAGCCGATCAACGCGAAGTACTGCGGCCGGCCGACTGAGTGGGGCAATCCGTTCCTGATAGGCGACGAATGCTCACGTGCCGAGACGATTGAGGCGTTTCGCGAAGCGTTCTGGGCCCACGAGCTGCCCGTGACGCCGGCTAGCAGCCCGTCTGAGGATTACTTAGCGTCCCTTAGGTGCAGACGAGGTCAGACGGCGACAACCATTTTTGTCGGGTGCAGCCACTGACGGAGCAATAGCTTCGTACGCCTTACTGTGCTTAGCATCTCGGCGATGATGCGGACACTTCCCGCAAAGTTGTTGGTCGGTGTTTCGCGAGGCTGGTCTGCCCCAAATCGGAACAGTTTGAGCAGGTTGTGGCCGGTGCAGATCAGCGACCACTCGCCGCTGACCTTCTCCAGGCCCCGTAGCAGGAACTGGCGGAAGCCTCGGACCTGCTTGATCTGGCCGAATACCGGCTCCACCGTTTGCATCCGAAGGGCGTAACGTTGCCGGCCCCGTTTGGTCTGTAACTTCCGGCGCATCCGATCCCTGGTAGACAGATGACTGGGTATGCGACCCCGGGGCGCGGACGGCGGCACTCTGCCGTGGCGGGTCTGCTCCGGCGCGATGAACGGGTCCACGCACAGCCCGTAGAGACCTTCAACCGCCTGCGCCGAGTAGTAACCGGCGTCGGCGGATACCTCTTTGGGCACTGCGCCGACGTTGCTGATCGCCTCCTCCACCATCGCCACCGCCTGCTGCTTGTCCGAAGTCCTGTTGGTGGCGTGAGCCGCCACGATCACCTGATGGGCACTGTCCACTACCGCTTGACAGTTGTAAGCTTGCACAAAGTCCCGCCCGCCCGGCGCCGGCATGATGCGCGACTCAGGATCGGTGAAGTTGCGCTGGGCTTTGTCGTCGGGCACCCCGGAATGCTCCTTGCCCTCGGCCTGCTCCGCCGCCGCCTGAGCTTCAGCTTCTAACGCCGCCATCGCCTCCCGTATCTTCTCCAACCGCCCCTCCCGAAAGGCCAACTCCTGCGGCAACTCATCTCCGCGCTTACCTTGTCCGTACCGAAGGTCCTCCTCGTCATCAACCTCCTGGGCACGCCGCAGCAACTCCTCCACCTCCGCCGATAACTGCGCTTCCTTCCCTTTCATCCGACCGTAACTCATCGCCTTGTGCCTGGATGCGTTGGCCCTCACCTTGGTACCGTCCAACGCCACGTGACCCAGTTTCACCAGCCCCGCCTGCCCGCACAACGCCAATACCTGTAAGAACAGGCCTGACAGCGCATCCAGATTGTCCTTGCGAAAGTCCGAGATGGTGCGGAAATCCAGCATGTTGTTCGCCGCCAACACCCGGAACGCTATGTCCTCGTGCAGCCGCTGGGCAATCCGCCGTGAGGACGCCACCCCGACGCAGTAGCCGTAGAGCAGCACCTTGACCATCATCCGTGGATGATATGGTGGCCCACCTCTGCTCTCACGCTCGTAGCGGGCGGTGATCTCAGACAACTCCAACTCGTCCACGACGTCTGAGATAAAGTACGCCAGATGGTCATCCGGCAACCACTCCCGCATTGCAGCAGGCAACAGCATCTGCTGGTCTGGATCATAGGCACGGTAGGTCTTGCTCATCGCAGGCTCCACTCTACTGAATTGAGCTTATTATACATCCAAATCACTCAACTACCGCGTTTCTCGGACGGGCTGCTAGGGCACGGGCGGAGCTTTCGGCGTATGATTACCTCTCCTGCTGGTGCAGGCTGGACCAAGCCTGCCACGTGGACGAGTACATCAGGGCAATCTCCTGCGAGCACAAGCTCCGTGACGTTGACGGGCGCTCCTGCCTGATCTGCAAGGAATGCCTGCACCGGGACATCGCCATCGAGGGGCCGCAGGCTACCTGCCAGGACTGCGGCAAGACCTTCGTCGGCTGGTGAACGCCGTGAACTCGCGCCAACCCGCAAATGTCTGAGCGCTCACATACTTGCAGAAAACTTCACCACGAAACTCACACGGACTGTCCCGCCCCCGCTTCTGATACAATGCTCCCAGCGTGATGGAGATTATGACTTAATGCAAATAGGGAACCGAGTAGTCTTTTAATCACATCGACTGTCCGCTTCCTTCCCGTCACGCCAATCCCTTCCACCGATCAGACAAGCCACTCCAGCGCATCAAGCACCTTCTCGCCTCTGGCATATCACGCCGGCGTCTGCGGCGACCTCCATTAGTGAGCGTCAGGCCATGCCGATGACCCCGTAGAACTCTGCTCACTAGTCCGGTGGAAAGAAGTGAAGGGAACAGGTCGGTCGAAGAGGGAGGCTCGCGTCTGACCTGACGGGAAAAGGATCAGACGAAGATACGCATTGACATGGTGCGTTCCAGTGGTACACGATACTCTCAAACTCGACATGGAGAAGGATGATGATCCCCGGCATCTGCAACGTCTGCCAGGAGACCCTGTTCGGAAGCGAGTCCCGCAGCCATATTGCCCGGTGCGTCGAAACCCGCTACGGTCTCAGGGCGACTCGCGCCGCTCTGAAGGGTCGCCGCAGGACCGTGCACATTTCGGTCGGGAGTCCGGAACACCCGCACTGGATGGAACTCGGCGTTCGCGCCGACACCACCCTGCACAAGCTTGACAGTTTCCTGCGCTCCGTCTGGCTTGAGTGCTGCGGCCACCTGAGCCACTTCGATATTTCAGGCGTCGTCTACTCCATGATGGTGCCGAGGCCCGGGGATGATTTTGAATTCGAGCCCATGGACGAGCACGAGGAGCAGTGGCGGCACATGGGCAGGACCGTCGGCACAGCGATCAAGCCTGCAACCTGGTTTGAGCATCAGTATGACTACGGCACCACCACCGATCTGGACCTGCGACACGCAGGAGAGTTCGAGGGACTGGTCCAGGTGCTCAGTCCGATGCAGCCCTGGCACGGGAGGAAGATCGTCGTGCTTGCCAGGAACCATCCCCTGCAGTCCTGTTGTCAGTGCGGACGCCCGGCGCATTGGCGGATAGTTTCCGAGGAGGATGAATACGATGATCCGGACGACGAGTTGGTCGATTTGGACGATAATGAGTTCCTCTTCTGGGATGGAGACCGGGACGACGACGAAGTGCTTGTGTGGGACGGAGATTGGGACGATGAGCCGCACCCGGTCACGTACTGCGACGAGTGCGCGCCCGTGGACGCCGCCTTCACCGTCCTCCCGAACTCACCCCGCGAGGGAGCGAACTGCTACGACAATGTTCACTCATGGCGGACGTGGCCGCTGGACGACGAGTAATCGGTGCGGCTCGGGAGCGGCATCGGTCCTCTGACGTCGGGTTTTCTGTTTGCGGGTCGGACCGAGCTGGTCCGCCGGACAGGCCTTCCTCTTCATCGCTACGACCCGGCGGTGCAGACGGTGCGCCACCAGGGCGTCTGCACCAAGCAGCTTTGCCTGCTTCTGATTGACGTCGGTCTGTCCCGCCAGGCCGCGCAGAGTCTCGCTGACGCCGGCGTTCACCGTAGACTCCAGACCCGCGCGCCTGTGAGCGTCAACTATGGCCGCGACCACGAGCCGGACCGTCGACATGCTCTTTCCGTCGCTGACGAGCTCTGTAGGATAGGCCGCCACGACTTCGGGCGGTGCCGGCAGCGCGGCCTGTCCCTATGTTCACACCATTCACAGAACTTCCGGAACTGACCGGCATAGTTTCGGCGGGTGTTTACGGACTGAGCGTTCTCGAGGGCATCCGCCACTCGCCGGCGCTGCTCGTCCGTCAGAGTGGCCGGAGCGTTCGCGGTGTGCTGTGTCTGGAGTGTCATGATGCGCCTCACCTAAATGCGTGATAAGCGCGATTATTCAGCATTTGTCGGGCGTGGAAGGCCCCATTGATGCAATAAATTGCGGTATTTCCTTGCGCCAAGAAATCAATAACTTGGCGGCTAAGCATTTTGCGGTCACGCAGTGAAAAAGTCGAGTCCCTGCAGGCGGGCAAGGGCGTACTGATTTGCGAACTTTTCGGTGGGAGGTTCGTATCCGGGGAGGCGATCAGGCGACTCCGGAAAGCGCCTCAAGGGCTTCCGATTCGCCGGGGTTGGAGGCTCAACCATTCTATGACTCTCGTTTTCTGAAACCTAACGCTTTTATCAGGCGCGCGCTTTTCAGATTCGCCTGGCTAAACTTGTTAAGCCCTTTATAGCAGATGGCAATTCCCTAAACGTAGCGACCCTAGCAGTTGCCTTGGACAAATCGTGAGCTGCAGTGAATTCGTTTGCAACCACAATGCAGTCAATACCCGCCGCTATTGCCGACTTCAACCCTCTCGCCGAGTCTTCAATAACTACCGTTTCATCGGCAGTAGCACCAAAGCGTTGGAGTCCTTTCAGATAGGGCTCGGGATGGGGTTTAGCTCGTTCGTAATCCTCCCTAGTTAAATAGAATTCCATATGATCCAGGATGGATCGCCTTTCGTGTATTAGGGCGAAATCAGGCGGTTTGGAGGTAGTAATTATGCCCATCCTGTACTCACCTGCGAGTACGTCTAGCGTTTCCAGGACACCCTCGATCTCGATGTCTTCGGTCATCAGGTATTCCTGGTAGTATCGGTTTCTTAGTTCTCGGCCACGCTTAATTTCAGATTCGGATATTTTTGAAACTCGTGCTACCTCCCACGCGGAAACTCCATTGGCCATATTCACTAAATATGCGTCTCGTGGGAGATCAATGCCGAGAGATGCCAGCGCTCGTTTGTTTGCCAGGTAATACCGCTGTTCTGTTTCGACTAAAACCCCATCATGGTCAAAGAGAATGTATTTTTTCACTTTTGTGCTCGATTCAATTTCGGCTTAACGATCAATCTAACTTAACGAGCCCCGGCGACGAGCCGTCGGAGAAGAGTTAACGGTGTTTGCGATGCGAAGCAAAAACTCTAAAAACCTTCGCTGGATCGGTGAAGTTGAGCGCCTGGTTAGCCTACACTTCATGTCTATTGGATAGGGCTTTCTGTAAATTGAAGTGGAAGCAGAATCGCCTTGGCCCCATTGCCCTCCGTATACCTTCATGTGATTCCTTCAAGGCTGCTTTCCAAACGTGTATCGACCGGTTGGTCCGCCTCTGGAAACTCGAAAGAGCGACCGGTGATCTTCTCGTAAAGGTAGATGTAGCGTCTTGAGAGCTCGATTACAAGGTCATACGGTGCTGGTGGTAGGACCTCATCCTCGTAGGGGTCGCAGTTTTCCATGAACCAGAGCCGAAGGAATTCTTTGTCGACGTTGTCGGGTTCCTGTCCCTCCCGCATACGCTGTTGATAAGAGTCGGCGATCCAGTAGCGACTAGAGTCAGGGGTGTGGATCTCGTCTATCAGAAGGATCTCACCGTTCTCGTCACGGCCCATCTCATATTTGGTATCGACGAGAACTAGGCCATGTTCGGCTGCCTTGGCTTGACCGAAGGCGAAAAGTTCCTGAGCGATGCGGCTGCATTGTTCCCAATCATCGGCCGTCATCCAGTTCTCGGACACGATCTCGTCAGGGCTGATCGGACGGTCGTGATCCTCCTCCTTGGTGGTCGGTGTGAGGTAATTCGTCGGGAGCTTCTGGTTTTTCATCAGGCCGTCGGGCAAATCGATGCCACAATAGTCACGCCGACCACTCTGGTAGACCGTCCAGAGGGAGGTGTTCGTGGTTCCGGTGATGTATCCGCGCACCACGAACTCAATCGGGAAGACGGTACATTTTTTGGCAATCGTGACGTTTGGATCGGGGATGGATAGAACCTGATTTGGCACAATATGGCGAGTCTGTTCAAACCACCAGGCGCTCGTCATGTTGAGGACCTGCCCTTTGAAGGGGACAGCGGCCAGCACCCGGTCGAAGGCACTCTGTCGGTCGGAGGTGATGAGTACCATACGATCCCCGAGATCGTATCGATCCCGTACTTTGCCTATGAACTTCTCACCTTGAGAAAGATTCGTCTCAATGAGGCAGTTTCCGAGCTCTTGTCGTATTCGATCCGTGTAGCCCTCTGGGGTGTAAATAGCGTTCTCCATTTATTATTGTCTCCTCAAGGTCAAAAGCCTATACGAGATGGCCCAATTGCACCTATAGCGGGCACGAGGGCAGTGCAACCCAATTATATTTGCTGCGCCCTGCGGAGACAATCACCGCGCCGCAATCTTCCGGCACCTAACTTGACCTGCGTACACGGGAGCCGTGGTATGGGGAACCACCGCCAAAGACGGTCAGCCGCCCGTGCGGGTCGAGGACGCCCACCCCGCCATCATCATCAAGCGGGAGTACCAGCGGGTGAAGAAGCTGCTTGGCTCCCGCGCCCGAAGCAGGCGAACCCCAAGTGGGCGTCCAGCCCCTACCTGCTCAGCGGCATTCTCAGGTGCGAGATCTGCGGTCGGACCATGTCCCCCTCCGAGGCCAAGAGTGGCAAGTACATCTACCACATCTGCCAGTCCCTGATGAAGAGGGGCAGCGGCACCTGCAAGACCCCCAGGCTCAACGCCAAGAAGATCGAGAACACCATCGTTGATGAGCTTCGTGCCAACATCCTCACCCAGTCCTACATCAGAGACCTGGTGAAGCTCATCGACGAGGAGATGGACGGAGCGGCCCGGGAGCACCGTCAGAATCTGGAGAGCATCGAGGCGGAGCTTGAGGATGTCAAGAAGTAACTGGGCCGCGTCTGGCACTTCATATCGAAGAGCGACAGCATCGACATGGCCGCTGCCTCGGATCACATTGTGGCACTGAGGGAACGCAAGGGGAACCTGGAGAGCGCCGCAGACGAGGCAAGGGCAGTGCTGGCGGAGCGGCGGCAGCTACCACTTTCAGAATGGACACCCTGGCTTGCGCATCGCCGAATACACTACCGGGGGCTCGATTCGATAATCGATGCGTGGCCTTTCTCAGGCGATAGGGGCATCCGGCGCAAAGTACGCGACTGATTCGCGCGAAAACTAGTCGATGTTCGCCATCCGACGACCCGTTGCGTCCCGCAGCTCACACCCTTCGCAAGATGGCTTGCTTCCTGTACCAGTACCGCTACCGACTTCCTGGCTTCTCGCCACGACTTGCAGTTGTCGTCAGTATCTCGCCGGCGGTGCGGGCTGTTCCTTACCGCTTCGAAGCCGTTCAGCATTGGCACAGAGTAGAGGTGCGCGGTGGACATCCTGTCGTAGCCGTAGAGTTCCGGTTTGACATCGTGCGGGCTCACCTTGTCCTGGCATTCGGGGCAGAGCGTCGCGTCCCTGCGAGATTCGCGCAGCGCAGACCAGTCCTCTGATGAGATGTCGGAATCGCTCGCAGCGCTGCCGTCACATAGACGAGTGTGGGAGCGGTTTGCGATGTGCTGCTCCACTGGACTGAACCGGACCATGCCGCGTCCGTATCCACCTTATCGGGGCAGTCGGCGCTGGTCAGATCGCACCAGTGACATTCGGAGAGGAAATGCAAGCTTTCATGGTATTTCCTTGCATCCTGAATTCCGACAAGCCATAAGTGCCGCTCCATTCGTCATTCAGGATCGGTCGAGCGGCACTTATTGCTTTGACGAAACCTACGCTGAGAAGAGATTACTCACGCGTGTCTCGTGCGGTCTGCTCAAGAGTGCGGCCCGGATTAAATGGTTGCCAACAAGCAGGGCTAGTAGATCGCGAAGCCTGCCTGCACCCCGAGCGTGAGCGTAACCTCGCCACCGCTGACGCTGGATCGGCTCAGAATCGCAGAGTCGGAGATTGCGGCCAGTTCCCATCTGTAACCGTCGAGGCCCCCGACTGATGGCCCGGTTGCACCCTCACTTATGTATATCAGACGACCTACCTTAACATCGGACAACTCAGCCAGATGCTCGGCCTTCGCCCTGGCGTCTGCGACAGCCATCTCACGCAGCTCGACCATTTTCGGCTTTGGATCTTCCAAAGTGAAATTGATGCCGTTTATCCGGACATCGTCACCGCCAGCCGTCACCACATCTTCAATTACCTCCCCGATAGTGTCGAGGTCGCGCAGCTTTACCGTCGCGTTGTTCCTGACGCGGTAGCCCGTCAGAACCTCCCTGCTGGTGCGAACTCCGTCCATCTCTTCTTCCACGTAGTTGTAACGGGGATAGACGCTGAATCGGCTCGTCTGAATATCCTCGTCCTTAACGCCCCTCGCCTCGAGCGCTTCGATTATGGCGTCCATCGCTTCCGATGCCTGGCTGTTTGCCTCGGACACGTTTGCCGCTCTGGTCTCCACACCAAAGTCCAGGTTGGCTAGATCAGGCGCAACGGAAATCGAGCCCTGGCCTGACACCCATATGCCTGTTCCATCGCTGCCGTAGGCTGCCGGGACGCCCTGTTCGCCGGCGTTCATCACCTCGCCCTGCGATACCGCCGCTGCGCTCCTGTCCAGCGATACTAGCGCCAATGTGGCGAGTACAGCTGCCACCGCTATCAGGATTGGCACAGTTCTTCTCATCGAATTCCTCCCTGTTCCTTCCGTTTCTTGAATTCTGAGCATACGAATGCTTGCTCATGCATATAACGCCGTCTGAGTCCGGTTTGTTCCATATCATGGCCTGGCGAGGCTTTGTACAGAAATAGCGGTTTGCACAGAAACTAGGCTGTGCCTGAAAAGCCTCAGCACCTGCATTCGTAGCGAACGTAAGCCCCGACGGTCAGATGCCTATCGGGGCTTTTCTATTGAAGCAAATCATCTATAATCAATAATGAGGTGTAACTATGACAACCCTGAATACAACGGACGACCTCTTGCATGCAGCTCGTGAGAATCAGGAGTTTCGCGAGGCGTTCAGAGACGAGATTCTAAAAGATTACACGGACGAAAAATTAGACGCACTGTCGGGAAACGTGGCGACACTGACTGACAATCTGGCAGCCCTGACGGAGCAAGTCACCGCATTTATAAAGGCCGCCGACTCCCGATTTAACGGTGTGAATAATGACCTGGCTATACTGAAGGGCATAGGGCTTGAGAGCAAGCTCTACAATCGGGGCGTTGCCCTGATGGCCACGCATCTCCGAATGCACGAGGGCAGAATAGTCCGGGTCGCCGAGCAGGATGACAACTCAAGTGAGTTCAACAAGATCATCCTATCCGCCCTTAGAGCAGGCCGGATAACGCAGGACCAGTACGACCGTATCCTCGATACGGATATGGTTGTCGAGGGAACCGAGACCGAATCAGACGATCCGATATACGCTGTGGTTGAGGCGTCATACTCGTTGTCTGGAGCCGATGTGTCGAAGGTCTGTGCAACTGCGGTACTTGTGGGCAGATTGTTCCCTGGGGTAGTGGTGAAGCCAGTCCTCTACTACCTGACGCCAAATGAGAGACTGGAAGGAGAGGCCACAGACCAAGGTGTGACACTAGTACGAGCCAGAGACATAAGATAACCCATCAGAACGTAAATTCAGCCCCGCATGGCAATAGTTCTGCGGGGGCTTCTTATTTGTGCAAAATTGACGATTTGCACAAGAATTAACAATTTCTGCACAACAATAGAGCTGTGCCCGAGAAGTCGCAGAGGTTACTCAAGGCTCTCGCTTGCCATGAAAACTCGGTTCGATATTCACGCGGCTTCTAAAGCCGACGCCCCTGCCGTTAATCCTACCAACGGAGCTTTTCCATTTGAAAAAATCATCTATAATGAGAGTAGAGGTAACACAATGACCACATTCAACACCATTGACGAACTATTGGACATCCTGGATAAGAACCCGCGCCTTCTGGAGGCTGTGCGAGCCAAGATTCTCACGGAGGAACTAATCAAACTGCCGCACGAGTTTGACGAGTTCAAGAGTGAGATGAAAGAGTTCCGGAAGGATACGGAAAAGAACTTCGACCGTATTGACCGGCGGCTCGAGTCACTGGAGGGGAAGGTCGAGAAGAACAGCGTAGACATCAATGGCCTGGGTGATATGTTCCGGGAGGAATTTAAGGCTCAGTCCAGCTTCCGCGGGACATACGCTGTGGACGCATCACGTAAGGATAACCGTGAAGTGGCTTGGTTGTTCGCTTATAAGCACGGCTTACGCCTTATAAAGACACGTCAAGTTCCTGATGATGTGTTGGAGAACTGGGTGGCGAATAATGTTGCATTGATAGAATCCCTCAATCTTCGTGATAGAGCGTGGAGGACGTTCCCAGGAGCTGACTTGATTGTAGAGGTTAGGGACTTGCAAGCCAAGCTTGATTCGACTCCTGCCTACTACATCGCTTTGGAAGCCTCTTACACCGTAGAGAAGGAAGACATCCTCAAGAGCACAGACCATGCCAGAATTATTAGGGCAGTCACCGGAGTAGACACCTATGCGGTGGTGGCAGGAGTGAACATGGATGACGAGATGGACGCCGAGACACTCGGCAGGGTCCACACAGAAGCCGAGCGGTTCATTGAGACCGATGACCCGGAGACCGCATTCTGGCATCAGCTAGCTTCATTCAGAAGATTTAAGACCATCTGAACCACGCTAACGACAAACAATCTTCCACCATCAGCCCCCGCATGGCGATGAGCCTGCGAGGGTTTCGTATTTGTGCAAGTATGTCGATTATTGTGCAAATGGTCAATTTTGTACAAAGCATAGCTATGCCCGCAAGGGGCCGTGCAGAGGCCACTAACTGAGGCGTGGCATCGCAGGCCGTGTATGATGTCGATGGGGCGTGTCGCCGGGGCGTGTCGCCGGCAAAGAGACCGACCTCGGCATTGGTGCGTATTGTCCGGTACAAAGCATGGTCCGGGTGCCTTACGACGGCATCATTGGTGACGTCCCCTCTGGGGAACGCTCCCGTTCGAAAGATTGTGCGAAGTATGTGGCACCCTGAGGCGACACGCCTACTACATAGTAGCAGAGGGAGCGATGGACAGACACAGCGGAGACATAGACAGGAGTCCGAAACGAGAGAGCAGGATTGAGTTGCCGGATGAGCTGCCGGATGAGTTGTCGCAAGTGAACCTGAACGCGGCTGGTATAGACGTGTGAGCTAGCAGCCACTTCGTGGCGGTTGCAGGAGGGCGCTCTGAAGAGTCTGTACGGGAGTTCGAGGCATACACGGCGGAGCTGTACCGTATGGCCGACTGGCTTCTTGAGTGCGGGGTGGAGACGGTGGCGATGGAGTCGACAGGAGTGTACTGGATACCGCTGTTCGGAGTGCTGGAGGAGCGTGGTCTGGAGGTGCTGCTGGTGGATCCTCGGCGTCTGAAGAGCGTGCCTGGTCGCAAGACTGACGTGCTGGACTGCCAGTGGCTGCAGCAGTTGCACACATACGGGCTGCTGTCGGGTGCGTTCAGGCCTGAGGCTGAGATAAGGCGATTGAGGAGTTATCTGCGTCAGCGCGCGATGCTGGTGGAGTACGCATCGCATCATATTCAGCATATGCAGAAGGCACTGACGCAGATGAACATAAAGTTGCAGCACGTCATAAGCAATATCACAGGCAAGACCGGGATGAAGATCATAGAGGCCATCGTGGAGGGTGAGCGCAGCCCGACCAAGTTGGCCCAGTTCAGACATCCCACAATGAAGGCTGACGAGAAGAAGATAGCTAAGTCCCTGCGGGGTCATTGGAGGGAGGAGCACATCTTCGAGTTGACGCAGGCGCTTGAGTTGTACAGGGCGTACCGACGCAAGATAGAGGAGTGCGATCAGGAGATAGAGTCACAGCTCGGCAGATTCGATGATCGCAGCGAGGGAAGTATGCCGGCCGGCAAGCGTGGGGCAAAGCCTCGTCAGGGGAACGCGCCCCAGTTCGATGCTCGGACGTACCTGTACAGGATGACGGGGGTGGACTTGACCGCGATAGACGGCGTGGAGGCGTACACGGCGCTGAAAGTGGTGAGTGAGGTTGGATTGGACATGAGCCGCTGGCCCACGGCGAAGCACTTCGCGTCGTGGCTGGGGCTGAGTCCGAACAACAGGGTGAGTGGAGGCAGGGTGATGAGTTCGCGGACGAAACCGAGTGCGAACAGAGCGGCTACGGCACTGCGCCTGGCGGCCAACGCGCTGCACCGCTCGGACAGTGCGCTGGGGGCGTTCCTGCGCAGGAAGAAGGCTCAGCTGGGCGCTCCGAAGGCTATAACGGCTACGGCCCACAAGCTGGCTCGGATCATATACTCGATGCTCAAGTACGGACAGAAGTATGTGGACGCGGGCGCGGCGTACTACGAGGAGCAGCACCGTCAGAGAGCGTTAAGCAACGCAAAGAGGAGAGCTGCGCATCTGGGCTACAAGCTGGTGCCTGTAACCGCCACTCAGAAAGAGCAGCCGAACACGGCGCCATCACACGCCCCACTATCCGCATGAGAAGGTAAGTTAGTCGAAAGCCGGGTACGGGCTTCTTCGTGCGTAGAACTACATCCCGGGCACCTACTATCGTGAAGGCGCCGTCGCCCAGCCTGACAGGCGGAGTCAGCGATGTGAGAGCAGAAGGGCCGCGCTTTCAGCTGCGCCTCGCCAGCGTCCTGCGATGCTGCCTGTGGTCTGATGACCTGACTGAGCCGTTCTCAAGTCGATAGAGGCGAACCTTGCGCTCTTGTCTCATCAGGTCGTTCGCCATCCACGCCTGCTGCGCTCCCGCCTGATGGATGATGTAGGGCGCTTGGGCGCGGCTGTCCTGATGTCGCCATCGGGATAGCTGTCCGAGCAGGCCGTCAGGATGCCGGGGAGACCGGCGCAGGGCTATGGCTGGCGTTCTGTTGAGGATGTCTGCCGCGACGTTGTAGGCTAGGCGCTGCTGTGAGGCGAGATAGCCTATGCGCTCGCTTATCTGAGGATGGTAATGCAGCCTGAATATTCTGGTCTCGACAGCCTTGAGCATCTCCTGTCCTTCGTGAATGTTCTTGTCTCATTGTAGAACATTCATAAGGATTAATCCTGCACACGTGCGACAAAGTATGTCATTGCCTCTAGGAATATCCGAACAGGAGCGCGCCCGCGCCCGCGTTCATATTTCCACTGGGACGTGAGTCATTCACGCTCGCGGCGTACACAGAGAGCGTGGCTCTCAACACGGGGATATCTGCCCGAAGCCTTCGCTACCCGCGCGCTCCTTGAAGTAGTTGATAGTCGAGTGATTGAACACGTCGTGGTCTAACGTTAGGAAACAGAACCAGCGAAAGTCCAGATTCTCCGAAATTGCGCCGCACAGTCTCCAGAATGACCCGGCGTTGTACAGCATTGTGATATACTAACCGCCATCCGATCATGGTGAGGGCACAGCGCTATGGGAGTTCCTGTTTCGCAAGCGTTAACGGTAGCGTTCCACGTGATAAAGCACCGCATGGCTGGACGCAATCGCTATCCGCTCGTACTCATGCTGGAGCCGTTATTGCGTTGCAACCTAGCCTGTGCCGGATGTGGCAAGATCCAGTACCCGCTTCACGTGCTCAGGCGTGCGCTCACGGTTGAGCAGTGCATAGCTGCCGCGGAGGAGTGCGGTGCACCTATCGTCAGCATACCGGGCGGAGAACCCTTACTCTATCCGCATATCGGCGAGCTGGTGCAGGAGCTCACGCTCCGGAAGAAATACGTCTATCTCTGCACCAACGCACTGTTGCTCAAAAGGAAGCTGGTAGAGAACGTCTTCACTCCCTCCAAGCGACTCATCTTCAGTGTACATATGGATGGCCTGCGAGAGGAGCACGACTCCTCGGTCTGCCGGAACGGTGTGTACGACATTGCGGTCGAGGCGATACGGGTGGCTGTCCGGCGCGGCTTTCGCGTTACCACCAATACAACATTGTTCAACACGTCCGAACCAATGCGTATTCGCGACTTCTTCGATGCGATGATGGACCTGGACGTGGAGGGCATGATGGTCTCCCCAGGATTCAATTACGAGAAAGCTCCGGACCAAGACTCTTTTTTGGAGCGGGAGCACACACAACAACTTTTCTCCCGCATACTTACCGACAAGAAGAAACTCTGGCGGCTCAACCAATCGCCACTGTTCCTCCAGTTTCTCATGGGCAAGCGCGAATTCGAGTGCACGCCTTGGGGCAACCCGCTTTACACGATATTCGGATGGCAACGGCCGTGTTACCTCTTGCAGGACGGCTATGCCGCGACTTTCAGAGAACTGATTGAAGACACGTCTTGGGAAGAGTATGGTCGGGCAAGCGGAAACCCCCACTGTCAGGACTGCATGGTTCACTGTGGCTATGAGCCCTCAGCCATCGATGCAACGTTTACGACGTGGCGCGGTCTACGAGACTCCACAGTAGCCACTCTTACCGGTAAGCTATGACCTATGAATGAACAGGAGTTGCCGCTTTGCCCTGCATGCCAAGAGGCAAGTAGCGGCGTTGCTGAGCTTGTCGAACGCGCCTTCCACTATCGGGGAGACGTTACCGTCAGTATGGAAGGCGGCGGCTCCGTGACAGGTTATCTCTTCAACCGGAACGATCGTGTTAGCGAACCATTCGCCCAGTTATTCGAGACCCGGACCGGACGGGAGATTTCCATCCCTTACCGGAGTATCGTTGAAGTGCTGTTTACTGGGCGTGACGCCGCCGCGGAATCGGTCAAGCACTTCGAGGCATTTCAGGAGCGACTCGAAGCACCTTCACGGCCCGGCACGAAATTACCTTCTACACGAGCAGAACAAAATGAAAACTGACATCATCGCGGCTCCTCTCCTGACAATTGCCCCAACCAGGCGTGAACTGGGAGGATTGGGCGACGGCAACGAGCATACCCGAGCGAGCATTGTGGGCATAGGACGCGCCGCTGGAGAGCAGGTCGCCAGCCTTCTTGACGCAGCGCCTTGCCGGTTGCTCGTTTCTCTGGGCTACGCAGGGGCACTCGACCCTCACCTTGACACCGGTGATCTTGTAGTGGGGAGCGCCTATCTGCATGGACTGTACCCTGTGGTTCAGGGCGCTTCTCAAGCGACCCGTGCGGCAATGCTTCTACGCCGGTCGGGCCTCTCTGTGCTGGAAGGGGCGGTTCTGACCGCTGACGAGCCGCTGCTTACACCCCGAGCCAAGCGACGCGCGCGCTACGGCAGCCGCGCGCTGGTCGTGGACATGGAAGGGCGCTGGATCGCAGATGCAGCGGTATCGAGAGATGTCCCGTTCATCGGAATCCGCGCTGTGCTGGACGCCGCCGATTTTCGCCTCCCCTCGTTCATCTCTACCATCATCGCGGATAAAGGCCGGCGGGAGTGGGCACACGCGGTCAGAGCGATGGAGCATCCTTCTGTGGTCGGGAGTTTTCTTCCACTCGCATTGAAGTCGCGGGGGGCGTCCCGCGCCTTGCAGATGGCTGCGCAAAGCATCGTCCCCGCAATGGCACATCAACAGTGTCTCGGATCCTCGTGACCGGCGCGTCCGGCTTCATCGGTCGATATGTCGTCGAAGCCGCTGCCCGGCGAGGCTACGAAGTCATGGCTCTTGCAAGGGACAGTTACAAATCCTGGGCGTGGCGACATCAGATTGTCGCGGTTAACGGAGATGTGCGGGACCCAGAGTCCATCCACTCCGCCTTGAGGGGCTGCCGATCTGCATCCACCTGACCGCAATGTATTCGTTCGATAATAGGCAGGCAAACGTGATGCGTGAAGTTAATTGTAGGCGGCACGAAAAACGTGCTGATGGCGGCGCTGGCGGAGGGTTGGGAGCATTTGAGAGCTTGGTATGCCTTAGGCGACATTAGTGATTGCTGATATCAGACGTAGAACCGCAGGGTGTCTGGTACAACGGAAGATATACGACTGCAACGAGTGCGGGATGACAGAGGACGCGGGCATAAATGCCGCGAGGAATATCTTGCATAAGGCGCTGGCGAGCAGACGAGAGCCGGACAACTGGCTTCCCGCCGCGAGCTAGGATCAGATAAAAGAGTTGAACGAACGGAGCATGCAAAAACGTCTACGCCAGGCGGTGGCGCGGACACAGCGGTACTTCTTCCTCACCCAGCGTCAGGACGGATACTGGTGGGCAGAACTGGAGTCCAATCCAACCATGGAAGCGGAGTACATCATGCTCACGCACTTCATGGGGTCGGACGAAGGAGACCGCATCCCGCGCATTGCAGAGGACATCCGCCGCAGGCAATCGTCCGACGGCTCATGGTGCACGTACTACGGCGCTCCTGGAGACCTGAGCACATCAATCGAGTGTTACTTCGCGCTTAAACTCGCTGGTGACCCTCCGGAAGCCCCTCACATGACGAAGGCTCGGGATTTCATCCTGCGGCGTGGAGGCGTGCCCAAGGCGCGCGTGTTCACCAAGATATGGCTTGCCCTCTTCGGCCAGTGGGATTGGAAAGGAACTCCCGCAATGCCTCCCGACATGATGATGATGCCGAAATGGACTCCCTTCAACATTTACCGCTTCGCGAGTTGGGCGCGGGCAACCATAGTGCCGATGACTATCATCCTTACGCTACACCCCACGCGACCCCCGCGCGAGAGCGCTTGGGTAATGGAACTATACCCTGAGGGTCCGGTCACTTTCACGCTGTCCCGACGCAAGGCAAAGCCCTTTTCCCTCAATGGTGGATTCATGGTTCTGGATAAGGCGATGCGTATCTACCACAAACTCCCCTTTATACCCGGGCGGGAGAAGGCAATCAAGGCTGCCAGAGATTGGATCGTCAGTCACCAGGAAGCCGACGGCTCTTGGGCAGGAATACAGCCGCCCTGGGTCTACTCCCTCATCGCATTGAGCGCTCTCGGCTACTCTCTGGACCATCCTGTCATCGAAAGGGGGCTGGAAGGATTCAGGCGGAGCTGGAGTGTTCCTTCGGAAGACGGCAATGCTCTCAGGGTGCAGGCGTGCCTTTCACCGGTCTGGGACACGTGCCTCGCCTTGCGCGGACTACTAGACTCCGGTGTGCCTTCCGACCACCCTGCCATACAGCGCGCCACCTCCTGGCTTATTCGAGAGGAGATCCGCGTCAAAGGGGACTGGGCCGTGTTTAAGCCAAACCTCAAGCCCAGCGGATGGACTTTTGAATTCGACAATGTCCACTATCCGGACATTGACGATTCCGCCGTAATTGTAGCGGACCTCGCGTCTGTCAAGATGGACGATATCGCACAGGAGACAGCACGGACCGCAGCTATCGACCGCGCAGTTGCGTGGTTGAGCGGCATGCAGTGCTCGAACGGCGGATGGGCTGCGTTCGACTGGAACAACGATTCTCGCCAGTTGGCGAAGATTCCGTTCGCTGACTTTGGCGAGCTTCTAGACCCACCCAGCGCGGACGTCACCGCCCATGTATTGGAGATGTACGGAAAGTTGGGATATTCAGTGAAACACCCAGCCGTTAGTCGGGGGTTATCCTTTATCTGGGACCAGCAGGAGCACGATGGCCCCTGGTTCGGACGTTGGGGCGTGAACTACATCTACGGAACTGCTGCTGTGCTACCAGCTCTGGAGTCCCTGGGGGTTGACATGTTACAGCCCCGAGTTCGCCGGGCCGTCGATTGGCTCTTGATACACCAGAACCCAGATGGTGGATGGGGCGAATCTTGCCTCAGTTACGCCGACCCCACCCTGCGGGGACAGGGAGAGAGCACGCCATCGCAGACTTCCTGGGCTCTGATCGCGCTCATTGCGGCAGGCGAAGCGCAAAACCAGTCCGTAAAGCATGGCGTCGAGTTCCTCCTTGAACGTCAGCATGAAGACGGAACATGGGATGAACCTCAATTTACGGGATGCGGCTTTCCCGGCTACGGACCGGGTGATAGACCGAACAAGTACGAGCGGCTCGACGACTCTGACTCACAGGGCCCTGAGCTCAGCGCGGCCTTTATGATCAACTACCACCTGTACCGCAACTACTTCCCCCTCTGGGCTCTGGGACGGTATGCGCAGGCGGCGCTGAAGGTCGGACTGAAAGTTAATATGTGTACTTGTACTCGTTCAGCATCCAGCAGCGCCACGCCCGATACTCCAACTCCAACCTCTCCTTCAGTCTCGCTATCTCGTTCGGGCTCAGCGCCGCAGTTTCCCCCACTATCTCCCTGTTACACCGCCACTTTCCACTGTCCGATAAAAATTCGTTGATGAATATTGCACATCAATGAGTTTCCGAGTACAGACGCTTACGCGCTTGCCCTCACATTTCCGCTGAGGCGTGAGTTGTCCACGCCTGCGGCGCACGCAGAGAGCCAGGCCCTCAGCGCGGGGGTATCTCCCAGCGCACGCAGGTAAATCGTTTATCGTCGATCCGACGGCTGCGCTCACCTTGGTATCTCCCAGCGCACGCAGGTAAATCCCGCGCGCTCCATTGTAGTCGCGGTCCATCCGCTCGCCATCACGCCCCACGACAACGGACGCACCGCCGACATCCTCCAGCAACTCGCCCGTCCACGATACGGTCTTCGTCGTGTAGGCTTCGTTGACACTGAGAACGACTGCTCCCATTTCAACTGCTTTGTGACGGAGGAACATCCCGAACCGGTAGTGCGCCAGGCTCAGCAGATTGCGAGCGGCCCTCGAGCGAATGCGCCTGTGACCACGCTCCACCATCTCGGAGGTCTCAAAGGTAAGCAGCAGGATGACATCGAACTTGTCCACCAGAAAGCGTGCCGCCTGCCTGTTGTTGCTCAGCGATTATGTCCTCATTAACTGTTCAGCGAAAATGTCCGCATTATGGAGCATGTGAGATTGACGCAGCAAGAGCAGGCAAGACTTCAGGGACTGAACCATTTACTGGCAGGATATATGACGACGGAACAGGCAGCGACATTGTTGGGAGTGAGCACGCGCCACACCAGGCGTATTCTGACGGCATACAGGAAGGAAGGAGCTGCCGCACTGGCTCACAGCAACAGAGGTCGCAGACCTTCAAACGCAACGCCCGAGACGATTTCGGAAGGCATAGTACATCTGGCGCGCACACGATACGCGGGAGTCAACCACACTCATATGAGCGAGTTGTTGAGTGAACACGAAGGCATAGACATCACTCGGCAGGGGGCGGGGCGGGCGGCAGCAAGTGGTGTCCCAGATAATGGTGTAAGAGAGAGGACTGTACAGAGACGGACCAGGTCAAGTCCCGCCATGTGGTGTAAAAGATCGTCATCCTGTTGATGTTGCTCAAGCCGCGGCAGTTCGTGTCAGCGAGACCTCCGGTAGCGCCTCTTGCTTCGTTGTCACACCGGGTGTCAGGTAGCGACGACCGACTGCCCACTCGTCGTGCTGTTCAGCAAGTACCGCTCCGATGAGCCGGCGCACCGCCGGCCGGTTCGGGAAGATGCCCACCACATCTGTCCTGCGCCTGATCTCCTTGTTCAGCCTCTCCTGGGGATTGTTCGACCACACCTGCTTCCAGTGTGCTGGTGGGAAGCCGGTGAACGACAGAACGTCCGCTCCGGCCTCATCCAGCATCGATGCAGCCTGCGGGAAGCGCTCGGCAAGCTGCTCGACCACCTTCCCGTGCTGGATATGCACCTCCGCAGCTGACGGCTGCTGGTAGATCGTACGCACCATAGTCGCGACCCAGAGCTGAGCGCTCCTGGGCACCTTGGTGAGTAGGTTCGTCATGAAGTGGGTGCGACATCTCTGCCAACTCGCACCGCTGAACACCGTGGCTATGGCGTCCCTAAGCCCCTGGTGAGCGTCCGATGTGACCAGTTCCACGCCGGACAGACCTCGCGCCACAAGAGAGCGCAAGAAGCTCAGCCAGAACGCTCCATCCTCGCTCGTTCCCACGTCCATACCCACGATCTCACGCTTGCCCTCCGCGTTCACCGCGGTCGCCACCACCACGCTCACGTTGACTATCCTGCCTTCTTCACGCACCTTCTGGTTCAGCGCGTCCAGCCACAAGTAGCAGTACGGTCCCCCGTCCAGGGGACGCTCCAGGAAGCTATCCACCACACGGTCGAGCTCCCCGCAGATACGCGACACCTGGCTCTTTGAGATGCCATCGCACCCCAGCGCCTTCACCAGGTCGTCCACTCTCCTCGTCGACACTCCCTCCACGTATGCTTGCTGCACCACCGCCAGCAGCGCCTTCTCGCTCCGGCTCCGTGGTTCAAGCAGGCTCGGGAAGTAGCTCCCCTCTCTCAGTTTCGGTATGCGCAACTCCATCGTGCCCACCCTGGTGTCCCACTGGCGAGTGCGGTAACCATTGCGGTACGTCAACCGGTCGGGGCTGCGTTCACCGCGCTCGGCGCCGATCCTCGCTGTGACTTCGGCGTCCATCAGCGCATCCGTAAGCACTCTCACCGCCTCCCGTAGAAAGTCCACGTCTCCATCCATGCCCTGCTTGCGCAGTAGCTCCAAAAGATCAATACTGTCTCTTGCCATCGTCGTCCTCCTTCGTTCAATCTCGTACTTCCTATAAGGATGACGCGATGGCTCTACTTATTCCAGCCTACTCTCTCTTTTACACCATGTTATGGGACACCACTACGGACCATCGCGTCATCCTTAACATCGAGAAGAGAGAGATCCGAAGTAAGGAGCAACTGTCTTGAAAGTCAATGGGACTACTCAGCGACTTGGATACTCAGATCGCGCCAGGCGGAGCGATGTTTGAGCATGGAATTGAGGATCACCAGTAACTTGCGCATGCAGGCTGTGAGAGCCACCTTCTTGGGCTTGCCAGCAGCCAACAGCCGCAGGTAGAAGTCTTTGATGACGGGATTATGTCGGGTGGCTACCAGTGCTCCCATGTACAGGGCTGCACGGACTCTGGCTCGCCCACCCCATATAGTGCGTCGTCCCCGCATGGTGCCGCTGTCCCGATTGAAGGGGGCCACACCCACCAGGGCGGCGATCTGACGGCGGTCCAGCGCGCCCAGTTCGGGCAGATAGGCTAGGAGAGTGAGGGAGACCTGCTCTCCCACGCCGGGGACGGTGCGCAACAGATCGTCCTTCTCTCTCCATACGGGACTCTGGCGGAGAGTCTGTCGCAGGTCCCTGTCCAGGTCGTCCAACTCACGCTGAAGCCATTCGATGTGCGCTTCAATGCGGGGACAAACGGCGGTGGCGGCAGTTCCCAGGCGGTTCTTCTCGGAGACTATCATGGACATCACCTGGTGTCTTCGGGCAGCCAGGGAGTTCAGGGCCTGGGTCTCGGCGTCGCGCAGAGGACGCACCGGAGGCTTGACTGCCTCTCCGAAGTGAGCCAAGACAGCTGCGTCCAGAGAATCGGTCTTGGCCAGCTTTCCCGTGGCCCTGGCGAAGTCGCGCACTTGACGGGGGTTGACGACCACTACCGGCAGCTCCTCGACCGCCATGGATGCCACAAGGGGCAGTTCTATGCCACCGGACGCCTCCAGCACCACCATCACCGGTTCAAGAGTCTTGAGTCGAGAGACCAACTGCCTGACTCCTGCATCGTCATTAGAGACCACCCAGCCTTCGTCCGCAGGGCGGACAGCGACATCCAGCTGGGCCTTTGCTACATCGATACCTACGTAGATCGCTTCCTGCTCCATGAGAACCTCCTGCTAGCTAATGGCCCATCCTTGCAAGATACGGGTTTGGTTGACCCATGCAACTGTCCGGGCTCCAACTGGGAAGGGATGCGGCGACCCGTGCTCCTTAGCGGTCTCTGGCGACCGAGAACGAATCGGTCTGCCACACCCCGGTACGAACTGTGATGTGAAGTGATTATCACACACTAAAACCAAGATACAAGAACGACGATGGTCAAGGAAAGCATGGACCTTTTGGAGCTATTACGCAAGCGGGGTGTTGACGAAGACGTGGACTTTCTACGAGAGGCGGTGAGAGTGCTTACGGATGCGCTGATGGATGCCGAGGTGTCGGCGAGGATCGGCGCCGAGCGCGGTGAACGCAGCCCCGACCGGTTGACGTATCGCAACGGTTACCGCTCCCGCCAGTGGGACACCAGGGTGGGCACGATGGAGCTGCGCATACCGAAGCTGAGAGAGGGGAGCTACTTCCCGAGTCTGCTTGAGCCGCGGCGTCGGAGCGAGAAGGCGTTGCTGGCGGTGGTGCAGCAGGCATACGTGGAGGGAGTGTCGACGAGGAGAGTGGACGACCTGGTGAAGGCACTGGGATGCGATGGCATCTCAAAGAGCCAGGTGTCGCGTATCTGCGGGGAGCTCGACAGTGTGGTGGACAGTTTCCTGGAGCGTCCCCTGGACGGGGGACCGTACTGCTACTTGTGGCTGGACGCGCTGAACCAGAAGGTGCGTGAAGAAGGCAGGATAGTCAACGTGAGCGTGGTGGTTGCGACCGCGGTGAACGCGGAGGGCAAGCGTGAGATCGTGGGTATGGACGTGGGAACGAGCGAGGACGGGGCGTTCTGGTTGAGCTTCTTGCGCTCTCTTGTGGCGCGGGGGCTGTCCGGCGTGGAGCTGGTCACATCGGATGCCCACCAGGGGCTCAGGGACGCCATAGCCACGGTGTTCAGCGGTGCGAGTTGGCAGAGATGTCGTACCCACTTCATGACGAACCTACTCACGAAGGTGCCCAGGAGCGCTCAGCCCTGGGTAGCGACTATGGTGCGTACGATCTACCAGCAGCCGTCCGCCCAAGAGGTGCATATCCAGCACGGGAAGGTGGTCGAGCAGTTGGCCGAGCGCTTCCCGCAGGCTGCATCGATGCTGGATGAGGCCGGAGCGGACGTTCTGTCGTTCACCGGCTTCCCACCGGCTCACTGGAAGCAGGTGTGGTCGAACAATCCCCAGGAGAGGCTGAACAAGGAGATAAGGCGCAGGACCGATGTCGTGGGCATCTTCCCGAACCGGCCGGCGGCACGCCGGCTGATCGGAGCTGTGCTTGCCGAGCAGAACGATGAGTGGGCGGTCGCTCGTCGCTACCTGAAACCCGGAGTTATTGCAAAGCAGGAGGCTCTGCCGGAGGGCTCGCTCACACGATCCGCCGCGGCTTGAGCAACATCAACAGGATGACGATCTTTTACACCACGTCCAGGGGCTTGACCATTGCTCCTCGTACACCTTATTGTAGGAAATGGAGCAATTGCGCCAGCGTGGGTTAATCCTATGACGACTTCCAGTGCTCAGCTCGTGGCTATTGAGCGCCCGCACTACTGTCGCTGCTGTCGTGTGCTTGCGGCGTTCCTGACGCACCCTAACTCGTTACATTGCCATCGGTGCAAGGCTACGAATTTGTTGTCCTGAAACACCGCCTGATTGAGCAAGCGCTTTTCACCGCGATGTGATATTTCTCGTCTACCCCCATATTTAAAGGTCGTGCAAGTGGCTAAGAACGTCGGGCGTTGGCTGTTAGTGCTTGTTGTATTTCTAGCGGGCGCAATCATCATTCCCTATGCCTTACACGCCATATTCCTGCTGTGCCTATCCATTCTGCCATTTGACTTGAACTGGCTGCCGGATACCAGGATTTTCAGGTCGGCATTGGGTGGCTTTCTTGCAGTATGGCTACCGATGCTCGCGGCACCCTCCCACAAAAGGCGTGTTGCCGTTGGCGCAACTGTATTCATCGTTGTGGGATTTGGCGCCCTGGCGTGGCTGGATGTGAGAGCACTTTTAGGGTTGGGCAGATGGACGATTGTGGTGGAGCTGGTAAGTCCGGCTCTGGCAACGACTTTGGCATTAGTTCTCCACCGCCAAAGGGGCTAGGCGCGTGCAGGACAGACGCTTCAACCTCACGACATCTTTCGCCCATACGGCGCTGTAGCCGTACCCACGCCAAATAGTTCAATTCAGTTGTGCTAACGTCACTGCACAGCCACCGCCCAGTATAGTCTGTCAGCTTAATCGTAGTCGTATTCGCCGGACCAGGTGTCGTAGGTCCTGCGAGCCGCTTCCTCAGCCGCTTCCCTGAACTCGGCATAGATGCCGCCCCAGTTGTCATAGCATCCCTGTGCCGCTTCCTGCTCTGAGCATTCGTTAAAATCGTCCTTGAGGTCATTGAACGCGCCGAACTCGAAGTTGGAAATGATGCCCCTGATTGAATTCTTGCAGTTGGACTTCACATAATCTTTGGCCACCGAGTACAACAAGATGCCGGGGCTGTTATAGACAATCTCTTGGGCAAGCTCGTCGATGATTTCGTCGACGTCGGCAATCTGCCTCCAAAACTAATTCAGGGTCTTATTCCCCCACTTGGTCTTGTTAACAAGTTCTCCCGGCTTCCTACTGCCACGAGACTTGAGTGCCCGCCTCACGGTTGACGAGTGGGGGTTCAGAAGCTCGACATCGGCGACAACATACCGGATATCAGCGACGGCAAGTCCACGAACAGAGAGAACATCGAGAACATGTACGATGCAATCGGTGAGGAGTTCGGCTCGTTCCTTCTTAGCAGGTTGGAGGATAAAATCGAGGACGTGTCCGAATGGCTGTCTGATCTGGCCGGTGTACTTGGAGATCTAGGCACGACCTTCGAGGAGGCAGCAGCCAGAGACGTTTCTAGAGCAGTCATGGCCATCGTAGCGAGCGCAAACAACTGGTCAACGAGCGACTACTACACGCGCGACCTGTGTGAAGAATTCTTCGATGTCGCAGGCCCTTACAGTTTCGAGAAACGCGTCAAGAAGGAGTGCATCGCATCCTTTGAGCCCAAGACTGAGGAGAAAATCGATGAGGCCCACGACGACTGGTGATCAGGGGAGTACGGGGACGGAGCGTAGCTGAGGGCCCTAACAGCCTGCGCTTATTCCCAGCCGAGTGCAGCCCCGAGAGCCGCCGCGACGAATTCCACGACCCAATGGTGAATGAAGCTGAACGAAAGCATTACGATGACCATCAGTGGCAATAGCCTCAAGTCGGACCGTCTGCCTAATCGCCAGGCCAAGACGACACAGACAACTAACGGCAAAAAGTAGGCGAACAAGAAGAATAAGCCAAAGAGTATAAAGACGTAATCCCAATCCATTAAAGCACCCCGGATGAAATGAAGAGTCTGGGGTGCCAATTTTATCTTGCAGGGTGCGACAGGACAAAGTAGCGATTCAGTTTCGACTGGCGTGGCGATAAGGAGAGAAGCAAAGTGCTTACGGCGGACGCGGCAGGGCACCGATGAGACTGTGGCCGCCTGCGCGTGGATGCCCAAGAGCATGTGCAGGTCGTAACGGCAACGCTCCAGGGCAACATTCGCTTCAACCCTACCGAAAGTCACGGCCACCCAGCGCGCGGACAGTTGGGGCGTTCTCCCTTGAACTGTCGCCGCCCCGCGTAAGGGCGGAGCAAGAACACCGGTAACCGGGGCTTGTTGCGCCTGAGCGGGGGCTTGCGGATGCAAGGAAATACACGAGTGTGTTGCACGTCAAAACAACCCTAGGCGTCGCGACTGCGGGCACTTAGCGGAAAAGGTTGTACCTGCCGCGCAGTAAGCCGCTGGGAAACGGAAGAGTCCCCTCTAGCGGTGATAAAGGTCCCTTGCTCCTTGATGAGCAAAAGTTAGGATAGGAATGACACTGCTAATCCCCCGCTTGAATCGCTACTCCACGACAATCAAGCCAGTCATGCCAAATGCCTGATGCGGTATGCAGGTAATCTCGAATCTGCCCGCGCGGTCGAACGTGTACGAGAATGTAATCGTCTCGCCCACCTTGAAATTGAACTCCTCGGGGACGAACTTATACTCGCCGCTGCCGCCTATGTCCTGGTTTTCCACTCTTACCACATCTCCCGCAGGCGGCCCAGAGGGCTGAGCGGGCGGCTGCGTCGGCTGCGGTGCGGGTTGCGCCGTGGCGGTGGGCGCAGGAGCGGGTGCATCGCCGCCGCAGCTCAGGCCTAACAGGACGACCAGCCCGGCGAATGTCAACGCTATTCTGTATAGCATGCGCTTAACCTCCGCATATTGGGGTATGCATAAAACTGAGAGGCAACTGGATTTCCGCTCGACGCCGACGGATGAGGCAGAGCGCATCACCCGTCGGCGCTCAAAGCTCCTCCAAAGTGGCTATTGGCTGGCGGTGGGCGGTTTCACCTATTCCATCAGGTCGTTGTTCCATTCGCCTTCGGCTTCCAGAATCGCCTTGGCGTCGAACACGAACGCTTCGATGAGATTGTGCGACAGATAGACATAGGTACCCGGCTGCCGAATGGTATGCACCGACACGCCCGCCGAACCCGCCGCGATGACCCATGTCTCCAAGTCAAGCCTGGGCGGGCTGTTCAGGCCGCCCCGCTCCCACACGAAATCGCCGTGTCCGCCGATGAGATGCGGGTATGACTGCCTGTTCGCCTGGGAGTGAACGATGAGCACATTCTCACCCACATTTGCGGTCAGCCTGTTATCGCCTTGCAGCGCGCCCGTAACGCCGTTGAATACGATATGCGAGGGAATCAATGTCAAGGGCGGGGCAATGAAGGACCACCGGGGCGGAGAGAAGTTGTACCACTTGGCGCCATTGTGCAGCATAAATGTCCGTGCTAACTGCTAAGGGAATAGGGAATATGTCAGGTGCAGACGTATTCAGCGGCGGCTCGAAGGTTATTCTGAAGCAGGTCTGCCGCTCTGTCTGAGACGGTAACTGTCGCCGTTCATCTCGATGATGTGGACGTGGTGTGTGAGCCTGTCCAGCAGAGCGCCGGTCAACCTCTCCGAGCCGAACATCTCTGTCCACTCGTCGAACGGCAGGTTGGTGGTCACGAGGATCGAGCCACGCTCGTAGCGCTGGCTGAAGACCTCGAAGAGCAGTTCCGCTCCGGTCCTCGACAGCGGCACGAAGCCCAGCTCGTCTATGATCAGCAGATTCAGTCGGGCGAGCCTCTTCTGCAGGTTCAGCAGCCTCATCTCGTCCCTTGCCTCCATAAGCTCGTTCACCAGGGCCGATGCGGTGGTGAAGCCCACCGTCAGTCCCTTCTGGCAGGCGGCGAGTCCCAGTCCCAGGGCGATGTGCGTCTTGCCGGTTCCGCTGTTGCCTATGGCGATGACGTTCTCACGACTCTCGATGTACTCGCAGCGCGCGAGTTGCGTCACGAGCTGCCTGTTCACCGACGGTATGGCCGGGAAGTCGAAGGCGTCCAGGCTCTTGACTGCCGGGAAGCGCGCTGCCTTGATCCTGCGTGCCACCAGGCGGTGGTGGCGGTCTATGAGCTCCAGTTCCGACAGCCTGAGCAGGTAGTCCGGATAGTCCACTCCCTCTGAGGCGCACTGCGCCGCGATCTTGCCGTACTCCCTCAGGAAGGTCGGCAGCTTCAGCTCCTTCAGGTGGTGCTCCAGCAGCAGTGTCGATCTGTCGCTCACGATGCTCTCCCGTTCAGCAGCTTCATGTAGTCCTGCGCCGATGTCGTGCTGACGCTCACGTTTGGCAGGTAGGGATGCAGCTCAAGATCGAGTCTTGGCGGCCGTCCCTCGATCCTGCACAGCAGCAGGTGCTTCACAGCGTCGTAGCCGGTCGCTCCTCTGCTTATGGCATCTTGCACGGCGGCATGCACCTCGTCAGCGGGGAAGGTCTCAAGCAGCCTGAGCACCCGCACGAACTCTCGCTTGCCTGGCCTGCCCATCCTCGACTCCTGAAGACGCCGCAGCCTGCCGTACTCCTCTGGCAACTCCCATCCGGCAAGTGGTGCCGCCTGGTCCAGAGCGCCGGTCTTCTGCTCCAGCAGCGCCAGGTAGTGCAGCGGGTTGAAGACGAAGTCGTCGTGTTCATACGACCTGCGGTGCCGGGCTATCACGTCGGTGCCGCAGCTTATGACGACCTCATCGACGTAGCCTCTCACAAGTACGTCCCTGTGTCCGAATGCAACGGGCACCGAGTAGTCGTTGGTGCGGTAGCGCACCAGTGACTGCGAGCTCACGCGGGTGGCGTGCTTGTCGCTCGCGTCGTAGGGAACCGCGGGCAGGGGCAGCAGCGCCCCGAGGTCACGCTCCATACGCTCGCCTATCGTCTCGGTGTGCCCCCTGAGCCTTGCGTCCATACGCTCCAGGCACTCACTCTCCAGGTGCGCGTTGAGCTCATCGAAGCTGTCCGCCCTCGGGATCGGCACCAGGAAGTTCCTTCTGCCGTATCCCACCATGCCCTCGACACTCCCCTTGTCGTTGCCCTTGCCAACTCTGCCGAACCTGTCGCTGAACAGGTAGTGCGACTGAAGCTCCGTGAACGCTCTCGTGCGCTTGCGACGTCCTCCGCCCAGTATCTTCGCGACGGCAATCTTCGAGTTGTCGTACAGGATGCTCTGCGGCACTCCACCCAGGAAGGCGAACGCCGACACGTGACCGTCGCAGAACGCTTCGGTGGTCTCCCCAGGATATGCCTTTATGAATATGCCGTCGCTGTGAGGCAGCGACATCACGAAGTAGTGGACCCTGCGCTTCTTGCCCCCCATGAACACCCACGCCTGACCGAAGTCGCACTGCGCGTGGCCCGGTGGGTGTTCCAGCGGCACGAACATCTCACGCACCACACGCCGGCGCTCCCTAACGTAGTCCTTGACTATGGTGTAGCCGCCATCGAACCCGTGCTCCTTCTTCAGCCGATCGAAGATGCGCTTTGCTGTGTGGCGCTGCTTCTTCGGCGCGCTCAGATCATCTTCGAGTATGCCGTCTATGACGCCCGTGTAAGGCTCGAGCTTGGGGCGATGGGGAGGGCGCTTCCTGCGGTATCCCGGTGGCACGGGGTGCGAGAGCATCTTGCGCACGGTGTCTCGGTGCAGCCCGAACACCCGGGACGCTTCCCTGATGCTCATCCCCTCCACCAGGCACGCCCTGCGCACGCGAAAATACATGTCCACGATGTACATCCTTGTCACCTTCCATCAGAGTCTCGATAGACTCTATCGGAAGGTGGCAGACGGTACGGTTTTCGACCGCCACGATCAGGCTGTCGAGCCGCCTTCGAGGGACATTATCGCTCCGCCGTTTACAGGAATCAACGTCCGCATCGCTTCGAGGTCGTCATTGATGGAAGCGGCAGGGCTGTCGTATCTCTTGAATTCGTCGTTTTCGTCGCGCGGAATGTAGTAGTCCTGTTCGCCGATGTAATAGGCGCGGTCATAGCGAATAGGGTTGCCGTCAGGGTCTTTCAGCCCGTCGCGCGGCAGCACCAGAATTGCGCCGTTCATCCCATGCACGACATGCCAGGGCACCATCGTTCCGCCCGGCGCGCAATGGTAGATGAACGCTCCTGCCTTGACCGCGCGGAAGCGCAACACGACCTCTTCACCTGGCGCTACCAGTGTGAGTTGGCCGCCGCCCAGTGCGCCAACGGAAGCGTGGAAGTCAACGTTGTGAACCAACTCGTTATGGGATAGATTGACCAGGGTGAGTTCCAAATAGTCGCCTTCATGGACGACGATTATGGGACCCGGCACCGTGCCGTCGTATGTGAAAGCCCACATGAACACGCCGGGCGCGACCTCAATCTCCCTTTCATCGACCTCCATACGCACCTGTACCACTTTGGGTTCGCCCGTGTTGACCTGCTCGTGCTGCGGCAGGAACGGCGGGGCGACCAGTTGCTGCTCGACACGCTCCAGGCTGGCGATGTCCTCTGCCTCCCAGACCTCTGCGCCCTCCCCGGAGGGGAAATTGAAATTGCAGGCGACAGCAGCGCCACCGAGCGCCAGCATTAACACTAAGGACAGCCAAGTCATCGAAACGCGAAATCTCTTATAGGACATGTTCGACCTCCTTGCAAAGCTAGGCTAATGTGACGCCGCTATAACGCCCTCCTTCCATGTATCTGACTGCATATCTCCGACATGTGAATTATATCACAAATGGCGTTGGGTTTGAAAAACATCACATTCGGTGCGTAAGAGTAGTCCAAGAATGTGTCTGTCTCATAAGTCGGGCTGATTGCCAAGGTGTGGAATGTCCGGAGACACTGAATTGGGAGGTTAGCAGATGCTCTTTCGGGAGAATAACCAGGAGCAGGCCGGGAGATTGCCGCCTACTCTTGACTAATTGGTTCCGTCGGAACATCCGGCGCGATTCCTGCCCGAGTTCGTGGATGCTCTCGACGGGGAGGCATTCCCGATCTGGCGCACTCCCGACTGGCAGAGGGAGCGATCGCCCTAGGGAAATTCATTTCGGTCAATGCAGGGGGTGCAGTGCCGGGTACGGTTCTCGCAGGGACACTACCCGCTCCTAAACGAGCGATGGGACCAATTCTGGCGACAATTGTCGCCTTAGCCGACATCATAAAGATGTCGGCCGGATTCCTAACCGCGATGTGGCTGTCCGCGGGAATCATGCTGACAATCGGAATAATGGGCGGGTATCTAGCAGCCCGTCCGAGAAACGCGGTAGTTGAGTGATTTGGATGTATAATAAGCTCAATTCAGTAGAGTGGAGCCTGCGATGAGCAAGACCTACCGTGCCTATGATCCAGACCAGCAGATGCTGTTGCCTGCTGCAATGCGGGAGTGGTTGCCGGATGACCATCTGGCGTACTTTATCTCAGACGTCGTGGACGAGTTGGAGTTGTCTGAGATCACTGCCCGCTACGAGCGTGAGAGCAGAGGTGGGCCACCATATCATCCACGGATGATGGTCAAGGTGCTGCTCTACGGCTACTGCGTCGGGGTGGCGTCCTCACGGCGGATTGCCCAGCGGCTGCACGAGGACATAGCGTTCCGGGTGTTGGCGGCGAACAACATGCCGGATTTCCGCACCATCTCGGACTTTCGCAAGGACAATCTGGATGCGCTGTCAGGCCTGTTCTTGCAGGTATTGGCGTTGTGCGGGCAGGCGGGGCTGGTGAAACTGGGTCACGTGGCGTTGGACGGTACCAAGGTGAGGGCCAACGCATCCAGGCACAAGGCGATGAGTTACGGTCGGATGAAAGGGAAGGAAGCGCAGTTATCGGCGGAGGTGGAGGAGTTGCTGCGGCGTGCCCAGGAGGTTGATGACGAGGAGGACCTTCGGTACGGACAAGGTAAGCGCGGAGATGAGTTGCCGCAGGAGTTGGCCTTTCGGGAGGGGCGGTTGGAGAAGATACGGGAGGCGATGGCGGCGTTAGAAGCTGAAGCTCAGGCGGCGGCGGAGCAGGCCGAGGGCAAGGAGCATTCCGGGGTGCCCGACGACAAAGCCCAGCGCAACTTCACCGATCCTGAGTCGCGCATCATGCCGGCGCCGGGCGGGCGGGACTTTGTGCAAGCTTACAACTGTCAAGCGGTAGTGGACAGTGCCCATCAGGTGATCGTGGCGGCTCACGCCACCAACAGGACTTCGGACAAGCAGCAGGCGGTGGCGATGGTGGAGGAGGCGATCAGCAACGTCGGCGCAGTGCCCAAAGAGGTATCCGCCGACGCCGGTTACTACTCGGCGCAGGCGGTTGAAGGTCTCTACGGGCTGTGCGTGGACCCGTTCATCGCGCCGGAGCAGACCCGCCACGGCAGAGTGCCGCCGTCCGCGCCCCGGGGTCGCATACCCAGTCATCTGTCTACCAGGGATCGGATGCGCCGGAAGTTACAGACCAAACGGGGCCGGCAACGTTACGCCCTTCGGATGCAAACGGTGGAGCCGGTATTCGGCCAGATCAAGCAGGTCCGAGGCTTCCGCCAGTTCCTGCTACGGGGCCTGGAGAAGGTCAGCGGCGAGTGGTCGCTGATCTGCACCGGCCACAACCTGCTCAAACTGTTCCGATTTGGGGCAGACCAGCCTCGCGAAACACCGACCAACAACTTTGCGGGAAGTGTCCGCATCATCGCCGAGATGCTAAGCACAGTAAGGCGTACGAAGCTATTGCTCCGTCAGTGGCTGCACCCGACAAAAATGGTTGTCGCCGTCTGACCTCGTCTGCACCTAAGGGACGCTAAGTAATCCTCAGACGGGCTGCTAGAGGTTGAGACGGCTACGGTAACATGATCCGTTACTTATTTGAATGAGCGAAACGCTTCAAGGGCTCCAGTAATGCTAGCAATTTTAATCGCCCGACCGCCGTGAACTCCCGAAAATCGGTGCAACAGATTACCCGCTTATGATGCATCAGTTCGTACGAAGGGCCTTTGAGCGCCAGCCGAATCTGTCTGAGTCAATGAGCCCTTTCTACAGGATGGATGTGCCGCCTTCTTGCTCTGCATCTGTTGAATTCAGTACTCTATTCACAAATTCAGCGAGGAGCTTGACCTGTATGGGAACTGATGGAGAGGAGAGCGGCTGTCAGCTGTTAATCGAGAAGCAGAACGCGTTCCGTGTCTAGAGTCTCCCATCCGACATCGTAATCGGTCGCAAGCTGGAGGTGGTTGGCGTTTACTCCTCCGCAACCTCGCGAGTTAGACAATATACGGAGTTCAAAGCAGGATGCGGAAAGCAATCACTATCTCGACCGTCGTTGTCGTTATCAGCCTGATACTTGGATCGTTTCTTCTGGGATTTAATCCTTTCACTCAGAGCAGTGGTGATTATAGAAGCTATGGCGATGCGGAAGCGCTTGTGAACAGCTCTGATCGGATCGTGTTCGCTAAGTACCTCGGTGGCAAGACCCACGTAATCGACAGGAAGAATGCCCACGACGGCACTGTGCTGGGAGACATCACACTACTCGTCCGGAGGTTCGAAATCATAGAGTCACTGAAAAGTGATGCAGGAGCGGGCGAGATTACTTACGTCGCCGTTGAGACGGCCGATTCGCTCTTCGGCTGGAAAATGGCCAACAACATCGAATATGTGCGACTCACCGTTGGCGAAGACTACTTGCTGTTTCTGAGGGCAATACCATCTCGGCAAGAATACGAAGGCCAATACGGAGGTGTCGTCTGGGCCCATGAATTCGAACCTTCCATCGCACAGGTTGATCTGCATACTGGTAACCTTCGGTTCAAGACGACGAAGAGATATCAAAACGATAGGGATGTACTGTCGCCGTCGGGATCTCCGTTCCAATTGAATAGAGAGGAAATATTGGAGTTGGTGTCGACAGAGGCGACAGAGAGTGGAACGTAGTAACCTGCCTGGGTGCCGAATAAAGAAGGCAATCTTATGCCATGCTCCTTGTATCTTTGACATGTAGTGGGAATCCCTTAACGAAGCAGGTTCCGAGTGCGGCAGACCGAATGCTCCTTGGTCATCAAAGACCGTTCTATAGCGAGGGTCGCCGCACTCATTCCAGAAGAGCCCGAACGGTTGCCTGGGCTAACCAAGCCCGTATCTGCAAGGCAGGGACAGTATGAAGGAGGCGAGTATGTCTCAGGAACCAACTTATGTCGGCATTGATGTGTCCAAGGAGCGGATGGATGTCGCGGTACGGCCCACTGGTAGGAACTGGAGCGTATCTTACGACGAAGCCGGCGTCGATGACCTGGTTGCTCAGCTTAAAGATCTCAAGCCGGCAGGCGTAATTGCGGAATCCACAGGCGGTCTGGAACTTCCCTTGGTAGTAGCTCTGGCCGCGGCATCGCTACCCATTGCTATCGTCAACCCCCGCCAGGTGCGGGACTTCGCCAGGTCGACAGGCCGGCTGGCGAAGACTGACAGACTGGACGCTCAGGTTCTGGCGCACTTCGGCGAAGCGGTGCGTCCGCCGATGCGGCCCCTACGGGACGACGACACGCGGGCGCTCGGGGCCGTGCTGGCGCGCAGGTGGCAGGTGATGAAGATCCTTGTGACAGAGAAGAACCGCTTGGGTCGTGCCACTCCGGAAGTACGCCCTCGCATCGAGGCACATATCGGTTGGCTGAAGCAGGAGCTGGACGACATGGACACCGACCTGCGACAGAGGATACAGCGTAGCCCTGTATGGCGTGAGAAGGACGACCTGCTGCGCAGCGTTCCCGGCGTGGGACCGCAGGTGTCGCTGACACTACTCGCGTATCTGCCGGAACTGGGCACGCTGAACCGCAAGCAGATCGCCGCTCTGGTCGGTGTTGCACCCTTCAATCGGGACAGTATCCGTGTTCAATGTCAAGCCCTGAGCGGAGTTTAAGAAGACATGATTGGTACTGACTTCGGGACCCAGGGTGTCCCTCGACGTGCCACCGCGTTCAACTGCAGCAGCAGCTTGCGCATGACCGCCACCACCGCCACGTTGCCGGGCTTCCCCCGTTGACGGAGATTCTGATAAAAGCGGCGCAGTTCGCTGTCGTGGCGTATCACCGACCAAGCACACATGTACAGGGCACTTCGCACCGAGCCTCGCCCCCCTCTGATAGCACGGTTGCCCCGCTTCTTCCCGCTGTCCCGTGACCAGGGAGCTAACCCCACCAGGGAAGTCAGCGATTTACTGTCCCAACAGCCCAGCTCCGGCAGGTAGGCGACCAATGTGGCCGAGGTAAGCGGCCCGACGCCCGGCACGGTGCGGTACAGCGTGGCACGGTCGGCGAAAGGGATACACTTCTCCAATGCCTCCTGATACTCCACATCCAGTCGGGCTATTTCCTTTTCCAGCCAGGCGATGTGACGCTTTGTAGATCTGGTCGCGATAGAAGTGATTCCCTTATCCAGGCGCCCCTTTTCCTGCGCTCGCTGCCGCACAAACTGCCGGCGCCTGCTGAGCAGGTCACGCAGCGCTTCACGCTCTGGCTCAAGCTCACGCTGCGGTGTTAGTGCATCCGGAAATACCTGTCCGTACCGTGAGAGCACCTGGGCGTCCCGTTGGTCGGTCTTGGCTTCGTACCCACACGCCTTCGCGAACGCGCGCACACGGTTCGGGTGGGCCACGTGCATCGCAATCTCGGTCTTTCTCAGCCGGCTTACCAGCACTCGTTCGTACCCACCGGTGGCCTCGCACACAGCCACGGTGACGTCCTGCGCCTTCAGGTGCTTCAGCAGCTTTCCAATCCCTTTAACCGTGTTGTCAAATCGTATCACCGGACCCTCATAAATTGAGACGTCCAGGCTGGCCTTGCCCACGTCAACCCCGGCTGTGACTACCATGTTCGACCTCCCGATGAAATAATGGTTGATGTCCTCCACACTTGCAGATGCGGGCCTGGTGCCCTTGTATCCGTTCGGAGCGACAAGTGCGGCGAGAGGGGTGTCATACTGTCCCACGGTGCAGTCCAGAGCAGTAGCTCGGCTCACCCAGCGGTCACCGACGCGCCCCTCTCGCCCACCCCACAGATTGGCCCATCTGTGGGGCTTATGCAACATACAAGTGGTCCATATCGAGGAAAGCGTTCTGTGTGGGGTGGTCGAGCTACAGTACGCTCTACTCTGTATATGGGAGCATTGGTGGCCACTCGGTTCAACCCGGTGTTGCGCGACTTCTACCAGCGGTTGCTCGAAGCCGGAAAGCCGAAGAAGGTGGCTCTCACTGCGTGTGCACGGAAGCTCCTGACCATCCTCAACACTATGGCAAGGACGGGTGTTCACTGGGACCCGAACACTCTCAGGCCTTGACATTAAAGACGGTTGCTATGGAGCTCGCTATACCTCAATTTGAACTCACATTCATCCACAGAATTGAATGCAATGATTTACCCGAATTTGTTGCAGTCCGAAATCTGCCTTCTGAGGTTATCTGTTACTCAGTCGACCGGTGCATGCTCCGAGTCTTCTGAGGAAGGCTTCGTAGGAATAAAGTTCGAAATCTTCTCTGGCCGGTCTCGATGTAGCGAGTTACTCAGACCATCTGGGCGTATTGAGCCCCGTGCTTCTGAAGGGCGTCCTTTTTCGCCCCACATCGACACCGACCAGTTGACAGTAGATCTCACTCCGCAATACCCTTGGGCGAGACGACGATTCGGGCAGTCTCAGCATTGACCTGCGGACTGGAGGCCTACAATGCAACCTCTACCAATACAAGAGCGCGGATATGCAAATCCAGAGTTACTTGCGGAAACAGGCTGGCTGGCCGGTCGCCTGTCCGACTCGAAGGTACGAGTGATCGACGCGAGATGGCCAAGAGAATACGCCGCCGGACATGTGCCGGGAGCAGTCAATTTGAACGGCTTCGGCGGGATTCCGAGGGCTTCGAATGGGGACATGGCCAGTCCGGAGGAGTTCACCAAATTAGCCGGTAGTCTGAGCATCAGCAACGACACGATCGTTGTAGTATACGACGCACCCGGCCAGATGATGGGAATGGTTGCCTGGGCGTTCCTCTATTACGGTCACCGGAATGTTCGTTTGCTGGACGGCGGGTTTGACAAGTGGTGCCGTGAAGAGAGACCTGTCTCGACCGAAACGCCGGAGTATCCATACTCCAATTTCGTTCCGGCCCCAGTGGATGCGATTTACTGCTCCCTTGATCAGGCCAGGGCTGCGGCAAGCCGGCCAAACACCGTGTTTTGGGACACGCGCACCTTGGAAGAATTCGAAGGCACTTCCAGTTCGTATGGCGCGCCTCCTCGACCAGGCAGAATTCCAGGCGCCATCCACCTCCATTGGGAGGACTTGATCGACTCGGGCATGAAGACGCTGTTGCCTGCAAAAGAGCTGCGATCTCTTCTTGTATCAAAGGGCATCACCCCGGATAATGAAGTTCACACTTACTGAGGAGGGGGTGCGCGGGCGTCGCTCGCGACGATCATACTCAAGATTCTCGGATACGAGAGAGCTCGGACTTACGCCGGGTCATACTCTCAATGGGCCGGGCAGGAAGACCTGCCTGTGGAGACTGGAGCGGCAAGCTAACGTAGTTCCTGTCGTCCACGACTCATTCGGCACATTTTTGCTCGCGATCACGGAGGAGGGCCTGCCTTCGTACGCGAGAGAATATGGCATCTCAGGAGTCTTTAGCTGACCCCAGGCTACTCAGAAGATCCAACCACTTTGGAATCCTTGGCTGCGTGGAGACTGGAAAACTCGACCCTCGGTTATAGTGCCGTTCTAACAGGCCACCGCCTCGGTCTCGATGTCGCCGGCAGACAAGTTCCTGAGTTCTGATGGCAACGATCAACTGTCGATAGTTTGGCCCTGCTTTCAATGACCGAGAGATGCACCATGCAAGACCAACCTATCGGGACTTGCGTACGGCAGAATACCCCCTAACTAGAGAGAGAATGGATGCAAGGAAATACCATGTAATGTTGCGCGCACGCAGCCATACGCCGGAATCGGCAAGAACTATTGTCGCAGGCAGAGTAGCGAGTAACGTCGCCACACACTTTTTTGCTGTGATAGAATCGAGGTGAGCAAGGAGGAGTCCATGACCACCCGGTCCGCTCCCGCCATAGTCTATCCCGAAACGGACGGAATGCCATTGCCCGACGGAGAGTACCAAGCGCCGCTGTACCGCAAGGTCGTTGGTCGTCTCGAATTCCACTTCAGCGACGTTCCGGGAGCGAGGGTGAATGGAGACACGTTCATCTACTATGTCGAGGGGGACCCTCGCCGCTCCGTGTCTCCGGACTGCTATGTGGTGTTCGGTCTGTCCGACGCCGCCCTGCTATCCCTGTCGCTGGAGCGCAACAACACCTATCTGCTGTGGGAAGTGGGCAAGCCGCCGGACTTCATCCTGGAGATAGGCTCGCGCAGCACCGCCAGGGCTGACCTTGTTAGGAAGCGCGAGTTGTATGCGGAGCTTGGAGTGGGTGAATACTGGCGTTATGACGCTACGGGTGGAGAGTTCTACGGTGAGCCACTTGTGGGAGAGGTTCTGGTGGAGGGGGAGTACCGCAGGCTGGAGATGGTGCGGGAGGACGATGGGCGGGTGTGGTCTCACAGCGAAGTTCTGAACCTGGACCTGTGGTGGACGGATGGTGAGTTACGGTTCTGGGATCCGGTTGCGGACCGCTGGCTTCTGAGTCACGAAGAGGAAAGAGACCGTGCTGAAGAGGAACAGGCAGCTCGTCTGACGGCTCAAGCTCGCGCTGGCACCGCAGAGGCTCGTGCTGAAGAGGAACAGGCAGCTCGTCTGGCGGCGGAGTCGCGCCTGGCGGAGCTGGAAGCGGAACTTCGGCGTCTGCGCGGCGAGTAGTCACCGGCGATTCGCCAGGACTTCGTAAGAGTTCCTCACACGCTCAAATTCCCTCTGAAGCCGGATGCAAGAAAACTACCTTAAGAGATTGCATTCTCACCAGCAACTCGTACCTGAGACCCCTCCTTAAACTGGACAACCTACCGCCAATATGCAATAACCTATCGGAGAAAGTGTTGCATAGAAGCGAGGGCTGTCAGGATGACCACTGCCGTCGTCGTGATAAAATCGTAGCGCGAGTCTTCAACGGTATTGGTGAGGGAGTTCGACTATGATCGGATTGATGGTATTGGGCATCTTACTGGCCCTGATGGGCTTCTCTATCATGACGGGCCTTATGCAGTTCCTCATCGACTGGACGGGAAACCTGTTCATCTTCGGCGGAATTGCAGCAGCGGTAGTTGGCGGCGCTTTAATGATTTTGGGGGACTTGGTGGGCAAGGTAATTGGAGTAGCGCTACTGACAGCGGGCATTGCCGTTGCCGTGATGGGAGTCGTGATGAAGTTCGTCCTTCACTTATGGTTTGTACACTGGCTCATTGGATTTGGTGGAATGGTGATATTGGTTATGGGAATAATCATGGCCGTCATCGGACTGATCGGGGTCGTCAAAGGGACCGACAAGCGACGACATATCAAATACGGCAGAGGCAAGTACATCTACTACTAGAATTGACTAGGTGCTGGATTGCCAATCCGTGCCATCGCTGGGCCTCCGCGGAGAGCGGGCTTCGTAGTAAATGCCAGCGAACCTCAGACGGATTCCGACACAAGGTCTCCGGTGCTAATGGCGGAGACAGTATCGCTCTGAAAGAGAGGCTGTCAGGATGACCACTCAAACAATCTCCCGCCGGCGCATGCCCCGCGGGCGACGCTCCTTGTATCTTTGACATGTAATGGGATAATCCCTTAACGAGGCAGGTTCCGAGTGCGGCAGACCGAATGCTCCTTGGTCATCAAAGACCGTTGTATAGCGAGGGTCGCCGCACTCATCCTACAACAGAGCCCGAACGGTTGCCTGGGCTAACCAAGCCCGTATCTTGCAAGGACGGGCCAGCATTCACAAGGAGTTGCTCATGGACCGACAAGAGACCTATGTAGGCATCGACGTAGCCAAGGCCGGGATGGACGTAGCGGCCCGTCCCTCGGACGAAAGGTGGGCGATCTCAAATGACGAGACAGGGATCCGACAACTGGTATCCCGCTTAAAGACCCTGGAACCTGCCATCGTGGTGCTGGAGGCGTCCGGAGGCTTGGAACTGCCCCTTGTGGCGGCACTGGCGGTCGAGGCGATGCCGGTAGTCGTCGTCAACCCAAGACAGGTGCGCGACTTTGCCAGGGCCACGGGAAAGCTGGCCAAGACTGACACTCTGGACGCGGCGGTGCTGGCCCACTTCGGCGAAGCGGTCCGGCCTCCGGTGCGCCCTCTACGGGACTCAGAGACGCAGTTGCTCCACTCCCTGGTCGCTCGCAGACACCAGCTGGTGACGATGCTGGTCGCGGAGAAGAACCGCCTCAGCACCGCCGCCACCGTCGCCGTACGCCCCAGCATCGAGTCCCACATTGAGTGGCTGGAGCGGGAGCTGAACGACCTGGACACAGACTTGCGACAGACCATTAGACGCAGTCCCGTATGGCGGGAGAAGGATGACCTCCTGCGCACCGTTCCCGGAGTCGGAGAGCAGGTCTCCCTCACCCTTTTGGCTTACCTGCCTGAGCTGGGCACGCTGGACCACCGGCAGATCGCCGCGCTGGTCGGAGTGGCTCCTTTCAATCGCGACAGCGGCACGATGAGAGGCAGGCGAACTGTCTGGGGTGGACGCGCCAGAGTTCGTGCTTCCCTGTACATGGGAGCGCTGACAGCCAGTCGCTGGAACCCCGTCATCAGGGACTTCTATCAGCGGCTGTTAGCCGCTGGCAAGCCGAAGAAAGTTGCCCTCACAGCCTGCATGCGAAAGCTGCTTGTGATCCTCAACTCCATCCTCAAGCATCGCTCGCCTTGGTACGACTTGACTCTGAAGGTAACCGATAATTCCTCTTGACTTTCGACACAGTTGCTATGGGGTCACTAACTCACCGAAGCCTCTAACGCTTTATGGGCCACCCCGGGAACGGATCGACAGATCCTTTTGAGGACATTTGAGCCAGTTGACTAATTGGGTCAGATCCAGTCCCGGATGGCCCATAAGCCCGAATCCACCGAAGAGTCATGGTATCTCTGCCGGAGCGTGGGTGAAGGACGCGGCAAGGTGGCGGTGCGGGTATGATGCCGACGCTGGAGCGTTCTGAAGGTCCCCGGTCGTGATGTTGAACGCCAATGGAGGCCCACAGTGGCGATTGTGGGTGAAGTTGACGAATCGGTGAGCAGCAGGGGATACTCACGGTCCGGTCCGGCGCGAGTCTGGGGATGAGATGGGTTATGGAGTGTATGGTGGGCAGTCGTCGCCGCTGCCGTCAGCTGTCAGCTCGGTAACGGAATGGTTCGCAGTCTGGCCAGAGCGCGGCCGAACTGTGTTTCCCAGGGCCAGCGCTGGGGAAGATGCAGGGTGAGACGGCGTGCCGAGCGTGTAAGCCGTCCGGCGAGGGAGAAGAATCGTCTGCGCAAGGTCTTGGTGGTGGAGGCTCGTTCTTCCAGTCCGATGCGGGAGGTCCAGCGAGCCAGATTGTGAGCCATCACCTGCACGGCCAACCAGGCGGCGTTGGCTGCGAAGCGCCCTGAGGGCAGATGGTTCAGTCCTACGCCGTACTTCAGGTCGCGGATGGCGTTCTCCACCTCGGCGTGGCGGCGATGGTCGGCCTCCAGTTGGAGGGTGTCGCCCTCTCGGTCCGTGATGAAACCGTGATAGCTGTAGTTGGTGAAGAGCGCCAGTTGAGAGCCGGGCGTGGGCTTCACTCTGCGGACGATGAGTCGCACTGGTGCGGCGTCGGGCTTGCTCTCGAAGGGAGTGTAAATGGTCTCGGCCACATCGGCTGTGCCGTCCATCCAGTAGGGTATGGGTGTCCAGTCCGTCTCTGGTATGGCCTCGATGAGATTGCGCAGTCGGGGGTGCTGTCGGACGGTGATGGAGAAGCGGACATCCATCTTGCGACAGACGGCAACGATGGTGTGGGCATAGAAGCCGCTGTCGGCCCGCACCGTGAGCGCTCCCGTGGCTCCGGCGTAGCGCACTCGCGCCACCGTCTCCCGCAGGAAGTTGGCTGCGCCCCGGGCGGTGTTGGCTCGGCCCTTGCGCAGTCGTGCCATCAGCACGTCGCCGGTTCCTGAGGCAACGGCCAGCAGCGGATGATAGCCCCGCTGGCCGGTGTAGTTGTGATGGCGCGCTCCCTCCTTTGCCAGTCCATAGGTCTCGCAGACCGTCGAGTCTATGTCGATCGTCAGAGGCGAGTCCTCGGGGCCTGCCCCGGCGTCCCAGGCACGCGCCAGAAACTCTCGGCTCACCCGGTCCAACTGTCGCACATGTCCCCAGCGGAAACTGCGTAGGAATGTCCCCAGCGTGGATGGAGCCTTGACCACACAACCCAGTACCGAGGAGGTCCTGCCCGCCCGCAACACGTCGGCATCGTCAATGCAGTCGCCACCGACCAGAGCCGACGCCACCAGGGTCAGTATCTTGTCCCCGGTGTTGGCCCGCCCCGGGGCGTCGCCCAGGTCAACGTGGTTGTCGACGAGTTGGCTCAGACCCAGACGCCCGGCCAGGGTGACCGGCAGGATCAGCCCGGCATTGGCTACCAGGCGGGGATCGTCGAAGGCGATTTGGATGCGGTCAGGGTGGTTACGTGGTAGCATCTGTTGGGTGCTCCTTTTCTGTGACAGGTTTTGTGTTGTAAAACCATTATCTCAGATTCAGAGGTGCACCCTTTTGCTTCTTCAGGAGGCCTCTCACACGCCCCCCTCGGTGGATTGGGGATAAGGTATCATCGCAGTTGACATTTGACGGGACACTACTGCGCACAGTGCAGAACTGATATGATGCGAACCTGAACCGACCGTCCGGAAGGTGGATCTATGAATGGGTTGAAGGCTCGCGGAGGGCAGGTGAAGGGCTGGCATCTTATAATCCTAGCATGTCTGATCGTAGTCACAGTTGTCGCTGCAGTCGTGTATATCTTCAACCCATTCGGACTCAACCCATTCGCAAGCGACGAAAGTGACGGCCTCGCCCCCACGGAGCGTCTCATCCCTGTACACGTCGACAGCCTGGCTACAGAAATTTCCATCAACGGCGGGATCACTTTCTCCAACAAGGAGGATCTGACATTTGGGTCGCCTGGTTTCGTGGATGAAATCTTTGTAAGCGAAGGTGAGATAGTCTCAGCAGGGCAGCTACTCGCCCGCCTGGACCCTGAGAGCGTGGCGAACCTGCAGCGCGCAATTGCCGAAGCCCAGCTGGAACACGAAGACGCCCTGGACGCGCTTGCTGACGCGCAGATGCCTGTTCTTCAGATTGCCGAAGCGGAAGTCGCGCTCGCAACAGCGGAACTTGAGCTCCAGAACGCACAGTCCGCCCTTGACGAATTGGTTTACCCCGATCCTCAGGTCGTTGCGCAGCTAGAATCAGCCCTCGCGGACTCGGAACTGGAACTTCAGAACGCACAGGAGGCGCTTGACGAAACGGTTAACCCAAGCGCGGAGGCTATCGCTGCAGCTGAGGAGGGCATTGCCCAAGCGCAGGTCGCACTCCGGGACAGCGAGCACTCCCTCGCCAACGACTATCTGGACGCCTTGAGCGATTTAGACGCCGCAGAGCGAGACCTTGCAGCCGCTTCCCTTAATCTCCACGTGGTGCGAAATTCCAATGACACCAGAGAAGCACGCGAAACGTTCGATCAGGAAAGGAAGGGCTACTTCAAAGTCATTAAGAAGTGGACCGGTGCAGAGCCGACCGTAGATGAGCTCTCATTAACCCCGGATGCCCTCTTCGCTGCTATGGAGTTTGGCCCCGAGGAAGTTTATTCACGCAAGTTCGTCCTGTTTCCGGATGGTAGGATTGCCGACAACCCTGAGACGCGCTGGAACGAACTCACTATATTCGCCTGGCGCGGCCTCTACCCAGGTGCAAGCCTGATTGAGGTGAGCTGCAACAGGAACACCCTGCTGGTCAACCAGCAATCGGATACGACCAATACAAACCGAGAACTCTGCATCGGGCGTGACATGGACAACGCTTTCGATGCGCTTGATCTTGCAAGAAAATCCCTCAGCGCAACAGTTGCCAGCTACGGCGAAAGACTGTCCAACGCCGAAGCTGCAGTGGAGAGCGCCAGACTTGCGGTGGAAGCCGCGGAGAATACGCGCGATAATCTTGAAAAGGAAACGGTCGGCGATGAATTGCTTCAGAAGCAGTTCGCTGCCGCCCGCGAGAACCTGAACAGGGCAAGGCAGGACCTTGAAGACCTGCTCAATGCCGATGCTGTGGAAGTGGCGAGCCTGCGCAACAAGCTCACGCTGGCACAGGCGAACCGGGATGATGCGGCCTATCTGTTGAACACCCTGCTAAACCCGGGCGAGGCGGAAGTTGCCGTTTTGCTCAACGAAGTAGCGGTTGCGCAAGCAAGGCGAGACCGTGCATCACAGGACTTGCAGAAGATTCACGACCGCCGCGCGCTGCAAATCGCGTTGCAAGAGGCGACCGTGGCGGCGGTACAGGCAAGAATAGCCGGCGCCATGCGCCGGTACGAAGACTCCACGCTGAAAGCGCCCTGGGACGGCTACATCTCCTCGATTCCGGTGGAAACTGGGCAAGATATTGAATCTTTCGAGGTAATCCTGACGGTAATTAATTCCGGCATCGTCAATGTAGAGGGCAGCGTTGACGAGATCGATGTCCTCTCGCTGCAACGCGATGCCGTGGCAGCGGTAACTTTGGACGCTTTACCCGAACATACGCTCCAAGGCGTCGTCAGCAGCGTAAGCTCCAGCGCTTCAAACCAGCAGGGCGTGGTAACCTTCGATGTGAAAATAGATGTCCGTGTCCCGGAGGACATAACGCTACAAGAAGGCTTGAGCGCGGTGGCGAGAGTGGGAATTAGCGAAGAGCGCGGGCTGCTAATCCCGACGCAAGCCGTGCAGTACGGCGATACGGGTGCGTATGTACGGATGATAAGCGAAGACGGCAGTATCGTAGAGCGTCCGATAACCCTCGGTAGCAGCGACGGATTCTTCGCAATCGTGGAGTCCGGCTTATCCGAAGGAGACCGCATCGTGATGCAGGTATCGTCCGAAGACGAACTCGATGTCGATGCAAGGTTCGGCCCGGGCGGCGGGCGGCGCCGCGGTCCGCCGCCGGAACGCGAATTTGACGAATAACAACTATCCGTCTCGCCTATCAGGTCAGTTCCGATGATTCAAATCACTGATGTAACCAAAATCTACACCATTGGTAGTGTAGAAGTAGCCGCGCTTGCGGGCGTCAGCCTGTCCATCGAACGCGGCGAGATGGTCGCCGTCATGGGAGCGTCCGGCTCCGGCAAGTCAACTCTCATGAACATACTCGGCTGCCTCGATGTTCCCACTTCCGGCAAGTACATCCTAGAAGGAGAGGACATAGGCGCGGCGCACGACAACCGCCTTGCCGAAATACGCTACGGCAAAATCGGCTTCGTCTTCCAGACATACAACCTACTGCCGCGCCTTACCGCCCTCAGCAATGTGGAGCTTGCCCTGCTGTACGGCAGACACGCCAGTCGCCGCAGAATGGCGCAAGATGCGCTAAAAAGAGTCGGACTAGGCGATCGTATGAGCCACAGGCCGACCGAGCTTTCGGGCGGCCAGCAACAGCGGGTCGGAATAGCGCGCGCGCTCGTGAAGTCACCCGACATTCTGCTTGCCGACGAACCCACAGGCAACCTCGACACGCGCTCCGGAGACGAGATTATCTCCATTCTCACCGAGTTGCATGCCGACGGAATTACCGTCATCATCGTAACCCACGAACTCGACATTGCCGGGCGCGCCAACCGCATCATCACCATGCGCGATGGCTTGATAGTCTCAGATGAATTCAATCTTGCGCCAAGTGCGGCAGCGGCGGTTCAGCAGTGAATCCACTAGACATTATCATTACCGCACTACGCTCGCTTGGCAGCAGCAAACTGAGGTCCGGCTTGACGCTGCTGGGCATCATCATCGGCATAACCGCCGTTACTGTGCTCATGTCCATCGGCAGGGGCGTTCAGCAAAGCATCACATCCAGCATCCAGTCGCAAGGCACAAACCTGCTGTTCGTGCAGCCCGGATTCAGCGAGCGCAGCGGCGACAACTCATCCTCGCTTACGCTGGGGGACGCGGAGGCGCTGATGGACCCGCTGTTCGCGCCATCCGTGCAAGCCGTAGCCCCTCAAATCGACTCATGGGCGCAGATTGTCGCCGGCAGGGAGTACATCGGCGCGCAGGTTATTGGCGTTACCCCCGACTACTCCACTGTCCGCAACACAAAGGTCGCTCAAGGTAGCTTCATCACGCCCGCTCATATCGCCGCCAAAGCGGAAGTCGCCGTCATTAGCGCATCCGTGTCCGACGCTCTCTTTGGCACGAACTACTCCGACGACCCGAACCGCGCGAACTTCGGCAGAGCGTCCTACGGCACAGGCAGCGCTGCTTCGCCCATGCCGAGGAATCCGGTCGGCGAGCGCATACGCATCAACGGCCGGCAGTTCATCGTCGTCGGCCTTCTCGAAGACTCCGGCGCGACCTTCTTCGGCTTCGGCGACCAAGTTTTCGTACCAATCACCACCGCCTACTACCGCTTGTCGCATGAGCGCACCACGCAGGGCGAAATCAGCGTGAACTCCATCGATGTGCAGGCGGTCAGCCAAGACGCAATAAAGGACGCCGAGCTTGAAATCGCCTCCATACTGCGCCTGCGCCACCGCATCACCGGCGAGAACGACTTCGAGATTGAAACTTTGCAGGACCTGATAGATACAATCAACCAGGTAATCGCCGTGCTGGTGCTGTTCCTAGGCACAGTCGCGGGAATATCGCTGCTCGTCGGGGGCATCGGAGTGATGAATATCATGCTGGTGTCCGTAACCGAGCGCACGCGCGAAATCGGCATACGCAAGGCGATGGGAGCGAAGCGGCGCGACATTCTGCTGCAATTCATCGCAGAATCCATATTCCTGACAACCGCAGGCGGCATCATCGGGCTGCTAATCAGCCTCGCGCTGTCGCCGGTGATTAACCTCGTCGTCAACGCTCTCGGCAGGGACGACGGCGCTGCGTCAATACAGGGCGTCGCGTTCCACACCGATGTCGCATTGCTCGCGCTCTCCGTATCAGCAATCGTCGGGTTGGTCTCCGGCATCTACCCCGCCCTGCGCGCCGCACGAATGCACCCCATAGACGCCCTGCGCTACGAATAGGCTCCTGAGGTTGTTAACTGCTCGTGTCCGCCCGCGCAGACGCCACAGCGAGAGGTTCCCTGCCTACAGGAACGCCTGCCCAAAAATTATCATCGGCAGCAGCAGCGCAAGGTGGCTCACAGCCGCGAACGCCGCCGCCTCGGACCTGTCCACCACGGCAAGCGGAAGCAGAACTAGCGTCGCGCGCTATCAGCTCGAACAGACCGCTGCCGCCGGGCGAGGAGGGTTTGGAGCTTCCTATGTTCGCCAGCGCCGTTACGAGCACCATTGCAGACATCAGATGCCATGGCTCTGGTCAAACAGTGTTTGCTTACGAGTCGGACAGTGAGACCATCCGAAGCCTGCGATCAGCGTCGATCGCGCGCCACCCTTGTATGTATGCGCGGGTGAGGTAAGGAAGGACCGACAGAACCTCGGCCTCGGACATACCGGAGGTCAGCTATTCCAGATCATCGTCAACCGTGATACGCATGCCCCTGATTGATAGCGTTTCCATTCAGGTGGTTGAAGATAGAAGCCCACGCAGTTGCAACAGCAGCAAGTTGTGCATAGTCCATCCTGTGCACATTCGCTCACGACGCCTCAACTCCCGATGAAAGCGTTCCAGCCTCGATGTCGTCTTGTGTCTGTCGTGTCCCGTCGCCAGATGCGCCAGTCCTTGCTTCAATGCCTTCACGCACCAGTATGCCGCGCGACCATTCGTCAGCGCTATGAGTTCGGCCGCCAGTTCCCGCGCTTGCGACAGACTGTCCGCGCCAAGCAGCGCCTTCGCTTGCGCGAATCCCAAACCCCCTATGTCGCGTCTGTACTCCCTGAGCAAGGGGGACTGGCACATCTGATGATTAGCTCCACTCCCATACACCATCCCTATCGCTGACTATATGAGTCGGACTCTCCACTCCGGCTGCATACACATCGTCCAGAGCGTCCTCCCAACTTCCGAATGTCCCCAGCGCCGCGCTCGTCTCGTCCCGCACCACCTTCAACTCCGCCTTTCCGACACGCATCCGCGTCCACACTCCATCCATCTCCAACACTGCCCCGCTTATCTCAGAACGCTGCCGCTTCTCCTGCTTGAGGCACTTGCACAATGTGCTCTTTGCGAACCTCAGCATCTCCCCCACGCTTGCATAACTCAGCCCTAGCGCCGCCAGCCTCATCGCCTCATCGCGCGTTTTCTTGAAAACCGCTTCCTGCGCTCCACATCCCCTATCAACTCCATTCCGCTGAACATCTTCCCACACTCTCCGCATCAAAACGCGGGTGTGCTCAAGCTCAGCTCTCCGTACTTGGTTACCATTGTGCGGCCGTAGCTGTGGTGGCGGTGCATCGCAAGGTCGTACTCCTTGCACATCGCCGTATAGCGCTCAAGCGCGTCCTGCAATGTCTGTTGCATCTGCTCCGTTATTGTCCTATCGGCATCCCCATCTGTATTGATACCTCTTTTAGAATGCTCACATACTACTGCTATACCACCTAAAACGAATCGCTATCGATAATCGGTACCATATTTACGCCGACGTTTATTTCGTGTACAAGAGCGAGTCGTGATGGGGTCAATGTCCTCCCCGTAACTTGCTATGTTACCAGACTACGATTTGGTCGACGTCAGTCGAGATGGCGACATAGGTGGGCTCTCGGCGTTCATGTACTTTTTCACGGTGTCTCTGTGTATACCCAGCTCCCGGGCGATCCCACGAATGGACAGACCCTTGCGCTTTGCCTTCTGCACCGCTTTCCACCTGGCCGTCTGTAGCGGCGTGGGCTTCCTGCGCCGTGGACCCACAGTTTTGCGAACTCGTCCCGTGCCGTTGCGACCGGAGGTGGCGGCGGGATGCTCGGCATCGTGGTTGGCATCCAGAGTCGCCAGTTTGGCCGCCCATTTAGTACCCAGACCGTTGGTGGGCTGATTGATAATGGGTGAGTGTGTGGTTCTCTTGGTGAAGCCCCGAAGGACACTGGGGCGTGGTGGCGCTTCCTGAGATGGGATGTCGCACCCCTCGTGCTGCACTGCCAGCCGTCCGTCTAGTCCTTCAAGCACATTCACGGCCGCTCCGGCGTAGCTCGGCCTGTCCGTGCCGGGCAGCAGTTGCAGGGTGCGCCAGCGGTATCTGACCGTGTTGTCCCTGGCGACTCTGCGCCGGTACTTGAAGCACAGAACACGATCCAGACGCACCCCTTCGTCCACAGCGCGATAGGCGACTTCCGACTCCCGCGCAGGCACCTTGAAGCGGCCGTTGAAGCGTGGAAGGAAGCCCTCCAGCACGCGGTTCGCATCGGCGATGGTGGTCGCGCCCGCAAGGCGCAGCTCCGTAACGAGCCTGTCCTGGAACGTTCCCGCGGCGCGTTCTACACGACCCTTGGCCTGAGGTGATTGAGCGAATATCAGCTGTACGCCAAGCTCGTCCATCGCACGACTGAACTGGGTTGGAGCACCGGCAGCTTCCGACGGTGGAGTGTACTTGAATACGGCATGCCGATCTGAATAGAGCGCGATCGGTATGCCGCAGCGCCTTATTAGTCCATCGAGGAGCGAGAAGTAGCTGTGGGTGTTCTCCAGCTCACAGAACAGGGAGTTGACAACGATCCCGGTGGCGTCGTCAATCGCCAGCAGCAATGTGAACTGCGGTCCGTCTTTCCCAAGCCATCTGTGGTAGCTGCCGTCTACCTGTATCAGCATACCCTCACGCGGCATACGCTGCCGCCGAACCCGGTGTTTCGGTGGCCGACGTCTGCGTGGGCTGTTCACTCCGGCGTTAGTCAGTATCCTGCGTAACGTGTCGCGACCGATGTCTATACCCTCTCGCTCCCTCAGCAACTCGCTCAGGTGCGTGTGGTTGACTCCGGCGTATCTGGTCCGAGCCAGACGTACTGCTTCGATCGCCAGTGTGCTCGGTGTAGCATTGGCAGGGCTGCGACCTCTGTTGCCGTGAGCTATTGCGGCTGCTCCCTTCTCCCTGTATGCCGCCAGTATGCGCCTGGTATGGCGTGCGCTCAGTCCCATCAGTATCGCTGCCTGCTCCGTCGTCATATATCCAGCCAGTAAGTTGTTGAGTACCTGAAGTCTTGCCTGCTCTTGCTGCGTCAATCTCACATGCCCCATCATGTGGACATTTTCGCTCAGCAGTTAGCATGGACGGAATCGCTGAGCAACAACAGTATCTGTCCCACCAAATTCAGGACGATGGGGTCATTCGGGTCTACCTTGAACAACGACATTTATAATGGCCGCAGTGCGACAGCGGAACCGGCAAGACGCACATCGCGCTGGGACTCGGACTCGCCGTCTGCCAGAAGGGACTGACGGTGGGCTTTACCACCGCATCGGCCCTTGTGAACGAGCTTATGGAGGCAAGGGACGAGATGATGATGCTGAACCTGCAGAAGAGGCTGTCACGACTGAAGCTGCTGATCATAGACGAGCTGGGCTCCATCCTCGTGACGACGAACCTACCGTTCGACGAGTGAACCGAGATGTTCGGATCCGAAAGGCTGACAGGCGCTCTGCTGGACAGGCTCACTCATCACGTACACATCAATCGAAATGAACGGCGACAGCTACCGTCTCAGGCAGAGCGGCAGAACCGCCTCAGAATAGCCTTCCGCACACGGCCCAGGGTGACATTTTCCCTGAGCAGTTAGTGCGGACCTAATCGGTGAGCAACAACATCGGGCACCAAGGCGGAAATGACCCTGGCAGATGCGGGTTATGACTCGGGAAGCAGCCTTGAGGAGTCCTTTCGCAGGGGGCTAGCGAATTGCGATGCCCGAGGCGCGCCGGCGCTCTCTGCAACGGCCATGTAACAAGGACATCTTCATCTACGATGAGGGCAACGACAGCTACAGATGTCCTGAAGGAGAGAAACTGCGATTTGTCGGAGAGAGAAATTGCAAAAAGAGTGGTGTGCTCTTGCGCCCGTACCGGGCGTCAGGACCGGTGTGCAGGCCGTGCCCGGCGTTCGGCGTCTGCACCACGAGTAGCAGTAACGGGCGGAGAATTGAGATAAGGCCACACGACGCCCTGTTCGCAGACACCGCATATGGATGCGGAGCGGGCAAGCCAGAGAAGCGTACAAACGCGGGATACATCACCTGGTCGAGCAGGTCTTCGGCATAATCAAGGAGCGGCAGGCGGCGAGAAGGTTCCTGCTGCGCGGCGTCGGAGTGGAGCCATGCTGGACACCGCCTTCAACCTGCGTACCCTCTGGCGCATATGGCGCAAGCGTACACTGATACATTCCTCTCCATAGGCTCAGTCCGTCGGCCTAGAACACAATGTTTAGCGAAGTTAGCTGCACCTCTCGCCGCATCTGGCCTTCTACTCTCAGGTGAAGACAACTATTGCCTCTCAGGGAGCTTACTTCATTCCGCCCTGCGAAGTATTCTGAGACAGACTCAGGTGGAGTGCCATGAATAGGCCATGTCAACGTGGGAGGAGAAACCCGAATTTGGCGTGGATTCGTACAAGGGTTCGCTGAGAGCGGTACTTTCAGCGAATGCAGTAAGATAATAGTCACATTGACACGCGCCTGGGTGGCCAATGCACTTGGTGAGCACTGGCTCAATGACCGCGACGATTGACGTAACTGGAACAGAGGTTCCGTAGGAGTGGTGCGGTGGAATGGGATGGCAGGTCTGCTTGTGTATATTTACGTCGCCGGTATGCCCGCCCGCTATGAGGTAAGGCTTGCGACCTGGATAGCCAATGAAAAGCACCAGACAAAGACTGCGCCGGTGGGCAATAGATTACGGACCCGCAATACCGCCCTGTTTGGCAACCATGGCAGTCGCATTGCCGTTTGCCTACTACGCTGCGGATCAGGTAAGCGGGCAACCAGCTCCGACCGAGTGGGTTAAGGTTCTCTCATGGGGACACGGTATGTCCCCGAATGGCTGGTTCTGGGACTCCTGATGGTCTTCATAGCGGGGAGTCTCTCTTTCATCGCGTGTTGGGCGGCACTGAAATACCAAATTGGAGCCAACGTTGCTGCGGTCGCCGGAGTCGCAACAACGGCGACGCTGACGTGGGGGACGCAGTGGTGCGACTCGACGGGGGCCATAACGGTTGGACTCACCATTGCTGGCGTAGTCATGGCCGGAGCGGTGGGCTTCAGGACACTAGTAGGGAGGGGGCTCCGTAAGACGATTGAGGATTGGTGGTCAAATTCAGTGGCGAAGCAATCAAGCATAGGAACGGTCCAATTTGCGCAGATAAGCATGGCGCTTTACATGGGTACGGTCGCTCCAATAGCCATAGCGAACGTAGTGCCGGCGGAGTCCCGCTGGGTTGTCTTGGCCTTTTCCGGAATTGGAATCACCGCGGTGTCTGCCATATCCGAGCAGGGTAAACTGAAGAACTCTCTGGCAATGATAGGGTCCGGCATAGCGCTGTGGGGGTCGTACGTTGAAATAGGCCGTGTGTTGGCCACAGGTGATGGCGACACAAAGGCGGCAACGGTGCTGCTGGTCGCCGGCATAGTGATCTACGTTCCGTTTACCGCGCTGGCGCTGCGGTGGCGTCATCGGGTGCGTATCCTGATTGCGCCGCCGCTGATCGCCGGATTGGCATTTTGCATTACACTCGTAGCAACCGTGGTGCCCGCGATACTGGCATCCGTGGGGTGTAATGCAAAACTGGAGCACATAGCAGTACTGATACAGGCGTCCGGTTTGATCTCCGTCGTAGTGGGCGGTGCAGCATTCTGTATAGCCGTCCTGTTGGAAATCCGAAGTTGGAGGGAAGAAGCAAAGGCGAACACTCTGAACATCAATGAGTGATGCGCCTGATTTCCATGCTATTTCCTCACTTGGCCCCACGAGTACGTGCTGTCTGAGAAGGACGGTCAGCAGGAGTTATTGGAGGCAGTCTGTGAGCGGTTCCGAGTCGGGGAGGGAGTGTCTTGTCACTTTTTCCGCATGAACAACATCTATCAGTTCGTAGGTGACTACAAATACTGGCTGATGACTCACTGGAACGAATTGGTGCCAGGAAAAGACTACGTGTTGAATCGCGCACGGCTCTATCGGGACCGCCGGGACTTCGTGATCCAACTGGGAGACTCAGGCAAGCCGGGGGGCTATCCGACGAAACCCGCTTATCAAAGTTGAGTCATCCGGGAGGCTCTGTGGCGGACAATCCCTGTCTGAGGCTCGTCTGATTTCAAGGTCAACCATTCGGGTCGAGAATACCGCTAACGGCACACTCGACTATATCCAGGCAGCATTCTGCCCCGATTAAGCGACTGAAACGGCGAGGTAGCGGAATGCTCCGTAACGGTCAACGTTAAGCCGTGAATAGTCTTGCCACCTTAGGTGGTAAGAGCCCTTTAATCGTATCGGTGACTCCCTTCCCCGCTTTGTGCCATCGCTGGCGGTAGCTGACCAGTTTAATTCATCGGTCACTCGCCTCCCCTCGTAAAGATGGAAAGCGGCATCCACCGTATTCGTCCTACTAGCAGCCCGTCCGAGAAACGCGGTAGTTGAGTGATTTGGATGTATAATAAGCTCAATTCAGTAGAGTGGAGCCTGCGATGAGCAAGACCTACCGTGCCTATGATCCAGACCAGCAGATGCTGTTGCCTGCTGCAATGCGGGAGTGGTTGCCGGATGACCATCTGGCGTACTTTATCTCAGACGTCGTGGACGAGTTGGAGTTGTCTGAGATCACTGCCCGCTACGAGCGTGAGAGCAGAGGTGGGCCACCATATCATCCACGGATGATGGTCAAGGTGCTGCTCTACGGCTACTGCGTCGGGGTGGCGTCCTCACGGCGGATTGCCCAGCGGCTGCACGAGGACATAGCGTTCCGGGTGTTGGCGGCGAACAACATGCCGGATTTCCGCACCATCTCGGACTTTCGCAAGGACAATCTGGATGCGCTGTCAGGCCTGTTCTTGCAGGTATTGGCGTTGTGCGGGCAGGCGGGGCTGGTGAAACTGGGTCACGTGGCGTTGGACGGTACCAAGGTGAGGGCCAACGCATCCAGGCACAAGGCGATGAGTTACGGTCGGATGAAAGGGAAGGAAGCGCAGTTATCGGCGGAGGTGGAGGAGTTGCTGCGGCGTGCCCAGGAGGTTGATGACGAGGAGGACCTTCGGTACGGACAAGGTAAGCGCGGAGATGAGTTGCCGCAGGAGTTGGCCTTTCGGGAGGGGCGGTTGGAGAAGATACGGGAGGCGATGGCGGCGTTAGAAGCTGAAGCTCAGGCGGCGGCGGAGCAGGCCGAGGGCAAGGAGCATTCCGGGGTGCCCGACGACAAAGCCCAGCGCAACTTCACCGATCCTGAGTCGCGCATCATGCCGGCGCCGGGCGGGCGGGACTTTGTGCAAGCTTACAACTGTCAAGCGGTAGTGGACAGTGCCCATCAGGTGATCGTGGCGGCTCACGCCACCAACAGGACTTCGGACAAGCAGCAGGCGGTGGCGATGGTGGAGGAGGCGATCAGCAACGTCGGCGCAGTGCCCAAAGAGGTATCCGCCGACGCCGGTTACTACTCGGCGCAGGCGGTTGAAGGTCTCTACGGGCTGTGCGTGGACCCGTTCATCGCGCCGGAGCAGACCCGCCACGGCAGAGTGCCGCCGTCCGCGCCCCAGGGTCGCATACCCAGTCATCTGTCTACCAGGGATCGGATGCGCCGGAAGTTACAGACCAAACGGGGCCGGCAACGTTACGCCCTTCGGATGCAAACGGTGGAGCCGGTATTCGGCCAGATCAAGCAGGTCCGAGGCTTCCGCCAGTTCCTGCTACGGGGCCTGGAGAAGGTCAGCGGCGAGTGGTCGCTGATCTGCACCGGCCACAACCTGCTCAAACTGTTCCGATTTGGGGCAGACCAGCCTCGCGAAACACCGACCAACAACTTTGCGGGAAGTGTCCGCATCATCGCCGAGATGCTAAGCACAGTAAGGCGTACGAAGCTATTGCTCCGTCAGTGGCTGCACCCGACAAAAATGGTTGTCGCCGTCTGACCTCGTCTGCACCTAAGGGACGCTAAGTAATCCTCAGACGGGCTGCTAGCCATTCTCCAGTAGAGTGGGTCGTTGGTCAGCAGCACCGCATATCCTGCCTCACACCCCTCTACATTTGATAACATCAATTCAAGTCTCCGGATATCCCAGAGAAAATCGTAGCGTCTCTGATCCTGCGCACCGTGGTCGCGGAGGGAAAACAGCTCACCACAGTGACGCAGCTCAATCTTTCGAGTGGTATACTTGAGTTCGATGGCGACTCCTTCGTCTGGAAGCCAAATATCCAAAGACATTGTATCTTTGACATGTATGGGATAATCCCCTAACGAAGCAGGTTCCGAGTGCGGCAGACCGACATGACATTGGTCGTAGGAGGCCGTGGAAAAGCGAGGGTCGTCGCACTCATTCCAGAAGAGCCCGAACGGTTGCCCGGGCTAACCAAGCCCGTATCTGCAAGGCAGGGTCAGTATGAAGGAGGCGAGTATGTCTCAGGAACCAACTTATGTCGGCATTGATGTATCCAAGGAGCAGGTAGATGTCGCGGTACGCCCCACTGGTAGAAGCTGGAGCGTGTCCTACAACGGAGCCAGCGTCGATGATCTGGTTACACAACTTAAGGTTCTCAAGCCGGCAGGCGTGATTACGGAGTCCACCGGCGGTCTGGAACTTCCCTTGGTAGTAGCTCTGGCCGCGGCATCGCTGCCAGTTGCAGTCGTCAATCCCCGCCAGGTGCGCGACTTCGCCAAGTCCACCGGGCAGTTGGCGAAGACTGACCGGCTGGATGCACATGTGCTGGCGCACTTCGGTGAAGCAGTACGACCGGCGATCCGTCCACTGAGGGATGCTGATACTCGGGCACTCGGGGCAATGCTGGCGCGCAGGCGGCAGGTGTCGGGCATCTTGGTTGCTGAGAAGAACCGCCTTGGCCGCGCCACTCCAGAAGTCCGCCCTCGCTTAGAGGCCCATATCAGCTGGCTGAAGCAGGAGCTAGACGACCTGGACACAGACCTGCGACAGAGGATACAGCACAGTCCTGTATGGCGTGAGAAGGACGACCTGCTGCGCAGCGTACCCGGCGTGGGACCGCAAGTGTCGCTGACACTGCTCGCGTATCTGCCGGAACTGGGCACGCTGAACCGCAAGCAGATCGCCGCTCTAGTCGGTGTGGCGCCTTTCAATCGTGACAGCGGTCCATATCGAGGCAAGCGTTCCGTGTGGGGCGGTCGAGCTACGGTGCGCTCTACGCTGTATATGGGCGCACTGGTGGCCAGCCGGTACAACCCGGTGCTACGCGACTTCTACCAGCGGTTGCTGAAAGCCGGCAAGCCGAAGAAAGTGGCTCTCACTGCCTGCGCGCGCAAGCTACTGACAATCCTCAACACTATGGCAAGGACGGGTGTTCACTGGGATCCGACCACTCTCAGGCCTTGACATTTAAGACGGTTGCTTCTCCCACGTTCGGCAGAACTGACAATGACTTCCAATCGAACTCCGCTTTCCGGCATCGCTGATTGGATCTGCCATGCGAGAGAGTGCTGGAAGTCCGCTTCGGAATGAATAACACTCGTTTCTCGGCTTGGCTGGCCATAATGCCCTGAATATCGAGCATTCCTCCTCTACTCTCAGTGCAAGACGATGAACGGATCAAAATAACTTCCTCGTGCGTACCGCATCAAATATTTTCGGCGGCGACTCGAGCGCTTGCTCAAATGCAACGGTGTGCGGATCGGCGTAGAGAGCCCTGTTTCAAGTGAGAGGTACGTGACACCTGACCGGGCGGAATGGTGCGTCGTCGCGCACTCACCGCATCCTGAGACGGACAGGCAGGCTGATGACACTCTCAGTCTCGGCAATTCCGCCGGCATAAATCGAATCGCACCGCGCAGCCGGCAAGTCGCCCGTTCCGCGCCAATCCTGTCTCCTACCCCTTGACCGCTGCCCACCCATCCTGAACATCGTCGTTCCGCACTCACTGCACTTGCCGTGGGTCGCCAACCGCCCGTTCTTTAGCGTCACTTCCTTGGCCTGCCGCATCTCCCGGTGCTCCCGGCATTTCAAGCAATATCCGGTCATTGTCAGCTCCTCCTCGGTTGTATCGTTATCAACGGTCCTCGTTGCCTGTCTGGTCAAGGAAGCCCGTCTGCATCCCCAGGTCACGCCTCGCAGTCTCAACCGGTCCTTCTTGGGGAACCGGTGCCGCCTCCACATAGTTGGCGGCGGACACCCTTACGCGCTGGATCAGCTCGACAGCGTGCTGCTCATGCTGAGTCGCGTGGGCCTGGGCTTCCGCGACGAATGACGCCGACATGCCCGTCGAGGCATTCCTCACTTCGGCGGACCAGTTGCACATCAGGCACGACATCGTAAGACTGTTTCTATTGGCCTGGGCAGATTTTGCAGTCCCCTATTTCAGCCACTCGCGTAGATCGGCTGCTTCCATTTGCTGAGATTGCCTCCCCTTCCCCTCGGTGTAGGTCGTGATCCGGACGGCGGGGCACTCGTACGCCCCAAGCTCGGTCCCATGCACCCTGGAACATCGCTCCAGCACCGTGATGCCCATGCTGGTCGGCGTCCGAAAGGGCTGACACCTGGAGTAAATGAACCTATGCCGCACCGTCATGGCCCATCGCTCTGCGACAGGTTCGTATCGTCAAGTATGCGGTCAACTTCAGGCGAGAGTACCCTCAGGACCAGTTCGGTCATCGATATGCGCTCAACCAATGCGGCATGCTTCACGCGCCGGTGAAACTCATCCGTAACGTCCACGACGATCCTCCGGTCAGCGGTGGCGTCGGCATCAATCGCTCGTCTCGGACCGCGCTTCGCGGCCGGTCCGCTCGCACTTTGTGCCCGCCCCTGCCCTTTTCTTGAACGCATTGGCATCTGCATCTATCCCGCCTCCTGAATCTCCACGCTTTCGGCCGGGCTCATACCATAGGCAAGACGGTAGACCTCACCCAGCTCGCGCACGGCGCTCCCATCAGAGGGCACGTATTCGTCCACCAGCATCCCGTAGGGCGTGGCTCTTCTGATCGCCGCGCGCTCCCTTACGACCAGTCCCGAGTCCTCCACATGCTGAAACCGCTTGAGGACATCCTGCACCGCTGGCACATCCAGGCTCGTGCCGTGCGGGGACGCGCGATTCAGCACCACCGTAACACGCAGATCCTCGTTGACTTCAAGCGCGTCCGCCGCCAGGTCATCCAGCAGTTCGACTGTCCACACGTCCCACCCGTTTGGCTGCACCGGCACGACTATCAGGTGCGCCACGCGCATCAGGGCCTCGATGCCCTGAACGTCTCCGGAACCCATGTCCACGACCACCTCGTCGTAGCGACTCGACAGGTCGCGCACATTCCGCCTCAGTCCCCTGCCATACTGCCGGACCACGGACGGAGCTTCGCGCTCGAGGTCTGCACGAGCTTCCGTCCAGATACTTGCCGTACCCTGACGGTCGGCGTAAACGAGCAGGACATCCCTGCCGGTCCTCGCACTCCAGCCCGCAAGGTGAACCGCGAGTGTTGACTTACCCGTGCCGCCTTTTTCCGCCGCCACCACGACTATCATAATCCAACCTCCTGGCTATCCGGCTATTGTAATACCGTATATATGTAATTATGTACATTATTACATTATGCCATGTCATATCCCGTTTCAAGCAAGTAAACGGACGGATATCGCCATGATAGATGAGCTGCGCGCTCCATTGACCGGTTCCCGTCCTGCCATAGTGGTACTTGCCTAAAATGCCCTTTGCCCGGCGAGCAGTTTACCGAGTTGCGATGGCCCGTGTAACCGGCACAGATACGCTTCGTCTGACCTTCGGGGTAGGACCGGTCTTGGCCACGCCGTCAGTGCGGGCTGTCAAGGAAAGAATGGACCACCCTCGAACTGCGCCCGAGCAAACGCTGCATTCACCAGATACTGCGAAATTCCTATTGCCGGCAGCATCCGTGTCATCTATAAAGCCGTGATTGACGACAATTGGAGCGGCCGCAGGGCTTATCTGCTCCGACGAAAATAACCGGCTGCCTTATTGGCGTTGTCGCCAGAGAATATCAGAACCGGTAGCTCTGCGAACTTGCTCAAATGCAACACCGCTAGGATTGACTGAACCAGCCAAGGGATGTTTCCCTCTCACTAGCTCCGGAACGCCAACGAGAAGCGCGGCATGCATTGTTCCGGTCGGTCAGAGGCGCTATGTGGAATCACTACCCAGAAGTGAAGCCCTGTACGGGGAAATTCGTGCGGGTCACGGTGAAATCGGAATAAACTGCTAGGCCCAGCTGTACTCCGATGCTAACTCATCAGATCACTCGCGGGCGCAAACGGAACAGATAATCACTCCCAACCAGCTCCGATTGCGAAATACGGCGACTTCGTAACCTCCACAAAGAGAGAATTTAGGAACAGATGCTAACGGCCCTCAGGCTTATTCCGGGCGTCCCCATACGAAACTCGGCTGACAAAGACCGTGCCATACGGAGCTTTCAACTCGTATCAGACGTAGCACGGCTCACATATATCGTCATCATAGACCTCGACCCGCAGGCCGCACTTCGCGCAGAGATTGACCTCGCCTTCCGGGTCGTAAGACGGCAACACGTTGAACTTGTGCTCATAGATGTCCTCATCAACCGCGCAGGGCCATCTTATTCAAAATCCCTTCCGCATGATTTACTCCCAATCAAAACGCCCCGACAGAGCCATCTCTCTTATAGCGACGATCCGTCCGACTTCGTGGCGATTGTTCGGATTGTTGTCGTAGGCCTTGGCTACTCGCTCCAAGAGAGCGTTGTCTTCTTTCAATACGAGCATTGCGCTAGCCAGAGCCTCAGTCAGCGCAGTTTCTATGTCGTCGCTGACAGGAACGCCACAGCGCTTCAATTCCAGCCTGAACCTCTTTAGCGCCTGTGGAATATCAGGCGGCACAAGCGGTGGTGGCGGCCATGTTATTCGACTAGGATCATCAGGCGGATGCCAAGCATGAGTAACTGGCTTCAGAAGTTCCCGAATCGCGTGCTCCATATCAAGAACTCCGAGCTTGACCTTCAGCTGCTCCCTCGTCTCCGCGTTGGCGGCCTCAACGGCCGACTTCAAGCACGCCTGAATATGCAAAGGCACCATCGCACGATCGTCGCGCGCTTGCAGCAACGGTAGCGGCGACGGACTAAGTCCGCTCTCAAAGAGCGCATTCAACATTTCCTCGTATGGCCTGGAAAAGACCGCGGACATTCGCGAAACTCCTCACTCCGTCAAGCACAAGCTCCAGGTAGATGAACGCCGTCTGAATCAACAAGTTCGCCAGCCAACAGCGCGGTTGAATGGTCGCACTCAACGAATGGCTGCCGTAGAATGATACAGAGGGAGCAGGACTTACCGGGAGAGACCACGATGGGAAGATTCAATTGGGACTGGAGCGGAGAAGGCCCGCCCGATGACGCCTACTCGCGGGTGACCGAGCCGGAGCGGTTCACGCCGCTTCACGGCTGGACCCTTGAGGCCGTACAGAGATTGCAAGCTGAGTATGACGTCGTCTTGGAAGAGGGCAAAGGGATGGACGCCGAGTTGGAGCGACCCTCTCTTGCCAGGCCGACATTGAAGCTGTCTCCGCGTCAGGATTCTTGTGCGCCCATCACTATTGCTTTCATCGATTTCCCCGCCCTTGCGGTCCGGTTAGGTCATTGGGTCACTGACCGGTTCCCATCCTGTGGCTGTGATGCGTGCGATGAGATGCCGGACGGAGAGTTCGAGAGGCTTATGGAGTATTGAACGATGTTGTGGCCGGGCGTTTTAGAGAATCCATGCGCCTGTCTCGCGGAGGAGATGGATGGAGCAGCAGGGAATTGTGGTCAGATGATGAACGCTGCAGGTCCGGTGGATCACGAGTGCCACGCGCCAAAGCAGCCCGAATCTTGGATGGCAAGACGGAAATAGTTCTGGAGTGGCAGCCCTGGCAGCCAAAACTGGACGATGCGGCTAACTGTTAGTCGTCCAGAGTGAGAACACTGGCCGTGCCGGGGAGGGTGTTAGAGAAGTTCCTGTCGGCGCGTCGGCTTGGCAGGAACTATTGATTCTGGAGGAGTAGGCTTTGAGTTCCGAGATTAGGCTCTGGAAGATTGAGAACGATGCCCCAAAGCCGATAGACCAATCCGCACTTGACTTCGAAGCCCGGCTAGAGGATTGGCTTCGTCAAGACATCGGAATGGTCAACGACAAATTGCTCGTAGTCGGGCAGCAGGTCGAGACTGCTTACGGCGTATTTATCGACCTTCTCGCCATTGATCCCACTGGTGATCTGGTAGTTCTGGAGCTTAAGAGAGACAGAACGCCACGCGACATCGTGGCGCAGACGCTCGACTATGCTTCTTGGATCAAGGGATTGGGACTCAATCAGATTGAAGAGATCGCCGCTGACTTTCTTGGCGACGGTATATCACTTGAGCAGGCGTTCTCGCGTAGATTCAACGCGAACCTGCCAGAAGTGGTAAACGAGAGCCATCGGATGTACATTGTCGCATCTACTGAGGTGGACCCATCAACTGAGAGGATCGTAGAGTATTTATCCGAGACGTACAGCGTTGACATCAATGTAGCCACATTCGCCTATTTCAAGACATCGGAAGGAGAAGAACACCTTGGCCGTTCATTTCTACTGGATGAACAGGAAGTTCAGCGACGCTCGCAGACCAGGAGTGCGCCAACGAAGCGAAGACGGAACGCAACTATTCAGGAGTTGCGCGAAATGGCTGAGGCAAGAGGAGCACTGGCGCTTTTCGGTAAAGCACATAATGCCCTAAGGCCCCTGTTCGCCCGAAGTGTAACATCACAGAGCACGGTGTCATTTGAGGTGCGAATATCCGAGGGTAATCGGTCAGCTATTTCAATAGTTGCAGATTGGAGTTCATTCAAAGCGGGTCTTGTCATGAGACTCAGAGATGGAATTATCGCTGAGTATTTCGATGCCCAAGAAGACCGTATCCGCGAAATCTGTGGGGATGAGGTTAAGAGTATCCCGGGAGTGAGCCCATCTTCGCTCTGGGGAGGTGAGCGTCTGTTCGATGACGACAAACTCGACAGTCTCATTAGACTCCTAAATGGTGCTAATGCCGCAGATTCGTAGTGAACAAGTTGGAGAATTTGAGGTATCTGAACTCGGCCGGAGGAAGTCATTGAGTCACCCAGCTTTCGTCACGGCACAGCCGCAAGGCTCTCCCTATAGGTACGGCACAATCTCCAGGTAGGTCCGCGTCGTCTTTATCGAGCAGTGCCCCAGCTAGTGCGACAAGTAAAGACTGCGCAAGATGCTGTTCAGCTACCGGGATCCCCTCTGCCGATAACCTACTCTTGATGTGTCGGTGTCCGGGGAGAATTGCCCGGGCGATGGTCACCGCCCTTGGACTCTCGCTGAATATAGCAGTTTCTTGATCAGAATAAAGCAGGATATGATCAGCAGGGCAAGAGCGAACGGCGCTATGAGGATCCCAATACTGACGATAGTTAGCCAGGCGAACTCGAGGGCCACCACTCCTCTCAATCCTGCTGACAGCCATCGCGTAACCATATCTCTAGTCGCCACCGCTAGTACCACCATTACCGCGACACACACGCCCGTCAACCCCAACATTGACCAACTTAGGTTGTCGCTGGGCGTTATGCCAGCTATAAAATAGGCGTATATCAGGACGGCCAGCGCCACAAAAGCCAAAGTGAACAATATTAACAAGGACATTCGGTCCAGATGTCTCATGTCGAGCATCCCCTCACATATGTGCCTATACTCAGCTCGAGTGTCTGACCTGTGCAGCTCATGGCACAACCGCCAGGCTCCCCGTTGGGTCCGGCACAAGTTCTAGGTAGATGAGTGTCGTCTGGATCGACGAGTGTCCCAATCACCGTGAGAGGTAGTTGATTGGGATGCCATTCATCAATAGGTGGCGTGCATAGCTGTGACGCAGCGTGTGCGTCCCAACCCGCTTCCCCGGCGCAATCGCGCCCAGTTCCTCGGCCCGTCTCACCGCAGCCTGTACCCAGCGCCAGGCGGTCGCGGGATGCGTCTCGATGATTCTGTCCTGGCTGATGTTGCCGTAAGACATCGCGCTACTCAAGGCTCCATGCAACTCCGGATGCACCGGCACAAGCCGCGACTTGCCGCCCTTGCCGGAGCGCACACGGACCGTCGGATTGGGTGTATCGAGCGACAGGTCCCGTACCTCAAGGTCTAGGGCCTCGGACACGCGAAGACCCGCCCGACACTGTTGCAGCATCAGCAGCTTTGCCTTCGGGTTTGGCGCTGCTCTGATGATGGCATTCACCTCGTCGGGTTCGAGATACTCCGGTATGCGCTTCTGGCGTTTGGGTACTGCGCCGTCCTGCGTTTTGGGATAGCGGCCGTGGGGCCTGCGCCGGCGGGAGATTGCGGTTGTGGGTTCTGCTGCCATGCTGACCTCGAAGTTGTAGTTATCGTGGGCGAAGGTACACCCAATGCACGCTTAGTTGCAGTTAAGAGGCCGAGTGGTGTCCCATAACATGGTGTAAAAGAGAGAGTAGGCTGGAATAAGTAGAGCCATCGCGTCATCCTTATAGGAAGTACGAGATTGAACGAAGGAGGACGACGATGGCAAGAGACAGTATTGATCTTTTGGAGCTACTGCGCAAGCAGGGCATGGATGGAGACGTGGACTTTCTACGAGAGGCGGTGAGAGTGCTTACGGATGCGCTGATGGACGCCGAAGTCACAGCGAGGATCGGCGCCGAGCGCGGTGAACGCAGCCCCGACCGGTTGACGTACCGCAATGGTTACCGCACTCGCCAGTGGGACACCAGGGTGGGAACGATGGAGTTGCGCATACCGAAACTGAGAGAGGGGAGCTACTTCCCGAGTCTGCTTGAACCACGGAGCCGGAGCGAGAAGGCGTTGCTGGCGGTGGTGCAGCAAGCATACGTGGAGGGAGTGTCGACGAGGAGAGTGGACGACCTGGTGAAGGCGCTGGGGTGCGATGGCATCTCAAAGAGCCAGGTGTCGCGTATCTGCGGGGAGCTCGACCGTGTGGTGGATAGCTTCCTGGAGCGTCCCCTGGACGGGGGACCGTACTGCTACTTGTGGCTGGACGCGCTGAACCAGAATGTGCGTGAAGAAGGCAGGATAGTCAACGTGAGCGTGGTGGTTGCGACCGCGGTGAACGCGGAGGGCAAGCGTGAGATCGTGGGTATGGACGTGGGAACGAGCGAGGACGGGGCGTTCTGGTTGAGCTTCTTGCGCTCTCTTGTGGCGCGAGGTCTGTCCGGCGTGGAACTGGTCACATCGGACGCTCACCAGGGGCTTAGGGACGCCATAGCCACGGTGTTCAGCGGTGCGAGTTGGCAGAGATGTCGTACCCACTTCATGACGAACCTACTCACCAAGGTGCCCAGGAGCGTCCAGCCCTGGGTCGCGACTATGGTGCGTACGATCTACCAGCAGCCGTCAACTGCGGAGGTGCATATCCAGCACGGGAAGGTGGTCGAGCAGCTTGCCGAGCGCTTCCCGCAGGCTGCATCGATGCTGGATGAGGCCGGAGCGGACGTTCTGTCGTTCACCGGCTTCCCACCAGCACACTGGAAGCAGGTGTGGTCGAACAATCCCCAGGAGAGGCTGAACAAGGAGATAAGGCGCAGGACCGATGTTGTTGGGATCTTCCCGAACCGGTCGGCGGCACGCCGGCTGATCGGCGCTGTGCTCGCCGAGCAGAACGATGAGTGGGCGGTCGCTCGTCGCTACCTGACGCCCGGAGTTGCCGCAAAGCAGGAGGCTCTGCCGGAGGTGTCACTGACACGATCCGCCGCGGCTTGACCGGCATCAACAGGATGACGATCTTTTACACCACGTCCGGGGGCTTTTGACCGGGTCTCAGCGACGATGCCGGCTTCGCGAAGTACCATCACGTTCTCAACAGAGCAGTCTGGTCCCCGCTGCAGATGAGCCGTGTGCTGCTCGTGCTCCTGATTGAGCATCTTGCCCAAGGTGATGAGCCACTGGTGTTCGGCATAGACGAGACGCTGGAACGCAGACGCGGCAGTCGCATCAGCGCCAAGGGAGTGTTCCGAGACGCCGTGCGCTCAAGCGAGTCCCACCTGGTGAGGGCGAGCGGACTGCGCTGGGTCAGCCTGATGTGGTTGACGCATATCCCCTGGGCGAGTCGCACCTGGGCACTGCCCGTCCTCACTGCGCTGGCTCCGGCAGAGAGCTACCATCAGAAGGTGGGACGCCTGCACAAGAAGATCACGGATTGGGCACGACAGATGATTATCCAACTGCGCCGCTGGCTGCCCGACCGGCGCATAGTCGTCGTATCTGACAGAGGGTACGCAGCGCTCGGACTCCTGCACAGCTGTCAGTCCCTGCGCCAGCCAGTCACCTTCATCAGCGGACTCAGGCTCGATGCTGCGCTCTTCGAGCCCGCTCCACCCAGAATGCCCGGGCAGATTGGAAGACCACGCCTGAAGGGACAGCGACTGCCCTCTCCCATCGAACTCTTGGACAACCCCGATGTGTCCTGGAGTCGCGTATCGGCGCCATGGAAGGACGGGCCGGCACGCACACTGGAGATTACATCCGAGACCGCAGTCTGGTATCGCTGGGGAAGACCTCCCGTGCATATCAGATGGGTACTCGTCAGAGACCCGCTCTGCCAGATGAGAACGCAGGCACTGGTCTGCACCGATACTGAGGCCGATCCTCTCCAGATCGTCCAATGGTTCCTGCTGCGCTGGCGCATCGAAGTCACCTTCCAGGAGGTGCGCGCCTACCTTGGTGTGGAGACTCAGCGCCAGTGGTCCGACAAGGCAATCGCCCGCACCACGCCATTGCTGCTGGGAATGTTCTCCTGGGTTACGCTCGCCGCCGGGTTGCTGCGGCAGGAACGCCCGGTTGCCCTGCGTTCGTGCGCCTGGTACGCCAAGTGTGAGCCCACCTTCATCGATGCGATCGCGCTGGTGCGGCGGCATCTGTGGTTCGCTTCTCAGACTTTCGCCACATCGCCGTCCGAGCCTGATGTGGCGAAAGTCCCACTGCCTTTGTTCAATCGTCTTGTGGATTCCCTTGCCTACGCAGCTTGAGCGTCTGTATATCTGCTTGCTTCGATTACTCTGATGTACAAAGTCGAGTTCACAACGACTGGTAAAAGTGCTTTGCATAATCATCCTGTTAACCACCGTTTCACACCAGTAGCCCCGCCAGCTCCTCTTCGTGGCTCAGCATCGACTCGGCACTTCATAATCGAGTCTCTGTTGAGCCTTGGAGAGCCTCAGGAAGCTTTCCCTATCCTATACATCCCGGTCCCGCACTCGCCGCACTTCCCGCGGGTCGCCGGCCTGCCGTTCTTCATCGTGACCTGCTCGGCCTTCTGAATCTCTCGGCTCTCTCGACACTTCATGCAGTATCCAGTCATCGTTAGCTCCTTCATTTTCGTGGGTCTTATTCAATGCTCGAGACGGCGCGTCCTGTCCGGGAAGCCGGGCTGGATGCCGGAGTCACGCCGGGCAGCTGCGTCTCGCGTGTCCTGGTGTGGTGCCGCCGGTTCTACATAGTTGGCGCTGTATAGCCTCAGTCGCTGCACGACTTCGAATGGCGTGATGCTCGTGCTGGTCCGCGTGGGCGTACGCGGCTTCGAGGAACGCAAGATGACGCCTGCACCGATGTGTTCGTCGCCTCTACCGACCAGTCGCACTGCAGGCAGGAGATCGTCATCTGGGTTTCAACCGCTCTTGCCATTGCACTTCCTCATGGAAAGGGGAACTCTCCTGTGGTTAGTTTATTCCGTCCGAGCTAAATGCGAAAGGAAATACGTCAGTCACGACGGTCATCACTTGAACTGCTGGGCCCAGCACAGGTTTTCTGGTGAAAAGCCGGTGATTTCGTGGGAGATGCGACTTTCTGTGCAAATGCACCCCGCGAGAATCGCCGTAGAGCGATTATTTCAATAGCGATAATGCCATAGCAAACCCGTTTTGGGCGGTGTTACAGGCGGTCCCGTGGTACAATCCACTTGTGACAGGCCCTACTCGAAGGTCATGAGGCAAAGCATGCGCACTCCTATCAGACGCCGGCAGCTCAGAGGCCTCGTGCTGCACCACAGGCGGCATCCGGCAGAACATCCCAGACGTCTCGTCAACCGCACGACCAGATGGGGAGAGCCTCCGGTGAACGGCGTCTGCCGATGGTGTTATGAACTAACGGCAAACCCAACGACCCGCTGGCACCGCTACTGCCTCAACTCTTATCGTGTGGCGTCAGGTCAGCATCCGGACGAGATACAGCACACGCTCTGCGAGATATGCGGCAACCCGCCCGACGAGATGGACCACAGACTGGCGATCGAGGTAGCCCGTGCGCTGGGCCCAGCGGCGATGCTTCGTGCGTTCACTCCGGAGAACCTGCGCTGGCTACGCCGCAACTGCTACAGGCGCAAGACCGATCAGGACCGGCGACTGGTGAAGTTCCTGTCGGCGTGCTCGCTCGACTGGCACAGCACACGAAGAATGCTGCGTCAGCACCACGAGTGGTTGCAGTCGTTCCTGTTGCCGTGCAGCCTGGAGCCTGCTACACGGCACGAGACTTCAGCAGCGGACGTGTGAGGCGAGTATTGACCACAAGAATCCAGCGCAGCAGGGAGAGAGGCAGTCGACAGCCGATCAACGCGAAGTACTGCGGCCGGCCGACTGAGTGGGGCAATCCGTTCCTGATATGCGACGAATGCTCACGTGCCGAGACGATTGAGGCGTTTCGCGAAGCGTTCTGGGCCCACGAGCTGCCCGTGACGCCGGCTAGGGCACGGGCGGAGCTTTCGGCGTATGATTACCTCTCCTGCTGGTGCAGGCTGGATCAAGCCTGCCACGTGGACGAGTACATCAGGGCAATCTCCTGCGAGCACAAGCTCCGTGACGTTGACGGGCGCTCCTGCCTGATCTGCAAGGAATGCCTGCACCGGGACATCGCCATCGAGGGGCCGCAGGCTACCTGCCAGGACTGCGGCAAGACCTTCGTCGGCTGGTGAACGCCGTGAACTCGCGCCAACCCGCAAATGTCTGAGCGCTCACATACTTGCAGAAAACTTCACCACGAAACTCACACGGACTGTCCCGCCCCCGCTTCTGATACAATGCTCCCGGCGTGATGGAGATTATGACTTAATGCAAATAGGAAAACGAGTAGTCTTTATTCACATCGACTGTCCGCTTCCTTCCCGTCACGCCAATCCCTTCCACCGGTCAGACAAGCCACTCCAGCGCCCGTGCGTACGCAGCGAGCGGACATGCCTGCTTCTGGCTGACGCCAATCTGTCTGGACAGTCCTCGCACCGTCTCGCTGACGCCGACGGTCTGTGGAGATTCCAAGCCCGCGCGCCTGTGAGCGTCAACTATGGTCGCGACCGCAAGCTGGACCGTGGACATGCTCTTTCCGTCGCCGGAGGGTTCACGGTATGCTGTGTCCGGAGTGTCATGGGGCGACTCATCTATCTGCGGTATAAGAGCCATTATAACGCTGCGATGATACTTTATGGGCAACACGGGAACGGGTCTGCGATGATACTTTATGGGCAACACGGGAACGGGTCTGACCCATTATAACGCTGGCCCAGATGTCCTCTAAATGATCTGTCGATCCGTTCCCGACAACCCATAGGGTCAACGGCTTCTGTGAGTAGTATCCGTGTTGAATGTCAAGCCATAAGCGGAGTTTAAGAAGACATGATTGGGACTGACTTCGGGACCCAAGGTGTCCCTCGGCGCGCTACCGCATTCAACTGCAGCAGCAGCTTGCGCATGACCGCCACCACCGCCACGTTGCCGGGCTTCCCCCGTTGACGGAGATTCTGATAAAAGCGCCGCAGTTCGCTGTCGTGGCGTATCACCGACCAGGCACACAGGTACAGGGCACTCCGCACCGAGCCTCGCCCTCCCCTGATAGCACGGTTGCCCCGCTTCTTCCCGCTATCCCGTGACCAGGGAGCTAGCCCCACCAGGGAAGTCAGCGATTTACTGTCCCAACAGCCCAGTTCCGGCAGGTAGGTGACCAGTGTGGCCGAGGTAAGCGGCCCGACGCCCGGCACGGTGCGATACAGCGCGGCGCGGTCGGCGAAAGGGATACACTTCTCCAGCGCCTCCTGATACTCCACATCCAGTCGGGCTATCTCCTTTTCCAGCCAGGCGATGTGACGCTTTGTGGATCTGGTCGCGATAGAAGTGATTCCCTTATCCAGGCGACCCTTTTCCTGCACTCGCTGCCGCACAAACTGCCGGCGCCTGTTGAGCAGGTCACGCAGCGCTTCACGCTCTGGCTCCGACTCGCGCTGCGGTGTTAGTGCATCCAGAAATACCTGTCCGTATCGTGAGAGCACCTGGGCGTCCCGCGGGTCGGTCTTGGCTTCGTAGCCACACGCTTTCGCGAACGCGCGCACACGGTTCGGGTGAGCCACGTGCATCGCAATCTCGGTCTTTCTCAACCGGCTTACCAGCACTCGTTCGTACCCACCGGTGGCCTCACACACAGCCACGGTAGCGTCCTGCGCTTTCAGGTGCCTCAGCAGCTTTCCAATCCCTTTTTCCGTGTTGTCAAACCGTATCACCGGACCCTCAGATATCGAGACGTCCAGACTGGCCTTGCCCACGTCAACTCCGGCTATGACTACCATGTTCGACCTCCCGATGAGATAATGATTGATGTCCTCCACACTTGTAGATGCGGGCCTTGTGCCCTTGTATCCGTTCGGAGCGACAAGTACGGCGAGGGGGGTGTCATACTGCATAACGGTGCAGTCCAGCTCAGTAGCCTGGCTCACCCAGTCGCTCACGACGCGCCCCTCTCACCCACCTCACAAACTGTCACGTTTGCGAGTCAAATACAACATACAAGTCGTGCCATTCAGGTCATCGTCGGTATAGACACTCACCAGGACCAGCATGTAGCCATGGCAGTGGACCAGCTGGGTATCCGCCTCAATGAGTACAGCACTCCGGCAACCACTTGGGGATATGGAGAACTCGAACGATGGGCCCGCGACTTGGGACAGGTCTGCGCATTCGGTATCGAAGGGACCGGTTCCTACGGCGCAGGAGTCGCACGCTTCTTGACCAGTCGGGGCTACGCCGTCTTCGAGGTCAATCGACCTAATAGATCGATTCGCAATCGCAAAGGTAAGACCGACACCACCGATGCAGAGATGGCAGCGAGGGCAGTGCTTGCGGGAGTAGCCGACACGACACCCAAGTCTGGTCAGGGAGAAATCGAAATGATCCGCATGCTGAAGACCGCCAAGGACTCGGCCATAAAGGCTCGTACTCAAGCCATCAACCAGATGAAATCCCTAGTTGTTACAGCTCCGGCTGAGCTTCGTGAAAAACTTGATGGTCTCACCACCAACGCCCTCGCCACGCGGTGCAGAAGCTTCCGTCCTGGTCGGCTGGACAGTCCCACTGCAGCGGCCAAGTACACGCTTCGTTCGCTTGCCCATCTCTACCGTCAACTCAGCAAGGAGATCCAGGACTTGAAGGCCGAGCTTGAACGGCTCGTCCAGACTGCAGCGCCGGCACTGGTCAATGCCTTTGGAGTAGGACCTGACACGGCTGCGGCCCTACTGGTCGCCGCCGGCAGCAACCCTGATCGGCTCAACTCCGAGGCCGCCTTCGCTGCTTTGTGTGGTGTGAATCCTATCCCGGCTTCGTCCGGTAAGACCAACCGGCATCGGCTCAACCGCGGGGGCGACCGCCAAGCCAATGCGGCACTGTATCGCATAGTAGTCGTCAGGTTGCGCCACGATCTGAGGACCCAGGCATACATGTGCCGCCGCACCGGCGAGGGAATGAGCAAATCCGAGGTCATCCGTTGTCTCAAACGCTACGTCGCTCGCGAAGTCTTCACAATCATCCAGAAGTCCGCCGCATTGGTCAGCAAAGTAGCTTGAATTCTATAGGAGCATCATTTAGACAGGCCAAAAAACAGCGCTGTTTCAAGTCATTTGGTCGTGGCGAAAACGGGGAATTAACCCTGTATAATTTCCTGTAAAGATTACCGAAATGTGCGTCTATGTACCAGAAGATGAGCACCCACACATTGCGCCACAGCAACGCCCGCCATCTGATCATGAACTGAATACCGATCAGCTACCTGTCGTGCTGGCTTGGGCATTCGTCGATTCAAACGACGCTCATCTACCTGGAGTTGGTGCCAGACCCGACGGAGAGTCTAGTGATGGTTCCGTGATCTCCCTTTCTTGGTCAGTGGAGCTTGTTCGGATGCAACTGCGATGAGGCAACAGGCCGGCAAAAGTTATTTTCGCGTATCAGCAAGTTTCCGAGGCAGCTGCTAGGCCCAGCCCTCTCTGACCTCAGTTCATCGACGCTGACACGAACTGCCCCTGATTATCATCAACCCTTGACGGCCCAGCACACGTGTCTGTCTCTCATCAGGGAAATCTCACCTTGTAGGAATCGCCATGAGCCACACGCCGGACTTCGTACCAGACTCAACTCCCTGGTTATCGGGCGCACTTTTCAGATTATTGACCCGCCCCACGTAACCTGCGTTCCCCGTAGCAGTCGCTGCTTTCGACTCCGTCGGGGCAGACAGTATCATCGAAGGTCGCTGATTCGACGTTCTCTGACGACCTGAAGCTGGCGTTTGTGAGATTAGCCTTCGAAAAATCGGCATCTTCTACATCAGCGTCCTGAAAGCTGGCGCCGGACAGGTCTGACTCGGAAAAGTCTGCATCACTAATATCGGCACCATCGAAAAGCGCTCCCTGCAGGTGGGCATCTCTCATTTTCGCCCTCCTGAGATTGGCGCTCGTGAAAATAGTCGCTCTCATCTCCGCGTTGTTGAATCTGGCCTCTTTCAGATCGGCGCCGGAGAAGTCTACACCGTCAAGGCCTGCTCCATTGAAGTTGGCGTTCTCGAGGTCCGCGTCACGGAAGTCCGGATTGCTTTCGAAGTAGATCTTGCTTAGATCGGTTCCGACCAGGTGCGCCCTCTGCAGATTTGCGCCATCTAGCCTCGTGCCGTCAAGGTTCGCGCTTCGGAAAATCGCCTCGACCAGGACGGTCTGCGAAAGGTCGGCGCGATAGAGTATCGCCCTTGTGAAATCCGCCTTCTCCAAGTCTGCCCCGGACAACGAGGCTCGCGTGAGCTCCGCAGCCACGAACGTTGCGCTGTTCAACTCAGCTTCTTCCGGGAAGACGGTTTCAACGAGGATGGTCCCATCAAAAGAGCGAATATCAGATATGTCCGTCGAGCTGAGATCGACATTTGAAAAGTTCGCCTTCTCGACAGACGCCCCTGAAATAGTCGCTCCGATCAGCACGGCTCTCTCGAGGTTTGCTCCAGTGAGATTGGCTTCAATCAGCTTTGCCCCCGTCAGGTCTACCCTGGTCATGTCGGCATTGGTCAGAACTGCAAAGCTGAGATCCGCCCCGGCGAGATCGAGCCCGCGCAGGTCTTTGCCTGACAGGTCGCATTTTCTCAGGTCCGATCCCCGCAGGAAAGCAGTGCAAGGTAGCGGGGTTGGCGTAGGTAGTGGAGTCGCCGTGCTGGTAGCTGTCGGATGCGGAGTCGGCGTTGACGTGGGAGATGGAGTTGGTGTGGAGGTGGGCAGAGGCGTATGGCTGGCAGTCGGCGAAGCGGTGGGGGTTGGCGTAACTGTCGGCGAGTGAGTAAACGTCGGCCTCGGCGTGGGCGTGTCGCTAAGCCTGGGAGTAAGGGTTGAAGTTCCCGTTGGTTTCGGAGTAATTGTGGGAACGATGGCAGCCGCAATGGGTGTGTTCGGCGCCTTTGGAGTGAATACCGCCACAGGAACTGGCGTGCCTACTGGTGTCTCAAACGACGCGGCGCCTCCAGACGCCGGAGGTAGCGGAGGGACCTGGCCTTGAGTCCCGTCAGGGGCGACGCCATTCCGAGATTCACCGGAGTAGACGGCGCACAGTCCGATAGCAAGCACCGCAAGGGCCAGCGCGGCCACTGTTGCCAATCTTGCTGGAAAGCGGAAACCCGTTGCAGGAGGGGTAGCAGGAGACGGCTGTGTATCAGGCGGGCCCGGCTCGGGCTGAGCCTGTGATGTTTGCGATTCGGGGAAGGAGTCGAGTCCGGTCAGTGCCTTTCGTTCGCACCAGGGACATGCCGGCACGGTGGCCTGCCGAGTAGAGTAAAGGTGGTTGGGGTTTGAGTCGCAGACGCTGAGCGACCTTGCGGTCTCCTCCAGGGTAGCGGCCCACTCCCTGGGCGACGGACGCCTTTCCGGGTTGGAATGTCCCTCATCGAAGCACCTGACAAAAAGGTCCCTGAGCCTCTCATCCAGTGCCTCCCACAGAATGTGATCTCGCGGCAGGGACGCTAGTGGCACTCCCCTGGACCGGCTGTAGAGAAAGTATCCCTCCGATATCGAATCTTCGAAGTTTGGCTCTTCGCCACCGCCACTGTAAACGCCGGAAAAGGGATGCCTCCCCTCCATTAGCAGTTGGTAAATAACCACTGCCAGTGCGAATCTGTCGTGGTGAATAGTTCTTTCCACTTCCTCGAAGCTCATTCCCTGGAGCTCGGGAGGAGTGTACTCCGGCTTTCCGACAGTGCAGTGATAGACCTCGGGCGGCGTCACGTCGTGGTCGAGAACCTGGAATGAGTCGGCGTCAATCAGCGTTACGTGCTGATTATCCGTGATGCAGGCATTTGACTCATTGATGTCTCCCACCACGTACCCGCGACCATTGAGCTCGGCAAGAGCCGTCGCCAGGCTTGCCGCCACAGAGCACAGATCCCCATAGTCGACATGAAGTGCGTTGGTGGACCTGTAGCTCTGGATGTAGTAGTCCAGGAGACTATTCTTCCTCTCCACTCTGGGCATGAGAAAGCCAACAGCGTCACCTGCGGGCCCGTCGTAGATGATATGCCGAGGCCAGGCCACGTACAGGTGCCCTGTCTCCCGGTCACCTGTGACTGGAAAGTAATCTATCATCACCTCCAGCTTTCTGAAGGCTCTCTCTGTCTGATTGGTGGGATGGTAAACCTTCGCAACAAAGTCAGTGTGGTCGGGCAGACCGTAGACCGTTCCCTCGCCACCCCTACCAAGCTCATCTTCGGCCCCCAGTGTGATGAAACCCGTCTCCTTGCTCCAGACGCGTATGTGTTGTTCACTAGTCATTGGAACATGGATTCCTATCTCATGAGAAGCTACGGAAGCGTGGCAATAAGCAGAGTGAGGTCGTCATCCGTCCTGTCGGACACCCGGGAGGATCCCAGAAAGGCTCTAAGCCCGTCTGATGCAGCGGACTCGTTTACCTGTTGCTCAGCCCATTGAATCAGTGGGGCGAAAAATGGCTTGTGGGGCCTGAAATCATGTAAGGTGTCCAGTGCCAAGGACTGGATGCCATCGGTAAACATTACGAGACAGCGAGTGCTGCGTCTCCCCGCCCTGATACTCAGACGACGATGCCAGTCTCTGGAAGTGACGAAGCTCGTTTCGTTCGCATACTCGCCACGCTGTGGTGCGCTGAACAGTATTAAGGGGTCCTCTCCACCTGCCACCGGCGGCGCGGCGGCGGTTACAACCGCCCCGTCTCCGATCTGAGCAGCGCCAGTCATCTCCGGGGTACACACGGCAACGATTAGGGTCGTCGAGAGCTCTCTAATGTCCCATCCGGAGCTGTTTGCCTCAGCCGTGAGGCAGCCTCTGACGAATACAAAGGTTTCTCTGAGAATCTCCCGGAGAACGCCCTCGTAGACCGGGTGTGTATGGAGGCGCAGGAGTCTGGACGCTGTCCGAACCGCAGCAGCAACAGCGATTGTCGAGCCGACCTCCGCGTGCCTCGCGGATCCAGCGCCGTCCGCCACAGCCACTACCAGCACGCCGTCCCGGATATCGGCGCTGAAGCCGAGACTGTCCTGACAAGACGCACCGACTCTCGTGTGGGCAGAGCCGGCAACGGAAGCGGATATGACTCGCCAGTGAGCTTTCGGCGAGGCTTTCTGCACACTCACGAGCCCACCGTTTCCCCCGAGTGAAAAAGGGTGGCAGTGCCTGAAATCATACCTTTGCCCAGCTCTTCAGGTCCTCGATATCCAGCTCGATCTCGTCGCCAGTGCGCGAACGCGAGACTTGCGAGATGGATCGTGAAAGCCAGGCGAACATGTTGCCGAACCTGAGACCCTCGAGACCGAGCGGCGCCCGCACGGACATCTGCCTCAGCCGAGCCATGTTTGCAAGCCCGACGCCCACGGAAAACACCGCGACCCTCTTTTCCCCCTCCGCCCGCTTCAGCCTGTCAGAAGCCGCGTCTATTCTCTCTGGGGTATCAGTGGGCTGGCCATCTGTCAGCATGAAGAGCCAGGGACGATAGTAGTTGATGCCATTGTCTCTGTACTGCTGTTTGCGCTCATCTATCTTCTCCAGGGCCAGGTCGATTCCCTCTGCCATCATGGTGGTGCCGTTGGCAATCAGCTCGCGGGGAGAGAATCTGTTAGCCGTCACAAAATCCTGGACCAGCTCCGCTGTGCTGCCGAAAGTTATGATGGCGATCTCACACCTGGCTGATGCAAGCTGGTCTTTTCTGATGGCAAGATAGAAGTCGACGAGTCCTCTGTTCAGCGCTTGGATCTTTTCGCCCTGCATCGACGAGGAAACGTCTAGCAACAGGATGACCGGGCATCTCGGCTCGGGGTTTTCCACAAACTCGATCCCGTCGGGAATGATTTCAGTAGTCATCGCATTATTCCTCTTTTGGTGCGAATCTCCGCTGCGCGGGCAGACTTACAATTGAGCGCAATGATACCGATAGGCGGTGATCTAAACAAGCCGCAAGAGGGGGCAAAGGGGGAAACGGGCTCGTCTTGCCAGCCACACGCCGCCTGCCCGTGCAGAGGGCCTCTATAACACTTTATCCCTCAACCCACCGCCTCGATAGGTTGCTGCACAACAGTCACGACTTCAACATCCGCGGCGAGAGCTACAGGCTTAAGGACAAGCGACAAGCCGGTCTTCTGACCAGGGACAGGAAGAAAGACGGCGGATACAGACGGGTCAATACTAAATCGACGATGGAGTGTAGACGGCCAGCGATTATGTCCTCTCCAACTGTTTAGCGAATATGTCAGTTGCAGTCGCGCTCAAGCCATCGTTCGAATTCGCCCATCCGAAGCTCTATCCAAAGCGAGCCGGATTCAACAAATCGTTCCCTTAAGTAGAAGAGCGTCAACGTAATCTCGCCTAATGGGTCCATGGACGGTCTACCAATCGTGGAAGAGGACGAACTTCGCCGGCATGACGAAGATTGCAATAAGGACCCCTACGACAACTGACAAGCCAGTAATGTTATCGACGAACTCAATCCCTGAGGTAGTAATGCAGATAATTCGGCTGCTGCGTTTACGGGCCGATGTCTGCGGAAGGCCGACGTCCCTAGACGGGGCGCCGCCTTTACCGCGGAACTGCGCTCCAGCGAGTCGCCCAAGGACGGTTTCAGCTACAGGGGTAATTATAACGCATTAAGAAGGTCGTGAATTTGCACACTTTGGCGGCGTTTCCGCGGGTTACGTGATGATACCCCACACGGTTGTTCTCGCTCGGAAAACCGTCGCGCCGGTAGGGGTAATTGGCGCGCGCCAAGAGTAATTGTCGCGTGTATTACAAAGTCGCATACTGATGTCACACAGAGTCAGCAGCCGGTAGGGCCGCGAGAGCGGCATAATCTGTCGTCCCATCGGCAAGAAACTCCGCGCACGAACAAAGCTCCAGGAAACCCCGTTACCGAATCCACAAGTCTCCCTAAAACGATCCCCTCCTGCTGCGCCCGAAGCCTTTCGACCGAAAGGACCGAGAGCTCCCTGCTTTCGGACGGGACGACTTTCGGGTGCGCCGCTGCCACGAGGACCAGACTTCCACTGACCGTCCGGAGTCTTGTTGTAAATGGGATTCTTGCCGACAGCTCCGCGAAAGCCACTCAGGCTCGCCCTCTCCCAAGCGTCAGCATCCGCTCGGCTCATCGGGCCCGTCTCAATTTTCATTCTCATGAATTTCTTCCCCGCCAGCTTGTGCTCCGACCTGCGAGCCCGGGGATTGTTAGTCGTGCCCGTGTACAGCCTGCGCCCCTTCGCGTCCCGCAGACTGTACCCATAAACTCTTTCTTTCATGTCCACTCCCAAACCGATCTTCCGAGAGTCCAGAAGTGCATCCCTTACCAAACTCACGGATTCACTGTCTTTCCGCTTACTTTCCTACTTCAGGCGCGATTCTTGCTCGAAGTCACCATAGGAACTTGAGCGTCAGGTGGACGCCTTCGGGACGCACAAGGCGGAGGTTGTCGATTCGCTGTCGGCGAAGTTCCTCGATGGCAGCGGCAATGTGACGCTTGGTTTCATCGTCGAGTTCAATGGCGACGAAGGTGCGAATGGTGGTTTTTGTCCTGTTGTTCAGTTTCAGTATTCCTCACCATCATCAAGTTGCGGGCGGAGATTGGGTCCTGAACCGTCGAGTCCGATATATCAGGCTTCGACCCGTACCGTAACGATGTCTATGTTGTGATACTTGCGATGCTGGACCGAGGAGGCATAATGCCGCAGCAAGCGGAAGGAGATTTCGCGCTCGTCCTGTATCTCAGATTGTTCGTCCAGATACGCCAGTCTGTCTTGGAGGTTGTTTTCCTCTTCAGAGGTCATTATGAACTCCAGCTCGATGGCTCCGTCACCGGGACGCGCGCCGATAATCATGCGCTGATTGTCATCGTCCGTCTGGTCGTCGCCTTGCGTGAGCAGGCTGGACAGCGCTTCTTCGCCCACTGAGCACAGATGCTGTGTCGATGCCTCCGTCCAGCCTGAGCGAGTCGCGCACTCGTGGAGGAATGTGTCAACTTTGGACAGAGCCGACATACTCGCTTCAACATCTAGGCGTCTGCGCCGTCGAGAGGTCAATTCGATGAAGGCATTCATCAGAATCGCAGCGAAGCCGCCAGCCGTCATGCCGTTGCCAAGCAGTGTTCCCCAAGCGCCGTCCAACAGATGAGGGAATACCCACTGATTTTGAAAGCCCAGCCCTATCCAGAACGCTACTCCCGCGACTATGGCTTTTCGCGCATCCAGCCCATCCTGCGCGATGATTCTGACGCCTTGTATGAAAATCAGACCGAATATGGTGGTCATATATCCCGCGGCGACAGGGTTGGGAATCGCAAGCAGCAGGGCGAGCAACTTGGGCAGCAGCGCCAGACCTATCAGTATAATACCGGCCCACACTCCAACGCGGCGCGCGGCGTTTCCGGTCAGAGAAACGCTTCCAATACTGGACGGATAGACCGTATTGGCAACCGTTCCCGCAAGCCCACAAAGCAGGTTGCCTATCCCCTCGCCGTTGACCGTGCCTTGCACCATGCGGAAGTCGGTTGCCCGCGGTCTGCGACGCGACACTTGCTGAATGGCAACGCCGTCGCCAATCGCTTTGATGGAGGATACGAGGGCGACCGCCAGGAACGCTGGAAGAAAAGCAAGGAACTATCGGTTCGGAGTCAAATGGAATCCGCGCCACTCGGCAGTATTCGGGATACCGACCCAGGGGGCATCGATTACGCTCCGAATGTCGCTCAGCCCAAACGCCGCGGCAGCTGCCCAGCCTATTGCTATTGCAATCAGCGGTGTCCATTGCTGCAAGTTACGCGGCGCGCGCAAGGTCAACGCCACCACTGCAACGAGTGTCCCCGCGACCACGATCGGCGCGGCGGCAGGCGACGTCGTGACGGGCACGTCGCCCATCATATCGAACACGGAAGTCATGACCGCGAGCGCCATCATCATCAGTATCGTGCCGGACACCACAGGCGTGATGAACCGACGCAGCGCCGAGAGCCGCGAAGCCAGCACGAACTGAAACAGCGCCGAGACCACGATGAGGCTCGCCATCATCGCCGGCCCGCCATCTGCCAGCGCGGTGATGCAGACGGGAACGAAGACGGGAGAGGGACCCATGATGAGAACATATCCTGCCCCTAACCGCCAAACTCGGAGGGACTGTATGATGGTGGTCACTCCACCAGCTACAAGCGCTGCGAAAAGGCACCACAACAGGTAACCATCGGTCTCCCCCGCCGCCCGCACAATAATCACCGTGGTCACCGTCATGGTCGCCAGCGCCACGATTATGAATTGAAAGCCCACGCCGATGGCGATGGGAATGGGACACCGCTCTTCCGGCTCATATAGAAGGTTTTTGTTCACCTGTGCTGCTGACAAAGTTGCTCCTGCTCGACGCTGTGTTAGAGGGTGTTTCTAAAATGGAAAGGGCTGGCTGTCCAGTGGTCCGGCAGGCTGACCACGAACGAATTGGCGCTCTACCCGAACGGGATTTTTCGTTCTGCGGCTCAGCCCGAATTCTCTTTGAGATTGCGGAGCAGGTCGCGCAAGGCATTATACCAGCCTACGAGCGTGTTTAGAGAGTATGCGGCATTCGCGGGGCTGGGATTGGGGACGAGGAACACACGGGAGCGCCCGATGTTATGCGGCCGCAGCCCCAGATCGAGAGTCGAAGCGTTGACGCCCTCGGCGTGCCTCAGGTAGTTACCTCGACTTTGTACATTTGGGACAAGAGATGGACAGAATATAAGAACAGGGTAAGATTACCGAACCACCCCATCAAGAAAGTTCGATTATGCTTACCCTGCCCGATGCCATTATATCCGTACTCCAGCCTTTCTCAACTCTGTTCCGCCAGAGAACGTGGGCGAAGGCCCAGCTACTTCTCGTCGGCGCTGTCCTGGCACCGCACAGGCGCACCATCACGTCTGCCCTACGCGTTATGGGTCTCAGCGACGATGCCGGATTCGCAAAGTATCATCACGTGCTCAACAGAGCAGTCTGGCACCCACTACAGTTGAGTCGTGTGCTGCTTATGCTCCTCATCGAGCATCTCGCCAGGGAAGGCGAGCCTCTCGTGTTCGGCATAGACGAGACTCTGGAACGCAGACGCGGCAGTCGCATCAGCGCCAAGGGCATATTCCGGGATGCGGTGCGCTCCACCGAGTCCCACCTGGTCAGGGCGAGTGGCCTGCGCTGGGTGAGCCTGATGTGGCTGACGCACATTCCCTGGGCGCATCGTACATGGGCACTGCCTGTTATGACTGCGCTGGCTCCCGCAGAGAGCTACCATCAGAAGGTGGGACGACGGCACAAGAAGATCACGGATTGGGCGCGCCAGATGATCATCCAACTGCGCCGCTGGCTGCCCGACCGGCATATAGTCGTCGTGACTGACATGGGATACGCGGCTCTCGAACTCCTGCACAGCTGCCAGTCCCTGCGACAGCCGGTCACCTTCATCAGCAGACTGAGGCTTGACGCCGCGCTCTTCGAACCCGCTCCACTCAGAGTGCCAGGACAGATAGGCAGACCACGCCTGAAGGGGCGGCGACTGCCCTCTCCCATCGAACTCCTTGACAACCCGGATGTGTCCTGGAGTCGTGTCTCCGTGCCCTGGAAAGACGGACCCGCACGCACACTGGAGATTACATCCGAGACCGCAGTCTGGTATCGCTGGGGAAGACCTCCCGTGCATATCAGGTGGGTGCTGATCAGAGACCCGCTCTGCCAGATGAGAACACAGGCGCTGGTCTGCACCGATACTGAAGCCGATCCCTTCCGGATCATTCAGTGGTTCCTGCTGCGCTGGCGTGTCGAGGTCACCTTCCAGGAGGTGCGCGCTCACCTTGGCGTGGAGACTCAGCGCCAGTGGTCCGACAAGGCTATTTCTCGCACCACGCCATTGCTGCTGGGAATGTTCTCCTGGGTTACGCTCGCAGCCGGGTTGCTGCGGGAGGAACGCCCGATTGCCCTGCGTTCGTGCGCCTGGTATGCCAAGTGTGACCCCACTTTCATCGACGCCATTGCGCTGGTGCGCCGGCATCTGTGGTTTGCTTCTCAGACTTTATCCACATCGCCGTCTGAGTCTGATGTGGCGAAAGTCCCACTGCCGTTGTTCAACCGCCTTGTGGATTCCCTTGCCTACGCAGCTTGAGCGTCAGTATATATGCCCTGCTTAGCTCCTCCAAATGTACAAAGTCGAGTTAACATCCATGAACTCACTTAGAATTAGCCTGCCTGCCAATCCACCTTCATCCATCCAAGGGTAGGACAAGCCCAGAAAATAGCAATACAGACCAGCAAGCCCACTCATGTCTATGTCGCTTACTTCCCGCGTGAATTGCCTCAATAGACGTTTCTTCCAGCCAATTATGTGGTGATGCCGCACGTAAGGCGGGTTGCAGATCAACAGATTGAACTTGTTGCCGTCCGGAGGCGGCACGGCTAGGGTGAAGTCTTCCATCCGGATGTTCAGTATGGTGTCGTCCCACAACTTCGCTGCTGGCTCCCCATAATGAGGATCCACTTCACACCTCGCAGTGCAGATGAACGAGCGCCTGCGCGCCTCGCAGTTAGCGTATGATAAACTGAACCGCACCCCAAAACCCATTGTGAGGGCGTCATGGACGAAGAACGCGCAATCATCAACAAGATACTTTCGACGGGCCGTCCTCTGTCGGACTGGAATGCGAAAGTCCACTGCGGAATTGGCGCAGGGTATCGCAAGTCTTTCGTTGTGGACGACGCATCGGACGAGGGCAAATATGTGTGCGCCGTGCTGAATTCCACACTGGCGCGATGGTTCGCGCTGCACGCGCCATCCGCAGCAGGTTCCATAGCATCGAGCGTAGAAGAGATGCCGATACCGCGGATAGGCGCGGATGAGGAGCGTGCGTTCGCCAAGATTGTGGACGATATTCTCGACGCCAAAGTCGCTGATCCGCAGACAGACACGAGCGAATATGAAACGGAACTCGACTGGTTCGTGTATCACCTATACAGGCTGACCCCTTATGAGGTCGCCGAAGTGGGGGGCTGTCAACTGACCGACGAAGACTTGGAGGACTACGGGCTGCTGCTCGCCATGGAAGGGTCTATGACTGAAGATGATCGCTGCGACATAGGGGAAGCGAAAGCGATGCTGCGAGAAGTAATTGAAGGTAGAAACTAGCCCTCGATTCAACCGGGACTTAAGGCGCATACGCGAGCCGGCATTAGCCCGCAGAGTAATCCGTAAAATAGAAGAGATAGAAGCCGCCGCAAGCTTTGGAGAAGTAGCCAATGTTCGCAGGATGAACACGGGGAGCGGGCGACACTATCGCATAAGAATAGGCGACTATCGCATGGGCGTCGCGCTGGAAGGCAACACAGTGGTGCTGCACAGACTACTGCCCCGCGACGAGATATACCGCCGCTTTCCGTGACAGACGCAGCAGCCTCTTGCCAACGACGACCCACTATGAACTTCCTCCATGCCGCCAGCGAGCCGGTCCTGCTCACGCGCCTCAAGCAGATGCTCGGCATCGCGAGCCGCACAGACATCGCGGTAGGCTACTATTATATCGCGTCAACTATTTCTTGCCACCTGTTGCCTCACCGGAATATGTTACCTAACTGAATCTACTGCCTCACGCAGGAAGATGCTCCTTGACACCTTGGACTTCCCCCTACGGCTGGACGTCTTACGGCAGGCCATTGAGATGACCTGTCGGGGTCTGACTTGGCAACTGCGGGTCAATGCACGCCTGGTATTCCGCTGCAAGGCCGGACCAGCCCCGGGTTCCGGCCATTTGGTGTCACTGTTACCCTTGGCCGCCGGAATGGGCTTGCTCCACTTGCTGCCGCCGGAAATAGGGCAGCGTGAAGAGGATCGGCCAGAAACGCCTGACGGTCATCAGTCGGAGATGGGAAGTGCAGTCGGTGATGCAGGTGTTCATGGCAGACTTGGGAGCCTTCGACGCCGCTCATTAGATATCGCTTGGGGTCTGCGAAAGTTTCTTTAAGGCCATATCTATGGTTTCGTTGATTGTGTCCAAAGGAATTACCATTCCCAGATCGGCGTTCTCTCCAGTGTTTGGGTTTACCTTGTGTCCACTAACCATACCAATCAGGCTGTTTCTCTTAAGCCACCTTGTGCCTTTGATACCCATAGGTTGAGGTTTAGTGACTACTGGCCCACCGCTATTCCCACCAAATACAGAGGCATCAACCAAGAAGAACTGAGCCGTCCCTCTCAAGTACGGCTGGATCTGGGCTACCACGCCTTGTCTCACCGCAGGCCAATTCTTCACGTCATTTTGGAAGCCCACAGGGAAGCCGACGGTGAATATCTCGTCCCCTTCGTTTAGAGGCTGCTCGTCTTCGGTGTTTGCGACCATTTCCGACTTCGTTAGGAACAAGCGCGGCGGGTAGCCCCACCAGTCAGTCTTATCCATGTATCGTCCGTCAAAGTAGTACGGTGAAACAGCCACATCGACGGCGACGTCTTCATCAGTGTAATACCGAGCATCGATTGGTCCCTCGATGAGGCACCTTTCCTCCCACTCATTGTGTCGGAACCACCTGCGTGCGACTGGACAGCTAATCTGTAGCTTGCCTCCTTCAGAGTCGGACTGATCGATTTCATTCAGCTCAATAACAGCACGAGGTTTACTATCTGGCTGGACGGCCTCAATCCCGTCAATCACGTGGGCGCAGGTGACATACCACCCACGCCAAGGCTCGCCGTCCATTGGAGTCCTGAAATCTTTGGCCTTTGGGTCATATCTGTCAGGCCGGGATACCAAGAATGCCGTGCCGTTGATCTTATCTAATGGGTCTCTGATTTTAACCGCTGCCTTGATTAGCCGCGGATTTATCGATGCCACGGGTGTACACTCCTCCTTCCAAAGCAATAGCTTAGGTTCCGTCGCGGCTGCCTTGAGCACATCCCGATTGGATTCGGCAACTTTCCGTCGGGGACACTGAAGGTGTTTCCCGTCAGCACCAATCAATCCTAAACTTAAGCCAGAGTGGGATGTGCATTGCCGAGGGGTTGGAATTAGGTTATTCGCTGCTGTTCTCCCTCTCTGAGGCAATGGTGATATGCGATTATTGTTCTTGCCTGCCTGTTGCCTCGTCGAAGAATATAACCGAAAGATTTCAGCCTTTAATTGTCGCTCACAGATGTGATATCACCGTAGTTAGCCTCATTCATTTCACTCTGTTCGGCAGAAGCATACACCAGCTGTTTCGCTACGACGATGCGCCATTGGTGTACTCTGCGCTGAAGGTTTCGTAGCTGACGCCTGTTGTAGCGGTTGGGATAGTGAGCCATCAGCCGGTCCAGCAGCTCGGCAGCCTTCGCGTCCAGTTGCTGCTGAAGCCAGTCCAGTATCTCGCACCACATGCCCTCGAACGGATCCGGTCGCGTGCGTATACCACGACGTTTTCTCTTCATCGGCGCGTGCGTGGGACGAACCTCACCCTGATGCCACAACTCGGGCAGACTGCTCAGGAAGCGCTCCAAGCTCTCGCCTTGCGGCCCATTCGCCGAGTCGGTCGCGTTGATGGTGCGAGCGCCGACTGCGCCTCTCGTATAGTGTGCAGCAACGATACCAGGTCAAGCTCAACCCGACTGCCCCTGAGCATTATCTTGGTATCCTCACTTAGGTCATCACGCCACAGCAGACTGTCGCAGGCACGCCATATCTCTTCTTCACGGTCCCGCCGCCACGACTCCGCTCCAACAGCTGGAACGAAGGCTGAAAGTGATTCACGCACAGACGCATCGCACTGTACAGGAGCGCCATCGTCTGACCGGCCATCGGTCCGGAATAGCGCCGATGCCCGATGAAGCGGCGTACGACCGAGCCGTTCTTCTGTGTGCTCGCAGTCGCCTCTCGTACCCAGCGGTCCGCCGTCGACCGCGACACCTTCTCTATCTTATCTTCTTGATCGATGTTGCCGAACTGCACGCACTTGTTAGAGCGTTATGCAAATCCGGATGCGCCGATAATATCCTTGACTTCTTCCCTTTGCCCTGGCAAACACGAACTGTCGCGGTACAGAACTCACCTAAATGCAGTATATCAGGAATTATAACGCATTTAGATGAGGCCAAAAAACGACCTCTGACGGGTGGTTCTAGGCGCTATGATATGCCCATCACACAGTGGCTTTCGCTCGGGAAGAGATCGCGCCGGCAAGCGCAATTGACGCGCGCCAGAAGTGATCGTCGCGTCAATTGCAAAGTTGCGTACCGAAGGCACACGAAATCTGCAGCTCAGTATGCGCTAAGGTTTAGGCTGGGCATAATTCGTAATACCACCTTCGCTTCGGCAAGCTCGGGACAGGCTCTAACCTTCCCTAAAGGGGGCAGGGATAAGATGAACGGTAATTATGCCCAACTCTACCCGCCAGTGCCATCCTTGACATTTGATTGCATTAACGCCATCATAAACACATGGACAAAACCATCGCCGATATGCGCCGAAACCCTCGGAACGTCCGGTTCGATGACCTCAGAAGAATCTGTAACCACTACTTCGGGGAGCCGAGGCAGAGAGGCAGCCACCTCTTTTATAGGATGCCCTGGCAGGGCAGGCCGTTGGTGAATATCCAGCCCGTCCGGGGCAGGGCCAAACCTTATCAGGTCCGTCAGGCACTCAAGGCAATCGACAGACTGGAGGAAATGCATGGCTGAATTGATTGATCGCTACACCTACCGGGTATTTTGGTCAGATGAGGACGATGAATACGTCGCGCTGTGCGCCGAATTCGGCCTACTCAGTCACCTGGACGATACACCGGAAAAGGCTCTGACAGGGATTCGAGATTTGGTGGCCCACGCCGTACAACTCAATCGGGAAGAGGGCATCCCAGTCCCGGAGCCCTTGTCCACGCGCCGCTACAGTGGAACGATTACTCTGCGCATCCCGCCGGAGACCCACCGCGCCTTGGCAATGGACGCCGCGGAGGCAGGTGTCAGCATGAATCGGTTAGTCACCGAACGCCTGACACTGCGACCATAGTTTATCAGTGCTGCGTGTAATTCGTTTCACCCCATCCTAACTTCCCCCATTATGGGGAAGGGAGTAAAGCGTGGCAATTATGCCCAGCCCTAGCTAAGGTAACTCAGTGTTGACAAGAGATAGCTTTCGATTTACGCTTGAAGCAAGAGTCGGGAGGGATTCCTTGCAGGAGTCACATCTGACTCTTTGTTTTTGTCAGAAGCCTCCCACTGGCATGAGTAGACTCCCCGTCGCTCCTCCCCTTCATCGGTCGTCAAATCAACCGTCTTCTGCATGATCATCCTGTACCATCGGCGGATGGCGTACAGATACAGGTCGCGGGCAGGAGGCGAAGCATCAAATATCTCTTCCTGATACTTGCGGACCACATACGCGACCATGTCCGCGATCTGTATTCCCGCGGATGTCACCGAATCCACAAATGCGGGAGCGTCGGTAATGCGGTCGCAGGCCCTGCCCTCCTCAGACCTGTAAAGGAAACTGTTGAATTTCCAGCCTACATCCTGGTACAGATCTGGCGTTCCATCGAACAGTATGGTCGCCATCTTGTGCTTCTCTTCAGCAAGCAGCTGAACCCGCTGTACAAGGTAACGGAACCTGTTCGGGAGGCGGTCGCTGTCACTCTCCCGCAGGGTGAACGGCGCTTCCATCACTATCGCGAACACGGTAATGGGTAGTTCCGTGAGTGTGCTGAAGAATTCCTCAGCGAAGTTTGCGTAGTCGGGTTTTCTTCGGTAGGTGGTTCTGTTCAGAAGATTGGCGCCCTTCAGTTCCAGGCGCTCCCTGTTCAGCATGTCGCGTTTCAAAGCATGGATACGGCCACTGACCAACCGGGAATGTTCGGCCTCGATACATACCGCCACGACCACTGGTCGTTTATGCGAGTCGTTCGGATGAGGATGTCCACTCTCATCGATAAATGCCAGCACGTAAGCACCTCAGTCAATGAATCGGTCTGGGCCTCAAGATATGAGGATGTTCTTCACCTTGTCAAATTGACCCGGTCCGAGTCCGAAGAGAATCTGTCGGGACTGTCTGCGCCTACCTCGATTCTGATACTGCCGAGATTAGTCGTAAATGCGTCGCCTCTGACGAACTCCCTCTCAGACAAGGCACGGAACCTCTCTCCAGTCCCGTAACCGCCGTATTTCAGCGGATGGCGAATCGCCACTCCCGGTAGAGGTGACAGTGTCCACGTCAGGGCATTCTGCCGGATAGTCTGTCGCTCAATGCTCATTTCGGCGCTGAACCGGAGTGGCGTCAAGTTACATGCGTTCACGACAGGCGACGTTCACAGCGTTCACACCGACAGGAATAGAGTACGACGGATGCAGCTGGCGATACCGATGCGTGTCTGCCATTTCTGACGACATCTCGCCGGTTTTCGCACCTATCCACCCCGCTATTCACCCGCAAATAGCAGTGCATGAAATTGGCCATCTATCCACCTCAGTCTATTCACCCACTTTCTGCCTGTACCACGCGCCTGCTGCCGTTCTTTTCACCTGCTCTTCACAGCTATATATTCCATGCGAGCTATTATCCCTATTCACCTATTCACTCGCCCGATCGTCTATTGCTCTCCTGCCTGGCCCTGCCGTACTCGCTCTCATAAACTTCGCTGCATTCACGATAGATGCCGCCTGCGGGCGGAACCGCCATGATGCAGCAGATTGTGGATCGCGACACCCGGTAGAGACGACAGTGTTCACACCGGAGTATTTTGCCTGAAATTGCTCGTCGCCCGATGCTCATTTCGGCGCTGAACCCTAGTAAAATTGGATCACATGCGTTCACGACAGGCGACGTTCACAGTGTTCACACCGATAGGAAGGGAGTACGACGGATGCAGCTGGCGATACCGATGCAGTTCTCGAAGACGACGAAGAGAAAGACGGTCTATGCGACCGACGACGGCCTCGCGCCGACAACGAACGTCTACGTGACGACCGAGTACCTGGACTCGCGGGGCATTGAGACGGAGCAGGTAGTCGTGACCGTCTCGGATGTCCCCTTCTCCGGCGACGACACCAGCCGGATGCTGGTGTCGTCGCCGATGCATGTCTCTCGTACGACGAAGTATAAGACGGTCTTCACTGCGGTTGACGCGGACGCACCGGTGGACAGCCTCTACGTAATCAGCGAGTGGCTGCGCTCACACGACTTCGGCGACGTCCTGTATCTTGGCATTTCGGATGCGGCTTCAGGCGACGACTATGAGGATGGCCAAGACGGTGACGATGCCGACGCCTTCGACAGATTTCTTGACGGGGCGATTGTCAGACGGTCACGCAGCCGGATCACCACGGAGCGCATCTGGAGTGTATGGGCCTCTCGTTGTGGTGTCAGTCCCGATAGAGAAGAAATAGAGGGAATCGTGCGCAGAGAAATCGCGCAGCTGTTCCGTGAGCGTTTCTCGGCCCCAAGAGCCTCGCGCGGCCGTGTTGACGGAAGAGTCCAGTATTACTGGGAGGGATACGACATAGTCCCAGGAAAAGAGTCCGTGAACGTTCACAGAGAATAAACCGAAGAGCAGCGCACCCACAGTGTATGCGGACCAACCGGCAGGAATTTATCCACCATGTGTATCTGCCGCCTGGCGGTATGGTATTTCCTTCTGGATGGATAGCTGTGTTTTTCTACTTCCCTTTTCAGCCTCCCGCTTGTTGCAGTGGATAGTTGCACCGATCACTTCATGCAGAAGCGAGGTATGCAGGGTCTTGAGGCCATGAGGAGTGGCTGCGGCCACCGCGTCAACAACGTCGGGTCTGATCGAGGCGCTGCGCTGACCTCAGTCCATTATCGCATGTGGCAGGCACGCCGAATTACCCGCCTTCCTGTCGGCTTTCACAGCAGGTGTGAACGCAGCCTGCGGCAGGTGTTTTCATCACGCATTGCGTGCACACTTTCGACTCTTCACAATGCTGGAAGGCTGCCAAACAGCCCGAAGCGAGGGACGCTAGGAGGCTATTCAGCCGGGACGGGACGCTGCAACTTCTTGCCGCAGGCGCGCGATATAATCGTCGGCCGACCGACCACCGTGTGTCGCCCCGTGCCGGTATCCATACGGGGGGGACCTGGCTGAAAGAGCAGATCGAGGCGAAGGCTGCCAGAACCGATCAGACGCTCCCTGAGTGGCTCAAGCTTACTTTGAGCGCAGCTGTTGAGACACCGGCCGCAAATGACTCTCCTGCTGACTCATCATTGGCAGGGGAGTTGCAGATCGCACGCGCCGAAATCAAGCGCTTCGAGACCCACCTCAAAGACACGCAATTGCAGTTGCAGGACTCAAAGGACCGGCGTGTCGCATGCAGTCGAGCAATGAGCGACCGGAGACACTGTTGGCACAATCCCAGGCGACGGTGAATAATATGCCGCAGGCCTTGCCCGCCACTGGCGAAACTGCCGCTGGCCGCGAGTGGTGGCGGTTTCAGGCTAGTGCTTAATTCGTGTCGAATCCCAACCAGAATAGGGCAGAATGTTGTCCTGATTCAGGATAAAAGTGTACTGTGAGAGGGGAGACAGGTAAAGAGCAGTTTTCAGTTGAAAACATTTTATGCTTTTGCTAGACTGCAAGTGAAGTTCGAATCGTGAGGTAGCCTTTGCGAAATCGTCAGAACATCGAGTGGGCACTGCCAGCAGCTGTGCCTGTCTGCAACACAAGCCTGCGCTATTGGATCGCGCAGGTGCGGATAGATGAATGAGAGAGCCGTTTGGCTCTCTTTCTTTTTGTCTTGAGTCAGTAGTGAAAGGAGACGACATGATGGCTGCGGGCTAGAAAGGTTTTCCGGGAGGCGCGATTATGACCGATTATAGTCAAGAGATACCGTACGAAGAGATCGAGGCCTATTTTCTCGCCCAGGTCAAGAAGTTGGGAGTCCGAGGATTCGGCCGGCAGCACGACATAGACCCCGGGGTCGTCAGCCGCAACAAAAAGTGGATACGTCAGAAGAAGGGTATGGCTGACCCCTTCACAAAACGGCTCGCCAATATCATGCAAGCGGAGCGGACAGCGAAATTGCGCCGGCTGCACCTCGCAGAGCAGGCGGCGGCGGCGGAGCGGGATCGTCAAGAGAAAGAGGCGAAAGAGCGGGCGGCGGCGGCAGAGGCCAAGAGAGAAGCTGAACGGAAGGCCGCGGATGCAAAGGCCAAAAGGGCAGCTGAACAGGCGGCAGCGGCGGCAGACGCCAAGAGGAAGGCTGACGAGGCTCGACGACAACGTGAGCTCGAAAAGGCCTTCATTCTCTCCTGCGAAGGCTGGGAGGAGAATTTCCGCGCGGCCGGGTACATGGTGGAAGGGCAGATGGTCGAGGGCGATGCCGACGAGCTGCTCCTCGCTGGCATCTCCGACCTCGATTACGTCGACATCGGCGTGGCCACCGTGGCGCTTCTGCCGGACGACTACGTGATCTGGCGAGACAAGACGGTGGCGTTTTTCCGTGAGGGTGTCCCGTACGAACTGCGCCTACAGTCGACCGCGGTGCAAAAAGGGCAGCGGCGTCCCAAAATGATCGGCAACTTTGCGGCATCGGTCGTATACCGCGACCCGCTTCCTGACCAGCTCTGGCGCTACGGCAAAGAGGGTGTCGAGATTATCACGGAGTGGGGACGCCTGACCGACACCTACGGCCACCTGGCGACAGGCAAGTTGCCGCGGGTCGTGCATCCTGAGACGGTCTGGGGCTTTGAGCGACTGATCCAAATCGAAGAGCAGAGTGGGTACATTTTCGAGGACTCCCGCCTGGGCCCGGACGCGCGAGACCGGCTGAGGCGACTTCAGCGTCGGGCGGTCCTGCCTGCCATCGCGATAACGGCAACCGAAATGGTTTGGGGAGCCGGCAAGTCTGCAGCCACGTGGTTTTGCGCGACCGGCTGGACGTGGCTGGCAGGCCTGGTCGCAATCTTGCTTGCGATCGCTGTGGCCGCCGGCATCGCGTGGGGGACAATAGAGCTTGGCAAATTGGGCTGGTCCCTTCTGAAGGCACTGGGTAGCTGGAGCAAGGACAACTGGGAGGTTTTGCTCCTCGGAGGACTAATTCTTGGCATCATAGGTGGAGTAGTTTGGTGGGTATGGCCCAAGAGAGGCGACACGGCCGATAAAGTTGCGACTCGCGTCGCAGGCGTAATGCTGGCTGTCCTTTTCTTGGGGATTGTCGTCACCGGAGTAATCATAGCGGCCCCGGCTTTTGCGGAGATAGCTGCGGCTTTCGAAGCCTACGACCTTTATAACCAGAAGATCCATATCCCCTAACCGGGTGTCATCGGTCGCAGCCCCTGGTAACCTGTGCCCAAATGCAGGGGCTCAACCAGCAGTCCCTGAAGACGCTCCCCGCCTTCTCCAGGTCCTCAAGGCTGGTCACAAGCATTGGCAGCTCGCTTCCGCCCTCTCTGGCCGCGTGATTGGTGAAACTGCCTGCGCGCTCGCGAGTCTCGTACACGAACAGTACGGTCGGCCGGCCATCCAGGAAGTCCTGTGCTGTGCTCTCCGCGGCAAAGTAGTGCCGGTACTTCTCGATCTTCTTCGACATCGTGGATGGAGATGTGGCGCTTCGCTCGAACTCCACGACGAACGACGCGAACGACCTGTCCGGATGCTCCAGGACGAACGTGGCGTCCGGCCTGATGGAACGCGAGATGTATGGGTGCTTGCGGTTCGTGCTTCTACCATGCTTGAAATGCCTCTCCCATCGATGCGCAGGCAGCGTCTGCACAATGTCCCAGGACATGCTGCTCCTGCAGGACTGCATCAGCAAGGACATGAATGCGTACACCCCATCGGTGTGAAGCCGCTCCTTCAGCAGGACGTGAGCCTTGCTCCCCGTAACTCGCATCCCGGGCACGTGATACTTCTTGTCGCTGTCCTCCTCGCCCTCCCCGCACGGTTCTATGAGCCAGAACGCCCGTATGAACTGAGCGCTGCTGCGGTCCACCGTCCGGAGATAGCGAAGCCCCAGTTCACTGAGCGCCACCCGCCGGCCGTTTCGTTTGCGGCCATTGACGGTCCGGCCGATGCTGAAGTAATGCACCAACCCGGCTCTCTTGAGCTCCGCCTTAACCCTGGTCAGGTGTCCTTTACTGACTCCCATCATTCGCTGCAGCTCCGGCACACGGATGATGGGGAAGTCGTACAGCAGTCTCAGCAGGGTCCTGCCTGACATGCTCAGCTCCGATGCCACCATCCCCATCGTGCCGGCATCGTCCGCAATGTCCTGAGACGGCATTTCAGGATCCTCCTCGGGGCGCCTCGTCGTCGGCATCTTCGAGCGCGGCGTGTTCGCCTGGGCAAAAGCAATCTCAACCCTCCGGCCCGCAGGTGTCTCCCATACAGAAGAATCCAGCGACTCTCTCATCATCTCCGCTTCGACCGCAACATATACACCCCCGATATTCGACCTGTCCATGAAGGCCGCAGCTCGCTCATGCTCGACGACTCCCGGCACGATCAACAGAGTAGTGTGCAGCGACCTGTTCCGGTGCATATTCCGTAATGACGCGAGACGGGTGCTGATAGCTTTCCCGGTGTGAGTGCTCCCTATTCGGGATATGGCGATGGTGCGTGCGTCCTGCATCTGCAGCACCGCATCGAGCGAACCCTGCCTCTCCCATCGCCAGGTGAAGCGCAGCCCCTCAGCGTCTCCAACGGCTGCCGCCACGGCCTGTGCCACCCTGTAGAGCACGAGCGCGACATCGAGGCGCTGCAGCAGGTACTCCCGCCCCTGGGCCGATAGCATGTCATTTCCCGCTACCAGGTCAGACGCACTCTCGCCCGCAAGTCGTGACTGCGCCAACTCATCGATCCCCGCGAACTTCAGATAGGCGAGCTTGAGTCTTGTCCCGTCCGAACGTGTGTAGGCCACTGTGCCGACATATCCATGTTCAAAGAGCCGGCGCAGGGCTTCACGCGCGGTCCGCTTCGGAAGACCTGTGACCGCGGCAAGCACGACACTGTCCATGAATGACATCTGAGCCAGTGCCGAGAGAGTCAGGTCAGTACTTCGGGATATGTAGATCATGGGCCCGCTCAGCCTCCAGAGCAACGTGAGGTCGAAATGCAACAACACGGGGTTTAATAAGAGATAGAAGAAAAAGGGCGGGGTGTTGCAATACTCTATGTTGTGGTACCGTTCCTCGCAGTATAGACAGGCTTAAAGGGATAATTCAAGGCGCATCATCCCAAACAATGCAAAACCCCTGATGAATACCCTCTGTATCCCATAATCAAGCGACACACAAGAACTGATCCCAAGCTGCAACACCAGAAAATCACCCCTGGAAACAAAAACGCGTACCTACGGCAAAATGTTGTAATGGATAGCTGCACCGCTTTGACCCACACCACACACCTGAGCAACCCGAAATGACCTGACATAGCGGAGTCCTGGGGTAATCGAAGGAAGCATGGTACGACAGAAATGAGAGGATAACGCAACAACGGAAACCAGTGACTTCGGACGACTAACAGGGAATGATCTGACGACAGAGATAGAGCGGGTTGAACAGTTCCAACTCCTCGCTCTCCCGGTAACCTGCCATCACCTAGACAAGCTCCCTGAGGTCTCCTATGAAGCGAGGAAGTGTGTCGAGCGGAGCAGCCCGGGGAGCCTCGTTCGATGCTATGGCGCTGTCCGGAGCGGATATGGCGACCGCGACATGGTGGATATGGCACTTGATGTCTACGCCTGATGTTTACGCTGGCACCCGATGTTTACGGTAACAGTTTTCTACGCCCAGGACGTTCACGGGCGCGAGGCTGCCCCTGTACGTCAGCAGCGACGACGACCTGCAGCGCTCCGGGGTCCTGGGAGAGAGCTGGCTTGCGCCGCTCGATCTGCCCGCGGGCCGGATGGCCTTTTACCGGGCTGACTGACGGTACGGATTCGCATGGGTGTTTACGCAAACACCGGCTCCATGAGCGCAGGCAGTCGTGCCTGGCGGGAAGCGGATCAGCGTAAACACATTCGGCTCAGCGGCTCCCGAAATCGTCGCTGGATGCGGCGGATATTCGGTCATTCACGGGGCGTGCGCAAAGTGTCCGCGAAGTGTCCGAAAATCCTGCCAGGCTCAGAGCGCGTCCGCGTACGCACGGTGAGCATGCGGTGTACGAGTGTTGTCACAGTCTTGTGCAAAGTGTCCAAATGTGTCCAGATGTGTGAATTGAGTAGGGCAATTCTGCGCGGTGCTATGGCACTGTCCAAAAAGTGTCCAACTCGGTATCCGGCGGTCGCGGATGCCGGACCTGATGAGCGTTCGCGTGAATTTGTGTGGTTACGTAAACAGTAACGGCAAAGCGAGCGCAAACAATCATGCCTACCATGGGATTGGGATCCACCGAGGCGGCGGAGTCCTCTTCTCCTCCTATCGGGACATCGCCGGCGGAATGACGCCTGCGAGTTAGCGTCGACGAGCCTTCACCAGGAGTGTGGCTTCCCCTATCGGAGAACGGGAGGCGGAGAATATGGACGATGTGACGGACTTCGATCGAGACTGGGACGACAGTCGGCTTGAAGCATTCGTGAGCTGGGTGGAAGAGCGGCCCAGCCGCGCCGAGGCCGCGCGCACCCTGTTCGAGTTCTCCGGCGTTGCCATGGATCCCAGGAATATCAGGCGGCTGGTGGCGGACCATCGGGCGCTTACGGTCCTGTTCTCGGAATATCCGTCGCCGCACAGCCGCCCAGATGAAGGCACAAGCACCAGGCACCCGAACGACGCGGAAAGGAGACACCGCGCCGGATGCGCAGCCGGATACCGCACATCGCGGACTCACATGACTATCCCAATCAGAACCGGATCGCCTGCCACGGTGCAGCCGGATCGGGATGAGGATGGCGCGACCGACCTGTTTCAGAACTCTATTTGGGGCGGTGCCTGACCCCGCCGGAGACTGGAAGGAACCCGACTATGGAACTCACAAGTGAAGAGTCCCTGAAGCTGCTCACTGAGGCCGTGTGGAGAGCCCACGGCAACGAAGGCGCCTGCCCGCCTGAAAAGTACCTCGAATTTCGCCAACTCGATGACCTGATCTCCACGACCGCCTGGGGCGATGACGCACGCGCCGAGTTCTTCCGACGCTGGACCCTGGTGGAGAAGACGGCCAACAGGCGCTTCGAGGTCGGCAGCTTCGCGGAGCTGGCGCATCTGGCGTGGGAAGAGGCGTCCAGGAGAGACGGCGATACGAAGCATCCGCTCGCTCCGCTGATTCACGCGTGGCAGTCGGGACCGAAGGAAGTGCAGCCCGTTAGGGACGCCGGCGGCAACCTCCGCGGCGATACGATCCTGCCCCGGATCTCCATGCGCGACAACGGCGCACAGGCGGACCGGCTCTACCTGACGCCGGCGCACATCGGCATGAACGCGGACGGCTCACAGATCGCGTTCCCCGGATTCGGTGAGGGCAACAGGACCAGCCGCATCCCGGTGCTGCCCGTCAACCTGTACGACCTGGGAGTTCAGGCAGGCGCCAGCAGAGGCGGCAGCGGCGGAGCGCCCATACCTGCCCGCATGCTCGTCAAGCTCGCCGCAGCTCCGTCCGCCTTCGTAAGACACGGCGATAGATTCGTAACCTATAAGATCACCCTGCGTGACATCAGAGACACGCTCTATCCGCCGGAATTTCTGGACGGCAGACCCCGTCAACTATACTCCGTGAAAAGGATATGGCCACGCATCCACAACGCCGTCAGGGTAATCAACCAGGGGGCCCGCATACCAATGCTCGACCCCGAAACCGGCTACGGGTACTTTCACCATCTTGTACGCATCAATGAGAACTTCGGGCGCATAGACCTCGATATGCCGATCGGCGTGGTTCTCGATATACCGCCGGAGGTCGAGGGCGGCGTCCGGTTGCCCAGGCGTCTCGACCAGTGGGGCGCGGAAAGCGCGCCGGCTTACAGAGCGCTCATCGGGCTGTCGTTCCTATGGCACGAACCCGGACGCACGCATGCGCCGAAGGGCGGCAGGTGGCTGCGCAGGTGGGGACTGGACCCGTACAACCCCCTGACAGACGACGATGCGATCATCCTCGCGTACCCTAGCAGCGTCAAGGCCAACCGGCGTGAGCTGGCACGGCGGGCCTGGGCGCCCTGGAGAACCTCGAGGAGCACGGTGAACTGCGGATCGACAACCGGCGGATACTGCCTCCGGCCACCCCACCCGAGCAGCCTGCAAGGCAACTGTACCCGAAGGGGACGCCCAGTCACCGACGGGACAGACGGCTGCAGTCGCGTGCGGCCTTGACTATACCCGAAGGGGACGGAAATTATACCTGAATGGGACGCTGACTATACACGAATGGGACATATTCGGCGGTTTTCGTATCTGAATCGCCGCTCCCTATATGCCTACCCCCTACCCTCTACATGGGAGGGGGTAGGGCAGGCAGGGTGAGAGGCTCCCCGGAGGTCGCCCTCTCCCTGCCCACAGTCAAACGGCCTCCCGCCGGCCAGTGAGATAATCGCGGTGTAAAGATCTGTCCGGTCGAATTCCTTGAGCAACACATGAGAAGCCTCGGCTCGAAGACCAAGAAATCCTGTGCATCAACTGCAACCGTAATGCGCGCCAGCCACAGGAGCTATCGATTTGCGGCCAGTGCTGGAGCGAAGCCATCATGGTCGGCGATACGGAGGCGACGTATAAGAATGTGGGGCGAGTGTACAAGAAAGACTACATCGCATTCACTATCGGAGTAATTGTCGTACTCACTGTTTCAGGCTTACGCAACATATATCTCATGCGCTCCATATCAGGCATCTAGTCGGGGCGATTCTGATGCGAGAGAAAGGAAACAGCACGAATGACGTTAATCGGGAAGTGCTGGCATCTTTGGCCTTTACAGCAATGAATAAGTTTCGCAGGACGCCCGGTACTGGCGATGACGGCATTATAGATGTGGATGACTTGAAGACATGGATTAATGAAGTTCGCGACTTGAGCAGGGACCTCGACCATGCAGATGTCTTTGACTCCCAGATTGGAGAGCTCCTCTCCCGCTCTCGCGTGCCATCTGAAGACGGTGAAATGTGGCCGTGTCGCCCAGTGTGCGAAGCGTTGGAGTCAGTGCGGTCAGAGAGTATGGGCAGGGGATTCAGGATTGGGGTGAATACTAAGCATTGTTGAAGTCAATTGCCGAGGACTATGAAGCTGAGGCGGAACTCTGGGAGACTCGGGCAGGAGTAAACCAGGAGTTTGACAGGTGATCACCTACAAGACGAACTTTGACAGCAGGTACCACATATGGCGTTGTTATCTGGTAAGCGACAATTAAGAGCTGAAGAATTTCGGTCACATATCCAAAAAGGCAACGGGCCGACAAGATTGGTTGACGTGTAACATCCGTGCCTTGCCGTAGAATCAGAAGCCACCTGCGGCTCAGTGGCACATAGGGACTGAGAAGGGCCAGACCAATTGACAGGAGGCTAATCAACGCAATTGATCTCAGCCATCAGTCCGAGCCGCCGTCGGTCCATGGGACCCTCGAATTACCGTTGGGGCGACAAGTTGCACCAATTTTGTGACGCCACCTAGAATCATTTGCTAGACTCTTCATGTGGGGAAAGCGGCAATGCGCGCCCGACCTTCAACCTGCGTATTCGGGGGGCAGAGTGTGAGCGGAAACGAACAGTCTAAGACGCCACCGCGCCGGTCGTCCGGTGCAATCCGACATCGTCGTGTGCAGCTATCGTGGCCTGTGGGACAGGATTTCCGCATCCTTTCGATTGATGGAGGCGGCATTCGTGGTATATTCCCCGCTGCCTTTCTTGCAGGGCTGGAAGAGCTTTATCTTGATGGAGAGTCCATATCTCGCTACTTCGATCTTATTACCGGCACATCAACTGGCGGAGTTATCGCTATTGGCCTGGGTGCTGGACTGAGAGCATCTGATATTGCGAGCCTCTACATTGAGCGAGGGTGCGAAGTCTTCCCTCCGGCAAGTGGATTGACGCGCTCTTTTAGAAACCTGACTCAATTACTCCGATACCGCTATGACCGAGAAGCGCTGGCAAACGTCCTTACCGAACTATTGGGCGAACGACGATTGGGAGATTCAGAGGTCAGGCTCTGTATTCCGTCCTTCGACGGAACCCACAGCGACCTGTACATATTCAAGACTCCTCACCATCCCGACTTTCGGCTAGACGCCAAGGAAAAGAGGTAAAGGTGGCGGCTGCGACATCGGCCGCGCCCACCTTCTATCGTCCTCTTGAGGACGGTGGATACACATTCGTAGACGGCGGAGTGTGGGCGAACAACCCAACTATGATCGGGCTGGTGGACGCACTATCCTGTTTCTCTGTGGAGCGAGGGAGAGTTCGCATTCTCAGCCTGGGTTGTGGGGAGGACCCATATACCGTTGGTGAGATCAGGAAACGTTTGGGAGGCAAACTGGCCTGGCACGACATAATCTTTGCTGCCATGCGTTTTCAGTCGTTGAGCGCGGTAGGACAGGCCGGTCTACTGATCGGAGCCGATAGGGTGGCAAGAGTTGATGCGCCGCTAAACGGTAAACCAATCGAGATGGATGACTGGATCCGCGCTAAGGCCGAACTTCCAGACGCAGCAGATAAGTCGTTAGCAGAATACGGCGAGCAAATTAGAAGAGATTTTTTGGAGGAACCCGCCGTCCAATACCATCCGTTTGAAACAGAGCAACCAAGGAGATGAAACAGGCATGAAGCATGTATCTTACTTTGATAAATTCCTGACAGATGAGGTCAATCTCAACAAGACCAGGATCGAGAAACTTGATAGCAGGGTCGAGGCCGTCAGTAAGTTCTTGAAGAAGAACTTGGAATCCTTCAAGAAGATCGAGCTCCAGGGATCGTATGCGCTCCGTACAGTCATAAGACCCGTCAGGGACGGGCAGGATTACGACGCCGATTTACTGCTCTACATGAAATATGACAAGAACAAAAAGCCACATGAGTACATAGATGAGGTGTACGAGTGCTTCAAAAGCAATGGGACTTACAAGGATATCGTTCACAGGCATACCAGGTGCGTGAAGCTGGAGTACAAGGGGGAAATTCATCTGGACATCGTCCCTTGCATCACGAAGCCAAATGGAAAGCAGTACATCTGTAACGACAAGACCCAAGAGTTTGAAATCACAGATGGCACGGGCTACAGGGAGTGGTTTGACAGCAAATCGAAAATCACACACGGCAATCTAAAGAAGGTCACAAGACTGCTGAAGTTCCTGAGGGATCACAAGGGCAATTTCAAGGCCAAGTCGATACTGCTGACCACACTGATAGGGCGGACCGTAGAGGACGAAGATGATGCGGATGAATTCAAGAACGTACCTGACGGGCTGAAGACAGTTTCGAACCGAATTAACGATTTCTTACAGGAGAATCCTCAAAGACCTGAGATTTTCAACCCTGCCCTCCCGGAGGAAGAGTTCACGCGAGACTGGAGTCAGAAGAATTACGAGAACTTCAGAGAAATGTTCGAAATCTACAACCGCAGGATTGACGAAGCATATGAGGCAACCGAGCATAATAACAGCATCGATAAGTGGCGCAAAGTGTTTGGTGACTCGTTCGGAGAAAAGAAAGATGACCGCGGTGATAAGGACAACAGCCGTCGGAGAAGAGTGGGCACTACGTCCGTCGCAACTTCCGTTGCGGTAACACCCAGAAGTCAGTATGCGAGATGAAGGCGATTACTCCCGCCGACATGAGATGGTTAAGGGACAATTTCCCCAACCTGAGCTACGACGCCCGTCAGCGGAGGATTGAGGGAGAGATCGATTTCTGTGCTTCCTGGGATAAGTTGTCACGCAGGCTGAGTATAAAGAGAAATGGACGAGTTGGATCTATCAGGCAGTCAAGCTCATTCATCGCCGACGTCTATGAGGTCGAGATCCAATTCGACTCGGAGTCGTTGAGCGCCAATGGATGGCCGCGAGTGTATGAAGTGGGTGACCGTCACACGCAGATTGCTCGGAAATACGGCGTCCGAACCGTCGACTTACACTTCTTTTCTGACGATGATTCGTGCTATCTAGGCATAAGCCCCAATCCACCGAGGGGGGCGTGTGAGAGGCCTCCTGAAGAAGCAAAAGGGTGCACCTCTGAATCTGAGATAATGGTTTTACAACACAAAACCTGTCACAGAAAAGGAGCACCCAACAGATGCTACCACGTAACCACCCTGACCGCATCCAAATCGCCTTCGACGATCCCCGCCTGGTAGCCAATGCCGGGCTGATCCTGCCGGTCACCCTGGCCGGGCGTCTGGGTCTGAGCCAACTCGTCGACAACCACGTTGACCTGGGCGACGCCCCGGGGCGGGCCAACACCGGGGACAAGATACTGACCCTGGTGGCGTCGGCTCTGGTCGGTGGCGACTGCATTGACGATGCCGACGTGTTGCGGGCGGGCAGGACCTCCTCGGTACTGGGTTGTGTGGTCAAGGCTCCATCCACGCTGGGGACATTCCTACGCAGTTTCCGCTGGGGACATGTGCGACAGTTGGACCGGGTGAGCCGAGAGTTTCTGGCGCGTGCCTGGGACGCCGGGGCAGGCCCCGAGGACTCGCCTCTGACGATCGACATAGACTCGACGGTCTGCGAGACCTATGGACTGGCAAAGGAGGGAGCGCGCCATCACAACTACACCGGCCAGCGGGGCTATCATCCGCTGCTGGCCGTTGCCTCAGGAACCGGCGACGTGCTGATGGCACGACTGCGCAAGGGCCGAGCCAACACCGCCCGGGGCGCAGCCAACTTCCTGCGGGAGACGGTGGCGCGAGTGCGCTACGCCGGAGCCACGGGAGCGCTCACGGTGCGGGCCGACAGCGGCTTCTATGCCCACACCATCGTTGCCGTCTGTCGCAAGATGGATGTCCGCTTCTCCATCACCGTCCGACAGCACCCCCGACTGCGCAATCTCATCGAGGCCATACCAGAGACGGACTGGACACCCATACCCTACTGGATGGACGGCACAGCCGATGTGGCCGAGACCATTTACACTCCCTTCGAGAGCAAGCCCGACGCCGCACCAGTGCGACTCATCGTCCGCAGAGTGAAGCCCACGCCCGGCTCTCAACTGGCGCTCTTCACCAACTACAGCTATCACGGTTTCATCACGGACCGAGAGGGCGACACCCTCCAACTGGAGGCCGACCATCGCCGCCACGCCGAGGTGGAGAACGCCATCCGCGACCTGAAGTACGGCGTAGGACTGAACCATCTGCCCTCAGGGCGCTTCGCAGCCAACGCCGCCTGGTTGGCCGTGCAGGTGATGGCTCACAATCTGGCTCGCTGGACCTCCCGCATCGGACTGGAAGAACGAGCCTCCACCACCAAGACCTTGCGCAGACGATTCTTCTCCCTCGCCGGACGGCTTACACGCTCGGCACGCCGTCTCACCCTGCATCTTCCCCAGCGCTGGCCCTGGGAAACACAGTTCGGCCGCGCTCTGGCCAGACTGCGAACCATTCCGTTACCGAGCTGACAGCTGACGGCAGCGGCGACGACTGCCCACCATACACTCCATAACCCATCTCATCCCCAGACTCGCGCCGGACCGGACCGTGAGTATCCCCTGCTGCTCACCGATTCGTCAACTTCACCCACAATCGCCACTGTGGGCCTCCATTGGCGTTCAACATCACGACCGGGGACCTTCAGAACGCTCCAGCGTCGGCATCATACCCGCACCGCCACCTTGCCGCGTCCTTCACCCACGCTCCGGCAGAGATACCATGACTCTTCGGTGGATTCGGGCTAAGGGTGTCATTGAACTAGCTATGCGATTCGACAGTAAGTCCCCTTGCTGCGAAGCGTTTTCGAAGAGCCTTTGTTCGGAATACCATCGTTGGTGCTGAGTAATGCGAGTGTCGGTAAGAATCTTGTCGATGTCCCTGACCGCCTCAATCAGTCCTGCACGCTCTGACATTTGGCTGCGAATGCTGTTTTCCCTCTCAGACTCTGCAATGATGTCCGCAGCGTTCCTTCTTAGGCGAGTTTTTACTTCTCCAATGGATGAGAATTCGGTAGAACAGTCAATCAAGTCATCGGTCAAGGAAAGCCGCACTTCTGGTTCTCGTGCGAATTCGATTATCTCGCTCTGGCTAAAGCACTTGTTAGGAAAGAAGAGGCGCATGTCTAGCTCCGAGGTAACCTGAAAGAGTGTGTAAATGGGTCAGACGGTGTAACCTTTCTCCGAACAAAACGGGCTTGAGAACCCAAAGGAGGAGGCACACCGTCCATGAGTAAGAGAACCACTGAAAGCATGGGAAAGTCAAGTCCCGAATGGGACGAACTGGAGGACTGGCTGAGAGGGAGCATGCAGAATCTTATCCAGCAGGTGCTCGAAGAGGAGGTGACGGAGTTTTTCGGCAGGGCGAAGTCAGCGCGCCGGTCTGAGGCGGACAGCGATAGCGGTTACCGGAACGGACACGGCAGGCCGAGGAAGTTGACGTTGAGTGGTGGGACGGTAGAGTTGAGGAGGCCGCGAGTGCGCAACACCGACGAGAGGTTCGAGAGCAGGCTACTGCCGCTGTTCGCCAAAAGGACCGCCAAGGTATCTGAACTGATACCGCAGCTGTACCTTCACGGGCTGTCTGAGGGAGACTTTGACCTGGCGCTGCGTGGGCTGTTGGGAGAAGATGCGCCGTTGTCGGCAGCGACGGTGGCGCGACTGAAGGAGAGGTGGAACGGTGAGCTTGCGGAGTGGCGCAGTCGTCGCCTCGATGAGCACGAGGTCGTCTACGTGTGGGTGGATGGAGTGTACGTGAAGGCCGGTCTTGAGCGCGAGAAGGCGGCGATACTGGTTGTGATCGGGGCCTTGAGCGACGGAACCGAGACGGTATTGAGCGTCGTACCGGGCTACAGGGAATCGACGCAGAGCTGGTCGGAAGCGCTCAGGGATCTGAGGGATCGCGGGATGAACTGTCCTAAACTGGTGGTAGGCGACGGTCACCTGGGCATCTGGGGAGCGTTGCGCAACGTGTATCCGGACGCCAGGGAGCAGAGGTGCTGGAACCACAAGATCATAAACGTTCTGGACAAGCTTCCGAAGAGGCAGCACGAACAGGCCAAGCTGATGTTGCGGGGCATCCCATACGCCGGGAGTCGTGCGGAGTCGGAGCGTCTGAGGTCGCTGTTTTGCGGCTGGTGTCGTGAGCGCTCCTACGACGGGGCCGCTGAGAGTCTGGAGCGTGACTGGGATCGAATGGTGACGTTCTATGACTTTCCGGCTGAGCACTGGAAGCACGTCAGGACGACGAATGTTGTGGAGTCGCCCTTTGCGGCTCTGAGACTGCGCACCGATGCGGCGAAGCGGTTTAAGAGGGTGGACAGGGCGATAGCTGTGATCTGGAAGATGCTGCTGGTGGCGGAGAGCAGGTTCCGGAGGCTGAAGGCGCCGGAACTGATGAGGGACGTCTACCTGGGTGCCGTCTACAAGGACGGAATCGTCGTTGAACCGACACCAGAGAAGGTTGCCGCCTGATCACGTTTACACACATATTGACGTGACCTCGGGCGTGGACCCAATCAACACAACATCCTCAACGAGAGCCACGGTCTTATCGCTCATCGGTGCCGTCAAACATCCAATGAAGCTCACAAGATCATCTCTCGATATTGGCAGGCCACCGAAGAGCGCGAATTCAAGGAGGCTGCCCAGATCAGAGTGCACTACCTCTGGGGTGAGGTTCGGTCTGGATGTGCCGCTTAGAACCTTTGTAAGTGGTCTGGAGACCCTGTTTCCCTGGAAGAGGTGAAAATGGCGCGTCTGCTGGCGGTTGATAAGATAAGCAGGCGCTGATATAGTTATTGCCATCATTGGGTGGTGCGTTTATGAGACCACAGCATTCCCCTGATATCATTCTACCCACACCGACGTGAACTGGCAAATAAGCATGGAAGGGAAATGAAAGCTCCACCGACAAGTCGGGACACCGCGACTTGTTGATAATTGCGTCTGGCTATTTACGAATGCGTATGCATAGGAGGCTGATATGAAATTCGGTAAGTTAGTGGCTCTGATGTTGTCGCTGGTGCTCGTGATGGCGCTGGCGGTTGCGTGTGGGGGCGCTGAACCCCAGCCGGCGGCTCCTGCGGGGGGTATGACCGCCGCGGAGTTGCAGGCCGCAATCTCGGGAATCCAGATACCGGAGGGCCTGTCTGAGGCCGACGTCAGCAATATAGTCTCGGGCGCGATGGCCGCGCAGCCTGGGATCACCGCCGCGGACCTGCAAACTGCGGTCGATGCTGCGGAGGGTATAACCGCCGCGGAGTTGCAGGCCGCAATCTCGGGAATCCAGATACCGGAGGGGTTGACTGAGGACGACGTTAGCAAGATAGTCGAGGGCGCGATGCAGCCCGGGCTCTCTGCCGACGAGGTCAGCAAGATTGTCTCCGACCAGCTGGACGAGCAGCCCGGCATCACCGCCATGGACCTGCAGAAAGCGGTAGATGCCGCGGTTGTACTTGCGGTGGCGGCGGCGGTGCCAGCGGCTCCCGCGCCGGCAGATGTCATGCAATATGGCACCCTCGACGTTGCATTTCAGCAATTTGTCACGTTCGGCAATGACTATACGGTCAGGACCGCCCCGGAAATAGGGTTTGTCGGCACCACCTCCGGCGAGCCAGTACTGAAGCTGAACGGGGATCAAGAAGTTGTCCCCCAGCTCATTACGGAGTGGTCTCTCGACGACTCCGGCGCGGTGTGGACGCTCAAGCTCCGGGAAGACGTCGAATTCCACAGGGACTGGGGCAATATGACCAGCGATGACGTCATCTTCTCCATGCAAGAAATCAGCGGGGAAGACAGCGTAAGCTCTTGGGCGGGTACGGCACGAGAATATCTTGCCGTTGAAGGCGGGGGGATAGCCAAAGTCGATGATTACACGCTGAGCGTGGACCTGGTTGCGCCTAAGAGGGGATTCCTGGATTTCTTAATTCAGCCGGCGTTTATTGTTAACAGCAAATCCGTCTTCGACTCGCTAGGGCGGGAATCGGCGGGGCCGCTGGGTATCGGCACCGGGCCCTGGCAGTACGAGGAGGAAAGCCTCCACGAATACTGGAGGTTCAGCGCCCTACAAGATCACTACCGTAAAGCCCCTGAGTTCGCCGAGCTAGTGTTCTGGCAGATTCCCGAAGAGAATACCCGGCTGGCTGGCTTCCTAACGGGAAATCTGGACACCTTCTTGATGAACTTCGACTCAAAACCGTCCCTGGACAAGGTGCCAGGCATCCAGTACATGGCGATCCCCAACGGTACCACTCAACACCTCGGGCTGCATCCTAACCACTATGCGGGGATGGGAGAAGCGGACTTCGAAGAACGGCGTCCGGGCGCGTTCAACTGCCTTAAGGACGACGCATGTCCCTGGGTATCCCCAAACCCGGACATCAACTCTCCCGAATGGGAGCGGGCCAGAAAAGTCCGGGAAGCCATGCTTATCTCCGTCGACAGGCGGGCAATAGTGGACAGTTTCCTGGATGGAGAGGGGTTGCCCCAGTCTTTGTGGCTCTGGGAAAACGCACTACACAGGCTTCCTCCCAAATACAGGGAGTGGGAGTTCAACCCTGACCGTGCCCGGCAGCTTCTCGCGGAAGCCGGCTACGAAGATGGCTTCGATATGATCGTAACTGGCAGTACCCGCGGCGTCGCTGGTGAACACGCATCTTGTGAGGCCGTGGCGGAATACTTCGAAGATATCGGAATCCGTACCCAAATAGACCGCGTGCCCCAAACTGTCATCGGGCCGAAACTCAACGCCCGGTCTTACGTCGGATTGAACTGCCATGGCACAGGTGGCCGGGCCAGCCCTGCGACCATAATGCACATCGCTTATGGAAGTAACTCAGGCTTTTCGGCAGGATTCGACCATCCCATAATGGACGACTTGATGGACCAGATGAATGCCGCCGTAGATGCGGAGATCCACTGGGCAAAACTGAACGAAACCGCTGCCTTCATGTACGACAACGCTCTGGACAGCGGGTTGTACAGCGTCAACCTACTGTTCCCTCTGGGCCCCAACGTTGTCGCGTGGACGGAACACATTAACTATGCGGAGTCAAGAGTGCTGGGATCGTACGAATACGCGAAGCACCGGGCAGAGTAGCACCCACCCTGTCAGCCTGAATCAGATTGGCGGGCGCCGGCCCCAAACACTGTCATGCTGAGCATAGTGAAACGGAGCGAAGCATCTCCAGACCAACCGACGTTGAAAGTAAGGAGATGCTTCGGCTGCGCCTCAGCATGACAGCATCACCGGTCGACCTACCAAACTGTCACAGGCTCAACGGAGGCCAACCAAGTGACTGCAGAATCGAGTGACCGGTTCGATCTTGCGGGACAGGTGGCAGTGGTGACCGGAGCCGGAAGCCGCGGGATCGGTCGAGGGTTGGCCCGTGGACTTGCTACGGCCGGCGCCCCAGTGGCTATTGTTGACCGTTCGACGTCCGGCGCCGCATCCGCCGGCTAGATAACAGGATGCCAGATCAACCCTAATTCCCGGCATTGCCTTGGCCTAGTACAGGTTCTAGATGTATTTGCTTTTCTCAGACTGAACTCAATTCTGGATTCCGGCGGAGGCCGGAATGACGGTTTGGTGGACTCGGCTTCTATTTTCATAGCAACCGACCTCTGTCTTGCCGAAATGACTCTAGAGGGCTAGGCCAGCAATATGCAACGGTTTTTGGCGCGCCGACTCGTTCTAGCGATAATCACTCTTCTTGCTGTATCCGTGATTGTTTTCGCTATGGCCCGGATAGCAGGCGACCCACGCACAGTCATGCTGGGCGACTTCACCACCCGACAGCAGTACGAGAGGGTCGGTGAGAGGCTGGGCCTGGACAAGCCCTACTACGAACAGTACTGGATCTTTCTGAAGGGCGCGGTTCGAGGCGATTTCGGCACCTCAACTGCAACAACTACAGCAGTTACCGAATTGATTTTGGAGCGTCTCGCAGCAACGTTACAGCTTGCGGGCGTTGCCTTTCTCTTCTCCATAATAGCGGGGGTGCCGTTGGGGGTCCTGTCAGCGGTGAAACGAGGCAGTATTTTCGATCAGATCGGCAAGTTTGTGGCGCTCATCGCCCAGTCCGCCCCATCATTTTGGATTGGCATTATGCTGATCTTTTTCTTTGCCGTTTGGCTGAAATGGGTGCCTCCTTCAGGTCGCGAAGAATGGAACAGCATATTTCTTCCAGCCATTAGTTTAGGATGGTTCTTCGTGGCGGCCAACATGCGGCTGGTGCGCTCAGCCATGCTCGATGCGCTTGATTCCGAGTACATCAAGCTGGCCAAGGCCAAGGGAGTGGGCAGCACGGGGGTCATCTGGAAGCACGCCCTGCGAAATGCCTTGATCCCCCCACTGACCCTCGCAGGGGTTACCCTGGGCAATTTGGTTACCGGATCGATCGCCATAGAGTTGGTCTTCGCCTGGCCCGGGTTGGGGCAGTTGTCAATTAACTCCACTTTACAGTCCGATTACCCGGTCCTCCAAGCGGTAGTACTCGTCTTCACCCTACTGTACCTTGCGGCCGCGTTTCTGGTGGACGTCCTGTACGCCCTCATCGACCCTAGAATCCGTTACGCTTAGAGATTTCGAGAGTTTATAGTGGCAGAATCAGTCCTTTACCGCCCATCGCGCCGGATTGACCGAATATTGGGTATTTGGCGGATGATCAGACGGCTGCCGATTATATCCATAATCCTTTTGGCGACGGTGGTGGTTACCGGGGTCTTCGCCAACTTCATTGCACCCCATGACCCAACTGACGCCAGCGTGAGAGAAAGACTCTTGCCGCCATTCTGGGGCGGTCCAAGGATTGCGGAAAAACTGGTGGTGGAAGTCCCTCAGCCCGGACAACTCAGCTCCCAGGTGTCACTGGAAAAGGCCCGCGAACAGGATCAGAACGTAAACTTAGGCGACACCATACTGATGGCCTCCGGGCCTGGGACCAAGGCCGGAGGCAGTACCAAATACTTGTTGGGCACAGACCAATTGGGTCGAGACATCCTGAGCCGGATTATATTCGGCGCGCGCATCTCGCTCGTCGTAGCGGCGGTGACTTTTGGGGTCGGCGGCGGGTTAGGAGTGTTGTTGGGGCTGGTATCCGGCTGGTATGGGGGATGGGTGGACGAGGTGGTGATGCGCCTGGTGGATCTTATTCTTGCGATACCGTTAATCCTCGTGGCGCTGGTATTGGTGGTCACGATCGGCCAGTCCTTCGAAATGATCATCGGGGTTCTGGCGATATGGATATGGCCGCGGTTTGCCCGCATGGTGCGCGGCGAGGTATTACAACTGAAAACGCTGGACTACGTGTCCTTGGCCAGAGTCGCCGGAGCGTCGACCCCCAGAATATTGATCAACCACCTGTTGCCGGGGACTGCCAACACCGTCATAGTCGTGGGCACATTGCAGGTCGGCATCGTAATCCTGGTGGAAGCGACGCTAAGTTTCGTAGGCGCAGGGATACCCCCGCCCGAGCCGGCCTGGGGGGCCATGGTAGCCGACGGTCGAGACCAGATTTCGGGTGCTTGGTGGGTGGCTGCCATGCCTGGCATAGCAATTCTTCTCACGGTCATGTCCCTAAACCTCTTTGGAGACTGGCTCAGAGACAAACTGGACCCTAAACTCCGCCAAATTGAGTAGCAGCGGGCAAGCAGCGGTGAGAGAATGCTGCGAAGTTCAGTAATGGAGGTCATTCATGTCAAGCGAATTGGAACAGCGCTCCTTCGGACGTACCGGTGAGAAAGTCAGCGTCATCGGCCTCGGCGGCGCAGCTCTGTACAAGCACTCATACGAGCTTGGGGTAGCGACCGTCAAGCACGCGCTCGACCTGGGCGTCACCTATTTCGATACGTCGCCCGCTTATGGTGAACGCAGTCCGGAAGGCCGGTGGCTGGCCGGCGGAATCTCGCAGCTTATCATGGGCGAGGGGCTCGATGGGACGACGAGACCGCACCTCCCAGGGCAATCACATTTTACTGAGCAAGCACCAAGAGCAGGCAGTCCTCGTCCCATCCAGCGCGTTTGCGCTTGGCCGCTACGCCTCCCTGTGACGTAGTCTCCTGCTTGAGCATGTTCAGAGCCATGCGACGTAGGATGGACAGGTTCTCGGCCGCATTGCCCTGTCTCACCCTGCTTGCGTCTTCACTGAACGCTACGTCCAACACCCAATGGACCGAGTTTTCGATCCCCCAATGCGTTCTAACGCTGGACAGTAGCATATGGGCATCGTTCGGCAAGCTCGATATGTAATAGCGGGTCTGTGTGGAAGTGGCGCCATTCTCGGTACGCTCCGACTCGACCATTACGAAACTCTTGAGCCCTGACCACTGGTTGCGGTCGTTCACATAGTCGAGGTAGTCGGGGTCGGAGACCGCCCAGCACCGTCGCTTCTCAATTCGACCGTGACCCTTCTCGACCGTCTCGGAGAAGCGATGACTGATATCTGAGAATCCGGACTGTTTCGCATGGTCGAACATCTCAGTCACGTCATCGTGGAGTTGAGGCTGGTTTTGCTTCAGTGCAAGAACATAGTCGGCTCCTTGGTCTGTGATCGTCGCCGCTATCTCCTTCTGACACCCCATTGCGTCAATGGTCACCGTGCAGTCCGACACGTCCAGAGTCCTGAGCAGTTCGGGAATCGCTGTGATCTCATTGGAGTGATCGTCCACCCTGATCTGACCGAGAACCAAGCGATTGGCGGACGCCCACGCACTCACCATGTGGACCGCCGACTTATCCACCCTCCTGTCGTGTGAACGGCGGATCGTTTTACCGTCTATGGCTATGACCTGACCTTCGATCACCTCGTTGACTGCCTGAACCCACTCTGTGAAGTAGGCCTCAAACTGAACAGGGTCTATCATCGCGAAGACTCGCCCAAAGGTGTTATGAGACGGAATACCGTTGGGGAGTTCGAGAAGACGGCTAAGCCAATCTCTCTTGGACTTGCCGAACATCTCCACGTCCACCCATGAGTCTGCCCCGCATATGACGGCGCAAATGGCTATGACAATGACATCTATAAACTTGTGGCGTTTGGCGCGGCCGGTTCGTGGATCCTTTAGACTAGCGAACCGGTCTGTCAAAAGGGCTATGGTCGTTCTGTTCATAAGGCAATCCTCGCACTAAGAATAGCCTCATTTTACTAAACTCTTTCTTATACTCGTCAAAATGCGATTGCCCTGCAGCTCATGAGAACTCCAGTCAGACAACGCCAGCTCCGGGGTCTCGTGCTGCACCACAGACGGCATCCGGCAGAGCATCCCAGACGCCTGGTGAATCGCACGGCCAGGTGGGGAGATCCTCCCCGGAACGGCGTCTGCCGCTGGTGCTATGAGCCGACGGCGCACATCAAGACACGCTGGCACTCCTACTGCCTGAACGCCTACCGCGTCGCATCCGGCCAACATCCTGAAGAGATACAACACACGCCCTGCGAGATATGTGGCGGTCCTTCCGACGAGATGGACCACCGCCTGGCGATAGGGGTAGCCCGGGCGTTGGGCCCGAGCTAATATCAGAAGTTGTGGAAATTGAAAAGGCGCAGGTAAGAGAAAGGGCGTATCCTCCAGGTATCACAAACCGTCGATGAGACGAAAAACTGGAGGAGTACGCCGTGAGGGAAGTATATCAGAACGAAGAAGAGGCGAACGTAGTTGACGACACGCTGGAAGCGATGGTCAGGGAAGGGGCGAGAAGGATGCTCGCGGCGGCACTCGAAGAGGAGGTGAGCGGGTTCCTGGGCAGGGACCGCTATGAGCGGGGCGAGGAGTTCCGCGGATACAGGAACGGTTATCACCGCAGCAGGGAACTGACGGTGGGAGTCTCAGCTGTGGAGGTGAAGGCGCCGAGGGTGTCGGACGTGCCTGCTGAGGTGGCTGGTGGTGGGTTCGAGTCGAAGATAGTCAGGCGATATGAGCGCACGAGTCGTCAGACGCAGGATCTGTTTCGGAAGTTGTACTTGGAGGGATTGTCCACCGGAGACTTTGAGCCTGTGTTTCGTGAGTTGGTGGGAGAGACTGCGGCATTGAGTCCGAACACGATCGTGAGGTTGAAGAGCAAGTGGGAGTCGGAGTATCGGGCGTGGTGTAGCAGGAAGTTGGACGAGTGCAGGTACGCCTACATCTGGGCGGACGGAGTGTACCTGGGAGCCGGAGTGGACAGGGAGAAGACTGCGCTGCTATGCGTGGTGGGGGCAAGGGAGGACGGGGCGAAGGAACTGCTGGGTATGGAGCTTGGCTATCGTGAGAGTACGGAGAGTTGGTCTGGTGTGCTGAGGAGCTTGAGGGATCGGGGTCTGAGTGCGCCGCTATTGGCGGTGGGAGACGGTGCGCTGGGTCTGTGGGCTGCGCTCGATGCGGTGTTTCCGACGACCGGTCATCAGAGGTGCTGGAACCACCGTGCGCTGAACGTGCAGGCGAAGTTGCCGAAGGCGCTGAACTCTGAGGCGCGCAGGCAGTTGAGGGAGATGTCGTATGCGCCGACGCGAGTGGAGTGCGAGCGCTTGAGGGACGAGTACGTCTCCGATCTGAGAGCGGATGGTCGCTCAGATGCCGCCGATACGGTGCTTCGGGACTGGGAGTCGTTCGTGAGCTTCTATGACTTCCCGGTCGAGCACTGGGTGCATCTGCGGACAACGAATCTTCTGGAGTCGGTGTTCAGCGCTGTGAGATTGAGGACGAACGTCACTCGGCGGATGAAGCGTCGAGACAGCGCATTGTACCTTGTGTTCAAGGTGTCGCTGAGGCTGAGTGAGCGCTGGCGTCCGCTGAACGGAGGCAGAAACCTTATGGGCTTGCTGGTGGACGGAGCGAAGTTCGAGGACGGTATCTTAACCGAGTTGCCGGTGAGCGGCGAGGGGGCAGTCGCCGCCTGATGAGCTAAACCACCTGGAGGCAATTTCCACAACATTTGACACAAGCTCGTTGGGCCCGGCGGCGATGCTCAGGGCGTTCATCCTGGACAATCTGCGCTGGCTGTGCCGGAGCTGCCACAGACGCAAGACTCGCCAGGATCGCAGGCTGGCGAAGTTCCTGACGGCATGTTCACTGGACTGGTATTCCGCAAGGCGTCTGCTCAGGCAGAATCATAGGTGGGCGCTGTCGTTTATGCTGCCATGCAGTTTGGAGCCTTCCCCGCGGCAGGCAAGCGCGAGTTGATGACGGCTTGCAGACATGAGGTTCCCGACAGCTCTGGTCGCCGCTGCGCCACCTGCCGGGACTGCAGCAGAACGTTCATCGGCTGGTGAAGCCCCTCGGAATTCAGTAACGCCAGCACACTCTCATGACCAAAGAGATCATCAGGACACCTGCGACAACGAATCCTGCCTTCAGTATCCTTGTAGTGGGCATCCTGCACCTTGATCCATCTCATGAATCTCCAGCCGACAAATGCCATGACGGCCAGAAACAGAACGGCCAGAACCGGCGATACGGCAAACAGGAACAGGGTGCCGAAAAGGCTGATGATGCCAAAGACAAGTAACCCGGCCTCTCCGACCAGATGAATTTTGAGTCGATGTAGGAAGTCCTGCATTCTTTTCTCCTAATTCCGGACGGACGGTTGAACAAGCATCCGGACTCTTTCTCTCCATTTGTCTCTGTGAAATTACAGCACGCCAATTGTCGGTCGGTACATTCCGCCCAATGTACCGATGTACAAATAAGGATGGCATCACCGTGCTGGGAACACGACATGAAGACGCCCCCGGACGGCTTGCGCCGATTCGACGTTCTCCTGAGAGCTGGCAATGAACGCAAGCGCCATCGATATTGTCAGCAGCAGCGTGCCCAACCCGAAGATCCTCCGGCTCCCAGAAGACGCTTGGCAATGCCGCTATCCTGACTGATTCTGCGTCTCTTTCCAGCCGCGCATCTTCATCACTGCGATTACGACTAGCGCTATGCCTGCCAGAATACCCAGCCAACTAAGAACTCCCAGCGTGGGGGACAGGTCGTGAAGCAGGGATCCCATTGACGAGTACAGTGGCTTATACAGAGGCCACAAGGACTGGTCCAATTTGATCACCAGGTCCAGCAGGAAGCCGGTGCCGTGCAGAAACTCAACAAATGAGGTCGAGCGGAACAGAAGCCCCAGCACAATCAGGATGACGCCGGTCGCGAGTCTGCCTATGGCCGATCCGAATAGCTGCGAACTCTTCATGCCTTTCAAGCCATCCAGGTCGCCCAGACTGCCTGGGCCACCGATCTTGCTTATGTCGCCCCACCAGCCCTTGGCGCCACCAAGCCTCACTATTCCGACACCAATCGTTATGATTGCCGCCCAGAGTATCAGCAACCTAAGCCAGCGCAACGTGTCCAGTGAGAGGTCGAGCGCGATAATTGTGAAAGCGATCAGGACATTCAGTAGTATCAGCGCAACACCGATAAGGATGGTCCTTTTGGGCGAACCGAAAAACCGTAGATAATTCATATTTCTGCTCCATAACCTCACCGCCCGAGGACGGTTCAGGGTAGTGCCCTAGTCACCGACTTATTGCACTATTCCATTACTCTGAACGGCGAATCTTGAATGTAACGATGTCGCCACTTATATCCAGTTCGGTGAACTCAAAGCTGTCCCCGAACCATAGGGCGGTCGTCTCCATCTCTTCTTGTATCTTGGGCGCGGCGGATTCAGCGTTCTCCGTGCTGTTCAACAGCACGGCATAGGACAGTTCAGCGAAGTCATCACCGCCGTCAGTGAGTGCCCACGACACTCCCACGCACCCTTCCAGAACAAGATTGCTATCTTCCGTTAGTGAGCAGTCAGATTTAATCTCCGACTCGAATCCGTCGAGGTCAGTTCTATACAGCAACTTCCCAAGATCGGATGAATCTTCCGCGAAGCCGGTCCCCTCGCTGAAGACTTCTCGCAACGCCGTAAGCACCCCTCGGTTGCCGCTAATGAAAAGGCCATGCTGGGGAAACAGAACGATGTTGTGATCATTTTGTTCAAACCAAGCGTCCATGCCCGGCTGAAACCAGTCCTCCACCGGCGACATGTGTGGAGACGAGTTCAAGGCGGTTGCAAACAACTCGAAGTCAAACTCCCCGGTCGATATAAAGTAGGACCCACTGGGGCCGTACACGCTAACGGACTGGTCGATCCTGCCGATTTGCTCGCCGAAAGCAAGAGCCGTGCCCTCGGTACGCTCCCTGAACGCTTCGGCAGTCTTGCCTTTTCTGAGGACGAAGGGAATATCATCGTTATCGAGCTTGGCCTCGTAGTTTTCGATGCTGATTTTGTCAGCATCTTCAAGAATGAATCCTCTCGGGTCGTTGCCGTCTCTTCCGGCCCCTTACTGCTCCGAAGAGCAGGCAAACGATAGAAGTAGAACGCTCGTGACGATTAAAAATATGGGGAGCTTCACTGTAATTTCCTTCCTGTCAGTTCGGTGGATGTGGAAGATGGCGAGCGCCATCCTCATTGTCCGGCGGCAGAGTACGGAAGGTATCACCGCGACCCGGGTGGGAACGTAGGCCCAAAGGCGTCAGCGGTCAGCGGAGACGAGTCTAGTACCGAGTCCAGCTGATATTGGCACAAGTATAAGAAATGGGTTAAGCTCGGGCACATCTTACGAAGAGGATGTTGCCGAATATGACCGCAAACAAGTACAGAGTGGAGTTGAGCGAGTCCCAGAAGAGCCGACTGAGTGAAGTCGCCCACCGCGGCAAGTCACCTGCGCGCACGGTAAAGAGAGCGCTGGCGCTGCTCAAGGCAGACGAAGGACAGTTTGATAACCGCATAGCCGATGCGTTGTCGATAAGCAGGCGCACGGTCATCAGGATACGCAAGCGTTTCTGCGAGGAGGGACTTGAGAGCGCGTTGGTCGAGCGTGCGCGTCCGGGGCAGAGGTGCAAGCTGGATGAGCGTGCCGAAGCGCATCTTGTGGCGATAGCGTGCAGCGACCCTCCTGAGGGCCATACGCACTGGACGCTGAAGTTGCTTGCGGACAAGGCTGTGGAGTTGGGCTATGTAGAGAGCATAGCGAGGGAGACGGTGCGTCAGAGCTTGAAAAAAACGAACTTAAACCGTGGAAGAACAAGGCGTGGTGCATCCCGGAACTGAGTGGGGAGTTCGTGGCACGGATGGAAGATGTACTGGACCTGTACGAGGAGGAATACGACACTGAGCGACCGCTGGTCTGCTTCGATGAGACATCCAAGCAGTTGATCGCGCACACGAGAACGCCGATTGAAGCCGAGCCTGGGAGATTGGAACGCATAGACTATGAGTACAGGCGCAACGGCACGCGCAACCTGTTCGTGTTCTGCGAGCCCAAGGGTGGATGGAGGCACGTGGAGGTCACGGAGCGACGCACTGCTGTGGACTTTGCCGAGCAGATGAAGTGGCTGGTGGATCGAGCGTATCCCGACGCTAGGGTGATCAGGGTGGTACTGGACAATCTGAATACTCATAAGCTCGGCTCTCTGTATGAGGCATACGAGCCTGTGGAGGCGCGGCGTATAGCGCGACGACTGGAGTTCCATTACACGCCCAAGCACGGTAGTTGGCTGAATATGGCGGAGATAGAGTTGAGCGTCTTCGGCAAGCAGTGTCTGAAGGGACGCCTTGGCGATGAGGAGACGCTCAGGCGGCATATAGGGGCGCTTGAGCGGGAGCGAAACGAAGCGGGAGTGACCATAGACTGGCGATTTCGCTCTCAGGATGCTCGCGTGAAGCTCAATCGCATCTACCCGAAGCCAAAGCTATGAACGCTAAAAACCCAACGTGTCATCATCAAGTGGACTCGGTACTAGTGTGGGTATGGCCACTGAAAGTGTGGCCGCTCTTTGTCGTATTGCAATACTCAGCATCTTCAAAACTCAGCCCTAAACCCTTCCAGGGATGGATAAGGGGTAAACAGGTGGTGCGTATTCAACGCTGAGGACTTGCAGGTGCAGTCGAAGCTGTGCTTTTTGAAGAGCGGGTGATACGCGACAATAACTTTTGCCGGTCACGACACTAGAATTTGCCGGTTGGTATAGGTGATTATCTCCCTCACAGGAGGTGAGGAGATTGATCACCGATCGGCAGGTAGTATTGATGAGGCAGAAGCTGATGAAAGGCAAGACACAACAGGCAGCAGGGGCGGTATCAGGGATGAGCGAGAGGTCGGTGCGGAACTGGAGTAAGGGACCACTGCCGTCGGAGAAGAAGAAGGATAGGCGAAGGCAGAGGACGAGACCGGACCCGCTGGCGGGAGTGTGGGAGCAAGACATAGAGCCGCTGCTTCGTGCGGACATCGAGGGAGTGCTCAGTGCGCCGACTGTTCTGGAGTGGCTGGACGGGCGGCATCCGGGGCGGTTCGGCAGGTCCCACCTGCGCACATTGCAGAGACGGATGAGGGATTGGCGGGCGCTGCACGGTCCTGATCGTGAGGTGTACTTCGAGCAGAAGCATCCACCGGGACGTGAGGCGCAGATGGACTTCACGCACTGCGGGGAGCTGGGAGTGACGATAGGCGGAGAGCCGTTCGACCATCTGCTGTTCCAGTTCATTCTGAGTCACTCGGGCTGGCGCTATGCGCGGGTGTGCTTCAGTGAGACTGCGATAATGCAATTAGGCCATCTTGGCTCGTGCCTGACCCGCAGTGAGACTGGCAGATATGCCTTCCGAACGATCTGTCGGCTCGTGTTCGAGATGGCCACACAATACCGGAGGCCTAGATGGGCTGTGACCTCATAAGAGCTTGGCAATGGAGCCTCATCGCAGTCTTGTCCGCTCATCCGGCCGATGCACCACCTTCAGGAGGTAGACATGACGGGAGTCGTCGGGCACGAAAGCAGTAATCGTGATGTTCAGGTGATAATCGGAGTCGACACTCACCAGGACCAGCATGTGGCGGTCGCCATAGACCAGCGAGGTGTCCGACTTGACGAGAAGCACGTACCCGTTGCTACCTGCGGGTACGAGGAGCTCGAACGGTGGTCGCGCAACCTGGGACAGATCCACGCGTTCGGGATCGAAGGCACAGGCTCCTACGGTGCCGGGCTCGCACGTTTCCTGACCAGTCGGAACTACACGGTCGTAGAAGTCAATCGACCCGACCGGTCAGTTCGTCGCCGCAAGGGAAAGAGCGACGCTACTGATGCGGAGATGGCAGCGCGCGCAGTGCTTTCAGGGATTGCCGATGCCATTCCCAAGTCCGGGGAGGGCGAAGTAGAGATGATCCGTATGCTCAAGAGTACCAAGGACTCGGCTGTAAAGGCTCGCACCCAAGCCATTAACCAGATAAAGGCACTGGCTGTGACAGCTCCGTCTGAGCTTCGAGAAACACTCGATGGTCTCACTACCGCCGCCCTCATCACACGGTGCAAGGGTTTACGTTCAGGTCGCCTGGACAACCCCAAAGCGGCCGCGAAGTACGCACTTCGTTCGCTTGCCTGCCGTTTCCGTCAACTCAATGAAGAGGTTCAAGAGTTGGAGACCGAGTTGGAACGACTAACCAGCGGGATAGCGCCCGTTCTGGTTAGTGCCTTTGGCGTAGGACCCGACACGGCTGCTGCTCTACTAGTCGCCGCCGGCAGCAACGCTGATCGCCTTCGCTCCGAGGCTTCCTTCGCTTCCCTGTGCGGAGTCAATCCAATACCCGCTTCATCCGGCAAGACTAACCGTCATCGTCTCAATCGCGGTGGAGATCGCCAGGCTAACGCGGCGCTCTATCGCATTGTCATCATCAGGTTGCGTTACGATCCGCGGACCCAGGAGTATATGCAACGACGAACCGCAGAAGGAATGAGCAAATCTGAAGTCATCCGCTGTCTCAAACGCTATGTCGCGCGCGAAGTCTACTCAGCCATCCAGAAGCCCAACCAGATACTCGAAAAAGCCGCTTGACATGTATAAGAGCATCGTTCTCCGCGCTGGTGAGCGGACTACAGGGAGCGCTGTGGGAGCTGGGCGCTGTTCCCGAGGTGGTCAGGAGCGACAACCTGTCTGCGGCGACGCACGATCTGCGCGAGAGCAAGGGTCGCGCCTTCAACGAGAGCTACCGGGCCATACTGGACCACTACGGACTGAAGGCGACGCGCACCAACCCGCGCAGTGCGCACGAGAACGGAGTTGCAGAACAAGGACACCGCCGTCTGAAGGGCGCCATAGCGCAGGCGCTCATCCTCAGAGGCAGCGCTGACTTCGAGTCTGTAGATGAGTACACGGCGTTCGTGAGGCGGATCGTCGACAGGCGCAACAGGCTGATCAGGGAGAAGCTGGCGCGAGAGTACCCGCACCTGCGCGAGCTGCCTTCCGCTCCGGTGCCAGAGTACGTCAGCTACCGCACGAGGGTGCGCAAGTGGAGCACCATCAGGATAGCCAGCAGGACCTACTCGGTGCCGTCCCGCCTGATAGGTGTGGAGGTTGACGTTCGGCTGCACACCGACCAGATCGAGGTGTACTACAAGGGGCATCTCGTGGAGAGTATGGAACGGATACGCGGCGGCCGTGAGGCTCGCATAGACTACCGTCACATCATAGGATCGCTGGTGCGCAAGCCCGGAGCGTTCGCCCGTTACCGCTTCAGGGAGCAGATGTTCCCCTCACACACGTTCCGGCTTGCATACGACGCGATGCGTGGCTGGAAGGGAGAGCGTGCCGACGTGGACTACGTGCGCATACTGCATCTTGCCGCGACGACTATGGAGTGCGAGGTCGATAGGGCGCTGAAGAGGCTGCTGGAGTCGAGGGTTAGGTTCGACTACGCAGTGGTGCGGCAGCTGTCCGCGCCAGCGTCTCCCGAGATACCGACGGTTGAGCTGCCCGATGCAGTGGACCTCGGTGTGTATGACAGGCTGCTTGCGGGAGGTGCGCGATGACGACGGACACGTACGCTCCGAGCGCAGTGGGAGAGCGGATCAGGGAGTTGTGCAGGGAGTTCAAGCTGCCGACTCTGGCGGCGGAGACCGTTGGTCGCTTCAGCAAGGCGGGACACGCTGCCGCCCTGCCGACCCTTGTGGAGGTGCTGGAGCAGGAGGCTGAGGACAGGCGGATACGGAGAGTGGACCGGCTCAGAAGGGCGTCCAATCTGCCGGCGGGCAAGACGTGGGATATCTTCGAGCACGAGCGGGCTCCGGTGAGGCTCAGGCAGCAGCTTGTCAGGCTTACCGAGGGGGACTTCGTGGATCGAGGTGTCAACGTGCTGGCCTTCGGGATGCCCGGCACAGGGAAGACTCACGCGATGCGCGCCATAGGGCACCGGCTCGTGCAGTCGGGCCGCTCCGTGCTGTTCATCCCCGCATACAGACTGGTGCAGGATATGCTGGCCGCCAAGCGCGACCTGGACCTGCCCCGGATGCTCCGCAAGCTGGACAACTTCGACCTGCTGATCATAGACGACCTGGGCTACCTGCCTCAGGGAGCCGGGGAGTCGGAGGTGCTGTTCACCCTGATAGCCGAGCGCTACGAGCGCCGCTCTCTGGGCATCACCTCCAACCTTGTCTTCTCCGAGTGGGAGAAGGTGTTCGCCAACCCCATGGCGACAGCCGCGGCGATAGACAGGATCGTGCATCACTCGGTCATACTCGAGTTCGACGTGCCCAGCTACCGGACTGCCGTGGCGCAGAACCGGCAGGCGGAGGATGTGTCGCACCGGCAAAAGTAATTGTCGCGCGGCAAAAATGGTTGACGCGTCAACTTACAAGTTGTCGTACCTATGCAGTGCGGAATCAACAGTCAGAGAAGGAGTCAGAGCGGCAAAATCTATTGACGCATCCGGCAAGAATGGTTGACGCGGTACAACGTCGACTTGGGAGGTACGGTCGCCGTGGCATAACCCGTGTCCAACTGCTCCTGTATCTGCTCAATGAGAGACGCGACGGTGGCCTCATCCACTAGGCCGGGTGCGCCCGAGGAGCCCTGCGGCCCGGGAGGCCCCTGTTCCCCAGCGGGCCCGGCAGCTCCCTGGCAGGCAGCAATTGACAGGATAAGAGCGATGATCGGGATTACTGTGATTAACGCGCGCATTGTCAGTCCTTCTCGTTTCCTTAATCTATTGTCTCAGACCTAACGCTGGTCAAAGCAGGATTTCCAGCATTTGGCTGAAGGCCAGCTTAAATTATAGACGGCTCGTATATCATGTGTCGTTGTTCAGCGAATATGTCCGCGTAAGTGTTCAGCGAATATATCCATCTGAGTAGTTTGTCATAGTATCAGATTGTGATGCGCCGGACTTCACCCTAGGGCGCATCATCGGCGGACTCTCAGCTGCCATGTACCTGCGCACGGTGTCTCTATGCATGCCCAACTCCCGGGCAATACCCCGAATGGACAGACCATTCAGCTTGGCCCTCTGCACCGCCTGCCACCTTGCCCTCTGTCGCGGCGTCGGCTTCCTGCGTGAGATGATCGCGGCCTTGCGAACTCTGCCGCCACTGTTGGGGGCGTCAGCGTGCCCGTCGACACTCACCGCTTCGGGTGATGCCAGCCTGTCTCTCAGGTGGCTGCCTGCGCCGCTGAGGCCCTGATGCGGGGTAGGAGTGTGCGGGGAAGCCCCGTTGAAGCTCCGCAGAACACTCGGACGTGGCGGCGCTTCCTGCGTAGGGATAATGCGCCCCTCATGCTGCACTCGCAGAGTTCCGTCCAGCCCCTCCTGTACCTCCACCTTCGCTCCGGCATAGCTCGGCCTCTCCATACCGGGCAGTAGCTGCAAGGTATGCCAGCGATACTTCACCGTGTTGTCCCTGGCCACCCTTCGGCTGTGCTTGAAACAGAGGCTCCGATCCAAGCACAGGTCTGCGTCCAGTGAGCGGTAGGCAACATCCGGCTGCTGCGCCGGCACCCTGAAGCGCTCGTTGAAGCGGGGCAGGAAGTCCGGGAGCACGCGATTGGCCCCGTCGATCGTAGACACGCCCGCAAGACGCAACTCAGTAACCAGCCTGTCCTGGAACGTCCCGGCCGTCCGCTCCACACGACCCTTCGCCTGTGGTGAGAGCGCGAATATCAGCTGTATCCCGAGTTCGTCCATCGCACGGCTGAACTGTGTGGGCGCGCCCACACCCCCAGCCCCGGGTGTGTGCTTGAAGACGGCGTGCCGGTCGGTGTACAGGGCGAGTGGTATTCCGCGGCGTTGGATTAGCCCATCCAGAAGCAGGAAGTAGCCGCGAGTGTCTTCCTGCTGACAGAATAGCGCGTGAACCGCGCTGCCCGTTGCATCATCCACCGCCAGCAGCAGCGTGAACTGCGGACATCGTTCTCCCAGCCACCTATGATAGCTGCCGTCTATCTGTATCAGCATTCCTTCACCGGGCATCCGTTGGCGCCGTACCCGATGCCGCGGTGGCCTTCGACTGCGCGGACTGCTCAGACCGGCGCTCAGCAAGATACGCCGCAGCGTGGTGCGTCCTATGTCTATGCCCTCACGCTCTCTCAGCAACTCGCTCAGATGCGTGTGGTTGACTCCCTCGTAGCGGGTGCGCGAAAGGTACAGCACATTGGCCTCCTCCACCTCCGATGTTGCGTTGTGCGGTCGGCGACCACGATTGCCGTGAGCGAGTGCGGCGGCACCATCCTCCTTGTAAGCCGCCAGAATACGCCTGGTATGGCGCGTACTCACTCCCAGTATCTCAGCCGCCTGTTCTGTCGTCATATGCTCTGCCAGTACGCTGTTCAGAACCTGTAGTCTTGCCTGCTCTTTCTGCGTCAATGTCACATTCTCCATCATGTGGACATTTTCGCTGAACAATTAAGGGGGACGTAATCGCTGGCCGTCTACAATTTGTCTCCGCCCCGCTGGCATGTTTTGTCGCCGCCCTTGACAGCTAATCTCCTTGGTCCTGCAAGCGGACCGATGTTCGGTATTATTTTGTCAAGATTACCGTCCGGTTGTAAGAGAGCTGAAAGAAATGAGAGAAATGGCCTCCGGACTAGATCAGTGCGGTTGCTTGCATGATGAGCCGCGGACTAGGTTCCAACAACCCAAAGGTTGATACTCTTTTTGATACTCTACTGAGGACCTTTACCTTGTATTAGAATGAACGTACCGCTGTTGAAGGCGGGATGTCCGTACTTGGAGTGGACTAAAAGCGTTCAACAGTTCTAATATATTACGCGTTTGCACTTTGTAATCAAAAGAGGTCTAGCAGCCCGTCCGAGAAACGCGGTAGTTGAGTGATTTGGATGTATAATAAGCTCAATTCAGTAGAGTGGAGCCTGCGATGAGCAAGACCTACCGTGCCTATGATCCAGACCAGCAGATGCTGTTGCCTGCTGCAATGCGGGAGTGGTTGCCGGATGACCATCTGGCGTACTTTATCTCAGACGTCGTGGACGAGTTGGAGTTGTCTGAGATCACTGCCCGCTACGAGCGTGAGAGCAGAGGTGGGCCACCATATCATCCACGGATGATGGTCAAGGTGCTGCTCTACGGCTACTGCGTCGGGGTGGCGTCCTCACGGCGGATTGCCCAGCGGCTGCACGAGGACATAGCGTTCCGGGTGTTGGCGGCGAACAACATGCCGGATTTCCGCACCATCTCGGACTTTCGCAAGGACAATCTGGATGCGCTGTCAGGCCTGTTCTTGCGGGTATTGGCGTTGTGCGGGCAGGCGGGGCTGGTGAAACTGGGTCACGTGGCGTTGGACGGTACCAAGGTGAGGGCCAACGCATCCAGGCACAAGGCGATGAGTTACGGTCGGATGAAAGGGAAGGAAGCGCAGTTATCGGCGGAGGTGGAGGAGTTGCTGCGGCGTGCCCAGGAGGTTGATGACGAGGAGGACCTTCGGTACGGACAAGGTAAGCGCGGAGATGAGTTGCCGCAGGAGTTGGCCTTTCGGGAGGGGCGGTTGGAGAAGATACGGGAGGCGATGGCGGCGTTAGAAGCTGAAGCTCAGGCGGCGGCGGAGCAGGCCGAGGGCAAGGAGCATTCCGGGGTGCCCGACGACAAAGCCCAGCGCAACTTCACCGATCCTGAGTCGCGCATCATGCCGGCGCCGGGCGGGCGGGACTTTGTGCAAGCTTACAACTGTCAAGCGGTAGTGGACAGTGCCCATCAGGTGATCGTGGCGGCTCACGCCACCAACAGGACTTCGGACAAGCAGCAGGCGGTGGCGATGGTGGAGGAGGCGATCAGCAACGTCGGCGCAGTGCCCAAAGAGGTATCCGCCGACGCCGGTTACTACTCGGCGCAGGCGGTTGAAGGTCTCTACGGGCTGTGCGTGGACCCGTTCATCGCGCCGGAGCAGACCCGCCACGGCAGAGTGCCGCCGTCCGCGCCCCGGGGTCGCATACCCAGTCATCTGTCTACCAGGGATCGGATGCGCCGGAAGTTACAGACCAAACGGGGCCGGCAACGTTACGCCCTTCGGATGCAAACGGTGGAGCCGGTATTCGGCCAGATCAAGCAGGTCCGAGGCTTCCGCCAGTTCCTGCTACGGGGCCTGGAGAAGGTCAGCGGCGAGTGGTCGCTGATCTGCACCGGCCACAACCTGCTCAAACTGTTCCGATTTGGGGCAGACCAGCCTCGCGAAACACCGACCAACAACTTTGCGGGAAGTGTCCGCATCATCGCCGAGATGCTAAGCACAGTAAGGCGTACGAAGCTATTGCTCCGTCAGTGGCTGCACCCGACAAAAATGGTTGTCGCCGTCTGACCTCGTCTGCACCTAAGGGACGCTAAGTAATCCTCAGACGGGCTGCTAGTGGGAATCTATGTCAATTCACTGAATGGCTGCCTCTCCACACCTGGAGGCGTATTCAAGAGGAACGCGTGGAACCCAATTGGCAAGCGGCAATCAGCGACCAGCACTTCCGGGTCCGTGGCAGATTGTTCCCGAAACGGCGCAGCAATATACACGAACGATCGCCCGGCGTAGTCATGGACTTCCCTATACTCTTCTCCGGCGGCGAGTTGAACCTGTCCGGCGATGATTTAGCGGGGCTGAAACAGGAAGGCGTAATCTGGTGAAAACTACATGGCTTCTGCTGTTAGTTGTCGGCCTGATGGCGCTTGCGGCTTGCGGGGACACGGCAAGCCCCGAACCGGCGGTCGTGTCCGATTCCGGTAGGACCATTGACTCTAATGCTTCTGTGACGGCAACCCCACAAGCGACAAGCACGGTTGACCCGACTGCAACTTCCGCACCCAGACCGACTAGTACTCCTACGACGATTGAAGCACATACCCCCGTACCGACTGCGGTGTCTATTCCTCCCGCCACACCCACGCCCGACCCTGAACTGACTGCCGATTCATACTACGAGATCGCCCTAGCCAGGATTACTGCAGACGATGCAGACGATGCCCTAGTCAATCTCAGCAAAGCGATTGACTTGAATCCGAATTATGTTGACGCCTATTTTCTGCGCGGGCTGATTTATGGCAGCCAGTATGATTTCGACAAAGCGATTGCCGACTTTGAAAAGGTCGTCGAACTAGACCCGAGTCATACCGATGCAAAGGCGATGCACGCAGACGCTTATGCCGCACGAGGGGCTGACTACGCCCTTGAAAAGAATTACGATAAGGCAATCGCCGACTTTGAAAGAGCAATCGAGCTAGACCCCGACAAGGCCGAATTCAAAGCCGCCGCCGCCGCCACTTATTTCCTGAGAGGGGCCACCCGTTATGAGGAAGGCGATAACGAAAGCGCTTTTGCCGATCTCGACAGGGCTATATCCGACATCGAGAAAATCATCGAACTGGACCCGGATAACTCAGAGGTCAGAATCGCTATTGGGGAGGCTTACCTTGTGCGAGGAATCGCCCATTTTCAAGGTGGAAACTATGATAGGGCGATCGCCGACCTCGAAAGGGCGATCGAGCTAGAGAACAGCGCTGCCGATCTCAAAGAGGCAGCCGCATACGCTTATCTCAGGCGAGGAGTTAGCCATGCCGAAGGAGGAGACCACGACAGGGCGATTGCCGACTTCAACAGGGCAGTTGAGATAGAACCGGAGAACTCCAGAGTCAGGAATGCTCGAAAGTTCATTCAGCCGTCACCTGTTCCGGACGCATTTGCTGGCGAGGTTATAGAGTGGAGTCTTTGCGAATTCATTCTGGAGTGCGGGTTCGTGGAGGTTCCTGCCGACTATCGTAACCCCGATGCCGGCAGCATCAAGATCGCTGTCAATGTGCGCCGCGCCGACCATCAAGACCAGCGGATAGGCTACCTATTCGTGAATCCTGGCGGGCCGGGCGCCAGCGGCCTGGAGCTTGTCCAGGATTCTGAATTCGCATTCGCCGATGAGCTTATGGCGCGATTCGACATCATTGGGTTCGACCCACGCGGAGTAGGCGCGTCAGAGCCTGAATTTGCCTGCGGCGCTCCTGGCGAACAGCTTGCGCTGCTCAACTCAATCGACGGAGACATCGACACCCCGGAGGAGACAGCCACAGGAGAAGCAGCTGCCAATATGTGCATCGAGTCGATGGGACCTGTCGGAGGCCTGCTGCACAGCGAATATGTCGCAAGGGACATGGACGAGATACGGAGGGCCCTAGGAGCGGAGCAGGTCTCATACCTCGGCTTCTCTTACGGCTCCGAGCTGGGCGTCTGGTACGCCACGCTCTTCCCCGAGTCGGTCAGGGCGATGGTCGTTGACGGCGCGGACAACCCAGTGGACAGAGCTGACACGCAGCAGGAGCGAATAGACGAAGCAGTCGAGGAATGGGCGGGTTTCGAGGATCTGATGGAACAGGCGCTGGCAGCATGTGACAGCGCGGAATGCCCGATGTACAACGAGGGCGACCCCATTGACTACTACAAGAGCGCAGTCGCGAAACTGCACCTGGTCAACAGTGCGGCGGGGGACGTTCCCGATGCCGGATTTCTCGCAGTGTTAACACCGCTCTACGGCGAAGATCTGTGGCCTGCCCTGTGGAAAGGTCTGTATGAACTGAACGAGAACGACGACCCGGGCATCCTGCTCGAATTTGCCGCTATCCAGCTGGGCGACGACCTCACCGCTCCGAATTTCACCGCGCATGTCAATTGCCTGGACGGTCTGGTGCTGTACCCGGAACTTGACCGCGCCACTCGATTAGACGATTCGGTAGTCTTCGATGCCGTCGCCGAGCAGAAGTTTCCATTGATAGAAGCGGCAGACTCCGATTCCCCCAGCGCATGCCCGTTTTACGACCAGTTCGCGCCGGCGCCACTCGATGGACCACTGGATGGAAGCGGCGTGCCGATACTGGTAGTAGGCAATCACACCGACCCGGCCACGCCTTTCGGAGAATCCGAAGAACTCGTCACAGAGACCCTGAGCAACGGCTATCTGCTGGAAACTTCCCACGCGAGCCACGTAGTCTATCCCGACAATGACTGCGTCAACGACCATGTTCACAGTGCGCTGATTGAGGCAGTGTACCCGGACGCTCGCGTCTTCTGCGAGCGGGAAGACTGATCTTCTGGCAGTCTCCGTGAAATGTGAAGTGACTAAATCTTCTCCATCCTAACCATCCCTGTTAGCCACCACGAGTCAGTTCGTGGGAAAACCAGGGCTTTTTGATCAAGCCCTTGCTATCGGTCTTCTTCATGTCAGGCAAAGAGGAGGACTGAATACGCAAGTCGCCACCGCATCATATGCCGGGCACGGCGACATCTTGTGCCACAACACGAATACGCGCGGTCGTGATAAGACTGCGTACTGCTCATTGTACGAAATATACCGCTGACGCAACTGGTCGGTTTGAGCGGCTCTCCGCAGCTCGATGTCATCCGACAAGCGGCATATTACTCAGGCGTGACCGACTCAGTCCAACCGCAAGCTTTTGCAGTATTTTATTGCATTGGCTATGAGTGCCAGACTTTTCACCTGAAAAAGGGTATGCGCCGCCGGCATACCCTTTCCGTAGTCGTTCCTGGCTGAATCCCCAACCTTTCGAAAAGGTTCCTTTTCTTCCTCCTGCAATCCGTCCTGCACCTAGCTTCAATTGCTAGAATTGATAATGAGGGCTTCCCGAGCGAAGAGTTAGGAGGAACGGCAATGTCAGATTTAGATAGAGTCAAATATTTGCGGTCAATGCGGGAGATAAAGAAGCGAACAAAAGTTGTGACTCACTTTATACGAAATCCTGCATCCGCACTTTATCCGCAGACCGCCGTAGAATCGACTTGCCTTCAACTAAGAATGATATTGGAGTTAGTGGCACTTGGTTCACTTGTAGCGAATCAAGACCATTGGTCCAAGTCGCTGAAAGCCATGCGGAATGCGTGGCATGCAGGGGACATCGTGAAGGAACTACGCAAAATCAATCCTGAGTTCTATCCACATCCATTGATTGAACTCCCAGGCCAGGGAATCGCGAAATCGAATCTCGTAGACCGCACTGGCGACGTCTTGTCAGAGGATGAGTTTGGCGATGTTTATGGGCGGCTTGGAGATGTATTGCATGCAAGTAATCCACTCGGAAAACCTAGCGAGCTTGATTACTATAAGACGAACGCTCCGATATGGATGGACCGCACAATAAACTTGCTCAACTGTCACAAAATTCAAGTGCTCGGCAATCCTACAATGTTTCTCGTTCACATGAAGGAAGATCGCGATGACGATGTTCACCTCTATGACTTCGTACCAAAGAATGACGAAGAGTAAATCATTTAATGGATCCTTTTCTTAGGTACACTCAACGCTGTTGTCATCGGTATCTACCCCTTCCATAAATGCCGTATAATTAGTCTTTATCACGCATTTAGATGAGGCGCGCCATGACACTCCAACCACTGCAGACTGTGAACGTTCCGGCCACTCTGACCGACGAGCAGCGCCGGCGTGTCTCGGACGCTCTCGAGAACGCGCAGTCCGTAAACACTCGCCGCAACTATGCCGGCCAGATGCGTAAGTTCCGTGCCTGGTGTGAATGTGAGGGGCAGTCTCCGCTGCCGGCGTCGCCCGAAGTCGTGGCAGCCTATGCCGCAGAGCTTGCCGACGAGGGCAAGAGCATGTCCACGATCCGGCTCGCGGTTGCTGCCATAGTTGACGCTCACAGGCGCGTGGGGCTGGAGTCGCCGGTGAAAGTCGGTGTCAGCGAAACCCTGCGGGGCCTGACAAGACAAGTCGGCGCCAGCCAGAAGCAGGCGAAGCCGCTCGATGCGGACGCGCTGGCCGCGGTCAGGGCGACTGCGTTCACGCCACGCAGGTCACGGGGCGGCTCTATGGAGACGGAAGCCACTGCACTGAAGCGCGGCCGGCTGGACATCGCCCTGGCATCCGCGCTCTCTGACGCGGGCCTGCGTGTCTCTGAGGCGGCGCAGCTGAGGTGGCATGACATCCTGGACACCGAGACTGGCGCGGGTCTCGTGTACATCGAGCGCTCGAAGACAGACCAGGTGGGTGAGGGAGCTTATGTGGCGATCACTGCTGATGATACGCGACAATTAGAAGCCGCAGATATTTCGGTAACTGCGATGATACCTGATGAGGCAACAGGAAGCGGCAAAAATAATTAACGCCAATCAGGTTTCTACCCTTCTGGTGTCTCCCCATGATACCAGCGCCCTGAAATACGACCCTCTACGGCGTTTCTGGCGGGAGGGATTTCTCCGTATCAGACCCCAACGATGTTTTTGCCGACGATCCACGCGAAATAGGGGATGACATATATACTTAAATCATGTCAAGAGGGGAGGGCTGTCAGTGGGTAGGGTAACGAGCGCAAATTCTCGTCTGATGAATCGCCAGTTTTCGCCATTGCATCGAGCCAGACCTTGATACACTTATTTTGTAGGAAATCATGACGAACATTTTCACTCAGAATATGCAGGAGGAGATAGATGTCAGAGCATGAGCACAGCGCCGAAGGCGATTGTGCGACCGACGGGCATTGCATGCATCAGTACAGAGTCGCATGTCCTTTGGGGTGCGGTTGTCCCGGCCCGGAGCCATACCGTGAGTGCTGCCGCTGTGGGCTTACTAATGTAGGGTAGGGTTGAGGTAACGCCAATAAAGTGCTACCTAGTGTATTTAACTATAAGAGATGGCTCCGCACCTCGCGGAGCCGACGCAGCGTTCTTCGACATCGACAGGTCGTCAGGTCAGCTGCTCACAAAGGCTCGACTGGACTATGAGTCCAGGAACAGCTATTCGTTGATGCTGACGGTTACCGATCCGACCAACGCCTCTGACGCCATCACAGTGATGATTGACATTACCAACTTGGAGGAAGTGGGAACGATAACCCTGTCTACGCCTCAACCCTTTACCGACGATGAGGTAGTGGCTTATCTGGACGACCCTGACGGCAGTGTAAGGGATGTCACCTGGCAATGGGAGCTCTCCCAGGACAGAGCAACGTGGAGCGTGATTGACGGAGCGGACTCGGGTTTATACCAGCCGACAGACGGAGATGTTGACAGCTATTTTCGCGTGACGGCGTCCTACACTGATGGGGAGGGGCCGGAGAAGAGCGCCCAGGCCGTGTCCTTCAATTCGGTGAAAGCTGCTGTCGACCATGCCCCCGTATTCTCCCACACAGAGACCGGTCTGAGAACAGTGGCGGAGAACACTCCTCCCGGAACCCCGATCGGCGTACCCTTCACCGGGACGAGCTTGTGTCAAATGTTGTGGAAATTGCCTCCAGGTGGTTTAGCTCATCAAGCGGCGACGGCCTCCTCGGCGCTCACCGGCAACTCGGTTAAGATACCGTCCTCGAACCGCGCTCCATCTATCGGCAAGCCCATAAGGTTTCTGCCTCCGTTCAGCGGACGCCAGCGCTCACTCAGCCTCAGCGACACCTTGAACACAAGGTACAATGCGCTGTCTCGACGCTTCATCCGCCGAGTGGCGTCCGTCCTCAACCTCACTGCGCTGAACACCGACTCCAACGGGTTCGTCGTCCGCAGATGCACCCAGTGCTCGACCGGGAAGTCATAGAAGCTCACGAACGACTCCCAGTCCCGAAGCACCGTATCGGCGGCATCTGAGCGACCATCCGCTCTCAGATCGGAGACGTACTCGTCCCTCAAGCGCTCGCACTCCACTCGCGTCGGCGCATACGACATCTCCCTCAACTGCCTGCGCGCCTCAGAGTTCAGCGCACGGTGGTTCCAGCGCCTCTGATGACCCGCAGTCGGGAACACCGCATCGAGCGCAGCCCACAGACCCAGCGCACCGTCTCCCACCGCCAATAGCGGCGCACTCAGACCCCGATCCCTCAAGCTCCTCAGCACACCAGACCAACTCTCCGTACTCTCACGATAGCCAAGCTCCATACCCAGCAGTTCCTTCGCCCCGTCCTCCCTTGCCCCCACCACGCATAGCAGCGCAGTCTTCTCCCTGTCCACTCCGGCTCCCAGGTACACTCCGTCCGCCCAGATGTAGGCGTACCTGCACTCGTCCAACTTCCTGCTACACCACGCCCGATACTCCGACTCCCACTTGCTCTTCAACCTCACGATCGCGTTCGGACTCAATGCCGCAGTCTCTCCCACCAACTCACGGAACACAGGCTCAAAGTCTCCGGTGGACAATCCCTCCAAGTACAACTTCCGAAACAGATCCTGCGTCTGACGACTCGTGCGCTCATATCGCCTGACTATCTTCGACTCGAACCCACCACCAGCCACCTCAGCAGGCACGTCCGACACCCTCGGCGCCTTCACCTCCACAGCTGAGACTCCCACCGTCAGTTCCCTGCTGCGGTGATAACCGTTCCTGTATCCGCGGAACTCCTCGCCCCGCTCATAGCGGTCCCTGCCCAGGAACCCGCTCACCTCCTCTTCGAGTGCCGCTGCGAGCATCCTTCTCGCCCCTTCCCTGACCATCGCTTCCAGCGTGTCGTCAACTACGTTCGCCTCTTCTTCGTTCTGATATACTTCCCTCACGGCGTGTCCCTCCAGTTTTTCGTCTCATCGACGGTTTGTGATACCTGGAGGATACGCCCTTTCTCTTACCTGCGACTTTTCAATTTCCACAACTTCTGATATTAGCTCGACTGAATACAATCCGTGTTAGTAACGCCTCAACCGTTTACGCCACGATATGCGGTAGAGTTCTCCGCTGAGGGTACTGTACCAGCACCTCCGTCTCAAAGCAGACGTTCATCCAGCGGCCGAAGGGCCAAGCAACCAAGTCGCCGGCGATATCGTGTGCTCTGTCCCAGTTGTAGAAAGGTTTTCCCCCGCGTCAATCGGAACACCAGACTACGTCCGCACAAAGATCCGAAAGGCATCTGGAACTGCCCTTCCCGCACTGGATATATCGAGTGAGCCCATTGGCCTGCCATCTTCGACAATCCTGCCGGACTGAAGGTGTTCCGAAATTAACCTACAGGCCGATTACGCCGAGTTTGAAAAACGTCCCATAACTTACTCATGGGATACATTTCGGCGCCAGGCCAATGAAGGCAAAACTAATGTCATCCAGCGCCCATGCAGGGGCACTTGATGGAACCACCAAGACCTCGTCGCCCCCCATATGCCCATGGAATCAGACGCGAATCGCAGCACGCGTTGCGGCGTAGCATTCCCCACTTGAACGAAGATCTCAAGCAGCGCCATAAAATCTGGCAATGGCCCCGCGCCCGGCTCGTTCGCCCCGCGTATACCTTGCGGGCATCGTGGGTGACTGCCAACGGCCAGCGGTCATCAATGCCGGTAGCTCAGTTCCAGTGCGAGCCAGGTCCTGTGCCATTCCTACCCGGGCAGAGTGTCCGGTAAATCCCCCGCCCAAGCCCGCAGCCATTGCAGCGATTGAGATCCGACGCCCGATCTGCTCCGCGGAGAGCCTAAACCCGAATCCACCGAAGAGTCATGGTATCTCTGCCGGAGCGTGGGTGAAGGACGCGGCAAGGTGGCGGTGCGGGTATGATGCCGACGCTGGAGCGTTCTGAAGGTCCCCGGTCGTGATGTTGAACGCCAATGGAGGCCCACAGTGGCGATTGTGGGTGAAGTTGACGAATCGGTGAGCAGCAGGGGATACTCACGGTCCGGTCCGGCGCGAGTCTGGGGATGAGATGGGTTATGGAGTGTATGGTGGGCAGTCGTCGCCGCTGCCGTCAGCTGTCAGCTCGGTAACGGAATGGTTCGCAGTCTGGCCAGAGCGCGGCCGAACTGTGTTTCCCAGGGCCAGCGCTGGGGAAGATGCAGGGTGAGACGGCGTGCCGAGCGTGTAAGCCGTCCGGCGAGGGAGAAGAATCGTCTGCGCAAGGTCTTGGTGGTGGAGGCTCGTTCTTCCAGTCCGATGCGGGAGGTCCAGCGAGCCAGATTGTGAGCCATCACCTGCACGGCCAACCAGGCGGCGTTGGCTGCGAAGCGCCCTGAGGGCAGATGGTTCAGTCCTACGCCGTACTTCAGGTCGCGGATGGCGTTCTCCACCTCGGCGTGGCGGCGATGGTCGGCCTCCAGTTGGAGGGTGTCGCCCTCTCGGTCCGTGATGAAACCGTGATAGCTGTAGTTGGTGAAGAGCGCCAGTTGAGAGCCGGGCGTGGGCTTCACTCTGCGGACGATGAGTCGCACTGGTGCGGCGTCGGGCTTGCTCTCGAAGGGAGTGTAAATGGTCTCGGCCACATCGGCTGTGCCGTCCATCCAGTAGGGTATGGGTGTCCAGTCCGTCTCTGGTATGGCCTCGATGAGATTGCGCAGTCGGGGGTGCTGTCGGACGGTGATGGAGAAGCGGACATCCATCTTGCGACAGACGGCAACGATGGTGTGGGCATAGAAGCCGCTGTCGGCCCGCACCGTGAGCGCTCCCGTGGCTCCGGCGTAGCGCACTCGCGCCACCGTCTCCCGCAGGAAGTTGGCTGCGCCCCGGGCGGTGTTGGCTCGGCCCTTGCGCAGTCGTGCCATCAGCACGTCGCCGGTTCCTGAGGCAACGGCCAGCAGCGGATGATAGCCCCGCTGGCCGGTGTAGTTGTGATGGCGCGCTCCCTCCTTTGCCAGTCCATAGGTCTCGCAGACCGTCGAGTCTATGTCGATCGTCAGAGGCGAGTCCTCGGGGCCTGCCCCGGCGTCCCAGGCACGCGCCAGAAACTCTCGGCTCACCCGGTCCAACTGTCGCACATGTCCCCAGCGGAAACTGCGTAGGAATGTCCCCAGCGTGGATGGAGCCTTGACCACACAACCCAGTACCGAGGAGGTCCTGCCCGCCCGCAACACGTCGGCATCGTCAATGCAGTCGCCACCGACCAGAGCCGACGCCACCAGGGTCAGTATCTTGTCCCCGGTGTTGGCCCGCCCCGGGGCGTCGCCCAGGTCAACGTGGTTGTCGACGAGTTGGCTCAGACCCAGACGCCCGGCCAGGGTGACCGGCAGGATCAGCCCGGCATTGGCTACCAGGCGGGGATCGTCGAAGGCGATTTGGATGCGGTCAGGGTGGTTACGTGGTAGCATCTGTTGGGTGCTCCTTTTCTGTGACAGGTTTTGTGTTGTAAAACCATTATCTCAGATTCAGAGGTGCACCCTTTTGCTTCTTCAGGAGGCCTCTCACACGCCCCCCTCGGTGGATTGGGGTTAAGAGAAGCGAGCCTAAAAATCCAGTTGCGGTGGGATGACAGATGGGGCGGAGCAAACAGAGACTTGGACCTGATTCTAGCTAGGTATAACGAGGGGACGGGGCGGTTTGAAATATATGAGAGTTCTGACTCAGCGCAGTCCGGAGGAGCGGCTCACGACCCATTTGAGTATATTAATTTAACTGTCCCTGCAGGTGCGTACTGTCTTGCCATTGATCGAAAAAGCGGCACAACGCCGAACTGGATTCAGCTTCAGGATTTCACAGGGGAACTCTTACTTCATCACACATTGCATCACAGCATCGCCAATCCGGCGGAAAGTAGGAATCTCGGCCTCCTCGCAGTGGGCGCGGCGCCTGTGTCCGACATAAACACGATTGAGACCTACAGCAGCCAAGGCCCGACGCCCGACGGCAGAGTAAAGCCGGACATCGTTGGCGCGGACCGGGGTCAGTCAGTAACTTATCGCTCAACCGACAATCCCAACGGTATTTTCCCTGGAACTAGCCAGGCGTCGTCGCATGTCGCCGGGCTTGCTGCGCTGGTGAAGCAGCGATTCCCCGAATATAGCCCGCAGCAGGTCGCCACTTTCCTTAAGAACCACACCGAAGAGCGGGGCGACACAGGAGCAGACAACATCTGGGGCTACGGTTTCGCAAGACTGCTGGCATCGGACGCGGCGGCATCTACACCAGAGCCGACTACCTCACCTGAGCCGACCGAGACCCCAGAACCAACTGCCACGCCAGAGCCGACTGCGACGCCAGAACCGACTGTTACGGCAGAGCCAACAGCTACCCCTATCGCCGACACCTGCGTGGCGTTAGTGAGTGCTGACGGTGAGATCAGCGGAAGCTGGGTCGCCGACTGCGAATCTTCGCACTCCGACCGTGTTGGCAGGTATGCCCGCTACTACACATTCTCACTCACCGAGTCTGCCGAAGTCACCATCACGCTGGAGTCCTCAACTGACCCATACCTGTACCTACGCGAAGGCGTGGGCAGAGAAGGTACCGTGTTGTGCGAGAACGATGACTACGCTTCGGAAGTAACGAGTACGCTTTGCAGCATTATCGACTCCAGCCTTGATACGAGCACGGATTCGGGTATGGTGGCGAGTCTGGCAGAAGGGGTCTACACGATAGAGGCGACGACCTATGACGCCGGCGCGACCGGCGACTTCACGCTGACAGCAAGCGGACTGCCTGCTGCGGCGGGACCTCAGCCCACACCCACGCCTGAACCGTCACCAACTCCAGGGCCATCCCCCTCCCCGACACCCGTGCCGCTGCCGCCGGATTTCAAGATAGAAGACTATGCGTGCAAAGCGGAGGATCTTACCCATCTCGGGGGATTTGAAGCCTTCGACACAGCCGGGCCGGACACTTACGAAAACCCTGGCTATCTGGGATTCAATCGCGCCTACAGGACGCGATGGACCAATGCGGACGACGCGGCGTCAATTACGTGCGTCGCAATTCAATACGATAGCATCAGCAACGCACGATGGAGTGGCCTGAACTTGTCAACAGTCGCGCAGCGATTGGGCTTGAGCAACGACATTCTAGATTTTGAACAGGCTTTTGTATCGTCACTTATTGGCGACGACATGCTAACCTACCGGCATAAGATTGAGAGTGATGATCGTACCCACACTGCCGCAACCGTGAGATTCCTTGATGCAGCGAGCCGCACCGTGTCGATAGTCGCATACTTCCTGCTTGATAAAGACGAGGAGTATCCGCACATCCACGAACCCGAAGGAATCGCCAGACGCATCGCCGCAAGAGTTATGCCGGCGGACAACACCGAGTCGCAGAGCGCAGCGGATCAAATTTTCGATGCGTTCATAGAATCCTTCGACTGGAATCGCTGACCACGTGGAACTTACAACTAGGAGGGTAACTACCGCCCTTGCTCAACGCTATTAAGCAAGGGCGGTATATCTTTCTATTTTGATTTACTCCAAACCGGCCTTACCATCCCCAAATATCCCTTTCCGTCCTGCCGATTCGCTCAACCCACTTCCACTCCACTCGCTGCTGCATGCTGCTCGTCCGCGTGATACGAACTCCGCACCAGCGGCCCGGACGCCACATGCCTGAATCCTAGCGCCTCGCCCTCGAGACGCAGTTCGTCGAACTCGCCCGGGGTGTACCACCGCGCCAGCGGCACATGCTTACCTGAAGGGCGCAAATACTGCCCAATCGTCAGCAGATCACAGTCAACAGACCGCAAGTCCCGCATCGTCTCCAGAATCTCGTCCCAGCTCTCGCCAAGCCCGACCATCATCCCCGATTTGGTGACCGCATCTCTGTCCAGCCTCTTGGCGTTCGCCAGCAGCTCCAGCGACATGTCGTAGTCACCCTTCGGACGCACGCGGCTGAACACTCGCCGCACTGTCTCAATATTGTGGTTCAGGGTATCCGGCTTCGCTTCCATAACCTTCGCCAGCGCATCAGGATCCCCCTCGAAGTCTGGTATCAGCACCTCCACCTTGCACGAAGGCAGACGCTTTCGAATCTGTCGGATACACTGCGCGAATATGAAAGCCCCGCCGTCCGGCAGATCGTCTCGGTCCACCGATGTGATGACCGCATATCGCAGCCCTAATCTCTCCACGGTTTCCGCCAGTCGCACCGGTTCCTGCAAGTCTAGCGTCGTCGGCATACCCGTCTTCACCGCGCAGTACGAACACGCGCGTGTGCAGATGTCCCCCAGTACCATGAAAGTAGCAGTTCCCCGGTCCCAGCACTCCCCAATGTTCGGACAATGAGCCTCTTCGCAAACAGTGTTGAGCCCCTCCGACCTCACGAGCTGCCTAAGCTCCAGGTAGCCCGCACTGCCCGGCGCCTTCACCTTCAGCCACTCCGGTAGCCTTCTCGCAGTAGCCATAATCCCTCCAATTCAGAACTGCCGCCATGATACCAGATTGCGCCGACACTGCGACAACTCGCCAAATCAGATAAAGGGCTACGGCAGTAGAGGATTTCGTCGGTTGGCGTTATGATATGGCGAAATCAATAACAATTCAGGAGGTCAGAGCGACTTATGCCAGAATACATACCTTCACCGGCCGATTGGGTGCGCGAGCAGGTGGAACTATACGAAGGAAGCGGAGGCACTGAAGGCACGACCTTGCGTGAAACCGGACTACCCGTCATTATTGTGACCAATCGCGGTAACCGCACCGGCGCAATCCGCAAGACGCCACTCATGCGCGTCAAGGACGGCGATAACTACATTCTAGTTGGCTCGCGAGGAGGCGCCCCCACCAACCCGGTGTGGGTGTACAACCTTAGGGCGCATGCCGATGTCGAAATTCGAGATGAGACCGAAGTGTACAAGATGAGCGTCCGCGAAGTTGACGACACCGCAGAACGTGCGCGTCTCTGGGAAATATGTGTAGCCGCCTTCCCGCCCTATAAAGACTATCACAACCGCACATCCCGCACGATTCCCGTCTTCGTTGCGGAATCCACCTAATTAAAGCTCTCGAAATATATTAATAAGCAAAGCAAAAGCCCCCACAAGTAAGTGTGTACTCGTGGGGGCTGAATATTGAACACTTGTAGCCGGATTCGTAAGCCTAGAGAGAATAGTACCTCACGCCGGCCTGAGGCATCCTGAAGTACCAAGGCCTGTCGGCCAAATCCCTCTTTGTCCGCGACTGTTGGGACTCTTCCAGTAACACTTCAATCTCTTTCTTCGCCTTGGAATTGAGCCTGTCACTGCTAACTACCGCTTGTCCTTGCCGCTCTAGAATCGCTGCTTCTGACATAGACCCACCTCCTTCAAGAGTGTACGTATCAAATTTAGCACTTGATACAACTTGTGTCAACATAGTGTTATTTTTCACATTTACTTTTGTCATATATTTCACAAAGTGCCACGGCTGGTGTTCTGAGAATCGCAACACTCGGAATTGGTTTCACGAATTATCCATGCTACGATGGCTGCATTCCCAGACCTCAGGAACTAAAATCGGCGTCTAGGCTTCCACATTGATTGCCGATAGAACTGGATTGCCCTCGCTATCCACGCCAAACTTCAATATCTTGGTAATGCCTGACAAAGTTCTCGTCTATGAAACGGACCACCCACGACGGCGAAATCTTAACGAACCGCTCCAAGGGCGACACTCCTACCGAAATCGCCGAACTACACCTCCATGCATGGGGCGACCTGGGCGACACCTTGGCGCACTTCGAGGAGAGCGAAATCAACGTCTTTGGCGGCATACCCGGCGAGCGGGTGCAAGCCCGCATCATCCGCTACCGTCGCAGACGCCACCAGCACATATCCGCTATCGTAACTGACGTCCTCGAACCGTCACCGCACCGAATCACGCCGCCCTGCCCATACTTCACCGCATGCACAGGCTGCCAGTGGCAACATATCGCTTACGATCACCAGCTCCAACTCAAGCAAGATCGCGTCAGACTGGCGCTCGCCGAATACCCTGAACTGCACGGCATTCCCGTCTCGCCCACGCTGCCAAGCCCCCAGATGTTCGGCTACCGCAACCACGCGCGCTTTACCGTCCGCGATTCCGGTATGCTCGGATTCATCAACCGCCTCACGCGCCGCTTCGTCAAGATTGATGACTGCGCCCTCATGAACCCTTGGATTAACGAAGCCGTACGTGAACTGCAAGGCAAGGCCGGCGAGACGACCCAGCTTTCCGTTCGCTACGGCGTCAACACCGGCGACTGGCTCATCCAGCCCACTATGCACAATCCCGATATCCCTCTTCCCACCGGCCAGGCTTACTACTGGGAGCAAATACTTGACCGCCGCCTCCGCATCGCATCCCCATCATTCGCACAGGTCAACACGCCGCAGGCAGAGCGCCTTGCGACACTCGTTGCCGAGCGCCTCCAACTCAGCGGCAACGAACTGCTCGTTGACGCATACGCAGGCGTCGGCACTTTCGCCGTACTATTGGCCGGCTCCGCCCACCACGTCATCGCGATTGAAGAGTCCTCCGCAGCCGTAAAGGACGCAGCCGTGAACACCGTCGGGATCGACAACCTCGAATTTATAGGCAGCAAGACGGAGGACTACCTTGACTCCCTGACGGAGCCTCCTGATGCAGTAATCCTTGACCCACCCCGCATCGGCTGCCACCCCGCTACGCTCGATGCCCTTATCCGCAGGAAGCCAATTCGCAGCGTCTATGTCTCCTGCGACCCCGACACACTCGCCCGCGACCTCGCCTACCTCGTGCAGGGCGACTTCGTCATAGAATCAGTGGAGCCGATGGACATGTTCCCCCAGACCTACCACACTGAATGCGTGGCGACCATTACCTCTTGAACCTGCCCTTTATGTAGTGTTTGTTAGCCCTCTTGCCGAGCATTAGTGTAAAATAATCACATGCCACACGACCTGCCAATTAAAGGGAGCGACCCACGCGCCAGAACTCTGGTACTCGCTTCCGGCTCTCCACGCCGGCGGCGCCTCATCAACGCAATCGACATGCATGTGCAGATAGCAGGCAGCGGTGATTACGAGCCGCCCCCAAATGTAGGCGAATCTCCTCAGGTGTACGTCCAGCGCCTCGCCCTCCTAAAGGCAAGGCAAGCCCTGAAAGACGTGGCAGACGCCATAGTCCTCGGTGCGGACACGTCGGTCGTCATTGATGGCGATATCTTCGGGAAGCCTGCTGACGCCGATGAAGCCGTTTGGATGCTTAAGCGTCTGAAAGGCCGTTCCCACGAAGTGGTGACCGGAACCGCACTGATGGATGCTGCCACCGGCATCTGCTCCACCTCTGCCAAGGCAAGTCGGATATTCATGCGCGATTACGCTGATGAAGAAATCGATGCATATATCGAATCCGGAGAACCTTTCGACAAGGCGGGTGCCTACGCCGTCCAGGACGATAAGTTCAGACCTGCCGAGCGTATCGAGGGCTGCTATCTGAACACGGTCGGCTTGCCCCTTTGCGATCTCCTCACATTGCTGAAGCGCATCGGCGCTCCCGTAACTTTCAGGAAAGACTATGTGATCCCACCCGGTTGCCCAGACTGCGATTACTGGGAAGTCATCACCGATGGTCTTCAAGAGGTGAACCGACTATGAGTTTCCTCGGCATGGGAACGATGGAGATCTTCATCATCTTACTCGTCGCCTTCATATTCCTCGGGCCGGAGCGCATGGTTGACGCCGCCAGAACCCTCGGCAAGTGGACCGGCGAACTGCGCCGTATGGGTTCGACCGTGCAGGCAGAGATGGACGATCTGGTGAACGTGGACTCTCCGCTTGCCACCCGACAGAGTCGCACAGAAACTACAAGCGATTCGGGAGCGATGACTCGACCTCTGGACCAAGACCATCCCACAGACGCCTCAAACTCGGCGACGCTTGGTGTGGACAGTCCAGTAAGCTTTCGTAGAGCCACAGCCGAAACCTCTCAACAGTCTGGCGATGGAGAGCAGAGCGCCCCAAGGGAGGAAAGTGCATGAGTTCCGAAGGAGGCGTGCCCTTCCAGGAACATATCACCGAACTTCGACGGCGCGTGATGTACTCTGCGATTGCCGTTCTTGTGACGACTGTCATAGCGTTCGTCTTCCACGAACAGGTTCTCACACTCCTTATGCAGCCCGCGCAGGGCTTCACCGACATTCCTGGCGGCAAGCCCATATACACCGATCTCACCGAGTTCATCAGCACCGCGATGAAGGCGTCCCTACTTGTGGGCCTTTTCGCCGCTATGCCCTTCGTTCTCTATCAAATTGTCAGGTTCGTCTCGCCGGGTCTGAACCCATCTGAGCGCCGCTACCTATACGCCCTGATGCCCGCAGTCGTGGTAGCGTTCATCCTCGGCGCGGCATTTGGGTACCGTGTACTCTTCCCGCCTGCCATACATTTTCTACTCAGCTTCGGCAACGAAATCGCCACTCCATATATTCGCATCGGAAACTACGTCAGCCTGATGATTTCGCTTCTGCTTTGGATGGGAGTTGTGTTCGAGACGCCTATCGTGCTCTTTTTCCTGTCGCGAATCGGCATCGTATCGCCTCAGCAGCTTGGGAGGCAGCGCCGTTATGCCGTCGTTGTCGCCTTCATCTTGGGCGCGCTCATCACACCCACATTCGATCCCATCAACCAGACCCTAGTTGCACTCCCTATCATCGTCCTATACGAGGTCGGAATCTGGCTCGCCAAGTTCGGTGCGAGGCAGAGGAACCGTCAACGTGCGAACGAATTTGGCTAAGCGCCGCCCACTCTGCCGTTGATGCGGCGCATGCCAGTGTAGAAAGCGCTGTTCTGGTGCGAGTTGCGTGTCGCCACGGCTTGGCATAACATCTTCTCGACACTTTCAGACAGAAGGCCATTTTCGCTGTGAGGAGACTTGTACGATGAAGATCACGAAGGTCACGCCTTGGGTTGTCAGCTTTCCCTGGGAGATGCGCACGGGAGTTGAGCAGAAACCCGAAGTCAGAGACCGCCAGCTGGTGTTCGTACAGGTTGATACCGACGAAGGAATCACCGGTTGGGGTGAGGTCACGACCTATCCCGGACCAGTGGCCAATCGCGCAATCGCCGCCATGATAAGAGAAGTGAATGATTATCTAGTGGGCGAAAACACTAACGAGTTTGAACGGCTTTGGCAGAAGATATTCCGCTCATTCACCTACCTCGGCACTAGCAGCCCGTCTGAGGATTACTTAGCGTCCCTTAGGTGCAGACGAGGTCAGACGGCGACAACCATTTTTGTCGGGTGCAGCCACTGACGGAGCAATAGCTTCGTACGCCTTACTGTGCTTAGCATCTCGGCGATGATGCGGACACTTCCCGCAAAGTTGTTGGTCGGTGTTTCGCGAGGCTGGTCTGCCCCAAATCGGAACAGTTTGAGCAGGTTGTGGCCGGTGCAGATCAGCGACCACTCGCCGCTGACCTTCTCCAGGCCCCGTAGCAGGAACTGGCGGAAGCCTCGGACCTGCTTGATCTGGCCGAATACCGGCTCCACCGTTTGCATCCGAAGGGCGTAACGTTGCCGGCCCCGTTTGGTCTGTAACTTCCGGCGCATCCGATCCCTGGTAGACAGATGACTGGGTATGCGACCCCGGGGCGCGGACGGCGGCACTCTGCCGTGGCGGGTCTGCTCCGGCGCGATGAACGGGTCCACGCACAGCCCGTAGAGACCTTCAACCGCCTGCGCCGAGTAGTAACCGGCGTCGGCGGATACCTCTTTGGGCACTGCGCCGACGTTGCTGATCGCCTCCTCCACCATCGCCACCGCCTGCTGCTTGTCCGAAGTCCTGTTGGTGGCGTGAGCCGCCACGATCACCTGATGGGCACTGTCCACCACCGCTTGACAGTTGTAAGCTTGCACAAAGTCCCGCCCGCCCGGCGCCGGCATGATGCGCGACTCAGGATCGGTGAAGTTGCGCTGGGCTTTGTCGTCGGGCACCCCGGAATGCTCCTTGCCCTCGGCCTGCTCCGCCGCCGCCTGAGCTTCAGCTTCTAACGCCGCCATCGCCTCCCGTATCTTCTCCAACCGCCCCTCCCGAAAGGCCAACTCCTGCGGCAACTCATCTCCGCGCTTACCTTGTCCGTACCGAAGGTCCTCCTCGTCATCAACCTCCTGGGCACGCCGCAGCAACTCCTCCACCTCCGCCGATAACTGCGCTTCCTTCCCTTTCATCCGACCGTAACTCATCGCCTTGTGCCTGGATGCGTTGGCCCTCACCTTGGTACCGTCCAACGCCACGTGACCCAGTTTCACCAGCCCCGCCTGCCCGCACAACGCCAATACCTGCAAGAACAGGCCTGACAGCGCATCCAGATTGTCCTTGCGAAAGTCCGAGATGGTGCGGAAATCCGGCATGTTGTTCGCCGCCAACACCCGGAACGCTATGTCCTCGTGCAGCCGCTGGGCAATCCGCCGTGAGGACGCCACCCCGACGCAGTAGCCGTAGAGCAGCACCTTGACCATCATCCGTGGATGATATGGTGGCCCACCTCTGCTCTCACGCTCGTAGCGGGCAGTGATCTCAGACAACTCCAACTCGTCCACGACGTCTGAGATAAAGTACGCCAGATGGTCATCCGGCAACCACTCCCGCATTGCAGCAGGCAACAGCATCTGCTGGTCTGGATCATAGGCACGGTAGGTCTTGCTCATCGCAGGCTCCACTCTACTGAATTGAGCTTATTATACATCCAAATCACTCAACTACCGCGTTTCTCGGACGGGCTGCTAGAGGGGCAGTATCAGCCCTCATAAGCGGTATTGACATTGCGCTCTGGGACATTCGGGGTAAGGAGCTTGGACTGCCGATTTATGAACTTCTGGGCGGCCCAGTGCGCGACAGAATCGCGCTCTACACTCATCCGCCTGAACCCCGCAACGTCCCGGACGGAGCTAATATCAGAAGTTGTGGAAATTGAAAAGGCGCAGGTAAGAGAAAGGGCGTATCCTCCAGGTATCACAAACCGTCGATGAGACGAAAAACTGGAGGAGTACGCCGTGAGGGAAGTATATCAGAACGAAGAAGAGGCGAACTATGAGCGGGGCGAGGAGTTCCGCGGATACAGGAACGGCTATCACCAGAGTCGTGAGCTGACGGTGGGAGTCTCAGCTGTGGAGGTGAAGGCGCCGAGGGTGTCGGACGTGCCTGCTGAGGTGGCTGGTGGTGGGTTCGAGTCGAAGATAGTCAGGCGATATGAGCGCACGAGTCGTCAGACGCAGGATCTGTTTCGGAAGTTGTACTTGGAGGGATTGTCCACCGGAGACTTTGAGCCTGTGTTTCGTGAGTTGGTGGGAGAGACTGCGGCATTGAGTCCGAACACGATCGTGAGGTTGAAGAGCAAGTGGGAGTCGGAGTATCGGGCGTGGTGTAGCAGGAAGTTGGACGAGTGCAGGTACGCCTACATCTGGGCGGACGGAGTGTACCTGGGAGCCGGAGTGGACAGGGAGAAGACTGCGCTGCTATGCGTGGTGGGGGCAAGGGAGGACGGGGCGAAGGAACTGCTGGGTATGGAGCTTGGCTATCGTGAGAGCACGGAGAGTTGGTCTGGTGTGCTGAGGAGCTTGAGGGATCGGGGTCTGAGTGCGCCGCTATTGGCGGTGGGAGACGGTGCGCTGGGTCTGTGGGCTGCGCTCGATGCGGTGTTTCCGACGACCGGTCATCAGAGGTGCTGGAACCACCGTGCGCTGAACGTGCAGGCGAAGTTGCCGAAGGCGCTGAACTCTGAGGCGCGCAGGCAGTTGAGGGAGATGTCGTATGCGCCGACGCGAGTGGAGTGCGAGCGCTTACGGGACGAGTACGTCTCCGATCTGAGAGCGGATGGTCGCTCAGATGCCGCCGATACGGTGCTTCGGGACTGGGAGTCGTTCGTGAGCTTCTATGACTTCCCGGTCGAGCACTGGGTGCATCTGCGGACGACGAATCCTCTGGAGTCGGTGTTCAGCGCTGTGAGGTTGAGGACGAACGTCACTCGACGGATGAAGCGTCGAGACAGCGCATTGTACCTTGTGTTCAAGGTGTCGCTGAGGCTGAGTGAGCGCTGGTGTCCGCTGAACGGAGGCAGAAACCTTATGGGCTTGCTGGTGGACGGAGCGAAGTTCGAGGACGGTATCTTAACCGAGCTGCCGGTGAGCGGCGAGGAGGCCGTCGCCGCTTGATGAGCTAAACCACCTGGAGGCAATTTCCACAACATTTGACACAAGCTCCCCGGACGCCATAGCCGATGCAAGGCAGATCGTGGAAGCGGGGTATGAGGCGTTCAAATTCGATCCGATGATGCGCTTCATACCGGGCGGAAACGAAGGCTTTCTTGACGGTCAGCTCAGCAGAGAGGGACTAGCGACTGCCGACGAGATTGTAGGCGCGGTTCGAGAGGCAATAGGTCCGGACATAGAGATACTCATAGATGCACACGGCATGTACAACGTACCGACGGCCATCGAACTTGCGAACAGACTGGCGAAGCACGGCATCCACTGGTTCGAGGAGCCGGTGCCGGTAGAGAGCTATCGAGCCCTTCAGCAGGTCAGGCGAGAGATTCCCGTCAAAATCTCTGTCGGCGAGCGACTTCATACGCGCTGGGAGTTCGTTCCAATCTTCGAGAATAACCTCGCAGACTTCATCATGCCCGATGTCACCTGGACTGGAGGCATAACTGAACTGAAGAAAATCTCCACGATGGCTGAGGCGTACTACATTCCGGTCTCGCCGCACGACGCAAGTGGGCCGATCAATGTGCTCGCGGGAGCGCACGTAATGATGACCACGCCGAACTTCTACAAGTTGGAGACTTCACGCTACAACCTCGGCGCGTACGGCGCGTTCATCGAACCTGGACTGGACATAAGAAATGGTGACCTCTTTGTTCCCAACACTCCAGGGCTCGGTGTTGAAATGGATATGGACTACTTGCACTCGCATGTCGTGTTCGGCGGTAATTAAGGAACGGCTCGCAGTATGTCATCACATTGCGGCTGCCAAGCCAATGCGGGATTGATCGACAACACCTGTGGGCGCCGTCCCGAGTCTGCAAACTTAGGTTAGTTGTGGCTACCGCGTCATCCTGCTTGCAGCCGCCCCTGATAACGGGAGGACGAGAAATATCACTGCCGCAAGGCCGAATAGGCATGCAACGTAATAGACCACCGCGTCGAATCCCATATTGTCGTACAAGTTTCCGGCAACGAATGGCGAAATCACCGACATAAGCGCACCAAAGAACGAGACCATCCCAAGCGATGTTGACCCCACATCACTGTCCGATATGTCAAAGACGGCGGCAGTTAATATCGGCTGGTCGGGATAAAGAAAAAGCCCAAGGAGCGCTACGGTAATAGTGAACGGGACGCCCGTATCGAATATGAGCAGCGCGACAGCGACAGCACACGACCAGATTAGTCCGGGGCCCAGCACCTGTCTGCGCCCTACCCTGTCCGACAAGTAACCGAACAAAGGCTTTGCCACAATCCCGATTGCTATGAGGAGGCCTATGTGAACGCCTCTTACGGGTGGGCTCACCATAAGGTCGTTGTTAAGGTAAAGAGGGAGGGCAGTAAGCAACGCCACAAGAGCCATTGCACGCAGTCCGTAAACTGCCGACAGTCCCCACAAAATGGGACTTCTCAGCAGTCGGCGAGCTTCATCCAACTGTCGAGTGAGCTTGACACTCTCTTTTTCCTCTGTATAACCGATATTGCTAAACGCCCACAAAGCTACTGCGCCTAAGAATAGGGCTGGCAACGCGTAGATGCTCAGCAATTCCCGCCAGGTCAGAAATGCCAGCAGGGCGCCACTCGCAACAGGTCCCGCAACATCTCCCAGGCTGCCGCCAACACCGTGCATTGCCATAGACGCGCCGCGTCTTTCCTTAAAATGATGGGAAAGTGAAGCGGCAGCCGGTAGATGCCAGATGGAATGGGACGCGGCAACAACGACCATTCCAACCAGCAAGAGAGGATAGACGGGAGAAATTCCAATGGTCAGAACACCCACGGCCAATGCGCCGAGACTCCCGGCAAGAAGTATCCCCCAGTAGTTTCGCAGGACGTCCACTGCCACACCACCGGGGAGTCTAACAATCGCTGTCGCAAACTCTCTTGCCGCGAGGATTCCCCCAACACCTACTCCACTCAACTGAAACGCGCTCTGAATTTCCGGAAGCGCAACCACAAAACTCTGAACGCTCCAGTGAAACACCGCATGACCCGCCGTGAGGCCGGGTATTATTGTGCGACCTCCAAGTGCCATGGTCGGCCTATCCGATGAATCGCTGTTGTCGGTGGTCTGCATCACATCTTTCCCCAATGTAAGAGATGATTACATTGGCTAATTAGTTGATAGACTAGCAGGCGGGTATTAGGCGCTTGCGTCACTATGACGCCAGTGTGCAATGAACGTGCTCAAGATACCATGAAGTCAGACGTGTCTCCAATACGATACCGCTAGGCTGTCATTGCTGCTCTCTTACACTAATAGATTTGTCCAGAAATCCGTCCTACTCTGTATACGGACTCACTTTACTCTGCTTCCACAGGAGCATCTGCTCAATTCACGCATCCCAAGAAACGGCGAACAGGACACCGGACTTCTCGCCTTGGGCTGAAGTTTAGCCCTTAATTTGCTCTTATATCTCGCTTCGGCACTGCTGCAATTTCTACGATACAATGCAAAAGTGAAAACAGATTTTGATAGGAGACGATCACAAATGGCACGCATTACGCAGATTACGGAACGCAATCAGGTAGATGCTGACAAACACCACATATTTGACGCCATAGCCACAAGTCGCGGGCGGGTAAGCGGCCCATTCTCCGTGCTGCTGAACAGCCCGGAGGTTGCTGGACGCGCTGCGCACCTTGGGTCCTACATTCGTTTTGAGTCCACACTCTCGCCCTCGCAGCGCGAACTGGCAATAATCACCACCGCACGAGAATTCGATTGCTCCTATGAGTGGGCAGCCCACGCCACGTTAGCGCGGGAAGCGGGCGTGCACGAGGCAGTTATCGATACCGTGGCAAATGGCGGTGAACTCGGCGAACTCAGCGACGACGAAGCGCTAATAATAGGCTACGGGCGCGAAATTCTTAGGAACCATCGGGTTTCAGAGGACACATTTGCGGCGGCAAAGGCGCAATTCGGAGAGCAGGGCGTAACCGAACTTACCGCCACAATTGGCTACTACGGCATGCTCGCATGCGCTTTGAACGCATTCGAAGTGCAACCCTCGCCCGATATGCCCCAGATTCCCTAACCATCCTTTGGCTTGTCTGAGCGTCGGTAGCGCAGCACCGCCACAGTACCCACTATGACTAGAGTGGCCAGCATCCAAGGGCTGACGGCAGGTATTGGCGTTGGAGTTGGTGTTGGCCTCGGTAAGAAGGTAGGAGTGGCTTCCGGTGTTGGGGTAGGCAAATCCAGCCCTAGCGACGCTTTCGCAACTGGCTGGGTTTCGTCATTGCTGTTGTAGTAAGCAACACTTAGCCTACTCCTGTTCCTGACACGCACCCGACCATCGCCCTTTGACAGGCTTGCAGGATCGTCGCTGATCCGGAATACACCGCGGTACAGGTTTGAAGCCGCGGCAGGCGATGAGTCCCTCTCACTCGTAACTTCTCTGATTGAGACCCATTCGCCATCTTTATCCGAGCTGCTATAGACTCTTGCGAGCTTAGCCTGCGCCGAAAAAGAATCCACCAATTCATAGAAGAAGTTAATCTTCACTGTACTTCCGGCATCCACATCGTTCAGTAAATAAACACGTCCATCCCAGCGGTCAAGGTTCACTTGATACTCGATGCCGTTGACGAACGCCTGAGTGCGCGGATAGATGGCAAGAGGAGTAGATGCCTCATAATCACACCCTTCACGGGAAAACACATCAGGGTAAGGGGCTCCAGTAACAACGTCCCAGGCCGAATTTGCCTGCAATTCGGCCGCAATCCCTGACCATTGCACCGAGCACGGCTTCGTAGTGCCAAGATGGTTGTCCATTATGTGAAACACAGCTGTCTCGCCGCTGCGGGAAGGCGTGTTTGCGAAGCTGATGACAATTTCCCGTTTTGGCGGACCACGAACTATAGTCGCGGTAGGACGGGGAAACGGGTCGCCATGTAACCCTGGAACATCCGTCGGAGTGGGCCTTACCGCGGGAGTTGGGCTCGGTGGCGGTGAAGTGTCGGAGGTCGCTTTGACTTCCCCATCCTCATTCAGGTAAGCAACGCTGATCGTATCTCCGCTGGGAACCCACACCTTATCATCGCCCTCACCTTTCACATCGGAGTTCCTGCTCACACCCACATTGCCCTGAAACAGGTTTGAGGTCGCAGATGGAGCAGAATCGGATTCGCTGACAACCTCCGTAAGCCCCAATCCACCGAGGGGGGCGTGTGAGAGGCCTCCTGAAGAAGCAAAAGGGTGCACCTCTGAATCTGAGATAATGGTTTTACAACACAAAACCTGTCACAGAAAAGGAGCACCCAACAGATGCTACCACGTAACCACCCTGACCGCATCCAAATCGCCTTCGACGATCCCCGCCTGGTAGCCAATGCCGGGCTGATCCTGCCGGTCACCCTGGCCGGGCGTCTGGGTCTGAGCCAACTCGTCGACAACCACGTTGACCTGGGCGACGCCCCGGGGCGGGCCAACACCGGGGACAAGATACTGACCCTGGTGGCGTCGGCTCTGGTCGGTGGCGACTGCATTGACGATGCCGACGTGTTGCGGGCGGGCAGGACCTCCTCGGTACTGGGTTGTGTGGTCAAGGCTCCATCCACGCTGGGGACATTCCTACGCAGTTTCCGCTGGGGACATGTGCGACAGTTGGACCGGGTGAGCCGAGAGTTTCTGGCGCGTGCCTGGGACGCCGGGGCAGGCCCCGAGGACTCGCCTCTGACGATCGACATAGACTCGACGGTCTGCGAGACCTATGGACTGGCAAAGGAGGGAGCGCGCCATCACAACTACACCGGCCAGCGGGGCTATCATCCGCTGCTGGCCGTTGCCTCGGGAACCGGCGACGTGCTGATGGCACGACTGCGCAAGGGCCGGGCCAACACCGCCCGGGGCGCAGCCAACTTCCTGCGGGAGACGGTGGCGCGAGTGCGCTACGCCGGAGCCACGGGAGCGCTCACGGTGCGGGCCGACAGCGGCTTCTATGCCCACACCATCGTTGCCGTCTGTCGCAAGATGGATGTCCGCTTCTCCATCACCGTCCGACAGCACCCCCGACTGCGCAATCTCATCGAGGCCATACCAGAGACGGACTGGACACCCATACCCTACTGGATGGACGGCACAGCCGATGTGGCCGAGACCATTTACACTCCCTTCGAGAGCAAGCCCGACGCCGCACCAGTGCGACTCATCGTCCGCAGAGTGAAGCCCACGCCCGGCTCTCAACTGGCGCTCTTCACCAACTACAGCTATCACGGTTTCATCACGGACCGAGAGGGCGACACCCTCCAACTAGAGGCCGACCATCGCCGCCACGCCGAGGTGGAGAACGCCATCCGCGACCTGAAGTACGGCGTAGGACTGAACCATCTGCCCTCAGGGCGCTTCGCAGCCAACGCCGCCTGGTTGGCCGTGCAGGTGATGGCTCACAATCTGGCTCGCTGGACCTCCCGCATCGGACTGGAAGAACGAGCCTCCACCACCAAGACCTTGCGCAGACGATTCTTCTCCCTCGCCGGACGGCTTACACGCTCGGCACGCCGTCTCACCCTGCATCTTCCCCAGCGCTGGCCCTGGGAAACACAGTTCGGCCGCGCTCTGGCCAGACTGCGAACCATTCCGTTACCGAGCTGACAGCTGACGGCAGCGGCGACGACTGCCCACCATACACTCCATAACCCATCTCATCCCCAGACTCGCGCCGGACCGGACCGTGAGTATCCCCTGCTGCTCACCGATTCGTCAACTTCACCCACAATCGCCACTGTGGGCCTCCATTGGCGTTCAACATCACGACCGGGGACCTTCAGAACGCTCCAGCGTCGGCATCATACCCGCACCGCCACCTTGCCGCGTCCTTCACCCACGCTCCGGCAGAGATACCATGACTCTTCGGTGGATTCGGGCTTAGGCCTGCCCACTCTCCTTCTGTGTCAGAACCGGTGGTGATGCGCACTCTCTTTGTGTCGGCATCGTATGTATCGACAACATGGAAGTAATACCTGACCTGGAATCGGCTCCCTGCCTCAAGGTCCGTATAGAGTTGAAATTCGGTGGTTTCAGCAAAATTCACAGGATCGTAACTTACTAAGGTCGCTACACCATCGTCGAAGGCCTCTGGCGCAGGGTCTGCAACTATCCACGAGTATTCATTGAAAGAACAACCACTACTTGTTGAAAAGACGCCGCTTTCTGGAGCGCCTGCCCTGAGATTAAACGTAACCGCATCAAGCCCTTCGTAGCTTGAGCGAACGCCGTCCCAGATAGCTACGCAGGAATGAATCGTGCCCAGGCTGCCGTCTCTCACATGAAACGCAATCTCGCCTTCACCTGGAGGAATCGGTCCTGCGAGCCTGACACTCACAATCTCATCGGGTGCCGGTGTGTTGGGAATAGGTGGCCGAGGCATCAGCGGTGTACGCGTTGGCGTTGGCGTCAACGAAGGTGTCGGTGACGGTGTAGCAGTGGGTGTAGCTGTCTGAGTGTTCGTAGGTGTAAAGGTTACTGTAGGGGTGGGCGTAGCCATGTAAGTTGGTGTGGATGTACTGGTCGCCGTCGGTGTCGGAGTTCGCGTCGCGGTAGCTGTCGCCGTGGCGGTGGCAGTGGCTGTAGGAGTGAACGTGCTTGTAGAAGTTGGAGTGGGCGTACTCGTTGGTGTAGCTGTGGCTGTATTGGTCGGGGTAGCAGTCGGCGTTGGCGTCGGCCCGTTCGGGCTAGCTACAACCACATTGGATATAACATAGTCGGTTAGGCTCTTCTCTGTCCAAACCCTTACCTGATACTCTGTGCCGTTTGTTAATGGAGCATCGAATATCTGCGTAATACTGAATTTGCGCCTGTCCTTTTCCATAACCATTCGGGGGCTTACATATCGCTCCCAAGCTTCCGTAATGCGCTCACGCCATTGGATCGACATATTCACGAAAGCGGAAATACCTATAAGTTCCCACTCCGCATCAAGACGACTGTCACCGGGCGTAACTTTCAGCTCAATGGCAGGAACGGGTGTGTTCGTCGCAGTTGGCGTATCAGTGGCAGTGGGAGTAGCGGTTGGCGTATTGGTAATAGTCGGTGTAAGCGTAGGAGTAGGGGTAGTCGTCGGTGTTGCAGTAGCGGTGGGAGTAGGGGTCGGCGTGGGAGTGTGGGTAGGCGTTGGCGTAACGGTTGCCGTATGCGTCGGCGTAGGTGTAGGTGTATCGGTTGGCGTGGGAGCCACCTCTCCCGGGCTGACCACGACCACATTGGAGATTACATAAACTATTGATTTATCCGACGCAGTGTACTCTACCCACACCCTCACCTGATACTCTGTACTGTTGGTCAAGTCTTCATTAAACCAATCTTTCGCATCTTCGTCCCACCTAATAATGAAATCAATTTTGAATTCACGAGTGCTTAAATCAGGAAGGTTTACGCGTGGCGGATCATCTCTCGGATGCCATTCCGCAGACGAGCGTTCCCGCCACTGAATGGACATGTAGTTAAAGTCATCGAGTCCTGTCAGTTCCCACTCGGCATCAAGCTCCATGTCGCCGGGCGTGACAGTTAATTCGATTGCTGGCGTGCCTGTCCCAGACCGAAGCTCAGGTGTCGCTCCAGCCACAAGGTCTATCCACGCCGCTCCCCCAAATGCCACCGCAAGTACAATTGCTATAATACGTAGCAGGCTGGCACGCATCATATTCCTGCATCTAATATTATCGGGTCAAATCACTATTTCGCATTTGACGAAAGTTAATTCATTGCCAACAATATGTCAATCGGCAGTGCAAGACGCTATACATAAAGGCGTCAGACACGGACAAGCATAGAGAAAGAAGCGCAAGGAAGCCGAATGGGCGCCAGAGAATAAAGATGAGTACGCAAATAAGACCACTGACCGAGTCGGATGCTGAAATCTATCACGCGCTGCGACTCCGCGCGCTCAAAGAGCATCCGACCGCCTTCGCGCAACCTTACGAATCGCAGGCATTAACCTCAATTGGTGATGTGGCACATCGGCTGCGCGAGGCGTCGGAGTCACCACATGACTTCATTCTCGGCATATTCTCGAGGGAAGCGCTGATCGGAATGGTAGGACTTCGGCGCGAACGCGGCGACAGGTTGCAGCACAAGGGCACCATCTGGGGAATGTACATCGCAGCTGAAGTTCAAGGGCAAGGGTTGGGAAGGGCGCTGATACGAGAAGCCATTAGACGCGCATCACACATGCCCGGACTGGAGCAAATTAGCCTTGGCGTCATAAGCGGCAACGCCTATGCGCGTAATTTGTACATTTCGCTCGGCTTTGAGCCGTATGGACTTGAAAAGCGTGCGATCGTCATCAACGAAGAGTACCACGATGATGAACTGATGCAGATGTTCCTAAATCAGAAAGGACAGGCAAGCCACACCTAGTTCATGCGTATCCCGCCATTCACGTTTAGCGACTGCCCGGTGATGTTGATAGCGTCATCTGAAGCGAAGAACGCAACCGCCTTGCCAATGTCTTCCGGCGTTTGCTCTCTGCCAAGCGGGCACCGCTCCGTAATCGCCGCATCAAATATTTCGCGCGGTGTAAGTTGCTGCTGCTCAGGTCTGTTTCGCTGCGTGCGGACAGCAATTCGCTCCCACATCGGCGTCCATATGCTTCCCGGACAGATCGCATTTACATTTATGTCGAACGGCGCAAGGTCCATCGCATAAGACTGAGTAAGGTGAATGACCGCGGCTTTGGAAGCGCCATAAGCGCCCCCACCCGCCCCGCCACCACGTCCCGCGTGCGAGGCAATGTTCACGATCTTGCCGAAGCGCCGCTCCTTCATGTGCGAACTTACCGCGTCGGATGCCAGCGCCGTGCCTTTGACATTCACATCAAAGGTCAGGTCCCAGTCCTCTTCCCGTGAGGTGGTCGTATCCTCAAAGCCTGCGGCGCCGATAACGCCTGCAGCGTTGACAAGAATGTCGATGCGCCCAAAGTCAGACAGCGTTGAATTCACTATTTCACGCAACTGTGATTGGCTGGTTACATCAACTTCGTATGCCGTCGCTTCCCGCCCAATGGCAGCTATTTCACCTGCCGTCTGCTGCGCTCCGTCCAGATTAATGTCGCACACTGCTATGTCTGCCCCGCGCTGTGCCAATACGAGAGCGATACCTTTGCCCAAGCCCCTGGCGCCGCCGGTTATCAAAGCAATTCTATCTTCCAGTTGCATTTGACGCCTCCTCATACTTGCAGACCTCTGGTTTCGCCACACCCCGCCAATATTTCACCTGCTCTACGATTCCCTACCGAAAGTGCGTTGTGGCGTGCCGGGATACAGAGAGAAATGCGAATGTACCGCAAGCCAATTACCGTCGCGCCTTTCAAGTGTGACAGTCGCCCGCCCTGGCCGATAAAAGGGTTCGTGGTTGCCATCGAAGCCTACGGATGTCCAGGTGACGACACCCCACGCCTGATTGCCGCTTCCACCAGCATGCACATTGTCCAAGTCCATCTTGAAATTGCTGATATTCCCCCAGATACTTTCCCACTGCCCTTCGCGCAGAGACTTGCGCCCGCTCACAATGTCCATAGCAGTGCCGAACGACACCACATCATCGGCGAATATGCACTCCGCGCCGTCGTAATCCACGCTAGCGCAACATTGTTCCATCAGCGCAAACCATTGTTGAACCGCCTCTATAGGGTCGCTGCTCACTACGGGGGGATTAGCATCAGTCATCCCGATACAGCCTCTCTCCATTTACATTTTCAACTTACAGTCGAGGCAATATATCTAGCCCTGCCTCACCCAGTCCGCTATACGCTCGGCAATCATGATCGTCGTAACATTGGTGTTTGCGCGTATCACATCGGGCATAATAGAAGCGTCCACCACTCTCAAGCCATCGATGCCATGCACCCTGCCGTACTGATCGACCACCGCCATATCGTCCGTCGCCTGGCCCATCTTGCACGTGCCCGAAGAGTGATGCTGCGTCAGAACATTGTCAAGCAGCCAACGATCAAGCGCATCGTCAGACTTCAGATCATCATCGTTTGGCGAGATTCGCGCAATCCCGACATCTGCAAATGCGCTGCTTTCCGCAAGCTCCGCGCACAGCCTGATTGCGCCACGCAACCGCTCACCATCAAACGGATGCGTCAGATAGCGGTAGTTGAGATACGGCTGCTGGTGCGGATCGGACGAGTTCAAGCGCAACTCCCCCGAAGAAAGCGCCTTTTGCAGCGCGATGCTGAATCCGGTTGGCGTAATGTCGCTAGTAAGGTCGAAGTTAATCGGCATGTGCTCTGTTCGCACATGCAGAGGACGCATCTGCATATCGTTGCGAAACTCCGAGCCGGGGGTAGTGTACCGCATCCCAATCTGCAACGCGGGAGAGCCAGGGGGAATAGGCTCTGCGCTCTCATACAACATAAATACCGCTGGATGGTCGCGGAGATTCTGCCCTACTCCGGGAAGGTGAAGCGTAAGTGGCACGCCGACCTCAGCCAAATGTTCGCGCTGTCCGACGCCCGATAACATCAGCAGCTGCGGCGAGTTAATAGCGCCTCCGGACAGAACCACCTCATCCGCGTCTATCGCGAAGACTTCACCGCCGCTCTCCACCTCCACGCCGACAGACCTTACGCCGTCGAATAGAACTCGCCGAGCCAGCACGTCCGCCCTAATAGTTAGATTCAGCCTGTGGCGCGCCATCTGCAAATATGTGAGGGCCGTGCTCATCCGAATACCGTCCACACGGTTCAGGGCATAATAACCTACACCTGTGGATTCAGGGTGGTTCATGTCGTGCGTAAAGGGAAATCCCGCCGCCTGAGTCGCTTCCAGAAAAGCGGTAGGAACAGGTAGCAGTTCATCCTGATTGTACCGCCGCACGGGAATCGGGCCGTTGGAGCCATGAAAGTCATCGCCCTGGAAGTCGAGGTCATTCTCCATCTTGCGGAAATAAGGCAACAGCTTCAGAAAAGACCACTCACCGTTGCCCGCCGCAGACCAGTCGTTATAGTCCTCCGGGATGCCCCGGAAGAAGACCTGACCATTGATTGCGCTTGAGCCGCCAGTCACCCTGCCTCGCGGCAAGCGAAATGGAGGTCTATCGGGAGTCGCCTGCGCCTCATAGCCCCAAGTATGGGCATCGGCAACAGCTTGATTATACCAGGGCTGAACGCCGTACTTTATGTGGTCCGGCAGCCGCTCGAAGTCGGGATAATCCGGCCCGGCCTCCAGCAGCAGAACCGAGCGACCGGCATCCTCCGACAACCTGCTCGCCAGCACGCTGCCCGCAGAACCTGCTCCAATAATTACTGTGTCGTAGCGCATCTCCAACTCCGTCAAATTCTCCGCCCAAACCTGGAACGCATTATACACGCTGCCGCCCCGTGCACGCGCAGCCAAGATCCTCTCTTTTTAGGGTTGACCTTGACTTAGACATATATTTCGATTATAAGTAAGCCTCATAAGATGGCGCAGCGTGCGCGTGGATGAAGTTGTCAGTCTATCGTCATGTGGATTGTATCCAGGAGGAGGACTTAGTATGAACTGGAAACCTACATTGATCTTGGGCGCCATAGGTGCGCTCGCACTCTTAATAGCCGCGTGTGGAGGCGCGGCAGCCCCTGCGGCACCCGCTCCGGCTCAGCAAGCTCCGGCAGTAGCACCAGTTGCACCAGCCGCTCCGGCACCCGCTGCGCCGCAAGCTCCGGCAGCACCAGCTGCACCAGCTGCACCAGCGCCAGCTGCTCCGGCGGCGGCAGTAGTGCAGGCAGTGGCAGCGCCGCAGACCTTCAAGCCGACTGCGGTGCCTGTACGTGAGGCACCAGCAATGGAAGAGGTGGTTAAGCCATCTGGTACATTGGTTTTAGCAATAACCAGTGTCAACTCTCCCAGCGGCTTCCCAACAGACTGCTTGTGGTGTGCCTCACTTACGGTTGTATCAGCTCAAGAATCGCTGCTTCAGACGACTCGTGGCGCTGATGGCGGTATCACGGCAGCGCCATGGCTGGCAAAATCGTGGGAGACTGCGCCCGACTTTTCATACACAGACTTCATCCTAAATGAGGGAGTCCAGTTCCACAGAGGATGGGGCGAACTAACTGCGGAGGATGTGAAGTGGACTTACCATGCTCTTATGCCTTCCTTTACCGAGCAGGCAAGGCATGACAGTTCTGCAGAAATCGACCTTGCAATCAACAATGTCGAACCAATCGACACGTACACTGCCAGATTCCACTGGGACTCCTTCGCCGGGCATACGCTGACAGCTCTGTTCACAGACGCAAACGAGGGTACGGGAATCTTCCCGAAGATCGAAACCGTCAAGTCCGGGATTGGCGTTGCAACCGATGAAGAAGCCAATGAATGGATGCGCACCAACATTACTGGTACCGGCTCCTTCTCAATGGATGGCTGGGTTGTTCAAGATGGTATGTACCTAACCGCTTTCACTGACCACTGGGAGAAAGTCCCATTCGTCGAGCAGGTCAGAATCCGCGAGGTGCCCGAGGCATCTACCCGCCGGGCTATGCTGGAGAGCGGAGAGGCACAGATTGCAGGTCTCGCATTGAAGGACTGGCCGGCGCTGTTGGGATCTGGGAACTTCGCACAGTCCCCTGAAGGTTCGAAGAACATCCACAGCTTCCCGTTCGGTGGCAACTACTGGGAGTGGACATTTGCAAACCCGAATCTACCAGAATTTGGCCAGGACTTGCCTGAGACGCTCAGAGACACCTCACTACCTTGGATAGGCGACCCATATGAGAATAGTCCAGGCGTGTTTGACGAAAATACGCCATCCATGCAGCGCTCATTAAAAGTACGCCGCGCATTGTCAATGGCTATCGACCGTGAAGGTATCAACGAAGCTATTCTGAACGGACTGGGCAACCCTCAGGACTTGGGTGGTCAGTGGGACACAGACCCCGTTTGGGTGGAAAACCAAGATAAATGGCGGTACGGCTACAACATTGAGGAAGCAAAGAAGCTACTGGATGAAGCTGGCTACAGCGATGGTTTTGAGGTCCACTTCTGGGCAGGACTCAGTGGTGAAGACGTTGAAATGTCTGAAGCCATCGCCGCAGACTGGCTGAACAACTTCAACATCCAGTCAACGCACGACAGGCGCACATACAGCACTATCCGCCCAAGCTTGGTTACTAGAACCTTCCCTGTGCTCAGAATGCACGGGTGCTGTGGCTGGCCCGGCACTTGGCCTATTGAGTTCATTTGGAGCTCATACGGCAGGGGCGGCTACAATCACGGCCTTGAGCTTCCAAAGGCATCAGAAGTCAACGGGTTCAAGCAGAGCAATACCAACCCTGATGAGCTGAAAAATGCTGCCGTAGAGATGCGCCAATACCTGTATGACTGGGCGCTTCTGCCAGCCATAGTGGCATCACCGGGCAGAATGATTTATGACGTAAACGCCGTAGAGTCCTGGAATATGCGGCCCTTCCTCCAGTTCAGGCACGACGGAATTCATGACTTGGAATGGGTAAAGCTCAAGTAGAAACGCCTTCAGTTAGCAACAGACATGCCCGGGCCAATCATAAAACCCGGGCATGTCATACTCATAATAATCTCAACGTCTTGGGTTAAGAGGCAGTGATGCGAGCCTTCATTATCCGCAGATTTATCACATCAATTCTCACGCTTCTGGGCGCGGCCCTATTCGTATTCAGCGTATCCAGGATCATGGGAGACCCGCGAGTGTTGCTGCTCCCGGACCAGGCATACGGAATAACACAGGAACAGTGGGACGATCTTGCCAGCCAGCTCCACCTCGACAAGCCTATTCCCATCCAGTTTGGTATATGGCTGGGACAGTTGTTACAGGGCGATTTGGGGAGAGATTTGGCAGATAGACAGCTCATCGCGCCCAAGATACCTCAAAAGGTCGGTCCAACTCTAAAACTCGCCCTCTCTGCATTTATACTCTCCACGCTCATCGGCGTACCCATTGGAGTATTCTCGGCTGTCAGCCGAGGCAGCATCCCGGACTACTTGGGCAGGGCATTCGCCCTGTTCGGTCAGGCACTCCCCACATTCTGGGTAGGAATAGTGAGCATCCTCGTGTTTGCTGTCTGGTTAGGATGGCTACCTAGCGGGACAATGGGCGAGGGTTTCTCAATCAAGCACTACATTTTGCCCACTCTAACTCTGGCATGGTTCGGGGCGGCGGGATATGTGAGATTGGTGCGCTCGGCGATGTTGGAAGTGCTAGACTCCGAGTATGTCAAGTTGGCGAGGGCAAAGGGTGTCAATTCCAGAACGCTTATATGGAAGCATGCCTTCAAGAATGCGGCGATAGCCCCTCTCACACTATCTGGGCTGCTGTTAGCAGGGTTCATCACAGGTTCCATATCAGTGGAGACGGTGTTTGCATGGCCCGGATTGGCGCGATTCGGTATCGAAGCAGTGTGGACTAACAACTTCACCGTTCTCGCGGTTCTCGTTCTCATATTCACGGGCGCCTTCGTCCTACTTAATTTCCTCGCAGATATTCTCTACGCCTTCATTGACCCACGCATACGCTATTCTTAAAGGAAGTATGACATGGCACAGGCAGAACTTCAGTCTGACCTTGAAGTAACCATACCTTCATATAGGTCAACAGGAATTGCCGGCGTATTACAACTCCTTAACAGGTGGCCTGTTATCCCTGGGACAATTCTGGGAGTACTGCTTGTAGTGGCTATATTCGCTCCTTTGGTCTCGCCACACGACCCGTATAGCAACAACCTCAAGGCCAGGAACCACCCACCCGTTTGGACCGAAGGCGGCTCAACGGAATACCTGCTAGGGGCTGATGTCATAGGGCGTGACCTCCTGAGCAGGCTAATCTACGGCGCGCGCATCTCCCTGATGGTTATGGCTGTCGCCCTTATCACCGGCACCATAGTTGGTACAGCTTTGGGGCTCATCGCCGGGTACTTCGGGGGGCTGATAGACGAAGTGATAATGCGCCTCGTCGACATATTTTTAGGCATTCCCTTCGTCCTAATGGCAATGGCGGTAGCCGTTGTCATGGGCGCCAGTCTGACAACCATGATGGTAATGTTAGCCCTCCTCACATGGTCCGGTTTCGTCCGCAACGTGCGTGGAGAGGTGTTGAGCTTGCGCGAGCGCGACTATGTTGCGCTTGCCAAAATAGCGGGCGCTTCACTGCCGCGAATCCTCGTAATTCACATCTTGCCGGGCGTAGTCAACACTGTCGTAGTAATCGCTACCCTGCGCTCCGGACAGCTAATCCTTGCGGAAGCCTTCCTCAGTTTTATTGGCGCCGGTATTCCGCCGCCAACGCCTACATGGGGGGCGATGATTGCTGACGGCCGCAACTACCTGCGCGACGCTTGGTGGATTTCCTTCTTCCCAGGGCTGGCCATCTTCTTCACGGTAATGGCGCTGAACTTCCTTGGCGACTGGCTGCGGGATAAGCTCGATCCTCGCCTCAGGCAGCTCACATAATCAGGCAAGCGCGAAATTAAGATGTTGATCGGAGCGCTAGTTCAATCGGGCGCTCCAATGTGCATTAAGGTTGGATGGCGCGCCATCGCTTGACCGCGCGCGGGCTGTTTGGCTAGAATACAAGCACACAATTTCCATAGCAGTTGAACTACGACGCACATGGGACTCAACCTTGGGAACCGCATAGTACGCTCACATTCCGATCATCACTTGACTACACGGCCTCCCGTTGCTTGGCGTGCAACGCGGGAGGCTTCTGTTTGCCATAAACTATCCAACGCAGATCAATCATCACGACACGACAATACCTGCTGAGATTAGGGCTCCATACAGAATACTAACCATCTCAGCAGCGTCGGGAGGATACATACAATGTCCCTGAAACAGGATTTCGACATCGCAGACCTGCGACAGCGCATCCGCCATTCGACCGCGCACGTCATGGCTGATGTGGTCACGCAGATGTTCCCGGAAGCAAAGCTCGCCATCGGGCCCCCTACGGATGACGGCTTCTATTACGACTTCCTCGCGCCAGAACCTTTTCGCGAGGAAGACCTCGAACGCATAGAAGAGCAGATGAAGGCCGTCATCGCTAAGGATCTCACTTTCGAATACAGCGAATATCCGCGAGATGACGCGCTGGAGATGAACGCAGGTGAACCGCTGAAATTAGAGATTATCAACGATATCCCCGAAGACGAGGCAATCTCCACATACAAGCATGGTGCATTCGAGGATCTCTGTGCAGGTCCACACGTCGAATCAACCGGCAAGATTCCGGCGTTCAAGCTGCTCAGTGTCGCGGGCGCGTACTGGCGCGGCGACGAGAAACGCCCCATGCTCCAGCGCATCTACGGCACTGCATTCGAGTCGCAAGACGCGCTCGACGAACATCTGCACCGACTCGAAGAAGCAAGACGCCGCGACCACCGGCTTCTCGGCAGGGAACTCGACTTGTTCTCTATTCACGACGAAACAGGCCCAGGCCTCATAATCTGGCATCCAAAGGGCTCGCGGCTCCGCGGCATTATCGAGGATTTTTGGAAGCAAGAACACTACAGCGCAGGCTACGACCTTGTTTACACGCCACACATTGGCCGCTCAAACCTATGGGAAACGAGCGGCCACCTCGACTTCTACAAGGAAAACATGTACGCCGCGATGGAGATGGACGGACAGGACTATTACCTGAAGCCGATGAACTGCCCATTCCACATCATGTACTACCGCACAGCAATGCGCAGCTACCGCGACCTCCCGATGCGTATTGGCGAGCTTGGCTCGGTATATCGCTATGAGCGTGGTGGAGTGCTGCACGGCCTGCTTCGCGTGCGCGGGTTAACTCAGGACGACGCCCACATATTCTGCCGCCAGGATCAGGTTGTCGAAGAGATCAACGGAGTGCTCGACCTCGACTTTCACCTGCTAGAGGCTATGGGATTCAGCGAGTTCGAGGTTATGCTATCCACTCGTCCAGAGAAAGCCGTCGGTGACGCCGCTCAATGGGACATTGCAACCGATTCATTGCGTCAGACACTCGAACAGCGGGGCATCCCATTCGAGGTGGATGAGGGCGGCGGAGCATTCTACGGACCCAAAATCGATGTACACATCCGAGATGCTATCGGCAGGCTTTGGCAATGCACGACGGTTCAATTCGACTTCAATCTGCCTGAGCGCTTCGGATTGACCTACATCGGAGAAGACGGACAGGAACATCAGCCGTATATGGTTCATCGCGCGCTTCTCGGCTCCCTGGAACGCTTTATGGGCGTACTCATCGAGCACTATGGCGGCGCTTTCCCCGTATGGCTCGCTCCGGTTCAGGCAGTCATCATTCCCATTGCAGACCGTCATGTAGAATACGCAGATTCCGTGCGAACGCAGCTTACCGCCGCAGGACTCCGCGCACAAACGGACCGACGCAGCGAACGCATGAACGCCAAAATCCGCGAGGCTCAATTGCAGAAAATACCCTACATGCTCATAGTGGGCGACCGCGAGGCAACGGCAGGCGCTGCTGCTGTCCGACTTCGCACCGGGGAGAATCTCGGAGCCGTGCCGGTCGCGGAAATTGTCGCGCGCATCACACAGGAAGCTGAAGACAGATCGTAGCGCGCAATGAGAAGCCAGCCTCACACTAGGGCGGCACCTGTGCGCCGCTTTAGTTTATTGCGCCTGTATTCGTATGCTTCCGATCTGAACACATCGGACGAAGAGGCGTCCAACCCTTCACATTTGCACATTAGCTCGACAGCCACAGCGGCGCGTTAGCCAGCGCAGCTCCGGGCATAATCGTGAGTGCGTTGAGCAAGTAACAGACCCGTGTTATGTTAGACGAACTGACGGCACTACCGTCTTGGATGAAGTCCCAAATGCCTTGGAGAACGACGTAGCTCATACGGAGGAAACCATGAAAGCAGGCGTAAACCTCATCAACTTCGGCCCTGGCGCTACTGCAGACTCTATGCGGAGGTTGGTTGAGATTTCAGAAACTCTTGGATATCACCTGATAATGACGTCGGACCACATTGCGGTCACCGCAGACGTAAATGCGAGATACCCGGCGCCTTTCTACGAGCCCCTCAGCACCCTTGGATGGCTGGCGGGCATCACAGAGAAGATAGAAATCGGCACGACGGTAATAATCTTGCCGTACCGCAATCCATTGGAAATTGCGAAGACCTGCGCAAACATAGACCAACTGAGTGGCGGTCGCTTCATATTGGGCGTTGGCGTGGGCTGGGCTCAGGGGGAGTTCAAAGTGCTGAACTCTCCATTTAACCAACGTGGTGCAATCACTGATGAATACCTTAACGCCATAAAGTTACTATGGACTCAGGATGTGGCATCCTTCGACGGCAAGTACGTTTCCTTCGAGGATGTGTACACGGCGCCGCGTCCTGTGCAAGACCCACATCCGCCAATATGGGTCGGAGGGGCGTCTGATGCAGCTCTGCGAAGGACCGTGAAATTGGGCAACGCCTGGCACCCGATTCGCATCAGGGTGGACTCGTTCAAGAGCACGGGCATCCCACGGCTACAGGAGATTGCCGAGCAGGAAGAAAAGGCTGTCCCGGACCTTTGCCCCAGAATTCGCCTACGAATCACCGATGCACCGATGGACGAGGATCAGCGCTTGGCCGGCGAGGGAACCATAGACCAGATTCGCGGTGACCTCGAAGAACTGCAAGATCTCGGGTGCACCTATGTCCTGTTGGATACTTACTATGAAGACGTAGAGGCCACCAGACACCACGAAACCTCATGGCGCATGTTGGCTACGATCGCGGAGGAGGCGTTGGACCTTAGTAAAGAAAGCGTAAGGTGATACCAGGGGCAACACTCTGAAATGGAGTGCTGTAGCCTGCACTCCCGTGCAAGTGATCCACTGTGGCCACGTCTTCCCTTGCCACTTCCTCAACGAGTTCCCCGTAGAAGCCTGACTCCTCCGTTACCCGTACTTCAGCCATAAGGAGATCGGCTTCGTGCCGTTGGAACTCTCTCTACTATAAGCCTTGAGAAAAGACACTAAGTAGCGATTTACAACGAGCGCCGGCATACGTCGCATCGCCGGTTGGATGGCCCAGTGAATAGGATTTAATCCCGTGCGTCGCGGACCTTATGTTCAAGGCTGCTGCCGGCCTTGAACGCTACATACTTTCGGGCAGCCACCTCAATCATTTGTCCAGCGTTCTCGCCGGCTATCGTCCTCATCTGCCGCGCCGCCCTCTCCCTCACCGAAAACGTTCCGAATCCAACTAGAGTGACGCGATCGTTCTCCGTAAGAGCCTGCTCGAGGCTGTCCAGCACCGCTGCTGTAGCTTCCGCTGCCGAGGCTTGGCGCACACCGAGACGCGCAGCCACAAGCTTAGTTAGTTCTGTCTTGTGTATCACTTCCGCCATCTAGATATGTCCTCCGTATCTTACTATCAATCGTGTGTCCCACATCCATCGCCCTGAAAACACCCGTTCTCCCTAGGTCCAGCGATGTTGGTTGACTAAATGATCGACGCTCGTCAAGGATTACCTGTAAGTCACATCAATTTCAATGAGAAACTGTCGTGAGCGCGACGAATTATATGGAATTCTTAAGGTTTTTGCAATGCACCCATGCCATCAAATGAGTACGTTGAGGAATCTCTCCACAATAATAGAAATACTCAGGTCGCGTCACTATCTCAATCTGAATAACATGTCGGCATGAATGCATTTGGAGAGCTATTTCGGTCCTCCACCGGCATGAACCGGGGTACCCGAAGCATCGGAACGCGCCGCTGTCCCCTAGCAACTAGGATTGCTCGATGTCAGTAGCGTTGCTAAGGATTATTCGGATGACGGACCTAAAGGTTTCCAAATCCCCTTCACTTGTTCCCTCGGTGAGCTTTTCCTCGTAGGAATGCACACTCTGATGAAGTGCCAATCCCAGTCTCTGTCCCTCTTCTGTCAACTTCAATATGACGACACGCCGGTCCGTACTTTGGCGGCGCCTGAACAGCAGTCCCCTATCGACCAGCTTGCTTACCATTCTACTAATCGCCGGCACTTCCACAGGAAGCACCTGAGCAAGTTCGGTGGCTGTCCATTCCTTGTCGACTAGAAAGAGTCTGATCGCGGCAAAATCCATAGGGGTGATACCGTGAGACCCAATCTCGCCGTCCACGCCCTTGGCGACTGCGTTTAGCAAAGCAGTGGCGTGTTGTCCCAAGCTATGAAGGGGCGCTGTACTTCGAGGATGACTGATGTCGGCTTTTCCTTGCATATTTGTCATATATTCATGCTCCGTAAGAGTTCTTTGGGCACTCAGCGCATGTTACTTTTGAACAGTCTAGTCGGTGAGCCAAATACTACCACCATTGGGTGGAACGATCATCGGTCATTGTGAGCGGCATGATTTCCAAGTTTCTGAAGAGATAAGGCAGATGCGCCGCTCCTCCACATTTTTCGTGCAAGTCAATCAGAGAACCGACCAAATGGAAGTTTGCTGAATCCAACTGGTGAAATATTCTGCTCTTCCGTCAAAGGTGGCTTGACGGTCGAAAGGGTTTGTAAGCGGAGCGTGGAGAATCAGTCAAAAATCCCCTTGGCCATTGCCCAATTCCACATCGCGAAATTCGCAAACGGCAACCTGCCTTTATTTCGCTTCGCCCTTCCCTACTGCTAAAGTAAATAGGTATATCTTTATTAGACACTATGACCTCCCAATTTATCAAGCAATTGGAAAGTAAGTTAATTGAGAATTATTTCGCAAACACAAGGATAGGACACTGTCTTTCATGATCGCGAGCCGGGCAGGTAACCACATATTCGAGTGACTGAGCGCGTTCGCAATGTTATCGTCCCAACTAGGCTGATTTGCTATTATTCAGTACAATGCAAATTTCCATCACAGACCACTACATAAGCAGATGACTGACCAGTGACTTTCCTGAATTTCTGGGTACTCTCCGTCTTTGCCATCTACTTTTTCGTCCTTATCACCATTGCGATCGTACGATCGCGCCAGATGCGCGAGATGCAGGACTACGTGCTCGGCAGCCGACGCCTGAATGCAGTGACCGCGGCCCTGAGCGCCAGCTCATCGGCAGTTAGCAGCGGATCTATGCTGGTGGTGCCGGCGCTGGCGTTCGTGGATGGGGGCCCAACTCTGCTGCTGGCGGGCAGCATATTCTTGGGCTCAGTATTCTCCTGGACTCTGCTTGCAAAACGTCTGCGACGCTACACAATCGCAGCAGATAACTCGCTGACAATCTCTGAATTCCTGGAGCGGCGGATTGAAGATCGCACGGGCATACTGCGGTCACTGGTGGCAATAGTCACTCTGTACTTCGTCACTATCTACATCTCGTCCGGCCTGGTAGGAGGCTCCAAGCTGCTACAAGAGATTTTCGGACTGTCGCCCAACATCGGAATTATGCTGACGCTAATCGCGGTTGCCTCTTACACGCTGGTAGGAGGCTTCTTGGCGGTGTCACGCACAGACGTGTTCCAATCGGTTCTCATGCTAACCTCCTTCACCATCATTCCTGCAATGCTTCTTTACGTGACCGACTATTCGGTCGCAGGGATGGTGGAAAATGGGTCCGCATTTCTGAATCCGTTCAACGATACACAGGGCAACGCGCTATCCTGGGTTTACATTGCTTCGCTGCCGGGTTGGGGAATATCGGCATGGGGTTCGCTGCGAGTGCTGCAACGGTTCATGGCCATCGAGAATGAGGAGAAAATTCCTGCAAGCCGCAACATTGGCGTAGCCTGGCTTTTCCTGATAACCATATTCGGCCTGGCCATTGGTTGGATGGCACGTCCGGCGTTGGAGCAGGCGGCTGTACTAGGCGCAGCAGCGGATCCCGAGAAGGTGTACTTCGTTGTGACTGAGGTGTTCTTTCATCCTTTGGTGGCGGGCGTGTTGCTATGCGGCGTAGTAGCGGCCGTGATGAGCACCGCGGACTCTCAGTTGTTGCTGGGGTCCGCGGTAGCTGCAGACGACCTGCCGGTCTTGCGCAGGGTAACCAATTCCTTCCGGCAGCGCCCGCGCATCTGGCTGGGACGACTCCTGCTCGTGGTTATAGGTCTGGTATCCATGGCGATCTCTATGTACAAGCCGGATTCAATCCTAGACCTTGTGTCGTATGCCTTTGGCGGAATGGGGGCAGCCTTTGGCCCGAGCATCTTACTCGCCCTGTACTGGAGGAGGTTCAATTTCTGGGGAGCCGTGTCCGGTGTAGTCGTTGGTACGGTCGTATCGTCCATTTGGGGCTTTGCTTCAGGCGGCCCGGGAGGTGTCTGGAACATAATGGTAGGCACGCCCGGGTTTGCGGCGGGCGCGGTCGCTGCGGTGGCAGTCACGCTATTGACACGCGCGCCATCATCGGAAGTTGTGGCCCTCTTTGACAAAGTGAACCCGCCGAAGCGGGCTGCAACTGCTGATCCGATCTGTCGAGAGTGAATCCGCCTGCACAGACCAATGTTCCCGTCAAGCCAGTGAAGTCAGCCGTGTTCGCGACATCTTCACTAGGCTCGACCCTGACCACAATTACTACAGTATGCGGTTGCCGGGCATGTTCGTCCACGCACTCATCTCGTGCGGTGTTGTGACAGCCTCTGCCTCACACACGAAATCGGGAGTGATCTGGTCTATTGAAGTCACACCGAGCAGAGCCATTGCGACGATCAACTCATCCTCTAGGATCTCAAGCATGCGAGCAACGCCTGCCTGCCCATCCGCCGCAAGCCCCCAGCCTTGTAACTTGCCCAGGGCCACGGCACGTGCTCCCAGCGCGACCGCCTTGGCAATGTCCGCCCCGCGCTGCACTCCGCCATCCAGAATAATATCCGCCCTACCGTCAACAGCTTCAACGATCTCGTCAAGCATTTCCATCGTACCCTGCCCGTGGTCGAGCTGACGGCCTCCGTGATTCGACACCCACACCACATCAACGCCGTGCTCGACGGCGGTTTTCGCATCCTCCGCTGTCGCTACCCCCTTCAGCATAAACGGAAGGCCGGCCAGACTCTTTATCTTATCCACCATGTCCCAGGTAACAGAAGCGGAATGCGATGGGTCGACGCTTCTACGCCTTGTCGGAGGCATCCAACGTGTCAACAGGGGCCGTTCCCTGCGACTGTAATGCGCGGTATCCACTGTGATGCACAGCCCAATGTAGCCCGCACCCTTTATGCGCGATACCATCTCCTCGACCCATCCCCAGTCACCGTGAATATAAAGCTGAAACACTTTCGGATGATCCACCGCCGCCGCAATATCTTCCAAGCCTGGCTCGGTGACCGAACTGACCACATGCGTTGTTCCGAACTCTGCTGCAGCTCTGGTCGAGGCGGCACCACCTTCAGGATTGAATACCTGAAGCGACCCAATAGGCGCCAGTATCGCGGGTATCCGCAGATTGTTGCCGAGGAAAGTAGTCGAGGTGTCCACTTTCGATACATCGTTCAGAACCCGCGGCCGAAACGCTATCCGGTCGAATGCCAGCCGGTTACGGCGCATGGTGCTCTCCGACTCTGACGCGCCCACAAGATAGTCCCAGGCCCCCTGGGGCAGATTCTTTCTTGCTCGAAGGACTATTTCCTCATTACTCAAAAACTCTGACACTATGCTCATCTCCTAAGAATTTCTGTCTGGCCTTCATCAGCACGATTAGATTTCGGTGGACATCGTAACACAAGCCGCTTAATGTCGTACTAACATTGACTGGACCCCGCCCAAGCGAAGAAGATCTACGGCATATCGGGGCTTGCCATGCGGTATCCCACGCGAGGTTCGGTAAAGATGAAGACCGGATTGCTCGCCTCGTCCCTCAGCTTGCGACGCAGCCTTCTAATATGAGTACGCACAAGTCTCGGATCGCTGGATGACGCCGATCCCCATATCCGCAGTATGAGATAGTCGTGGCTCAGTGCTCTTCCCGCATTCCGCGACAACTCGTAGAGCAAGCTGTACTCGGTGACCGTCAGCCGTACCGGATCGCCCGCCATGAACACAAGGCGCCGCTCGTAATCGATGGTCAGATCGCCATTGACATAGGGTCCCGCCTGCTCAGGCAGAGCCGATTCTACCCTCGTACGCAGTGCGACGCGAATCCTTGCCACAAGCTCAGTAGGCGAAAAAGGCTTCACCACATAGTCCGCCGCGCCCATCTCTAGTGCACGGGCAATGAACTGGGCTTGGCCGTATGCGGACAGAAAGACTACTGGGATATCGGTTATCGCCCGGATATCCTCCATCAATTCTATGCCGTCCTTCCCCGGGAGCATGAAGTCCAAAATGGCGACGTTCGGCCTCCGCCGCAGCATTTCGAGCGCTTCCTCCGAATTAGCAGCCAACAGCGCAGTGTAGCCCGCCTGAGATAGAATATCCCGCACGTGCCTCAGCGTTTGAGGGTCGTCGTCCACCACCAGCACGCTTCCCTCCTCAGTACGCTGAGGTATGGAAACCGCAGGCAAACGTGATGACTCGGTCGAGGTCGCTGCCTGATCTACCACCGGGATTGTGAAAGTGAACCTAGATCCCTGACCCTCGCCTTCGCTATCCACCCATATGCGTCCTCCGTGAGCCTCAACTATACTTTTGCAGATGGCGAGACCCAGACCCGTCCCCGTTGCCCCCGGGATGCCAGCCGCGCCTCCTGTACGCGAGAACTTTAGGAACAGTAATGGCAGTCTCTCAGTCGGAATTCCCGCACCCTCGTCGGAGATCGAGATTTCGACTTGGGATTCATTCTCCGCTGACGACACCCGTATGGCTGACGACTGGGGCGAATATCCGGCGGCGTTGGACAGAAGATTGCCCAGCACTTGCACAATGCGCCTCCTGTCAGCCATCACATCCGGTAGGTCCGCTGCAATGTCAATTATGACATTGTGCCTGCCCCCTCCGCTGAGGAAGGTGTTCCTAGCCTCGTCAACCAGTGCCGCCACTTCGCTCGGCTCAGGTGCAACTGAAAACGTGCCCGTCTCTATACGCCCAAGGTCCAGAAGGTCGGTGATCAGTTCTCGCATCCGATCAGCCTGGGCATCGATGATCCTGTAAAACTGGCGGACTTCAGCCGGGTCAAGTTCTGAAGATTCGTTCAGTAGCGTAGTGGCGGATCCCTTTATGGAGGTCAAGGGTGTTCTGAGTTCGTGGCTCACCATACCCAGAAACTCTGCGCGAAGCCGCTCGAGTTCCTCCAGCGGCGTCATGTCCTGGGTGACGCTTACGACAGATGCCACCTCGCCATCTTCTGAGAATACCGGCTTCGCGCTCGTCAGAATTGGTACATCTCGCCCGTCCGGGAGACGCATTAATACCTCTTCGGATCGCGTTATCTCACCTTGAGCCGCACGCCTCAGAGGGAGTTCGGAGCTAGCAATTTCCCGACCATCCACGCCGAAGAAAGACATCATCTCGTGGAACTGGCGAACGTTGCGCTCCGGTATCCCCACGTCGCGAACTATCCTCTTTGCCTCCTCATTGTGAAGCAGAAAGTCCCCAGTCTTCGCGTCAACGACTAGTATCCCCGCCGGAGAAGTCCTGACCAAATCCTCCAACTCGACCTTGGCGCGCCGTTCATCCCCATACCTGCGCGCATTCACAATGGCAGTAGCCGCTTGAGACGCGAACAGCACTAGTATCTCCTCGTCCTCAGGCGTAAACTCGCCGCCGTCTGTACTCTTAGTTAGGACTATGTTGCCTAATCCCCAATCCACCGAGGGGGGCGTGTGAGAGGCCTCCTGAAGAAGCAAAAGGGTGCACCTCTGAATCTGAGATAATGGTTTTACAACACAAAACCTGTCACAGAAAAGGAGCACCCAACAGATGCTACCACGTAACCACCCTGACCGCATCCAAATCGCCTTCGACGATCCCCGCCTGGTAGCCAATGCCGGGCTGATCCTGCCGGTCACCCTGGCCGGGCGTCTGGGTCTGAGCCAACTCGTCGACAACCACGTTGACCTGGGCGACGCCCCGGGGCGGGCCAACACCGGGGACAAGATACTGACCCTGGTGGCGTCGGCTCTGGTCGGTGGCGACTGCATTGACGATGCCGACGTGTTGCGGGCGGGCAGGACCTCCTCGGTACTGGGTTGTGTGGTCAAGGCTCCATCCACGCTGGGGACATTCCTACGCAGTTTCCGCTGGGGACATGTGCGACAGTTGGACCGGGTGAGCCGAGAGTTTCTGGCGCGTGCCTGGGACGCCGGGGCAGGCCCCGAGGACTCGCCTCTGACGATCGACATAGACTCGACGGTCTGCGAGACCTATGGACTGGCAAAGGAGGGAGCGCGCCATCACAACTACACCGGCCAGCGGGGCTATCATCCGCTGCTGGCCGTTGCCTCAGGAACCGGCGACGTGCTGATGGCACGACTGCGCAAGGGCCGAGCCAACACCGCCCGGGGCGCAGCCAACTTCCTGCGGGAGACGGTGGCGCGAGTGCGCTACGCCGGAGCCACGGGAGCGCTCACGGTGCGGGCCGACAGCGGCTTCTATGCCCACACCATCGTTGCCGTCTGTCGCAAGATGGATGTCCGCTTCTCCATCACCGTCCGACAGCACCCCCGACTGCGCAATCTCATCGAGGCCATACCAGAGACGGACTGGACACCCATACCCTACTGGATGGACGGCACAGCCGATGTGGCCGAGACCATTTACACTCCCTTCGAGAGCAAGCCCGACGCCGCACCAGTGCGACTCATCGTCCGCAGAGTGAAGCCCACGCCCGGCTCTCAACTGGCGCTCTTCACCAACTACAGCTATCACGGTTTCATCACGGACCGAGAGGGCGACACCCTCCAACTGGAGGCCGACCATCGCCGCCACGCCGAGGTGGAGAACGCCATCCGCGACCTGAAGTACGGCGTAGGACTGAACCATCTGCCCTCAGGGCGCTTCGCAGCCAACGCCGCCTGGTTGGCCGTGCAGGTGATGGCTCACAATCTGGCTCGCTGGACCTCCCGCATCGGACTGGAAGAACGAGCCTCCACCACCAAGACCTTGCGCAGACGATTCTTCTCCCTCGCCGGACGGCTTACACGCTCGGCACGCCGTCTCACCCTGCATCTTCCCCAGCGCTGGCCCTGGGAAACACAGTTCGGCCGCGCTCTGGCCAGACTGCGAACCATTCCGTTACCGAGCTGACAGCTGACGGCAGCGGCGACGACTGCCCACCATACACTCCATAACCCATCTCATCCCCAGACTCGCGCCGGACCGGACCGTGAGTATCCCCTGCTGCTCACCGATTCGTCAACTTCACCCACAATCGCCACTGTGGGCCTCCATTGGCGTTCAACATCACGACCGGGGACCTTCAGAACGCTCCAGCGTCGGCATCATACCCGCACCGCCACCTTGCCGCGTCCTTCACCCACGCTCCGGCAGAGATACCATGACTCTTCGGTGGATTCGGGCTTAAAAACCTTGCTGCATATATTTCACCTTCATCATACAATGCGTAGTTGTTGCAATTGTCAGAGCCGCTGAATTCATGCAAGCCGTCTCCATCTGTGTCCGCGAAACTCCCGAACCATGTGCTTCGTGCTTCATTTCCTGCGGCATTCACCCAAGTGATGTCACCATCGACGGCTGTGTCCACACTTCTTTGTATTCCGTTAGTGTTCAGTGTCGTCCCGTCGCCCGGACCTTGCCATGTAAAACCCAATGACATGTTGATGACATTAACATCATGCTCAATCATCCAATCCACGGCAGTTACAATGTCTCCATATGACCCTCCAGGAGTGGAAATGTAATATGTGGCTTCAGGGGCGATGTCGAACGCCGCTTCAGTTACTGCCGTACCATGCTCGCTGGCGTCTGTGTTATCGCAGTCTGCGAGGCTTGATGTATATACGCCCATGTCGGTGTAGCATCTCGCTTCCACTGACGCGGACGAGGGCAGTTCCGTACCCATCAGGCTGCGGAAGCCCTGGAAGCCGGTGTCGATAATGCCAATCTTTACGCCCTGCCCTTTGTATCCGGCGCTGTGCCATGCGGGAGCGCCGTGCAATGCTGCGCCGTCACTGACGACTGCGCCTTGCAGTTCCTGAGGCGGGATGATGGTTCGGATGCTGATGACGCCTTCCTGCGTGGATGCTTCTGGCAGCAGCGACACTGGCACATATGCTTCGATGTAGTCGACGCCGATGTTGCGCGGGGATGCGCCGCTCTGTTCGAGGTAGTCCCATACATCTTGGGTGTAGCCTTCGGTGATGTAGAGGGTTACGGCGACGGATTCCTCGCGGTGTATGGGCGCGTTGGCGGCTGCGGCTTGCGCGGTGAACCGTCCGCTCTTGACCTGCTCCACGATACGGTTGAGGTTGGAGTCCATGTTGGGATATTTGGGTGGGTTGAGCTTGCCTTCAATGGGCGGAAGCTGTTCCGCGCCGATATCGAAGTCCGGTTCAGCCGCAGGCTCGGGAGTGGGTGTGTCAGCTGATTGGGCGTGCAGATTCATGCTGCCATTATCTGCCAGCAGCGTGAGCAAGAGAACTGCGGATGCTGCTAGGGCGAACAGAAGAGAAGGCGGTCGTTTGGCGAAATTCGCGGGCATTTGTGGCAAAGTCTTTCCGTGCTCCGAGTTACGGCTAATGGCACGAATGTATCATGTCACCGTGCGAGAGGCTATGTTACACGGAAGACAGTCCTTGCGCCCGTGCGAAGTGCGTAGCCTTAACGAGTCTGATAGGAGTCCACTAATTTCGCAGTGCGAAGACATATGGTTGGTATCGCCAAGCCGCTAAAGGTTTGAAGAATTTTGGGAATGAGAGTAGAATGTTGAGACAGCCGAGACACGCAGCGGCAGCATAAAAATTATTCCAAGGCGAGGTACAGTAGGAATGATTAAGGCGGGAAGTAGATACGTTACACCATCGGGCGCTGAGCTTGTGGTTACAAAGGGCGGCGATGGGTTGCTGACCGATGGGGATATTTCGTTGCAGGAGAAAGATTCCGGCAGCGGGTTTGATGGCGCAGCGACAAGTGCGGATGCGATGACTATCAACCTTGGTCGGCGGTATCAGGCCGATGAAGAGGGAGTCACGGTGCTGGTTACGAAGGCCGGGCAGTGTGACTTGCGTTATAATGGCGCATCGATGGAAGTTCAGCAGCCAAGGAAACTGCCATCTTCAGACTAGGGCTGACGTAGATGTGAAGGATGCATTTAAGCCGCTTTTTATAAGGCGGCTTCTCTATTGAGGCAGTTGGTTCCTTGCAATAGGGACAGGTAGTTTGACAGACTCATCATGAACCTTGAGAAGGTGATGCCTTGAAGCGGCGCAGGACAAGACGGGCGGATTCGTAGTCTCGGTCACCGCCGGGCAGTATGGGTGGCATGAGGTAGAAGGATGTGATGCCCGAGACCAGGAATCTTTCAATGGACCGGACGGCGATGTCTGCAGAGGATCCGCCGCTATCGAATTCATTGAGGATGGCCTGCGGGATTGGAGAGAATGAACGGCTGGCGGCGGCTATCATCTGGACTCCAAAGTATATTGGTATCGATGGCTGCTCGCCGTAGGTTCGTCTGTAGGCTTCGAGGAAATCCAGAGGTCCTTCGGGTGTAAAGCCGGGCTGCGTGACGAGGAAATGTGCTCCAGCATCGATTTTTCTGCGGGTGAGGGCGACTTCTGAATCGATGTCCCGGTTGGTGTCAACCGCCGCGCCGATGCAAAAGTCGGTCTGCATCGCTAGCGCACGTCCTCGAAAGTCCGTGCCCTCGTTCATACTGGTAATGGAGCGTATGAGGCTCGTAGTTGTGCGATCGTTTACGGGCTTGGTGTGTCTCAGCTCTGCAGGTGTGAAGTTATCGCCGCGTACGACTAAAACGTTCTGAAGTCCGAGCTGTGCAGCCCCCAAAAGTAGGCTCTGGGCGGCAAGTATGTTCATGTCCCGTGTCGCGATGGTGAAGGCGACTTCTTTGCCTGTGTCCGCTTTGATGGAATGCGCCGCAAAGGCTGAGTTGGCGTACACCGACTTGCCGGGGTTGTACGGCACGGAGAGGCAATCAGCGGCAAGTGTATGCGCCGCATCTATGTCGTCGTAGGCTGCACCTCTGGGCGGCGAGAAGTCGCAGATGAACAAAGGCTGACCGCCGCTCGGAGGGTGTATGTCAGCGATTTTGGTCATATCCCGCCATTTTCGCCGCGAATTGTGCGATGAGTGCAGAGACTGCCGGCAGAGGTGGCGTGTACCATTGGACCGCCGGCAATCCGGTGCAGAGAGGGATTATCGCTACTTCCAGCCGAGGGACCCGTTCTTTGACGGTATGAGCGAGATGCGGTGGCCGTCGTCGCACTTGTAGCGTTCCTCGCGTACTTCGCGGCGCTTGCCTGACAATGACGATTGTGTCATTTCTTTGTGGCAGAACGGGCAACTGACAAGGTATATCGCTCTGTTGCGAAAGCGACGGAGTTGCACATGAGTAAGCGTATCCGCAAGCTTGCCAAACGTCCCGTTGTACCGGAGGACGTAGCGAGTGCCCGTACTCATGAGGCTCCTCTTTCTTCTATGGGCGTTGGGTGGAATATAAGCATAGTCCACATACCCGCATTGCAGGCACTGGGGTTCATCGTAGTTGATGCGCAGTTGCGTTTCGCATCTGGGGCATATCAACTCCTGATTGGGAGAAGCGACCTCAACGATTTGGGGTCTCTCAGTAACTTGTTCCGGGTACTCATTGAAATCTTGAACCTGAACGACCATCACATCCTCCTCTATCCGCCTAATAGCTTCCTCTGACATGCTTCGGGAAATTCCCCGCGCTAATCACCGAATTTTGACGCAAAGACTCCCCTGACAAGATGTCGTCTTGAATTTTTGCTTGCCGTTGCAACAAGCACGCACCCATAGACTTGAGACGTTAACTCAGCGAGTCGCCGGTTGTTAGAAGTCCCTTATCTTCTTGTGAAAAGCGCCCTAAAGAGCGGAGCTGATTACCATTTCAGCACTTGACCTTTTGTGCAAATTTCACACATCCGAACGACTGCTTAGAATCTTATGGGAAATGTGTTAAACATAGACTAAAACTTTGTCAAAAATGATGTCAAGGTGAAAACGCTGAATTTTCGCCCAATTTAAGCAGGATTTCTAGACGCCTGTAACAAGGCGCGCAGAGCTAACAACCAGTCAATACAGGCGTCTAGAGAAAGATACCGTCTCAGAGTAATTGAGACTGGTAGTCTGTTGCTTTACGATAGGAATTAGTCGGTTTCATGGCGAATTTAAAACCAATTTCTAGTCCCAATTCATTACTGTTTGGGATGGATTTCACAAGGCTTTGGTACATTTAATCTACTAATATATTTACAATCTTCTATAAACGATACTTATGATTTGTGAATTGAAATTATACAATCTCTGAACGTGATTTTGGAGAAAAATAATACATACGTCCAGCAAAATCGCCGCGATGTATGAAGATAGCAGAGATATATAAATCGGTTGGCATTGAGAGATCAATTATGCGCTTCCGTAGCCTACTGTATATTTGACACTCAACCCACAGGCTAATAACATTTGGGTAAGCAAAGGGCACAGAGTATAGGAATCGCTTGAGAGTTGTTGTCGCACTCAGTGGCGTAAGCGTCAACCGCTGGAGAATAAGCGCATGAACATAATCTGGATTACCGCAGACACTTTCCGCCAGGACCACATGGGTGCGTACGGTCATAAGACTATACGGACTCCGACATTGGATGCCTTGGCTGCGAAAGCGACGCGCTTCAACAGACATTATGCCGGAGGCTTTCCGACGATGCCGACGCGCGCAGACCATGCGACGGGACGCTGGACGATGTCCTTTATGGGATGGGAGCCGCTGCCCGAGGACGAGGTTACACTAGCGCAGATTCTGGCCGAAAACGGGTATCACACGGCTGCAGCGATTGACACGCCGTTCTACATCCGCGGGGAAATGAACTACGATCGCGGGTATCAGACCTTCTTCTTTCATCCGGGTCAGGAAGGTTCGCCAACTCGCGTTCAGCAGGTTGGCAACCATGAATCGCGAGACATTCGCGATAGGTGGCGACTGGAGAAGGACCATAACGCGCCGCAGACCTTTGCAAACGCAATGAACTGGCTGGAGACTCACTACAAAGAGGACTTTTTCCTTTATATAGATACCTGGGATCCGCATGAGCCTTGGGAAGCGCCGCCATATTACTCTGAGCTGTACTGGCCTGGCTATGATGGCGAGATCATTCAGCCAATATACGGGCATTGGCAGGACGAGCCGGGATTCTCCGCAGAGAAGGTGAAGAAGGCGAACGCAACTTACTGCGGCGAAATCACGATGGTCGATACCTGGATCGGTTACTTCCTGCGGCGAGTGGAGAACATGGGTCTGATGGACAAGACCGCCATAATCTTCACTTCCGACCATGGCTTCTACTTCGGAGAGCATGGTGGGAAGTTCGGTAAGATGTCCTTCGACAAGCGCGAAGGTGGTGGACTGTATAGGTTCGGAGACTCCGATGCGCGTTGGGCGCATTCTCCTCTGTACGAGGAGTTAGTAAGGATTCCGCTAGTGGTATATGTGCCCGGTGTGGAGCCGAGCGTGTATGACGGAATGACCTCTGTGGTGGATGTTATGCCGACCGTACTGGACATCGCGGGTGTGAGCTCCCCCGGCAATGTTCATGGAGCCTCATTGCTGCCGAGGATGCGTGACAGTAGTGCCGCGGGGCGCGAATTCACAGTGAGCACGATACCGTTCGCGAATCCGGGAGACGAGGTGCGCTCGGTGGACAGTATCAGGCGAAACCTGGTCAACTCGCAGGTGACCACGATTACGGCGGGCGACTGGTCGTTACTTTACAGCATGGACGAGGGAATGTCGGAACTGTACAACCTCGCCAACGACCCGGCGCAGGAAAACAACATCATATCGGGAAACTTGGGAGTGGCAAAAGAGGTTCATCGGTATCTGCTGAAATTCATGCGTGAGACGGGAGTGTCTGACCATCTTCTGAAACCGCGCCAGGAGTTCAGGCTTTAATCCGCACAGCTCCAATATTTTGGCTCTTGTAAGTGCGCGAGGTCTGTCTTCGCAGATTTACTGAGCGATTTCAAGATTGATAGGACAAGAAAAGTATGGCATTAAACATAATCGTGTGCGTGAAGCAGGTTATGGATCCGGAGACGCCTGCGTCCGCTTTCAATATAGACGGTGACGCTAAAAGAGTCGTGCCTGCCCCCGGGATTCCCCCAGTTGTGAACGGGTTCGACGAGAATGCGGTGGAGGCGGCGCTGCGGCTCAAGGACGGCGGAGATGCCGCAAAGATAACCGTCATATCGATGGGTAGCGGCTTCGTGATGGACGTAATGAAAAAGCCGCTGTCGATGGGGGCCGATGAACTGATTCTGATTGATGACGAAGCGCTGAGCACACTCGATGCCTATGCAACTGCAGCGGTGTTGGCTGAGGCTATAAAGAAGGTTGGCGAATATGACGTCGTCCTTTGTGGCAGGCAAGCATCCGATTGGGACCAGGCGCACGTGCCTCTGGGCATAGCGGAAATGCTAGAACTCCCCTGTGTTACGCTGGCACAGAACATTGAGGTCGCCGGAAGTGGCATTGTGGTGCAGCGGGCACTATCGGACGGTTACGAAGTCGTGGAGGCACCACTGCCCGCGCTGGTTACGGTGACCAATGAGCTCGGAGAGCCGCGTTATCCCACACTGCGGGGTATAATGCAGGCGAGCCGTAAGCAACCCACAAGATGGAGTACCGCAGATGTGGGGCTGGACGCTGAAGCGCTTGAACCCAAACTCACGCTTACGGAGCTTTTCATTCCAGTGAGCGACAATCAGGTTGAAGTAATAGAGGGAGAGGATGACGCGGATGCTGGCAGGAATCTGGCTCTGCGGCTGCGTGAAGAGAGGCTGATTTAGACGAATCGTAGGCCACTTGAGGAAGACGTTGGATATCTATCGTTCTCATCCCTGACCTTCCCCTTTCAAAGGGGATTGGATCAAGTATTTTTGGAGATTTGAAATATGGCTGGGGTTCTTGTCATTGGCGAGCTGACTGATGATGCACTTCAAAGCATTACGGGAGAGTTGCTGGCGGCGGGCCGCCGCATTGCTGATGTGACGGGCGAAAATGTGGGCGTAGCGCTGCTGAATGGTGGCGATGCGGTAGGACAGGAAACGATATCCCTGGGAGCTGACAACGCATATCTGGTTCAGGACGAAGTGCTTGCAGAAATGCAACTAGATGCGCAGGTTGCGGCGCTCGAGAAGGTCTGCAGCGAGGTTCAGCCGTCTGTCGTACTGATTGGGCGCACGCTTACTGGCAGAGATGTCGGCCCGAGGCTTGCGTTCCGATTGGGCGTAGGACTGGCGCAAGACTGCTTGCAGGTAGAGGCGGATGCGAACAGCGGAAGGGTCGTTGCAGTGCGACCAGTGTACGGCGGCAACGCTCTGGCGAAGGTAACATTCCCGGATGCGAATCCTCAGATGGTTGTAATGAGGGCGAAGGCTTATGAGCCGCTTGATGCGGACGATTCGCGCGCTGGCGAAGTTTCGATTATCAACCCCGGTCTGGACTCGTCGGTGGTCAAGGCACGACTCGTTGAGACGGTTTCGCAGGCGGCAGAAGGCGTGCGTTTGGAAGACGCGAATATCGTAGTAGGTGGCGGAAGAGGTCTCGGAGGGCCTGAGCCTTTTGACCAATTGGAGGATCTTGCCAGATTGCTTGGCGGCGCCGTAGGAGCTTCTCGCGCGGTGTGTGACGCGGGCTGGCTTGACCACAGCTATCAGGTTGGGCTGACCGGTAAGACTATAACGCCGGACCTGTACATAACAGTTGGTATTTCGGGGGCGAGCCAGCACATGGCGGGCTGTTCGGCATCGAAGAATATCATCGCAATCAACCGTGATGCAGACGCAAATATTTTCAAGAGCGCGAGCTTCGGAGTTGTTGGAGACTGGAAAAATGTGCTGCCGTCTTTTATCGAGACGGTTCGTGAGTTGGTGAATTCCTAATTGTTAACAGCATTGAGTATTGATGAACGAGAAGTGAAAGATAGAATCTGACCATTCAAGAATTCTGACTGAATTTTCGATTCAATTAACGCTGTTAGTCTGCTGAGCAAGGAGTCGTACAATGAACAGCGATTTCATGTTCGATATAGACGGAATGCTGAAATCCATCGATAACGCCGATGTGATATCCATATTCTTTCCGTCGTTTCGCAAGGCGCTAGTGGTTGATCCGCGTAGCAATGACAGGCATAGCGCGTTGGTGCAAATAGCGCCGATGGCGGCGTCTCCCCAGGAGCGTCTCCGGCTGATCCGCCGTCAGCGACCAGGACTGCCAAGGGTGCGCAATCTTGCTGTAATCCCATGGACGCGCTATGTGGACAGCCTTGTCAGTCTCGGGCTGTGGGACAAGGTTATCAAGCGGTTGGAGGACGGAGGAGAGGACGAGGCGATAGGTCAATGCGAGCGGGCCTTGGATGAACTCCGCGAGATGGAGCGTATAGAGTTGGTCAACGCCATCACAGGGAAGAACTACCAGACTATCTGGACGGCGCCTGGTGACTGACGGGCGCCGTCCCGGATAGAGAACCTCGCGAACCTGTCTCTCCGCTCGCTGAATACGCAAGGACATGCTATCTAGGAACGGCTGAAATTGTGAAAGTGAAAGGGGCAGTTCTCTGAGATGAGAACTGCCCCTTATTTTCGGTTCTCGTTGCTTGTTATGCGCGAGCCGCTTCCTGCTCTCTAAGCTGCTCTACTATTCGGTCGACAAGGTGTGCGGGGACTTCCTCGTAGTGATCGAACTCGATGGTGAACGCTCCTCGTCCTTGGGTCATGGAGCGCAGTTCTGTGGCATATCTCAACATTTCCGCCTGCGGGGTTTCGCCCTCGATCATCGTTGTGCTGCTGCCTTGAGGCGTCATACCGTGGATTCTGCCTCGCTTGGAGTTCATGTCGCCGATTATGTCGCCGGTGTAGTCATCGGGCACAACAATCTGCACTCGCATAATAGGCTCGAGCAGGGTAGGTGATGCCAACTGCACGCCCTTGGTGAGCGCCTGGCCACCAGCGATTTCGAAGCAGATGCCTGAAGAGTCAACGGTATGATAGCTGCCGTCGAAGAGAGTTGCCTTGACATCCACGATTGGATATCCCGCGATTGCGCCTCCGGTCATTGCCTTTGCAACTCCTTTTTCGACAGACGGTATGTATTCGCGCGGCACATTGCCCCCCACGACTTTTTCGGCGAACTCGAAGCCACCGCCTCTAGGCAGGGGTTCAAGTTCCAACCAGACGTGTCCGAACTGGCCATGACCGCCGGACTGCTTCTTATGGCGATATTCCACGCGCGTTCTGCCGCTAATGGTCTCCTTGTAGGCAACCTTGGGGGTCTGGAGAATCATCTCAGCGCCGAACTTGTTCTTCATCTTCTCAATGGCTATGTCCACATGAGTGTCGCCCAGTCCGCCGAGAAGCACCTGGAGCGTGTCCGGTTCACGGGTCACCGTAAGGCTTGGGTCTTCCTCTGTAATGCGAGAGAGCGAACTGGTCATCTTGTCAACGTCGGCTTGTGATTTGGGGAAGACGGCCATCAAGTACACTGGCTTGGGGAATTCCATGCCTTCCAAAGTGACCTGATTGTCGCGCGTGCAGATTGTGTGTCCGGTCAGGACGGAGTTGAGCTTCGGGGTCGCGCCGATGTCACCCGATGCGAAGTCCGAGCCAGCCGTCTGCTCTTTGCCGCGCACTTCAAAGACTTGGCCGACGCGTTCCGCCTGTCCAGCATTTGCGTTCCAGAGCTGACTGTCGCTGCTGAACGTACCGCTGTAAATCCTAAAATACGAAAGTTTCCCCACAAACGGGTCGGCGGCGGATTTGAAGACGAGTGCGGCGAGAGGTCCGTCGCTGTCGGGGCTGAGTGATACCTCGCCATCCGCAGTGTCGGCTGAGACCTCGCCGACATCTGCGGGAGAGGGCAAGAAGTCCACAATGGCGTTCAGGAGGTCGGCAGTTCCGATTTCCGATGTGGACGCTCCGAACAGCACGGGGATGATTAAGCCATCGGCTATTCCCTGTTTAAGGCCGGCAATCATCTCGGTCTGGGTGATTTCCTCGCCTTCGAGGTACTTGTCGGCGAGGTCCTCGTCAGCCTCGGCCACAGCTTCCACGAGGCGCTCTCGGGCTTCTTCGACTTCGTCTGAAATCTCAGCAGGCACGTCTGCGCTGGGATCGAGTAGGTTGACTACTCCTGAGAAAGCGGACTCGGCACCGATAGGAATCTGCACCGGGACGCATTCTCTGCCGAAGCGATCGGAAATTTCGCCCATGATGCGGTCAAAGTCCGCGTTCTCGCGGTCCATCTTGCTGACATAGATAACGCGAGGGAGATTGCGGTCGTTAGCCAGAGACCACATCTGGTTTGTGCCCACTTCGACCCCGGAGGCGGCTGATACGACTACGATCGCCGCGTCTGCCACACGCGAGGCAGAGACAACCTCGCCTCGAAAATCGGCATACCCGGGCGTATCGAGGATATTAATTTTGTTGCTGCGCCATGGACATGCCAGCACGGACATCTGGGAACTGGACTGGCGACGAATTTCTTCCGGCTCAAAGTCGGATACGGTCGTGCCGTCTTCTACCCTGCCAAATCGTGTGATGTGACCGGCCGTGTGCAGCATCGCCTCTGCAAGTATAGTCTTACCTGCGCCCCCGTGTGACAGCAGAACTACATTGCGCAATTTGTCGGTTGAAAATTTAGGCATACTGCTCTTCCCTCCGGTTAGGATTATATTCCCCAATTCTATTCAAAGGTTCAAAAACGTGCAACTGCTGGTTTGGGGAAGGAAATAACCCATCTGGCGGGCTTCCTGTGTCGGGAAATGGACTCATTTTTCCCGCCTTCGCTTGGCTATGCGTAGCGTGAACCACTGTGGGGAAATTCCGACTGGGCGAATAACCGGCTCACCCATTTAATTGGCGTAAACTTTGCACTAAAGGGATATGGCGTCTATAATCAGATGTCGAACTGATTCTGAAACAGCGTTCTATTTAGTAGTCGCTCTCCAGGGTATCGTTACCAGAGGGTGACCTGAACAGGGCTTAGAAATTTTGGCTATCCGGGAAATTTTGCAGCTACCTCATCCCTTGCTAAGGCAGAGGGCACGGAAGGTGCGCACTATAGACGAAAACGTGCTGCGGCTCGCATACGACATGGTTGATACCATGCGGAAGGCTAACGGCGTTGGACTTGCCGCGAATCAGGTCGGGGAAGTTCGGCGTGTGATAGTGATCCAACTTCCGGATGAAGAAGAGGCGCGCATTTACGTCAATCCTGAGATAACACTCAGGGAAGGGGAGCGCCGAGTTGAGGAAGGCTGCCTGAGCATAGCCGGATATAAGAGCATGGTCACGCGCTCGGTCTGGGTGAAATTCCGCGCACTTGATCACACTTCAACGCTCGTCAAGCTGAAGGCCGAGGATACTCTCTCACAAGCGTTGGAGCACGAGGTCGATCACCTCAACGGCATCCTGTACATTGACCACATGGAAGCCCACGAGAAACTGGTCAAAGTGGAACCGGATGGCGAAAGCCCGGCGGATTCTGATGTCGATGATAACTCGGAGATCGGAGAGCCCGATACCGGAGACACCGATAGAAGGGGAAATGCCTCCAATGAAGCGTCCCATCATTCGGACAGTGGCTTGTGGCTGCCGGAACAAGATTCGCGCAACACCCCCGCAACCTTAAAGCTCAAGTAAGCTGAGCATAAAATTCGCCGCAAATCACAAGAATTGATGCACAATTTCATCGCGGCAACAGACCTCTCAATCTGATCTCATGAACGAAGCACCCCCAATTTCGCACTATACTGCCTTGTCCAACGCCACACGCTTGCCTTCGGCGGTGGAGACGCTCGTCGATTTCTTTGACGGCAGAAAGGTTGAAGCGTATTTCGTAGGCGGTGTGGTTCGGGACGTATTGGTCGGACGCCAAGCCGAAGACATAGACATTGCAGTGAGCGCCAATGCAGTTGCGATTGGACGCGAACTTGCAAATGCACTCGGGACACATTGCGTAAGCCTTCACGATGAATGGCAGCTGGCGCGCGTGGCGCTGAACGATGCCGAGTGGTCAGGCTATGTTGACATCGCGCCAATTCGAGGCGACATCAAACAGGACCTGCATCGGCGGGACTTTACCATCAATGCGATGGCGCTACCGGTTGGCGACGCGCATTGCGAGGATTTTGAGGAGCGCTTGCTTGATCCGTGCGGTGGATTGCGGGACTTGCGGGACGGCGTAGTTCGTATGGTTTCACCTAGTGCGTTCGACGCGGATTGCGTGCGTCTCATGCGCGGCGTGAGGCTGGCGGCTCAGTTCGAGTTTTCACTAGACAGCGAAACTGCCGAAGCCATTCGAGAACGCGCTGCCCTCATTTCAGACGCGCCTAGGGAGAGAGTGCGCGATGAGTTGATGCGGCTCCTGAGAACAGACCAAGCGTATGATGGGGTTCGACTCTTGGATGAGTTGGGGCTTCTTTGCACCGTAATGCCGGAACTTGCGAATGCCAAAGATGTCACGCAACCCAAAGAACATTATTGGGATGTGTTTAATCATCTGATAGAAGCAGTTGGCTGGGTGGATGCGATGTTCCGCGGCGACTGCGATGATGTCTTTCCATTGAATTTTGTACCGCGCTTCGAGGGCATGGCTGAATACTTTGACAGAGACGTGAGCGATGGGTTTGACAGGCTGACATTCCTGAAGTTGACGGCGCTTCTGCACGACATTGCCAAGCCTTCGACCAAGACGGTCGAAGATTCGGGGCGCATTCGGTTTCTGGGGCATCACTCTGAAGGTGCGGAAACAGTGCGAGATATTCTCACTCGGCTACGGTTCGGCAAACGGGGAGTGGAACATGTCGCCGGAATGGTGCAGCAGCACCTTCGCCCGACTCAGATGGCGCAGAAGGGCGAAATGCCGACCGGTCGCGCGCTATACAGGTACTACCGCGATGCGGGGGACATTGCGCTGGATACGCTTTACCTGAATATGGCAGACTATCTTGCGGCGCGAGGACCGGCGCTGGAGCGAAGTGATTGGGTGAACCACTGCAGCCTGATGCAATACATCCTCGAAGAAGGCCAGTCTAGTGAAAATAGAAAGCGCAAAGAGTCAGTGCAATCTCTTCCTAAGTTGATCGATGGATACGATATAATAGATAGGTTCGCGCTTGCTTCAGGACCGGGAATCGGCAAACTGCTGGAGACGGTCCGAGAGGCGCAGGCAAGCGGAGAAGTTAGAACGAAAGAGCAGGCGCTGGAGCTGGTGCGTGCCAGCCTTGAGCGTGGAGGTGATGGTGCGTAGGAACGCAAGAGCGTTAATTGCGATATTGCTGTTGATAGTTGGAGCCGGGCTTGTGCTTGGCTTCCAGACCATCAAGATAGGCCCGTTTGAGCGAGGCGGCAATACACTTCTTGGTCTGAGTCTGGGACTGGACTTGCAGGGTGGCAGCCACCTCGTATATCAGGCGGAACCTACCAGTGATGAGGGCAGAGCCGAATCGCAAGCGCCGGATGCGGACGACATGTTGAGCCTCCAGCGCATCATTGAGAGGCGCGTGAACTCATCCGGGCTGGGTGAGCCAATCATCCAGATTCTGGGTGATGACAGACTTTTGATACAGCTGCCCGGTGTGCGTGAACCTGCCCGAGCAAAGAGCATAATTGGCGAAACGGCACAGCTTGAGTTCAAGCACCGCCAACTCGGAATCCCACGTAACCTCGCGACTGAGGGAGTTATTACCGATGCTGATATCGTTAGCGTAACTGTCGAGCCGATACCTGACGAACTTCTGCCGGATACCGAGACGACTGCCACTCCGGAGGCTGGCGCGGACACTTCGGCGACTGTGGACGAGGAAGCCATACCGGTGATAATTGTGGAGTTGACGCCTCAGGGTGCCGCGAAGTTTGACGAAGTTCTGGCGAATCTCACGCAGAAATTCCAAGTTGCGGCCGCGAATTCGAATATATTTACCTTTCAGGGTGAACTCCAATCCGGCATCCTGCCGGGGCTAAACGTCACGATAAACGGCAATGAAACTATTAATGGCGTGATTGCGCCGCCTGGGATAAGCAAGTTAGAGGGCACAAGTAGGTATGTTTTCCCTTATCCGCAGCCACAGCCGGAACCGGCTCAGCCGGGCGAAACGCCGGTAGAGGTGGAACCTGACAACGTGGCGGCAGCGCAGATCAGGATTGGCGACGATGCCACGGTGATCTTCATTGAACAACCCGGGAGGGTTGACGAGGACTTCGGACTTGGCGGCGACAACTTGTCGAGAGCGTACGCCAGCCTGCACGCGCAGAGCGACCAGCCCATAATTAACTTGGAGTTCGACTCACTGGGAACGCGTCTTTTTGGTGAGAAGACGACCGAGATAGCAGGCAGTCTCACGGATTCCATAGCCATCTTCCTTGACGATCAGGAGTTGATTGCGCCCGTGGTGCGAACGCCGATCACGACCGGCACTGCAATCATCGAGGGCGGTTTCACGCTGGAGAGGGCGCAGGACATATCGCTGCTACTTGAAGGCGGTCGCCTTCCGTTCCCGATTACGCTGATTCAGGAGCGGAGTGTCGACGCTATTCTGGGATCGGACTCCCTCGCGAAGAGCGTACTGGCAGGCATCGTTGGACTTGCTCTGGTGTTCCTGTTCATGACGCTGTACTACCGAGTGCCAGGACTTGTGGCTTCGATTGCCCTGCTGATATACACCGCCTTTGTGCTTGCGATCTTCAAACTGCTTCCAGTGACGCTGACGCTGTCCGGAGTTGCAGCGACAATACTTTCGGTGGGCATGGCGGTTGACGCCAATGTGCTGATTTTCGAGCGTATGAAGGACGAACTGCGTAACGGTCGCACCCTTATTGGCGCCATCAACATAGGATTCAACAGGGCATGGCCCGCAATTCGTGACAGCAACGTGTCCACGCTTATCACTTGCGCTATCCTGTACTACTTCTCGAACCAGTTGGGAACGACGATAGTTCAGGGATTTGCGGCGACCCTGGCAATTGGCGTAATGATCAGCATGTTCTCTGCGATTATGGTCAGCAGGACTATACTGCGCGCAATCGCTTCGACTGGGCTCGCAAGACTGCTGGGCGCGTTTGTGCCGACCGGAGCATCTGAACTGCCGCAACAATCCGTTTCGACAGCTGTGCAGAGGAGCTAGCAACCAGCGTCTTAAACATGGCCTGTTTAGACTCACATTTTAGAATTTCAACTGGTGTTGTCCGTCAGGAGCAATAAATTGGACTTTGTAGGCAAAAGAACTTGGTTTTTCCTGTTTTCGTTTATCGTCATTTTGCCGGGTGTGGTGTTCCTCATCATTAACCCTGGACTGCGCATGGGCATCGACTTCACCGGCGGCTCCACGATGACCATCAAGTTCGAGAATCCTGTTACGCAGGACATACTGAGGTCTGAATTGACGCGCATCGGCCAGGTTGACGCGACGGTGCAAAGCTTTGGAGATAACACTTATTTCATCCGCACGCGACAACTTTCAGACCAGGAGAAAGATGGGTTGGTGGGCGCCCTAGAGGCTAGCCTGTCGCCCGATGGCATAGATGTGTCGTCCGACTTTGTGTCGCCGGTTGTGGCACGAGACACTATACTGAACGGCATCTACGCTGTAATTGCAGCAGCAGTAGGTATTTTCCTATACCTGTGGTGGGCATTCCGCAGTGTCCCACGCCCGTTTCGATATGGTATCGCCGCTATCGTAGCGTTGGTGCATGACCTATTGATTGTAGTGGGGATATTTGCGATTCTCGGCAACCTGCTAGGGCTGGAAGTGAACACGATGTTCCTGGTCGCGGTGTTGACGGTCATCGGATACAGCGTCAATGACACCATCGTAGTCTTCGACAGACTACGTGAGAATGTAATCAACTATGGCAACCGAGGTTTCACTCAGAATGTGAATGTGAGCATCTCTGAGACCATTGGGCGCTCGCTGAACACGAGCTTGACCCTTCTTATAGTGCTGGTAACGTTGTTGCTCTTCGGTGGCGCGACGATTCGCACTTTCCTGCTCGTGCTCATTATTGGCGTGGTCGCCGGGACCTACAGCTCGATTGCGGTTGCTAGCCAGGTGTTGGTGGCATGGGAGAGCGGGGACTTCAGGCGGATGTTGCCGTTCGGCAGGTCGGCTGCAGCGTAGTCGTATGGCAGTTGGGCGAATTCAATTATCGTCCAATTCTAACAATATGACCTGAGTTGTCGCACACTTTCCTCATAGCGGCGGCGGGATGAGCGCGACTCTTCCGAATGCGGTTGCCGTGCGCATTAGTTCGATGGCTTCCGCGGCCTCTTCGAATGCAAATTGTTGTGAGACGACTGGACTAATCTCGCCGCCTGCCACCATCTCTATCGCCCTGTGAATGTGGCGAGGTGACGCCCCCGTAGAGCCTAATACCAATGCGTCGCGGAACAGCAGTTCAGCCAAGTTGAAGCGCGCAGCTCTTCCTGCAATTTCGCCGAGCACCACCATTCTGCCGAATTGCGCAAGGCTTGCCACGCATGAGCCAAAGAGCGCGGAGCCGACAGGGTTCACTACAACATCAGCTCCCCTGTCTTCCGTAAGCGCGAGGACGATTTCGGAGAAGTCCAGCTCGCCGTCCGCCAGAATTGTCTCCACTCCTCGAAAAGATTCCAGCGCGCCAAGCTTCTCAGGAGAAGTGGTAACTGCCAAGACTCGCGCGCCTATGGCTGCCGCGACCTGCGCAAGATGCACGCCAAGGCCACCGCCCGCGCCTACGATCAGCGCGGTTTCGTTGGGTTGGAGTCGTGCTGCGTCTTCCAGCGCGTTGACCGCAACGCCGATGGGACAGGCAAGCAGTGCGGCTTGTATAATGTCAATGGATTCGGGGATAGGAATTGCGCTGGAAGCAGGTACGCTCATGTATTGGGCAAAGCCGCCGTCGAGTGCATGTCCGAAGCCCAGCCCACGCATGCAGCGATACTCGTTTCCGGACACACAGCGGCTGCATTCGCCGCAGTAGGCTGTTAGGGCAACGACGATCCTATCGCCGGGTTTCACGGAAACTACGTCGTCACCAATTTCCGCGACGACTCCGGAGACCTCATGCCCCAGCACGACGTCAGGCTTGACGCCGCGCCGCAGTGTACCCTCGACAACTGCCACATCGTGGTAGCACGCGCCACACGCGGCGACCTGAACGAGCACTTCATTGGCGCGTGGCCTTGGCACAGCTATCTCGCGCAACTCAAGGTACGGCGTTTCAAGATCCGATTTGACGACAAGCGCTTTCATCGTTGCCGCTTGGCGGTGAGGTGCAGAGTCAGATGTCACGGTCGGTTGCCGTTAGTCTGCTGCCTGCTCTTCGGCGACAATTGCGGGTTGTAACAGGTCAACGACAGCGCGAATCGTGTCTCTGGTGGGGCGGCTTTTGTCCGCGTTCTCAGGTGTTTCGGAGGCGTATGGCGTTTGGCTCAGAAGACGGTACATTTCAGCAGCGCCTTGGTGGAATGATGGCGTTACGCCAAGATGCTCGAAAGTTGAAGCGATTTCCAGCATCTCGCCAATCCATCGGTGCGCGTTAGGCGGAAGGCGAGAAATGCCATTGTTCATTTGTCTGAGGGCGTCAGGCTGGCTGAACTCGAACTCGGCGATCAGTTCGTCTGTCAGGTTCATTGACTCCGCAGCCGAGAGCAGCGCGGACTGGAGTGTCGAAGTACCCTTGGTGAGGGCGGCGTAGCACATCTTGATGCCGGATGCCCTGCCTACTTCCTTGCCGATAGGCTTGACCGTGATGCCTTTACCGTCCAATCCCGCCACGACATCCGTATGTTCGCCGGACACGTAGAAGCGAGGAGGCGTTCCACGAGTGGGTGAGCCGCCGATTATGCCGCCGTCCACATATTGACCGCCCGCCTCCGTTATGATCGATTCTATCTTGCGAGTGGTTTGCGGGGAGACAGCGTTGCATTCGGCATATACCGCGTGCTTGCCGGAGGAGCGCATTGCTGCAGCGACCTGCTGGGCAACCGTAACCGCTTGGTCGGGAACAAGAATGGAAAGGATGAGGTCTGCCTGCTCAACGAGCAGACCTAGCGTAGGGATGTCTCGAAAGTGCGCTTCCGCAGCCAGTTGCCGGGTGCGGTTGCTGCGGCCTCGCAAGCAGGTAATTACATCAATGTCGTTCTGTCCAAGCGCGAATCCCACGCCTGAACCCATGTCTCCCGGGCTGAGTATGGCTACGGTATGGACGGACATAGGGGCACTCCTTCCTGTGCGGATGTGGATGGTCTTTAACTAACTGAAAAATAGCCATTGAAGAATACCAGAAATGCGCGCCGATGTCTCAAACTAACAGCAAAACGCGCATTTCCCAAATCTTGCAGGCGGTTAATTCTTCACGCGGGAAAATTCCGCTATTCAGGATATACCCATTCCTCGAAGGTGGGATTGGCTACCTGACCGTCTTCGTCCACTAGGTCGGATTCGGGCGAGTCAAACGTGAAGCCTACAATTCGGCTTTCTCCCGGTAGAAGGGGAGGATTGTCGGCTGAAGCAGCGGCGAATATCAGAGTTTCAGTGCCACTACCGTCGATATAAGCGAGGCTCCATCCTACGGTCGAGGGTTCGAGGACATATAGGCCGACGTCTCCGATTAATGTAACGGGATCGCTGAAAGTAACCTCAACATCGCCGTTGCCATTCTTCGTGAGAGCCACTACCTCGGGCACTTCCGAATTTCCACCAATGCTGCCTGAGCCGGGCGGAATCATGGATGCATCTGCCTCTATGTAGTTTTCCGGCGCATCGATTGTGAACGGCTCGTCATGGCTGCTGTATTGAAATTCGGCAATGTTGTTGCTCATTCCCTCTGCATTAACTATCAGCAGAGACACCGAGTCTTGTAGGAAGTTCTGGGCGTCGATCACCAGCTGAGTCAACAGAGGGGGCGCTTGTATTCCTGATTGCTCGACTGGAGGCTGGAAAGAGACGATGTACTGCGAGCCATCGTCGTTGAGCACAACTTCTTGCCACATTATGTCCTGATTGTCCAGTTCCTGCATCTGCTGCTCAACCATGTTCAAAGACAAGAGCATCGCAGAGGTCTCCTCCGGCGTGTTAGCCCCAATCCACCGAGGGGGGCGTGTGAGAGGCCTCCTGAAGAAGCAAAAGGGTGCACCTCTGAATCTGAGATAATGGTTTTACAACACAAAACCTGTCACAGAAAAGGAGCACCCAACAGATGCTACCACGTAACCACCCTGACCGCATCCAAATCGCCTTCGACGATCCCCGCCTGGTAGCCAATGCCGGGCTGATCCTGCCGGTCACCCTGGCCGGGCGTCTGGGTCTGAGCCAACTCGTCGACAACCACGTTGACCTGGGCGACGCCCCGGGGCGGGCCAACACCGGGGACAAGATACTGACCCTGGTGGCGTCGGCTCTGGTCGGTGGCGACTGCATTGACGATGCCGACGTGTTGCGGGCGGGCAGGACCTCCTCGGTACTGGGTTGTGTGGTCAAGGCTCCATCCACGCTGGGGACATTCCTACGCAGTTTCCGCTGGGGACATGTGCGACAGTTGGACCGGGTGAGCCGAGAGTTTCTGGCGCGTGCCTGGGACGCCGGGGCAGGCCCCGAGGACTCGCCTCTGACGATCGACATAGACTCGACGGTCTGCGAGACCTATGGACTGGCAAAGGAGGGAGCGCGCCATCACAACTACACCGGCCAGCGGGGCTATCATCCGCTGCTGGCCGTTGCCTCAGGAACCGGCGACGTGCTGATGGCACGACTGCGCAAGGGCCGAGCCAACACCGCCCGGGGCGCAGCCAACTTCCTGCGGGAGACGGTGGCGCGAGTGCGCTACGCCGGAGCCACGGGAGCGCTCACGGTGCGGGCCGACAGCGGCTTCTATGCCCACACCATCGTTGCCGTCTGTCGCAAGATGGATGTCCGCTTCTCCATCACCGTCCGACAGCACCCCCGACTGCGCAATCTCATCGAGGCCATACCAGAGACGGACTGGACACCCATACCCTACTGGATGGACGGCACAGCCGATGTGGCCGAGACCATTTACACTCCCTTCGAGAGCAAGCCCGACGCCGCACCAGTGCGACTCATCGTCCGCAGAGTGAAGCCCACGCCCGGCTCTCAACTGGCGCTCTTCACCAACTACAGCTATCACGGTTTCATCACGGACCGAGAGGGCGACACCCTCCAACTGGAGGCCGACCATCGCCGCCACGCCGAGGTGGAGAACGCCATCCGCGACCTGAAGTACGGCGTAGGACTGAACCATCTGCCCTCAGGGCGCTTCGCAGCCAACGCCGCCTGGTTGGCCGTGCAGGTGATGGCTCACAATCTGGCTCGCTGGACCTCCCGCATCGGACTGGAAGAACGAGCCTCCACCACCAAGACCTTGCGCAGACGATTCTTCTCCCTCGCCGGACGGCTTACACGCTCGGCACGCCGTCTCACCCTGCATCTTCCCCAGCGCTGGCCCTGGGAAACACAGTTCGGCCGCGCTCTGGCCAGACTGCGAACCATTCCGTTACCGAGCTGACAGCTGACGGCAGCGGCGACGACTGCCCACCATACACTCCATAACCCATCTCATCCCCAGACTCGCGCCGGACCGGACCGTGAGTATCCCCTGCTGCTCACCGATTCGTCAACTTCACCCACAATCGCCACTGTGGGCCTCCATTGGCGTTCAACATCACGACCGGGGACCTTCAGAACGCTCCAGCGTCGGCATCATACCCGCACCGCCACCTTGCCGCGTCCTTCACCCACGCTCCGGCAGAGATACCATGACTCTTCGGTGGATTCGGGCTAAGGGGCAACACTACCAGGATCAAGACATAGCGTATGGGGATGCCCTTCTGAAGGCAGTCGACCTCAACGAGTCGAAAAAACCGCCTAGATTGGTAATAGGTACATCGCTTGAACCCCTAATAGCGAAGCAAATCTCCTGGTACGGTGACAGGCTTTGGGCACCACACTACCGCCGCCTACTTGAAGATCCGAATGACGGGAAGTTGTTTGTCAATTACCTTGGTATAGCGTTCGCGTACTACCGCAACGGCCCAATTGACTACCAGTTCCTCGCGGGGCATGGGAAAGAAGTTCAAGAGGGTCTAAGGGAGCATGAATCCAATCATAGCGTATTATCCAAATTCAAATGGCTTGCTACCTATCATAACTTCGTTTGTCGCAATTTCACGGATGAAATTCCAATCCTTGACGACGAATGGAAGGGGTCTGAAGACGCGGCGATTCGGTTAGAGGCTGAACGCGGACTCAACCACATAATCCCTTTCGAAGCAGACCCCGATGTTCAACCTCCACTACGACTTGATGCACAGCGTCTGCGGGAGCGTCTATGAGCGAATCAAAGATCATAACAGCGTGAAACCCCAAGTGCTGATCGATAAGTGAGGCCTTGTGTTTGCGTCCTTGGACTCTTTCCCCTTGTAAACGGCGGAGCGATAATGTCCCACGAAGGCGGCTCGACAGCCTGAACGCGGCGGTCGAAAACCGTACCGCCTGCCACCTTCCGATAGAGTCTATCGAGACTCTGATGGAAGGTGACAAGGATGTACATCGTGGACATGTATTTGCGCGTGCACAGGGCGTGCCTGGTGGAGGGGATGGGCATCAGGGAGGCGTCCCGGGTGTTCGGGCTGCACCGAGACACCGTGCGCAAGATGCTCTCGCACCCCGTGCCACCGGGATACCGCAGGAAGCGCCCTCCCCATCGCCCCAAGCTTGAGCCCTACACGGGCGTCATAGACGGCATACTCGAAGACGACCTGAGCGCGCCGAAGAAGCAGCGCCACACAGCAAAGCGCATCTTCGATCGGCTGAAGAAGGAGCACGGGTTCGATGGCGGCTACACCATAGTCAAGGACTACGTTAGGGAGCGCCGGCGTGTGGTGCGTGAGATGTTCGTGCCGCTGGAACACCCACCGGGCCACGCGCAGTGCGACTTCGGTCAGGCGTGGGTGTTCATGGGGGGCAAGAAGCGCAGGGTCCACTACTTCGTGATGTCGCTGCCTCACAGCGACGGCATATTCATAAAGGCATATCCTGGGGAGACCACCGAAGCGTTCTGCGACGGTCACGTGTCGGCGTTCGCCTTCCTGGGTGGAGTGCCGCAGAGCATCCTGTACGACAACTCGAAGATTGCCGTCGCGAAGATACTGGGCGGAGGACGTCGCAAGCGCACGAGAGCGTTCACGGAGCTTCAGTCGCACTACCTGTTCAGCGACAGGTTCGGCAGAGTTGGCAAGGGCAACGACAAGGGGAGTGTCGAGGGCATGGTGGGATACGGCAGAAGGAACTTCCTGGTGCCGATCCCGAGGGCGGACAGCTTCGATGAGCTCAACGCGCACCTGGAGAGTGAGTGCCTGGAGCGTATGGACGCAAGGCTCAGGGGGCACACCGAGACGATAGGCGAGCGTATGGAGCGTGACCTCGGGGCGCTGCTGCCCCTGCCCGCGGTTCCCTACGACGCGAGCGACAAGCACGCCACCCGCGTGAGCTCGCAGTCACTGGTGCGCTACCGCACCAACGACTACTCGGTGCCCGTTGCATTCGGACACAGGGACGTACTTGTGAGAGGCTACGTCGATGAGGTCGTCATAAGCTGCGGCACCGACGTGATAGCCCGTCACAGGCGGTCGTATGAACACGACGACTTCGTATTCAACCCGCTGCACTACCTGGCGCTGCTGGAGCAGAAGACCGGCGCTCTGGACCAGGCGGCACCACTTGCCGGATGGGAGTTGCCAGAGGAGTACGGCAGGCTGCGGCGTCTTCAGGAGTCGAGGATGGGCAGGCCGGGCAAGAGGGAGTTCGTGCGGGTGCTCAGGCTGCTTGAGACCTTCCCCGCTGACGAGGTGCATGCCGCCGTGCAAGATGCCATAAGCAGAGGAGCGACCGGCTACGACGCTGTCAAGCACCTGCTGCTGTGCAGGATCGAGGGACGGCCGCCAAGACTCGATCTTGATCTGCATCCGCATCTGCCGAGCGTGAGCGTCAGCACGACATCGGCGCAGGACTACATGAAGCTGCTGAACGGGAGAGCATCGTGAGTGACAGACCGACACTGCTGCTGGAGCACCACCTGAAGGAGCTGAAGCTACCGACCTTCCTGCGGGAGTACGGCAAGATCGCGGCGCAGTGCGCCTCAGAGGGAGTGGACTATCCCGACTACCTGCTCAGGCTGTCGGAACTGGAGCTCATAGACCGCCATCATCGTATGGTGGCACGCAGGATCAAGGCAGCGCGCTTCCCCGCCGTCAAGAGCCTGGACGCCTTCGACTTCCCGGCCATACCGTCAGTTAACAGGCAGTGTCGCTGTGCAGCATAAATGTCAGGGTAAGCCCGAATCCACCGAAGAGTCATGGTATCTCTGCCGGAGCGTGGGTGAAGGACGCGGCAAGGTGGCGGTGCGGGTATGATGCCGACGCTGGAGCGTTCTGAAGGTCCCCGGTCGTGATGTTGAACGCCAATGGAGGCCCACAGTGGCGATTGTGGGTGAAGTTGACGAATCGGTGAGCAGCAGGGGATACTCACGGTCCGGTCCGGCGCGAGTCTGGGGATGAGATGGGTTATGGAGTGTATGGTGGGCAGTCGTCGCCGCTGCCGTCAGCTGTCAGCTCGGTAACGGAATGGTTCGCAGTCTGGCCAGAGCGCGGCCGAACTGTGTTTCCCAGGGCCAGCGCTGGGGAAGATGCAGGGTGAGACGGCGTGCCGAGCGTGTAAGCCGTCCGGCGAGGGAGAAGAATCGTCTGCGCAAGGTCTTGGTGGTGGAGGCTCGTTCTTCCAGTCCGATGCGGGAGGTCCAGCGAGCCAGATTGTGAGCCATCACCTGCACGGCCAACCAGGCGGCGTTGGCTGCGAAGCGCCCTGAGGGCAGATGGTTCAGTCCTACGCCGTACTTCAGGTCGCGGATGGCGTTCTCCACCTCGGCGTGGCGGCGATGGTCGGCCTCCAGTTGGAGGGTGTCGCCCTCTCGGTCCGTGATGAAACCGTGATAGCTGTAGTTGGTGAAGAGCGCCAGTTGAGAGCCGGGCGTGGGCTTCACTCTGCGGACGATGAGTCGCACTGGTGCGGCGTCGGGCTTGCTCTCGAAGGGAGTGTAAATGGTCTCGGCCACATCGGCTGTGCCGTCCATCCAGTAGGGTATGGGTGTCCAGTCCGTCTCTGGTATGGCCTCGATGAGATTGCGCAGTCGGGGGTGCTGTCGGACGGTGATGGAGAAGCGGACATCCATCTTGCGACAGACGGCAACGATGGTGTGGGCATAGAAGCCGCTGTCGGCCCGCACCGTGAGCGCTCCCGTGGCTCCGGCGTAGCGCACTCGCGCCACCGTCTCCCGCAGGAAGTTGGCTGCGCCCCGGGCGGTGTTGGCTCGGCCCTTGCGCAGTCGTGCCATCAGCACGTCGCCGGTTCCTGAGGCAACGGCCAGCAGCGGATGATAGCCCCGCTGGCCGGTGTAGTTGTGATGGCGCGCTCCCTCCTTTGCCAGTCCATAGGTCTCGCAGACCGTCGAGTCTATGTCGATCGTCAGAGGCGAGTCCTCGGGGCCTGCCCCGGCGTCCCAGGCACGCGCCAGAAACTCTCGGCTCACCCGGTCCAACTGTCGCACATGTCCCCAGCGGAAACTGCGTAGGAATGTCCCCAGCGTGGATGGAGCCTTGACCACACAACCCAGTACCGAGGAGGTCCTGCCCGCCCGCAACACGTCGGCATCGTCAATGCAGTCGCCACCGACCAGAGCCGACGCCACCAGGGTCAGTATCTTGTCCCCGGTGTTGGCCCGCCCCGGGGCGTCGCCCAGGTCAACGTGGTTGTCGACGAGTTGGCTCAGACCCAGACGCCCGGCCAGGGTGACCGGCAGGATCAGCCCGGCATTGGCTACCAGGCGGGGATCGTCGAAGGCGATTTGGATGCGGTCAGGGTGGTTACGTGGTAGCATCTGTTGGGTGCTCCTTTTCTGTGACAGGTTTTGTGTTGTAAAACCATTATCTCAGATTCAGAGGTGCACCCTTTTGCTTCTTCAGGAGGCCTCTCACACGCCCCCCTCGGTGGATTGGGGGTAAGTGGCCAGCATAAATGTCCCCAGCTTGGCTCTTGATAGTATCAGATCATGGGCCATTCGGCGTCAGTCGAGATGGCCCACAGGTGGACTCTCGGCGTTCATGTACTTTTTCACCGTGTCTCTATGTATACTCAGCTCCCGGGCGATCCCACGCATGGACAACCCCTTTCGCTTCGCCCTCTGCACCGCCTTCCACCTGACCGTCTGCAGCGGCGTGGGCTTCCTGCGCCGTGGACCCACAGCTTTGCGAACTCGTCCCGTGCCGTTGCGACCGGAGGTGGCGACGGGCTGCTCGGCATCGTGGTTGGCATCCAGAGTCGGCAGCTTGGCCTCCCATTTTCTGCCCAGACCATTGGTGGGCTGATGGATGATGAGTGAGTGCGTGGTTCTCCCGGCGAAGCCCCGGAGGACACTCGGACGCGGTGGCGCTTCCTGAGATGGGATGTCGCGTCCCTCGTGCTGCACTGCCAGCCGTCCGTCCAGTCCTTCGAGCACATCCACAGCTGCTCCGGCGTAGGTCGGCCTGTCCGTGCCGGGCAGCAGTTGCAGGGTGCGCCAGCGGTATCTGACCGTGTTGTCCCTGGCGACTCTGCGCCTGTACTTGAAGCACAGGACCCTCTCCAGGCACATCTCCTCGTTTACGGCACGATAGGCGACTTCCGACTCCCGCGCCGGCACCTTGAAGCGGCCGTTGAAGCGTGGAAGGAAGCTCTCCAGCACGTGGTTCGCATCGTCGATGGTGGTCGCGTCCGCAAGGCGCAGCTCGGTGACAAGCCTGTCCTGGAATGTTCCCGCGGCGCGTTCTACACGACCCTTGGCCTGGGGTGATTGAGCGAATATCAGCTGTACGCCAAGCTCGTCCATCGCGCGACTGAACTGGATTGGAGCACCGGCAGCTTCCGACGGTGGAGTGTACTTGAAGACGGCATGCCGGTCCGCATAGAGCGCGAGCGGTATACCGCAGCGCCGTATCAGTTCATCGAGGAGCGAGAAGTAGCTGTGGGTGTTCTCCAGTTCGCAGAACAGGGCATTGACGACGACCCCGCTGGCGTCGTCAATCGCCAGCAGCAGCGTGAACTGCGGTCCGTCTTTCCCAAGCCATCTATGGTAGCTGCCGTCTACCTGGATCAGCATACCCTCACGCGGCATACGCTGACGCCGAACTCTGTGCTTCGGAGGCCGACGCCGACGGGGGCTGTTCTCACCGGCGCTCACCAGTAGGCGACGCAGTGTGCTGCGCGTTATGTCTATGCCTTCACGTTCACTCAACAACTCGCTCATATGAGTGTGGTTGGCCCCCGAATACCGTGTGCGCGCCAGATGCAGCACAGCGGTCTTCGTTGCCTCCGATATCGCGTTGGGCGCTCTACGACCTCGATGACCGTGGGCGAGTGCGGCTGCTCCTTCCTTCCTGTATGCCGCCAGTATGCGCCTGGTATGGCGTGTGCTCACTCCCATCAGCGTAGATGCCTGCTCCATCGTCATATGCTCCGCCAGCAAACTGTTGAGTACCTGAAGCCTTGCCTGTTCTCGTTGGCTCAATGTCACATTCTCCATGTCCTACATGTTGTGACATTTATGCTGAACAGTTAACTGTGACGTTTATGCTGAACAACAACACCCCGGTGGTCCTTCATTGCCCCGCCCTTGACACCCCTATTGCGAATAAGCTCAAAGTCGAGAATGAGTTATTCGTAGTCCACTTTGGCCGCCATGAGAATAGGTGGACCATCGAGCCCGCTACATCCTGTCTTTTCGAAGCAGTTGCGATAGGGAACAAATCCCGTGCCAGAAGTGTCCTAACTACGATATCTTGCTCGATGCGATGTTTGAAATAGGGCGTTTAGTCAAGTCAAGAGTTATACTGACCATCCATCATGAACATCTCCGAATTCAGAGCAAAGTACGCCAAGCGATGTCCAAAATTGACAACGCTTCATCGTGACGCTGTGGAATTCGAACAATGGCTTGAAACCGATGGAGTATCCATTCTCTCGCAGACTCCGGCGCAGAGCATGAATTTTGGTAAGCCTCCACCAACAGGGGACGATGATGGGGAAAACACATACTTGTGGGTTATAGATGATGAGGCTATCAAGATTGTGCTCGATCGGCCTACAGAGGAGCGACCATTTCCGAAACATTCCAACCTCACAGGAGGGGGAGAAGCCTATGTTGGTGGGCAGCTGTGGTTTTCTAGCGAAGCGAGCATATACCTTTCCGGAGGGTCTGGCAGATATCCTCCTAGAAATGAGTTAGAATTAGAGGATGTTGTAAGGGTCTTCGAGAGCTTGGGATACGCCGTCACTTCGTTGGGATGGGACGGACAGGCCGGGAGGGCATTCAGGCACTATGATGAAGATTGATCCTAAACCCTATCTTGAGGCGGCCTTTGGGGGGGATATATCCGACAAGACTGCCGTCGAGTTGGCGAGTAGGTCTTGTTGGCAGTTCGTGAGAAGTAATAGCCAGCTTGCTACGTACGAACTCGACTTGAATGCGGGCGCCACGGGTCATGTGATGACAGCTTGGGAGGCCTATGACACTTTTGGGCCCCATAAATTGGCAGAGGCTATGGAATATGGCTCTACGCCTATACTTTCTGGAAAGCGAGCAATCGAAGATTCGCTTCGGAACTGGAGAGAAGCGCTTGGACTGTTGCCAAATCAAGTGGTTTGGAATTGCGGCCTGTCAGAAGACGAGATTGAAAAGGCGGAGAATAATGCCGCTATGCTTCCGATCCAGATCTTGGAGCGCATTGCCTTTTCGCTCGGTCTGGATGAAAGAAAGCTCGCATATGACTCCACCGCGGGTGCAGATCCAGAACTTGCAAGGCGACTGAACGAACTCGCCAGCGAGACGTTAGTAGATGGTGACTCACTTCCTTGGCGAACAGTCGTAAGTCTAACTGAAGCCGCATCGCTTATTCGCGTCTATTCACGACTTCGCAAGCAATTGGGAATGAACAGTCGGATCCTAGAATTCCCGACAAGTCTTATTCACGGAACTGAGGCCGGCTCGGGGCCGTGGATGGCAGGATACACGCTCGCACAGAGGATGAGAGAATGGCTCAAACTCGGTAGCTCGCCTCTGCGCTCAATTAGCAAGATCATTGAGGAGAACCTGGAAATCCCGGTCATAAGGGCGAAGTTACAAACAGGTGTCTCCGGTGCAACTATTTCGGTTACAGATGATGATGGTCAGCAGTCTAGGGGAATAGTGATAAATGTCGAGGGCATGAATCGAGACATCGAAACTCAGCGGTTAAGCCTTGCTCATCAGCTCGGTCACTTGTTGTTTGATCCGGGCGATAATCTCAATAAGGTAAAGATCGATACCTACAACACGGACCTATACATCACGGGAATGCGCGTCTTGAGGGGTGCCCTGGAGCAGAGGGCAGCGGCGTTCGCGGTTGAGTTCCTCGCTCCACGTGAACAGGTGCGCCGACTCGCTCCGCCCGTCTTCGAAGAGACTAGTGATCCTGAAGGATTCGCATATCATTACGCGACAGTCGTTGCAGACGATTTCGGGAGTGATCCTCACGACGGGTCCCCTACGTATCCTTTAATCAGTGGTGATTCAGTGGCAGAAATTGTGCGGTCATTCGGGATCACTCAGGCTGCTGCTCAGCTTCAATTGGTCACCGCTCTTCAGGGCCGCATGGAAATTCCATCAGACGAGGCGATCCCGGATGTCTCACAATCAGATCTACGGCGCGAGTTCGAAGAGTTTCCACAGCTCGCTTTCCCGATTGAAAGCACGCCAGTGCAACGACAGGGAAGATTTGCAAGCCTAATCGCAGCTGGCTACTATCGAGCGTTGCTGGGTGAGCAGACAGCAGCGGCGTATTTGAACTGTGAAGTCGGTGAGTTCACGGGTGCAGCCGAGAGAATCCACCAGATTTATCCTCTGACTGCTGTATCTGATCAAGGTTAGACGGACATTTGCCGATTCGTTCGAAAGGGAATACGCTCCGTTTGCTACACGCCATCCTAATATGCCGGCCTGTTGCCTCATTGGGAAATGATCCCGGATGGCCCATAAAGTATCATCGCAGTTACCGTAACTTTTGTAGCTTTAATTGTCGTTGACCATCAGCGACGGACGACGGGCATAACGACGACAACGAGAGTGTAAAAATAGAATTCGCGTTCCAAGGCTACAACGCCTGTGACCGTGTCGTTCAGCTCATCGACCTACACGGCGGTCGAAGGCGGCGTGACCGCGACCACGACGATTTTACTAAAGGACATCCAACTGGCGGCTCGGTTCGGACACTTCAGCTCGCCGATGATCGAGGGCTGCTACACTTGCCGTCTCCTGGCATTCCTGAACGAAGCGACGGACAGCTCGGTAACGATCCCATTCGTAGTAACCTACCGGGTGGCGCAACGACGGCTGACTACTCGGGTCTCCCGGGAAGCATCACGTTCGAATCCGGGGAGACGACCACAGTTTTCGGGATGCAGGCCACCGCCGATACAGATAATGAAAACGGAGAGGGCGTCCGCATCGACTTCGGCACCCTGCCGGACGAGGTGATCTTGGACACACGGGGGCAGCACTGCTGATCAGCTTCGCAGAAAACACCGAGTAAACCCCATAAGAACGACCCACGGCTTTTGCACCCACTGCGGAGTGGGGCACCTTACTCGAAACCAGAAGCCCATGTTATCACCGGCATGGACATCTTCTCTGGATGCAAGAAAATACCGTATTTTGTTGCATTCGGCCAACCTCTACCTACCTGAGCGCCCCTCTTAAACCTGACAACCTACCCGAGATATGCAATAATCTCTCGGAGAAAGTATTGCGCCGTAAATTGCAGGCTTGATGCCGTGGCGGCCAGGTTGGAGAGGATGCAATGAACATCACGCTGAACATCGACGAAGAGATCGTAAAGAAAGTCCGAAAGATCGCCATCGACAAGGACACGACCCTGACCGCGATGGTCAGGGATTACCTTACGTGGGTGGCAAAGGGCGATGCCGCAGAACGCCAGCAGAGCGTCGCCTTGCTTGATGAATCCTTCGAGAAATTGAGCCGGGATATGGGACCGCGCAACTGGAGTCGTAAGGACATCTACGTCCGATAGGCAATTCAGCACGTACTGGCCGCCAATCCCTTCAGAGAGAATGCCTTATGACCACCGAGACTTCGCCCACAACTACCACCACAATCGCCCGCCGGCGCAGGCCCCGCGGCCAGCATCCCAAAAGGATTGACCAGGAGCTTGCGCCCAAGCCGCTGCCGCAGTACCTCGAAGCCCACGAGGTCAACGCCATCATCAGAGCAGCCGACGATCCAAGGGCGCGGCTGCTGATGCTTGAGCAGTGGAGAGCGGGCCTGCGAGTCTCCGAGGCCCTGGCGCTTGAGGTCGCGGACCTGTCGCTCGATGTGGAGCTGCCAACGCTTCGCGTGCGCTCGGGCAAGGGCAGGAAGGCGCGGGTCGTGCCGGTGCATCCGGAGCTGGGAGCTGCGTTTCAGACGGCGCTGGCATACGGCAATGTATCAGAGGGGCACATCATCGACGCTCACCGCACGACAGCCTGGCGCTGGGTGCAGAAGGCTGTCGAGAGAGCGGAGCAACTCAGCGCGATACCGCCGGGCCGCGAGGTCGGCACTCACACGTTCCGTCACAGCTACGCCCGACACCTGCTGATGAACGGAATCCCCATCAATTACCTGTCTCGCTGGCTCGGGCACAGCTCGATCCAGACGACACTTATCTATCTGGAGCTTGTGCCGGATCCGTCCGGGAGTCTGGCGATGGTGCCGTGAATCAGATACGATTCTGAGGACAAGTGAAGGTCATTCAATCAGGAGTCGATGGTAACCAGCAGAGAAGACGAATTCCCAATTGAAATAATTCGTATCATCGGCGGAGACGGATTTGAGACCAGAGTGCTGGACGGCTCTGGCCGAACCATCGAAGTTCACCTCGTCCACGACAGTCATCGAAGCCGATCCCAATTTAGTAAAGCCCTATGAGTTCAGGGCACGAGCGTATATCGAAAAGGGTGAGTCCGGCATTGCTATCACCGACTGCTAGAAAGCTCTGCCAGTTTACCCCGACTATGGGGAAGTGACGCGCTTGATGAGACGAACGCAACGAGGTGTTCAAGGGTCAAGGAGATTGCCTATACGGTAGCCCTGCCAGGTAATTGCCTGACCTTGCGTCGAGCGCAATCGGCCTGGCTAGGTGGCCCCCTCCGGTGGGAAACCCCGGTCAGAGTATTTAACTGGCCGGGGTTTTGCTGTTGTGGCACCATTCCAGAGGACGCTGATCTACCTGGAGCTTGTGCCGGATCCGACGGGAAGCCCTGCGATGGTGTCGTAATCGCCAAAGGTCATATCACTTTGTGATATGATTGACTCATGAGAAGAAGGCATCGCAGGACGCTGGAAGCGATTTTTCGGCACCCTACCCAATCAGGCATTCGGTGGGATGATATTGAATCGTTGCTCCTGGCTTGTGGTGCATATATCGAAGAACGTGCAGGTTCCAGAATAGGCATCGAACTGAATGGCGTTATAGCGCATGCCCATCGCCCACATCCTCGCCCGGAGGCTACAAGGGGCGCAGTGGAGGCGATGCGAAGATTACTGAGAGAGGCGGGTGTAGAGCCATGATGAGTTACAAGGGCTACCAGGCCGTACTCAAGTATGATGACGAGGCGGAGGTCTTTCACGGAGAGGTCGTTGGCACCCGTGATGTGATCTTCTTCGAGGGAGCTTCAGTGGAGGAACTGAACAGGGAGTTCCAGTTTTCGATAAACGATTACCTGGACTTTTGCGCTGAAAGGGGTCACGAACCTGACAAGCGATTTTCGGGGCAGATCCCTCTGAGAGTAAGCTCGGATGTTCACAGGGCCGCGAATGCGATTGCCAAGTCCGAAGGCAAAAGCCTCAATGCCTGGATTGCTGAGACTATTGAGCGAGCCGTTTAGCGAAGCGCTTTGCATCTTCTGACCAGTGGTATCCTCATCAACTACTTGAGCCGGTGGCTCGGGCACAGCTCGATCCAGACGACACTCATCTACCTGGAGCTTGTGCCGGACCCGACAGCGAGTCTGGCGGTGGTGCCGTGATGCTCGTAGTCGCCGACGTGAACATATCGCAGAATGAAGTCGAGTTTCTGAGAGGAATCGACACGGTCGAGCGTGTCGTCTATGTTGCCCAGGACCTTCGCAGGAGCATGCCGGACGAAGAGATAGTCGAGTACGCCCTTGAGAACGATGCGCTCATCGTCACACGCGACAAGGGGTTCAATTACAACCCGAAAAAGCAGTGGAAGCAGGACCACCCTTCGGTGTTCATCATCCGGCACAAGAACCGGCTGGTGAAGGAGGTCGGGCGCCAGGTGAAACATGCGATGGACGTCTTTGGTCATCACGCCGCACGCGGCGAGACCGTCGCAGGAGTTCTACGCAGGGGCAAGTTTCGGTTCATGGTGGTTCCAAAGTGGAAGTAGCCGGACTCCATAACATATAAGACCCTGCCAATGCGCCCGCAGGTACGCGCTGCGCGTCCATTCCAGTGCATAGAGGTATCAGTCATCCGGCCTGAAAATAGAGTCTCTACGGCAATTTGACGGAGATGGTTTTTTCCGAAACGGGCCGAATACGGCGATTTTCGCGCCGATCCACGCGAAGTCAGCACTTCCGCATCAAACAACCGTCAAACAGAATTCGCTAGGATAGAACAATGACCGCTCCTGAACCGATACATCCCGGAGAACACCTGGTAGAAGTCATGAGCGAGTTGGGCATCACCCAATGCCGTCTGGCGAAGACGATAGGAATACCCCAGGTACGGATACACGATATTGTCCACTGTCGCAGGTCGATTACCGCGGACACGGCGTTGCGAATCGGTAAGGCGCTGCGGATGACTCCCGACTTCTGGCTGAATCTCCAGCGGATGTATGACCTGGACGTGGCTCGCGCCACAGCCTTAGATTCTCTCTAGGTTATGGTCGGCGTCGTGGACTGTCCATTCCAACCTGTCACCTTTCGGATGATAGTCCATGCGCCATCGGTTCAGCACATCGCGCCCGATTAAGGAAGGTAGCTCTCTGTTGTTGTCCGTTGGAACGGCTATTAGCAGGTCAAGTCGGTAGATTCTCAGATAAGACTCATCCTCAAACAGAAGGTTCGCTGTCTCTCTGAAGTATGCAGACGTTCCGCCAATGCCAAGATAGTCGATCCTGTTTCCTAGTAGCTCAAACGGAATCCCGGCTCTTATTGCATCAGCCGGGTGCAGACAGGTGGCAGAAGCTCCGGTGTCAACTAGCAGCATCAACCGATGATTGACGCGCAGGCGTGGGACGACGAGTCTGCATTCAACCTGTGGCGCCCCTGTCGAAACTGCCCCTAATCACAGAATTAGCGTCTCCGGATTGGGATCGAGGTATTCGACTATCACATCGGCGGTGTTGACGCCCTTTTCTTCAGTGGCCGAGACGACTTCTTCAATTGAGTCGCCGATTGACACCACTCCGTCCTTACCCATCGAGACCCATCTTTCGGGATGATTCTCGATTAGGGACTCACGTTCAGTCCACAGGCGGTTGACCGCCTTACGGAAGTCGTTAGGGTCGTCTCGAAGCGCTTCTGCGCCGCCCAGGTGGGCGAGCAAGTCATTAAAGTCGTCTCCACTCGACCTATCAGATGACTTCGTGAGCATGGCGCTTTCCTTTCACTCATCCTTGCCCTATCAGAATACCACGTCGGAAATCGCAGTGAGTTGGAATCATGTTGATGTTGCCGCCGCAGGCCACACAGCCCAGTGCAGTTTGATGTTACAAAACTGCCCGACTGAGAGCTTGGTCAGATGCAACGCCGGGGCGCGAAGCCAAACCCATTCCCTCCCCCGAATCCCCGCGTCAGATCAACGCAGGCGCGAGGGTGCAGCCCGTCAGGCGCATTGTGCCAGCGCCCTGAAAATAGACGCTCTCCGGCGATTCTGTGGCGATGGGTTTCTCGTTTCAGGGCTGAAAGCGCTGGAAATGCCGCCGGTCCAGGCTAGGCCCAGCGTAAGCCATGTACAGATGTTGGCCTGGTCTTTTGTACTGATGTACATTCCACCATCTGTACAAACCGACAAATGGTGTGCTGTCGCCTTGAATTGCGCCGCTCTATGGCGGTTCTGGGTAGTGCCTAAAAAACAGTCTGGAACTTCCCGTCATTTCGGGTTCATTTCAGTTTATCGCAGTCTATCACCGCGTTCAGAGTGACGGGATGAGATTTCGTTTTGATGGCATTTCACGCTGGGACAGGATGATACTACATCTGAGCAAGATTCGTCGCCATATTGAAGGCGAACCAGCCGTCTCCCGTAATGAACGTCTGCGGCTTCGCGGTCTGCGCTTCTCTCATAATGCCAATACCATCTTCGTACGGCTCGAAAGTGACGATGCGATCATATCGCACACGGAAACGCTTCTTGCTGCCCGCGAAGTAGATGTGCTTTGTCGTCAGGCCCAACAGTCCTGTGTCAACGCGGCCTGTTTCATCCCACTCAACCACCGCCGCCACCAACGTCGCCACCGCCACCGCCGCTGGGCGGACTGTATCTGGGATTGTCTTGCTTTTGCACCGCCGCTTCCGCTGCCCGGCTAGACCGTCCCAAAAGTTCCCAGCCCTTCGCAGACATAAAAGCGTGATAAGCTTCGTCATTGTCAGGAGTCAGATTCTGATCATCGTTCGCTTCCGCCGCCTGGCTAGACCGTCCCAAAAGTCCCCAGCGCTCCGCAGACATAAAAGCGTGATAACTTTCGTCATTGTCAGGAATCAGATTCTGATCATCGTTTGATCGCCGAATAGCGAATGGCACGCGTGGTTCGGCAGGGGCGTCGTCGCCATTCTGGCCGTTCTGATTAAGGGTGTATTCTTGCAAGTTGATGGAGTTAAACCAGAATGGAGCGGGGTTATTGTCCTGCAACCACCTTTCTGCTTCGTCGAATGCAATGGCGTATGGCAGCAGCGAGTCGGAGCCGTCGGCGTCCGATAACGGATCGAATTGCAGCAGAGATTCTTTCAGCGCAAGCCAACGGCTTATCTCCTGGATCCCCGCGCGGGTAGGGGCAATGTGTCCTATCCGCGATGGCTCAACCACCACCGCATAGATGACACCGAAGACGATTCCGCCGGCAACGCTGCCGGCAAGATTCGCCCACCAGGGCCAAGACACCCAAGAGGACAACAGCCAATAAAGCAGCAGACCGAGGCCGATGCAGACCGAAGCAGCTCCCAGAAAATGAGCAAGATACCCTCTATTCGCGTCTGACATCGCCTGCACAGGGTTATCGTTGAAAAGCCCTCGGTATCGCAGATGTTCCCCCAACTGCCTGTGATTTTGCGCCACATGATGCTCCGTGAGGATATAACGACTGTCGTCTATCAGTTCGTCGATCATCATTGGCTGTTTGGGTATCCACTCGAGCAAACTGCGTTCCCACTCAAATTGTGGAACACCCTTCGGGACTAACCAGTAGATGTACTTCCCTGGGTAAATGTGCTCGTATTCGACGAAATAGTTCTTTCCTTCCGTTGCCTGTCCCGGCTCAACCCTGATACCCACGACTTGCAGTACATCTTTCTGACACATCTCAATCAGCGCCGCCAGGAGCGTATTGAGGCTGACTTTGCGGCTTTCCAGCACGGATACCGCTGCTGCCGGCAGGTCGCTGGGCGGCTGGGTAACGAGCGCGTTCAATGTTGGATAATCGATTTTGGGCCAAGATCGTTCCTTGAGTTTCAAGTGTATTGCCGACAGTACGGCGAAGCTTATCAAAACCAGGGCGACATTCCTCATCCAATCCGGACCCGTGAACGCCGAAGTGATGCCCGTTGGCACCTTGTCGAGAAGCTGTTTGGCAAAAGCTGCCACACGCTCTATCAGCTGAACATAGCTAGGTTTATCCCTCGAGTCTTGCGCCTTTGCGACAATTGGCTGATGCCCGAGAAGGACACCGTTCCGAGCCTCGTCAAAGAAGACATCCCCGCTCTCATGGACATCAGCCGCCACGCCAATGGATTCGTAGTAAGGGATAGGAGCGCCTTGCGTGGTCGCGGGAAGCAATAGCATGCCCGTGAGCAAGATGGCAACCAGAACCGGAATGGTGAGCGGCAAGCGTCGCACAGCGTCTGTCCTCCATTCTGCCATTTAGTGATAAAGCCTCAGTCGGTTACGATGAGTCGCCGTTCTGATTCCTGAGCAGTTGCGCCTCGAGTTCCCGGATGCGCCGCTCGGCGGCTTCGCGGGCTGTGCGCTCGGCCTCAAGCGAATCATGAGTTTCCTGAGACGTAGTTCTTGAGCCAGGACAGGGGTACGCGCATTTGGGTTCCTTATGTCTATGTATTCAGCCCATCGGCATCTTGATGAGCAAGAGTAGTATTCTCTAAAGCCATCCGGATTTTCCGTATCGTGTTGTTGGCAGCGTGCCGGCTTACGCGCCGCCGCCATCGCCACCGCTACCGCCACTGCTGGACGGGCTGTATTTGGGATTGCTCTGCTCGCTCACCGCCGCTTCCGCCGCCCGGCTAGATCGTCCGAAAAGCACCCAGCCGTTCGCAGACATAAAAGCGTGATAAGCCTCGTCATTGTCAGGAATCAGATTCAGATTATAGTCTGCTCGCACCAAAGCGAATGGCACGCGTGGTTCGGCAGGGGCGTCGCCGCCATTCTGGCCATTCTGATTAAGGGTGTATTTTTGCAGGTTGATGGAGTTAAACCAGAATGGAGCGGGGTTTTTGTCCTGCAACCACCTTTCTGCTTCGTCGAATGCAATGGCGTATGGCAGCAGCGAGTCGGAGCCGTCGGCGTCCGATAACGTATCGAATTGCAACGGAGATTCTTTCAGCGCAAGCCAGCAGCTTATCTCCTGGAGTCCCGCGTGGGTAGGGGTGATATGTCCTATCCGCGATGGCTCAACCACCACCGCATAGATGACACCGAGGACGATTCCGCCGACAACGCTGCTGGCAAGATTCGCCCACTGGGGCCAAGACACCCAAGAGGACAACAGCCAATAAGACAGCAGACCAAACCCGATGCAGACCGAAATAGCTCCCAGAAAACGAGCAAGCGACCCTCTGTCCGCGTCTGACATCGCCTGCACAGGGTTATCGTTGAAAAGCCCTCGGTATCGCAGATGTTCCCCCAACTGCCTGCCGATGAGTGCCCCGGGAGGTCCCACCAGAGCAAAACGCAGCCGGCCTATCAGATCGTCGATCATCATTGGCTGTTTGGGTATCGAGTTGAGCACTATGCGTTCCCACTCAAATTGCGGAGCGCCCTTCGAGACTAACCAGTAGATGTACTTCCCTCGGTAAATGTGCTTGTAGTTGCCGAGAAGGCTCTGCCCTTCCGTGGTCCGTCCCGGCGTTACCCTGATACCGACGACTTGCAGTACATCTTTCTGACACATCTCAATCAGCGCCGCCAGGAACGTCTCAAGGCTGACTTTGCGGCTTTCCAGCACGGATACCGCCGCTGCCGGCAGGTCGCTTGGAGGTTGGGTAACGGGCGCGTTCAATGTTGGATAATCGATTTTGGGCCAAGCTCGTTCCTTGAGTTTCAGATATATTGCCGACAGTACGGCGAAGCTTATCAAAACCAGGGCGACATTCCGCATCCAATCTGGACCCGTGAACGCCGAAGTGATGCCCGTTGGCACCTTGTCGAGAATCTGCTGCCCAAACTCTACCACCCGCTCTATCAGTTCCGCATAGCTAGGTTTATCCCCTGAGCCTTGCGCCTTTCCGACACTTGGATGAACTTGGGGAGAGGTGACACTCTGCGCTTCGGAAGACAGTACACTCCTGCTCCCGATGTCATCGGTCGCTATTACAGTGGATTCGTAGTTCGGGACAGGATCGCCTTGCGCGGTCGCCGGCGCGGAAAGCAGCGCGCCTATCAGCGAGATAGCGGCAAAAATAGGAATAGTGAGAATCAAACGGCGCACAGCGTCTGCTCCCTATTTCGGTGTCTCTTGACTTAAATGCCTCAAAAAGAAATAGATATGGTCACGGGCTTTATCGAAAATAAGGGTGTGGGCCTACGCGCCGAGAACTTGTTCAGATGCAACGCTGGGCCGCTGGACTCGAACATCGCAAATGCTATCTTTCTGAGACGATTTCTGTTTATCTAAGGCAGTTGTCCGCGAAGCAGGTGACGCCCTTTTGTTTGCCCTCGGCTTCGCTGTCAGTCGTCCCTTCTATGCAGTAGAGCGCGGCATAAACCTCAGCATCCGCGAACACCTTCCGCAGAATGTTCGCGCCATTCGCCACCTTATCTATGTCGTCGGTTTCCGCCGTGTACGAAGCCTCAGTAGCGCAGAACGCGACGTTCCCGCTGCCCACCGTTCCCTGAACGATAAGGTCTGTATCCAGCAGTCGCTCATGCTCACTGTTGTCAATCAGTCCATCATCCACAGCCGCCCATACCGCTTCGTTAAATCTCTCGGACGCCCGATTGTGCTCTGCGAGTCGCACGATTCGCATTCTTCTCATAGAGCAGGCGCTCGCAATCTTCGCCAGCCCCTTGTCCGCGAGTCGCGTCTCCAGGCCGACACCTCTGAGAACGCCCATGTCTGTTTTGAGCACGCCCAAGTCTCCCTCAATGCTTTCCAGCCTCTTGTCGGTCGTACTGGCGTACGCGGCGAAACGCTCCGGAAGTGCCAGCAGCTCTTCGATTAGAACATCACGCCTGGATGCCTCTAGGAACTCAGGGTTTTCACGGGCTGCGCGTAGCAGGTCGTCAGTTGTGTCCAGTGTAGCCATAGTGTTGCCTCATCTCGATTATAGATGATTCGCTTCAACAAGGAAGCCCCGAATCCCCGCGTAAGGCCAACGCAGGCGTGAGAGCGTAACTCGTCAAGTAATGACACCAGCGCCCTGGAATGCGACGCTCTCCGGCGATTCTGGCGCGGCGGGTTTCTCGGTGCAGGGCTGAACGCGGCGATTGTCGCGCAGATCGAAGCGACATTTGCTCGAAGGACCTACTCCCAGAGTTGCTTATCATTGACATTAGTAATGCGCGACATTACCATCACTGTCAGTGAACCGATTTAAGAACGACGATACTGAACGTCTCTTCACCGGACAGACGGTGCGGAGATTGCCGCCCGACATCCAGCGTAGGGCGCGAATGAGGCTACAACGAGTGGTGGCTGCTGTGGCGCTCACTGACCTTCGCGTGCCGCCGTCCCATCGCCTCGAAGTCCTGCGTGGGGACAGACGAGGCCAGTACAGCATCCGCATCAATGACCAGTGGCGTGTGTGCTTTTTCTGGACTGAACGCGGAGCTATGGAAATTGAAGTTACCGACTACCACTAGGGAGAGAGACAATGACTGCACCTGAACCGATACATCCGGGAGAACACCTGTCAGAGATCATGAGCGAGCTGGGCATCACCCAGTACCGTTTGGCGAAGACGATAGGAGTGCCCCAGGTGCGGATACACGATATTGTCCACTGTCGCAGGTCGATCACGGCAGACACGGCGTTGCGAATCGGCAAGGCGTTGGGGATGACCCCCGACTTCTGGCTGAATCTCCAGCGGATGTACGACCTGGACGTGGCTCGCGGGTCAACCGATGTCAGCGCAATTGAGCCTCTTGTCGAAGTGACTTCGGGCTAAAAACGGAGTCTTTGACGCCGACCTACACGAAGGTAGCACGAACTAACTGCTACGCCCGGCATCTGCTGATGAACGGCATCCCGGTCAATTATCTGAGTCGGTGGCTGAGGCATTCTTCGATTCAGACGACACTCATCTACCTGGAGCTTGTCCCCGACCCTATGGGCAGTCTGGCGATGGTGCCATGATGGACATTACCGACGCAGACATACTCCAGCCCCGTATTCTCACAGAAGAAGAGGACAGGGCGATGCGAGAGAATCTTGCCCAGAGCGATTTCGGCATGAGCCTTGCGGAGTTCACGAGGGCTTGGCGGGCAGGCGAATTCGATGGCAATCGTGAGTTACACGGAAGGGTTATCTCTCTGGCGATGATGTTGCCGGAGTATTGGATAGATTGAGGAAGTGATTTGAAGGTCCGAGACGCAATCAGGCTCGTAGAACGAGATGGATGGTATCATGTGAGGACACGAGGCAGCCATCGACAATACAAGCATCCCGAAAAATCCGGTATCGTCACCATTGCCGGGAATCGCAGCCGAGAGCTTCATCCCAAGACAATGAACACTATTCTGAGGCAGGCAGGTTTGAGATGAGCAACGCTATGAGATACAGGGTAGAGTTTGAGGGAAATGATGAGGTCGGGTATTCGGCATATCTGCCGGAGTTGCCGGGCTGTGTAGCTGCGGGCGAGACGTTCGAGGAAACCAAAGAACTCATTGCTGAAGCCGTGGAGCTGCACATGGAACTCATGGAAGAGGAAGGGCTGCCCATTCCTGAGCCGACTCCCCTAATCCCTGAGTTGGTGCTTGAAGTTTCATCTGTCCCTGAAGAGTCTGCCACAGCCTCACAAAATCCCAGGCGGATCTTCCGCACTCGCTTTGTTCCAGTGTGAGTTTCCGCTGAAACTTTGTTCAGATGCAACGCTGGGCCGCGACACGAGGCTCCGCCCCTGCAAAGGGGAATATCTATGCGCTTTCCATCCCCGAATTCCCGTGTTAGGCCAACGCTGAGAAGCGAAGCCAGCCCGTCAGGTAATGACACCAACGCCCTGAATTGCGACGCTCTGCGGCGATTCTACAACTGGCGAAGAAATTGGACGTATCATCTCCGCGCGTAAAGCGACGAGACCCGAGAGGGAGAGTTATGAAGAAGGAAATGACTGAGCTACCGCCAGACGTTCAGGCCAGATACGGGCGTTGGAAGTTCTGTCCGACGACCAGATCGACACGACCGACGCCCCGGAAATTATCAACTGGTCCGACGCCAGGCGCGGAGTCTTCTATCGGCCTGTGAAGCAGCAGATTACGCTGAGGATCGACGCAGACATCATTGCATGGTTCAAGGCCCAGGCCCGCGGACGTGGATACCAGACGGACATCAATGGTGCCCTCCGCGAGCACGTCCAGAGAACCTCTAACTCTGACTAAGGGCCAGCTTCCTTCTGACCCCAGCTCGGCAACACGCTCGTCGGCACAGACGAAGCAGATGGTCACACCCATGTGCTGAAACTGCTGCCGCGGAGTGCCGGGCTTGCCGCAGCGCTCGCATTCGGTCGGCAACCCGTCGCCAGCGCCGGTGTCCTCGATGGCCCGCCAGTTCGGGGATGGTTCGTCCGTTATCTCTGAAGGATTGGAGAGCATCGCATATCCTCTCGCTGGGACTGGGTGATACTACATCTGGCAAGGTTCGTCGCCATGTTGAACGCGAACCAACCATCTCCGGTCACAAACGTCTACGGCTTCGCGGTCTGCGCTTCTCTCATAATGCCAACACCGTCTTCATACGGCTCGAAGGTGACAATGCGATCATATCGCACACGGAAACGCTTCTTGCTGCCCGCGAAGTAGATGTGCTTTGTCGTCAGGCCCAACAGTCCTGTGTCAACGCGGCCTGTTTCATCCCACTCAACCACCGTCGCCACCGCCACCGCTACTGCTGGGCGGGCTGTATTTGGGATTGCTCTGCTCGCGCACCGCCGCTTCCGCCGCCCGGCTAGACCGTCCCGAAAGTTCCCAGCCCTTCGCGGACATAAAAGCATGATAAGCCTCGTCATTGTCAGGATAATTGTTTGATTGCCGAAAAGCGAATGGCACGAGTGGTTTTACAGGGGCGCCGTAGCCATTCTGATTGAGGGTATATTCTTGTAGGCTGATGGCGTTAAACCAGAATGGAGCGGGGTTATTGTCCTGCAACCACCTTTCTGCTGCGTTTAATGCAATGGCGTATGGCAGCAGCGAGTCGGAGGGGTCGGGGTCCGATAACGGATCGAATTGCAGCAGAGATCCTCTAAGAGCCTGTTCACGATCTTCTTAGAATTAGCGCTGTGAAGGCAAGCACCACCATTTGCAGACTGGTATTGAGCTTTCTTTCGCAGTTCTTCCAGAGCCGGCGGCACTTTTGCAGCCAGGCAAAAGACCGCTCTACCACCCATCGCTTCGGAAGAACCACGAAGGTGTGAAGTTCGTTGCGCTTCACCACTTCCACCGAGGCTCCTAACAGACTTTGCACCGCAGTGGCAAAGGGCTTCCCTGTATAACCCCCATCGACAAGTACCTTTTGCACCTGCCTGAGGTCGGCTCCTCGTTGGTCGAACATCGCCAAAGCCCCGGCACGGTCGGTGACATTGGCGGTGGTCACGTGAATTGCATGCGGCAACCCCTGGGTGTCCACTGCGATGTGTCGCTTGATTCCCGAGACCTTCTTGCCGGCGTCATAGCCCTTGTTCTCGGCGCTGTCAGTGTTCTTAACGCTCTGAGAGTCCACGATGCAGAAGGTCGTCCGCTCTGTCCGTCCATTGCTTTGTCGGGCCTCGCCAACTGATTTTTTTTAAGACTTGCTCCAGAATGGACTCATTAGCCGCCTCGGGTCGCTCGCTCCACTGCCGGAAATACTTGTAGCAAGTGCGCCAATTGGGGAAGTCTGCGGGCAGCATTCGCCACTGGCATCCGCTTTTAAGAAGATACAATACCCCGCAGAAAACATCATACAAGTCCACGGTGCGGGGCTTGGTCCTGCGGCGGGCCGACTCCAACAAGGGGAGAATCCGGGCAAATTGCTCTTGGCTGATGTCGCTGGGATAAGAATGAGACATGATTACCCTCCTGATAATAGTCTCAACCTATTATATTCCAGAGATCGTAGACAGGTTCTTAGCGCAAACCAGCGGCTTATCTCCTGGATCCCCGCGCGGGTTGGGATGATATGTCCTATCCGCGATGGCTCAACCACCACCTTAAAGAAGGCAATGAAGTAGATGGCACTGAAGACGATTCCGCCGACAACGCTGCTGGCAAGATTCGCCCACTGAGGCCAAGACACCCAAGAGGACAACAGCCAATAAGACAGCAGACCAAACCCGATGCAGACCGAAACAATCCCCAGAAAAAAAGCAAGCGACCCCCTATTCGCGTCTGACATCGCCTGCACAGGGTTATCGTTGAAAAGCCCTCGGTATCGCAGATGTTCCCCCAACTGCCTGCCGATGAGCGCCCCGCTAGGCCCCACCGGAAGATCATCGGGGAATTTCGGAAGTTCTAGCAGAGCTTCATCCTGCCGGTCTATCAGAGCGTCCATCAGAGCGTCGATCATCATTGGCTGTTTGGGTATCGAGTCGAGCACTATGTGTTCCCACTCAAATTGCGGAGCGCCCTTCGGGACTAACCAGTAGATGTACTTCCCTCGGTAAATGTGCTCATATTCGCCGTCATAGCTCTCCCCTTCCGTGGTCTGTCTCGGCGTTACCCTGATACCGACGACTTGCAGTATGTCTTTCTGACACATCTCAATCAGCGCCGCCAGGAACGTCTCGAGGCTGACTTTGCGGCTTTCCAGCACGGATATCGCCGCTGCAGGCAGGTCGCTTGGAGGTTGGGTTACGGGAGCGTTCAATGTTGGATAATCGATTTTGGGCCAAGCTCGTTCCTTGAGTTTCAGATATATTCCCGCCAGCAGCGCGAATGCCATTAGAATCGAGGCAGTCTTCAGCTTCCAGTCCAGGCGCGTGAATGCGGGCGGAGCAATGTCCGTCGCCCTCTTAAGAATCTGCTGCCCAAACTCCACCACCCTCTCTATCAGTTCCGCATAGATAGGCTTATCCCCTGAGCCTTGCGCCTTTCCGACACTTGAATGAACTTGGGGAGAGGCACCACTCTGCGCTTCGGAAGACAGCACACTCCTGCTCCCGATGTCATCAGTCGCCACTATAGTGGATTCGTAGTTCGGGACAGGATTGCGTTGCGCAGTCGCCGGCGCAGAAAGCAGCGCGCCTATCAGCGAGATAGCGGCAAGAATAGGAATAGTGAGAATCAAACGGCGCATAGCGTCTGCCCCCTATTTCGGTATCTCTTGACTTAAATGCCTCAACAAAAAATAGATATGGTTACGGGCTTTATCGAAAATAAGGGTGTGGGCCTACGCGCCGAGAACTTGTTCAGGTGCAACGCTGGCCGCGACACGAAGCTCGCCCCGCACAGGGAATAGATAGCGCTAATACACTCCTACTACCAAGAGCGATAGAAATGTTCAATGGCCGCGAGTTGATGATACCACGTCCCCAACCGCAGGCCACCTACCTCAATACCACAGCCGCAGGCATCCTAACGATCATACCGGGCAAGACATACCCTGCTTGAACATCGGGATCGCAGTCTATATGGTCTTCGAGCATTCCGATTGCGCTCTCGTCTAACCCGTCCAGTTCAGATCGCAACCATGCCACATCACCCGAATGGTCCGACAGGCTCTCCTTGCTCGCCAGCCACTTCAACGCAAGCTCACCTGCCGCTCTGCTGAGGTTGGCCTTGATGCTCTCAAGGCTCTGGTCATCTGACAGTTCAGCCATCCTAACCGCTCCATCGAACAAGCCTAGCGCGAAAATAGCAACTCCGCCGGCAAGTTCCTCATCCGTCGGGTTGTCCCTCAAGAACTCAGTATCGAGATCCAAATCCCTTGCCAAAGGTAGAATCATCCCCACTCTTTCCAGAACCGTGTCGCAATAACCGTGAAGGGGAAGGGGAAGAACATTTTTAAGGATTGGATTCTTCCTCTGCACTTTTATCGGCGGTATTGTTATCATCAAGGAATCGACAAGTCCGACTAATTCCCCAGCCCACAACCCCGCCGTCGCCCAAGCCGACTGCCCTCGCCGTTCTTCACAGCGCTTTCCGACATACAGGACCTTCTCTAGCATCGTACTGAGGGCGTCTATTTTTACCACCGCACAAAGTAAGCAGGGTTTAGTCTTGTGTTGGTCAAAAGCACATCTCTTAATGAGGCAACGCACTTTGATGAGGTGTCGCTCTTCGGCCAGCGCCATCATGCGGTCTGAATGGCGCTTGATTTGGTCTTTGAAACTTATCAAAGACCTGTCGTTGACGAATACGTTGCCGTCCAACATGACTCTCTGGTAAGTAATGGAGCGCGGCTTGATTTTACTGTCCGTCTCCCATTCAATCGTGTCGAACTCAACGCGCAGGAAGCATTGTCGGCAGTGCAAGACTTCGCCGTAATCGTAGGTTGAAGAGGGCATCTGCTCGAAGTCGTGCTTCTTAAAGCCGAATTCGGCGTCGCATTTGTGATTGAACCAATGCTTATCGGTTAGTCTCTTTTTTCGTGGCTTACCTCGTCTTCGTGACAACTGACCCCTCCTGTATCCGCAATCCTGTTGTTGCGTCTCCCTGTGCTTATGACATAATTGTACTAGAGGGGAGTCTCCAAAATAGGCGAGTTGCAGCCGTTACGCGGCGAATTATGTGCTGTGGTTGCTACCCGATGGGGAGCCTGATATGGAGCGCGGACAGGTAGAGCATCAGGAGGAAAAATGACCACAGAAGAAATGAACAGATACCGAGGCTGTCTGCTGGGACTTGCCACCGGCGACGCACTGGGGACCACACTGGAGTTCAAGAGACCCGGAAGCTTCAGGCCAATCGACGACATGGTTGGCGGCGGCCCCTTCAGGCTGACTCCGGGGATGTGGACGGACGACACTTCTATGGCGCTTTGTCTTGCCGAAAGCCTCATCGAGCGGCAAGGGTTCGACCCGGAGGACCAGATGCGCCGATACGTGCTCTGGTTCGAGGAAGGCCATCTATCCTCAAATGGCTACTGCTTCGATATAGGAACTACTACCAGGGAATCTCTTATGCGCTTCATCGAAACGGGGGAAGCGTACGCTGGCTCCACTTACCCTTTCTCAGCAGGAAACGGATCCCTGATGCGACTCGCGCCGGTGCCGATGTACTTCGCTCAGTGTACGGAAGACGCCATAGCCCTCAGCGGTGATAGCTCCAGGACGACTCACGGGGCGCCAGAGGCGGTCGATGCCTGCCGGTATTTCGGTGGACTACTCGTGGGCGCACTGAATGGTGTAGACAAGGAGACACTACTTGGAGACCGCTACTGTCCGACACCCGGATACTGGAGTAACCGTCCACTTGCAGACAAGATTGCAGAGGTTGCGAACGGGTCATTCAAGCGAAAGAGTCCGCCTGTAATTCGCGGCACCGGATATGTTGTGCAATCACTCGAAGCTACGCTCTGGGCATTCCATAACTCGCAGGACTTCAGGGAAGGCGCTCTTATGGCCGCTAACCTCGGTGACGATGCCGACACGACTGCGGCAATCTACGGACAGATTGCAGGAGCGCATTACGGCGCCGAGTCTATTCCTCCTGAATGGCGATCCAAACTAACACTTGTGGAATCTATAACCCAGATGGCGGACAGCCTGTACTATGGGAGTCGCCAGAATTCTCGGTAGTGTCATTGTGCCAGCGCCCTGGAAACAGGCACTCTACGACGATTCTGGCGCGGTGGTTCGCTCCACAAGACCGGGGTCAAATTCCAGCGCTGGTCGAGCCTGCTCCCAGTCCTCATCCGTCCATTCGGGAGAGTCAGGGTCCATGGTTATCTGCCGCTGTGTCTCCAACTCTTCATCATCTGTCGGAATGTGTATCTCTCGCTCATCCGTGAACATATCCGTCCTTTTCCTTTTCCTTGATTCCCCTGTCAGACCAACGCAGGCGTGAGAGCGCCAGCCGACAGGAGTAATGACACCAGCGCCCTGAAATGCGCCCGTCTCCGCCGATCCACGCGAACTCGGCGTAACCTGATAGGCCCAGCGAATCAGCTCTGATGTCAATTATTCGAGGTTACGAGTGTTGTCCATGAAGCCGGTCTGGATGCCGGTGTCCGGCTTGGCCGTCGAAGGCGGAGCGTCCTCGCTCGTTGATTGCGTCGGCTCAACGTAGTTCTCGCAATATATCCTCAGCCGTTGGACGACTTCAAGGGCGTGCTGTTCATGCTGGTCTACGTGGGAGTACGCGGCTTCAAGGAACGCAGATGACGCCTGGACGGACGTGTTCACAGCCTCCACCGACCAATCGCACTGAAGGCAGGAAATTGTCATCTGAGTTTCTATCGGTCTTGCCATTGCATTTCCTCGAAGGGGAGCTTCTTGAGTGTGAGTTTATTCGCTCCGGAGCGAATGTGGAAGGGGATGTTCAGGCCGCTCACGTTTACTGTATAATCTAGCCAAACTATCTAGCCTACAGGAGAAATGATTTGACAGAGTGGCCGTTACAGGATGCCAAGAACAAATTCAGTGCCCTGGTGAACGCTGCGCTCGCGGGCGAACCGCAGCAAGTTACCCGCCGGGGACAACCCGCCGTGGTAGTCCTGTCGGTAGATGAGTACGAGCGGCTGCGCCGACTCGAAAAAGCTGACGCCCCGACACTGGGCGAACTGCTTCTCGAAATCCCGCAGGACGACCAGGACTTCGAGCGCATGTCGATTCCCGCCCGATCTCTGGACCTGTGATGTTTCTTATCGACACCGACGTTTTGTCGGCCCTACGCAGACGTGGCCGCAATCCCGCTATTGTCCGTTGGGTTGAAAGTCAGCGGACGGCGGACCTGCACATAAGCGTAGTCACGGTCGGCGAGATAGAACGGGGTATCACGCAGCAGCAGCGCCACAATCCAACCTTTGCGCGGGACCTGTCTGCGTGGCTGGACCGTGTGCTAGGCTGGTACGGCGACCGGATTCTGCCCGTCGATGCTGCCACCGCACGGCGGTGGGGGCAGTTATCCGCGACGCTCGGTAACGACAGCGCCGACCTTCTTATAGCCGCCGCCGCGCTGGAGCATGGCTTGACTGTCGCCACCCGCAACGTGCGCCACTTCGAGCCAACCGGAGTACCTGTGTTGGACCCGAGTTGAAGAAGATACCGAGCAAGTAGAGTTAACGAAAAAGGCCAGCCCCGCTACGCAGTAACCAGCCTATGTAGCTATTTTGCAGTCATAGCGCAGAAGTCGTCAACCCAACTTGCGACTAGCATGGAGCAGCACATGAAAACTCCCAACAGACGCCGCCAACTGAAGGGTCTCGTGCTGCACCACCAAAGGCATCCCGCAGAGCATCGCAGACGCCTCGTCAACCGCACGACCAGTTGGGGAGAGCCGCCGGTGAACGGCATCTGCCGATGGTGTTATGAGCTAACGGCCAGCCCGACGACCCGTTGGCACCTCTACTGCCTGAACGCTTATCGCGTGGCATCCGGACAGCATCCCGACGAGATACAGCACACGCTCTGCGAGATGTGCGGCGATCCGTCCGACGAGATGGACCACAGGCTGGCGATAGAGGTAGCCCGTGCGCTGGGCCCAGAGGCGTTACTTCGCGCGTTCACGCCGGACAACCTGCGCTGGCGCTGCCGCGACTGCCACAGGCGCAAGACCGATCAGGACAGGTGGTTGGCGAAGTTCCTGTCGGCGTGCTCGTTGGACTGGCACGGCGCACGGCGATTGCTCGGTCAGAACCGCGAGTGGCTGCAGACGTTTCTGTTGCCGTGCAGCCTGGAGCCTGCTCCGCGGCAGGAACAGGAAATCCCCGGCTGATGGTTGTTCCTTGCAGGCACGAAGTCCCCGACAGCTCTGGCCGTCGCTGCGCTCTTTGCGGGGTATGTCTACAGGGACATCGCCATCGCCATCGAGGGGCCGCAGGCTACCTGCCAGGACTGCGGCAAGACCTTCGTCGGCTGGTGAACGCCGTGAACTCGCGCCAACCCGCAAATGTCTGAGCGCTCACATACTTGCAGAAAACTTCACCACGAAACTCACACGGACTGTCCCGCCCCCGCTTCTGATACAATGCTCCCAGCGTGATGGAGATTATGACTTAATGCAAATAGGGAACCGAGTAGTCTTTTAATCACATCGACTGTCCGCTTCCTTCCCGTCACGCCAATCCCTTCCACCGATCAGACAAGCCACTCCAGCGCATCAAGCACCTTCTCGCCTCTGGCATATCACGCCGGCGTCTGCGGCGACCTCCATTAGTGAGCGTCAGGCCATGCCGATGACCCCGTAGAACTCTGCTCACTAGTCCGGTGGAAAGAAGTGAAGGGAACAGGTCGGTCGAAGAGGGAGGCTCGCGTCTGACCTGACGGGAAAAGGATCAGACGAAGATACGCATTGACATGGTGCGTTCCAGTGGTACACGATACTCTCAAACTCGACATGGAGAAGGATGATGATCCCCGGCATCTGCAACGTCTGCCAGGAGACCCTGTTCGGAAGCGAGTCCCGCAGCCATATTGCCCGGTGCGTCGAAACCCGCTACGGTCTCAGGGCGACTCGCGCCGCTCTGAAGGGTCGCCGCAGGACCGTGCACATTTCGGTCGGGAGTCCGGAACACCCGCACTGGATGGAACTCGGCGTTCGCGCCGACACCACCCTGCACAAGCTTGACAGTTTCCTGCGCTCCGTCTGGCTTGAGTGCTGCGGCCACCTGAGCCACTTCGATATTTCAGAGCCTGTTCACGATCTTCTTAGAATTAGCGCTGTGAAGGCAAGCACCACCATTTGCAGACTGGTATTGAGCTTTCTTTCGCAGTTCTTCCAGAGCCGGCGGCACTTTTGCAGCCAGGCAAAAGACCGCTCTACCACCCATCGCTTCGGAAGAACCACGAAGGTGTGAAGTTCGTTGCGCTTCACCACTTCCACCGAGGCTCCTAACAGACTTTGCACCGCAGTGGCAAAGGGCTTCCCTGTATAACCCCCATCGACAAGTACCTTTTGCACCTGCCTGAGGTCGGCTCCTCGTTGGTCGAACATCGCCAAAGCCCCGGCACGGTCGGTGACATTGGCGGTGGTCACGTGAATTGCATGCGGCAACCCCTGGGTGTCCACTGCGATGTGTCGCTTGATTCCCGAGACCTTCTTGCCGGCGTCATAGCCCTTGTTCTCGGCGCTGTCAGTGTTCTTAACGCTCTGAGAGTCCACGATGCAGAAGGTCGTCCGCTCTGTCCGTCCATTGCTTTGTCGGGCCTCGCCAACTGATTTTTTTTAAGACTTGCTCCAGAATGGACTCATTAGCCGCCTCGGGTCGCTCGCTCCACTGCCGGAAATACTTGTAGCAAGTGCGCCAATTGGGGAAGTCTGCGGGCAGCATTCGCCACTGGCATCCGCTTTTAAGAAGATACAATACCCCGCAGAAAACATCATACAAGTCCACGGTGCGGGGCTTGGTCCTGCGGCGGGCCGACTCCAACAAGGGGAGAATCCGGGCAAATTGCTCTTGGCTGATGTCGCTGGGATAAGAATGAGACATGATTACCCTCCTGATAATAGTCTCAACCTATTATATTCCAGAGATCGTAGACAGGTTCTCAGGCGTCGTCTACTCCATGATGGTGCCGAGGCCCGGGGATGATTTTGAATTCGAGCCCATGGACGAGCACGAGGAGCAGTGGCGGCACATGGGCAGGACCGTCGGCACAGCGATCAAGCCTGCAACCTGGTTTGAGCATCAGTATGACTACGGCACCACCACCGATCTGGACCTGCGACACGCAGGAGAGTTCGAGGGACTGGTCCAGGCGCTCAGTCCGATGCAGCCCTGGCACGGGAGGAAGATCGTCGTGCTTGCCAGGAACCATCCCCTGCAGTCCTGTTGTCAGTGCGGACGCCCGGCGCATTGGCGGATAGTTTCCGAGGAGGATGAATACGATGATCCGGACGACGAGTTGGTCGATTTGGACGATAATGAGTTCCTCTTCTGGGATGGAGACCGGGACGACGACGAAGTGCTTGTGTGGGACGGAGATTGGGACGATGAGCCGCACCCGGTCACGTACTGCGACGAGTGCGCGCCCGTGGACGCCGCCTTCACCGTCCTCCCGAACTCACCCCGCGAGGGAGCGAACTGCTACGACAATGTTCACTCATGGCGGACGTGGCCGCTGGACGACGAGTAATCGGTGCGGCTCGGGAGCGGCATCGGTCCTCTGACGTCGGGTTTTCTGTTTGCGGGTCGGACCGAGCTGCTCCGCCGGACAGGCCTTCCTCTTCATCGCTACGACCCGGCGGTGCAGACAGTGCGCCACCAGGGCGTCTGCATCAAGCAGCTTTGCCTGCTTCTGATTGACGTCGGTCTGTCCCGCCAGGCCGCGCAGAGTCTCGCTGACGCCGGCGTTCACCGTAGACTCCAGACCCGCGCGCCTGTGAGCGTCAACTATGGCCGCGACCGCGAGCCGGACCGTCGACATGCTCTTTCCGTCGCTGACGAGCTCTGTAGGATAGGCCGCCACGACTTCGGGCGGTGCCGGCAGCGCGGCCTGTCCCTATGTTCACACCATTCACAGAACTTGCGGAACTGACCGGCATAGTTTCGGCGGGTGTTTACGGACTGAGCGTTCTCGAGGGCATCCGCCACTCGCTGGCGCTGCTCGTCCGTCAGAGTGGCTGGAGCGTTCGCGGTGTGCTGTGTCCGGAGTGTCATGGTGCTCTCATCTAAATGCGTGATAAGCGCGATTATAATGCATTTAGATTGGCCGAAATCAGGCACCGGATCAGACGTTAACCGGGACCATTAACAGATCTCGAGACGCACCTTGACGGCGTCCCGTTCAAATACCTCAGACGCCGGCTGGGCCACATATCTACCCAAACGACACTTATCTACTTGGAGTTTGTGCAGGACCTGTCAGGTAGCCTGACGGCAGTGCCGTGAGCGGGCTCCGGACGGTCATCACCACCCGATGCTCTCGCTGGCGAGTATGTTCTTCACCGGAGCGCGCTCCGGAAAGATGTGCTCGTATACTTCGACCGCGCCCCCGGGAGTTCTGCGCGGCGCCTGTCCGGTCAGCTCATATCCGGCTCCCCAGTCATACGACCAGTTTCCATGACTGGATAGCTTGATCGAATCTTCGAGGTGATGCTTTAGTGCCATCATAGACATCTTCACCAATTTGTCGTATGGCTTGCGCCCAGTCTTGCAGTCGAACCAGTAGTATCCCTTGTGTAAACGGCTCAGATACGCTGTCGAGCTAACGTCTACAACAAACGGCTGCCCCGCGTCGCTCCCCCATCTGTGATGCTTGCGACACTCGCGCGGGCAGAGGGGCCTGCGCTCGGGTTCGCTTGAGCCACAGACGCAGTTCTGATTCACTCCGTTGTACGCGATGCGAAAGTCCTCCACGATCGGCAGAGAGTTCGGCCTGCCGCTTGGGCCCACAACCTCGATTTCAGAACGCCTGATGAGCGTCCTGATGTCCTTGGCCGCGGCCACAAAGGCTGCGCGGTCGAAATCGCTGTCCAAGTGTATGTCATGACAGTATGACATCTCTATCCCTCACTGGACTATGTCCTGCCGAGCAGCTCCGGCGGTACGTGACTGCTGAGTTCTTCTTCCATGGGGATCATTTCATCTACCTACGGAAGCCTGACGCTGCACTGGTGAACTGGGAACCCAGAGCGCTTGAATGTCTTCATGACTTTGCAGGCGCTAACGCGGTCCGACACACGCTATCTGTTCCCTCACTCTTCGGACCGAATTGTCCGCGGCCGGGGCTTCGTCCGCGACGGAGTGGTCGATACCGCTCTCGTCCAGGAACTGCTCTAGGCCACCATCTGCCTCGTATGCCTCGAGCAGATGGTCCAGCCTCTCTTGGCACGATCAATGGCACCGTCGAACGAGTCTCCGTAGCCCATTACATGGAACGGCATTATCGTAGCGGCATAGAGGCTGTCGCATCTTTCGACCACTTGTATTTACACCTCGAAGTTGATGTTGACCTGTGCCATGATGCTCACATTCCCAGCGGGCAGTTTCTACCAAGTTTACTCCTTGCATCCGAGCAAACGTCTGATCAAAGGTCTGGAGTGGAGTGGAGTTCGCTCGTTCGGCTGCTCTGAGTATCATCAGGTCAGAGAAACCCACACCGCCCTGACGAAAGCGGTAAGCAGCGGCGGCTACGTCATCAGAGTTCTCGACAACCAAGGTGTCCGAGGCCGTCAGGTCCATCAATGCTTCAGCAACCTGCCTTCGCGTAAATCCATAGCTTCGCTCCAGCACCCAGGCAACCTCACGGCATATGTATCCCGGTTCATCCGGAGTCAAGCCGTCGATCAATACCCGAGCAGCTTCAGCTTGTTGCGGGACGTCGCCTACGAGATAATGCCTGAGTACGTTGGTGTCGAGTGCAGTCATCCGTCGACGGCCCCATCAGCGATCGCATCCTCCATGTCTTCCAGACTCACGGCTGGGCCATCGTACTTCAGACTTCCGAACAGACGGCTGGTGGGGCGTACCGACATTATCAGCACTCCCTCGTCAAGTATGACGTAGCGCACCTTGTCCCCGGCCTTCAGTTCCAGTGAATCCCTGACGGCCTTGGGTAATGTAGTCTGGCCTTTTATGGTTACGCTGGGCTCGAACATCGAAAACGCTCCTACGGCATCAAGTTCATGGTCTGCATTACATCATCGGCGAAAGTAATGCAGGTGGCAATCCCGCATAGTACCCAATCCCGATCAACTACATCAGACGGTTTATGGGCCACAGTTAGACCCAGACGCATCTACCAGGAACTTGCGCCGAACTCGTCAGGAAGCCTCGCGACTGCGCCGGGAGTTCACCCTATGGGCTCTTCGAGCACGTCTAGGATCGCCCGGCAGCAGTACACACGATTGCGCCGTTCACCACTATCCAGTGACACCACGCCCAGCGGCTCAAACCGGTTGACCGCTCTCTGAGCCGTCGTGTACGCGTTTTCCAACCTTTCGGCAAGCGCCCCGACCGTCCAGAACGGGTTCTCAGAGAACAGGTCGAGCGCCCTCTCCGGCACCCGCGAGCGTTCACGAACAAGATCCAGCTTCCAGCCTGACAGCAAACTCTCTGTGCGCCTTATCCTGCCGATGGCATCATAAGCCTGAGCGGCCGCGCCTATCAGGAAATAGTCCAGCCACCATTGCCATTCGCCGCGCTCGGTGATGCCCAGCAGCCGTGCGCAATACTCAGACCTCATACGCTCGAAGTGTGTGCTCAGGTGCAGAAACAGAGACGCCAGCGGCAGACCTCGCTGCACGAGCAGCAATGTGATCAGCAGGCGCCCGACGCGCCCGTTGCCATCGACGAACGGGTGGATGGCCTCTGAACACGGGTGTGCCACTCACCATTCCCCTTTCGCTGTGAGCGGGGCGGTGTGCCGCAGCTTTCGGCAATTTCCGCCAGGGAGATGTTTCTCGCTGAGATGTGGTCATCAAGAACCCATCCCGGCTGGGACTGCATTATCTGGCCTATAGGGATATCTCTGCTCGGTCATATCATCCCTTGGCTCTTGATTCACCCCATTTCAGCCAGGCTTCCTGCATTGCCAATACATTGCCTCGATCGGCCGGTTCGATGGGGTCGGCACCGGTGATGTCGTGTAGAGCGGTGAACCAGTGTCCGCCCTGCGATTTCATCCTCTCGAGAATCAGGGGTACTACCGGTTCGCCCATGCTGACGATTTCCCTGTGGGCTGGGTGTTCAGCTGCCTGGTCTGAGCTCGATAGCAGTACGGTTTCGTTTCCCCACTGGTTGGCAAGTTCCAAGAAACGTTCTCTTATCAAATCAGGATCATCCTGCCGACACTGCAGTTTTTTCTCGTTCATACCGAGGATGCCTCCAGCCGTCGGATTTCGGCGGCAAGCCAAGACCAACTATTGCTATCATCCATGTTCAGAATCGCTTCGTCCGCGTCTTCGGATGCAATGTAAGTCCAGAGCCATTATCCCTCGCGGTCATCGAGGTTCACCTCAAGTACAGCCCCAAAACTTCCAAGTGTCCACTCCATCTGCACACCACCTTCAGGGGTCGGATGGATGCGAGGAAGTGGGAGATCATCAGGGGGTTCCGTTCTTTTATGGCTGATTGCATTCTGCTATCAATGCGGCAGCACCTTTTGGGTCGTACTTAACGACGGCATAAACCCTTATCATTCCTCTTGAAACCATTCCTGGTGCTGACGCCGAACCATTGTAACTGTGTAGCACATACCCTTCGGTTAGCTGTTTAGCAAGCCATTCGTCCACGATTTCCGGGGTCGGCCCCCATGATGATTTGTATGGTAGGTGAGCATCCGTATTCAAGTTCACAATACAACCCCTTTTTATTCATCCCCAATTCTAATTATCAGCCACAAGCAAACGGCACCCATCAGGGTACTCGCGCCCCAGCGTGTCGCAAAGCCAGTCCAGTCCTTCATGGCTTGGCGCTTTGCCGTAACCCTTGCTCCAGTCTCTGGGGTGCTGCATTCCGTCCGCCCAGCCATCTTTCAGGTTTCGCAACCTATCCAACTGTGCCGCAATATCGAGTGAGATGACAAGGTTGATGGCATCTACCTGCATCAGGTACTCCAATTCGTTGTGCCGGTATACGCCTACTCCCTTGACCATCAATCTTGCATTGCCCCTACCTTTATTTAACGCACGGTCTACTTCATCAAGAATCCTATTTGACGCAAACGCTCGCACCCTGTCGCCATAGTTGGGTTGAAGTTGGAAAGACCTGGCGTGCTTGTCGATGTCACGTACCGCGCCATACAAGACCGCCTCTTTCTTTGTCCTCGCTTTAGAAGTCATGGCACATCTGGTAGTGTATCGATTTGAAATGGCATATTTGGTGCACCGCTCCTGATGACAATTTATGTGTGCTGGTCGTCACCCGGCGCGCAACAGCTCAATTTGCTTAACTGCGGCACACGGGGTCAAACTACCGGACTCCTCGCGCGCCGTGCCTTTGCCTTCTGGCCGCCACAGCGACGTGTATACAGAGCAGTTTAGAATGATGACCGCTGCAATGCCAGAGCTTCAGCCATTTCAATGCTTTCTTGCTTTTCTTCGATTTCGGGTAACCAATATCCCTGTTTGCCTACACAGGTTTGAGTTCCCGTGTTCAAAGCTATCTTGACGACCGAGAGTCTGTTCGGCGAAAGGTCGTCAAATCCGTCTTCATAGCCGTTGACGGCCACGCGTAGATCGCCCGGATATGTCGCCAGCAGTCCTATTAGCTCATGTACAGTCATAAGAGTTTTCCTCATCCTTTCGAATACAGTGGTTGACCGCCCCACGCCTGTTTATCCTTGACTTCGGAGACCAGCCGTTCCCAGCTCGAAACCTCATCCAGATTCAGATCCCCGTGGTTGAAATCACGCGGCTCGCTGTTGCTCCACAACCAGCTACCGGCGTGAAGGGGCAGTTCGATCTGCAGGCGCATGAAGTTGCTCCCCATGAACCATTCCATACGAACACGACCGTCTCTTGTCAGATATCAGCTAGTGGGCATCGCTTCACTGGGAATGTGAGCCCTGAATGCGCCAATCAGCCAGTCCAGCCCATCGTTGCTGGGCACTATGCCTTCTCCATCCAGCCACCCATTTTCGACCTCTTTGAACTCCTCCAGCCGAACAGGAACGTCTATGGGGGCGAACGACTTTCCTCTTTCGTATGACATGTTGCATCTGATTTCCCAGATTTCTTCGAGGATTTCGTCATACCAGATCGGCACCTCCCCGACTAGGGCGTGCGGAGTACATGTCACAGGGCTGCGATAGCGATGCTGCTCGCAGACCTGACGGATATTTGGCCCTGTCACTTCCTTGTCTAGAAGTCGAGATTTCCAGGTCAATATGTAGTCGATGTCGTGTACTGCCGCCAAGGCGACATGGACCGCGTCGTCCCGTGAGCCTGGAGATAGCGCCCTGTTGAGTATGAGCGCGTCGGCCAGTGTATTCACGGCATTCGTAACCGGCAGCTTGGTTATCCCGTCCAGTGCTTCGAGTCCTCGCACGGCATCGCCGTGACCACCTCTTTCGGCTCCCTCGATCGTCAGGGTCGAGGTAAAGATTTCAAAGCCGGGTCCCCAGAAGTCCAACCAGGCGGCCGAGGCGAGCTTCCGGGCGATTTTCGCCGGGTTGGTAGAGGCCCCGGCCAAGAGGTAGGACGCCACCGAGGTTTCAATATACACAGTCTTGCCAAAGTCAAATCTCATCTCCTATCCGTCACTTCCCGCAGCCGAGCCAGCCCGTCCCTGGCCATCCCCGATATCTCAATGTCGTCTTCCTCATTCATCAGTCTGGTCAGGGGTTCTATCGCCCGTGCTGTCCCAAGCCTCCCCAGGAAGGCGGCCGTGGCAGCCCGGACGCCAAGGTCTTCGTTCGGGATCAGCGCCGCCAGAGGCTCGATAGCCCTGTCGTCACCGAGCCTGCCAAGCGCCTCCGCGGCCGCGGCAACCACGCAGTCCCACCCGTCCCGGAGCGAAAGCGAGAGCGGCTCAAAGGCACTGCTGTCGCCCAAGACGCCCAGGCCGTATACGGCGTACATTCTGTCGTTTCTACGCCCACCATTTAGTTCTCCCAGGAATTGCTCCACCATCTCGGGTTTTCTCAACCTCTCAAGTGCCCATTCAGCGCTCGAAATGCTCCATTCGGGCCAGGCCGTGAGCATATGCGCGAGCCTCGAGAGTCCCCGCGCTCCGCCGATTTCCACCAGTCTTCGGGCCAGGTTCCAGCAGTCATCTTCCTTCATGAACGGAAGCTCGAGGTACGGCCTACCCAGGTACGGCAGCGCCTCTACCAGGGCGTCGAATGCCTCGTCGCCGCCAATGTGCACCACGATGTCTGAGGCGGACTCCCTGACGGGACGGTTCCTGTCTTTGAGAAGCGGAATCGCGGCTTTCAGCACCCGAGGCCCTCCTATTGACTCCAGCGCCCACGTGGACTCCAGGCGCAGGTCCTTGAGTCTACTGTCCAGCAGGTCCAGCAGAGCCGGAACGGCCCGTTCGTCTTTGAGCCTCTCGACTACACCGATTGCGGCACTGCATAGTGATTCGTCCCCCGGCTGGAGCGCGGCTATATAGTGGGTCATCAGGTCGGGATCGTCGAACTTGCACAGCGCTTTCACTGCAGCCCTGTTGACGCCCGTTCTCCAATCATCTAGGGCGGCAATGAGAAGCTCCCGGGCCTCCTCGCCTCGCAGCTCCCCCAGAACGACGGCCGCACGTTCCCTTGCATCTGCACCGCCCCTGTTCATCGTCTCCGCAAGCAGGGACGCCGTGCCTGAATCTCCCAACTTGCAGAGGCGCCACACGGCTGCCCACCCAGCCTCGTCGTCGGTAGACGAGAGGCAGTCGACAAGAAAAGCCGGCAGGCCGGACTCGTCGCCTATCCCAAGGCTGGACATCGCCTGCCTTCTTACGGCGGCGTTAGCGTCCGCCAGATCGCCTATCAGCTTGCGCTTACCTTCAGTCATATGTCAGAACTCTTCCCGATTATTGTCAGAGTCTTCCTTCAGTCGGCTTCACCTGTATCGGTCACGCCCGATTCTCCGGTTCCTGCCGCCTCAGGCGGTCAAGTGCGCCCTGCGCGTCTTCGATCAGCTTTTCTAGCGCCGCTGTCGCGCGGGTGTCTCCCATCCGGTCAAGGGACTTCACAACGGCGGAACGCACGTAATGATTGTCGTGCGCCAATGCCTCGATCAGTGCCTGGAGCGCCCTGTCTCCTCCCAGTTGGCCCAGCGAGTAGGCCGCAGCGGCAGCCACGTAGCCGTGGGAGTCCTTCAGTGCTCGCACAAGCGGCTCGATAGCCCGTGAATCGCCCAGCAGACTCAGACCCAGCGCGGCGCACTCCCGCTCTTTGTCATCAACGTTCTCGAGGTCGTCAATCAGTCTCGTGAAAAGGCTACCGTCGTCCAGCTTTTCGAGCGGCAGTGCAGCCGAGCGGATGCCTGACCTCAGCTGTATGGGCAGCGATTTCAATATATGCGGCAGTGCCCTTCGGTCTCCTATTTCGCCAAGAGCGTCGACCGCAGCGATCCATGCATCCGGACTCAGACGCCGGAGTTTCTGCATAAGCCCTTCAAGCGCCTTTTCGCCCCCGATGTCACCAAGAGCCCATCCGGCGCTCATTTGGACTCCTCGGTCCCAGTCTCCTGTCAATCGTCTGAGTAGGGCGGGCACGGCGCGTTCGCTCCCTAGTTTGCCGAGAACGGTTGCAGCCTCGGCGCGAATCTTTCTCTCTCCGTCATACAGCGCCCCAATCAGGAAGGGAACCGCGCGTTCGTCGCCGAGTTCGCCAAGAGCCTCGACCGCATCCATGCGCTCACCACGCTTCTCCTCGCCCTGGTTGCGCATGTAGTGCTGCATGTGGCGGACCAGTGGCCCGGGTCCGTCGAAGGCCAGGATCGCCCATTCTGCGTCAAACCTCACGCTGTGGTCCGAGCTCGCAAAGTCGTCGATGAAACCGAACAGGACGCTATCGTCTCCCATATCCGTCAGGATGCGGGCTGCGGTCGACCGCAGCTTGTCGTTGCTGTCGGAGAGGCAATCCGCCAAGAAAGGAAGCAGCTCATCCTCTCCTGCGATACCGAGGCGTCGCATCACTTCACTTCTCGTCTCGGGGTCTTCACTCACCAGCAGGCCAACGAGCTCTGTCTTCGCGGACTTATTGGTTTCAGGGTCAGAGTTTCCCCATAGCAGTTTCATTGTTCCCAATTCTCCATCTGCCTCCCAAGGAGGGATAGTGCTTGAGACCGCGTGCGAGAACGCTTGACGCTCTCGCCTGTGGTCAGCCTGGCCCGGCATTCAGTCCGGAAGCTCTTCAAGGAATTCCTTCATGACCTGCCGGGCCGCCTCCTTCCGTCCCTCGGGATTGATTCGCTTGGAGTCCTCTCTACGCTGGTCCGATAACATCGAAAGGCAAAGCATATCCAGCGCCTGCTGCGCCGTGCGGTAACTCAACACACCGATGATCCCATCGTCATCCACCTGAGACTTCCTCGTGGTATAGGTATACGCCCTGGCAACGTCCCATTCTCTGTTTATCCCGAAGAAACCTGTCTGGTCTCGGTGGATGACCTTTACCACTGAGTCCGATAGAGGCTCCAGGATGAACTCGCCTTCTCCGTTGTTGTAGTGTCTCTTCTTCATCTTTCGACTCCGCATAGTGTCTTTCGTGTAGTTGGCGGCGGGGATACGCGAGGATGTGAAGCATGTGACGCCGCACTCGGCACCGGCTATTCCCCACGTAGGCGGTCCCCATCCCGGGGCCAGACCGGCTATGCGACGAGGGAGCGCAAATCTCTCAGTCGTGTCCGGCCACCAGATGCGCCGCTATCGGCTGTCAGGCGTGTAGCTACTCTCGTCCATCCTGAACACCAGCAGCCTGCGCGCCGATTTAGCGGATAGCAGCTCGCCCGACTCCAAGTCGACGACACCGTTGGCGAATCCCCTGTAACGGGGGTCGGCGTCAACCTCGCTCTCGTCGCACACGAGCAGGTTCCTCGGCAGCTTCTTCAGCCGCCGCTTTTCGTCGAACGCAAGACACATCGCAGCCGGCACGCCGTCTATGGACTCTCCCTGTTCCAACGCCCTCAGTACCCTGACCGCCGGGAAGAATGTCCTGTCGTCGTCGTACGGCGGCTGATCGCTGACGTTGACCATCCTTCTCAAGTAGTGCTTGCCGACGCTCGAAATCAGACCTCGAAGGTCCTCCGCGTCACGGCTCCAGGTGCCGTTCCTCCTGAGCGCCAGGAAATCGACGGTTCCATCTCCGACAACCGCCAGCAACTTCTCGGCCTGGTTCTCCAGGACCAAATGGGCAAATCCCATCTCGTTGTATTTCGGGGCCACTGCGAAGTCGACGAGATATGTCTCGGAGTCGAAGCTCATAACGTGCGCCATCCGCCGCAACTCTGATGAGAGCTTGATCGGCTGCCTAGCGCCCTTCTTCCTGATCGGACCGCCAGTTGCTCTGAGGAAGTTACCGAAGCCCCCGCTTGCCGCAACGCGCCTTCTGGCGTCGTCCGGCGATATGTCGGCTATGTCCGCCCTGTCCGGCAGACCCGCAAGGTCCGCGACCCGCACCGAGCGCGCGACGCCGTCCATCCTACCGCCGATGGCGCGCATCGCCCTTATGCCGTCGTGATCGTTGTCCGGAAACAGCACCACGTCCACGCCGTCGACCTCTTCAACGTTGATGGTCCCGGCAGATCCGCTACCCCCGCTCCAGCAGGCGCCGGCGAACCCGGCGCTCATCGCGGCCGCGGCCGCCTTCTCTCCCTCGCAGACAACCAGGGGCTCGCCCAGGCCGGGGTTGCCGGCAGGCAGCAGCAGGTATGAGTTCCTGGCGGACGAGACGCCCTTCTGCCTGCCGTAGTAGGGCCTGCCGCCCGCCGTCTGCACCCTCGAATGGACGAAGGGTTCCCCGTCACCGTCCCTGTAGGCTGCTAGCAGCCCGTCCGAGAAACGCGGTAGTTGAGTGATTTGGATGTATAATAAGCTCAATTCAGTAGAGTGGAGCCTGCGATGAGCAAGACCTACCGTGCCTATGATCCAGACCAGCAGATGCTGTTGCCTGCTGCAATGCGGGAGTGGTTGCCGGATGACCATCTGGCGTACTTTATCTCAGACGTCGTGGACGAGTTGGAGTTGTCTGAGATCACTGCCCGCTACGAGCGTGAGAGCAGAGGTGGGCCACCATATCATCCACGGATGATGGTCAAGGTGCTGCTCTACGGCTACTGCGTCGGGGTGGCGTCCTCACGGCGGATTGCCCAGCGGCTGCACGAGGACATAGCGTTCCGGGTGTTGGCGGCGAACAACATGCCGGATTTCCGCACCATCTCGGACTTTCGCAAGGACAATCTGGATGCGCTGTCAGGCCTGTTCTTGCAGGTATTGGCGTTGTGCGGGCAGGCGGGGCTGGTGAAACTGGGTCACGTGGCGTTGGACGGTACCAAGGTGAGGGCCAACGCATCCAGGCACAAGGCGATGAGTTACGGTCGGATGAAAGGGAAGGAAGCGCAGTTATCGGCGGAGGTGGAGGAGTTGCTGCGGCGTGCCCAGGAGGTTGATGACGAGGAGGACCTTCGGTACGGACAAGGTAAGCGCGGAGATGAGTTGCCGCAGGAGTTGGCCTTTCGGGAGGGGCGGTTGGAGAAGATACGGGAGGCGATGGCGGCGTTAGAAGCTGAAGCTCAGGCGGCGGCGGAGCAGGCCGAGGGCAAGGAGCATTCCGGGGTGCCCGACGACAAAGCCCAGCGCAACTTCACCGATCCTGAGTCGCGCATCATGCCGGCGCCGGGCGGGCGGGACTTTGTGCAAGCTTACAACTGTCAAGCGGTGGTGGACAGTGCCCATCAGGTGATCGTGGCGGCTCACGCCACCAACAGGACTTCGGACAAGCAGCAGGCGGTGGCGATGGTGGAGGAGGCGATCAGCAACGTCGGCGCAGTGCCCAAAGAGGTATCCGCCGACGCCGGTTACTACTCGGCGCAGGCGGTTGAAGGTCTCTACGGGCTGTGCGTGGACCCGTTCATCGCGCCGGAGCAGACCCGCCACGGCAGAGTGCCGCCGTCCGCGCCCCGGGGTCGCATACCCAGTCATCTGTCTACCAGGGATCGGATGCGCCGGAAGTTACAGACCAAACGGGGCCGGCAACGTTACGCCTTTCGGATGCAAACGGTGGAGCCGGTATTCGGCCAGATCAAGCAGGTCCGAGGCTTCCGCCAGTTCCTGCTACGGGGCCTGGAGAAGGTCAGCGGCGAGTGGTCGCTGATCTGCACCGGCCACAACCTGCTCAAACTGTTCCGATTTGGGGCAGACCAGCCTCGCGAAACACCGACCAACAACTTTGCGGGAAGTGTCCGCATCATCGCCGAGATGCTAAGCACAGTAAGGCGTACGAAGCTATTGCTCCGTCAGTGGCTGCACCCGACAAAAATGGTTGTCGCCGTCTGACCTCGTCTGCACCTAAGGGACGCTAAGTAATCCTCAGACGGGCTGCTAGCAGGCGCACGCCGCCCAGGGCCCTTGCCAGAGAGTCGAGAATCTCAGAGTATGTCCTGGCGGGATTCGAGCAGACCATGCTGGAATAGAACCCCTCGACTTCTGAGACCGTGACGGTCTCACCATCAGATGGAAGGTTGCTGATGACGGTTCCCGCTCCGTGGACCGCCGCCGACTCAAAACGGCTGAGAACCAGCTCGGCCGTGAGCACGGGGTAGTCGTAGGGCAAACCGGCGCTGCCCCTGATCGTCTCGGCGTACGATTCCGTCATCATATCCTGCCTCCTGTGCCAGGAAAAAGTTAGACATAATATCCAGCATAGCAAAGGCCAGGACGCGGGTGTGAGGGTATTTTTTTCTTGTGCAATCGACCTCCCCACCGTAATGACCCCCTGGCGTTGTCGGGCAATCTCGCCCCGCTATCTCGTTCGTCCTCGCGGAATAACCATCTGAAGAACTTGTACAGCAGCCAGTAGGTTCCCATCAGAAGCAGGGCTGACGTCGATATCAAGAACACCGTCCCGCTGCCCTCTATACCCGCGACGTACCTCACGAGCCACACGATCCCATAACCAAGGGCGATTATGTCTATCACCAGGCAGACCACGAGCAGGATCATTATGTGCGGCCACACCCAGTGGGTCTGTAATCGATATAGAAATCGGCTCTCCAGGGCTTCTCTCTTTCTTCTTATCGCCTCTTCACTGCCGGGCTCTGGCTCGTCGAACGGTTCTCCCCTTGATTCAGCGGCTTCTCTGCGGTCAGACCAGTCGATCAAATCCGCCGCGAGCTTAGCGCGAGCCTCGGCCTCGCGCCTTGCCCGCAACTCTTTCGTCTTCTGCTCGATGTAATCTGCCATGCTCATCAATGCCCTCCTTGCCTGTACGGCGAGCGCCTTGACTGTGTGTCGTCATACACGAGCACGCTATCGCAGACCGCCCTCCCAGTCTGGAAGCTCGTCCAGGAACTCTCTCATAACCCGCCGCTCGGCTCCTTTTGGCCCCTCGGGATCAATCCGCTGTGAGTCCTGTACGCTCTCGCCCACGGGCAGGTTCTTCAGACCGTTCAGTGCGTCTTCCAAGCAGTCTTTCTTGCAGTTTCTTAATCATCGTTCCGGATCCCTTCATCAGATCCCCTCCCATCCAGCCCGCCAATGAAGGGCTGCACACAGAAGCGAGGACGATGTGCTGACCGTCCATCCTTCGCAGGAAGTTCCTGTCCGAAACTCTACACTCCGGTTTCGTAAACGATCTTTCCGTCCCTCCAGGTGGGCACAGCGCCTGTTGACTCTATCGACCGCAAGCGTGCCGCGCGGGCCCCACGCCTCATCGCCGCCGTCATCCCCGCGATGTACCTGGTTCTTCGTTCCTGCGAAGCCTTGAACGCCTCTTCGCCCGGCCCATCCAGATCGCTTTCTTCCTCAACCAACATTGGGGTTTTTCCGCCCGAGTCGTACAGCAACCATTCATCGACAATGTCCCGGTAGAGCTGCCGGAAGTTGTGCCATCCCGCATCGAACCGGCGGCGCACGACATCCTCTTCGATGTTGTGCCCTCCCTCGCGCACACGATTGCGGACACGCAGCACTGCCATCTCCGGCGACGGCAGACGTAGGAAGCACAGCCGCACCCTGTAGCCTCGCGCCCGCCAGTCCGTTATGGAACTCGCGTAGTTGCGTCCGCTCAGCGTGGTCTCCAGCGCGAAGCTCTCTCCTGTCATGACTTGCCTGCCGATCTGGCCCAGCATCATTCTCCCCGCCCGCATCGCCGCTCGTTCCGGATGAGACGGGTCCAGCTCAGCCGCGATCAGGTCGGCGTTTATGAATGTCGGACAGTTCCCTTCATCGGGCAGGAACTCCCTGGCGAATGTCGTCTTGCCCGCCCCGTTCGGGCCAGCGATAATCAGTATGTTCATATCCGGTTCCAACCCTCGATGCTGCGTCGACACATTGCAATAAATAACTCGTTTCTGACGATCTGCTGGCTTACGGGGCTCATCCCACTTAACTCCCCTAATCCGTCAAGGTCACTCATCAGCCGCATTTCCAAGATCGCCCAGCTCTCTCATCGCCAATTGCCCTGAGATGCCCAAACGTATCCCCGCATGGAACGAGTGTCCGCAGATTGTCCTGACAAACGCATGAACGGCCCGCTTATCGGCTTCGGACATCTCTCTCATCACCTTCCTGAAATTGTCCTTTGCTCGATGGAAGTGCTCTCGCTGTCCCACCCGCCGCTTCGCTTCGAAGTCCAGATACTGCTCTATTATGTTTATCGACCGGTCGCTGAAGCCTTCCGTATCCAGGCTGCGGAAAACCTGGTGCAGGCTATTGATAGGTTTGCCACCGTCGTCGGAGAGTCCTCGTATCCACCGCCGACCCTCTGGCACGCTCTCGTTCAGATGACGCGCTGTATCGTGAGACATCCGCCGGATCTTCAGCACCTCTTCTGTGTCTGTGTCTACCAATTGATAAAGTGGCATGTCCTCACTCCTTGTCTTGTTCGAAGCCACCGTGTTCCTTGGCTGAGAAGCGCCGGCGCCAACTCGCGCCAGCCCCCCTGCGAACCAGTTCATCTTCCTGCGAACCTTCACGGCAGCAGGTTAGTTTAGTTGAGCACGGCCCTTTCAGGGAGCACATGCCGGTCCCCAGCTCCTCTTGTACCAGCCAACTCTACCTGTAGCCGTGCTGCAGGTAATGGATTAACTCAAGCGACAGTAAATCCGCGGCGGGATTCAGTTGTTATCCCAGCGTCGCAGCTTGTTTCACTCCCGGCGATGTGAGCCGAAATGGCGCCTACACCTATAAAGTCGGCACAGTCTTCGACCGGTTGGTATTCTGCGAAGCCTGGCCGGCGTCAGGCCGAGATCAATCCCCGGATTGCGCGCCATCGCCCTGAGCCCACGACCGGTTCGGCACTATGTCCCTGCCAGTGTTGTCTGTCAGCTGCACCATGTCCGAGCCGTCATCGTTCATCACGTAGATTTCAGAGTCCCCGTCCTTTTCCGACTGGAACGCGATTCGCTCTTCGTCCGGTGACCTCCTGTGGACACCATTCGCCATTAGGTTTTCGACGAGCGGCGTGGCTTCATCGCCGTCCACACTCATCAGGTATATGTCCCACCAACCCGTGATGGCGTCGTCCGGATCTCGAATGCCGTCGTAGCATCGACCGGCTTGCTTCACGACTCCGTCACTCCAGATGGCGTGCCTTGAACGTGTTCACCTCGCCGTCAATCTCGACATCGGTTAACCCGACGCTGTCCTCGAACCAGAGGGCAGTCTCTTCCACCTCCTCCCTTATCTCAGCTAGGGCGGCCTCGGCGCTCTGCAGGCTGTCGAACAGCACCACGTAGGACGTCTGGGCGGCGCCGTCGTCGCCCGAGACCGACCACAACGCTCCCACGCACCCTTCCAAAGACAGTCTCTCTCCCTCCGTTATCCAGCAGTCCGTCTTAATCTCCGACTCCAGGCTGTCGGGGTCGATGCCATAAAGGAGCCTTCCAATCCCGGAGGATTCGTCCGCGAAGCCCGTCCCCTCGGTGAACGCCGTTCGCAGCGCCTCAAGCGTCCTCCGGGCGCCGGAGATTACCAGGCTATGCTCGGCAAGCAGCACGAAGTTGATTGCGTCGTCTACCGTAAACCATGCATCCATATCATTGCCTAACCAGTCCTCGACCGGCGTCAGTCCGGGCGCCCTGTTGAATCTCTCCTCAAGCCCCTCGAAGTCGAAACGGCCTCTGTACAGCAGGTACTCCCCGCTGGGGCTCTTTACGTAGAGACCCTGGTCGATGCTGCCGATATCTTTTCCAAAGGGCCACACGAACTCTTCGATGTTCGCCTTGTGCGCCTCGGTATCTCTGTCCTTTCTGAGGACCTTGGGTATGGTATCGGCGGCGAGCTGCGCCTCGTAGTTAGTGATCGTGACCTCGTGCGCATCTTCGAGAACGAAGGCTCTCAGGTCGTTGCCTGCCTGCTCCCGAGAGCAGGCGACCGGGAGGATCAGAACGGCAGTCATGATTAGCAGTATCAACGGTGCGGGGAGCATTGCCACATCAATTTCCTTCTTGTCGATTCGGATTACGTAAGCTACGACGTGCGCCAGCCTCGCGGGCACAGCACACGTAAAGGAGAGTCATCACCCTGAACCGGGCGAGTAGGTAGGCCCGAAGGCGTCAGCGGTCAGCAGTATCGCGTGCAATGAGGATGCCCCTTCGCGGTACAGGTTGCGAAACGCTAACCCCGCTACCATCTCCTACGGAGCCGCTCAAGGGCATGAGTGAATTCACATCCTGAACAACTCGTCCGGAGAAAGAGGACAAGCCTGCTTCGTAGAAGATGCTGGTATGTAGGGGTTAGCGTGGATTAGGCTAACACGCGACCTGAGCCTTCGCAACAGTGATTGTCGCAACAGCGCGGATTCGCGTGGGTCGGCGTCGGAATTGCCGGTTTCAGGCTGAATCGGCGAAAACAGTCTCCGCAGAATTGCCGTGGAGCCCCTGGACTTCCACCAAAGGTGTCCCAGTACCTCCTTTCGCCGGATTCGACACGCCGCAAGCGCACGGGAGCGCTAGGAGATGCAAATCACCCTTTCGGAGATGCGCTGACGGCGCACCGGGGTAAAATCCCTGGTCAACTCGGAAAACTAATGTCGTCCGCTCACTATGTCAGCCTCTCCCATCTGAGTTCTGGTTGAACTCAACCATACCACCGGCGACACCAACTCGTCCCAGTCTCTGAGAATAATCTACAATATATGTATAGGTGCTGCGCGATAACGATGTGGTATGAGCAAGGGAAGTCAACGTGGTGCCCCTGGGCGGCTCTCTAGGAGATGGTAGCGGGGTTAGCGTTTCGCAACCTGTACCGCCCAGGAGCACCTCCATTGTCTTACCAGTGCCCAATTTATGCAAAGCCGTGAGCTGGTGCTTCCCCTTCATAGAAACCAATATGACTATCGCTGCGTCTGCGAACTCAGATGCCAGTTGCCGCAGCGGTTTTCGTAGTACGCTCTCAGATATGTGCCTCGGTCAGTCGCGTTCACCGCTGCCGCCTGGGCACTCTCCCCGTCACCGAACACGAGCTTCTGACACTTGCGACAACGAACCCTGCCTTCGGTATCCGTGTAATAAGCGTCCTGGACCCTGATCCATCTCATGAATCGCCAGCCGACAAATGTCACGGCGGCGAAGAACAGGACGCCCAGAACGGGAGAAACGGCAAACAGGAACGCTGTGCCGGCGAGACTTGCCAAGCCGTAGACAATCAGTCCGGCCTCTCCTACCAGATGAATCTTCAGTCGATGTAGAAAGTCATCCATTCCATTCTCCTTATTCCTGTTGGATGGTCGAGCAGACACAGGGAGCCTTCCTGTCCAGAAGGAGTGAGGAGGCCCCTGGGCGACGCCGTTATCCTGACCGGTTCGGCGTGTCGTCCCGGGAGAGCATCCGTATTACTGCGATTACGATCACTGCAATACCTGACAGGATTCCCAGCCAGCCAAGGACTCCGAGCGTGGGGGAAAGGTTGTGAAGCTTTGTCCCCAAAGCCGAGTACAGTGGCTCGTAAAGAGGCCATAGGCCCTGGTCCACCTCGACCAACAGCTCAAAAAGGAACTTCGTGTCGTACAGAAACTCAAGAAACGCCATCGAGCGGACCAAGAGACCCAGCAGAATCAGAGCAGCGCCGATAGCGAAACTGATCATGGGCGACCCGAAGAGCCGCAAGTTCCTCATGTCAATCGAACCGACCGGGTCGGTCCGCTCGCTCAGGCCGCTCCACCAGCCTTTCCGGTTGCCAATCCTGACGATCCCTACCGCAATCGCTCCCCAGGCTATCCAAGTCAGCAACAGCCGGAAAACTCCAATCATAAAATTGTCCGGCAGGACGATAGCCATCAGGACCAGCAGCAGATGCAGGGCAATGCCGGCGATGATGTAGATCCTGGCTGAAGCCGAAACCGCCGCGGATAGCAGCGCATTCGTCTTGGCACGCTCGTGCAGGCCGCTCCGCCAGTCTTCCCGCTTGCCGAGCTTCGCCATCCCGATAGTTATTGCCGTCCAGGCAATCAGCCACATCGGGAAGCTGAGTAGCAGGAATATGAGGTTGTCGCCGGCGACATACTCAATAAGAAACCCCAGCACAAGCACGGCGACGCCCGCAAGTATGTCGGTTCTGGCAGGGGCGGAAAACATAGCATTCTTCATGTGTATCTCCAAAGCTTCAAGCGCACGGATCAGAAGGAAGGCGTCGAGTCATCCATCGGAGTTCTGCATCGCCGTTAATCCAGATGGCGTGCCTTGAACGTGATCATCTCGCCGTCAATCTCGACATCGGTTAACTCGACGCTGTTCTCGAACCAGCGAGCAGTATCTTCTACCTCCTCCCTTATCTCGGGTAAGGCGGCCTCGGCGCTCTGCGGGCTGTCGAACAGCACCGCGTAGGACGTCTGGGCAGAACCGTCGTCGCCCGAGACCGACCACGACGCTCCCACGCACCCTTCCAGAGACAGTTTCTCTCCCTCCGTTATCCAGCAGTCCGTCGTAATCTCTGACTCCAGGGCGTCGAGGTCAATGCCGTAAAGGAGCCTTCCAATCCCGGATGATTCGTCCGCTAAGCCCGTCCCCTCGGTGAACGCCGTTCGCAGCGCCTCAAGCATCCTCCAGACGCCGGTGATTACCAGGCTATGCTCGGCAAGCAGTACGAAGGTGAATGCGTCGTCTTCCGTGAACCACGCATCCATATCATTGCCGAACCAGTCTTCGACCGCCGTCAGCCCGGGCGAGTCGTTGAACCCCTCCTCAAGCGCATCGAAGTCAAACCGGCCCTTTTGCAGCAGGTAATCCCCACTGCGGGCTTCTATGTAGAGGCCCTGGTCGATCCTGCCGTTCTCTCTCCCGAAGGGCCAAACGAACTCTTCGATGTTCGCCTTGTGCGCCTCGGTATCTCTGTCCTTTCTGAGGACCTTTGGTATGGAATCGGCGGCGAGCTGCGCTTCGTAGTTCGTTATCGTGACCTTGTGCGCGTCTTCGATGACGAAGGCTCTCAGGTCGCCGCTTGCCTGCCCCCCGACGCAAGCGGTCGAGAGGATCAGGACGGCAGTCATGATTAGCAGTATCAACGGTGCGGGTAGTCTTGCCACTTCAATTTCCCTCCTAACGGTTCGGAGTCGACAGAATACGGCGTGCGCCATCCTCGCGGTCACAGCGAGGGCGAAAAGGGGAATCATCACCTTGAACCAGGTGAGAAGGTCACGCCGAAGGCGTCAGCGGTCAGCAGTATCGCCTGCAATGAAGGTGCCCCCTCACGGTACAGGTTGCGAAACGCTAACCCCGCTACCATCTCCTACGGAGCCGCTCAGGGGCATGAATGAAATCACATCCTGAACGACTCGCCCGGAGAATGGGGACAAGTCTGCTTCGTAGAAGATTTATGGAATAAGGGGTTAGCGTGGATTAGGCTAACACGCGACCTGAGCCTTCGCAACAGCATGCGCCATCAAGCAGGAAGTTGCGGAGCACGGAAGACCCGGAGTCGCCCAAGCGAGGACGGACAACTTCGGGACTTGGACTCCAGTCGAGAGGGTGTTACGATAAGCATGGTCAGGCGAAACTGGTATTGGGTTCTCCAGCCTGACCTTGCAGACGCTACTCCGCGCGTGCGGGGATGCTTTTAACAGAGCAGTCCCGCACGCGCTTTTTTGTGCAATCTTTCCTGCGGGGCATTGGAACCGGAGGTGTGTATATCGGTCTGGCCCATTTCGATAGACTCTCATTTCCCCAAGCGAGCCAAGAGAATCTTCTACCCACGACCCGCGCCACGGGGAATGAGATACGACACATCAGCAAGGAGAGACCTTACCACAATGAACATCCGGAAAAAGAATCCTCCCGCCGGCCTGGTGATGGACCGGCCTCCGGAGGGCAATCCTGCGACTGGACCCGCCTGGCGAATGCGAATCGCTAACCCCGCTACACAAATCTAGGAGCCGAGCAGGGTCCGGTCACAATTGGGCCGTATCCCACACCGTCACAATCGGGCGGTTTCGGGTGCGGCCCTGTCAGCTCACAGAAACCGCACTCAGGCTCGCTCGACACAGAGCGCCACAGCTTGACGGGGAATTGTAGCCGGATGCAGCAATGTACTGTCGTTGGCTGTATGTCCGGCCTGCGGAGACGGGCTGCGCTCCAACCCCGAGAGTGGAAACCGACACCGACGCGATCAAGCCGACAGCGCCGGTGACGGGCACGATATGGGGCCGTACAACTAGTAGTAGCCTATTGGCCAGTTTGACGCGATAGAACGGGTTCGTCAAGCTGTCGGAGTGTCGAGATCTTCCTTTGAGCTGTAGCCGGGCATCCTTCCGACCAGGAAGCTTCTGATGTAATTTACCAAGCCCTCTACGAGACGCAGGCGGTCATCGCCAGCTTTGATATCGGCTTTCAGGTCAGTCTTCAATTCTTGCAGGTCGGACTTAGGTTCCCGCTTGAAATTCAAAATTAAAATGATATAGGTGATCCAGAAAACTATGACGGCCACAAGAGTAGCGATGATACCTACTATGACTCCGACAGCATATATATCCATGGGCCTCTCCTAATGCCCTAATGATAAGTCAGGTCGTGGGCCGTGCCAAATCGACCCTCCCCTCTCATCGAAGACCCGCTATGCCGCGGCCAGGTCTGCACCCTTCAGCTCTCCGGATTCCTGGAAGTCGGGCGCGTCCGGAGCAAAGTACGCGATTGACTCATCAGCGAACTCATAGACCGTCGCCATCCGGCCATCCGTCGCGCCCAGCAGCTCGTCCACGCCCTTCACATATCGCCGGCACTCCTGCTTGAAAACCGCCACCGACTTCCGGAGCTTGCGCCAGGCCGCGCAGTCATCGTCGGTTTTTCGACGACAATGAGAGCAGTTCCTCACGGCATCGAAGCCAGAGAGCGCCGGCACTGCATACAGGTGCGCGGTGGACATTCTGCCGTAGCCGTAGAGTTCCAGATGCACGTCGCGAGGCGGCACCTTGTCCTGGCAGTCCGGACAGAGCATCGCGTCCCTGCGGGCCTCACGCAGCTCTAACCAGTCCTCGGACGATATGTCGGCGTCACTCGCGGGGCTGCCGTCGCACAGACATGCCTGGACGCGGTTGTGGATATGGTGCTCGACGGGCTTGAAGTGGATCATGTCGCGCCTGAGTCCGAGTCCGACTCAATCCTGTCGGGACAGTCAGCGCCGGTCAGCTCGCACCAGCGGCATTCTGATTCACTAGGCACACGGCGGGGCGGCATGTCCGAGGTCATCTTCCACATGAACTCCGCCAGACGCGAGACGAACGCATCGTCGATGCTGTCCGCGGAGATGCGCCTCTCGCTGCCATCCGCATACACGACCGCGCCCTCGAATCTTCTGCCCTTCCAGCGGCCACCCTGCGCCTTCGGCAGCAGATACATGTAGAGCTGCACCTGGACGATGTGTGATGCCGACTCCTGGCCGGTCTTCGCGTCGTAAATCACCGTCCTGCCGTCACGATGCACCGCGATCACATCCGGCTTGCCGCCGGTCACGGCACCGGAGCGGGCGCTCTCCACCTTGAAAGAGTTCTGCTGCTCGATGAACAGCTCACAGCCGCGCTCTTCGAGTTCCTCGACAAGCTCGTTCATCAGGTCGGTGTGCTCCATATTCCACTTGGCGGAATTGAAGTCGCTGGGCATTTTCTTGTAATTCTGGTGATTCGCCTTGAACCAGGCGGCGAAGAGACAGGACTTGTCGCCGGTCAGGTATCTGGGAATCCATGTGACATACATATACGGGCTGGTTCTCGGACGGGTCATAGGCTGCACCTACTGGAGAAGAGTGGGGTTAGCGTTTCGCAGGGAGGTTATATTACCTGCCAATACACATTAGCACACTCGTTCCACTCATGGAAACAGGGCTGAAGCTCTCGGATGCGAAGACTACGGTGAAGCCGGCTCTTTCCGCTTCGTCCCACGTGGGATCGGCCGCCGGAACCCCGGCGACGGAGGCGACGCGATCACTCGAACCACACCGCCGGGCGACAGCCGAACCGACAAATGCGCGCGTGAGGCAAGGGCGCACTGTCAGGTCGGACTGGTCGGCAAGGAAGCATCTCTTTCCGTGTCTCCGTGCGAGAAGGTAGCGGGGTTAGCGTTTCGCAACCCGTATCGCGGCGTCCGAAGATGCGGCCGACCGCCGACTGGACTAACGCTTTCGTGAAATCGCTCTGTCCACGCCGAAGACAACCGTCAGGGCCGCAACCGTAAGCCCGACCCAGACAGCAGGCGCGGGCGCAGACATTCCGAATGCCGCGGCCAGATCAACGGCCGTCGGAACAACCTCTGCGGCCATAAGCCACAGGTACGCGACCGTGCCGCCCAATATGCAGGCTCCTCCTGCTATCTGTCGTCTGTTTAACTTCATGCTTTTCCTCCTTGTCGTTTCCGTTCGACGCTGTGTATCTTCTGGACACGCTTCACCGGCGAACTGCGCGTCCGCTCCTGACCGAATCGAGGAACTCACTCCCGAGTGATTCGACGAGATGCACTCTCACTTCCCCAGCGCAGCATCCGTATCTGCGAACGTCACCGTCAGGCAGAAGGACGTCGATGTCCGGATCAATGCGATCGCAGCCCCCACACCACGGCGGCTGCGCGGTGTCGATCACCGGTCAAAGGAATGCGGCGCTCACCCTATTCCGGGGCGAAACGGCACACGCCTTCCGGTTCATCGTATGGACAACCGTTCCGACAGTACGGGCAGGCGTACTCGTCGGGGTCGCCCTTGTATTCAGAGTCGGCCACTCCGCAGCATATGCAGATGAAGCGTCCCTGGCACGGATAGCACAGCATTATCCACTCAGGATACTCACCGACCAGCTCCCGGACCTCCCCGCAGCCGTGGCACGGCTCGGACTTGACTCTCATCCTCCCTCTGACCTGCAACGTGAACCTCCTCAACCTGGTCTCTGATTTCAATCGCCGATATACGCAACGCCCAGAGCTTCGGGCTCAGGTGCTGCCAGGCAGGGCTCTCGGGCTGCGCGACTTGATGCTACTGAGTTCTTTCGCACTCCGTTTCCCCGGTTGTCAGTCGAGCCGATGGCGTTTCAGTCCCGAAACGACTTTCCCTTCATAAAGACCCAGGTATGGCGCTCCGGAAGGCTGAACACCGCATCGGCGAGAACTTCAGCGCTGCCGGTTATTGGCGGCGGCATAACGCGCCTGGGGCGAGTCCTCTTCCTTTTGGTGATCTGCGGTCGTCGTTGTCCGTTGAGGTTGGAATTCACAGCAACCTCCTTTGAGCGCCCGATGTTTGTGGATTGCGCCGATAGAACTCCCAAGATTCGTGGATCCTCATTGCAAGATTCCACGCAGCTTTGTTGGTGACGGGTAGGACGTCGCGAATATCGACGGCATCCGGATTGGAGAGAGCGGAGCAGATATGAAAAGCCTGGACCCAGACCGACGGCGGCAACTTCGAGGACCGCATCACGCTGTGCGATGAGACGCTGAACTGAGTCCGGCAGCTGCGACACCTGTACGGCATCGGCTTGCTGTCGGGTGGGCGGGCGATGTTGTCGGAGTCGCACTTGGGACAGCGAACGCCATTCGGCCATCTCTGTGCGATGAGCCAGGCCTCCGCCAGGCTCTCGTTTTCGTAGCGCCAGAGAACGTCAAGCAACGCTTGGTCAACTGGTATGGAGTGCTCTTTCGCAGACGCGGGCTGAAGCGGTTCGTGCCGGTCTTCGGCGGAAAGTGAATGCGTGCTCATGAAGGTGCCCCTTTGCGGTACAGGTTGCGCAATGCTAACCGCACTTCCTTCCCGTGTAGGGCAACCGCGCAGGGGCGCAGCGCGCGCCCTGCATGAAGAGCCTACCCTTCGGTAGGTTCCTACACGGAAATTACGGTTAGCGAGATAATAGTAGCACGAATTCAGACTACGGGACAATAAACTCAATCGCACATTGTCAAATCCATAAATGGCAACCTGCGCTGCTGTTGGTTTTGCATCCACACAACCCACTGGGATATGCAGCGTCATAGTTACGAGGGCCACGTCTGACTCAGATGGTAAGAAAGGCGGCTAAAGTTCGATATTGACACCGTGGCCTCCCGCGGTACACGATACGCTCACACTCGACACGGAGAGCCACGTTGATCCCTGGAGTCTGCAACGTCTGTCACGCGACATTGTTCGGAAACGGGGCCCGCAGTCATATTGCCCGCTGCGTCGAAGAACGCTACGGCATCAGGGGGACTCGCGCCGCCCTGAAGGGTCGCAGCAGGACCGTGCACATCTCGGTCGGAAATCCGGAACGGCCCCACTGGATGGAACTCGGCGTTCGCGCCGACACCACCCTTCACGAGCTTGACCGGTTCCTGCGCTCCGTCTGGCTAGAGTGCTGCGGCCACCTGAGCCACTTCGATATTGCAGGCGTCGTCTACTCCGTGATGGTGCCGAGGCCCGGCGATGATTCTGAATTTCTGTCCATGGACGAACGCGAGGAGCAGTGGCGCCACATGGGCAGGACCGTGGGTACGGCGATCCTGCCGGCAACCTGGTTTGAGCACCAGTATGACTACGGCACCACCACCGACCTGGACCTCCGACACGCAGGAGAGTTTGAGGGACTGGTGCAGGCGCTTCGTCCGATGCAGCCGTGGCACGGTGGAAAGATCGTCGTGCTTGCCAGGAACCACCCTCTGCAGTCGTGCAGTCTGTGCGGACGCCCGGCGCAGTGGAGATTGATTCCCGCTGACGACGATTTCGTGGGCCCCGAGGACGATTTCGACGACGACTGTTACACGTCAACTGCGATGATACCTTACCCCCAATCCACCGAGGGGGGCGTGTGAGAGGCCTCCTGAAGAAGCAAAAGGGTGCACCTCTGAATCTGAGATAATGGTTTTACAACACAAAACCTGTCACAGAAAAGGAGCACCCAACAGATGCTACCACGTAACCACCCTGACCGCATCCAAATCGCCTTCGACGATCCCCGCCTGGTAGCCAATGCCGGGCTGATCCTGCCGGTCACCCTGGCCGGGCGTCTGGGTCTGAGCCAACTCGTCGACAACCACGTTGACCTGGGCGACGCCCCGGGGCGGGCCAACACCGGGGACAAGATACTGACCCTGGTGGCGTCGGCTCTGGTCGGTGGCGACTGCATTGACGATGCCGACGTGTTGCGGGCGGGCAGGACCTCCTCGGTACTGGGTTGTGTGGTCAAGGCTCCATCCACGCTGGGGACATTCCTACGCAGTTTCCGCTGGGGACATGTGCGACAGTTGGACCGGGTGAGCCGAGAGTTTCTGGCGCGTGCCTGGGACGCCGGGGCAGGCCCCGAGGACTCGCCTCTGACGATCGACATAGACTCGACGGTCTGCGAGACCTATGGACTGGCAAAGGAGGGAGCGCGCCATCACAACTACACCGGCCAGCGGGGCTATCATCCGCTGCTGGCCGTTGCCTCAGGAACCGGCGACGTGCTGATGGCACGACTGCGCAAGGGCCGAGCCAACACCGCCCGGGGCGCAGCCAACTTCCTGCGGGAGACGGTGGCGCGAGTGCGCTACGCCGGAGCCACGGGAGCGCTCACGGTGCGGGCCGACAGCGGCTTCTATGCCCACACCATCGTTGCCGTCTGTCGCAAGATGGATGTCCGCTTCTCCATCACCGTCCGACAGCACCCCCGACTGCGCAATCTCATCGAGGCCATACCAGAGACGGACTGGACACCCATACCCTACTGGATGGACGGCACAGCCGATGTGGCCGAGACCATTTACACTCCCTTCGAGAGCAAGCCCGACGCCGCACCAGTGCGACTCATCGTCCGCAGAGTGAAGCCCACGCCCGGCTCTCAACTGGCGCTCTTCACCAACTACAGCTATCACGGTTTCATCACGGACCGAGAGGGCGACACCCTCCAACTGGAGGCCGACCATCGCCGCCACGCCGAGGTGGAGAACGCCATCCGCGACCTGAAGTACGGCGTAGGACTGAACCATCTGCCCTCAGGGCGCTTCGCAGCCAACGCCGCCTGGTTGGCCGTGCAGGTGATGGCTCACAATCTGGCTCGCTGGACCTCCCGCATCGGACTGGAAGAACGAGCCTCCACCACCAAGACCTTGCGCAGACGATTCTTCTCCCTCGCCGGACGGCTTACACGCTCGGCACGCCGTCTCACCCTGCATCTTCCCCAGCGCTGGCCCTGGGAAACACAGTTCGGCCGCGCTCTGGCCAGACTGCGAACCATTCCGTTACCGAGCTGACAGCTGACGGCAGCGGCGACGACTGCCCACCATACACTCCATAACCCATCTCATCCCCAGACTCGCGCCGGACCGGACCGTGAGTATCCCCTGCTGCTCACCGATTCGTCAACTTCACCCACAATCGCCACTGTGGGCCTCCATTGGCGTTCAACATCACGACCGGGGACCTTCAGAACGCTCCAGCGTCGGCATCATACCCGCACCGCCACCTTGCCGCGTCCTTCACCCACGCTCCGGCAGAGATACCATGACTCTTCGGTGGATTCGGGCTTACGGGCCATCCGGGACTGGATCTGACCCACGCGTCAACTGGCTCAGATGTCCTCAAATGGATCTGTCGATCCGTTCCCGGGGTGGCCCATAAAGTTTCAGAGGCTTCGGTGAGTTAGTGACTTCATAGGAGCGTGACGTACAGTCCCATCGCAGTTTTGTCCGCTCACTCAAGCCCGTGAGCCATACTCCAAGGGAGGCAGAGATGCCAGGAACAGTCAGTCACATCAGCAGTCGTACCGTTCAGGTTATCATCGGAGTCGACACTCACAAGGACCAGCATGTGGCGGTGGCCATTGACGGGCGAGGTGTCCGGCTTGACGAGAAGCACGTGCCCGTCGCCGTCTGCGGGTACGAGGAGCTCGAGCGGTGGTCCCGCAGCTTGGGACAGATTCACGCGTTCGGCATAGAGGGCACCGGTTCCTACGGTGCTGGGCTCGCACGCTTCCTGACCGACAGGAGCCATGCGGTCGTCGAGGTCAACAGGCCGGACCGATCTGTCCGCTTTCGAAAAGGGAAGAGTGACCCCACTGACGCCGAGATGGCAGCGCGCTCAGTGCTTGCCGGTGTCGCCGATGCCATTCCCAAGTCTGGCGAGGGCGAAGTCGAGATGATTCGTATGCTCAAGGGTGCCAAGGACTCGGCTATAAAGGCCCGCACCCAGGCCGTCAACCAGATGAAGGCACTGGTAGTGACAGCTCCCGCCGAGCTACGCGAAACACTCGCCGGTCTCACTACAATCGCCCTCATTACACGGTGCAAGAGCTTCCGTCCTGGTCGTCTGGACGACCCCAAGGCGGCGGCGAAGTACACACTTCGATCGCTTGCCTGCCGTCATCGTCGACTCAATGAAGAGGTTCAGGAGTTGGAGATCGAGTTGGAACGACTCACCAAAGCGGCAGCGCCCGCCCTGGTTAACGCCTTCGGCATAGGCCCCGATACCGCTTCGTCCCTCCTGATCGCTGCAGGGAGTAACCCTGACCGTCTCCGCTCCGAGGCTTCCTTTGCTTCGCTGTGCGGAGTCAATCCAATACCTGCTTCATCCGGCAAGACCAACCGGCATCGTCTCAACCGCGGTGGCGACCGCCAAGCCAACGCGGCGCTTTATCGCATAGTCGTCGTCAGGTTGCGTTACGATCTGCGTACCCAGGCATATATGCGTCGTCGAACCGCAGAGGGAATGAGTAAAACTGAAGTCATTCGATGTCTGAAGCGCTATGTGGCTCGAGAGGTCTACTCGGCCATCCAGAAGCCCAACCAGATGCTCGATAAAGTCGCTTGACATGTATAGGAGCATCCATTTTTGCCGGTTGCGTCAGTAGATTTTGCCGCCTTTGCTCCTTGTCTGACTGTTGATGTCAAGCTATATGGCTGCGACAACCTGTAGTTGACGCGACAGCCTGCTAATTGACGCGACAATTAGTTTTGCCGGTCTGTCTCATCCTCCGCCTGTCGCCCCTGTGCTTCACTGGTCCGGTAGCTCGGCAGGTCGAACTCAAGGATGACCGAGTGATGCACGATCCTGTCGATCGCGGCAGCAGTCGCCATAGGGTTAGAGCACACCTTCTCCCACTCGGAGAAGACCAGGTTCGAGGTAATGCCGAGCGAGCGGCGCTCGTAGCGCTCGGCTATCAGAGTGAACAGCACCTCCGACTCTCCGGCCCCCTGTGGCAGGTAGCCCAGGTCGTCTATGACCAGCAGATCGAAGTTGTCGAGCTTCCTGAGCATCCGCGGCAGATCGAGGTCTCGCTTGGCCGCCAGCATGTCCCCCGCCTACGCGGGGGCAGGCTCTGCACGAGCCTGTACGCCGGGATGAACAGCACGGAGCGTCCGGACTGCACCAGCCTGTGCCCTATGGCGCACATCGCGTGAGTCTTGCCGGTGCCCGGCATACCGAACGCAAGCACGTTGACGCCCCTGTCCACGAAGTCGTCCTCGGCAAGCCTGACGAGCTGCTGCCTGAGCCTCACCGGAGCCCGCTCGTGCTCGAAGGTGTCCCAGGTCTTGCCGGCAGGGAGCCTGGATGCCCGCCTCAGCCTGTCCACCCTGCGTATCCGCCTGTCCTCTGCCTCCTGTTCCAGAACCTCCATCAGCGTCGGAAGGGCGTCAGCGTGTCCCGCATCGCTGAAGCGATCCACGGTCTCAGCCGCCAGGGTGGGCAGCCTGAATTGCCTGCACAGCTCCCTGATCCGCTCTCCCACCGCGCTTGGCGCATAAGCATCAGTCGTCATCTCGCACCTCCCGTAAGCAGCCCGTCGTACACCCCCAGGTCCACCTCACCCGGAAGCTCAAGTGCCGGTATCTCCGGAGACACCGGCGCGGCCAGCTGCTTCACCACCGGGTAGTCGAACCTCACGCTCGATGCGAGCAGCCTCCTGAGCGCCCTCTCTACCTCACACTCCATCGTCGTCGCAGCCAGGTGCAGTATCCGAACGTAGTCCACGTCCGCACGCTCTCCCTTCCAGCCGCGCATCGCGTCGTATGCCAGACGGAAGGTGTGCGTGGGATAAAGCTGCTCCCTGAAGCGGTAGCGCGCGAACGCTCCGGGCTTGCGCACAAGCGATCCTATGATGTGACGGTAGTCTATGCGCGCCTTGCCCTTACCCCGTATCCGCTCCATGCTCTCCACCAGGTGTCCCTTGTAGTACACCTCTACGTGGTCAGGGTACAGCCGCACGTCGACCATCACGCCTATCAGCCGCGACGGCACCGAGTACGTCCTGCTGTCCACCCTGATGGTGCTCCACTTGAGCACCCTGGCGGTGTAGCTGACGTACTCCGGCACCGGTGCGGGTGGCAGCGCGCGCAGGTGCGGGTACTCACCCGCCAACTTCTCCCTGACCAGCCTGTTGCGCCTGTCCACGATGCGCCTGACGAACTTCGCGTACTGCTCCACCGACTCGAAGTCAGCACTGCCCCTGAGGATCAACTCCTGCGCTATGACGTCCTTCAACCTGCGGTGTCCCTGCTCCGCAACCCCGTTCTCGTGTGAACTGTACGAGTTGGTCCTGGTAGCCTTCAGTCCGTAGTGGTCGAGTATCTCCTTGTAGCGCTCGTTGAAGTCGCGGCCCTTGCTGTCCTTCAGCTTGTGCGTCGCTGCGCCCAGGTTGTCGCTCCTGACCACCTCCGGAGCTGCGCCAAGCTCCCACAGCGCTCCCTGCAGTCCGCTCCTCAACGCCGCGAACGATGCTCTTATACATGTCAAGCGGCTTTTTCGAGTATCTGGTTGGGCTTCTGGATGGCTGAGTAGACTTCGCGCGCGACATAGCGTTTGAGACAGCGGATGACTTCAGATTTGCTCATTCCTTCTGCGGTTCGTCGTTGCATATACTCCTGGGTCCGCGGATCGTAACGCAACCTGATGATGACAATGCGATAGAGCGCCGCGTTAGCCTGGCGATCTCCACCGCGATTGAGACGATGACGGTTAGTCTTGCCGGATGAAGCGGGTATTGGATTGACTCCGCACAGGGAAGCGAAGGAAGCCTCGGAGCGAAGGCGATCAGCGTTGCTGCCGGCGGCGACTAGTAGAGCAGCAGCCGTGTCGGGTCCTACGCCAAAGGCACTAACCAGAACGGGCGCTATCCCGCTGGTTAGTCGTTCCAACTCGGTCTCCAACTCTTGAACCTCTTCATTGAGTTGACGGAAACGGCAGGCAAGCGAACGAAGTGCGTACTTCGCGGCCGCTTTGGGGTTGTCCAGGCGACCTGAACGTAAACCCTTGCACCGTGTGATGAGGGCGGCGGTAGTGAGACCATCGAGTGTTTCTCGAAGCTCAGACGGAGCTGTCACAGCCAGTGCCTTTATCTGGTTAATGGCTTGGGTGCGAGCCTTTACAGCCGAGTCCTTGGTACTCTTGAGCATACGGATCATCTCTACTTCGCCCTCCCCGGACTTGGGAATGGCATCGGCAATCCCTGAAAGCACTGCGCGCGCTGCCATCTCCGCATCAGTAGCGTCGCTCTTTCCCTTGCGGCGACGAACTGACCGGTCGGGTCGATTGACTTCTACGACCGTGTAGTTCCGACTGGTCAGGAAACGTGCGAGCCCGGCACCGTAGGAGCCTGTGCCTTCGATCCCGAACGCGTGGATCTGTCCCAGGTTGCGCGACCACCGTTCGAGCTCCTCGTACCCGCAGGTAGCAACGGGTACGTGCTTCTCGTCAAGTCGGACACCTCGCTGGTCTATGGCGACCGCCACATGCTGGTCCTGGTGAGTGTCGACTCCGATTATCACCTGAACATCACGATTACTGCTTTCGTGCCCGACGACTCCCGTCATGTCTACCTCCTGAAGGTGGTGCATCGGCCGGATGAGCGGACAAGACTGCGATGAGGCTCCATTGCCAAGCTCTTATGAGGTCACAGCCCATCTAGGCCTCCGGTATTGTGTGGCCATCTCGAACACGAGCCGACAGATCGTTCGGAAGGCATATCTGCCAGTCTCACTGCGGGTCAGGCACGAGCCAAGATGGCCTAATTGCATTATCGCAGTCTCGCTGAAGCATATCTGCGCGTAGCGCCAGCCCGAGTGACTCAGTATGAACTCGAACACCATATGCGGAAACGGCTCTCCGCCTATCGGCACCTCAAAACTGTCGCAGTGCGTGAAGTCCATCTGCGCCTCACGTCCCGGCGGGTGCTTCTGCTCGAAGTACACCTCACGCTCAGGCCCGCTCAGCGCACGCCAGTCCCTTATCCGCCTCTGCAATGTGCGCAGGTGCGATGCGTTGAACCTGCCCGGGTAACGCTCGTCCAGCCACTCAAGCAGCACTGTCGCCTGCAACTTCTCTCTTGCGTCCCTGCGCAGCAGCGGCACTATCTCCTCGTCCCACACCCCCGAGAACGCATCCGGGCGCGTTCGCCAACTTCGCTTCTTCTTCTCCGACGGCAACGGACCTCTCCGCCACCTGCGAGCGCCCCTTGCGCTCATACCCGCCGCTGCCGCTGATGCCTGTTGTGTCTTACCTTCCATAATCCTCCGCCTCAGTAGTAGTACTTGCTGATCTGTGACCATCCAGTACCTCCTGCACAAGATGGTCAAATCTACTCCCTCAGGCGGCCAAAATGAATGTCGCACTCCGGCCATTATAAATGTCGTTGTTCACCGTATAGATGCTCATCGTATGGCTGAGGTTCTCGTCTGCTTGAACGCGGCGGTATTACAGGCGTCGCTCCCATCTCGATGATGCGCTCCCGAAACCGCTGTGAGTCATATCCACGATCAGCTATCACATATTCACTCTCAATGCCGTCTATCAGTTCATAGGCCTGGGTGATGTCGTGTGCCTGCCCCCCAGTGAGCGTGAATCTCAGTGGATTGCCCAGAGCATCGACACTTACATGTACCTTCGTGCTGAATCCGCCTCGGCTTCTCCCAAGAGCCTGCGACCGTGTCCCCCTTTTTATGCGGCGCACCCGCCGCACAGGGATGCGCGCGCACCGTCGTGCTGTCTATTATCAGATGCTCCATATCCGGCTCATCAGCGAAATGCCGGTGCATCTTCTCCCATATAGCCTGCTCGTTCCATCTGGAGAAGCTCCTGTACACGCTGTACCACTTGCCGTATTCTGTTGGAAGCATCCTCCACGGCGCACCCGACCTGCTCATCCACAGAACGGCTTCTATGAATCGCTTGCACTCCTGCTCAGACTTGACATAGACGCCAGTCTTCTCTTTCAGGAAATCGAGTATCTTTGACCACCGTTCGGAGTTAGTTTAACTGCTGACATAGTCCAAGTTTAATGCAATTGTCAACACGCCCTAGTAGAGAACGGGGGCAAGATTATACTTGCGAAAAGCTATTGCAAGTATACAGGATGTGATAAATGCCTTGATTGCCCCGTTCGCGGGAGTGTCATTACTGCCTACGAGGAAGACGTTATATATCATAAGCGAGCAGACATTGGCTCTGGATTAACAGGACACTGAAGAACAGAAGGAAGTCGATGAGCAGGACGAGAAAAACTGCGTCAATTCTGAAAGCGGTGGCGGCTGTAATCGTCACACTAGCGATCATGTCGATGGACAGGGGCGAGGCGGCTGCATCGGCGGGCACCGGCAAAAAGTTAGCCGGGCAAGTTGCGCCCGCCGCTTACGGCAGTGACGGGACGGGCATCTGGGTGTCGGGAGAGGGTACTATCTCACTAGACCCGGACCTCGCCATGCTGGATTTCGGCGTGGAAGTCGACGCTCCCAGAGTGTCCGAAGCCAACAGCCAGGCGACAACTGCGATGGATGCCATAGTCGAGGCGCTGAAAGATAGGGGCGTCAAGGACGAGGATATACAGACCAGCCGCTTCAGCGTATCCCCGCGATACAGATACGTGGAAGAGGAAGTGGACGGGGTGCGGACTGGCCGAGATGTGCTGACCGGCTATCGCGTCAGGAACAACGCCACGGTAAAGCTGCGCGATCTTGATGCCATCGGGGAGGTCATAGACGAGGTGGTGACGGCTGGTGGCGATGTCGTGCGAATAAATCGCATCAACTTCACACTGGAGGATCCGAAGCCCAAGATGACGGAACTGCGGGAGATGGCGGTCGCGGACGCGAAGGCGAAGGCCGAGCACCTGGCGGAACTGTCCGAGGTTTCCGTGGGTCGGCTGATATACATCAGCGAGGGCGCGGTCGCACCGTCTATCGGAGGGTTCGGAGGTGGTGGCTACGGCTTTGCTTATGCCGCGGAATCAGCGGCCCTTGCAGCACCGAGCGTTAGCGGCGGCGAGGTGACGCTCTCGCTGAGGGTGCAGGCGGGGTTCGCCATATATTAGGCCGGAATCGAATTAGAGCATCCTGAACAATGACTACGTCAAGCCCCTGCCGTGTATTGCGGTCAGGGGCCTTTCATTAACGGCTTCACCCCAGCCGGACAGAATCACTGTCAGACACTCCCTTGGCATCAAGGATACGCTGGGCCGCGGCGAGGCACTCGCCCTTTGGCTCTCCCGATTCGGCAGAGTGGGGCGCATCCGGAGCAAAGTATACGGCCGAGCCAACATGGTATTCGCAAATGATCGTCGTCCAGACACCGGTCGCCTCCGGCACCTCTTACCCACCCCTCACATATCGCCTGCTCACCTCCCTGAGAACGACGATTGCATTCTGGTACTTAAGCTAGGAATTGCAGTCCAGGGCCGTGCTCTTGTGACAGTGTGAGCAGTCTCTCACGGCATCGAATCCGGTCAACACCGGCAATGCATATCGCTGAATGGATGACATTCCGCCCATTCCGTGAAGTTCGAGGTGAAGCGAGTGAGATCAGTGGATGCAAGGAAATACCTACATTCGTTGCATCAAACTTGACACTCTCTGAATCTTCTGTGGCAGTGAAGGAGAGAAGCGTCAGTCCTTCGACGCATCCAGTACCAACTCACGGACTATGAACGAGTCTCCGGACTTTAGGCTGATTCCCCACCTCTTGTCGTCGAGCACTATCCGTTCCGGGCCACCTCCCAACTTGAAGGCCAGCCCACCGACATTCACTTCACATTCGGAACGATAGCAGACTGTGGACGTTGTAGTTGTTGTTGTTGTCTCGGTGTAGGGTGTTCCGTCGGGGGCTCTGGTCGGGTCTACAACCAAGAAGTTAATCGGAACCAGGTAGGTATTCGGGACATATATGCTTTCGTCAGTTCTCTTATCCACACTGACATCGTCAGTAATTGAGTCGTAATACTCGATCTTTTTACCCTTCAGGCGTTGATATGATCCTGCGGTGCTTTCCGTACCCAGGCGAGGAAACTCAATTGGGTCGGATTCGATCACCGTGTCGGTCCAGTCCGTAACTGAACGATACTCCAGGCGGTGCGTTTCTCTGACCGTTTGCCCGTTAAACACCGGTCCGTCGATTTCGTAAACCATCGTCAAAGCCGGCCAGTAGCTGATTTCGGGACTGGAGGCATCCCAAGGACCGAAATAGAGAACGCCTGCAACAAGTGATATCAATACTAGAGTAAGCGCAAGGGCAATGAACGTATGCTTACGAGTCAGGGCAACTGACATATTTCGCTCCTTGGAGCTTTGGCACTAGAATTGGTTTGCCGATCTTGCAGCGGCACGAAGAGTGTGAGAGTCCTGTCCTGTTTCAGTATATTTCCTTGCATTCAGTTTTGGGCAGATTGCGAGTGATGACCGAATGGGAAATCGTCCTCCAATAACTCCAATTATATCGCAGCTCTACTGTGCGTCTCACGGCGAACCGTTGCTCGGTGCGTCAGAGTCGCTAGTGGGAACCGGTGAAAGCATCGCCGAAAACGAGTGCGAACAGCAAAGGCATATCATCCACTCCTCCGCAAGCATCGAAGTTCCTCCTGCCGAAAGACAGTCGGCGATATGGATATAAAATCCCGCCTTGCGGCTCGGCGCTGGGTGTGGTGGTAGGGTCAGGCGTCGCCGCGCGTGTCTATCAGGCAAAAGACAGCGACGGGATGCAAGGAAATCAGTAGAAACGTTGCATTCGGACAACAATCCCCTATCTGAGTCACCTCCTTAAACTGGACAACCTACACCGGTGTTGCAATGATGTATCGGTGAAAGCCTTGCACGGTGTCTGACCAAGGTTTCACGTTGCGAGAACTCACGTGCCGATGTTATGGTAGATACGCCAATAGCATATCTACCCATAGGAAATCTTCATGAGCCTCAACATCAAGAACGAAGAGACACATCAACTCGCCAGGGAACTTGCGGCTCTCACCGGAGAGAGCATGACAGGCGCGATCACGGTCGCGCTCAGGGAGCGCCTCGAACGAGAGACACACGAGCGAAGCGTGGAAACTCGGGTGCAGGAGCTGCGCTCCATTGCTCGACGATGTGCCAGGTTACTGGAAGATGGTCCGTCTGCGGTCGAGCATGGTGACTACCTCTATGACGAGGAAGGGCTGCCCACGTGATCGTGGATACATCGGCGGTTCTTGCGGTACTGTTCGACGAGCCGGACGCAGAGCGTTTCACGAGGGCAATTGCTGAAGCTCCTCACTGTAGAATGTCAACGGCGAACTTCCTGGAAGCGGCGTTAGTCGTCGAGGGACGCGCGGGGTTTGCAGGCGGGCACGAACTTGACCTCTTCATCGAAAGAGCGGCGGTAGAGCTGGTTCCGATCTCCATTGAACATGCGCAGGCTGCGCGCCGGGCGTGGCGGAGGTTCGGCAAGGGCAATCACTCTGCGGGCCTGAACTTCGGGGATTGCTTCGCGTACGCTCTGGCGGAAGTTACGGGAGAGCCGCTTCTTTACAAGGGCGAGGACTTCGCGCTTACGGACGTGGAGTCTGCGTTGTAGCTGCATGGAGGTTATCGCAAAGGAATGGCATGATCCAAATGACGACCCCCCAGCACTTACTCGTCGGCACACACCTCGGGGGCGTTAGCCCAAAGCACAAGACGGCGTAGCAGCCAAGTGCCAAAAGCGCATGCAGGAGTACCTCATTTCCTTAATCAAGTATATCGTTCTCCCTCGAAGAATAATCCAAGCAAATGACCGATTTCTCGTTCTGTCAAGTGATCGTCGAAATCCCATGAGGTGAACTGCATGCCGCTCAAAAACTACTCCACCAACGTACCTGTTTCGCGTTCTGTCGGGCAGATCACCAGCACGCTCGTCAGAAAAGGCGCAAACAAGATCGTGACAGAGTACAACGAACGTGGTCAGCCTAGTGGCTTGAAGTGGGCACTGGACAGCCCGTATGGTCGCCTCGGGTACATGCTGCCGGTCAACTATGACGCGGTGTTTGAAATACTGACGAACGACGGCATCAAGAAGCGGGATGCCGAAGGCCGTATGGAACAGGCTCAGAGAGTAGCATGGCGCATTCTCAAGGACTGGATTGAGTCGCAGATCGCTCTGATGGAGTCTGGGATGGTATGCATGGAGGAGGTCTTTCTGCCGTACATGCTCGCCGGCGACAGGACGGTTTACGATGCTCTCGTATCGCAGGAATTTCGCGCTCTGTCGAATATAGGTAGTTCAGCCATTGCGTTGCCTGGGCCCACCGATATCCTTTATGCTGAGCGCGATTCGCATCAGGGTCATTTAGTTGATTAACCATGAAAAGACCCTTCTGGAGGGAATGGGATGACAGAGGAAGTAAGAATCACGTATAAGCGAAAACCGGGAGCTGGGCCGAACTACCCAAAGGAATCAGACCTGTCTGCCGACGAGGGTGCTTACACCGCGCCTTGCAACAATTGCGAAGCATGGTTCTTGGAGAGCGACCTGTACAAGACAGCGGAGGTTATCTGTCTGCATGGAGGTCCTAAGATTTCTCAGTCAATCCCGAAGGATGCGTACGAGTTCAGCGAGACCTTTGTTCGCCAAATCCACGCGGGTGACGAAATAGCGCTGGTCTTTTTCTGCGACAACTGCAAAATACGAGGGTGAAAAGGAATGTTATAGATTGGTACGACGACTTCAGCGCCAAAGACAAAAAGGCTGGCGCGCACCACCGAACACCCGCTATTGTGGGCGACCCGGACGCTACGCGAACCCATACGTGGTGGGGAATCACAGAACAGCGGAAGAGGCTGTCGCCGCCTATCGACACGCGTTGGAGAGCGGCCAGTTGGAATACAACGAAGACGACCTGCGCCGCGAACTGTCTAAGTACGACTTCGCATCCTGTTGGTGCAGGGAAGGTGCCCCATGCCATGTGGATGTCATCGTGGAAGTTGTGAACGCAGCGTAAAAGGATTGACTATCACGATCTGTAATGGGGAAAGACCCTGAGATTTCTGGCTGAATCCCCGGCGGATGTACGATCTGGACGTGGCTCAGGCCACTACCTTAGAACCTGTCTACGATCTCTGGAATATAATAGGTTGAGACTATTATCAGGAGGGTAATCATGTCTCATTCTTATCCCAGCGACATCAGCCAAGAGCAATTTGCCCGGATTCTCCCCTTGTTGGAGTCGGCCCGCCGCAGGACCAAGCCCCGCACCGTGGACTTGTATGATGTTTTCTGCGGGGTATTGTATCTTCTTAAAAGCGGATGCCAGTGGCGAATGCTGCCCGCAGACTTCCCCAATTGGCGCACTTGCTACAAGTATTTCCGGCAGTGGAGCGAGCGACCCGAGGCGGCTAATGAGTCCATTCTGGAGCAAGTCTTAAAAAAAATCAGTTGGCGAGGCCCGACAAAGCAATGGACGGACAGAGCGGACGACCTTCTGCATCGTGGACTCTCAGAGCGTTAAGAACACTGACAGCGCCGAGAACAAGGGCTATGACGCCGGCAAGAAGGTCTCGGGAATCAAGCGACACATCGCAGTGGACACCCAGGGGTTGCCGCATGCAATTCACGTGACCACCGCCAATGTCACCGACCGTGCCGGGGCTTTGGCGATGTTCGACCAACGAGGAGCCGACCTCAGGCAGGTGCAAAAGGTACTTGTCGATGGGGGTTATACAGGGAAGCCCTTTGCCACTGCGGTGCAAAGTCTGTTAGGAGCCTCGGTGGAAGTGGTGAAGCGCAACGAACTTCACACCTTCGTGGTTCTTCCGAAGCGATGGGTGGTAGAGCGGTCTTTTGCCTGGCTGCAAAAGTGCCGCCGGCTCTGGAAGAACTGCGAAAGAAAGCTCAATACCAGTCTGCAAATGGTGGTGCTTGCCTTCACAGCGCTAATTCTAAGAAGATCGTGAACAGGCTCTAAGTACGACTTTGCATCCTGTTGGTGCAGGGAAGGTACCCCGTGCCATGTGGATGTCATCGTGGAAGTTGTGAACGCAGCGTAAAAGGATTGACTATCACGATCTGTAATGGGGAAAGACGCTGAGATTTCTGGAGAGCTGCTCCGACCGGCGCGGCGGCGGGCCGAGTTGGCCCACAAATGACAGTCCTGCAGGCTCCAGGAGCAACTAGCATCACGAATGATAATAATCGCGAATTGCCGGTAATACATATAATGCGACTGCAGTGCAGTCGAAAAAGGGGACCGCATGGCGACTGACTCCACGACCGCAATCTCCCGCCGGCGGAGACCCAGAGGGCGTTACCCAAAAACACAGGAAGGCGCAACTCCCAAACGCCGGAAGCGCATACCTGAGTACATCGAAGCCGACGAGGTGAACGCCATCATCAGAGCAGCGCCCAACCCAAAGGCGAAGCTGCTGATGCTTGAACAGTGGCGAGCCGGTCTCCGTGTGTCCGAGGCCCTAGACCTCGAAGTGCGTGACCTGTCGCTGGATACGTCTAGCCCTACGGTCAGAGTACGTTCCGGCAAGGGCGGCAAAACGCGGCTGGTGCCGGTGCATCCTGAGCTGCACGGGGCTCTGAACAACGCCCTGGCTTACGGGGACATCAGCCAGGACAGAATCGTCGAAGCGCATCCCACGACCGCCTGGTGATGGGTGCAAGCTGCGGTGAAACGTGCCGAGGAACTGGGGGCGATAGCGCCGGGGAAGCGGATCGGGACCCACACGCTGCGCCACAGCTACGCACGCCACCTGCTGATGAACGGGATACCCATCAACTACCTGTCGCGCTGGCTGGGGCACTCTTCGATTCAGACGACGCTCATCTACCTGGAGCTTGTGCCGGACCCGACGGGGAGTCTGGCGGCGGTGCCGTGAAAACTCAGTGATTACCTCACGAGTCACGATCACATTACCTGTTCACGGTTCGAGTCTAGGCAAGTGAGCCGGACTGGCTAACATGTGGCCGTATCGTCCGGTTTTGGCTGCCAGGGCTGCCACGCCAGAACAATTTCCGCCTTGCCGTCCAGGATTCGAGCCGCTTTGACGCGTGGCACACGTGATCCACCGGAGCTGCCGCCTTCATCAGACCAGAATTCCCTGCTGCTCCATCCGTCCTCTCCGGGTTGCAGGCGCATGGATTCTCGAAACCGCCCGGCCACAACATCACTCAATAACTCCGTAAACATCTCGAATGCTACCTCCGGCATCTCATCGCACGCATCACAACCGCAGGATGGGAAAAGCAACCGTCTTAAATGTCAAGGCCTGAGAGTGGTCGGATCCCAGTGAACACCCGTCCTTGCCATAGTGTTGAGGATTGTCAGTAGCTTGCGCGCGCAGGCAGTGAGAGCCACTTTCTTCGGCTTGCCGGCTTTCAGCAACCGCTGGTAGAAGTCGCGTAGCACCGGGTTGTACCGGCTGGCCACCAGTGCGCCCATATACAGCGTAGAGCGCACCGTAGCTCGACCGCCCCACACGGAACGCTTGCCTCGATATGGACCGCTGTCACGATTGAAAGGCGCCACACCGACTAGAGCGGCGATCTGCTTGCGGTTCAGCGTGCCCAGTTCCGGCAGATACGCGAGCAGTGTCAGCGACACTTGCGGTCCCACGCCGGGTACGCTGCGCAGCAGGTCGTCCTTCTCACGCCATACAGGACTGTGCTGTATCCTCTGTCGCAGGTCTGTGTCCAGGTCGTCTAGCTCCTGCTTCAGCCAGCTGATATGGGCCTCTAAGCGAGGGCGGACTTCTGGAGTGGCGCGGCCAAGGCGGTTCTTCTCAGCAACCAAGATGCCCGACACCTGCCGCCTGCGCGCCAGCATTGCCCCGAGTGCCCGAGTATCAGCATCCCTCAGTGGACGGATCGCCGGTCGTACTGCTTCACCGAAGTGCGCCAGCACATGTGCATCCAGCCGGTCAGTCTTCGCCAACTGCCCGGTGGACTTGGCGAAGTCGCGCACCTGGCGGGGATTGACGACTGCAACTGGCAGCGATGCCGCGGCCAGAGCTACTACCAAGGGAAGTTCCAGACCGCCGGTGGACTCCGTAATCACGCCTGCCGGCTTGAGAACCTTAAGTTGTGTAACCAGATCATCGACGCTGGCTCCGTTGTAGGACACGCTCCAGCTTCTACCAGTGGGGCGTACCGCGACATCTACCTGCTCCTTGGATACATCAATGCCGACATAAGTTGGTTCCTGAGACATACTCGCCTCCTTCATACTGACCCTGCCTTGCAGATACGGGCTTGGTTAGCCCGGGCAACCGTTCGGGCTCTTCTGGAATGAGTGCGACGACCCTCGCTTTTCCACGGCCTCCTACGACCAATGTCATGTCGGTCTGCCGCACTCGGAACCTGCTTCGTTAGGGGATTATCCCATACATGTCAAAGATACAATGTCAGTGACCCAGCGGCCTACCCGGACGGCAAGCGCAGGAAGTCGGTGAAAGCAATTGTGATGGGCGCACAAGAATCCTGTAACGGTGTTAGCTTTATTGTTGGTCTGGAAAGCGGGGCTCGTTCCAACTCGGCGTCCATTCCGTCGGCTTCATCCAGGGTTACTTCATACTCCGATTGGAGTCGCGCCACCGCCTCAAGTGCCCAGTCGTGCAGCGGGCCGAACCGTTCCGGCTCGGTAACCCGCGAATAGGCGTCATCGGGCGGTCCATCTCCGCCCCAGTCCCAGTTAAACCTTCCCATTGTCGTTTCTTCCGATATATCCTGCTTCCTCTGTCTCATTTTACAACAGACATCCATTGAAGTTGATATTCCAACCGCTGGCTTGGATCGTATTTAGCTCTGTCGCGCTGGCTGGGGAACTCGTCGATTCAGACGACGCTCATCTACCTGGAACTTGTACCTGACCCGACGGGGAGTTTGGCGATGGCGCCGTGAACCACAATCCAATACAGTCTGATGTTACGCTCAATACAGTTTGATGTTACAAAACTGCCCGACGGAGAGCTTGGCGATGGTGCCGTGATGGAGATGACTTGTTTGAAAGGAAGAGTATGTATTCTCTGAACGGCAGGTCAATTTCAATCAGATTGCTCCGGTCTTCAGGGATGATGCGATATACGGATTCGCCCGCCGCGTATCGTTATGATCGCCCGCGCTTCAAGTGCCTGCCGATGGCGCTCAATTAGCTCGGACATCAGAGCGATGCGCTGCTCCGCCGGCACGTCCGGTAGCCGAATCAGTCCTGCATGCGGAACGTCGTTCAAATATATCAACTCGCCGAAATCCGTATCAATTGTAATCAAAATACGGCCGTCTGCTTCGGCAAGTTCCAACAATACTCTATCTCCAGGGTCGGGACCAAGGAGTCGAGCCTCTACGATATCGTGCCCGGCATCGCGTAGCCAATCCGCAAGGCGGCGCCCTGCGCACCTGTCTATAAGAAATCTCATAGGTTCTAAATTGATATGGCGGCTAGTGAGTCTCCGGCGATGACGGCGTGCGCGTAAGCGATGCAGGCGCGAATGTCAGCTGACTCTAGGTCCGGATAATCATCGAGAATGTCCTCTGGCTCAACTCCCTGCGCCAACAGGCTCAGTATCAGCTCCACGGATACGCGCATGTCTCGAATGATGGGCTTTCCGCCGAACACATCCGGACGTGCGGTTATTCGATTCAGTAGTTTGGGGTCGCTCATAATATCGTTCTCCTTTCGATAGATGAGGGCGCCGGGCCTAGCCTCGGCGGTAGTCGTTCTCCAGGCTCATCCAGAGTTCCGCGCCAACTCCGAGCACACTCTCGAACCGGCCGGCAGTCGCAAGCTCGATGGAAGTCTCCCCGTCAATTATCCCATGTATGAGTTCCAGAGGCAGGTCGCACCTCTCGGCGAACTCGGCGCAAGTCAGGCCCATCGTGGCGATGCGCTCCTCAAGCACCCAGCCGGGTGGGACACGATAGTCCGGCTCGTATGTGAGTTTCTTGTCAGTCATGTCGGTTACATGATACCGCATTCCCGGAAGCTGCTGCCGACCGCTAATCCTCGATCTGCCTTCGCCTTTGGTCTTGTTCAAATGCAACGCTGGGCCGCGGAGGTAATTCGAGTCCGAAGAGGGGAACACTCGCTGCTTTTCTTTCCCTAATTCGCACGTCAGGTCAACACAGGTGAGTGAAGGCGATCCTTCAGGTGTCATTATGCCAGCGCCGTGAATTAAGACGCTCTACGGCAATTCTGCGGCGATGGATTTCTCGGGATTCAAGCCCGAAAACGGCGATACTGCCGCCGATCCGCGCGAAGTCGGCGCTCTACTAGGCTAGGATGGAATCCCAATCGGAACGTAGTGGCCGTACCCCATCTCTTCTATGAGCACGCGAAGGATGGCGTTGAGAGATACATCCCCCGTCGGCAGATGGGCGTCTCGGACTTCAGCGCGTCCGACCTCTGCTCCCTGCTCTAAGTGCAGATGGGGAGTGGCGACAGGGCTGTTGCCGCGGGGATGCCAGTGATAAGCCAGAACTTCTCTTCCATCAGAGTCTAAAAGCTCATAAGAGTAGCTACTAACTTGTATCTGCCAGGTCGAACTTTGTGCAGAATCGACGGCAACGAAGTATTGGCGGAGCGCGAATTGAAGATGTGGGGGACCGCTGAGAAGCACTGGCTCTCCATAGTTTATGGTGAGGAAATGGGGAACTGGAGCAGGCTGATGAAGTTCGGCGGTGATGACTGAAGGTGCCACGCACGACACGAGTTTTTGTAGGTTGGTGATGTAGCTGGCGGCGGCTTCGTAAGATGCCCGGCTCTGGGTCACTCTTCCCAATACTCCGGCAGCAGCATCACCAGAGCAAGAACCTTTCCGTGACGCTCACGGTCATAAGAGAACTCGCCAGAGTTCCAAGCCTTTGCGAATTCCGCAAAGCTCATGCCGAAGTTCTTCTGAGCAAGATTCTCTCGCATCAACTTGGACTCTTCTTCGGTGAGGATACGCGGTCGAGGTGTGTTGTCGTCAGTAATCTCAGACGGCTTTGTGAGCATGGCATTTCCTCTCGAGGAGCGCACGCCGCGAATGTTGGCGGGCTTGCCGGAGCGAGGGTTGATTAGCATAGCGTCTTCCTTGGCGAAGGCGATGTTTTGTCCCGCGGCGACATTGGGCGCGCCGCAGACTACGGTCGCGGTCTCGCCGTTGCCGATGTCAACGGTGGGCAGGCGAAGGCGGTCGGCGTTGGGGTGCGGGTCAACGCTGAGCACATGGCCGACGACCAGACGCTCAGGGTTCAGGTCTGCGCCGACAATCTCGACATCGCCGACCTCGTTGCCGGCCATGGTGAGTTGATGCGCCAGTTCGTTCGCGGGTAGGTCGAAGGGGACGTAGTTTCTGAGCCAGGATAGGGGTACGCGCAGAGCTAATATCAGAAGTTGTGGAAATTGAAAAGGCGCAGGTAAGAGAAAGGGCGTATCCTCCAGGTATCACAAACCGTCGATGAGACGAAAAACTGGAGGAGTACGCCGTGAGGGAAGTATATCAGAACGAAGAAGAGGCGAACGTAGTTGACGACACGCTGGAAGCGATGGTCAGGGAAGGGGCGAGAAGGATGCTCGCGGCGGCACTCGAAGAGGAGGTGAGCGGGTTCCTGGGCAGGGACCGCTATGAGCGGGGCGAGGAGTTCCGCGGATACAGGAACGGTTATCACCGCAGCAGGGAACTGACGGTGGGAGTCTCAGCTGTGGAGGTGAAGGCGCCGAGGGTGTCGGACGTGCCTGCTGAGGTGGCTGGTGGTGGGTTCGAGTCGAAGATAGTCAGGCGATATGAGCGCACGAGTCGTCAGACGCAGGATCTGTTTCGGAAGTTGTACTTGGAGGGATTGTCCACCGGAGACTTTGAGCCTGTGTTTCGTGAGTTGGTGGGAGAGACTGCGGCATTGAGTCCGAACACGATCGTGAGGTTGAAGAGCAAGTGGGAGTCGGAGTATCGGGCGTGGTGTAGCAGGAAGTTGGACGAGTGCAGGTACGCCTACATCTGGGCGGACGGAGTGTACCTGGGAGCCGGAGTGGACAGGGAGAAGACTGCGCTGCTATGCGTGGTGGGGGCAAGGGAGGACGGGGCGAAGGAACTGCTGGGTATGGAGCTTGGCTATCGTGAGAGTACGGAGAGTTGGTCTGGTGTGCTGAGGAGCTTGAGGGATCGGGGTCTGAGTGCGCCGCTATTGGCGGTGGGAGACGGTGCGCTGGGTCTGTGGGCTGCGCTCGATGCGGTGTTCCCGACGACCGGTCATCAGAGGTGCTGGAACCACCGTGCGCTGAACGTGCAGGCGAAGTTGCCGAAGGCGCTGAACTCTGAGGCGCGCAGGCAGTTGAGGGAGATGTCGTATGCGCCGACGCGAGTGGAGTGCGAGCGCTTGAGGGACGAGTACGTCTCCGATCTGAGAGCGGATGGTCGCTCAGATGCCGCCGATACGGTGCTTCGGGACTGGGAGTCGTTCGTGAGCTTCTATGACTTCCCGGTCGAGCACTGGGTGCATCTGCGGACAACGAATCTTCTGGAGTCGGTGTTCAGCGCTGTGAGATTGAGGACGGACGCCACTCGGCGGATGAAGCGTCGAGACAGCGCATTGTACCTTGTGTTCAAGGTGTCGCTGAGGCTGAGTGAGCGCTGGCGTCCGCTGAACGGAGGCAGAAACCTTATGGGCTTGCTGGTGGACGGAGCGAAGTTCGAGGACGGTATCTTAACCGAGTTGCCGGTGAGCGGCGAGGGGGCAGTCGCCGCCTGATGAGCTAAACCACCTGGAGGCAATTTCCACAACATTTGACACAAGCTCGTACGCGCATAGGGGGAGTTCCTTGGTTAGTCATTTGGTTGTTAATTGGTTACGATTGGTCGGTCCTTTGATGTTTGTTTTGTGCGTCCGGTTTTAGGGCTTGGTCACGTCGCGTCTGTTTGCTAGCCGCCGCCACCATCGCCACCATCGCCACCATCGCCACCTCCACTGCCACCGCTGGGCGGGCTGTAGTCAGGATTGCTCTGCTCGCGCACCGCCGCTTCCGCCGCCTGGCTAGACCGTCCGAAAAGTACCCAGCCCTTCGCGGACATAAAAGCGTGATAAGCCTCGTCATTGTCAGGAATCAGATTCTGAGCATCGTTTGATCGCTGAAAAGCGAATGGCACGAGTGGCTTGGGAGGCATCTTGTCGTAGTTCACACCGGAGGCATAGGTTCGGAGGTTCATAGCGTCAAACCAGGATGGAGCGGGGTTATTGTCCTGCAACCACCTTTCTGCTTCGTCGAATGCAATGGCGTATGGCAGCAGCGAGTCGGAGCGGTCGGCGTCCGATAACGTATCGAATTGCGGCAGAGAGTCTTTTACCGCAAGCCAACGGCTTATCTCCTGGATCCCCGCGCGGGTAGGGGTGATATGTCCTATCCGCGATGGCTCAACCACCACCGCATAGATGACACCGAAGACGATTCCGCCGATAACGCTGCTGGCAAGATTCGCCCACTGGGGCCAAGACACCCAAGAGGACAACAGCCAATAAGACAGCAGACCAAACCCGATGCAGACCGAAATAGCTCCCAGAACATGAGCAAGCGACCCTCTATTCGCGTCTGACATCGCCTGCACAGGGTTATCGTTGAAAAGCCCTCGGTATCGCAGATGTTCCCCCAACTGCTTGCCGATGAGTGCCTCGCGAGGCCCCACCAGAGCATAATGCAGCCGGTCTATCAGAGCGTCGATCATCATTGGCTGTTTGGGTATCGAGTTGAGCACTATGCGTTCCCACTCAAATTGCGGAGCGCTCTTTGAGACTAACCAGTAGATGTACTTCCCTTGGTAAATGTGCTCGTACTCGCTAGCATAGTTCTTTCCTTCCGTGGTCCGTCCCGGCGTTACCCTGATACCGACGACTTGCAGTACATCTTTCTGACACATATCAATCAGCGCCGCCATGAACGTCTCGAGGCCGACTTTGCGGCTTTCCAGCACGGATACCGCCGCTGCCGGCAGGTCGCTTGGAGGTTGGGTTACGGGCGCGTTCAATGTTGGATAATCGATTTTGGGCCAAGCTCGTTCCTTGAGTTTCAAGTGTATTGCCGACAGTACGGCGAAGCTTATCAAAACCAGAGCGACATTCCGCATCCAATCCGGACCCGTGAACGCCGAAGTGATGCCCGTTGGCACCTTGTCGAGAAGCTGTTTGGCAAAAGCTGCCACACGCTCTATCAGCTGAACATAGCTAGGTTTATCCCTCGAGTCTTGCGCCTTTGCGACAATTGGCTGATGCCCGAGAAGGACACCGTTCCGAGCCTCGTCAAAGAAGACATCCCCGCTCTCATGGACATCAGCCGCCACGCCAATGGATTCGTAGTAAGGGATAGGAGCGCCTTGCGTGGTCGCGGGAAGCAATAGCATGCCCGTGAGCAAGATGGCAACCAGAACCGGAATGGTGAGCCGCAAGCGTCGCATAGCGTCTGTCCTCCATTCTGCCATTTAGTGATAAAGCCTCAGTCGGTTACGATGAGTCGCCGTTCTGATTCCTGAGCAGTTGCGCCTCGAGTTCCCGGATGCGCCGCTCGGCGGCTTCGCGGGCTGTGCGCTCGGCCTCAAGCGAATCATGAGTTTCCTGAGACGTAGTTCTTGAGCCAGGACAGGGGTACGCGCATTTGGGTTCCTTATGTCTATGTATTCAGCCCATCGGCATCTTGATGAGCAAGAGTAGTATTCTCTAAAGCCATCCGGATTTTCCGTATCGTGTTGTTGGCAGTGTGCCGGCTTACGCGCCGCCGCCATCGCCACCGCCACCGCCACTGCTGGACGGGCTGTATTTGGGATTGCTCTGCTCGCTCACCGCCGCTTCCGCCGCCCGGCTAGATCGTCCGAAAAGCACCCAGCCGTTCGCAGACATAAAAGCGTGATAAGCCTCGTCATTGTCAGGAATCAGATTCAGATTATAGTCTGCTCGCACCAAAGCGAATGGCACGCGTGGTTCGGCAGGGGCGTCGCCGCCATTCTGGCCATTCTGATTAAGGGTGTATTTTTGCAGGTTGATGGAGTTAAACCAGAATGGAGCGGGGTTTTTGTCCTGCAACCACCTTTCTGCTTCGTCGAATGCAATGGCGTATGGCAGCAGCGAGTCGGAGCCGTCGGCGTCCGATAACGTATCGAATTGCAACGGAGATTCTTTCAGCGCAAGCCAGCAGCTTATCTCCTGGAGTCCCGCGTGGGTAGGGGTGATATGTCCTATCCGCGATGGCTCAACCACCACCGCATAGATGACACCGAGGACGATTCCGCCGACAACGCTGCTGGCAAGATTCGCCCACCAGGGCCAAGACACCCAAGAGGACAACAGCCAATAAAACAGCAGACCAAACCCGATGCAGACCGAAATAGCTCCCAGAAAACGAGCAAGCGACCCTCTATCCGCGTCTGACATCGCCTGCACAGGGTTATCGTTGAAAAGCCCTCGGTATCGCAGATGTTCCCCCAACTGCCTGCCGATGAGTGCCCCGGGAGGCCCCACCAGAGCAATACGCAGCCGGCCTATCAGAGCGTCGATCATCATTGGCTGTTTGGGTATCGAGTCGAGCACTATGCGTTCCCACTCAAATTGCGGAGCGCTCTTCGGGACTATCCAGTAGATGTACTTCCCTCGGTAAATGTGCTTGTAGTTGCCGAGAAGGCTCTGCCCTTCCGTGGTCCGTCCCGGCGTTACCTTGATACCGACGACTTGCAGTATGTCTTTCTGACACATATCAATCAGCGCCGCCAGGAACGTTTCGAGGCTGACTTTGCGGCTTTCCAGCACAGATACCGCCGCTGCCGGCAGGTCGCTTGGAGGTTGGGTTACGGGAGCGTTCAATGTTGGATAATCGATTTTGGGCCAAGCTCGTTCCTTGAGTTTCAGATATATTGCCGGCAGTACGGCGAAGCTTATCAAAACCAGGGCGACATTCCGCATCCAATCCGGACCCGTGAACGCCGAAGTGATGCCCGTTGGCACCTTGTCGAGAAGCTGTTTGGCAAAAGCTGCCACACGCTCTATCAGCTGAACATAGCTAGGTTTATCCCTCGAGCCTTGCGCCTTTCCGACACTTGGATGAACTTGGGGAGAGGCGCCACTCTGCGCTTCGGAAGACAGCACACTCCTGCTCCCGATGTCAGCAGTCGCCACTACAGTGGATTCGTAGTTCGGGACAGGATTGCCTTGCGCGGTCGCCGGCGCGGAAAGCAGCGCGCCTATCAGCGAGATAGCGGCAAGAATAGCAACAGTGAGAATCAAACGGCGCACAGCGTCTGCTCCCTATTTCGGTGTCTCTTGACTTAAATGCCTCAAAAAGAAATAGATATGGTCACGGGCTTTATCGAAAATAAGGGTGTGGGCCTACGCGCCGAGAACTTGTTCAGATGCAACGCTGGGCCGCGACACGAAGCTCGCCCCGCACAGGGAATAGATAGCGCCATTACACCCCTACTACCAAGAGCGATAGAAATGTTCAATGGCCGCGAGTTGATGATACCACGTCCCCAACCGCAGGCCACCTATCTCAATACCACCGCCGCAGGCATCCTAACGATCATGCCGGGCAAGACATGCTCTCCCTGAACGTCGGGATCGCAGTCTATATGGTCTTCGATCATTTCGATTGCGCTCTCGTCTAACCCGTCCAGTTCAGATCGCAACCATGCCACATCACTCGAACAGTCCAGCAGGCTCTCCTTGCTCGCCAGCCACTTCAACGCAAGCTCACCTGCCGCGCAGCTAAGGTTAGCCCTGATGCTCTCAAGGCTCTGGTCATCTGCCAGTTTAGCCAACCTAACCGCCCCATGGAACAAGCCTAGCGCGAAAATAACAACTCCGTCGGCAAGTTCCTCATCCGTCGGGTTGTCCCTCCAGAACTCAGTCTTGAGATCCAAATCCCTTGCCAAAGGCAGAACTTTCCCCACTCTTTCCAGAACTATGTCGCAATAACCGTGAAGGTGCAGGGGAAGAGACTGTTTAAGGATTTGCTTATTCCCCGGCACTTTTATCGGCGGTATTGTTATCATCAAGGAATCGACAAGTTCGACTAATTGCCCAGCCCACAACCCTGCTATCGCCCAAGCCGTCTGCTCTCGCCGACTTTTACAGCGCTTTCCCACATCCAGGACCTTCTCCAGCATCGTACTGAGGCCGTCCATTTTTACCACCGCACAAAGTAAGCAGGGTTTTGTCTTGTGTTGGTCAAAGACACATCTCCTAATGAGGCACTGCACTTTAATGAGGTGTCGCTCTTCGGCCAGCGCCATCATGCGGTCTGAATGGCGCTTGATTTGGTCTTTGAAACTTATCAAAGACCTGTCGTTGACGAATACGTTGCCGTCCAACATGACTCTCTGGTAAGTAATGGAGCGCGGCTTGATTTTACTGTCCGTCTCCCATTCAATCGTGTCGAACTCAACGCGCAGGAAGCATTGTTGGCAGTGCAAGACTTCGCCGTAATCGTAGGTTGAAGAGGGCATCTGCTCGAAGTCGTGCTTCTTAAAGCCGAATTCGGCGTCGCATTTGTGATTGAACCAATGCTTATCGGTTAGTCCTTTTTTTCGTGACTTACCTCTTCTTCGTGACAACTGACCCCTCCTGTATCCTCTAGCCTGTTGTTGCGTCTCCTGGTGCTTATGATCTAATTGTACTAGAGAGGAATCTCAAAATAGGCGAATCACAGCCATTACGCGGTGAATTATGTGGTGTGGTTGCTAAGGCTGGTTTCACTTCACGTCCGAGTTGAATAACCGCCTACGCGCAGTGAATAGCCATGTACTTTCCTTCTCCCTGATTCCCGCGTCAGGTCAACGCAGGCGTGAGCAGGCAAGCGGTCAGGTGTAATGCACCCGCGCTGAATTGCGACGCTCTACGGCGATTCTGGCGCGATGGGTTTCTCGGCATTAGCCGGAAAACGAAGTTCGCTCTTCGTCATCCCTTCAGAATATCTTACTTGTGAATGGGCTCTCCTGGAGGTAGAATTGCTGCCCCTAACGACCCTGTGCCCACACTAAGGAGAGTGACCGACCTTGCAAGAGAAACCAACATCCAACACCATAGAAGAAATGAACAGATACCGAGGCTGTCTGCAAGGACTTGCAGCCGGTGACGCACTGGGCACAACACTGGAGTTCAAGAGTCCCGGAAGCTTCAGGCCAATCGACGACATGGTCGGCAGGGGGCCCTTCAGACTGGCTCCGGGGATGTGGACGGACGACACTTCTATGGCACTTTGTCTTGCCGAAAGTCTCATCGAGCGGCAGGAGTTCGACCCGGAGGACCAGATGCGCCGATACGTGCGCTGGTTCGAGGAAGGCCATCTATCCTCAAATGGCTACTGCTTCGATATAGGAAACACGACCAGGGAATCGCTCATGCGCTTCATCGAAACGGGGGAAGCCTACGCTGGTTCAACTTATCCTTCCTCAGCAGGAAACGGCTCCCTGATGCGGCTCGCGCCGGTGCCGATGTACTTCGCTCAGTGTACAGAAGACGCCGTGGCCCTTAGCGGTAACAGCTCCAGAACGACTCACGGGGCGTTAGAGGCGGTCGATGCCTGCCGTTACTTCAGCGGACTACTCGTGGGCGCTCTGAATGGCGAAGACAAGGAGACATTGCTTGGAGACCACTACTGTCCGACACCGGGATACTGGAGTAATCATCCACTTACAGACAAGATTGCGGAGATTGCGAGCGGGTCATTCAAGCGGAAGAGTCCGCCTGAAATTCGCGGCACGGGATATGTCGTGGAATCGCTCGAAGCTGCGCTCTGGGCGTTCCACAACTCGCAGGACTTCAGAGACGGCGCTCTTATGGCCGCCAATTTGGGTGATGATGCCGACACGACTGCGGCAATCTACGGACAGATTGCTATAGCGCACTACGGAGCCGAGTCTATTCCTTCTGAATGGCGATCCAAACTAATACATGTGGAACTAATAACCAGTACGGCGGAAAGCCTGTACTGGCAGCCACGGCAATCCTGAATAGAGTTATCCTGAAGTTGTTCACAAACCGTCAGGTGTCCCTGCACCTGCGCCCTGAAAACAGGCCCCCTACGGCGATTGTGGCGCGGCGGGTTACGCGGTTCAGGCACGAAATCGCCAGATCTGCCGCCGGTCCACGCGAAGTCGGCGTAATCGGCTAGGTCCAGGGAGCTGGTAGCAGTTCGTCCGTTTCACAAGTCATGGTCGGTTGCCGTGGGCCTGCATCTTGTACGCTATGACTTTGGGAATCCCCTGTATGCTTGTAGATTGAGGGAGCGGCGAAATGCCCCAGGATCACACGGACATCGTCTCTCTGGTCAGCTAGGCGCGTTATCATTTCAAACGAGCCATTCAAGCGCCTCGAACGCCTTCTTGCTCCAGGTGTATCTCGCGGGCATTGACGGGGACTTCCAGCGACCGTGAGTCTGTACCGCCTGCAGCGGAGCTCCCCAACGGCGGTAGGCTAGGACTGCGCGCCCTCGAGGGCATCGAACGCCGGCCTGCACTTGTTTCAAATGCGCCGAGGGTCTGAAGAGTTATTTCCGGCACTCTCTAAGTGCGGCATAAGTGCCATTGTGGGCAGTATACCGTGAAAAGACAGCAGTATATGACGGGTGATCGGCATCAAGAAGAGACAGGAGAAGTTTCGGTGACATCTCTCAGTGGGGCAACAGCGCCAGCGATCTAATTGCCGTTGATCAAAGGCTTGTAGCGATGGCGCTCCCTTAACCCGAATCCACCGAAGCACGTTGTGACAGTGCTGTAACGGGACAGGATGGAACCGGGAACGCGATGATCCGGGCGGATTTCGGGTAGGAGGAACCGCCAGTGGGTCACTGGACAGCCACTGGCAGGGGTGGGGAGCACCGACGGATCCTCCGGAGGCGGCGGGGAACCGTCGCCGGTCTGGCCGGCGCGAGTTGAGGAGGCCCTGGTCTGGCCGGTCGATGAGGATGAGGTTGGCGTACCGTTTCCCGGCACCGCCGTCAGACAGGGGCTGGCAGGGAGCGCAGTCGCGCCAGGGCTCCGCTGAACAGGTTCCCCCAAGGCCAGCCCTGCGGGAGATGCAGAGTGAGACGGCGCGCCGAGCGTGTAAGCCGTCCGGCCAGGGCGAAGAAGCGTCGCCTGAGGGTCCTGGTGGTCACCACCTGCTCCCCCAGACCGATGCGGGAGGTCCAGCGGGCCAGGTTGTGGGCCAGCACCTGCACGGCCATCCAGGCGGCGTTGGCGGCAAAGCGCCCTGAGGGCAGATGGTTCAGTCCCACACCGTACTTCAGGTCGCGGATGGCGTTCTCGATCTCGGCGTGTCGGCGATGGTCGGCCTCCAGTTCCAGGGTGTCGCCCTCTCGGTCCGTGATGAAGGCGTGATAGCTGTAGCTGGCAAACAGGGCCAGTTGGGAGCCGGGCGTGGGCCTGACCCTTCGGACGATGAGGCGCACCGGTGTGGTGTCAGGCTCACCCCGGAAGGGCGTGTAAGTGGTCTCGGCAACGTCGGCTGTGCCCTCCATCCAGTAGGGTATGGGCGTCCAGTCCGCCTCTGGTATGGCCTCTATGAGATCGCGCAGACTCCGGTACTGGCGGACGGTGATGGAGAAGCGGACATCGTTGCTGCGGCAGACGGTGACGATGTCGTGGGTGTAGAAGCCGCTGTCGGCCCGCACGGTGAGTTGTCCCGTGGCTCCGGCGTGGCGTACCCGGCTCAGCGTCTCACGCAGGAAGTGTGCGGCGCCCCGGGCGGTGTTGGCCCGCCCCGCTCGCAGCCGCGCCATCAGCACGTCTCCGGTTCCCGCGGCAACGGCCAGCAGCGGATGATAGCCTCGCTGGCCGGTGTAGTTGTGATGGCGCGCTCCCTCCTTGCCCAGTCCGTAGGTCTCGCAGACGGTGGAGTCCAGGTCGATCGTCAGAGGCGAGTCTCCGGGTCCTGCCCCGGCGTCCCAGGCACGCGCCAGCAGTTCCCGGCTCACCCGGTCCAGCTGGCGCACGTGGCCCCAGCGGAAACTGCGCAGGAAGGTCCCCAGGGTGGATGGAGCCTTGACCACACATCGCAGCACCCGCCCGGTCCCGCCACAACGCAGCGCGTCAGCGTCGTCTATGCAGTATCCGTGTTCAATGTCAAGCCCTGAGCGGAGTTTAAGAAGACATGATTGGTACTGACTTCGGGACCCAGGGTGTCCCTCGACGTGCCACCGCGTTCAACTGCAGCAGCAGCTTGCGCATGACCGCCACCACCGCCACGTTGCCGGGCTTCCCCCGTTGACGGAGATTCTGATAAAAGCGGCGCAGTTCGCTGTCGTGGCGTATCACCGACCAAGCACACATGTACAGGGCACTTCGCACCGAGCCTCGCCCCCCTCTGATAGCACGGTTGCCCCGCTTCTTCCCGCTGTCCCGTGACCAGGGAGCTAACCCCACCAGGGAAGTCAGCGATTTACTGTCCCAACAGCCCAGCTCCGGCAGGTAGGCGACCAATGTGGCCGAGGTAAGCGGCCCGACGCCCGGCACGGTGCGGTACAGCGTGGCACGGTCGGCGAAAGGGATACACTTCTCCAATGCCTCCTGATACTCCACATCCAGTCGGGCTATTTCCTTTTCCAGCCAGGCGATGTGACGCTTTGTAGATCTGGTCGCGATAGAAGTGATTCCCTTATCCAGGCGCCCCTTTTCCTGCGCTCGCTGCCGCACAAACTGCCGGCGCCTGCTGAGCAGGTCACGCAGCGCTTCACGCTCTGGCTCAAGCTCACGCTGCGGTGTTAGTGCATCCGGAAATACCTGTCCGTACCGTGAGAGCACCTGGGCGTCCCGTTGGTCGGTCTTGGCTTCGTACCCACACGCCTTCGCGAACGCGCGCACACGGTTCGGGTGGGCCACGTGCATCGCAATCTCGGTCTTTCTCAGCCGGCTTACCAGCACTCGTTCGTACCCACCGGTGGCCTCGCACACAGCCACGGTGACGTCCTGCGCCTTCAGGTGCTTCAGCAGCTTTCCAATCCCTTTAACCGTGTTGTCAAATCGTATCACCGGACCCTCATAAATTGAGACGTCCAGGCTGGCCTTGCCCACGTCAACCCCGGCTGTGACTACCATGTTCGACCTCCCGATGAAATAATGGTTGATGTCCTCCACACTTGCAGATGCGGGCCTGGTGCCCTTGTATCCGTTCGGAGCGACAAGTGCGGCGAGAGGGGTGTCATACTGTCCCACGGTGCAGTCCAGAGCAGTAGCTCGGCTCACCCAGCGGTCACCGACGCGCCCCTCTCGCCCACCCCACAGATTGGCCCATCTGTGGGGCTTATGCAACATACAAGTCGCCCCCGACCAGCGCAGAGGCAACCAGAGTCATCAGCTTGTCGCCGGCGTTGGCTCGACCCGGGGCATCTCCCAGGTCAAGGTGACGGTCAACGAGTTCACCCAGTCCCAGTCGCTGGGCCAGTGTTGCCGGAAGAATCAGCCCGGCATTGGCTACCAGGCGGTGGTCGTCGAAGGTGATGCGGATGCGGTCGGGGTCGTTGCGTGGTAACATCTGTTGAGTGCTCCTTGTTTCGGGTTGGTTTTATGGGCAAAAACCATTATCCCAGATTCAAAGGAGCACTTCTTATGAACCCGCCACCCTCACCATGTCAATGTCTTCGGTGGATTCGGGCTTAAGTTTGGTCGCGAGCTACGCGATCTGATAATATGACGCTCACGCAGTTAGACTTCTTTGCAGAATATCAACGGACAGGAGGCACAGACATGCCTATCGAGAGGCTATCTCCCGCACTCGATGATATCATCGATTCCGATTGGATCCCCATGATCGACTCCCAGGACTTCAGTTTTGGCGGCCCGGACGGCCCTGCTGAAGGTCCGCTGTGGTGGGTTGACCCGAGCGAAAAATACGGCGGTCATCTGCTTTTCAGTGATATCCATAACGACCGACGCATGCGCTTCACGTTGGATGGCAGACTAGCTGAGGACGGACATAAGTACCTAGGTTCGCTTACCGTGGAAGCGCAGCCTGTCAACCGTCACAACGGGCTAACCCGAGACCTACAAGGACGTCTCATTGCTGCCGAGCACGATGGGCGCCGCATCAGCCGCCTGGAGCACGACGGGTCCACCACTGTCCTAGCCAACCAGTTCCAAGGTCGCCAGCTCAACCGCCCGAACGACGTAGTGGTAAAGTCAGACGGCAGCATCTACTTCACCGATCCGTGGACTTTCCGTCGCCCCCGGGAGCAGTGGGAGCAGACCATTTCCGGCGTCTTCCGCGTATCCGCTGACCTAGGCACACTGACTTTGCTGGTGAGCGATTTTGTCGTGCCTAACGGCCTGGCCTTCTCGCCCGATGAAAGCATCCTCTACATCAACGACTCTAGAAAGGGCATTATTCGGGCCTTTGATGTGCAAGACGACGGTACCCTTACCTTGGGATCCGACCGGCTGTTTGCTGATATGCGTCCTGACGCCAGAGAGGGCGTACCAGACGGCATGAAGGTGGACACTGAAGGCAACATTTATTGCGGCGGTTCCGGTGGTATCCACATCCTCAATCCCGGCGGTGAGCGCCTGGGAATCGTGGTTCACGAACAGCCCGCCACCACTAATCTCTGTTTTGGCGACAACGACTGGAAGTCAGTGTTTTTCACTACGCGTGACAGCATCGGCACAATTAGAGTCAAAATACCCGGCATCCCGGTGCCGGCGAAGTAATACAGCGCCACTCGGATTCGGCGGACGCTTCCTCCTTGGCCGAGCAGCGCTTCCCGCGCTGGGAAGTTAGTGAGAGTCGCCTACCTGCCGCCACGAGATGAGCCCGCGGTGTTCTTCGCTTGCCGCACACGCAACGAAGAACGTTACTGGCGCATGGTGTCTCAGTCTGGAGCAATCTTGCACTGTGAATACCTGCTGATGGTACGTCTGATTGACCCTCTAGAGGAGCCAGGACGCCCGATTCCTTACGGGCTTGATCTGAAGCAGCTATTCGCGGCAGAAGCCATTGACACTTGCAAAACTCTCAACGCGCTACTTGATCCTGCAGCGAGGTTTTCCTCCTCGCCTGTAAGTCAGAGATGGTCGCTGAATATATTGCGTTCACCGGGCGGTCCCGCCGGCGAGGAATAAGACGAGGGAGACGAAGCTCTGTCAGCTGGAAGAAATAACCTATTGCGTCGTGAGCTATCCGCCCTCGGACGAAGAAGTACAAAGTCGCTGAGCGCTTATCCATTCATTCCCTGAGGAACTGCACATTGCCGGCGCAAGCTTCGACGCCTTGCCGGACTGGTGCGGTCAAAAATGTCCTATAAATGCAATTATGGGACACTTTTGATCTTTAGGAATCTCGGCACCGGGCGATGAAGTGGAAATGCAGTGGAGATTCTCAGGCCAGAATCATTTGAAATTTTGGCTTCGGAAGACAGTGCAGACTCACGGCTTCTGACCGTAGCGTTACGCACTGTGAACGTGGCTGCAACAGAAACACACTGCGGAGAAGTGGACTGGTTGAGGGATCCGATTCTTCGTGTGTCCCCCGGGCATTAGTAGTGTCCCGTATGGTGGTGTAAGAGTAGGTGGAGTGGAATAAGTAAAGCCACCGCGTCATCCTTAGAGGAAGTAAAAGCTCGATACAAGGAGGACAGCGATGGCAAGGGATAGTATGGACATTCTGGAGTTGTTGCGCAAGAGAGGAATGGACGGAGACGTGGACTTTCTGCGCGAGGCGCTGGCGGTGCTGGTCGATGGGATAATGGACGCCGAGGCGTCTGTGAAGGCGGGAGCCGGCTACGGCGAGCGCAGTGCGGATCGGGTGACCCAGCGAAACGGATACCGCAGTAGAAGCTGGGACACGCGAGTGGGCACGATGGAGCTGCGCATACCGAAGTTAAGAGACGGGAGCTACTTCCCGAGTCTGCTTGAGCCTCGGCGACGTAGTGAGAAGGCGCTGCTGGCGGTGATACAGCAGGCCTACGTGGAGGGCGTGTCCACGAGAAGAGACGACGATCTGGTGAAGGCGCTGGGATGCGAAGGCATCTCCAAGAGCCAGGTGTCGCGGATCTGCCGGGGGGCGCACGAGGTGGTGGAGAAGTTCCTGAACCGGCCCCTCGATGGGGGACATTATGCGTACCTATGGCTGGACGCGCTGACACAGAAGGTGCGAGAAGGAGGCAGGATAGTCAACGTGAGTGTGGTGGTGGGTACTGCTGTGAACGCGGAGGGCAAGCGAGAGATAGTCGGACTGGATGTGGGCACGAGCGAGGACGGCGCCTTCTGGCTGAGCTTCCTGCGCTCGCTGGTGGCACGTGGTCTGAGAGGAGTAGAGCTGGTCGTCTCAGACGCGCATCAGGGACTAAGAGACGCCATAGCCACAGTGTTCGGCGGAGCGTGCTGGCAGCGATGTCGCACGCACTTTATGACCAACTTGCTGACGCGAGTGTCGAAGAGGGCACAGCCCTGGGTGGCGACGATGGTGCGCAGTATCTATCAGCAGCCGTCTGCCGAGGAGGTGCACTCCCAACACGAGAAGGTAGTCGAGCAGCTACAAGAGCGCTTCCCGCAGGCGGCCTCGATGCTGGACGAAGCCGGAGCGGACATACTTGCGTTCACGCACTTCCCGATAGAGCACTGGAAGAAGATATGGTCGAACATCCGCAGGAGAGGTTGAACAAGGAGATAGGGCGGCGCACGGATGTTGTGGGCATCTTCCCGAACCGATCGGCGGCATTACGGCTGGTTGGCGCGGTGCTCGCCGAGCAGAACGACGAGTGGATAGTCGGACGTCGATACCTGACCCCTGCTTCAACGACTTACAACGAAGCGCTACCGGCGGTGCAGCTCACGCAGCCGACTGCGGCTTAGTAGAACAAAAATGCTGACGAACTCCCACACCACATTACGGGATTTGACCTACCGACCGTGTGCGCTAAGGCCAACTCCATGGCAGCATGACTCGAAGGCGTACGTTCAGCCGCCCAGATCCTGAATGAACTGCGGAAGCCGTGAAGCGTTGCCCTATCCACCAGCCCACAGTTTCGAAGAAGCTTCGTGAGCGTCATATCACTGAGTGGACGGCCTTCTCTGACAGGTGAAGGGAACAGCAGGTCGGACCCATCAGCAATTGCCACTGCCTCATCAACTACACTCAGCGCCAGGCCGGACAGCGGCACGCGATGCTCGCGTCCCGCTTTCATCCTGTGTGACGGAACGGTCCAGACCTCAGCCTCCCTGTCAATCTCATCCCAAGTTGCTAGCCGTGCTTCCCTACTGCGACACGCGGTCAAAACAACGAAGCGAAAGCATAACTTTGCGGACTTCGACGCCCTTGACGCTTCCATCAATCTCAACGCCGCAGGAACGTCCCGGTATGGTAGCGAAGGATAATGTGCCTTAATCTTTGGCATTGCCGGAAGCGCGGCGTTAATCGCCTCACCCGCCACATTGTACTCAACATAGTCGTGTGCCATCGCCCGAGAAAATACCGACCTCATTTCCCGCATCTGGAGACCACGTAGGCTGTCCAAACAACTGCGGAGTTCCTGTAGCCTCTCGATGAATGCCCTGATGGCGAACTACAATCTCAATTATGAGATCAATAACTCTTAGAAAACGGCTGGCGTCCGGTTACGTGCGGCGTCTCTGTGCGTTAGCTCACCTGTCCCAATGACATTAGCCCAATTATACCAGCGATCAAAATAACTAAAGGCGTCGCCTTTGATCCCTTCTAGCCGCTGCCTAATCTCAAGATTCGCAATTGACTTCAAAATCGCACGCCCACGTCCTATCTTGGCGTTTGCACGAAAGGCTCCGAAACAGGAGCAGAGTGTGAAGAGCAGAGGATACGGGCGTTCTTCCGAAATAGTCATTCCCCTTTATTAGCTAATCAAGGCTGCCCTTGACCACGATGTCTGAACGGCTTAGCATGTAATGACAGATCATTCACACTGCACAGACCAACCAATCCACCGATTTTATTCTCGGGCAACATCACAAAGCTTTGCACTTCGAGAGGGTAAACATTGATCGCGACGCGGAACGGGAAAACTCCTGTGACTATGTCATTCCTAGTCCCCCGCTTGGTAGCGCAGGCCATAAGCCGTCAGAGTGCAGCCTTTTGGCTTCTTCTTTCATTCGCAATGCACAGCCTCGGACGGGCTAAGAACCGGCCAGGTAACTTGACCTCGCTTTTGCTTTTCTTTGCGAGCACCCCGCTTGTAAGTTTCCTGAACCGGGTGGAGGTGGTCGCAGAACACTACGGGCGACTTCATCTCGTGTTTCTGTTCGTTGTCACGACCGTCCTTCTCATTTGTAAGGACAAAACTCACATCATTCAGGGCTCACGCCGCGGATCGAGGTCACGTCAATATGTGTGTAAACGTGATCAGGCGGCAACCTTCTCTGGTGTCGGTTCAACGACGATTCCGTCCTTGTAGACGGCACCCAGGTAGACGTCCCTCATCAGTTCCGGCGCCTTCAGCCTCCGGAACCTGCTCTCCGCCACCAGCAGCATCTTCCAGATCACAGCTATCGCCCTGTCCACCCTCTTAAACCGCTTCGCCGCATCGGTGCGCAGTCTCAGAGCCGCAAAGGGCGACTCCACAACATTCGTCGTCCTGACGTGCTTCCAGTGCTCAGCCGGAAAGTCATAGAACGTCACCATTCGATCCCAGTCACGCTCCAGACTCTCAGCGGCCCCGTCGTAGGAGCGCTCACGACACCAGCCGCAAAACAGCGACCTCAGACGCTCCGACTCCGCACGACTCCCGGCGTATGGGATGCCCCGCAACATCAGCTTGGCCTGTTCGTGCTGCCTCTTCGGAAGCTTGTCCAGAACGTTTATGATCTTGTGGTTCCAGCACCTCTGCTCCCTGGCGTCCGGATACACGTTGCGCAACGCTCCCCAGATGCCCAGGTGACCGTCGCCTACCACCAGTTTAGGACAGTTCATCCCGCGATCCCTCAGATCCCTGAGCGCTTCCGACCAGCTCTGCGTCGATTCCCTGTAGCCCGGTACGACGCTCAATACCGTCTCGGTTCCGTCGCTCAAGGCCCCGATCACAACCAGTATCGCCGCCTTCTCGCGCTCAAGACCGGCCTTCACGTACACTCCATCCACCCACACGTAGACGACCTCGTGCTCATCGAGGCGACGACTGCGCCACTCCGCAAGCTCACCGTTCCACCTCTCCTTCAGTCGCGCCACCGTCGCTGCCGACAACGGCGCATCTTCTCCCAACAGCCCACGCAGCGCCAGGTCAAAGTCTCCCTCAGACAGCCCGTGAAGGTACAGCTGCGGTATCAGTTCAGATACCTTGGCGGTCCTTTTGGCGAACAGCGGCAGTAGCCTGCTCTCGAACCTCTCGTCGGTGTTGCGCACTCTGGGCCTCCTCAACTCTACCGTCCCACCACTCAACGTCAACTTCCTCGGCCTGCCGTGTCCGTTCCGGTAACCGCTATCGCTGTCCGCCTCAGACCGGCGCGCTGACTTCGCCCTGCCGAAAAACTCCGTCACCTCCTCTTCGAGCACCTGCTGGATAAGATTCTGCATGCTCCCTCTCAGCCAGTCCTCCAGTTCGTCCCATTCGGGACTTGACTTTCCCATGCTTTCAGTGGTTCTCTTACTCATGGACGGTGTGCCTCCTCCTTTGGGTTCTCAAGCCCGTTTTGTTCGGAGAAAGGTTACACCGTCTGACCCATTTACACACTCTTTCAGGTGACCTCCGCGGATCTGCTTGCCTCATCGCCCACCGATGGACGGCCGGAGCAAGTCCCCTTCTGCTTTTTGGCTAGTCGTTTCATCCCTCGACACTACACCCCAGCACTCCATTTTGTGACGTCATAGACGCACGCCTGACCTTGGACTGTCGCTCTGGTCGACTGCCAATTCAGAATTGAAGGTCTGCGCCGTCCCGCTAAGTGGTCTTGCGATGGGCACGTTCAATTTGCGAGTAGTGTCATTCCCGTTCCCGATGAGAGGTCTGCAATATGACTGCATGACGAATTGACGCTCGGCGGCGCGATTTACCATGAAAAATGTTACGGACTGCATATTGTTTAGGAGGTTCCCCGTGACAGACCGTATTATGAAACTCAAGGAAGTTCTGTATATCTGCGGGATTAGTCGCAGCGCGCTTTATCGCCAGGTTGACCAAGGTCGATTCCCAAGGCAGGTGAGAGTCGGAGCGCGGTCAGTGAGATGGCGCAAGAGCGACGTTGAAGCTTGGATGTCGAGCCGGCCCCAGAGCTAGTAACGACTGATGCTGTTCCCCAGTCGTTGCAAGAACACAAGACCTATTGCTTCCGCACTGGCAGTGGCCACCTCGCAGTGCGAGAACAGTGCCAAAACCAACGAATTCTACTTTCGAGTGGGCGATTGCCCAGAAACTAAGAGTGCAGGCCAAAAGACTCCCAAGTGCAAGAGGGGATCAGCGCTTTCCTTACTTGACACTCGGCGTAGCCTATCTCATTAGCGCATGGAAAGTGACCCACAGGATGCGCTTGGCGTTCAAACAAACGAGAGGCTCGCAAAGAGTTAGTCCAGAGAGCATGCGGATTTGCTATCCCTCGTTATGCAAGAGAGGTTAACAGCGCACAATTGATGCAATGATTCTGCAGAAATCATAATTCCGTCCCGTAAGAAGGACTGAGGCCTCGGCTATGCTACATCGGACCATCAGGCGGAGAGAAGTGCCGGTACCAAAATGGGATGGAAAGCAAGAACAGTTGTTTCTTGGTGCCTGACTTTGGAAGAACCGAAAGATTAGAGCCGCGTACGCAGTGACGTAGTAATGTGGATGGCCACGAAATTATGTGTCGAGCCTTTGAAGATCATCAATTCGGACGAGTGGAGAATATAAAACAGAGCGATGGCCGGATGTATTCCTCGATGCCAAGCATATCAAGTCGGAATGCTTGACCATCGGGCGGCGCAACGGTCTGGTCGAAGCGGTTGCCTGGCACCTTCAGATAGCTCACAATCACCCTGAGAAGTGCAGCTAGTCCGTTAGACGTTGTAAGAAGGGAACAGGAGGCCCGACAGAGTGTATCGTGCGAGGATTCAGTATCAACTGGGCGTCTCATTGGATTGAACTAATGGCAGGAGGTAGGATTCCTGCTAATCCACGATTACCCTAGAACCTGTGGTAAAAAATGTGGGAAAATTATAGTAGGCTAATCGCAGTTAATCCTTCATAGACTGGTGCATGGCAACTTCTGCTAGTCCTCTATCGCCCACCACTCCACCTTCCAAAACTATTCACTCTCCCCTTACGACTCCGAGACACCTTTGGACAATGAGAAGTCGCGCGACTGTCCCATGTGCTAAGGCTCGGTAAGTTCCCCAGCTCAGTCTTCGATATCAAGTATGCCTAAGCGGATAGCGGCGACTACCGCATCTAGCTTGGTGCTCGCATTGAGTTTGTGGCGTAGATTTCGGACGTGATTGCGCACCGTGTGCCGGCTGATGCCCAGTTCTTCGGCAATGCGCGTGGTCTTCCAACCCTGTGCCACCAGGTGCAGCACCTCCTGCTCCCTCAAACTCAATGAGGGCGCCTCCTCCGACCGTGCGCCTGCGGCTACGTTGGTTGGTGTGACATTCCTGGCATCGGCTACGGTGTCTCGCGGAGAATCCTCGGACTGCTCCGAGTCTGGAGGTCCCGGTGCCTCCTCAAACATATGGACGATTGCGTGCGAGTCCCCCAATATACCGGTCACAGCCATTGGAGTAACGCTAACCCACTTCCGCTCACCCGACGAGCAGAGCATCTGAAGTCGGAGCGGCGATGGCAACAAGCCAGCCCGCATGTAGCGGATTGATGGGCAACCTCCCAGACATTCCGGAGCAACGCCACGTGCGCCGCGCCCTGCGACAACATCGTAGCATCGGCGCCCGATCACATCCGATGCTCGATGACCTAGGATGCGCTCGGCGGCTGGATTCCAGTACAGTATGGTCTGGTCCACAGACACGGCGTAAGCGCCAAACGCCGCAAACTCTAGCAAAGAGAATAGGTCGTCCGCTATCAACAGCATGCACCTCTGCTGGTAATCGAACCGGTGGCTATCGCAAGCCGAAGCGCGCGGGGGGTCTGATCTCCGACCTGTGGGAAACTCTGGAGTGCCCGGGTACGCATTTCCATGTCAAGACCACTGAATTTCATTGGGAATGACAATAATGCTTGCCGCATCAGCTACACATCTTTGCTACCGGCATGCAGGTCAACTCACACTACATTTACCTCATGATAATTTAGACTAAGGTATATATATGTGGCGCAGAGGTGGCAATGTGTTCGCTTGTCGCGGCAGTTATGTGACATTCCTATGTGAAGCAGAAATGGCTGCTCTGCACCCCAAGCGAGCTTCCATCCAACCTCAATGGCAGCAGAGCAGGAGACTAACTCCCGTGCGGTCAACTTCTCGACAGCAGTCTATGCCGTGTGCCTTGAGCATCACAGGACTCCCAAGTACCCTCCCATATCTATCCATATCCGCCTACCATCCCTTTGACGATCCCGGCAGGAATGATTCCCGCTGCGGTGTTCAGTGGTTTAACATGGATGCACACAGAGCGATCAGGCAGACGAGCGGCACAATGAAGAAACTCGGATTGATAGTCAATCCAATCGCAGGCATGGGTGGCAGAGTCGGACTGAAAGGTACCGACGGCGGCGATGTGTATCAGAGGGCGCTGTCTCTTGGAGCCGAGCCGCAGGCATCCCGTCGCGCAGTAGAAGCCCTTAGTGTCATCGCGAATGCCAATCAGGACATGGTGATAGTCACCTGTACCGGTGCGATGGGCGAGGAAGCAGTTCGATGCTGCGGCTTATCGTCCATCCTCCTCGAAGGCATTCCCCAAAACGACCGACACACCACCGCAGAAGATACGCGCCGGGCAATACATGAAATGCAGCGCATAGGTGTGGACTTGCTTCTATTCGCAGGCGGCGACGGCACGGCCCGCGACATCTGCGACGCCATGAGAGCCGGCGACCATTCTGCGGTGAGGATCCCAGCACTTGGCATCCCAGCCGGTGTCAAGATGCACTCAGGAGTCTTTGCGCTTAGTCCGCGAAAGGCAGGCGAGATTGCTCTCAGATTCCTCCGTGGAGACCCGGTGGAAATGGCATATCTGGAGGTCATGGACATAGACGAAGAAGCGTTCCGCGCTGGAAGGCTCTTCGCAGCCCTACATGGCTATCTCACGGTGCCGCAGGACTCGCAGGGAGTTCAAGCCGCGAAGTCAGGGGCGGCAATCGGGGACAATGAAGCGGCGCTTGACATCGCGCGCCAAGTAATCGCCGAAATGGATGAAGCTACTCTATACGTCATAGGACCTGGCACCACGACCGCAGCCATCATGGACACACTCGGAATATCCAACACATTGCTGGGCATCGATGTCATCCAGAACAAGAATCTGCTCGCCTCGGACACGGCAGAGCGCGAACTGCTCGAACTTACGAAGGACAAGCCCGCGAAGATAGTCGTCACCGCAATCGGAGGACAAGGCTATATCATTGGACGCGGCAACCAGCAGTTAAGCCCGCAGCTTATTCGGCAAGTAGGCTTGAACAACATCATAGTAGTGGCTACAAGGCGAAAGTTGCTTGAACTCGGCGGCAGACCGCTCTTGGTTGATGCCGGCGACCTCAATCTCGACGAGGAGCTGAGTGGCTACATGAAGGTAATAACTGGTTATCGAGAGTCGCACATCCACAAGGTTTCATTCTGATAGATATATTCAAGCCGACTACTCGCGCTTGATATCAACACCTAGCCCATAGCCTCGTATGCGGTCACGGTACAGTTCTGCCTGTTCCAGCAGGCACACGATCACCACAGCGCTGCCCGAATTGTGCGCCTCGAACATGATGCCTACAGCCTCTTCGACAATCAGGTCGGGTACGCTCTTTACCAGCGCCTCCACGACATAGTCCATGGAGTGGTAGTCGTCGTTGTACAATATCACCGCATAGCGCGGCAGCCTGTCGCGAAGTGCCTGCTGCAACGCTTCGGTATCGGTACTTGGAGTGGTCATAGACGCAGGAAGCTCATACCAAACGGGCGGAAAAGCATCAATGGCTGATGCAATTGATGCAGACGTAAGCAATCCTCGGAACTTGGACATTATCATAACAGCGATTATATTTGTTGACGATCATCGAAACAAACAGAATAGGCTAAGGGGTGCATCATAATGCAGATCGGAATGTCACTGACAACAAGCTACGCCATAGACCGCGACCCTAAGGATCTGTATGACGGTCTGACTGAGCAGGTCAAGGCAATGGCGGAGTTAGGCTTCGCATCACTCTCCCTCGGCGATCACCATGTAACCGAGAACCACTATTTTCAGGTGCTGCCAGCCATGTCGCACCTCTCGGCTTTCGCAGGCGACATGCGTCTGATTCCGCTATTCCTACTGCCTTTCTACAATCCCATACTTCTGGCGGAGCAGCTAGCGATGCTGGATGTCATCAGCGGTGGCAGGACAACTGTTATAAGCGGCCTCGGACACCAGCCGGAGGCGCACGTCGCATTCGAGACGCCTCAGAGATTGCGAGTATCTCGCTTCGTCGAGACTTTCGAGATTATGCGCCTGCTGTGGAATCAGGATGATGTGTCCTACAGCGGCAGACACTACAACATCAGCGGCGTGTCGATAAATCCCAAGCCACTAAGCCAACCACTACCGATGTGGATAGGCGCGAACGCCGACCCCGCAGTGCAACGCGCAGCGCAGATCGCCGACGCCTGGGTAATCAGCCCCGGCTGGACGCCCGACTACATCGAGGAACGACTGCGATTCTATCGCGCCGAACTTGAGGCCTGCGGTCGCGGTGAGCAGGTGAAGGAGCTCGTTGTGCGCCGAGACCTTCACCTCGCGCCGACACAAGAAGAAGCCTTGCGTGACGCAGAGGTCCTATTCGAGCGGGGCTACCGGGGATTCGGAGAACGCGAGATGCAGGAATCGCTCATCGTCGGAGACGCCGAGCATTGCATCGAAGCCCTCGAAAGAGTGCAAAGCCTCGGCGCAACCCACATCCTCTTCCGCTGCGCCCTCGACGAACCAGAACAAGCAATGCAGACCATCAACATCCTCGGCGAGCAGGTGATTCCGCATTTTCAGCGATGATGACAGGGTTGGCGCAAATCCGCCGGTTCGCTCAGCCTAAAGAGTGCCGCGCAGCCGTGGGTCGAGCGCATCGCGCAGGCCGTCGCCGAACAGGTTGAACGAGAGCACTGTTATGGTGATGAACACGCCAGGGAATACCACCAGCCACCACGGCGGGAAGAGATGGTTTGACGCCTCGCCGAGTTGCGTGCCCCACGTTGGGGCGGGCGGCGGAATGCCTACGCCCAAGAAGCTCAGGCTCGCCTCAGTAACAATTGCTACGCCCAGGTTCGCCGTGAACACTATGAGGAACGGCGCAACACATTGAGGTGCGACATGCATCGCCATCACCCTTACCGGATTGGCTCCGATGGCCCGTGCTGCGTCAACGTACGCGGACTCCTTGACAGACAATACCACAGACCTTATTACACGAGAAGCGGGCGCGAGCCTGGTTATGCCGATCGCCACAATTACCGTCCACATTGAAGCTCCCAGAGCCATGGCTAGTGCCATGGCCAGGATCAGACCGGGGAAAGATAGAAGCACCTCCGCCAAGCGCTGGCTGGTGTTGTCTATCACTCCACCTAGGTAGCCGCTTGCGAGTCCCCATACAAAGCCGCCGCTTGTGCCAATCAAGACTGATAGAAACGCCACGAATAACGATATGCGTGCGCCAAATATCATCCTGCTCAGGACATCCCTGCCAATGCGGTCGGTTCCAAACAGACTGATCGTATCAGGTGGATGAACCATTTTTGTCATATTCACGACTATAGGATCATAGGGCGACAGGAGCGGCGCCGCGATTGCCATCAGGATTAGCAGCGCTCCGATTAGCCCGCCGATTGCAGCAAGCGTGTTGCTTCGAACAAAACGCCGCAAGCCGCTGCCCATCCTGCGCATTCGCAAGGACATCTGATTTGTCGTTTCAGCAGCTAGCGCCTGTCCAAGTTCGGATTCTTCCTGGCGTGCCATGCAGCCCTCCTAAGAGATAAAGGGGTTCCGCATCTGAGTTAATGAGACTGGGTAAGGGGTTCAGGCTCGAGCTATTTTTCGTTTCCACTGACTGCAGGCCCTCATTTCAAGGCAGTCACTACGGCCCCTATTCGTAGCGAATTCTGGGGTCTAGCCAGCCGTAGCTAATGTCAGTGACGATGTTCACTACTACGAAAATCATGCCGTATAGGAGAACCAAGTTCTGAACTACGACCATATCACGCTCCAATGCACCTTGCACAAGCGCTCTTCCCAGCCCAGGCACCCCAAAAACTTTCTCTATAGCGACCGAACCACCGAGTACAAATCCAAGCTGAAGACCGGATAATGTTATCACCGGGAGCAGCGCATTTCGTAGAGTATGCCTGTACAGGACAATACGTTCCATCAGACCCTTGGCGCGGGCTGTGCGTACATAGTCCTCGCGCAGTACCTCAAAAAGGGATGAGCGTGTCATGCGCGCCAGATATGCGCCGAGTCCCAGCCCAAGGACGACTCCAGGAAAGATGACTATCTGGAAGTTCTTCCAGGGATCAATCCATAGCTGAGCGTTTATGATAGGCGACTTATAGTCAAACCAGTATATTCCAGCCAATACGACTAGCAAGCCAAGCCAGAAGCTAGGCACCGCCAGAAATATCACAGTCGTAAGCCTGGCCCCCGCGTCCAGCAAGGAATTGGGACGCATGGCACTGACGATGCCTGCCGGAATACCCATCAGCCACGAGAAAGCTACCGCTAGAACGCCAATCTCGACACTTACCATACCGCGCTCGCGGATTAACTGTGACACGCTGTCGCCGCGAAAGAAAGACTCACCCATGTTTCCGCGGGCAATGTCACCCAGCCAGCTTATATACTGAATCGCGAGTGGCTTGTCTAGCCCAAGCTGCGCCAACAGCCGAGCGCGCTCCTCCTCAGTGAATCTATGCAGTTCTTCTATACCGAACATGACGGCCAAAGGGTCGCCCGGAAGCAGCCGCATGACGGCAAATATCAGCGCCGTGATGCCAAACAGTGTTGGAATGGCGAGCAAGAGACGTCTCAGGATGTACTTACTCAACCTACACGTCCTTCCTTTTGAAATGGGGCTGGATTTCAATCCAGCCCCAACCATGCTCAACTACGAATCGACTAGCGGTTTGGCGTATCAGCGCCGAGCCAGACGTGATCCCACTTGTACACGTCGTATCCTCCGGACATGTTGCCCGGCGTTACACCGTTAAGGTAGTCATACCAACCCCACTGGACGGAGGTACTGCCGATCGTCATCACTGGGACATCCCGTTCCAGAATATCCCGAATCTGGTTGGCCAATTCGAAGCGCTTCTGTTGGTCCAGTTCTTTGATGAACTCCGCTCCAAGCCTGTCGAATTCTGGATTTCTATATCGGGCAGTGTTCTGGTCACAAAGCTCGTCGCCGCATTGACCAAATGCCGGGACAATGTAAGTGTAAGGGTCAAGTACACGAGAGCCGTAGCCGCCTGTGATGAGGTCGAAATCACCTGACTGTGCGACTTGTGCAATCGCGGACGCCTGGTGAATGTTGATATCAGTATCGACGTTCAGGTGCTCTTTGACCATCGCCTGAACTGCAGCAGAACCAATGCGGTTATTCGGCGTCTCTCTTACGGCGAAATGAAGCTCCGGGATGCCCTGACCATCAGGATATCCTGCTTCTGCCAACAGTTGTTTCGCCTTCGCAATGTCTTCAGCGGTCGGACTGCGATGACCGGGAATCGTGATCAGCTTTTCGGTGGACCAGGCATAAGGCGTACCTGGCATATACCACCCGCTCAAGAAGGTTGCGGTCACTGAATCGATGGCCTCAGCAAGCTTAGGCTTATCCACTACGAGATTAAAAGCCTGGCGGACTCTGACATCATTAAACGGCGCTCGTTCCGTGTTGAAGGTAATACCCGAAATTGACGGGACAATCAATTCGAGTGTGCTCATGCCGTCGATGGTCTTAACCCGTTCGAATGTATCAGGGTCAAGCCATTGGGCCCAGTCCACCACACCACCTAGCAGAGCCGCCGCCAACTCAGGAGTCCAAGCTATGAGCCATACATGTGTCATCTTGTCCACGTATGGAACATTCTCATTCCAGTAGTCAACATTCCTTTCTTGAATCCACTTCTCAGTATCTCGAGATGAGTAGATGAAGGGCCCTGTGCCCGGATGGTTATCCACTTTGCTCAAGTCCCAGTTGTTTTCTTCAAACGTTTCTTTCTTGGTAATCATGTTGTAACCAACTGAGAAGGTCTGAAGCATATAGTCGCTGGAACGCGTTTCGTTGAGATTGAACTGGACAGTATAGTCGTCAGGGGTCTCGATGCTGTCCAGGGCGGTAAACAGCGTCTTCCTAAGGCTGACAAGGCCTTCGGGTGGGAAGACAATCCTCTCGTAAGTGGCTTTGACGTCCTCTGATGTGAACTCATCGCCGTCATGCCACAACACGCCTTCTCTGAGGTTGAAGGAGTAGGTGCTGCCATCGGACGATATTTCCCAGCTATGCGCGAGGTCAGGCACTATAGGCACGCTAGGGTCGCGCGGATCGTGCCGTAGCAGCAGGTCATACATGGGGCCCTGGGAGCCTGTGTTGGCTATGGTGCCGGTCGCGTACCAGTCGAAGATTGACGGTGGGCCGTGAGCAGCCTTGATGAAGTGACCACCCCTCCGGGCATCAGGCGATATGGCAGCGAGCTTCCACTGGTCGCCTCCGGGAACTGGTGTCGCCACAACCACTACTTCCTTGATAATCGCCTCTGCCGGTATCTCTCTGACCACCTCGACTTCTTTGACGACTTCTACTTCGACTTCCTTGACAACTTCGACTTCCTTAACGACCTCTTTCTGGACCTCAACTTCCTTCACCACCTGTTCAGTGACGACCACTGTCTCGACGACTGTGACCACTTCAGGGTCGGTCGCGCCACAGGCTACCGCTGCCAGCATTGCTGCCACAGCGCATATTAGAAGCCATACTGCCGACTTCGGTGTCCGCAAACCTCGCATAACTTTGCCTCCAAATCTAACTGATTACTCGCTTCAATCGCTTATAACTGCTAATACGACAGAATGTTGATTCGTGAATCAAATAACGTCCCCAAGAATGCCGCCATTTAACCATTACTTGAATTGATAGTCAAGATTGTGAATCGAAATGGAATATCACTAAAATGGATTACCACCGATAATGCCAGTCAATTGAGCATGCCTAAGCATGCCCGCGAACATTCGCAGCCTTCCTTGACATCAACCATCCTGTCAGCCACCATTATATTGCAACGCGCCAGTCCTTTTGTGTTGCCCCGAAGCCTTCAACACGCAACGAACAACGGACGCATATATGCGCACGAATTCTCTTCAGCCCGCTTACCTGCTGCTCGCCGCTCTGTCGTTGCTTGTCTTTGTGACAAGCTGCCAAATTGCAGGTCTCCTTGGTGAATCTGAGTCCGATGCCTCCATCTCAGACCAGAATGGCGATCCTGCCGCCGTAGTCCCCTTCACGAATGTCGCCAACACGGCGCTGGAAGACGGCTTCGGAGTGTGGAACGACAGGCCCGGAGTGGTAATCTTTGACTACGACCGCGACGGCGATATGGACTTCTACGTGACTCAGATGGCCGGTCACGCGAACTGGCTCTACCGCAACAACGGCGACGAAACATTCAGCGATGTCGGCAGCGCCGCCGGAGTCGCACTCGAGAACACGCATAGCACCGGCGCTGTCGCATGCGACATCAACAACGACGGCTTCCAGGACCTCTATGTTGGCGCATGGGGCAATCCGGCAGATGACTTGGGGTTCAGGTCCCCACAGCAGGGCAACCTGGACGCGCTGCTCCTTAACATGAAGGACGGCACCTTCGTGGACATCACTAAAGCGGCATTCGGCGACAACGTGAATGCCCGCTCCGCAACAAGCATCGGCTGCGCGGACGTCAACCTGGACGGTTGGCTGGACCTGTTCGTCGGCAATCTCATGGACCAGGACTTTCGTCACTTCGAAGACCTAAACCATCCCGGTCACTATAACAAGCTCTATACGAACAATGGAGACCTGACCTTCGAAGACGTAACCGAATCCGCTGGCGTTCAGGGCCCACAGATACTCATGCGTTATCCTGACAATACCCCCGTCAGCTATATGAATCCCGAAACCGGGGAGGCCTATGAGGGATACAATCCCCTCACGCTTGACGCACAAGGTAACCGAGCGGGCGAACCAACCGGCCAGACTCACGCCGTGCTCTTCTTCGATTACGACGACGACCTCGACCCCGATCTATGGATTGCCAACGACGCCGACAGGCTGCACCTCTACCGAAATGATTCAGACGCTGCCGGAGTCAGATTCACCCCTATGGCGCGTACCTTGGGCATAGACAAGGTCGGCGCGTGGATGGGATTTGCAGTGGGGGATTTCGATGGCGATGTTGATCTCGATGTGTTCGTCCCCAATGTCGGCTTCCACACGCTGATACAGCCACCCCGACAGGTGCCACGCGGCACTTGCGAATACTTCGGCAGGTTCGCTACGGGCACATGCACGCATTTCCTGCTAAGCAATGGAGGCGGAGGCCGATTCGTCGATGTCGCAGGCTCGACGACAGTGAATCCCAGCCCTTGGTTCCCGCCAATATCTCTCGATCCGTCAACTATCGATCCGGGTCACCAGATACCGACCGGCATCGCAGCCTACGACTTCGGCTTTGGCGCGACGTTCTTCGACTACGAGAACGACGGCGACCAGGATCTGTACTGGTTCGGCTCAACAATGGGCAGAGGCGGCGGCCCTGATGGTCACATCTTCCCCGCGGCCGGTCGTATGATGCGCGGCGACAATACGGGCGCATTCGAAGACATTACGGTGCGCGCCCGACTACTGGACATAACTTACGTGAGCTACGACGGGCTGGATGAAGATCAGCTGGCGCGCAGAAACCCTGCCGCCCTGAAAGCAAGGCGCATCGACCGCCAAAACCACGAGAACGGCAAAGGCCTCGCGCACGGCGACCTCAACGGTGACGGATTCGTTGACCTGATTGCCACAAACAGCAGCGGCGACATCTTCATCCCGTCCTTGCCCGGCGCTCCGCCCACCGCGGCGCCCAGGACAGGCCCTTTGTTCGTCTGGCTGAACGGCAACGACGACAATCACTGGCTGACGCTTCGACTGAAAGGACGCATGGCTGTGGACGGGACGGGCAGCAATGCGGACGGAATTGGAGCGCGAGTCTATGTCAAGACGCTGCCATCACCGCACGAGAATCCGCGCGTTCAGGTCCAGGAAGTTCGCGCAGGCTCCAGCTACCTGTCTATGGACAGCATCGACCTGGAGTTCGGTCTAGGCAAAGCCGATAAAGCTGAGAAGATCGAGATCATCTGGCCGAGCGGCAGAACTCAGGTCGTTGAAAACGTGGATGTCAATCAGGTCATGACTATTATAGAGCCATCGCAATAGGGAACGAGGGTTTCAGACTTTTTCTGTAATCCAACCAGCGTATGTTGACTATTCAACTGCTAAATGCTTTAATAGCCGCGTTGGATTCGGGATGCTCGGTTCACTTATCGGCACTCCTTTTTCAACGCCAAGAAGTTGGCTGACGCGTATTTCAAGGAGGGGTGAAAGAATGAAACTCAAAGGCCTAATGCTTATGGGTATGTTAGGTTTGACGGCGCTATTGGTGGTGGCATGCGGGTCTGCGCCCGAAGAGGCAGCTCCCGCTGCACCTGCGCCCGCACCTGCAACCGCGGCTCCGGCCGCCCCCGCCCAAGCTGCTACCACTGCACCAGCGCCTACAAGCGCGCCCGCAGCCGCGGCACCGAGCGGCGGTGGACAGTTGAAAATTGCGATGCGCGTGCTCGGCAATCCCCAGGGACTTCCCAGCAAGGCATCAGGCGGCACAGGCGACTCGATTCCCGGCTTTCTTGGCATGATGGAATGGCTGACGGTGCGTAAGACTGAGGACTTGTGGTACCACCCGCATCTCGCAGAGTCCTACGAAGTCGCACCAGACGTGTCGACGATTACCCTCAATCTCCGTAAGGGCGTGCAGTTCCATCATGGCTGGGGCGAGATGGGCGCCGAGGATGTCAAGTGGAGCTTCGACGACGCGGGTATCGAAAACAAGGAATCCGTGTTCGGTAATGTGGGCTACATCAACACTTACCACAAGCCCCATGTGGTGATTGACAAGCACACCTTAGAGATACCACTCAAGATTTTCACTGCAGTGTATGAGGACGCGATAATCGGGCAGGTCTTCGTGTACAGCAAGAATTACATCGACACAGAGGGACGCGACCATGCATTCAAGAACCCGATCGGCACGGGGCCTTTCCAAATGGAGAGCTGGTCACCCGACGACGAGTACGTAGCCAGCACCGTCCCTGACTATTGGGATGGTCCAGCGTCCTTTGACGGGATCAACGTCAAGGAGATTCCCGAGGACTCGACGCGCGTTGCTCTCCTTAAGACGGACGCAGTGCATATCACAGACCCTGTGCCGTTCAGCTTCATGGCCAACCTTATCGAATCGGGGTTGGTACCTAACGGCGACAATCAGGGCGGCGCAACGCAGGCTATCAACTTCGCCGGCAACTTCTGGATGTTCGAGTATCCTAAGAGCGACAACAAGGGCCGCGACGGGCAGCCAGTAACGCCGCGCGCGGGATTCATGCCCGACGACGACCATCCCTGGATTGGCGACCCCAACGACCCCGAAAGGATGGAGTCGGCAAGGCTTGTGCGGCATGCGTTTGCCAGGGCAATCGACCGCGATCTGATAGTGGACGAGGTTCTATTTGGCAACGGCTTCCCGGAGTACATTAACTTCTACTCCAGTTCACTACCGGAGCACAAGGACGAGTGGATAATTCCGTACGATCCCGAAGGCGCAGTGGAGATGTTTGCGGAGGCGGGCTACCCTGTGGAAGACTTCCCTTCATTCGGGATGTACGTGCAACAGGTGCCCAACAATAATTTGGATGTGTTCGACGCCGTCGCCACGATGCTTATAAACATCGGACTTGATGTGACGTTGGACAACACTGCGTATCAGGCGTTCAGGCCGCGCCTCGTGGACCGCGAGTGGAACGGCTTGACTACATGCTGCGGCTGGCCCGGCTGCGGCGGTCCATTGCTCCTGATGGACCAGCCCAGACTTGCGGCGGCAGAAGGCTCCACCGTCGGCGAAGGCGACTGGAACCCCGGATTCGAAGTTCTGGAAGTGTTGACATTTGTGGAAGAGATTGAAGCAAACCCACTCGACAAGCAAGCGCGCATCGCAGCGAATCTCGCAGAGGGTGACTTCTTCTATCACTGGATGCTTTCAGTGGGCATAGTCCACGCCGACAACCCGGTCTGGTATAACCCGAACTTTGTTGAAGACTGGAAGATGGATGTTATTGCATCGATCAACAACCTTGAAACCATTACACTCAAACAATAGGCCTAGAGCAATAGAGACGAGCGACTCTCCGGCGCAAGCTGCCAGATAGATAGTGCGCGCCGCTCAGTGAAATCATACATCCCCTCCCTGACATCGGGGGAGGGGATACTATTGAAATGGCAGCGTTGCCCTTTTAGTTCTTCACCCCCATTCCTTCGGCAAGCTCAGGACGGGCTCTAGCCTTCCCCCATCAAGGGGGAAGGGACATTTAACGCTTTGAAGTACGAGAGACTATGACGCGATTTCTGCTGCGAAGACTTGGCTATTCGGTCATAACTATCCTTCTGGCCACAGTTATCGTATTCGCCCTTTCACGAATGTCGGGTGATCCCCGCCTTCTATACCTGAATAACTTTTCGCATGTTGGCCCAGAGATATGGGACGCCTGGGGAAGGAAACTGGGGCTGGACAAGCCTCTGCCATTGCAGTATCTCTTCTGGCTCCGCGACATCTTGATAGGAGACTGGGGCGAGTCAATCGCTTCCTCCGAACCGGTGTGGGATTCCGTAATCGAAAGATTGCCCCTTACGCTGAAACTCACAGGCGGCGGATTTGTATTTGCCGTGCTGGTCGGCATCCCTCTGGGTGTGCTGTCAGGGGTGTACAGAAGTTCCATCTGGGACTACATGGGCAGGACGATGGCTGTTCTGGGACAGTCCGTACCCGCGTTCTGGCTGGGGATCGTTCTAATTCTCATCTTCTCCGTCAAGCTGCGGTGGCTGCCAGTTGCGGGACAAGGAGGGTTTTCGCACTACATCATGCCCAGCATTATTCTTGGTTGGTTTGGCTCAGCAGGCTTTCTGCGCCTTACACGGTCGGCGATGCTGGATGTGATGGACTCGGAATACGTCAAACTCGCGAGGGCTAAGGGCGTGAACCACATGACACTAGTGTGGAAGCATGCCTTCCGAAATGCGCTTATAGCGCCGCTAACTTATGGCGGATTGCTGCTGGCAGGTTTCGCCACAGGCACTGTGTTGACGGAGACTATTTACGCGCTGCCGGGTCTCGGAAGGCTGGCTCTGCAAGCCGTTCTTAACAACGACTTCCCTATTCTGCAAGGTTCGGCGCTGTTTTTTGCCCTATTGTATGTGTTCTTTGCGTTCATTCTGGACATGATTTACGCCTTGGTTGACCCGCGCATTAGATACGATTAAGAGACGACCATGCAGTTTGAACAACAAGAAGCTCTACTGCAAATCGACGAACCCACATTCATTTCGAGGGTATATACGAAGTTTCGTCGTTTGCCATACATCCCCGCTGCAATTCTTGCTATCCTGATCTTCGCGGCGATTGCTGCACCAATCATTTCGCCTTACAGCCCGGTGAAGGGCGATTTGAGGGCGCGCAGCATACCGCCGATAGGTTTCGGAGGAACGACGGAGCACCTTTTCGGCACGGATAACCAAGGGCGCGACATATTCAGCCGCATAATTTACGGTGCCCGCGTCTCCATAAGTTTCGCAGCCGTCACTATGCTCCTCAGCGTCGCCTTGGGAGCAGTGATTGGATCCATATCCGGATACTTTGGCGGGCATGTGGATGAGGCGCTAATGCGTCTTGTGGACTTGCAGAACGCCATTCCTTTCATTCTTGCCGCACTTGTGGCTGTGAGCGTGTTCGGGGCAAGTTTCTCCACGCTCCTTATCATCATTGCGATATTCTCATGGGGTACGACCGCGCGGCAAATCAGAGGCGAGATACTGCAGCTCAAACAGATGGACTATGTTGCGCTTGCTAGAATTGCGGGCGCGTCGTCTCCACGAATCATCTTCAAACACTTACTCCCTAGCGTAACTAATACACTCATCGTCGTCGCCACTCTGGGGACGGGTCAGATTATCCTCACCGAAGCCACCCTCAGTTTTCTCGGTGTGGGCATCCCACCGCCCAAGCCCGCCTGGGGCAGCATGGTCTCATTCGGCAGAAACTACATCGACACCGACTGGTGGATTGCAGTCATTCCCGGAGCCGCAATCGCGCTCGTAGTAGTGTCGCTCAACTTCCTAGGCGACTGGCTGCGCGACTACTTCGACCCGCGCCTGCGTCAACTTTAGGCGTACTCGCGCAAGCGACACAGCTTTATGGCACACTCCAGCCAAGCCGTTCTAGGCATCGATGTCGGCACAACAGCCGTCAAAGCCATGCTTCTTGACGCCGATGGCGCTGTGCTCGCGGAAGCCGAGGTCGAGCAGCCCATCGATGTCCCGCGCCCCGGCTGGACCGAGCAGCACCCCGATATGTGGTGGCGCAACACGGTTCTTGCAGTTCGCAAAGTCCTTCAACTCGCAGACCAAGGTGGACACCGCATCGAACTCGCCGCCATCGGCCTTAGCGGTCAGATGCACAGCTCCGTGTTCCTCGACTCCGATGGCGAAGTCATCAGGCCTGCCTTGCTATGGAATGACGCCCGCACCACCCCACAGCGCCATCACATCACCGATGCCTTGGGACTGCCGGGGCTTCGCAGCACGGTCGGCAATTTGCCGCTAGAAGGCTTTACCGCGCCCAAGCTGCTCTGGCTGAAGCAGAGCGAACCCGACAACTACGCCCGTCTGCGCACACTGCTACTCCCCAAAGACTACATCCGCTATCGCCTGAGCGGAGACTATGCCACCGAGCCATCGGACGCCGCCGGCACTCTGATCTTCGACATCAGGCATCGCCGTTGGTCGCAGACGATGTTACGGGCATTAGAAGTGGATGCAGGCATCCTGCCCCGCGTCGTGGAATCAACCGAGATGTCAGGCGTGGTTACGCCCAGCGCCGCTTCCGAACTCGGTATCCATGCGGGCATCCCCATCGTTGGCGGAGGCGCCGATAACGCCGCCGGCGCAGTCGGTTGCGGCGCAACAGACAGCAGCGTAATGCAGGTGAGCATCGGCACATCCGGCGCTGTGGTGCTCCCCTCTAACGAACCGCATGTCGCCGAAGACATGAATCTGCATACCTTCTGCCACTGCGCGCCCAACCTCTGGTATCTCATGGGCGTCATCATCTCAGCAGGCAGCGCGTTACGATGGCTGAGAGACACTATTGCACCAGAAGCGCCATACGACTCCCTAACGGCAGAGGCGGAGCAGGTCGCGCCGGGCAGCGACGGGCTGCTGTTCCTGCCATACCTCAGTGGTGAGCGCACGCCGCACAACGACTCGAATGCGCGCGGCGTCTTCGCCGGGTTGAGCTTGGCGCACGGCCGCAGTCATCTGACGCGGGCGGTCATCGAAGGCGTGTGCTTCGCAATGCGGGACTCGCTGGAGCTTATGCGCCAACAGGGCGTGTCGCCCAGTGAAGTGAGAGCGATCGGCGGCGGGGCGCGCAGTCGGATGTGGTTGCAAACCCTCGCCAATGTATTCGGACTCCCCCTCGCCACTGTGCAGCCAGCAGGCGGCGCGGCACTTGGAGCGGCCCTCCTCGCGGCAGTGGGATGCGGCATGTTCAGCAGCATCCAGGACGCTGTGCAATCATGCATCAAGACGGGCAGTGCCGTGGAACCGGAGGCGAACCTGACTACGGTGTATGACGAATTATACGACGCTTATCGCCAACTCTACCCTGCGCTGAAGAGCAGCTTCGCCACGCTCGCCGACATCAACGCGAGGCAACGCCAGTGATTGGCGTGTGCGGTGAGGCGCTCATCGACTTCACACCGATTGATGGAGATGAGAGCTGCGCATACGCGTTGCAACCCGGCGGTTCGCCCTGCAACGTATCTATCGGACTTGCGCGCCTGCAAAAGCCGACTACATTCATCGGCAAGCTCTCGAATGACCGCTTTGGCGACATTCTCCACGCGCACCTGACACAGAACGGCGTTGACCTGCGATGGTTGGCGCGAGGCAGCGAATCCACAGCGCTTGCATTCGTCATACCCGCACTGGACGGAACGCACGACTTCGCCTTCTACGGAAATAGCACGGCAGAACAAAGCCTTGCCGACGCTGACCTTCCCGACACATTCCCCGATAATTTAACTACCCTGCACTTCGGTTCCTATTCGCTGATGCTGGGCAGCAGCGCATGGACTTACGAACGCCTGATGTGCCGAGAGTACGGCTCGCGCGTAATCTCACTCGACCCCAATGTACGACCCGCGCTATTCCCCGACCGAGAGGCATATCGTGGACGCATCGAGCGACTGCTGCGTTTCGCCACCTTAGTCAAGGCGAGCGCCGATGACCTCGCATGGCTCTACCCTGGCGCAAGCCATGTCGATACAGCAATGCGGTGGCTTGACGCGGGGCCCTCGGTGGTCGTGGTGACGCTAGGCAGCAATGGCGCAGTCGGCCTGACATCCGATGCTGTCGTGAGCAGCCCTGGAGTTCGTGTAGAGGTGGCCGACACTGTGGGCGCGGGGGACGCTTTTATGTCGGCTCTTCTTGCGTGGCTGGACGACCGCGGCCTGCTACGTCATGACATGCTGGCAACGCTGAGCGAGAATACGCTGAGGGACGCGCTGGCATACGCCAATCGGGCCGCTGCGCTTGCCTGCACAAGGCGCGGCGCGGATCCGCCAACCCGCCTGCAGCTCGCACAATGGTACCCACTCCAAACGGATAAGTGAATCCCTCCGTCTGAATGACGCTGCTTGACACCGCCGTTCCCCTTACCATATTCTCGCTTGGGCAGTTCGGCGTAAGAGAACGGACTCGTCGAGCAACAGACCCCATCCCGCTAACATACTGTCGCCGCATATTTGCGGACGACAATTGGAGGATTAGAGAGTATGACCAATCAGGTTAAGGGCGTCATAGCAAGCGCAAGAGGCGAGGCTGTATCAGTCGAGACGATTGTGGTGCCGGACCCAGGTCCCGGAGAGGCTCTCATCAAGGTGAAGGCTTGCGGCGTATGCCACACTGACCTCCACTACCGCGAAGGCGCAATCACCGACGAGTTCCCGTTCCTGCTTGGACATGAAGCGGCTGGCACCGTCGAGAAGGTCGGCGATGGCGTTACCAATGTTGAGCCGGGCGACTTCGTCATTATCGCGTGGCGCGCCCCGTGCGGTAACTGCCGCTCGTGCCTGCGCGGACGCCCCTGGTACTGCTTTGACAGCCGCAACGCATCGCAGCCCATGACGCTGGCAGACGGCAGCCCGCTCTCGCCTGCGCTGGGCATCGGTGCATTCGCCGAGCTGACCCTAGTCGCCGCAGGACAGGCGGTCAAAGTCAACCCGGAGGCATCGGCTGCGGCGGCAGGGCTTGTGGGCTGCGGCATAATGGCCGGTCTCGGCGCGGCGGTGAACACTGGAGGTGTGACTCGCGGCGACTCGGTGGCTGTGTTCGGCTGCGGCGGCGTCGGTGATGCCGCAATCGCAGGAGCGCGGCTCGCCGGCGCTCACACAATAATCGGTGTGGACATCGACGACCGCAAACTGGAGTGGGCGAAAGACTTCGGCGCCACTCACACGATCAACGCATCACAGACCGACCCGGTTGAGGCTATTCGTGCGCTGACCGGCGGCAACGGGGTAAATGTCGCAATCGAGGCAGTGGGCAATCCCGTCACCTACGATTAGGCTTTCTACGCCCGTGACCACGCAGGCACCGTAGTCATGGTAGGTGTGCCGGACCCACAAATGAAGATTGAGTTGCCTATGATTGAGATTTTCGGCAGAGGCGGCTCGCTCAAATCATCCTGGTACGGCGACTGCCTCCCAGCGCGCGACTTCCCGATATTCATCGACCTTTACATGCAGGGAAGGCTCGATTTGGACAGGTTCGTCTCCGAGACCATCGCGCTTGACGATGTGGAAGAAGCATTCCACAGGATGGAACGCGGAGAGGTACTGAGGTCGGTCGTGCTGCTCTAGATTAAGCATACTCCGCAATATCACCGAATAGATTTCTGAGCCGCGCGCTGTCCGCATCGGGCAGGCGCGGCTTTTCCAATGCAGCTATGTTGGCGTTCAAATGTTCCATAGTGGATGTGCCAGTGATTACACTGCCGATGGCAGGATGGTCTGCACCAAATTTATAAGCAGCACTCACAACGGAATCAACATCGTCATGTACCAGCCAGCCAAGCGGATCCCGTGAAAGTAATCTGTCGTTTGGAATGTGGCCCTTGCCCTTCCACTCGGCAATCAACTCTTCCAGCAACGCGGGGACCGGCAGCTTGATTCGCACCGACGCCATGTTTAGCACGCCGATGTTGTGTTCCATCGCAAGAGGTAGCGCTTCCTTCGCGGCAATCTGGTTCAGGATGCCATACTTGAGCATCACGACATCCCAACGCGCAGCATCGCTTCGGAGCGCGACCGGCAGTATCTCCTGAGCAGGATCCGCAATGTAGCGCGTGCTGAAGCCCTTAAAGCGAATCTTGCCTTGCTCGCGCAGACGCTCCAGCGTGGGCAGGAAGCGCTCGACCACGGAATCGTACTCGGCTGCCAGTATGCCGTGAATCATCATCACATCCACGTAGTTGGTGTTGAGCCGACTTAGGCTACGCTCGACCGATGCGCTGAGGGCGGTTGCATCCTGCCCTTCAGCACCGTCGGGGTGATACGCCCACTTGGTTACGAGATAGTAGGAATCCCTTGGTACGCCACGCAGCGCCTCGCCCAATGACTCCTCGCTGCTACCATACGCCTCGTGCGTGTCGAAGAGGTTGACTCCCAAGTCGAGGCAACGGCGAATAAGCGCAGTCTGCTGCTTCTGCTCCAAGCCTTTATGCTGACCGAATTGGCTGGGACCACCCGTGCCGAAACTGGCGAGCGAAACTTTCAGGCCTGTCTTGCCGAGTGTGCGGTATTCCATGCCAGATTCCCCCGGTTTCTATATCAGGCGTCCAGTTCGCGTATCTGACGCGCGAATATGTAGAAGACGATGGCGAAGGCAGTTGCGATGAGTCCCATAGCGGCGAGTGCGATTGAGATCGAGGTAATTCTGGCGAACCAGCCTATTGCGAAGCTTGCGACGAGGACTCCACCCATGCTGTAGCGTTGCAGGCTGGTTACGCGGCTTCGCATGTCATCGGAGACGAGCAATTGCATAAGTGTACCGTTGGTCGTCCTGAACGCTGTCTGTGTCGTAGCAAAGAGCATAATGAGGAGGAACGCCAGTGGCAGGATAATCGCGTGAGAGAAGAGAAGTATAAAGACGGAGCTTGCCAGCGCGCAGACAAGCACAATCATCCCTTTCTTAAATACGAAGCCGAAAGATGCGATGAACAGTGCCATCAGCAGACCGCCCAAGCCATTAATCGCCAGGAAATAGCCGCCCACATCCGCGCCGCGCTTGAGTATCTCGTCTGTGAAGACGGGCAGAAGGAACATTGCCGGCTGAAGTATTGTGTTCGGGATGAAACCCAACATAGTCAAGTAGAGCAAAACGCGCTTGTCCTTCCAGACATATGTAAAGCCGCCGAGCAGGTCGGACATGAATGACTGATTGCCAGCGCCCCTCCTAACACGCGCGTAGGGCGTCTTTATTGGTAGAAAGACTATGACCGTGCCCAGGTACAGCAACGCCTCAAGCGTGAAGTTCCAGAAGAAGCCGAGCGTGGTTATGAGGATGCCACCGACGAAGGGGCCAATCATGCGCGTGCCGGGTATCGTGAGCACGTTTGTCGCGAAGGCATGCGCCATTGCGTGCCGCGGTACGGTGTTGGCTACAAGAGCCATACGGCTGTTCTGGCTGATGGACACGCATATACCGCTAACGAAGACATAAATGTATGCGTGCCAGACCGTCACGAGTTGCTGTCCCACCAGCACGGCAAACAGGAACGAAAACATCGCCATGAAGGTCTGAATGCCTATGACTAGTTTGCGCCTGTCCATACGGTCGCCGAGAGTCCCTGCAATGGGCGCCATGATCAAGCCGGGCAGCAAGCTCATTCCGCCCACCGTCACCACGAATAGCGTAGATGTTGATGATCCAGATGTGAGGCCCCTTACAAGCCAGCCCACCGACAACAACTGCAGCCACTGAGCGTTGTTGGAGAAGAAATTGCCTATCCACAAGTAGCGATAGTCTGGGTAAGCGAAGGAGTCAAAAGTTCGCAGGCGTGGGATTCGCACTGTGAAGCGTTGCCTGGGAGGTGTCCCTATCGCCGGGACCTGCTCGCCCGGCGTGTTCGATGTGCTCATGGTTTATGCGTCTAACTCGCGTATCTGATTGGCGAAGAACCAGAAAACAAGTCCCAGCCCAATGCCCACCAGCCCCATCACCGTCAGCGCGATTGAGACGGAGGTGATCCCTGCGAACCAGCCGACGACCAAGCTGAAGATTACGACGCCGCCCATGCTGTAGCGCATCAAACTCATAACCCTGCTGCGCATCTCGTCAGGGGCTATGAGAGTCATCAGCGTTACCGTAGCGGTCCTGAAGGCCGTCTGGCTCGGCGCGAAAACCATTATCAAAAGAAACGCAAGTGGCAGTAAGAAGGCATTCGCGAACATCAGAATGACGACAGAGCTGACGATTGCCGAAATTAGCACAATCTTACCCTTGGGGAAGATGAAGCCAAAGGATGCGATGAACAACGCCATCAGCAAACCACCCAATCCGTTGATTGCGACGAGGTACCCGCCGACATCAGCTCCCTGCTTCAACACCTCACTTGTGAACACAGGCAGCAGGAACATCGCAGGTTCCAGGATCGTGTTGGGAATGAACCCCAGCAGAGTAATGTATAGCAGCACTCGCTTATCTTTCCAGACATAGGTAAAGCTCTCGATCAGGTCAGATAGGAAAGAGGTTTCAGCTTGGGCCTTCCTGCTGCGCTGCGTATATGGCGTCTTCATTGGTAGGTATGCGATCACAGTGCCGACATAGAGAATCGACTCAAGTGTGAAATTCCAGAAGAAGCCCAGAGTTGTTATCAGGATACCGCCGACGAACGGACCGATCATGCGCGTTCCCGGAATAGTGAGGACATTGGTGGCGAAGGCGTTCGCCATTGCCTCACGCGGCACGGTGTTGGCTATCAGCGCCATACGGTTGGTCTGTGTAATGGACAGGCAGATGCCACCAAGGAACACATACAGGTACACATGGAACACGGACACAAGCTGCTGCCCGACCAAGATGGCGAACAGGAAAGACAGGACTGCCATGAAGCTCTGTATGCCAATTACCAGCTTGCGACGGTCTAACCTGTCGCCGAGCGTGCCTGCTATGGGCGCCATCACAAGACCAGGCAGCATTGCCATTCCGCCGACGGTCACGACAAAGAATGTGGAGTACGGGGAGTTCGTAGTAAGGCTTCGTACCAGCCAGCCGGCCGTGAGCATCTGAAGCCACAGCGCATTGTTAGCGCAGAAGTCTCCCACCCACAACAAGCGAAAATTTGGATACGCTCTCAGGGAGTCGAGAGTCTGGAGGCGCGGTATCCGTATTCTTCTCGAGGCAACCGGCTGCCCAGTTCGCTGAGTAGTGGATGATTGACCTCCCACCGTCTCCGGTGTGCTCATACGGCCCACTGCTCGATGGCTGCTGGATCAAGCTCAAGCCCCAAGCCGGGCCTGTCTGGATAGGGTGCCCACATTCCATCCTGCTGTTGAGGAAATTCCGTGTACCACTGACGATCACCCTCAAGTCCCGTGTTCATGTACTCGACAACCTTGAGGTTCGGCGTAGCGCAGGCGAGGTGCAGGTGTACGAGTTGCACCGCGTGGGGCGCAACCGGCAGGTTGAATGCATGGGCCAGATGTGCCACCTTCATCCACTCGGTAACGCCGCCAACCCTACCCACGTCGGGCTGTACAATGTCCGCGCCGCCCGCGGCTATGAGTTCACGAAACCCGTGCTTGGTGTACTCATGCTCACCGGTGGCAACCGGGATGTTGATGGCGTGACTTACTTCGGCCAGCCCCTGAATGTCGTCAGCAATAAGTGGCTCCTCGAACCAGCCCACCTGATATTGTTCGAACTCGCGCGCCATATATATGGCCTGCTTGGGATAGTAACCATTATTTGCGTCTATGTAGATCGCGACATCGTCACCCAGCGCTCTGCGGACCGCGGCGAGGCGCTGGATGTCCTCACGCTCCGACTGTCCGAAGTCCTTGCCGACCTTCATCTTGACGCGGGGAATGCCCTGCTCCACATAGCCTGTCATCTCGGCAATCAGTTCTTCCTCGCTAAAGTTCGTCCATCCGCCGCTGCCGTAGATTGGCACTGATTCCTGGTAGGGGCCAAGCAGCTTGAACAAGGGGATGCCCAACGCCTTAGCTTTCAGGTCCCACAGTCCGATGTCCACGGCGGAGAGGGCGCAGAATGCGACGCCCTTGCGCCCATAGCCGCGCACATGCCAGAACATGTCGTTCCACAGCTGCTCTATGTTAAACGGGTCTTTGCCTATAAGAAGATTGCGGAATCCATCCTCGACTACCTGCCGCACACCGGGTGACGACTGCCCAATGCCAAGCCCTTCAACTCCTTCGTCCGTGTGAATGTGGACAAAGAGTTGACCTCTGCCTCCTGCGCCCGGTGGCGGTGTCGGAATTGTTGCGTCCTGAATCGGCCTCGAGTGGGGATAGAAGAGCTGCGTTGTGGTGATGTCAACAATCTTCATCTGATGCTAGGCTCCGCTGTGAATTTTTCTGGACGCGAACACAACGAAGTATATCATTATAAAGCGCGAGGTATCAGACCAATCTTCGCCAGTAAGTTTCGGCTGGTCTTGCGTCACTCGCACTTGACCGCGCGCGCTCAATCACCTGATAATGGCTAGGACTGAATGAACGCAATAACGGCGCCTATACGCTATTGCAAAGGCGTCAATCGAAAGGAGCAAAAATGGCAGATATTGGATTCGTGGGGCTGGGCATCATGGGCAGGCCTATGGTGCGAAACTTGATGGCAGCCGGCAACACCGTAACCGTGTACGACATCGTCGGGACGGCCATAGAGGAGATGGCGACCGAGGGCGCAATTCCCGCATCGTCTTCCAGCGAAGTCGCCTCGAAGAACCCCCTGATAATCACTATGGTACCCGACTCAGCAGATGCTGAAGCGGCCATCCTCGGCGCAAATGGCGTACTGGAAGGCGCTTCGTCCGGCTCGATCGTCATCGACATGAGCTCGATAGCTCCCGCATCATCGCAGAAGATTGCGGCGGGCTGCGAGGGTCAAGGCGTGGACTTCCTCGACGCGCCCGTCAGCGGCGGCGAGCCTGGCGCAATCGCCGGAACGCTCGCCATCATGGTAGGCGGCAAGAAGGATGTCTTTGATAAGTATGTGGATGTGTTCGCGCCGATGGGCAACTCCACATACTGCGGCGATTACGGTGCAGGCAACACCACAAAGCTCGCCAACCAGATTATCGTCGCCATCAACATCGCCGCCGTAGGCGAAGCGCTCGTCCTCGCAAAGAAGGCCGGACTCGATCCCAACGTAGTCTTCGATGCCATCAAGGGCGGCCTCGCTGGCAGCACCGTGCTCAATGCCAAAGCTCCGATGATGATCGAGGGCAACTTCAACCCCGGCTTCCGAGTTCGCCTGCACCAGAAAGACCTGAACAACGCCTTGCAGACGGCGCACGAACTCAGCGTTCCTCTGCCCTTCACCGCCTTGGCGCAGCAGATTATTGGCTCGCTCATGAACGAGGGCAAGGGCGACGCCGACCACTCTGCCATCGCCAACTTCATAGAAGACATGGCTGGAACGAAAATAAGCGGCTAGGGACACTGACGTGGACGGACAGGATGAAGGGGATAGAGGGAGTGTAAAATATGGTCACGACAACCCGCCTTACTTACGAGGATTACGCGAACACGCCCGACGATGAGCGCTACGAACTGATAGACGGAGAGCTGATTATGGCGCCAGGTCCCAATATGCCCCACCAAAGCAACCAGTCCAAATTGGGATGGCGTATAGCCGCATTTGTGGAACAGCGGGACTTGGGCATGGTCTTCTTTTCGGATACGGACGTGGTTCTTTCGGATACCGACGTTGTTAAGCCAGACTTGCTCTTTATATCTAAGGAGCGCGAAGACTTCATCACCTACGAAAATATCCAGGGCGCGCCCGATCTCATCGTTGAAATCCTTTCCCCGTCAACCTCTCGCCGAGACTGGAATGAGAAACGCGAGCTCTATGCCGAACACGGCGTGAAAGAATATATCGTGATGGACCCCGCCAACAAAATCGTGTGGCGCTTGGCGCTGAAAGATGGCGCACTGGCAATCGAACAAACTTACTACGAAGGCGACACTATCACATCGTCCGTACTTGAAGGTTTCACCGCCAGCATAGACGACATTTTTAATTATTGAGCTATGATTTTCTAACCCGTTAACCATTGGATAGGCTTCGAATTCAATCAGGTTAACGCAAACAGGAGATTATGGGAATGGTTTCACGGAACACAATGGAAGCCCTTGCCGAGCGCGCTATACAACAAAAAGAGGCTTTGGCAACAGAAGAGGCGGCCAAGCAAGCCTTGATATTATCATTCATATCAGCTTTGGGATATGACATATTCAACCCTTCCGAAGTCATACCGGAATACACGGCAGATATTGGAACGCGGCAAGGTGAGAAGGTTGACTACGCTATTATGCGTGACGGCGAGCCTGTGATTCTCAGGGAATGCAAGAAAGTCACAGACGCGCTGGATAACGAACGCATCAACCAGTTGAGAAGATACTTCCAATCGGTAACGTCTGCCAAGATTGGTATACTTACTAATGGCATTCTGTACAAATTTTTCAGCGACCTTGACCTAGACAACGTAATGGACAATGGCCCATTTCTGGAGATTGACATTACGAATCCGGGCAACAGAGGATTCAGCGAGTTAGAACACTTTGCCAAACAGTCGTTTGACGTCGAGGTTGTTCGCGATACAGCGTCCAAGATGAAGCATTTGCGCGACATGAAAGCATACCTTGCCAAGGTTTATGTCCACCCTGACGAAGATTTTGTTGAGTTACTTGCACGCAAGGTCTATTCAGGACTCTTAACTCAAACTAGGCGGGAGTATTTTCAACCTTTAGTTAATCAAGCGTTCACAGGATTTATAAATGACCGCATTGCCAGCACTATCCAACGGGCGCAAGATATTCACATCGGTAACTCTGATGAGGATACTGCCATGTCAATATCGGAAGAAACTTCTGAGCAAAATGACGGATCCGATGATGGAGAAGTAACTACAGCAAGCAGGGGAAGAAACGTCGAAACAACGGACGCTGAGATTGCTGGATACGAACTGGTAAAGAGCATAGCTGGCGAGGTGGTTGACCCTGAACGGATTGCGATGAGGGACGCACAAAGATACTGTGCTATTTTGTTCGACAACAGCAGGAAACCACTTTGCCGCCTGTATTTTAATCGGGCGGCGAAACAAGTTGAGATATTTGACGAAGAACGGCATGGGACACGATACACGGTTGACTCCGTCGAAGATATTGCCAATTACAGCGCACAGTTGCAGGCGACTGCGAAGAACTACGCCGAAGAGTAGAAAGTATGGCGAAGTCCATCATCCAAAATCCCCTAACCCTCAATACATACTGACCAACCAAACACACTGACCAACCAACAGACTTTCCATGAAAATAGTCATCCTGAACGGCCCAAACCTGAACATGCTCGGCAGACGGGAGCAGTCCTACTACGGCGTCAAGGCTCTTAACGACATCGAAGAACTCGTCGCTGAAAAAGCGCGCGAACTCGAAGTCGAGACCGAGTTCTACCAGTCTAACCACGAGGGCGCACTGGTGGACTACTTACAGTCATTGACGCCCGACGTCGAGGGCATTGTGGTCAACGCGGGCGCAATCACGCATTACGGCATATCGCTGCGAGACGCGCTAATAGACTCACGTCTGCCAATTGTCGAGGTTCATCTGTCCAACATACACGCCCGCGAAGAGTTCCGTCGGCACTCCGTCATTGCCGACATCGCGCAGGGACAGATTGCCGGTCTCGGCTGGCAGGGTTATCTCTTCGCCCTTGAATACCTCGCAATCAACCTCAAACAGACCTGAAGCTAAAGGGGATCGCATGAGCCTGAAACTGCAAAAGTTGCGCCAGCAAATCGAAGGGGAAGAGCTTGACGCAATCCTTATCTCCGCACCTGAAAATCGCCGGTATATGTCGGGTTTCGCAGGATCGGCTGGCTGGTTGCTCATATCGCCCGACGATGCCACTCTTGCCACCGATTTCCGCTATGTCGAGCAGGCAGGTAATCAGGCGCCCGACTTCAGCATCTATCGCATTCAGCGTGGACTCGGCTGGTTCCCAGAATGGACGGCAGAGCATGGCGTAAAGCGAATCGGCTTCGAGAGCCAAGACGTAACCGTCTCAGTGCACAATGCATTCCTCAAGGCAATCGAAGAAGCTGAAGACTCCAACAACCCCGAACTCGTCCCCACCTCCGGAATCGTCGAGAAGCTTCGCGTCTTCAAAGACGCTGACGAACTCGCGCTACTAACCGAGGCAATCCGCATCGCGGACGAGGCAATCGACGAAATTGCGCCCCGAATTGAACCCGGCATCACCGAAGAAGCCGTCGCATGGGAGCTCGAAAAGGCTATGCGGGAGCGCGGCGCCGAGATGATTTCCTTCGACACTATTGTCGGTGCTGGCGCAAACGGCGCGCTCCCCCATCACCGCGCAGACGGGACCGTCATCAGGCAAAATGACCCAATCGTCATCGACATGGGCGCGAAGTACCAGGGTTATTGCAGCGACCTCACGCGCACGGTATTTGTTGGCGAGCCGGACGACAAGTTCCGCAAGATATACAACATCGTGCTGCAAGCCCAACTCGCCGCCGAAGAGCAGGTTACGGCGGGCATGACAGGCAAAGAGGTGGACGCCATCGCACGCGACATCATCGCCGACGCAGGACACGGCGACGAATTCGGACATAGCCTTGGGCACGGCGTTGGCCTCGCCGTCCACGAATACCCCCATGTCGGCCCGACCGCCGAAGACGATGTACTGGAAGACGGCATGGTCTTCACCATCGAGCCGGGCATCTACCTTCCGGGGTGGGGCGGTGTCCGCATCGAGGACATCGTTGTCCTCGAAAACGGCAAGGCTCGCGTCATCAGCAAGGCAAAGAAGCTCTAACCGACTGACAATCACTACCTAAGGAGTCCTCATATGACCGTCAACTACGGCGAGCTGCGGAAGGGCATGGCCATCGAGATGGACGATGCCCCATACATCGTGCTCGAATACGAACAGCGCAAGATGCAGCAACGCGCTCCTACTATGCGCATTAAGTTCCGCGCGCTTATTACGGGCAGACAAGTCGAGCGATCCTTCTCCGGCTACGATGTTGACTTCAAGCTTGCTGATGTGGAACGGCGTTCCGCCCAGTACATTTACGAGGACGACAACCTCTACTACTTCATGGACACCGACACTTACGATCAGTTCCCGCTGTCCTCAGACCAGATTGCCGACGGACTGCAATTCCTTGTCGAGCAGATTGAAGTTGACCTAGTCCTGTACCGCGAAAACCCCGTCGCAATCGAACTGCCAATAACTGTGAATCTGGAAGTGACTGAGACGGTGCCCGGTGTGCGCGGCGACACCGCTCAAGGCGGCACCAAGCCTGCCACTCTTCAGACGGGGTTGGTGGTGCAGGTGCCTCTGTTCGTAACCCAAGGTGAGATGATCAAGGTGGACACACGCACCGGCCAATATCTTTCCCGCGCATAGCGACTGCTAATGGCTACAATCTACTCCGTCTCACAGCTCTCGTCTTACACCAGGCAGACCTTGGAACGCGACAGCGTGCTTCAGGACCTGTGGGTCGGAGGCGAAGTCGCCAATCTCGCCCGTCCTGGTTCGGGGCATGCATACTTCAGCATCAGGGATGGCAAAGCGACCATGCGCTGCGTTATGTTCCGCAATTCGCGTGGCATGCATTACCTGGACAACGGCGCCGCCATCATACTTCACGGGCGAATCTCAATCTACGAACAGCGGGGCGACTTGCAGGTCATCGCCGATATCGTCCAACCCGAGGGCGTCGGCGAGCTTCAATTGAAACTGGAGCAGCTCAAGCTGCAGCTAGAACAGCAGGGCCTTTTCGACGAGTCGCGCAAACGCACGCTTCCCCAATTCCCTAAGAAGATTGCGGTCGTAACATCACCCACCGGTTCCGTATGGCACGACATCCAAAACGTGATACGACGCCGTTATCCACTCGTCGAGCTTGCCATCGCGCCCGCTCCCGTGCAGGGCGAGGATGCTGCACCTGCAATCGCCGAGGCCCTGCAAGCGGCTGGCGATGAATCGGGCGCTGACATCGTTATTGTCGCGCGCGGCGGAGGTTCGCTCGAAGACCTGTGGGCATTTAATGAGGAAGCCGTTGCGCGAGCGATATTCACTTGCCCCATTCCGGTCGTCAGCGCAGTCGGCCACGAGACTGATTACACCATAGCTGACTTGGTAGCGGATCTGAGGGCTCCCACGCCATCCGCCGCAGCCGAACTTGTGGTTCCCGACAAGGTAGAGTTGATCGCATTCGTATTAGGTGCGGCGCAGAGTATGGATGCTTCAATTTCGCGCCAACTCACATCTGGCATAGACGCCGCAAGCCAACTCGAAAGACGCCTTCACAACGCCCTGCCTGACCTGGACATGTTAAGGCTGCGAATCGACGATCGCCTCAGGAGCGCACGCCAGATGCTGATGCACATGCTCCGTCTCAACTCGGAGCGAACGCAAGGACTCAGGCTTCGTCTTGATTCGCTCAGCCCCCGTGACACCCTACGGCGCGGCTACGCTATCGTGCAGCGCACGGATGACAGCAGCGTAATCAGCGAACATACACAAGCATCGGCTGGCGATCCTATCAACATTACGCTCACAAACGGCATAATTGAGGCTGAAGTTACGTCCACAAGAAACGGGCAGCAGGAGCGACAATGACGGACACTAACGCCAACGGACTAGGCAGGGAATTGGGCGATCTGACATTTGAGCAGGCTTTGGAACGCCTTGACAGCACGGTGCAGGCGTTGGAATCGGGCGGTCTGTCCCTTGAGGAAGCGACACGGCTCTACGAAGAAGGCATCGGGCTTGCGCGCATGTGCAGCGAGGCTCTTGCATCCGCTGAACTCCGCATCACACGAATCCGCACAGCGCACGGTGAGCAGATGCGTTTCCTCGCAGAAGACTCTGCTGGCTACGAGGCGTCTCCTTGCTGAAGCTTGTCAGCAAGGGTATTCGCACCGTGAGCGTCCGTCTTCGCACGCAGGGCGCCCGCACCACAGCTCTTTGGGCTTACGCGCGCGGGATCCCCAAAGTCACGGGCGTCCCACTGCTCGAATACAGCCGCGTCACCGATTCGCTCTACGTGGGGCCACAGCACCGCGCCAACGGCAGTCGCACTCTGCTTCGGGCGGGTATCACCCATATCGTGAACCTGCGAATAGAGTTCGATGACGCCTCGCACGGCTTGGCGCTGGATGATGAGCCTCCATTCGGGTACTGCTACCTGCCGACCATTGACGATGAAGCAGTCTCACCCAGCCATATTATTGAGGGCATTGGCTTCATCAGCAAGGCTATCGAGAGCGGAGGAAAGGTCTATATCCACTGCTCTGCTGGTGTTGGACGCGCGCCAACGATGGCGGCAGCATATCTCATCAGCGAGGGATACAGCACAGAAGAGGCCTTGGGCCTCATTCGCAGGACGCGCCCTTTCATTATGCCGACACTAAAGCAATTACAAGGACTAAAGCGATTCGAGTGTAGAGATAGGGAGGGATTGACAGCTGAGTGATGACTACTATTCACCGGGCGTGCATAACCAGATGAACTGCCCCACCTGATAGCCCACAACCACAACTTTATCCATGCACTTGAACGAAATGATGCCAGTGGAAGTATTGATCTCGTTGACTTCAATGGCATTGCCCGGAATTACCTGATTTTGCACCAGATGCTCCAGAAGCACCTCATCGTCCACTGGAATCTTGTCAATCACTAGATCCCGGCCAACCTCTGCCTCGTTCAGGCGGAATGACTCCCCTTTTTGTACATAATCTGTGCCCGGTATCGGATACCCGAACGGAGATGTCGTCGGCATGCCCAGCTTCTTCATGATGCGCTCTTCCAAGTAGGGAGATATCGCATGCTCCAGCAGGTGCGCCTCCACGTGAGCGCGGTGTAACTCCACATCAAGCATATCTACGACCATGCGCTCCGCAAGTCGGTGCCTTCGTACTATGCTCTCTGCGTGCCGTGTGCCTTTCCGTGTCAGGGAGAGTTGCCGCTTCGAGTCTACGGCAATCAATCCTTCACGTTCAAGACGCCGAATCATTCCTCCCACCGTCGGAAGTGAAGTCCCCAACCCTTCGCCTTCTGGCAGCACCTTCAAGTGCTCCGCAAGTTGCGTCAGCGTAACCAACGCGTCCTCTTCATTCAGACGATAGATGGACAGCAGATAGTTTTCCGCCGTCATAGAAAGTCTTTGCCGGGACGGTGGCAAATTGTCGGATTTTGATTTGATGTTGGCCTTGGCTCTCGCCATATTGATGCCTCGATCAGTAGGCCTAAAAATGTCAGATTCAACTTTGAGATTACCATCACGCCGCGACACAAGTCAATCTCGCTAATCCTGACGTGCGCGAGGTGGGCGTCGGCTGCCGATTTACCATAAACGACAACGGAGTAAATCACATGGTCAACGGGGTTCAGCATCCTGCTGATTGCCGAACTCTGTTGATCACTACCTCATGAACGCAATAAAAGGCGTTGAATCAACTGGCGTCAGAGTAATTTGCTCACCCTTCGAAAAGCCGGAGTATCTAGGCAGACGGCATCTTAGTGCCGTGCCACTTGGAGTCCGCACAGCTAGCATCGTATCGCCTCCGCGATATTCCAGCGCCTCTACGCGACATATCCCTGCATCGTCGGATTCGGGTTTCAGGTCTTGAAAGCGCACCACCAGCGTCAACACGGTGCCGTCCGCCAGCTTGCCTTCGCCGCAAGTGTAAGGTAGGCTACCCAATTCCGTCTCGGCGACATTGCCGCGCACCACGCCCTGAAGGAAATCGCAGTCCCCGACGATCCGTGCGACTTCAGGACTCACGGGCGCCTGATATAGCGCGTACGGAGCGTCAATCTGCTCAAGCCGTCCGCCGCTCATCACACCGACACGGTCGGCGAACGCGAACGCTTCTTCCCTGTCGTGCGTGACGAAGATGGTGGCAACCCCCTTGCTTCGCAGTATCGCCTCAACTTCCTGTCGTACCTCCAGGCGCATTCCTGCGTCGAGGTTGCTGAACGGCTCGTCGAGGAGGACTGCAATAGGAGATGGCGCAAGCGTCCTGGCAAGTGCCACGCGCTGCTGCTGACCACCTGAAAGCTCATGCGGATATCGTGATTCATACCCGTTCAGACGAACGAGATCCAGAGCGTCTTGAGTGCGGCTGCGCTGCTCACCTTTCGACATGCCGTGAAGCCCAAACGCGACATTCTCCGCCACAGTCAGATGGGGAAAGAGAGCGTACTCTTGGAACACCATGCCGACATTTCGCCTCTCAGGGGGCACGTAATGATCAGAATCAGATACCAGACCAGCCTGAAAACGCACTTCCCCGTCGTCCAGTCCCTCAAAGCCTGCGATGATCCGCAACAGTGTGGTCTTTCCACAGCCACTCGCGCCCAGTATAGACAGCACTTCGCCCGGCATGAGGCGGAAACTCACATCGTCCACCGCGAGCAAGTCCCCAAACCTCTTCGTCGCACCTCTGCACTCGATTAGTGGGGCGGTCACGCCGGCGTCCTCTGCTCAGACTGGTCTAGAGCATTCAGGAAGTGCCGCTCCACCCGTCCCGTGAAGAGCATACCTCCCATGAGCATAAGCCACACGACGAACAGCACGCCGGTGATCTGATGGACGGCGGTAGCAGCATCCAGCCAGATGAGCTGCATGGCTGCTCCAAGGAGCGCGGATATAGGCGCAATGAGCCTGAGAGTCCCTCCCACCTTCCACTGATAGCGCGACTCGGCAATCAGTGCCAGGCCAGCCATCGTAAAGCCCGCCTTCCCTGCCATCCACCTGAACGACGCTATCACCTCAGTTGAGGGGCTGGGCGCGCCAAATGCGACCATGTCGGACGCAGTTACCGCCAGCACAACGGCGCAAAGGCCGGACAAGGCGGTGAATATCCCGGATATGATGAACAACGCAGGCGCGAGAGGTGTACTGTAACGCTCCCGAATTAACCATGTCTTCAAAAGCATGGACGCTCCCCATACCAGAGCCGCCCCGGATACCAATCTTGCCAATCCACCGATTCCATAGGCGAAAACGTTCTCCGAAATGGCAGTGAGCGACCCCATTAACGTGGGCTGGTCTGCATCGGCGGAGACGCGCCCCACAACCGCAATAACAGTGGCTATCGCTGCGAGGGCGAGAAGGATACCCGCCCAACGCGCGGCGTACTCAGCGGTTCCCATGCCCTTAGCGCTCATGCCAGTGTTCTCTTTTCGCGCAGTACGAGCAGCGTCATCGGCACGGAGGACATCAAGATAATCATCAGAGCGGGCGCCGCCGCTTGAGCGAAGAACGCTTCCGAGGACGCCGCCCATACGGATGTGGCGAGCGTTTTGAATCCCAGAGGTCCCAATATCAGGGTGGCGGGCAGCTCTTTCATCGTCAGCAGGAAGACCAAGGCAGCGCCCATCATTACACCGGAGCGCATAAGTGGCAGAGTAACGCGCATCACCACCCGCAGCGGATTGTGCCCAAGGCAGCGCGCCGCATCTTCCAGACGTGGACTGATTTGCATCAGCGCAGAACGTACTGAGCCGAGAGCGACCGGGAAGAATAGTACAGCATAGGCGAAAATCAACAGCCAATGTGTCTGATATATCGGGCGCGCGTACTGCGCTCCGAAGAATACCAGCGCCAGCGCGACAACAACGCCCGGTAGCGCGTAGCCGGTGAAACTGATTGGCTCGAGTATGCGGTTCAGTCTCGTCGGATAACGTACCAGAAGAACCGCCGTCGCTATCGCCATCCCAGCGGTAACCAGGGCAGCGGCACCCGACACAAGCAGTGAATTCCGCGTTGCGCTCCAAAGCAGGAGCAGCGGCTCACCTGCACCGATGCCTCGCAGCAGCCAGAATACAAGGACGCTAATCGGAAGAACCAGCGCGAGCATCAGTACGATCCCCATTGCGGTCATGACTGCCCACTTCCATCGTCCCAGCTTAACTATCGCGGGCTTGCGCGCCGAACCCGCTCCGGAGCGAAAATATCTTCCTCGCCCCCGAGTGTAGTTCTCAAGGAGCAATATGACGACTGCCATCAGCACTAACACGAACGACAACACAGCCGCAACTGAGCGGTCGATAGATCCTTCATATTGCTGGTAAATGGCGAATGTGAAAGTGTTATATCGCAGCAGAGCAACCGCTCCGAACTCGCTAAGTGTATAGAGCGCCACCAGAAGTGACCCCGCAGCAATGGAAGGCTTAAGTTGCGGCAGCGTTACACGGAAGAATGTTCTCCAAGAACCGTACCCAAGACCGCGAGATGCCTCTTCGGTCGCAGGGTCGAGATTAACGATGGAGCCACGCACAGTAAGGAATATGTAAGGGTAAGAAAGCAAGGTCAGGACGGCAGTCGCGCCCACCAGTCCATACATGTCGGGCAGGCGCTCGACGCCAAACACTAATTCGAGAGCGGATTGAAGCAGACCTTTCGGTCCCAGGGCGGAGATGTACAGGAATGCGCCCACGAAGCTCGGTATCACCAGGGGCAGTGCCGCCAGCACAGTCCACGTCTTGCGAAACGGGAGGTCAGTCCTCAGTGTCAGCCAAGCGAAGGGAACGGCAATAGCCGCCGACAGGGTCGTGACGCAGCCAATCAGCAGCAGCGTGCGCCCGAGCGTTTGCAAAGTTCGCAAACGGAACAGCAAGTCCCACGCCTGATCATTCGCACTCGCCCCTCTGATGAGCAAATAGATGATCGGAAGCGCCATCGCCGCCCCGACCAGCAGCGCGGGAACCAGCGCAAGCATAGGAGGCAGAGACAGCGCCGAGCGCCGCCGACCGGCAATTACTGCCCATCCGGCGGCGCCCACGCTATGCGAAAGTCTGTCTAACGCAACCATCTATATCTAGTCTGCTCTCGTCTCTAAGGGCTAACTCTACCGGTGAGACATTTACTGAAGAATACCAAGGTCACGCAGCAATATCTGTGTACCCGCAAGGTCATCCAGAGACGCCATATCAATGTCCGGGTTGTTAATCTCCTCAAGCGGCGTGAGGATGCGATTTGTCTTTACGCCGTCGACCAGTGGATACTCATAGGTCTGTCCGGCGAAATACTGTTGAGCCACTCGCGAAAGCATGAACTTGAAGAAGCGCTCGGCATTGTCCTTGTTTTCCGCCGTCTTCAGGATACCGCCGCCCGCCACCAAAACGATACCGCCTGGTCCGCCGCCGGACACGTGGTAGTTACGCGCTCGGAAATCCTCGCCCTCTTCCGCCAGGAAACGATGCAGGTAGTAGTGGTTCACGAACCCTACATCTACCTCGCCTGCCGCAGCCGCAGCCACAGTCGGTGTGTTCTTCGGATACACCTTCGGTTCGTTTGCCTGAACTCCGAGCAGCCATTCCCGTGTCTTGTCCTCGCCCCACACCACGCGCATTGCCGTAACCATCGCCTGGAATGAGCCGTTAGTCGGCGCCCAGCCAATGCGACCCTTCCATTCCGGCTTCGTGAAGTCCTCCATGGAAGTAGGTATTTGTTCCTTTGTTAGATTGTCGGTGTTATAGACGACCACGCGCGCCCTGCCCGAAATGCCGATCCACTGGCTCTCAGGTGAACGTGCCCATGTCGGAACCTTCTCCGTAATGCTTGTCGGAAGCGTCTCGAACATGCCTGCATTCGCTACCTCGCCGAGACCGCCCGGATCCTGCGCAAAGAATACATCGGCAGGAGAGTTATGCCCCTCCTCCAGAATTGTCGCAGCTATCTCACCAGTCGATCCGTACTTCACCGCGACGTTGATGCCCGTAACTTCCTCGAACTGCTCTATGATAGGTCCCACCAGGGATTCGCTTCTGCCTGAGTAAATTACGAGAGAGCCGGGATCTCGGTCCCGCACCACCTCTATAATTTTCTCGACCTCCACCACCCTCTCAACAGGCACTTCCCTGATTACCTCTTTCTCCACCACCACCAGCTTCTCAACAGGCACTTCCCTGACAACTTCCCGCACCGTCTCCATAGGAACTGCCTTTTCCACTATCCTTTCAACCTCGATAATCTGCGGTACAACCGCCGCCGCCGGGGCAGTGCCGCACGCCGCCACCGCAAGCGTTGCAACGATAAATGCAATGAGCAGATACGCCCTATGATGGAACACCTCTAATATACCTCCATCTCAAGCACTGCTTCGTAACAGCTCAACCGCACATTTAGCGGCTCTGAACACTATCACTAACAGCCTGAGTTAATATGCACTAATCCATAAAACTTGTCAATATATTTGCCTTTGACTGCCGTGTACTAATACAGGGGTAATGCCATCAAATACTGTTTATCTACGCACACAGCAACAAGGCGTTTCAGGAGTTTGTTTGCTTGTTCGACCGACCCCCCTCTATTGGGAGGGTAAAGGGGGGCCGGCCACGAGAAAGGGAAGAGTCAATATAATGTTGTCCCTTGCCGCACCACCTTAGCGCGGCGTATATGGCGGTTCACGGCACCGTATTGTCTCCTTAACACCGCCGTTGCTCCAAAAGTCGCGCTCACCGGTGCGCGTTGGAATGGTATCGCCGAAGGGCAGCAAACCCTGAAGCGGCTCATCAAGCCCAACTAGATACGCTGGAGCACAGCACTTTGCTCTATCACAGGTTTCACGCGAATGACGTCTTTCATCGACCCTGTTGTCCTGTGCCGTACCACGCCTAATGGCCTCGGAATCGTTAAAGGCATATCGGATGCTGCCACTGATGACAACCCCGCGAAATGCGCTGACGCTCTCATGAGCGCACTCGGGCAGGGTCTGTAGAAAGCAGGTATCGCGTTGACCGTATGTCATATGAGTTGTATTGCTTGATAGTTTCAGTTATCTATGTAGCATCTCAATTATTAGTCTATACTAATTACAGGACACAATATACACACATGTTAGTGATGCGTCAACACATTTTGCAGTCAATTCGCATACAAATCACATTTGTGAGACGCGCAAAAGAGCCACACTCCCTGTATTGCAGGGGGCGTGGCTCTCGGTTGTCTTCTAAGAGAAACGCCGGTCAGCTATGGCTCCACGGCTATCTAAGTCGAATTCTATGCTGTGGTTGTGTCCGCTTTTAGTTCGCCCCGGCTGCCGGCGTCGCTCCGGCCGCCATCCTCGCTCCAAGACGCCCGTCCAGTATCAACAGTCCGCTACCGTCGCCATCAATAATCCGCAGGTGGACCACAATCTCCTCAGCAACCTTCTCTTCCTCGACCTGCTCGATGATGAGTTCATGCAGCATCACCTGCGCCGCATAGTCGCTCTCCTCAATCGAAATCTGGTACATGCGATTGAGGAGCGCAGTAACCTTGCGCTCGTGCGCCAGCGTGCGCTCCATGACATCAAGCGGGCTGCGGAAGTCCAAAGGTGGCGCGTCGATAGCATGCAGTGTTGCGCGCCCGCCGCGGTCATGCACATAATCGAAGAAGCGCATCGCGTGCGCCGTCTCCTCTTCGTTCTGCATCCTCATCCAGTGGGCAAAGCCCGGCAGGTTCTCGTCCTCGAAGTATGCCGCCATCGACAGGTACAGGTACGCCGAGGCGAGCTCAGCGTTAATCTGACCGTTGAAAGATTCCTGTAAATTTGCACTCAGTTTCATTTGAAAAACTCCTTTTTCGGTGTGGTTTGGCGCTCTCTCAGGCGCTTAAATGTTCAACCTTGTCTCTATGATTACATCGGCGGAAGGGCTAGTCCAGAGTTAACTCACAGATAATCGTGCCTGCAAATTGACACGATTGCTGCCATCACTCGCGCTATAGGCTTATGCGTAACTACGCATTCGGCGATGATGCAGTCGGGGCTCATAGTTGACACACAGACTGATGAGTGTATATTGACTCTATTGGTAAGTATAGGTTAGAGCCTTGGGTCTGCCTTTGGCCTGTGTACGACATCGGGCATCCACAGATTGCCGCGCCATCCTCTCTCACGATGCAGATGGTTGCAGATTTGGCTTACGTTACTCAAAGACAAGAGGACACACATGACAACTGAAATGATCAACAGCAGCGAAGTGGCGGTACCCTCCACGCAGACGTCGGTGTACGAAGCCATTTTTGGCAGGCGCATGAGCAAAGAGTTCACCGATGCCGATGTGCCGCGAGAGGCGCTTGAGCGCATGCTCGACGCGGCTATCTGGGCGCCGAACCATCGCCTCACCGAACCCTGGCGCTTCTTCGTGCTGGAGAAGGACAGCCCTGCTCGTGAGCGAATCGCCGACCTTGTCTGGCAATACGCGTACGACAATGTCGCCAGTCCCAACGAGACGATAAAGGAGCACGTGGCAGATAACAACAGGAGCCGTGTGATGGATGCGCCCGCGCTTGTCTATGCCTACAGTGTGCCAGGTCCGAATGAGGAGACTACGCACGAAAACTACGCTTCCGTATGCTGCGCCATTCACAATATGGCGCTCGCAGCGGTGGCAGAAGGACTCTCTCTGGACTGGAGCACGGGGACGGTAACGAGGCCCTCGAAACTCGCGGAGACGCTAGGCGCGGAAGACGACTGGGCGATGGTAGGTGCGCTGTTCATTGGCGAGCCTGCGGACGAACCCGTATCAATGCGCCGCGCCGCGCCGAACATAGTCTCGTGGCTGAAGTAGGTTTCTGAAGTAGGCTTTGGGGCCGCACACAGGAAATTGTGGATGCGAACCGTGGCTATTTATAGGTCGCGGGGAGGAAGATGGTACCCCTGCCCGGACTCGAACCGGGGCACACGGTTTAGGAAACCGTTGCTCTATCCTCCTGAGCTACAGGGGCGCATCCGATGATTGTACACCTAATTGTACACCTGTAAGCGGCCGCTTGTCAGTCATTATCACAAGCCCTATCACAAGCCCTATCCCATGAACGAGGCTCTGGAATCGTTAGGATCGATGCGCTCAGAATGACTGATATACCCTGTTCCTGAAGTTGCCATTTTATTGACAGAAATAGGATGCGTCGCTAGAATTCCGGGATTACACTCTTGTGGAGCGCACCAGGATATGGACGAGCTTGATGCCAAGATAATTGCGACGCTTCGACAGAACGGCAGGGCGTCCAACGCGGGCATCGCACGGAGCGCGGGGGTGAGCGAAGGCACGGTGCGCTGCAGGCTGCGCCGCCTCATCGACGAGGAGCACATCTTCGTAGCAGCTATCCCAAATCCCGCGATGATGGGCAATCCCTTCGAGGCGCTAATCGGCGTACAAGTGGCCCCGGACAAAGCCGACTTGGTGGCGGCCGCAATGGCCGTGATGGATGAGCTATCCTGGGTTACGGTCAGCACGGGACAGTATGACATCTACGGCTGGGTGACTATTGCATCCCCATCGGCTCTGAACGACTTCCTCCGCACGAGAATAGCCGTCATTCCCGGCGTGCGGCGCACCGAGACCTACGTACATCTCGATGTTAAGAAGCGCTCATACGGAATCTCCACCTCATAACCACTGTCTTCCACGTACTGCTGCCCATTTACCCTTAACTCTGGCCTGAAATCTGGCTCCCAAGCCTGTATAATTTCTGTACATTTGCGATTTCAAAGGGGGCAGACTTGCTTAAAACCATCAGCTGCGGCGATGTGCGCGCCGAACACATTGGCAAGACGGTAACGCTGGCCGGCTGGGTGCATCGACGCCGCGACCATGGCGGGCTAATCTTCATAGACCTGCGCGACCGCGAGGGCATCGTTCAGGTCGTCTTCAATCCGGACAACGCACCAGACATCCACGCTACCGCGGAGTCGCTGCGCAACGAGTGGGTCGTTCAGGTTACAGGCACTGTGACCGCAAGGCCCGAAGGCACCGAGAATCCCAACATGGCTACGGGTGGAATCGAGGTCGCCGCCGAGCAGGTGAGGGTGCTTAACGAGTCTAAGACGCCTCCTTTCTACATCAACGAGGAGAGCGAAGTTGACGAGCTGATACGCATGAAGTACCGCTTCCTGGATCTGCGCCGACAGTCAATGCGAGACACGCTCATTATGCGGCACGAGGTGGTGCGCTACATCCGAAACTTCCTGAGCGACCGGGGCTTCCTCGAAGTGGAGACGCCCATCCTCATTAAGAGCACGCCGGAGGGCGCGCGCGACTACCTCGTGCCGAGCCGCATCTACCCCGGTAAGTTCTACGCGCTGCCGCAGTCACCGCAGCAGTTGAAGCAGCTTCTGATGGCCGCGGGCATCGAGAAGTACTTCCAGATTGCGCGCTGCTTCCGAGACGAGGACCCGCGCGCCGACCGACAGCCGGAGCATACGCAGCTCGACATGGAGATGAGCTTCGTCGAAGAGGACGATGTGCTCAACCTGATCGAAGAGCTTTACACGAAGCTCATCGAAACGCTGTTCCCGGACAAGTGGATAATGCGCCCCTTCCCGCGTATGACATACGCGGAGGCGATGGCGTCCTACGGGACGGACAAGCCCGACCTGCGCTTCGATCTCGACATGTCTGATCTGTCTGACATTGCGGAGCAGACCGACTTCCGCGTCTTCACTTCGACCGTGGAGGGCGGCGGCATCGTGAAGGGCTTCAGCGCGCCGGGCTGCGCCTCGTACTCGCGGCGGCAGACAGACGCACTCATCGACTTTGCCAAGGCGAACGGAGCGCTGGGCCTGGTTACGATCGCGCTGACGGGCGAGGGCGACATAGACGACCTGACCCAGGACGGGATTCGCTCGGCGGCTGCGCGCTTCCTGACTGTGGAGCAGGTGAAGGCCATCGCGCACAGGATCGAAGCCGAGATGGGCGACATGATCCTCATCGTGGCCGGTCCTGCGAAGACCACCAACCAAGCACTGAGCGCGCTGCGCAACGAGATTGGCGCGCGGCTTGAGCTTGCAGACCCGAACCTTATCGCATTTGCCTTCGTAACCGACTTCCCGCTGTTCGAGTGGAACGAGGACTCAGAACGCTGGGACGCGATGCACCACGCATTCTCCATGCCGAAGGACGGGCATGAGGCATACCTGGAGAGTGACCCGGGCAAGGTCATTGGGCGGCTATACGACCTCGTTGCCAACGGGGCGGAGCTGGCGAGCGGCAGCATCCGAATTCACAAGCGCGAACTGCAGGAGCGTGTTTTCGGAGTCCTAGGATACACGAAGGAGGAGGTGGCGGAGCGTTTCGATCAGCTTCTCACCGCATTCGAGTATGGCACACCACCTCACGGCGGCATAGCGCCGGGCATTGACAGGCTGTTGATGGTGCTGACGGGACGGGACAATATCCGAGATGTCATCGCATTCCCGAAGACGCAGAGCGGTTTCGATCCGCTGTTTGAAGCGCCCAATGTTGTGGAACAGAAGCATCTCGATGAGCTGCACATCAGCATAAATGTTGAGGAAGTATAGTCCGTCAGCAGGTTAGTCTGACTGTCAGAGTAGCCGCGAGGAGCATGGAGGGCACAGAGTGTCATCCTTGCGAGCGCTGGATTCCCGCGAAAGCGGGAATGACTGTTTGATGGAGTAAGAGGACTGCTTGCTAGGGGCTGCGGTTGCGGTTGCGTTCGCGCTTGAGGCGGCGCTCTTCTCTTTCGAGCCGCCTGTCATCCTGTGCGACGGGCGAATAGCTCTGCTCCAGCCTCCAGGCTCGGTCTGCCCTTGCCTTGCGCTCCGCAGTCTCCGCCGCTCGCTCCAGTATCTCCTGCTCCCTTGCCCACGCCTCACGCTGCTCTTTCGTGGGCGGCGTGTGGCTCTGAATGACGTCCGGATGGTCTTCGTCCAGGTCCTTGCAGACGCAGAGGCAGTCGGGGTGGCAGGGGGCGTAGAACATCATGAAGTCAGGGTCAGGCTGCGCAGGGTTGCCAAATCCCCAGTGAAGCAGGACCTTAGCCGCTTCTATCCTGTCGCGAGTCCTTGCGTCAGGGTCGTTTCCTTCCAGAATCTCTAGCAGGACTCTTACCATGCTGGCTCCACCCTCTGAGTCAACGCGGATGCGCGCGACGAGTTTCTTGTTCACCTTCTCGTGTTCGGGGCTGTGTGGCTGCTGAGCGGGCTGTGAGCCATCCTGCGCCACTTCGTCTTGCTGCGAGGCAGCATTGCGCTGATGTCCTGAGCTGCCGAGGGCTTCCCTGGCTTTCTCGAAGCCGAGCCTGAGCAGGATGCGCGCGGACTGGAGGCGGTGGGAGGGTTTCCCGTCTGGGTCGTCGCCGTTCATAATGGAGACGAGGTTGCGGATGATGGTTCTGCCGCCTTGCGTCTCTTCGAGGACAATGCGCTGGATGCGCTGAAGGGTATCTATGGGGATGTGCTGCGTATCTGCATCCCGTTGCTTGTGCATGGCTTCAATCATCTGTTCTGATTATAGGCACTAATATATGGATTGTCAAGAGGGAGATTAGCAGTCAGCGATCAGTTAGCCAGTGTGCTTTGGCAAGACCTTCGGCGAGGTCAGGGCAGACTCTAGTCTTCCCCCATCGAGGGGGAAGCGACTTTGAGACTGCATTTATGGGCAATTTGGATATTTACGTATCCTTGATAGCCCATCAAGGGGGAAGGGGTTTATTGGGCAAACGAGGACAGGCTATCTATGTTGCGCGGACATTCCCCACCTGTCCCCTGTCATTCCGAGCGAATCGAGGAATTTGAAGTCTGTGAATGGCGTATGTGCAACGATTTGAGATTCTTCGCTCCGCTCAGAATGACAGTGGGATGGAGGCGCTCCGTTCAGAATGACAGGGGGTGAAGGCACTCCGTTCGGAATGACAGAATAAACCTGCTTTTCAGGTCTAATACGCTTTGTGTATCAAATGTCAACAGAACCTCATGTCGAACGGAAATCTAACAGAATTGGCAGGATGGGGACGGAGTGAGTGAGTTGTGCCGTGAGCAAAATGCAGCCAGAGAATACTGCGAATGACACATTGGGGATTATCCATTATTATAGGGGAGCCGCCGCGACTCCACGATGCTAATTGCGGCTGGGAGCGGGAATCCCCCATTAACTGATACTTGAGGAGAGGCTGTTGCAGCAAATTGATACGGCGCGAGGAACCGCCCAGCTAATAGTGGACAATGTCAAACGCGTGATAATCGGCAAGGACCAGGCAATCGAACTGGGCGTCATCGCGCTAATGTGCCAAGGTCACGTCCTTATAGAGGATGTGCCGGGTGTCGGCAAGACGATGCTCGCCAGAAGCCTCGCGCGCTCAGCAGGCTGCTCTTTCAAGCGAATACAGTTCACCCCGGACCTGTTGCCGACTGATGTGACAGGGGTGTCGATATTCAACCAGAGGAGTGGGGAGTTCGAGTTCAGGCAGGGACCAATCATAGCGCAGCTCGTGCTGGCAGACGAGATCAACCGCGCGACTCCGAAGACTCAGTCCGCCACGCTCGAGGCGATGGAGGAGCGGCAGGTTACGGTCGAGGGCATAACGCACTCGGTGCCGACGCCGTTCATGGTGATGGCTACGCAGAACCCCATCGAGTATGAGGGGACATTCCCGCTGCCGGAGGCGCAGCTCGACCGCTTCTTCGTGATGATTTCGCTTGGCTACCCGTCCGCAGAAGAGGAGATCAGGGTTATCAACGGGCAGCAGGTTGGACATCCGATAGAAAACCTGCAATCGGTCACGTCTGCCGAGGAAATCCAAGAGATGCAGCGGGCTACTCGCGAGGTGTATGTGGACGACCTCATAAAGGAGTACATCGTGACGATCATAAGCGCGACGAGGGGACATCCTGACATCGCGCTAGGGGCATCGCCGCGGGGGTCACTGTTCCTGTTCAGGGGGGCGCAGGCGCTGGCGCTGATTCGCGGGCGGGACTATGTGCTGCCGGATGATGTCAAGGAGCTTGTTGTGCCCATCATGAGGCACCGGATAATCGTGTCTGCCGCCGCCAGGATGCGGGGCGTTGACCCTGCCCAAGTAGTGAGAGAAATCGCCGAGAGCATACCCGTGCCTGGGGCGCAGGCGCAGGGCTGGTTTAGGAGCTGACATTATCTACGAGACAAAGGCTTATCTGCTAGGGCGGTTCTATCTAATTGTTTCGCTGTGTGTTACGACCGTAATAACGGGCGCTGCCACGGGTTTCGGGCTGTTCTACCGGCTCTTTTATATCCTGGGCTTAACGCTAATACTTGGGTATATCTGGAACGCCATCAGCTTGAAGTCGCTCGAAGTCAGCGTTGACAGGCGTACGCGACGTGTGCGTGTTGGGGACAATGTAGAAGAGCGCATCACTATTCGGAACATGAGCAGACTGCCCAAGCCCACTCTTGAAGTGGAAGACCTGACGGACTTGCCCGGATATTCCAGCGGCATGGCGGTGAGCCTTCCGACGAAGGGATTTCGCTCATGGCGCACTCAGGCGCCCGCCCGCACGCGCGGGGTCTATACTCTGGGGCCTGTGCGCGTGTCAAATACGGACGCATTCGGCATGTTCCGACGCGAGAGTTTCTTCTGCGACACGGACCAGCTTATTGTCTATCCGCGCACGCATTATATTCCGGAGTTCGCGATACCCGCCGCAGACTTGTCGGGCGACAGTTCGACGCGGCGGCGCTCTCACGACCTGACGCCGCATGCGTCGAGTGTGCGGGAGTATGCTTTCGGCGACAGCATCAGCAGGATTCACTGGGGCAGCACGGCAAGGCTGGGCAGGCTGATGTCGAAGGAGTTCGACCTGGGGCAATCCAGCGATGTGTGGATTCTGGTTGACTTGCACCGCGATGTGCAAGCGGGTGAGCTGGATGAGAGCACAGACGAATACGCGGTGTCTATCGGGGCGTCGCTGAGCAGAAAGTATCTCGAAGCGGGCCTGCCCGTCGGTTTGATAGCGCAGGGGGACCAGCGATACTTCCTGCCCGCGGACACGGGCATAGGGCAGTTCGACCGCATCCTGGAGTTTCTGGCTCTCAGCAAGTCGGAGGGCGGCGTGGCGCTGGAGACGCTGTTGGCTCAGGAAGAGCAACTATGGGGCTATCACAGTTCGCTGATAGTCATCACGCCCTCGAACCGTCCCGACTGGGTTGTGGCGCTACGGGAACTGATGCGCCGCCGGGTTCGCGTGGCGGTGGTGCTGCTGGACGGCGCGTCGTTCGGGGGATTTTTCAACACGGTTGATGTTGTTCCCCACCTGTATCTCGCGGGCATACCGCCGTACCTGGTGCAAAAGGGCGATGATATTCCGGTCGCGCTGAGTCGCGTGTACACAAGCGCCGAGGTGGAGGGGTCGGAGCAGTTGGAAGCGACGGAGGTTCAGGTATGAGCAGCGAAGCGATTACTACCGTCCTGCCGCCGCGAGTCGAGTCGAAGCAGGAAGAGCGTCTCTGGCTGCTGAAACTATATGACAGGTTTCATCCCAGCCAAGGATGGGGAAGCTTTGTAATTCTGCTACTTGCGCTGATGGTGATCGGCATGTCGGTGGAAGACGGGAGCTGGGTGCCGGCACCGGGGCTGTACTCGCTGCTATTATTGTCCGCGATTACAGGGCTTGGGCTCGCCAAAGTACGTATTCCCGCAGCGTTCCTGCATCCAGTAGGACTTGCCGTGGGCGCGGCGCTTGCTATCTGGCGGGCGGTGGAGCTTTCCGATGAGACCGGAATCTCTGCAGCGCTGCCGGAGATGTGGGGGAGGCTGGCTGTCTGGTATGAGGCGGCGACGAATGACGGGATTTCTACGGACCTGCTGCCGTTCACACTTCTGCTGCTGGGAATGTCGTGGCTGATAGGCTACTTCAGTTCGTTCTTCGCATTTCGCGTCAGCAATGCATGGGTTACCGTGGTCATCGGAGGCGTAGCCATTCTGACGAACCTGAGTTTCCTGCCTCCAACGCTCGCCTTTTCTTCGAAGTTCTTCCTGTTTACGCTGCTGGCGATGCTGCTGGTGGTGAGGCTGAACGATGTGCAGAACGAGCAGCGATGGCGAATGCGCGGTATTCGGTTCGAGATGGTGAACGGGTGGCTGACGATGCACGGGGCGATCTGGTTCGGGGTGCTGGTAATGCTGATTGCCGCGATTCTGCCACTGAAGGTTTATGTTTCGCGGGACCTCGCGGAGTGGTGGAACACGGCGCGCTCGCCCATAGCGAGCCTCGAGGAGGATGTGACGAGGCTGCTGGCAGGCATACCATCGAGGAAGGATGTACCGGGCAGATTCTTTGGCAAGACGCTGCCATTCATCGGGGCGATCTCGTTCGGCGGCGAGGCGGTGTTTTGGGCTAGCTCGGAGTATCCGTCATACTGGCTGTCAAATACTTACAGTGAGTACACTTCGCAGGGCTGGAAGGCGGGCGAAACGACGAAGCTGGAGGTGGGGCGAAATACCGTGCCGCCGCCGCGACCGGAGTGGCTAAAGCGGGCGGAGGTGGAGCAGACGGTACAGCTTAACTTCGACAGCGACAACTTCCTCGCGGGTGGCGACCTGGACTGGTTGAGCCACGACGCCGTTGTGGAGACGCTACGCCCGAAGGAATTCGTGATCGACCTGCAGAACCCGGACTCGGATGCCGAACTTCCGGAGGATATTCAGCGAGTGGCGCAGTCAATCAGGGATGAGGGCGAGCCGCCTCAGCGATTTGTGGAATCGTACATCTCCCGGATGCTACCGAGCGATCTTGTGCTGAACAGCGTGGGGTTCGTGGCAAACGAGCACGGCAATGGCGGGATGCTGGTGCAGAGCCTGAACATCGAGCGCAAGGCTTCCGCAGTACCGGATATCGTGTCCTGGAAGTTCGCCGACCGACTGCCGGAGAATCATCCCTACGCAATGGTTTCATTTGTATCGCTGGCGACGGATGAAGAGTTGCGGAACGCGAGCACCGACTACGACTCCTTCATCACGGATCACTACCTGCAGCTTCCTGCATCGCTTCCGGAGCGCGTGCGCGAAAAGGCTGCTGACCTGACGGCGGGGCAGGATAACCCGTATGATAAAGCCGTCGCAATTTCCGATTACCTCAGAGGCGAGACATTCATATATTCGCAGGACATCGGGCCACCGCCGCGTGATATGGATGGCGTGGACTACTTCCTGTTCGAGACACAGACGGGATACAGTGACTACTTCGCATCTTCGATGGTGGTGATGCTGCGAGCCGTCGGTGTGCCATCGCGACTTGCTGCGGGGTATGCACCGGGCGAGTATGATCGGGAGCACAATGTGCGCGTGGTACGCGACAACGACAGCCACGGGTGGGTGCAGGTCTTCTTCCCTGACTACGGCTGGATTGACTTCGAGCCGACGCCGAGGTGGGCAGTGCATGAGAGGCGCTTTACTGCCGCTTCAGAGTCAGAATTCGGGCTTTCGAGCGGAGGCTCCGGCGACATTACTGACCCGTCAGAGTTCCTCGACCCGTTCGATGAGATTGGCATGCCCGGGTTGGGCGGAATAGGCAGCGGGTCAACGTTCGGCAGAAATGCCTTGCTGAACATCAACTGGGTTACGGTGGGAACTCGCGGAGGTATCGCAGTGGCGGCAGGCGCGGCTATCTGGGTGGCGCTGTACTGGCTGTGGAACCTTGGATTGCGTGGCCTATCGCCTGTGGAGAGAGCGTACACACGAATGAACAGGATGGGGATGATAGCGGGACTAAAGAGGCGCGCGGACCAGACGCCTCACGAGTACGCAGCGATGCTTTCGGGCACGCTGGGTGAGGCGGCTCCGTCCGCACGGCAGATCGCCGAGGAGTTTGCAGCCATACGCTATACGGGAGGCACACCGCCCGAAGATGAAGAAGGCGACGAGATGGAACAGGCATGGTGTAGCATTCGGGGCGTGCTGATAGGGCGCGCATTCAGAAGGCTGCTGCCCGGAGGAAGCCAAGGATGACGAAGACATACTATGACATATTCGAGACGCCTGCGGGCTGGATGGGGCTTGTGGCGTCTGACAAGGGATTGCGGCGCACGACTTTGCCGCAGGCGTATCCGGAGGATTGCATTGAGCAGTTGGGCAACGCGATTACGGAGGCGGCGCCTTCGCCGGCGCAATTCGAGGATATCAGGGATAAGCTGGTGCGCTATTTCGAGGGCGAAGAGGTGAGTTTCGAGGACGAACCCATTGATGTGGAGGACGCGTCGCCGTTTCACCGAGCCGCATGGCATGCTTGTCGCACGATTCCGAAGGGTGAGACGCGCACATACAAGTGGCTGGCGGAGCAGGCTGGCAATGCGCTGGCGCCGAGGGCGGCGGGACAGGCAATGGCGAAGAATCGGCTTGCCATCATCATCCCTTGCCACCGCGTGATCGCGAGCGACGGAAGCTTGCGCGGATTCGGGAAGGGTAGGGAGCGGCTCGATCTGAAGCAGAGACTGCTCGACCTGGAGAGCTAAGCGCGCGATGGGTGTTGGCGTTAGGCCCAACAGTGCGCTTGCTTCACCCCCATCCCAATTCCCCCCATCGAGGGGGGAGGGGGACTTTGAGCGCACATTTATTGCCGCTTTGCATATATTTACCTATCCCTGTAAGCCCATCAAGGGGTAAGGAACCTTTGTTAGCGCGCTGCGGCGGGAACTAACTGGGCTTCCCCGAACTCACCGAGCACTTCGCTATTGAGGCGTTCCACAAGTTCCGTGCCTGATGAGACGCGGACCGCGGGCCACTCCATTTCGACGATATGGCCTGCGGTGGTAATCTCCAGAGTAACTTCGCAATCGCCACGGTATTCCATGAGGAGACTCCTGACATCGTAAAGCATTCGCTTATCGTGCTCAGGCTCGCCTTCGATGATTCGGAGCAGGAGGCGATGGATTTCATCAGCCTGCGCCGATGAATTGGCGTTGGATGAATTGGGGTTCATGGGACTGGAAGGCAGCAAACTTGTGCCGCTGCCGTTCTGTCTGGCATGCCCGTTCGTCCCTTGTGCTGGCCCGCTGACGGGCGACTGGGGTAGCGCTACTTCGTCATTGTTCTCTTCTTGCAAATCATTGTCCTCTTCGGGGTCATTGTCTCGATCAGCATCGGTATCAGGTGAGTTTAAGGCTGCCTCTGCTTGCGGTGGTGGTGTATCTGCGATGTCCGTTGGGGCATCTTCGTGATAGCCAGTTACCGCCTCGGCAACACCAACGCCTCCATTCTGCTCTGCCGACACCTGCTCGGGCACACTTTCGGGTGGGGGCGGATTTTGCCGATAAGACGCCATGCCATTTTCAGAGTTGTTTGGCGTGTCATCTGGCGTGTTGTTTGGCGTGCCATTGGACGGGGCGGATACGAGGTCAGCGTCCTCGTGCTCTTCAGGCAAATTGTCTTCGCCATTGTTGGCGTGGTGTGTGGTGTCTTCCGGCAGAATGACTTCCTGGGCTTCAAAGCAACTCAGGCTCAACTGGTCGTCGCGCTGGCGTACACTGCCGGTTACTGTGACCAGATTGCCGTCCTGCCAGAACGCTTCGGTTTCCCGGAGCTTCTCGTCCCAGATAAAGACTTCGAGCACGCCATCCATGAGGATGAGCGAGGCGATAGCGAAGGGTTTTTGTGCGCTCGTGTAGCGGTGCGTAACATCCGAGACCATGCCCGTCACCTTCACGCGCCGCCCTACCATATCTGCGTCCAAGTCGCTGAGCATCAGTATATCGTCGGATTCGCGGTGGAGCGCGAGAAGATTCAGCATCGCGTTGTTCGATGTGGATACGCCAAGCAGTTCCTGTTCCCACTGGCCTTTTTCGGCATCGGAAGTGTTCAGATCGGGGATGTCAATGCTCGCCAGCTCGGCAGGCATTGAGTCGCCCATCATGTCGAACATCGAGGTCTGCTGTGAGTTGCGCAGGTGCGCTTCGCTCTGCGCGAGTGACACGATGCGGTCTATAACCTCCAACATGCCTGAGCGGTCGCCAAAATCGTCGAAGGCACCCGCTCTAATCAGGCTTTCCAGCGCCTTCTTGCCCACGCCGCCCAAGTCGGCATTCTGGCACAGTTGCTCAATAGACCGGAAGCCGTCCATTTCCTTGCGAGTCTCTATGAGCGGCGCGACTGCCGCTTCACCGACATTCTTAATGGCGGATAGACCGAAGCGTATGGCACTGTTGCTTTGCTCGCCGGTGTCTATGGAGAAGTTGACTTCGCTCCCGTTGATGCTTGGAGGCAGGACGTTGATATTCATCCTGCGGCACTCCGCGACCGCTCCCGCCACCCTGTCGGTGTTGTCCTTGTAGGAGTTCAGCAAGGCGACCATGTACTCGGCGGGGAAATTTGCCTTCAGATAGGCGGTCCAGTATGAGATGAGGCCGTAGCTGACGCTGTGCGCCTTGTTGAAGGCGTAGCCTGCGAATGGTTCTATGAGCGCGAAAATCTGCTCCGCCATCTGCCGGGTGTAGCCCTGATTGAGCGCGCCATCGAGGAAGTTCTGCTTCTCCTCAGCCATAATCTCAGGAATCTTCTTGCCCATCGCCTTGCGGACGATGTCCGCCTGACCGAGTGAGTATCCGGCGAAAGTGCGCGCAATCTGCAGCACCTGGTCCTGATAGACGATGACGCCGTATGTTTCTTCGAGGATGTCCTGCAGCGCGGGATGCGGATAGTGAGGGGCGACGCGCCCGTGCTTGGAATCGATAAAAGTGGATATGTGCTCCATCGGACCGGGGCGGTAGAGCGCAATCATAGCCGCGACATCGCTCAGTGAGCTTGGCTTGAGTTCCTTGATGTAGCGGGTCATTCCGCCGCCCTCAAGCTGGAACACGCCTACCGTGTCTCCTCTGGATAGCAGGTCGAAGGTGTTGCCGTCTTCCAGTGGAATTTCGGTAAGGGCGAATTTGAACCCTCTTGTCTCGTCAATGAGGTCGCGCGCCCTGGCGAGAATGGAGAGGTTAGCGAGTCCGAGAAAGTCCATTTTCAGCAGGCCTAGTGCGGCGCAAGGGTCCATGGCGTACTGGGTCATGGCGACGCCGGTGCCGTCGTCCGTGCTGCGCGTGGGTCTCTGGAGAGGCACTATGTCGTCGAGCGGCTCCTGAGAAATGAGAACGGCGGCGGCGTGAGTGCTGGTGTGGCGGGTCAAGCCTTCGAGTCCCATTGCTGTATCAACGAGCTTGGCTACGCCTTCGTCAGCGTCGTAGAGTTCCTTCATCTCCGGGTTCTGTTCAAGTGCGTCTTGCAGATTGATGTTGAGGCGGTTGGGCACGAGGCGCGCCACGCGGTCCACATCGCCGTAGGGCATTGCGAGGGCGCGTCCGACATCGCGGATCGCCGCCTTCGCGCCGAATGTTCCGAAGGTGATTATCTGGGCGACATGTTCCCTGCCATACTTGTCCACAACGTAGTTGATAACCTCTTCGCGGCGGTCATCCTGGAAGTCCATGTCGATGTCCGGCATCTCCTTGCGCTCGACGTTGAGGAAACGTTCGAAGACGAGGCTGTAAGGAAGCGGGTTGACATCGGTTACGCCGAGGCAGTAGAGCACGAGGCTTGCCGCGGCGCTGCCGCGCACGGCGAAGAATATGTCGCGCTCGTGTACGAACTTGGCGATGTCCCAGACGACGAGGAAGTAGTCTGGGAACTGGGTCTGTCGGATGACTTCAAGCTCATAGTCGAGACGAGCGCGCTCCACCTCGCCCGCGTCGGGAATGCGCCTATTCAGCGCTTCGTGGCAAATCTGCGCCAGATATTGGTCGGCGCTGATACCGCCGGGCACGGGGTACTCAGGAAGGCGCATGCGCGAGAAGTCCAGGTTAAGCTCGCACATCTCGGCGATGCGCTGTGAGTTGGTAATGGCATCGGGCACTTCTGCCCAGAGCGCCGCCATCTCCTGCGGACTACGAAGGTAATACGAATCCTCCGCCATTCTGAGGCGGCCCTCATCCTCGACGTTCGTGTTCGTCTGGATGCAGATCAGGATGTCCTGCAGCGGGGCATCTTTCTTGTTCGTGTAGTGGGAGTCATTTGTGGCAACGACGGGAATGTCGAGCTGTCGGTGCAATTCCATCAAGCCTTGGTTGATCTGCGGCAGGTCGGGGACGTCGCCGTGGCTCATCAATTCGAGAAAGTAGCGACCGTCCAGCAGTTCCTTGTACCACGCGGCTGTATCGCGAGCCCTGTCAATATCGCCCTGCATGATTGCGCGGGGGACCTCACCGCTGGGACAGCCCGACAGCACAATCAGTCCTTCGCTGTGCTGCTCAAGAATCTCGCGGTCGATGCGCGGCTTGTAGTAGAAGCCCTCGAGGTTTGCCTTGGAGACGAGCTTGACAAGGTTGTCGTATCCGCGCTCGTTGTGGGAGAGCACGGTCATGTGGTAGGGCGACTTGTTGTTAGAGCTGCGCTCGTGGCGGCTGTCCGGGGCGACGTACATCTCGCAGCCGATGATGGGCTTGACGCCATGCTTATTGGCGATCTGATAGAAGTCGATAGCGCCGTACATGCCGCCGTGGTCTGTGATGGCGAGGCTGTCCATGCCGAGTTCTTTGGTGCGGAGAACGAGGTCTTCGAGACGGCTGAGACCGTCGAGCATGCTGTACTCGGTGTGGACATGGAGATGAGTGAACAAGGGGTTTTGCCTCCGTCTCCCAAGCTCGATTGCGAACTTTCTGCTTGCGGGGATTATAGCATTGGGTTTGGCTCCATAAGTGAAGAAAATCAGCATTTAAGGGTGAATTTCGCAGGTATTCAGACGGAATTAAGCGCAAAAAAGTGCCCCGGATGTTTGAGTCCGGGGCACTTCGACTATGTCTTATCTGCTAGGGTGTGCTATGCGATGGCCTAGTAGTCCATCGGAGGCATCGCGGGGGCCGCGGCGGACTGCGGCACCGGGACATCCGTTATCAGGGACTCCGTGGTGAGCACCATAGAGGCTACGCTGGCAGCGTTCTCTATGGCTGCGCGGGTGACCTTTGCCGGATCCATAATGCCGCGCTCGAGCAGGTGGCCGAACTCGCCGACCTCTGCATCGTAGCCCCAGTCGCCTTCTGCCTTGAGGCTCTCTGAGAGGATGACCTCGCCGGAAACGCCGGTGTTCTCGGAGATGAGCTTCAGCGGCTGCTCAAGAGCCCTGCGGAGGATGGAAACGCCTGTTGCCTCGTCGCCGGAAAGATCAAGCGTGTCGAGTGCGTCGCGGGCGCGAATAAGCGCCAATCCGCCGCCGGGGACGATGCCTTCTTCGACTGCCGCACGGGTTGCGGACAGGGCGTCCTCGACGCGCTGCTTCTTCTCACGAAGCTCGACCTCAGTCGCCGCGCCAACCTTGATGATGGCAACGCCGCCGGAGAGCTTGGCAAGTCGCTCTTGCAGCTTCTCGCGGTCGAAGTCGGAGGTGGTCTCGTCGATCTGCGCCTTTATCTGGTTGATGCGGCCTGTTATGCTGTCATCGGTGCCCGCGCCGTCCACGAAAATAGTTGATTCTTTGGTAGCGACCACACGGCGCGCCCTGCCGAGGTCCTCAACCAATACGGAGTCGAGCTTGCGGCCGACCTCTTCGCTGATGACCTGACCGCCCGTGAGGATAGCCATGTCTTCCAGCATTGCCTTGCGCCTGTCGCCGAAGCCCGGCGCCTTGACAGCGAGGCAGTTTAGCGTGCCGCGCAGCCTGTTGACGACTAGGGTGGCGAGTGCCTCACCATCGATATCCTCGGAGATGATTACGAGGTTCTTGCTCACCTGGAGGATCTTCTCAAGCGCGGGGAGCACATCGGCGACCGCGGAGACCTTCTTGTCGGTGATGAGGATGTATGGGTCGTCGATGGAGGACTCCATCTTTTCCTGGTCGGTGATGAAGTAAGGGGAGATGTAGCCCCTGTCAATCTCCATTCCCTCGACGAAATCCTGTTCAAAGTCGAGTCCCTTGGACTCGTCAACGGTAATGACGCCGTCCTTGCCGACACGCTCCATCACGTCCGCGATGAGTTCACCCATCATGTCGTCGTGGGCGGAGAGTGATGCGACCTGCGCAATCTGAATTCTGCCCTCGACCGGAGTGGACATTGTGCCGACCTGGTCTCGGAGGGCGACTACACCCTTCTCGATGCCGCGCTTAAGAGCCATGGGGTTGGCGCCCGCGGCGATATTCTTAAAGCCTTCGTGAATAATAGCCTGCGCGAGGACGGTAGCGGTGGTGGTGCCGTCGCCTGCAACGTCGTTGGTCTTGCTGGCGGCTTCCTTGAGGAGCTGAGCGCCCATGTTCTCGAATGGGTCTTCAAGCTCGATTTCCTTGGCGATGGTTACGCCGTCGCTGCAGACCTGCGGGGGGCCGAACTTCTTGTCGAGAACGACATTGCGGCCACGCGGTCCGAGGGTAACGCCTACGGTGTTTGCCATCTGGTCGATGCCGCGCTTCATGGCTGCGCGGGCGTCCTCACTGAATGTGAGCTGCTTGGGCATTGTTTATCCTCCTTGTGAGTATTGGAATTGCTTTAACAGGGATTTATTTACCCTAACCCTCTCCCAGGGGGGAGAGGGGACTTAATTACTTCTTGAACAGAATGTCGTCTTCCCGCAGCACGAGGTACTCGTCGTCGCCATCCTTGTACTCGGTGCCGGCGTACTTGGAATACACGACCATATCGCCTACTGCCAGTTCCATCGGCACGCGGTTGCCGTCGTCGGTGAGCCTGCCGGGGCCGATTGCGACGACTTCGCCTTCCTGCGGCTTCTCTTTGGCGGTGTCGGGTATGTAGATGCCGCCTGAGGTCATCTGCTCTTCAGCGTCGCCGGGCTTGACTACCACGCGGTTGCCGAGCGGCTTGAATGTTGTCTGGGTTTGTGTCGCCATTGTCCTATTAACCTCCTAGGTTGTTTGATATAAAACTCTTGCTTACCTTACAAACTTATACGCCACCCAACTTACATTTTCAGTCTGAAACGATGGCGCATTAGCAGTCTACTGATTAGTCTGCTAACTAAATATAACGAAGATGCTGCGGTGTTGTCAACATATTCTTTCGGGCTGAGCATATTCCGTGTCGCTGGGCTTTGCGGCCTGTCTCGTGTATCTGATTTTGCCCGATATGCTATTAGTTTTCTGCACCTCAGCCGGAGTGCCATAGGGATGCATGCTTTGCTACCGTTGGAACGACGAGTTCGCAGAGGGCAGCTACATGGTGCGATCAATTTCTATGCCTTGACCGCTCACGATTGCAGTTCATATCATTAGCGGCAGATGGACACTTCAGGCGGAGCAGGAGAAACGAAGAGCGCAGCGAGCATTGCGAAGGCATTGCTTGTAAGTATGCGTCTGCGCCAGTGGTACAAGAACCTCATCATGTACCTCGCGTTCTTCTTCACGATAGACGAGGCGTGGTCGCCGTCCGCAGACATTGCAGCCGCTCTGGGTCTATTCGGTGTGATAACGCTGGCGTTCCTGCTATTTTCGGCGCTGACGGGCGCGGTGTATCTAGTGAACGACATTCTGGACGCCGAGAGCGACCGCCTGCATCCACGCAAGCTCCACCGTCCAGTCGCTTCAGGACGCCTGCCTGTCACGGCAGCGTGGGCATTCGCCGCCGTTCTGGCGGTCATAGGATTGGGCGGGGCATTCGCATTGGAGCCGGTGTTCGGCGTAATCGCAGGGGTGTATGTGCTGGCGAATGTGGCGTATTCTCTGGCGCTGAAGCACATCGTGCTGGTGGATGTGTTCGTGATAAGCGGTGGGATGGTGCTTCGCGCTGTCGCTGGCGCTGCCATTATGCAGGTGCCGATATCGCCGTGGCTTTATCTATGCACTGCGCTGGCGGCGCTGCTGCTCGCGCTTATCAAGAGACGCAGTCAGCTTGTTTCCGCAGGGGAGGATGCCGCAAGCCAGCGCCCTTCGCTCAGCCTGTACACGGTCGAATCGTTAGACATGCTCATCGTCATCACGGCTACGGCGTCCCTCATCGGTTACTCGCTGTACACGTTTACCGCGCCGAATCTGCCCGCCAACGACACGATGATGCTGACAATTCCCTTTGTGGCGTTCGGGCTGTTTCGCTACATCATGCTGAGCGGCAACGCGGATGCCGGCGAGAACCCGGAAGACCTGCTGATGGGCGACAAGCCATTGATTGCAACGGCGCTGCTCTGGCTGGGAAGCGCGGCGGTCATTCTTGCGCTGTTTCGCTAGGCTGCGCGGCATGCTTATCTCTTGCCGGATTAGTCGAGCAGGGCAGGCAGTTCCCGGACGACGGCGGCGACATTGGCGACGGTGATGGGTATGTTTGCCCAGAATTCTTCCATGGCGTTCTCGCCTGCGCCATCGGAGACGCCTCGAATTTCAAGGAAGGGGATGCCGGAGAGCTGGGCTGCGCGAGCGCCGCCTGCGCCTTCCCATGCGACGACGATCGCGCCGGTGCTTTCTCTGAGTTCGCGGATGCGCTTTTCGCTTGCGATGCCTTCGTCGCCGCTTGCGATGCCGCCGAAGCGGAGGTTGCAAGGTAGGTCGCCGCTTTCAGCGATACCTCTTAATTTTTCAATCAGGCCGGTGTCCCCTTCAAACGTGGGCAATGGGAGCTCGATGAGAGCCATGCCCCGGTTGAAGTCATGCTCAACTGTCTGGGTGCCGACAACGACATCGCCGACGGAAAGTGTGTTGTCGAGCCGCCCGCAGGTTCCGGCGCAAACAACTACGCTGATGTTGTCCAGATTGTCGATTAGATGCTGTGTCTGCACGCCGAACTGCGCCTTGCCCAGCCCGCCTTGCGCGACGATGATCTTGCCGTCGTCGAATGCTGTTGCCGTCAGCTTTCCGACCCCGCGGCAAACACCGGCATGTCCGAAATCTGCGAGCGCCTTTGTGAAGGCTTCATATTCTTCTGGGATTGGGGTTACGGCCAAGACCGTCATCGATATTCAGACCTCTTTATCGGTGTCATTTTGAGCTAAACCAGAAACCTAAGTCGGAGACTGGCGGGTGTACGACGATTTGAGATTCTTCACTCCGCTGCGCTTCGTTCAGAATGACAATGCGGAGTTGGCGGCGTTCGGAATGACAGAGTGAACCTGCCAATCAGATCTAAAACGCTTTGTATTTGAAATGTTAAAGGACCCTAAATAACGGGACCCTAGATAACGCCTTCCAAGTGGAGCGATTCCAGGGACTCACCGTTGCCATTCAACAGTTCGCCAAGCACCTCTGAGTTGTGCTCACCCAGCAATGGCGCCGCCTTAAAGTCGACCTGCGAATCTGAGAGCTTTATGGGGCAGCCGGGCACCTTGAACTTGCCCCGGGTGGGATGGTCAACGCTGACAATCATCTCGCGCTCAAGCAAGTGTTCGTCGGAGTAGATATCTATGGCGTTGAAGCACGCGCTGGCGGGGATGCCGATCTCGCCGAGGATGCACATGACCTCGAACTTGTCGTGCTGCATCGTCCACGACTCAATGAGGGTGTTAATTTCTTCTGCCATCTCTACGTACTGCTCGGGGTCTGAGAAGCGAGGGTCTTCGAGCAGGTCGGGTCTGTCGAGCGCCGTTGCGAGTGCGCTCCACATTGGTCCGCGCGCGGGGAAGGCAATCATATAGACATAGTCGTCATAGCCGCCGGGGGCGCAGCGGAATGTGCCCACTCCCGGCCTGTTGCCGAAGCTGTTGCCGGTACGCTTCTGCGGCACGGTGCCCTGTTCGGAGCGGGTCATGGTGGTGCGCCCGAAGTTTACCATCGCGTCCTGCATGGAGACCTCGACCTGCTGGCCCTTGCCGGTCGTCTGGCGCTGCCAGAGGGCGGCGAGTATGCCGACCAAGGCGTGCATTCCGGTGCCGGAATCGCCGACGGAGTGTCCCGGTTTCATGGGAGGACCATCGGGCTCTCCGGTCGCGCAGAATGCGCCGCCTGCTGCCTGCGCTACTGGGTCGAAGCTCTTGATGTTGCTGTAGGGTCCGTATGTGCCGAAGCCCTTGATGCGGGCAAGAATGATGCGCGGGTTCACTGCCGACAGGGTGTCGTAGCCGAGTCCCAGGCGCTCGATCGCGCCGGGCGACAGGTTCTCAGTGACGACGTCTGCCTGCTTAACCAGGTCGAGCAGCAGCTCCTTGCCTCGTTCGGTCTTCAGGTTGAGCGTGACGCTACGCTTGTTGGAGTTGAAGTTCAGGAAGTAGTTTGAATCGCCCGGCGAGCCAGCGATTGTGCGACCGGGGTCGCCCCTCCCAGGGTTTTCTACCTTGACCACATCCGCGCCGAGCCATGCAAGCATCTGAGTGCAGGATGTGCCGGCTTCATACTGTGTCATATCAACTATTCGGATGCCGTTCAGTGCCTTGTCCATGTCAAACTCCTTAGTGATTGTTGCCAGTTATCAGTAGTCGGTTGCTGGAAGCGTCTGTGTCAAGTTCATATTCGGAATTGATAATTGATAAGCGTCAACTGTTGAGCATAGGTTTGAGCCAGGCTTTGAGTTCGCGTGCCATATCATCGCGCTTCAGGGCGGCATAAACGGACGCCTTCAGCATGCCTAAGGGCGTTCCAACATCGAAGTGGTCTGCGACGATCTTGTAGGCATAGGCGCCCTGCTCGGCGCGCACGGCTTCAATGGCGTCGGTCAGTTGGATTTCGCCGATTGCACCCGGGGGCGCTTGTTCCAGGGCATCGAAGACTTCAGGCGTCAGCACATAGCGCCCGACGATGGCCAGGTTGGACGGCGCGTCCTCTAGGCGTGGCTTTTCCACCATGCCTTTGATGCGATACACGTTGTCGTTCAGTGGTTCGGGGTCTATGACGCCGAGATTTGGGATGGCTTCGTCGGGAACCTGCTTGACGGCGATGACGCTGCTTTTCTGCTCCGAGAAGACTTTAATCATATCGCCAATGGGTGGCGAGTCTGCCCAGATGATGTCGTCTGGCAAGAAGACGGCGAAGGGCTCGTCACCAATCTCATCTTTAGCCATGAGGACGGCGTGTCCCAGTCCAAGCTGCTCGTCCTGATATACGAAGCTGGTTTCGATCATGGACGATATGTCGCGCATGGCGTTCAGCAGTTCCGTATTGCCGCGTTGCTCAAGTGCGTCCTCCAGCGCAGGCACTGGCTTAAAGTAATCGTTGGTGGCTTCCTGCCCTCGGGAGATGACGAACACGATGTGCTCGATGCCCGCGTCTGCCGCTTCCCTCACGGAGAACTGGATGGCAGGTTCGTTCAGCACGGGGATCATCACCTTGGGGATAGTGCGCGTTACGGGCAGGAATCGAGTGCCGAAACCTGCTGCGGGTATGACTGCTTTTCTGATGCTCATAGATTCTTTATCTACTCAGTGACTGCGCCGATTGACGAATTACGCCGGTACTGCCTGCCCTGTGCGGTAAATACTTCGCAAGATTGGCTGGCCTGCTGTAAGGGCAAGGACTACCGCGATGAAAATAAGGCCAGTAATCAATAGAATTGGAGGCGCAGAGAACTCATCGGCAGCGAATCCGTAGCCGAGATTGGCAAAAGCCATGATGCCTCCTGCGAACAGTATGTACAGGCTGGAAATTCGGCCCCGCAACCTGTCGGGAGCAATGGTCTGCACATAGGCACTCGTGAGGGCCATGAAAGTCGCCTGTGAAAGACCCATCCCTGCGCTTGCCAATACGCCCATTGGCGCGTTGAATGACAGCGCGAGAATAATGGGCGCCAAGCCGCTCCCCAGACCGGTCCAGACCAGAACCTGCCCCTTTAATTTCTCGCTGCGAACGCCCGCCAAGAGGAGTATTCCGACAAGGGAGCCTGCTCCGAAACCCATCACCAAGTATCCAAGGATTGATCCGTCGGTAGCGCCCAGACTTTCCCTAGAGAACACGGGCATGATGGATTCGAAGGACATGACAAGAGCGCAATGGAGAGCAACCAGCGCCATAAACAGGGCTATCGTCTTGTTCTTGAAAATATATGCGAAGCCGTCCCCCAGGTCCCACACCCATTGCATTGTGCCATGTCCCGTTCCGCCCTCGCCGCGGGACCTAGTCTTCACCAGAGACATCATCAGCGTGCTGACTCCGGCTAGAAGGGCACTGAGCACCAGGACCCCCGCGACGCCCATGGTGGGGATGGCCATAAGCGGGGCGGCGATGAGAAGCCCGAAGAAGCGCGCGCCATGACGAGTAGCGGCGTTCAGAGTTATGGCATTCAGCAGAACGCTTTGCGGCACCTGGTTCGGGATGAGCGCTGTGACTGTCGGTTCCTGGACGGCACGGAATCCGCCGCCGAAGAATGCCAGCACCGCGACGTGCCACAGTTGCACCTCGCCGGAGATTACGAGTACGGTAAGAATCGCAGTTACGAAAAAGCTGGCGAGCAGCATGAGCTGCGCGAGCGTGCGCCGGTCGATGCGGTCTGCCATCAGGCCGCCAAAGGGGGATACGATGAGGAAGGGAATCATCGAGGCGAAGGTTATGATGCCCACCCAGCCGGAAGAGTCAGACTTGCTTAGAGTGAACCACGAACTTGCTACGATGAAAGTCCACATCGCGGCGCCTGAGAACATATTCGCCGTCCATGTCATCCGGTAATCGCGATATCCGAGCGCGACGAGGTGTGGAGCGTTTCTTATTTCGAGCAGAGTTGAGGGTCGCACCAGATTTTCCGACCTTTCTCCATCGGGCGCAGTGAGGCGCACTATGGCAAGCAAGCCGATTATAACACGCAGAGGTTCGACGCATAGTGGCCCTGTACATGCGGGACTCTGTGATTATCCAAGTGGTTGCGTTAGTATATGGCGAATACAAGCTGGAGGATGCGATATGAACCCACTGGACAAGACTAAGATTGGCTCGACGGGAGTTATGGTATCGAGGCTCGGGGTAGGCGGCGCGCCGTTCGGGTCGATGTCTGTGGATGTCGCTGAGCAGCGTTCAATTGAGAGCATCGCCAAGGGGCTGGAACTAGGGATTTCGTATTACGATACTGCCCCGCTGTATGGCGCTGGCAGAAGCGAGCGATACTACGCGAATGGGCTGTCGGGCGTTGAACGCGATTCTTATGTGCTATCAACAAAGGTTGGGCGTGTGCTGAATCCGGTGGACGCAGCGCCCGGCGCAGACATTTTCCGCGACCTGCCGCAGATGGATGTGGTATTCGACTTCAGCCGAGACGGTGTGCTGCGCTCGTTTGAGGAGAGCCTGAAGCGGCTGGAACTCGACCGCGTCGATGTGCTGCTGATACACGACCCGGACGACTTTCATCAGCAGGTGGTAGAGGAGGCGTTCCCGGCATTGGCAGAGTTGCGTTCGCAAGGCGTCATTGGTGCGATTGGGGCAGGGATGAACTTCTGCGAGCCGCTGGCGCAGTTTGGGCGCGAGGCGGATTTCGACTGCTTCCTGCTGGCGGGGCGCTACACGCTGCTCGATCATACTGGCTTGGAAGACCTGCTGCCCCTATGCGAAGAAAAGGGCATGAGCATCATACTGGGCGGGCCGTACAACAGCGGAGTGCTGGCGTCCGATCTTGGCGAGGGCACGACTTACTTCTACCAGAGTACGCCTCCCGAAGTGCTGGAACTGGCGCGCAAGATTAAGGCTGTGTGCGACCGGCATGACGTGCCGCTGAAGGCCGCCGCGCTGCAGTTTGGACTGGCTCACCCGGCGGTTGCGGCGACGATACCGGGGGCGGTGTCCGCGGATGAGGTGCAGGAGAACTGCGACATGGTGAGCTATGAGATTCCGGCGGACCTGTGGGCGGAGTTAAAGCACGAAGGGTTATTGCCGGAGAATGCGCCTACGCCGTAATTGCGGGGCAGGACGACGCACGGGAGGGCAGCATGAAGTCATATGCGATGGCGCTAGACCTGCGGGATGATGCCGAGGTTATCGAGCGGTATAAGGAGTATCACCGGGCGGTATGGGATGAGGTGCTTGAAGGGCTGAGGTCGATTGGTATCTCGAAGATGAAGATATTCCTGCGTGGCAGCAGGCTGTTCATGTACCTGGAGACAGCGGATGACTTCGATTTGGAGCGTGACTTTCAGCGCTACACAGAGGCTTCACCGCGCGCGGCGGAGTGGGACGCGCTGATGCGGGAGTTTCAGGTGCGCGTGCCGGATGCGAAGCCGAGCGAGTGGTGGGCCGCGATGGAAGAGGTGTTTGATCTAAATGAATGAATTGGAGTGGGTTACAATCGTATGACATTCATTCGGTCGCGGTTGTAATGAGGGGGCAATGGCAATGAAAAATATCACTGTTTCTGTTGACGACGATACGTACAGGATTGCCTGTAAAAAGGCCGCAGAGAGCGGCACATCAGTTTCTGACCTCTTGCAGTCTTACTTGAGCAAATTGGCTAGCGGCAAAGACCATGACAGCGAGTTTCTACGCCTGCAACGTCTTCAGGACGATACTCTGGCAGCCATCGAAGCACGAGGCGGGGGTCTGAGGTCGAGGGACAACTTGCGGCGTGACGAGCTTTACGAAACAGATGCGATTTCTTGATACCAATATCCTCTTGTACGCCGTCAGCATGGCGGCAGAGGATGTGGCTAAGCGAAACCTGGCTCTGGAGTCATTATCTGGTAGGGAGCTTGCGCTGTCGGCTCAAGTTTTGCAGGAGTTCTATGTACAGGCTACGCGGTCGTCACGGCCGGGCGCGTTGACGCACCGAGAGGCAGTGGAATTCTGTGAGTCGATGACACGGTTTCCAATTTATCCAATTAGCTTTGATGTGGTAAGAGCGGCATTCGATATTCGTTCTCGCTTTGATCTGTCATATTGGGACAGCGCGATTCTTGCCGCAGCGCGCCTGGCGGGGTGCGAAGCGGTCTATTCTGAAGACCTGAGTCACACGCAAGATTATGACGGCGTTCAAGTTGTCAATCCATTCGCCTGAGAAACCTGAAGGACCTTTAGAACTAACAACTTTGTAGCCCTGGTTCAGCTTCCAGGCACAGCAGAATTGCCTCTTTGATATTCTCAAGCAGATCTTCCATGTTGCGTGCTTGAGTATGACATCCCCTGAGCGAGGGAACGCTGCCCACCAGCCAGCCGTCTTCGTCTCGTTCGATAACGACAGTGAATTCTCGCATTCTTATACTCCGGCTGCTACAAGTCGGCTACCCCAGGCTCTCATCGAGGATTTCCAGCAGGTCTTTTGCTCTGCGGGTGTCTTGCACTTCCTTGGTGCCGATGCCTTCTTCGAACATCTGGAGGCAGAAGGGGCATGATACGCCTACCGTATCGGCCTCGGTTTCGAGGTATTGGTCGGTGCGGACGTGGTTGACGCGGCTGCCTCGGCTCTCTTCCATCCACATGTGGCCGCCGCCCGCACCGCAGCAGAATCCTTGATTGCGGCAGCGTTCCATCTCCACAAGCTTCAATCCCGGTATGGCTTCCGCTATCTGGCGTGGCTGGTCGTAGATGCCGTTGTGCCGCCCAAGATAGCAGGAGTCGTGGTAGGCGAGGGTGGTGTTAATCTCGACAAGGGGCTTGATGCGCCCATCTGTAATTAGCTCCGCTACGAACTCGCTGTAGTGCAGTACTTCGAAGTCTCCGCCGAGGTGTGGGTACTCGTTCTTGATGGTGTTGAAGCAGTGCGGGCAGATGGTGACGACCTTCTTCACATTGTAGCTATTAAGGGTGTCTATATTTTGCTGCGCCATGATCTGGTAGAGGTACTCGTTGCCCATACGACGCGCCGGATCGCCGGTGCATCCCTCCTCCATACCGAGAATGGCGAAATCCACGCCTGCGCGCTTCAGGACGGACGCCATTGAGCGTGCTACGTTCTGGCTGCGCTGTTCGAGTGCCGCGGTGCAGCCCACCCAGAAGAGCACTTCGGCTTCTGGATGGTCGGCGAGCAGTGGGATGTCCAAGCCTTCCGCCCAGTCGGTGCGCGTGAATGTCGTGCCTCGCCACGGGTGACCGCGCTGTTCCATGCTAATCAGGGCGTTCATCGCAGTCTCCGGCATCTCCGCCTTCTCCATGACAAGGAAGCGGCGCATGTCGATGATGGTGCTGATGTGCTCTACGCCGACGGGACATTCTTCCACGCATGCGCCGCAGGTCAGACAGTCCCACAGCGCTTCTTCCTGAATCCAGCGACCTATGAGCGGCTTCTCGGCTTGCTCGTCTTCGCCTGCGATTACGCCGGGCGCGGTTTCGAGAGTGTGCTCTTTCAGGTTTTCCACGATGTGCATCGGCGAGAGAATCTTGCCGCTGATGTTGGCGGGGCAGACGTCGGTGCAGCGTCCGCAGACGGCGCATGCGTAGCCGTCCAGTAGTTGACGCTGCGTGAAGTCCTGTACGCGGGAAGCGCCGAAAACCTCGGCTGTCTCCAGGTCGGTCGGTGTTGGAAGTGTGCCGCGCGCTTCGAGGGAGCGTGTGAAGAAGTTGATGGGCGCACCAACGAGGTGCATGTGCTTGGAGAGGGGAATGTAGATTGCGAAGCCAAGGATTATGGCAAGGTGCCCCCACCAGAAGACTGCTTGCAACACATTGGCGGCTTCCGCGCTCACTGAACCGCTAAGTGCGTTGCCGAACGCTCCGCCCACGGGCGCAACCGCATGCGGACCGGCGCTGCCGCCTGCGACGTAGAACGCCTCGGTCAGCAGAGTGAAAACCATCAGCATAGCTATCAGCCCGAGGATAATGCCCGATTCTTTCTTCTGTGTGAGGTCGAATTTCAGGCGACTGGGAGTTATAACCCAGCGACGAATTGCCGCTGCTACAAGTATTACGAGAAACAGAACGGCGAGAATGTCCAGATAGATTGTGAAGGCTTTCAAGCCCGTTTCGGTGAGTATTTTCGAGGATAGCGGATGCCACAGCGAGTCGCCGAATATGAACAGAACATAGCTTAGGGTGAAGGACAGGAAGCCCCAGAATATGAAGAAGTGCGCCAGCCCCGCGCGGTCCTTGATGGATACGCGCTGGAGCACCTTGCGCTGCCCGAAGATGAAGGGCAGGGAGCCGAAGAGACGGCGCACAGGCTGGTCGAAGCGACCTGCGGGCTTGCCCAGCAGCACAAGCCTGAAGACGCGCTGGTACAGGAAGTAGCCCGCAACGGCGAATGCGGCGATAGATGCCAGATACACGCCTACCCATGTGGGGATTACTCCGAACAAACTGTCAGGCGGGACCATTGCTTTCTCCTGGTGCATGGAATAAGTATCGGCGAGTTTATCACAAGCAGAGGTAATCTTCAGCCGCCGAGCGCAGGCGGTCGGGTTTTTCCTTGTCACTGATATCGGACGCAAGAGGTGCGGAGGGCGATGGCGGCATGCGGCTGTTGCGATTGCCGGGGCAATTGCCCTGACAATTGCCCTGACATGGGCATCGTGCTAAAATCTTTGCGAAGCGACAGCCGCTTCAACCGCGCCTCATAAAGCAGGCAGCACAGGCAAAGGATGCACTTATGACACTCCCCGAAAGAATGAAGTTTGGAATCTTCATGGCGCCGTTCCACTGGAAAGGCGAGAATCCAACGTTATCCCTTGAACGCGACCTTGAGATTATCCAGTGGCTCGATCAGCTAGGCTACGATGAAGCCTGGATAGGCGAGCATCACAGCGCGGGCTGGGAGATTATCGCCTCGCCGGAAGTGTTCATCGCGACTGCCGCGGAGCGCACGCGAAATATCAAGCTCGGAACGGGTGTCATCAGCCTGCCATACCATCATCCGATGATGGTCGCCAACCGCATGGTGCTGCTCGACCACCTGACGCGCGGGCGGGCTATGCTCGGCGTAGGTCCCGGCGCGCTCGTAACGGATGCCGCGATGCTCGGAATTGACCCCGTAGTGCAGAGGCGGCGTATGGACGAGTCGATGACGCTGATAATGCGTCTGCTCAGGGAAACCGAGCCTATCACATACAAGTCGGAGTGGTTCAATCTGGTAGAAGCTCAGCTGCATCTACGACCTTACACAAAGCCTCACTTCCCCATTGCAGTAGCAGCGGCGCAGTCTCCGTCGGGAATGGTGCTGGCGGGCAAGCATGGCGCAGGTGTGCTGTCCGTGAGCGTAACGCGCGGCGACAGCATAGCCAACAACCTCGCGGACTTCTGGAAGATCGCCGAGGAGACCGCCGAGGAGAATGGCAACACGATGGACCGCAACGAGTGGCGCGTGGTTATGCATGTGCATCTCGCGGAGAGCAAGAAGGAAGCCATTGAGCAGGCGCGCGCGAACGCGGGACGTTACCAGTACGACTACTTCGTGAAGACGCTGGGGCATCAGCTCAACTTTGATGTGAACAGCAACGCAGACCGTGACAAGATCATCGATATGATGACTGAGAACGGAGCGTGGTGCGTTGGCACGCCCGACGATCTCATCGCTACTATCAAGAGACTCGATGAAGAGAGCGGCGGATTCGGTGGATTCATGATTCAGGCGACCGAGTGGGGCACGCGAGAACAGGTGTTGCACAGTTACGAACTGGTCGCGCGCTACGTGATGCCGCACTTCCAGGGTTCTATCGCCAGCCTAGACAGGTCGCAGGTCTGGTCTGAGGGCAAGAAGGACGAGCTTCTTGAGGCGCGCGCCAAGGCTATGGAGCGCGCACGCGCAGACTATGTCGCAACCAGGAACTATCCACATTAACTTGTGAACTATGTGAAGTGCCCTTGTCTTTGAGGCTTGGGCACTTTGCTTGAATTGGACATTCGAAGTCCACGAATCAAGGCACAATACAGACAGAGAGGTAACGAAGACAAATGCCACAGATGACCGGCGGACAGGCACTGGCAAAGCAGCTATATCGTGAAGGCGTGCGGGTGATATTCGGGCTTCCGGGAGTCCAGCTCTATCACGCTCTTGACGCTCTTGCACAAGAGACGGGTATCAAGTTCATCACCACGCGACATGAGCAGGCAACGGCGTACATGGCGGACGGCTATTCACGCTCCGGCGACGACATAGGCACTGCGCTCGTGGTACCGGGTCCGGGCCTGCAGAACGCATCTGCGGCAATCGGCACGGCCTTCGCAGCATCCTCGCCTATCATGGTGGTGGCAGGGCAGGTGGAGCGCGACATGATTGGGGTTGACCGCGGCGTGCTGCACGAAATCAACGACCAGCTCGACACGATTCGCCCAGTTACCAAGTGGGCGCAGCGCATCCTTGATCCACGCGACGTTCCCGAAGCGGTGCATGAGGCGTTTTACCAGCTCAAGTCGGGCAGGCCTCGCCCGGTGGAGATTGAGATACCGCCGGAGACGCTCGCCGATGTAGCAGAAATCGAGCTTCTCGAACCCGTCAACTACCAGCGCCAAGCCGCAAGCGCAGACAGCATCCAAGAGGGCGCGCGAATTGTAGCCAACGCCAAGAATCCGCTGATATACGCGGGCGGCGGCGTCAATCTGTCCGGCGCGAACGATGCTTTGCTCGCACTCGCCGAATACCTGCAAGCGCCCGTAATCGAGACAGCGGAGGGCAAAGGCGCGATCTCGGACAGGCACTACTTGTCGCTGGGAGTGCCGCGCCGCATCGATCCATATCATGATCGTATGGCGGATCATGATGTCATTCTCGCCGTAGGCACTCGAATCCAGACTCCGCAGATACTGCAGGGTCAGAGGGTTGTGCAGATAGACATAGACGAAGCCGAGCTTGGGCGGAACTACGAGAATACCTTCGGCATTGCGGGCGACGCCAAGATGACTCTTGAAGAGTTGCTCAAGGCGGTCTCAGTTATCAAGCCCGCGTGTGAGAGTCGTCAAGCTGAAATCGAAGAGATGCGCGAAGAGTTCTTTGGCGAGGGCCGCGCCCTGGAGCCGCTGCACTCGCTGTCAAATGCCGTGCGCGCCGCGATGCCGGATGACGGCATACTTGTGGCAGGCATGACGCAGGTGGGCTACTACAGCCGCACGCGCTTCCCAGTATATGAGCCGAAAACATACCTGACATCATCCTACTTCGGCAACCTGGGCTTCGCGTATCCGTGCGCGCTGGGTGCGAAGGTCGCCAACCCGGACAAGGCGGTTGTGGCAGTGTCGGGCGATGGTGGCTTTATGTACAACGTGCAGGAATTGGCGACAGCGGTGATGTACGGCATCAATGCGGTGGTCGTGGTGTTCAACGATAGCGCGTTCGGCAATGTGAGGCGCGACCAGACGGATCGCTTTGAGGGGCGTGTGTATGGCTCGGAGTTGCACAACCCTGATTTCGTGAAGCTCGCCGATGCGTTCGGCGCGAGGGGCGTGCGCGTGGGCAAAGATAACGCCGACGAGTTGCAAGCCGCGCTCGAGGAGGCGCTGGACATCAATGCTCCAACGCTCATCGAGGTGCCTATGGGCGTGATGCCGTATCCGTACTAGGCCGACTACTACGTTATACCTGCTCTCCTTCTGCGAACAGGGGAGAGCAGGGGCATTGAAAGCGTGACTACTTGTACACGACTCTGTCGGTTTCGTGGGCCTTTATGAAGTCCCAGTCGTATTCGACGCCGAGTCCCACGCCTTCCGGCACATCCACGCAGCCGTTCTCGTCTATGGAGTCCATTGCATCCTCATAGCCGCACTTAAACACCGGTGTGTGGCTCGGTCCCAACTTGGGATGCAGCAGCCCCATCTCGTAATAGTTGCTATTTCGCATCGACGCCATTAGATGCCTTCTGTCGGGACCCGTAACATGAAGCTCGACATCGAGGCCGAACCCCTCGGACGCGTGGGCAATCTTCATCACGCCCGTGATGCCGCCGTCGTAGTCAGGGTCGGCGCGCACAAAGTCGGTCGCTTCCGCCTCGATAAAATCAACATGCGACTCCAGCCCGCGCACATGCTCAAGCTGGAGAATGGGTGTCTTGATTAGCTGGCGCAGCTTCCTGTGAGCGTGCATGGAAACGCCGCCGTCTTTGAACGGGTCTTCGTACCAGAAGAAGTTGTACTCATCGCACGCACGCCCCAGCTTGAGGGCATCGCCAAATGTGTTGATGGCGCAGAACGGATCGAGCATCAGGTCCATCTTGCCGCCCACACGCTTGCCGACGGCCTCAACGATGGCAATCTGATCCTTGATTGGCGCGGATTGCCAGCCGTGAATCTTGTAGGCGGGATAGCCCATTTCCAGACAGTATTCGGCAAAGTCGGCGTATGCTTCAGCGGTGTTCAGACCACCTGGCTCTGAATCACCGACATAAGTGCTGGCATAGCAGGGTAGCTTCTTCTGAGAACCGCCAAGAAGCTCATAAACAGGGGCTTCGTAATACTTGCCAGCGAGGTCCCAGAGAGCGATGTCCACGACCCCGGTTCCCAATCGCGCTTGCTGCCTCATTGCCTGCTTGAGGTCGTTGTAGATCTCTTCCCGACCCAGCGCATTGCGTCCCAGCAGTACCCTTGCGAAGCCCGCGATTGCCGTATAGTCCATCGCTGAGCCGCCTATGTACTCGCCCGTGATTCCCAGATCGGTGTGGATACGCAGTCCGTGGCTGCGGCGCCTGATCTTGCTGCCGGGCTTGTAAGTCGGGATGCCTATCGTCGGCTCCGGCTCAACATCCTTCAGTTCAGTTTCCCACTGGACGATTTCCAAGGCGGTGATTGTAGGTTTTGTTTTCATTGTCCTCTGCCTTTACCTTAATTGATCATTATTTAGTCATTCGGCTGCACGAGAATCTTGATTGCGCTGCCGTCCTCCAGGCGCTTGAAGGCATCCAACACACCCTCAAGCCCTACGACATCGCTGGTGAGCTGCTGCACATCGAGCGCCTTGCGCGCGAGCAGGCGAATGGCGATGTCGAATTCCTCCACATAGCTGGAACTGCCGGTAACGGTCAATTCCTTGCGAATGATGGTGTACGAGCGGAAACTGATCGGGAATGTCGCAACGCCGAGCAGCGCCAGCGTGCCATTGTGGGGCAGAATTTCAACTGCCGTATCGAGTGCGGAGGGCGCGGCGGAGCACTCAAATGCGTAGTCGGGGCGCTCGATGTCATTGCCAAATATCTCGGTGGGATCGTCTGTGATCGGGTTGATGGTGATGTCTGCGCCGAGTTCCTCGGCTTTGGCGCGGCGCATCTCGCTGGGTTCCAGCACAGTAATCTGGCTCGCCCCACCAAGTCGCAGGTGCATCACGGTCAGCAGTCCTATGGGACCCGCGCCCACAACGACGGCCCGCCGTCCGACCTTGAAGCCGGAGCGTGAAACGCCGCGCAACGCGACAGCGATCGGCTCGACCCACGCGCCCTCGAGCAGCGAGACTTCATCGGGCAGGCTGCGTAGTTTGCCCGCCGGAATGCTCACATACGCAGCCATGCCTCCGTTGCTGCCGATGCCCGCTGTGCCGCCGATGTCCGGGGCGCTGCACAGATTGGACAGACCGTCTCGGCACTCGGGGCATACGCCACAGACGTTGCCTTTGGGATGCACGGCAGCGCGATCGCCAGCACGCCAGCCTTCAACGCCGGATCCGACAGATACGACCTCGCCCGCAAACTCGTGCCCGATTACCACACCATCTTCGTACCTGCCGAGCTGCACTGCGTGCAGGTCGGTGCCGCATATACCGGAGTAGTGCGTGCGGAAGAGCACTTCGCCCGTGTCCGGTTCAGGCATCGGGCGTTCTTCTACCGCGTATCCACCTTCTTGGTTAAGTACGAGCGCGCGCATTGTATGTTCTCCCTTTTTGGCTCCCTCTTGGGCCTCTTATTTGACTTCTCTATTCAGTTGGCTGCACCAGTATCTTGATCGCATTGCCTCGACCAAGCCGCTCCAATGCGTCGAGCGCGCCTTCCAACGGCACGATTGCGCTCGTGAGCGCCTGCACATCGAGCGCCTTTCGTGCCAGCAGCCTTGTCGCGGTGACTATCTCGTCCGCATTCCTGGAAGTGCTTCTAATCGTTACTTCCTTCGTGAGGGCGTGCAGCGAGTGAAAGCTAACTGCGCCGGAAGCGACGCCGACGAGAGTTACCCGTCCGTGTGGTCGGACAATGTCCACTGCCGTATCAACTGCGGTGTAAGCTCCTGAGCACTCGAAGACGTGGTCGGGCATTTCCAAGTCGGCACCGAAAATTGCCGTGGAATCGTCGTCAAACGGGTTGATTGTCAGGTCGGCGCCAACCTCTTCTGCCTTGGCGCGGCGCATCTCGCTCGGCTCAATCACGGTGATGTCGCTCGCGCCGCCGTGTCGCAGAAGCATCGTGGTCAGCAGCCCGATGGGACCCGCGCCAATCACGACAGTCCGCTGTCCGACGCCGAACCCGGACCTGCTGACGCCGCGAAGCGCAATCGAAATCGGTTCTGCCCATGCGCCTTCCAGCATGGAAACTTCGTCCGGAAGGTGTCGCAGCTTGCCCGCCGGAAGGCTCACATACGCAGCCATGCCGCCGTCTCGCACACTGCCAGCCGGGGCGCAGAATTCGTCTGAGCTGCAAATATTTGGCCAGCCATGCCGACACTCGTAGCATGTGCCGCAGAAGTTGCCCCTAGGATGGACGGTCGCCCTGTCGCCAGCTTGCCATTCTTCAACGCCAGGCCCGACGGCGGCGACTTCGCCCGCGAATTCATGGCCTATGACCACGCCGGGAGTGTAGAAGTTCAGGTCCGGAGCATGCAGGTCTGTCCCGCATATTCCGGAGTAGTGCGTGCGGAACAGGACCTCGCCGACATCAGGCTCAGGCATGGGGCGCTCCTCAACGGCAAACTTATCCCCGTTCAGCACGAGAGCGCGCATTGTCTATTCGCCTCCTTGCGTGATTCGCCGGATGCTCAGGCGACTATCTGCCCACCGCTTTGTGAATCTCGCCCACACTGTCAATGAATTGTTTCATGAGAATTGCGGGCGGCGCGGGCGCGACATGCGTGTAGCCAACACCTAGGTCAAGCAAGTCCTGCGGGGTTAAGGGCAGCGCCGCATGGCCCATGGGTATTTGCAGTTTCGCCTTGCCGATAGACTTGACCTGCTCGGCGATTTCATTCACTTTGTCGCGGAGGCGTGGATCGGCAGGGTCGGTGACGCCTAGGGTCTGGGATAGGTCGGTCGGCCCAATGGAAACTAGGTCAACGCCGTCAAGCGCCGCGATAGCTTCGACATCGTTGATTCCCTTGTCGTCCTCTGTCATCACGGACAGGATAATCTCCTCGTTGGACTGGCGTACATGCTCGTTCCAGGAAACCGCGCCGAAACGCGCCGCTCGTGTGCCGCCCGCGCCGCCACGATCGCCAAGGGGCGGGTAACGAACGGCGTCCACTGCGCGCTTTGCTCCTTCAAGTCCTTCTATATGCGGCACGATGATGCCCTCTGCGCCCATGTCAAGTATGCGGAGAATCAGCTTTGCGTCGTTGTCAGGGACGCGCACCATCGAGGTGACGCCCGCGAGGTCTGATGCGCGTATCATCTCTTCCACTGTCCGCAAGTCGAAGCCGGTGTGCTCCATGTCGATGAACGCGGCGTCGAACCCGGCGATGCCTATAATCTCCACCACCTGCGGGTCGGCGAGGCTGACATACTTGCCGAGTGCCAACTTGCCTTCGCGCATAAGTTTCTTGACACGATTCTGCCGCATGAAATGCTCCTTCAGACGATTGGTTCAAAAGTTCAGTCAGATTTATGGCGGAAGTGTATGTGGCAAGACAAGAGCAGTCAAGCGCGTCTACCTCACTGTTCCGAGGCGTGGCGAAATTTGACATCAGGGGCTATTATTTAGGTAGTGAATATATTGCCAGAGCATGGAGGATGACGCTATGACAATGCTTACGAGAGAAAAGTGTGTTGCTTGCCGCAGGGACTCGCCGCGCGTAACAGATGAAGAGGTCGCCGAACTGCACCCGCAGGTCTCAGATTGGGAACTTACTGATATGGACGGCATGCCGCGACTGCAATGAACATTCAGGTTCAGGGACTTTGGCGGAGCGCTTGACTTTGCTACCGACCTGGGTCGGTCTGCGGATGCAGAGGGACACCACCCGCGTATCACTGTGGAGTGGGGGCGCGTTGGCGTTGACTGGTGGACGCACAAGATTCGCGGACTGCATCGCAACGACTTCATCATGGCTGCGAAGACCGATGCTATGTACGCCGATGCCGCAGCAACGAGCGAGTAACTCTATCGCTGAGCTTTGAAGTCGATGAGGGGCTTGGGCAGGTCATCAATAGCCGCCCAGTTCAGGGGTAGGGCGTTCAAGTCTTGCTGCCAACGCAGAGCGTCCGCAAGGGCTGCTGCGGTATCCACGCCGAGGCATTGCGGCTGAAATAACGGCAACAGGCGCACGGCGTCTCCCAACTTGACGCGAGCGCCGTGGAGATTGTGCCGTCCGACATGATGAAAGCCAACCGCAAGCTTTATCAGCGCGGACCAGAAGAAGCGCTGCGGATACGGATTTTCCAGCCATACCTCTTCCAGAACTTCGTGGCACTCCCAGTACAGCCCGTTGTTAAACAGCCGAATGGCGTCGTAAAGCTGTGTGGGTGCGCTGCCTTGAGGATGAATCGCCTCGCCAGGCATCTCGCCCGCCTCCAGCAAGTCAAGCCACTGAGCCTCCAGATTGCGACGCTGTCCTTTGGCGGGCATGCGAGGGAGGGTCTGCTTCATATCTTTCCCGCCTATTTCGGTTCGAATACCAAATACCAGGAGATAACCTTTTGTACGATGTAATAGTAATCGGCGCAGGTCCGTGCGGCAACATGGCTGCGCTGGAGCTGGCTGAGCGAGGCATCAGCGTTGCCGTGCTGGACCGGCGCACGAACATTGGCGACAAGCTCTGCACAGGCATCATCGGCAGGGAATGCGCCGAGTTATTCCCGCCCGCGCCCGAGCATATCCACGGCGAGGCGCGTTCCGCGACTATCGTGTCTCCGGGCGGCAGACGGTACAGGATTGAGCGCAAGGAGACGCACGCATACATCGTGAATCGCGTCGCCTACGTGAACTCGGTCGCGGAACGGGCGCAGCAAGCGGGCGCGGAATATACACTGAACACCCGAGTAACCGACATCCGAATCACAGACGCACACGCGGAGATAGATGTCATCCGAGAGGACGGACGCCACACATACCACTGCCGTGTTGTAATTCTGGCGTCAGGGTTTGGTTCACCTCTATTGAGGATGGCGGGCATCAAAGCTGGCAAGTACGACGAGTATCTTGTCGGCTATCAGGTTGAAGCGGATGCTACTGACCTATCTGAAACCGAAGTCTATCTGGGAAGCGACACGGCGCAGAACTCGTTCGCGTGGCTTGTGCCGCTCTCGGAAGGGCGCGCGCTAGTGGGCATGGCACCCCGGCGCCGCGCTAACGGGCAGATGGAGGGATTCATCGAGCGCCTTAAATCCGATGGCAAGATCGATAGTATCGCGAGCAGACCGCAAACATGGGGGATCCCAATACGCCCACTAACGCCGAGCTACGGGGATAGGGTGCTGGTGGCAGGAGACGCCGCAGGGCTGGTCAAGCCGACGACCGGCGGCGGCATCTACTACGCCTTTCTTTCGGGACGGATCGCTGCCGAAGCCGCGCATAACGCAATCTCAAGCGGTAAGTGTACAGCCAACGACCTGCGCGGTTACGAGCGGAACTGGAAGGCTGTGTTCGGTAGGGAGCTACGGGTCGGCTCCTACGCGCGCATGCTCTTCGAGACGCTGACGGACGACCAGATTGAGCGGCTGATGATCGAGTTCCTGTCTGACGGAGTGCTGGACGATTACATCGGCGAGGATGTCGCCTTCGACTGGCACGGCAGGGTCATCATGACGACGCTGCGGCACACGAATATTCGCCGCGTGCTCGGCACCCTGGGACCATCTGCTGCGCCATTCGTGGCACGCCTAATGCATGCCAGATGATGATACGCGCGCGCTCAAGATAATGCGCTTACTTTCGCCTATCCACGGTCAAACATGTTTGCCAGTATCGCCATGCGCATTACCAGAGCATTCTCAGATTGGCGATAGAAAGCAAGTCTGTCGTCTTCGACCTCAACTGCGAAATCGCCGCTGCGCTGCATGGGGTCCAATATGATGCAGCGGGGCTTCAACTTCGCCATAAATTCGCCATCTATGCGGAGGCTCAGCGCGCCCCTTGAGCGGAGCAGCCGCGCGTGCGCAACGGTGCGCGGGGCGTTCAGGTAGATGGCGTCCGCCGCTTGAAGCGCATCTAGATCATTCTCCAGGCTGACACACATACCGCGCTGGCGACAGTAGTTGAGTACATCGGGGTCAACGCCGCCGCTTGACGCGATCAGCGTTACGCTGATGTCATCGAAGAGCGCCAGTCCTCGCAGCAGCGCATTCACATTGCGATGTTCCAGCCTGCCCACGACGGCGACATTCACACCGTCGATACCGCCGAGTTCGCGTTGCAGGGTGTATAGGTCGGCGAGCGCCTGCGTGGGATGATCGTCTGCGCTGCCCCCGTTGATGACCGTCAAGGAGTCGGCGAACTCGGCGCGCTCCACCACTCCTGGCGCGCTGCTGCGCAGCACCACGACATCAATCCGCATGCTCGCCAGTATCTTGATGACATTATCTATGTGGCTTGCGTTGGACACGGGGAAGAACTGGGAGGCGTCCTCCGTATGATATATCTGCCCGCCAAGCAGTCCCATCGCGCGTTCGAACGACGTTCGCGTAAGCAGGCTGGGTTCGTAGAACAGGGAATACAGTGCAAGGCCACTTAGCCGCCCGTCTGCCGCGTTGCCGCTTCGCAGCGTCTCGCATAGAGGAAACAGTCGCGCCTCTATGAACGTCCTGTCGAGCTGGCTTGTTGTGGTTAAGTGGGGATAATCTGGCATCGCTCTGGTTCACCCGTGTGCTGCGTATCGGCGGTTGCGCCGCCCAAGAAAGTGTACAGCAAACCTGACTTTCAACGCTACGAATAACCGCGCTCGGCGCATCACTCTTGGGCATCGCTACAGACGGAATTCCATTTACAGGGCAAATCAGCAAGTTATAAAATACGAAGGTTGATTCACAAATTCCTGTTCACTGTGGCAATGGTCGCCCGATGGAGATGTCTTGCTAGGATTTCGCAGACGCTCAAGCGCCAATCGCAAGCCGTCCGTAGATTCAGATTTCGCAGGGGCGGATACCGCAGGCGAGCAGACGCCAAGAACTTCAGCATCGGCAAAATCCCAGCGGTCAGCAAAGAAACCCATATTTTACGGCTGGTGGATCGTTCTGGCAGGCTCTATAAGCCAGGCGTACACATCCGGCACATTCTGGCAGGGATTCGGCGCGTTCTTCGACCCCATCATTGATCAGTTCGGGTGGAGCCGCGCGCTTACAGCAGGGGCGATGTCGCTCCAGCGCACAGAATCCGGCGCAATATCCCCATTCGTGGGCTGGTTCGTCGACAAGTTCGGCCCGCGCAATGTGATGCTTTTTGGTACCGGCCTGACTGCTCTGGGCTTCATCCTGCTGAGCAGGATACAGGAACTGTGGCAGTTCTATGCTGCGTTTCTGGTGCTCACCATTGGGCTGTCCTTCGGCACATTCCTGATTGTAACCACCGCTGTCGCCAACTGGTTCGTAGAGAACAGGTCGAAGGCACTGTCGTTCACTATGGCGGGAGCGGGCCTGGGCGGCGTGCTTGTTCCTGTGATCATTTGGCTTATCGCGACTACGGACTGGCGCACCGGACTGGTTGTGGTCGCCATCGGACATCTGGTAATCGGGATACCAGTGTCGTTCGTCATGAAGAGCCGACCGGAAGACTACGGTATGCTGCCGGACGGCGCGCTGCCGGAAGAGCCGGATGAGCAGACCGGTTCGGAGGATGCCGCACGCCGCAGGGCGGCGCTGTCCAGCGAGGTTGATATGACCACACGTCAGGCGCTGTCCAGTAGAGTGTTCTGGCAATTGGCGATTGCGATGGGCGTGTCAGGAATGGTCATTTCGGCGTCGATACACCAGATACCGGCAATCACGAGTTTTGGCATTAGCAGAAACATCGCGGGCTTCGCCATCTTGGGTGTGTCATTATTCAGCGTGGCAGGACGTCTGGGCAGCGGCTTCTTCGGCGACCGCCTGGACAAGCGTCATGTAATCGCAGTCTCGCTCTTCTTGCAGTTTGTCGGAACGATGGTCTTCGCGTTCAGCACCGAGCTGTGGCATCTCGCCATCTTCATAGTTACATGGGGCGTCGGGTTCGGCGCGTCCATACCGGTGCGCTTCGCGCTGATAGCCGACCTGTTTGGCAGGCGGCACTACGGCTCAATCATGGGCACGATGATGACCACGAGCGCCATCTTCGGCGTGATAGCGCCGGTGCTAGTGGGCTGGATATATGATATCCGCGGCAACTACCGTGAACCGTTCGCGCTGATGGCGTTCAGCGTCCTGATAGCTATTCCGATGATTCTGACGCTGGGGCAAGCTAGGGTGAGGCGATAATGCCGCTCAATGCGCCTTTGTCTGCTTATTCCTCAAACATGCGAGCCACGTCTATCGTGCGCATGAACGCGACGCCGGGGAATGTCTGGATGTACTGGATGAGTCGCTCCAGCATGCGAAGGCGTCCGGGTCTGCCGATGGTGTAGGGGTGCATGGTTAGGGCGAATGAGCGGCCGTAGTGGTGCATGCCCTCGAATGCCGCCGACCAAGCGCGATATACGTGCTCGGGGTCTGCCATCACATTGCGCGCGCCAAGTGCGGGCGAGTAGTTGAAGTAGGGTACATCGTCGAGTTCCCAGTGTATCGGAATCTCCACTATATCACTGCCATTGGCATCCACCTTGTAGGGAATGTCGTTGCCCATCAGACTGGAGTCATAGACGAAGCCGCGTTCGATCAACAGCGCCAGTGAATCCTCGCTCAACTCCCAACTCGGCGAGCGGTAGCCCAGTGGCTTTTCGCCTGTAATCCGCTCCAGGATGGCGCTGCCCCTGTCCAGCACGGCAGCCTCCTGGTCGCGCGTCAGAGTAGCAGGCGGCTCGTGCATGTAGCCGTGATGCCCTATTTCATGACCGCGTCGCTGGATGTCCAGCACAAGCTCTTCGTGAGTTTCGGCGACATACCCGGGGATGTAGAAGCTCGCCTTGATGTCATACTTGTCGAGCAGATCCAGGATGCGGGGCGCGCCCACACTGGGACCGTACTCGCGGGCGGACATGAAGCTAGGCAGCCGCGCGCTATCCGGGTTCTGGTTGAGAGCACCTGAAACGCCGTCAACATCGAAGCTCAGCATGGCAACACAGCGCAGGTCTCCGGGCCATATTCCGCTCATATTTCACCCTCCTGATGTGCAATTAAGTCGCAGATTTGGCTTGGCGGATTTGAACCGCGACACGCCTTCAAGTTAGCATGACTATACACGGAGGCAGCGCAGATTTCCTGCCCAAGCCGCCGAAGATTGAGAGGAATCGAATGGCAATAGCGATCGGTCTTGTGGTTGTCCTAGCCGCGCTGGTGGCGGTTGCGATTGCATACGGTATATATCTGTCCAATCTTATACGCGACGGCAGCCTATCCTCGCGCCATGGGACGCCGCCCTTTGACATAATCGCCAGCAGCGAGGGTGACGGACAGATCACCTTGCGCGCCATGAACGGGCAGGGGAGGGCGATGGACATTCGGCATGACGGCGTATTCGGCATAATCAGCACGGACGGATATGGACAGGTGGGCGAGGTTATTGAACTAGGTGTTGGCGCGCATGGCGATGACTACGCCATGCGCGAGTACACGGCGCTGACGACGACGATCGGCGCAGCTGAGGCAGCGCGCCTCGATATCTACGCCTACCCCGACGACCCGGAAGCGGCACACGGCATTGCATTCGATAAGATTAGCTACAAGTCGGAATTGGGGGAATGCGCCGCCTGGTATGTTCCCGGAAATAGCAACACATGGGTGATTTTCGCGCACGGGCGGGAGGCGCATCCGAACGAGGCCCTGCGCATAATGCCTACGCTTGTGGATGCCGGATTGCCCATCCTCGCAATCAATTATCGCAACGATGATGGCGCCCCCGCGAGTGAGGATGGCTGGCACTGGCTCGGCGCGACTGAGTGGCGGGACCTTGAAGCGGCAGTGCAGTACGCCCTCGACAACGGTGCGGACGATGTTGTTCTCTACGGATACAGCATGGGTGGCGGAATGTGCCTTAACCTGCTCTATGAGTCGGAGCTTGCCGACAGAGTGCGCTGCGTGGTGATGGATTCGCCGCTGCTGGACTTTGGCGGAACGCTGGACTTTGTGGGGCGGATCAGAGGCTACCCGCGTTCTATCGTGCGTATCGGCAAGGCTGTGGCAGCCTGGCGCTTCGACATAGACTGGCAGCGAATGAATTATCTGAACAGGGCGTCAGAGCTGCGAGCGCCAATTCTGATACTTCATGGGGAGGCGGACGACTTAGTGCCTGCGCCAATCAGCCGCTTGTTGCAACAGGCTAGGCCGGACATTGTGCGTTACATCGGCTTTCCTGAGGCAGGGCACGCGCGCTCGTGGAATCTCGACAGCGGCCGCTACGAATCGGCAGTGCGGGATTTCCTCCAGGAGATTCTTCGCAGGGGACACTAGCCCGCAAGCATCGCCTTGACCTCGGTAGCCACATCAGTGGTGGCGACCGTTTCGGCTTCGGATGAGGAGCGGCGCTTGATCTCCACAACGCTATCGCGGATGTTGCGCAGGCTAACGACAAGGCGTATCGGCAAGCCAATCAGGTCGGCGTCGTTGAACTTGACGCCTGCCGACTCGTTTCTGTCATCGAAGAGCACTTCCAATCCGGCACCGCGCAGTTCGTCATAGAGCGCTTGAGCCGACTCCGCGACAGTTTCGTTCTGCATGTTGAGTGCCACGAGGGACACATCGTAAGGCGCGATGGTCGCGGGCAGCACCATGCCGTTCTCGTCATGATTCTGCTCGATTGTGGCACCGAGCAGGCGTCCTACGCCGATGCCGTAGCAGCCCATCAGGATGAGGTGCGGCTCGCCGTTCTCGTCCGGATAATGCGCATCCAGAACATCGCTGTAGCGCGTGCCCAGCTTGAATATGTGCCCGACTTCGATGCCGCGCCGCATTACGAGCTCCGTGCCGCACTTTTCGCAGGAGTCTCCCCGCTGAGCGAGCGCGATGTCGTCAACTATGTCCGCTTCAAAGTCTCGATGGTGGTTGGTATTGCGAAGGTGGTAGTCGGGTTTGTTCGCTCCTGCGAGGAAATTGGAACCCATGTCAACGGAGTCGTCCGCCACAACCTTTATGCCATTCAGGCCAATGGGCGACGCAGAACCTGCCGTGAGTCCGTGCTCCTGTACCTCTTCCGGTGAGGCGAGGCGCAGGCCGGGTGCGCCTCCCAGTACATTGGATAGCTTGACTTCGTTAACTTCTAGGTCACCACGAATGACGACGAATACAAGCTCGCCCATCGCCATGTAGAACACAGCCTTGAGCGTCTTGCGCGCAGGTTCTTTGAGATATTTGGACAACTCGTCAATCGTCTTTATGCCGGGCGTGTGCGCCTCTTCAATGGGCAGCAGCGGCTCGGCATCCTGCTGAGGCTTGGCGAAGACGGCCTTCTCCGCATTGGCGGCGTAGTCTCCGGAGGGACACAGGACGATCGTATCCTCGCCTGCGTCTGCGATCAGTATGAACTCGCTGGAATCTTTGCCGCCGATTGCGCCGCTGTCCGCCTCAACCTCGATGGTTTCCAAGCCGCAGCGGCTGAATATGTTGCGATATGCCTGCGCCATAGCATCATAGGAGACGTCGAGTCCGTCTTGATCGACATCGAAGCTATAAGCGTCCTTCATATCGAACTCGCGCACACGAATCAAACCGCCGCGCGGTCTTGGCTCATCGCGGAACTTCGTCTGAATCTGGTAGATGATGAGCGGCAGGTCTCGGTAGCTGTTGACATTCGCCTTGACCATGTAGGTCAGAAGCTCTTCATGCGTGGGCGCGAGCACAAGCGGGCGATCCCTGCGATCATGCAGTCTGAAGAGTTCATTGCCCATCGCCTCGCTTCGACCGGACTTCTCCCAGAATTCGAGCGGCTGCAGCGCGGACATCATTACTTCCTGTCCACCGGCAGCGTCAATCTCCTCGCGGATAATCTGCTCAATTTTGCGGAGGGTGCGAAGCGCAAGCGGCATGTAACTATAAACGCCTGCTGAAACCTGGTAAATCATCCCCGCGCGCAGCATCAGGCGATGGCTTGCAAGCTCCGCTTCTGCCGGGTCATTGCGCTGGGTTTTACCGAACATCCTGGACATTCGCATAATAAAATCACAACCTGCTCGAAAGATAGTAGAGACGGCACCTAACTAAGGCTATCTGCCGTCATTGTATTTCAGTATTAGGCGCCCACCATTTCAGATTCAACCTTCCGCACCTCTTCCATCAACGCGCCGAGCATGTCCGCTTCGTCAACGATGCGCGCCTTTTGCCCTTTGCGGAAGATTACAGCCCGCCCAGCGCCGGCGGCGATGCCGACATCAGCGTCCTTCGCCTCGCCGGGGCCGTTGACTTCACAGCCCATCACAGCCACCTTGATTGGCGACTTGATGCTTTTCAGAAGCTCATCGACGTTGTTGGCGAGCGAGCGCACATCAACATCCGCCCTGCCGCAGCTTGGGCATGCGACTAGCGTCGTGCCTTCCTTGCGCAGTTCCAGCGCCTTCAGAATCTCCATGCCCGTGTATATTTCTTCGCGCGGGTCGTCGCTGAGTGAGACGCGGATCGTGTCGCCGATGCCCTCGTACAGCAGCATGCCAAGTCCGATCGCGCTGCGGATGCTGCCGGATTTTGCCGTGCCCGCCTCTGTGATGCCCAGATGGAACGGGTAGGGCACCATCTTGGCAAGACGCTTGTAAGCCTCCACGGTGGTGTCTATGTCGAAGGCTTTCAGCGAAATCTTGATGAGGTCGAAGTCGAGGTCTTCGAGGATGCCAATCTCCCACAGACCTGTCTGGACCATGTGGTCAACGACGGTGTACTCGCCTTCACTGGCCTCGCCGGCCTTGGGCAGCATATTGACGCCGTCCTTGTGGCGTGATAGTCCGCGCGTCACGCCGATGCCGCCCACCGGAGGCAGGCTACCGAAGTTCACGCCGATGCGGATTGGCACCTGCCGCGCCTTCGCCTCAAGCACTATGGCTTCGACCTTCTCGCGGTCGCGTATGTTTCCGGGGTTCAATCTGAGGCAGTCCACGCCGCTCTTCAGCGATTCAAGCGCGAGCTGATAGTGGAAATGGATGTCAGCGATAAGCGGGATGTTTATCTGCTTCATGATTTCGGCGAGCGCCTTGGCAGCTTCCATATCGGGGACGGCACAGCGTATTATCTCGCCGCCAGCCTCCTCGACTTCACGAATCTGCTGCACGGTCGCCGCGACATCGCGCGTGTCCGTCTTAGTCATGGACTGTACAGTTACGGGGGCGCCGCCGCCAATCTTCACATCACCAACATAGACGGGCTTTGTTACTCGTCGCTTCTGCATCTGCTGCCCTCCACATCTTCCTTACGGTGAATCGCCATACGCATTCCTTACGGAATTACACTGTCGCCATTAATCAGCCGTATTATATCGAAGTAGCTTACGACCACTATCAGACCAATCAGCACCAGGAATCCGACCAGGTGCGCCATGCCTTCGCGTCTTGGCGAGATGGGCTTGCCGCCGCGAAGAAACTCGATGATGACGAACATGAGCCTGCCGCCATCAAGCGCAGGGATAGGCAGCAGATTAACGATGCCCAGGCTGATGCTGATTATTGCGGTCAATTGCAGCAGGGGAGACAGACCAACCTGCGCGATTTGTCCGGTAACGCGCGCTATTCCCACGGGTCCTGAAAACCCAGGGTCGGGCCCGCCGGAGGCCCAGCGAACTAAGCTGGTTCGGGTAAGAGTGAGCACATCCCACATTTGCTGGAAGGACATCGGAATAGCGCGGAAGACCGAGTAATCACGCTGTACCATTCGCGTTTCAAATGTGCCTAGCATTACGCCCATCGCGCCCTGCGTCAATGTGTCGCCAACTTGCAGGTCCGGCTGGTAGCGCCTCGCGTCTGTAAGGGACACTTCGCGCGCCGGGTCTGTCACTCGCTCTACGACCTCCAACTTAGGCGGTTTGACGCGCGGCACGAGCGTAACAGTCTCGTGGCCGCCCGATGTGGGCTGCGGGGCCGGATTGCCTGTTATGAATACGCCGCGCTGAAGTGTCAGTTCCGTGGGCGAGCCAAGGCTGGACATTACCTCTTGAACGAGGTCGCCGTGAGTGTCGAGTTCGTTTCCATTGACTGCGATGACCGTGTCGCCCGAAGTTACCCCGGCGAGTTCGGCAGGCGATCCGGGCGCGACCGCCGTTATCACGACCTTGCCGCTTGGCACGTCATGCGGCAGCGCGAACAGTACCGCGAAGACTATGACGGGGAATATCAGGTTAACTACCGATCCGGCGCAGAGCACTATGGCGCGCTTGAGAACACTCTGGTCGGCGAAACTGACCTCCGCCGGCACGACCGCGCTCAATCTCCGATCATAGGAGGCGCGCGCCCCAGGGTCCGACAATACCGAGTGAGCGTGTTCTGCGTATCTGAGCAGACCTGCCCGATTATCAGGGTTTTTATTATTTATGAGCTCTTTAAGCTCTTCGTAGCCCTCGTCAATCTCCTCCTGGGAGGCTTTCAAAGGCACATCCAGCAGACCATAGTGGTCGGGAGGGTCTGCCGGCCCCATTTCGACATCCTTGATTAGTTCGTCGTAGGCGGCGCGTTTTTCGGGATTGGACAGCTCGCTGTACGCAATCTGCAAGGTGTGGAGCATCCTGTCCCGCCGGTCCGGCTCCCTCAGATTGATGAGTTCGACAAGCTCGACATATGACCTGCGAATGTCTTCTTGTGAGGCGTCGCGGGGCACGGCAAAGAGGCCGTAGAAGTCGGGATGGTTGTGGCGACCGCGCACAAGAATGACACTTTTCTCCGGCTTCTGGCGGACGTATCTTCCTTCCTCGATGCCCTCGCCATGTTCGCCGACCATGCGCACGAAGCCGCCAAGCGGTATCCAGTTGATGGAGTATATGGTGCCACCCGGCGAGAAGCGGATGCCTACCAGCCGCGGCGGAAAGCCGAAGCCGAACTCTTTGACCGTGATGCCGAACCACTTGGCCGTAAGGAAATGCCCCATCTCGTGAATGAAGACGAGGAAGCCCAACACAGGGAAGACAAGCAGCCACGCAGGAAGCCCAAACACTAAGCTACACCTCCACGATTCCGGCAGCGCGGCGGCGTGCGGCGGCTGCGGCGCCAAGTGTGTCTTGCAGTGTTGGCTTTTCAATGTTTCTATGTTCGCGGACTGCCTCTGCAATGACGACCGGAATCTCCATAAAGCCAATTCTGCCCGCTAGGAACAGCTCGACGGCTGCGTCGTCCGCGCCGCACAGTGCGGCAGGCCAAGTGCCGCCGCGCCGCGCGATTTCAAGCGCAAGGCTAAAGCAGGGATAGCGCTCTGGGTCCAGGGACTCGAAACTCAGCGCTCCTGTTCCAACCGGATCGAACGGCCTGATGTTGGGGTTATGCAGGCGGCGCGGGTAGAACAGGGCATACTGAATCGGCAGGCGCATGTCCGGCGGGCTAATCTGCGCCTTCACCGAACCGTCCGCGAATTCAACCATCGAATGAATCATGCTCTGCGGATGGATGACGACCTCGATGTCGTCCCAGGGGACATTGAAGAGCCAGTGAGCTTCTATAACCTCAAACGCTTTGTTCATCATAGTGGCAGAATCGACGGTAATCTTTGCGCCCATTTGCCAGGTGGGATGCTGCAACGCCTGGTCAAGCGTAACATCGGCAAGCTGCTCAATCGGGGTATCGCGGAATGAACCGCCCGATGCGGTGATGATCAATTTGGAGACGCTTTGGTCTTCGCCGCGCAGGCACTGCCAGATAGCGTTGGGTTCGCTGTCCAGGGGCAGCAGGGACACGTTGTGATCGCGCGCGGCTTTTGTAACCAACTCGCCTGCCACGACTACCGTCTCTTTGTTGGCAAGGGCGATGTCTTTGCCTGCCTCTATTCCCGCGAAGGTTGCTGGCACGGCGACATCGCCGGTAGTTGCCGCAACTACGATATCCACATCAGGGTTGGAAGCAATCTCGTCAATTTCGCAGGCAAGACAACCGTAGTCGCTCAGGAATGCCTTCTCTGAACGACTGCCTTCGCAATAAGCCATTGAGGGGCGGAACTCGCGAATTTGCTGTTCAAGAAGGCGATGACTTCTGCGCGCGGCTAGCCCTACAACTCTGAAATCATCGGGGTAAGTGCGCACGATATCCAGCGTCTGAGTGCCGACCGAGCCGGTGGAGCCTAGGACAGCAAGCCTTTTTGTTGTACTTCCCATATCACGAAATAATACACTGCTGGCAGGGTGAAAACAATTGAGTCCAGTCTGTCTAGAATGCCGCCATGACCGGGCACAAGCGCGCCCGAATCCTTGACGCCGGCTTTACGCTTAAGGCGCGATTCTACGAGGTCGCCTAACTGCGCGAGCGCGCCGACTAATATGCCCAATAAGATGGCTTCTACCATTATAGCGTGTATTCCCAGCAAGTTGGCGGCAAGAACACTCGCAGCGACCGCGCCGAGCATGCCTGCGACCGCGCCTTCTCGCGTCTTGCTCGGGCTTATGTTCGGCGCGAGCGGTGTCTTCCCAAAGGCGCGTCCGCCGAAAAATGCCGCCGTATCCGTGGCAAAAACCACGAGCAGCAATAGTAGCATCCACTCTCTACCCTGATCTACGCTGCGCAGCAAGATGGCATAGGAAAGCAGGCCGCCAACGTACACCGATGCCGCGAGAACGACGCCAAATGCGGGATACGGACGCTCCTCATTTCTGCTGAGGACGAGTCGCATTGTCATCAAGGCGAAAGCAGGAATTGCCATAAAGTGGTAGTAGTTGCCGAAGAGCGGAGTGTCCCCTGTCCTGGTCCAACCGTGGACAGCGCTGATGAACAGTGCAGAGAGAACCACCGGAAAGCCCCAGTGGAACTTATCCCCCCAGAGGTTTGCAAGACGCGACAATTCGTAGGCTGCCGCGAGTGCGGCGATAAAGACAAGCGCAGAAAACCAAGGAGGGCCAATCCACACTGCTGCAAATAGCAATGGGATTCCGACGAACGCGGTGGCAAGTCTCTGAGTCACGCTGTAGCCTTAATTGAGGCGCAATGGCTAGCGTACCTTGCCGAAGCGCCGCTTTCGCCTGCTGTACGCTTCGAGCGCCCTGTCAACTTCCGCCTCGTTAAAGTCGGGCCAATATACAGAGGTGGAGTAGTATTCGGCATAAGCCGCCTGCCATAATAGGAAGTTGCTCAATCGTTGCTCGCCGGATGTGCGGATGACGAGGTCGGGGTCTGGTATGCCGTTGGTGTACATGTATCGCCTGAGCAAGTCCTCGTTGACATCTTCGGCCTGCACATCATCCGCGATCATAGAGCGGACGGCGTCAACAATCTCCGCCCTTCCGCCGTAGTCAAAGGCAACACAGAGGGTCAGGCGCGTGTTGTCCTTCGTAAGTTCGATGCTTTCGCGGATTGAGCGGCGCAAGTCCGTTGGAAGACGGTCAATTCTTCCAATGTGCCGAAGCCGAATGCCTTCACTATGAAGTTCATTCACCTCGGATCGAATGACACTATCCACAAGCTCAAGCAAAGTCTGTACTTCGTCGTCAGGACGATTCCAGTTCTCGGTTGAAAACGCGAATAGCGTCAAGTAGCGCACGCCGTGCCTGATAAAGGCTTCGATAATGCGGCGGAGGTTTTCCGTACCCGCGCGATGGCCCTCGCTGCGAGGCTTGCCATGACTGGCTGCCCAGCGGCCATTGCCATCCATGATGATTGCTACATGCTCAGGAGGCGGGTTAGGGATTTGCGTTTGTTCAGATGCGTTAGCAGAAGCGTTCAGTTCCACTTTTGTGGTCATGCAAACAGAGGCTTGGACGCCTCATACCTCCATAACTTCTGCTTCCTTCTCCTGCTTCATCTCTTGCATCTGGCCGGAGAAGGCGTTGGTGATTTCCTGCAACTGGTTCTGGGCAGATCGACTCTTGTCCTGAGACAGTTCCTTGTTCCTCTCCATTGAGCGAAATCCACCGAGGCTGTCGCGGCGGATATTGCGAAGGGACACAAGTCCATCCTCCACCTTGCGTCCAACCAGCCTTACAAGTTCTCTGCGTCGCTCCTCAGTAAGAACAGGAATGTTAAGCCTGATGGCGGTGCCGTCGTTGTTCGGCACCAGTCCGAGGTCAGATGTAAGGATGCTGCGCTCCACATCCCTGATTGACTGCCTGTCCCACGGCTGGATCATCAGGACGCGCGCTTCGGGCACCGATATGGAAGCGAGTTGATTCATTGGAGTTGGGACGCCGTAGTACTCGACCGTCAGAGTTTCGATCAAGGCGGGTGAGGCTCGCCCTGTGCGAATAGTGTTCAGTTCGCGCCTAAGTGCCTCGACGGACCTTTGCATCCTATCGTCGGTTTCCAGCAGAACTTCATCAGCCGTAGCCATCGTTGAACTCTCCATATCTTTGGCAGGCTTTACAGCGCGGGGACGGAAGCGACTACGGACCCCAACGGGTCGCCTGCAATTATTTTCTCGATACTTCCAGTCTCAAAAAGGTCAAATACGATAATCGGCAAGTCGTTGTCCATGCAGAGTGACAGGGCGGTGGCGTCCATAATCCTCAGCCGACGCTCCAAGGCTTCCTGGTGCGTGATAAAGTCAATTTTGGCGGCATTGGGAAAGAGATTTGGGTCTGCCTCGTAGATGCCGTCAACATTGTTCTTTGCCATCAACAGCACTTTGGCTTCTATTTCGATTGAGCGAAGCGCCGCGGCCGTGTCCGTGGTCATAAACGGGTTGCCCGTACCTCCGGCGAATATGACCACACGCCCTTTTTCCAAGTGTCGGATTGCACGGCGCCGAATGTACGGCTCGGCTATCTGCTGAACGGTGATGGCGCTTTGGGTGCGGACTTCCAGACCGTGGTGACGCTCAAGAGAATCCTGTAACGCGAGTGCATTGATAATGGTCGCAAGCATCCCGGCGTAGTCGGCGGTTGAGCGATCCATTCCTTCGGATTCAGCTTCCCAACCGCGCAGGATGTTTCCACCACCCACGACAATCGCGGTCTCCACACCGAGCTCGCAAATATTTTTTATCTGCTGCGCCATGTAAGAGACAGCACCGGAATCGGTGCCAAAGCCTCGCTCGCCTGTGAACGACTCACCGCTAAGCTTCAGCAGTACCCGTTCGTACTTTACGCTGGTACTCCGCAAGTGTGCTTCACTCTCCCAGCGAGAACCTGGTGAACCTCCGGACGCGGATGTTTTCGCCCAGCTTGCCAATACCTTCGTTGACCAGGTCTTGTATGGATTTGGACGGGTCCTTGATAAAGGGCTGATGCATCAGCACGGTTTCAGCGCTGTCAGCATCCTCGTCATCCGGCACTTCTTCGCTGGTCACATAAGACGGCGCCATTGCCGCAACCTGCATTGCAAGGTCGTGCGCAAGCTCCTTGAAATCGTCAGTGCGCGCAACGAAATCGGTCTCGCAGTTCACTTCAAGCAATACGCCGATGCGTCCGCCGCTATGAATATACGACTCAACGATACCTTCTTCAGTGGATCGCGTGGCTTTCTTAGATGCGCTGGCGATTCCCTGCTTAACGAGAATTTCTTCAGCCTTGCCCAAGTCGCCAGCGGTTTCTTCAAGAGCACGCTTACAGTCCATAATGCCAGCGCCAGTGCGCTCTCTGAGTTCTTTAATTGTCGTTACACTTAGTTCCAACTCTACACCTACAAATGTAATTCTACTCTGCCTGGGTATTCTGAATTGTTTGTTCGGGAACCGCGGTCTGTTCGGGAACCGCTGCGCCGTTCGGCTCGGGAGCAACTGCTGCGGGCGCGGCTTCAACGACAGGAGGTGTAACTTCGCCGAGTGTTGTGTCCTCGGCGGGCATCGCAGCCTCGCCCAACTCCTCGTATTCAAAGGCGGTGTGCCTGTTGGTGCCTTCGATTATGGCATTCGCCATCGAGCCCGTGACAAGCCTGATGGAACGTATAGCGTCGTCGTTGCCAGGAATCGGGTAGTCAATCAGGTCGGGATCGCAGTCGGAATCGACAAGAGCAACGATGGGAATGCCCACACGCTTAGCTTCAGCGACCGCAATTGCCTCTTTGCCGATGTCAATGACGAAAAGCGCACCAGGCATCTCGGTCATCTCCTTGATGCCGCCAAGATACCTGTTCAGCCGCACAATGGAAGCCTCCCTTTTGAGTGCTTCCTTTTTCGTATATGCGGCAAACTCGCCTTTTGCCTGCCTAGTTTCAAGATCGACGAGGTGGTCGATGCGCGACTGAATGGTCTTGAAGTTCGTGAGAGTGCCGCCGAGCCAGCGTGTCGTGATATAGTACGAATTCGCGCGCTGGGACTCGGTGACAATCGTATCCTGAGCCTGCTTCTTCGTTCCGACCATGAGGATCTTTTTGCCTTCAGCGGCGACATCGCCGATGAAACTGGCTGCCTCTTCCAGCATCCGCAGGGTTTTCTGCAAGTCTATAATGTGGATGCCGTTGCGGTGAGTGAAAATATAACGCCGCATCTTCGGATTCCAGCGGCGCTTCTGATGACCGAAATGCACGCCCGCCTCAAGCAGCGATTTCATGGTGATACTTGTTGGCACGCTCGGCATCGGCGCTCGGGGCGCCTGCTGAACCACAACGTCTGGCTGCGGGTCGACGACTGGTACGGATTGCTGCATATATGCCTTCCTAGACTACCTTAAAAAGTTGCTCAACATCTCAAGCAGTATAACATACGCAGATTGGGCTGGGCAATTCGCATTGGCGCTCCTGAGTACATTATTTGGCTCAGAAATCTCCCTTGCTGCCTGGTCGCAAGTATCAGCAAATTGACACCTATTCCGGACCATTGCTATAATTCGATGGTAGCTCGTGGGGATATAGCTCAATTGGGAGAGCGCGGCGTTCGCAATGCCGAGGTTGGGGGTTCGAGTCCCCCTATCTCCACCACTTCCCCTTCCCATACCTTCCCACCATATTCCGTATTTGCTCTCTGCACGCCTGTACCACCTAGCTCTTACGGCATGCGTATTCTCATCCAGTCCTTCACCCCAGCCATGCGGCGAATGCACACCAGATCAATGTTTCGATATGAAGCAACAGATGCCCTGCTGATGCCTGGATAGCAACACTGGAGCAATACGCCTTCCCTCTTCATTCCGGGTTTGGGCGGAAGACCATACAGGTGCCAACCACGCGGTCAAGGAGCTATAATTCGCTCACGCAGTCGGTAACGTGGTTGAACGGGCGTATCTGCGATCGGACCCACAAGATTAGAGACGCGCATTGATGCGGGAGTGGGCTGATTACATTTACTTGCCGGCCTGGTGAACCAAAATACTGCCGCTATGACAGTTTATCGGTTTCCGACGCGTCGGTAATGCTGAGTATTCCAATGTCCGGCGGTATTCATGCTACGACTATCATGTTGGCGAGCGAGCTGAGGAGTGCATTACCGCGAGTCAGGGGAGTTTCCGGTACACCTCCGGCAAAGTCTCTTCAAGGCGTTCAAAACTTCGCCAGCCTCCGTAGCGGGGAGTGAGAGCGGCGACTGTCATGGAGGCCGCGTCCTGTTCGTTCCTGCCGTCTCTGACTGCAGCGTTGAGAGCGCCGACGAGATCGTGAATGAAATCTCTCGCCTCCGCTAAGGCGGAATGTGGTCCCACTGGGCCGTGCCCGGAGACGAATCGCTCGATTGGCAGATCGACCAGACGGTCGTCGGTGTCCGGCCACTCCTCCGGGTAGCTGTCGCCCAAATAGGGGACTCCGCCATCCTGTGCGACATCGCCGCAGAAGACGATGCCGTCATCCGGAAGTTGGATGTGAGTGTCGCCGCTCGTGTGCGCCCTGCCTAAGTACCTGAGATGCAGTTCCCTCCCGCCGAAGTAGAGTCGCATGCTGGTCTCGAACGTGAGATTGGGAGGCGTAATCGTTACGAGTCCGGCTTCCTCCGACCAAGGATCACCGGAACTTACTACACTCTCGCGCCACTGCCTATTCCACTCGACGTCCACCATCTCGTTGTAGCAGTTCTCGTGTCCGATGATCGTGGCTTCGGGGAACTCTTCATTGCCCCACGAGTGATCCCAGTGGGAGTGGGTGTCAACCAGGTATTGAATCGGCTTGTCGGTGATGTGCCTGACATCTCGGATCAGATCCCGTGCAAATGAGGGGACGCGCAGCGAGTCTATCACCAACACGCCGTCATCGCCGACGATGATGCCGGCGTTGGTAAGGCCTTCGTGCAGCCGGGCGAAAACGCCTGTTTCGAGTTCTATCAGTTCGGTTCCCGGTGTAGTTGTCATTAGGATACTCCTTCTTTGGCGACCTCTTCCTTCGCCGCGTCCGTCGAGTGTCAGCGCCTCACCGGCGCGCTCGTTCTCTATGATCTTGTCCCTGATTGCCTAGGATGCGCGGCTCCATACTCTGCAACCCTAACGGTCTCTAAGCATACTGTAATCAGGTGTCCACCTTTTTGCACTTGAAGTATGTTCGGGTCACTCAGGCCGCTAATGCGCCTTCGGGGCACGCTACGTGCGACCGTTGCTCTCTACATGTACGCCAAGGTGGAATGGTTGCTAGGCTGTCGCGGCTACCAGTTCATGGGTCTTCAAGAAGCGCCGGGCGTGAGATACGACCTCGTCGATGTGCGGCTGCGAGTCCTTCCAGGGGAATATGGTTACCTCGGAGTTCGGGGCGAGGCTGGCAACCTCCATCGCGCACTCGTATGGGTGCGCCGGCACATCATCTGGCGCTATCAGCAGCGGTGTCTGCAGGGCACGCACAAAGTCGCGTGAAACGGTGAAGACGAAGTTGGCGCGGTCGGTGTACATACTATTCAGGAAGTCATGGACCATATCCATTGTGACTTCAGGGCGCTTCTCGCAAAGGGGAGGCCCCCACCTCGATGTGTTGTTCTGGTAGAAGACATCTGGCGCCTCCGGGTTGAACCCGCTTGGCTGCATCAACGCCGCCGCCACAATGCGCTCCGGGGCAAGCCTGAGCAGGTTGTGGATCATCGGCCCGCCGATGCAGAAGCCCATGACCAGGAACTCCTCTATGCCGAGATGGTCCATCAGCCCAAGCTGGTCATCAGAGTAGGCGTCCCAGGGGCGGTCGATCTCCAGTGGCCCACTCGATTGGCCCAGATCAGCATTGCGTAGATCGGCGGCAATACAGCGGAAGTCGCCTTTGTAAGTCTCCATAGGGTTGAAGGGCACCGAAGTATTCAAAGATGCCACGGTGGAATTAAGTCCGCCGCCCGGAATGATCAGCAGGGGGAATCCCGAACCGACCTCTTCGTAGTAGATACGATTGGGGCCTCTTTCGTAGAACGGCATAGGCATTTCCTCCATCAGCGAGCTTTAAAGTTACCTTGATGTGTAATGAGCAGGCAGGACGGGGTTTGTTGTCAATAGGGCGGCGCAACATCCGGAGACTGCGTATTTTACGGGATTGCGTTTCGTCTGCCTATTCTGGCGTTGAATCTAACCCAAGATGGCACAAGCGGTCAAGACAACGGCTCGGAGTGACAGATGCTTTTGGATGCAGTGGAAGTTCGGTATCAACCGGACATATTGGATCGCACAGGTAGGTTCGTAGCCGAGCGCGCCTGCATGAACTATAATCGGCGCTGCTGGACTGATTATGATTACAGTTGATTGCAGATTTAGGGGAGAGCTACATGCCTGACAGAAAGAACGTACTGATAACCGGAGCGGCCGGACTCATAGGCGGCCTGCTCCAGAACGGCTTGAAAGAGTCGTACAACGTAACCGGCGTAGATATCAGATCAGTGGACGGCTTCACCAGCCTCGTTGCTGACACCTCTGATCTCGACGCGGTGCTGCCTGCCTACGATGGCGTGGATACGGTTATCGATCTCGCCAGCGTGCCCGACCAGGATAGTCCCTGGGATGTCGTCTATCGAAACAATCTGTCTTCGACTTACAATGCACTGGAGGCTGCGCGACGGGCCGGGGCGAAGCGCGTAATCTTCGCCAGCTCAAATCACGCGACCGGCAACTACGAGGGGGACGAGCCTTACGCCTCCATCGTTGCGGGCAGGTACGACGGGTTGGACCCGGCGAGTTTCCTCCGTGTAACAGTGGACATGCCGATAAGACCGGACGGGCCGTACGGAATAGGCAAGGCGTTCGGAGAGGCCGCTGGACGATACTACTCCGACCACTTCGGCCTGTCGGTCATCTGCCTTCGGATCGGGACGTTGAACCGCGAGGGTACGCCGCAGGCCACAAGACAGTTCGCGACCCTTCTGTCGCACCGCGACCTGGTGCAGTTGGTACGCAGGTGCATAGATGCGCCCGACACCATCAGGTTCGCGATCTTCTACGGCGTCTCCAACAACACCTGGCGCTTCTGGGACATCTCGAACTCGCGCGAACTGATTGGGTACGAACCAGAGGACGACGCTGAGCAGTGGAGAACGGGCTGATCTTCCGTCTCCACCGGCTATGCGGCTTATGGCCAGTCCGGCTTATGGCAATTCCACCTTGCTCCGTCTTTAGAGCGACCTTGGCGGCACCCTGCTATCGGACCAGTAGTACAGTGCCCCGCATCGTGTTCCTGTCAGCCATGAGACGCCCTGCGCCTCCCACATTAGGAAAAGGGGATCCCGATCTTCACTTTCCCTGCTTGATGAAGTCTGCAACGCGCTCTCCTATCATCAGGACGGTGACGTTGATGTTGGCCCGGACGCACTCGGGCATGATCGAGGCGTCCACGACCCGCAGGCCTTCCGCTCCGTAGACCTTGCCGTACTGATCCACCACGGCCATTGGGTCTGAGCTAGGTCCCATCTTGGCGGTGCAGGAGATATGGTGGCCAGTTCCCACATACCTCTTCATCCATAGATTCAGTGCCTCGTCCGACTCCAGGTCCGAGCCCTCGGGGTAGACCCTCTCGTCGATCATGGCTGCCATCGCCGGATGATCCTCCAGACTGACAAGCAGACGGACGCCGTCCCTGTACCTGCGCAGATCCTCCTCGTGATCCAGGAGGTTGTAGTCGAGATAGGGTTGGTCCCTATAGTCGCCGGAGCGGAGCCGGAGCTCGCCCTTGGAGTGCGCCAGGTTCAGCCCTAGGCCGGCACCCAGGCCCACCACGTCGCCGTGCTTGCCGCCCATGGTGCGCCCCCTACCCGAAGCCGCGGACAGATAGACGATCATGTCGTTCTCGATGTCAGACCCCTCGGCCGTGTACCTAACCAGCAACTGGGCGTTGGGCACGAAGTTGGTTAGCTCCACCTCGGGCTTCGTTGCCCACAATATGCTGAGGAGGGGGTGATCTGCCAAGTTCTGGCCGACTCCCGGCGAGTCGATTACGGTCTCTATTCCGTGCTCCCTCAGATGGTCCCGGGGGCCGACTCCTGAGAGCATCAGTATCTGGGGCGACCCGATGGCGCCCGCGCTGAGGATGATCTCTTCGGCCTCGACGGCGAAAGTCTCTTCGTCGGAGACCGCCTCGACTCCCGTCGCCCTGGGGCACTGACCGGTGGTGTCGAAGAGTAACCTCTTGACCGTCACGTTGGCCCTGGTGGTCAGGTTGAGCCGGTGGCGCGAGAGGCTCATGTACCCTATGGCCGTGGACCAGCGGATGCCGTTGGGATTGTTCAGGGGTATGGGTCCCACTCCCGTGGTGCCGGGCGCATTGTGGTCCTCACAGTACGAGTGTCCCCCGTCACGCCAGGCCTCGAACCAGACCTTGTTCCCCTCCCTCCACTCCTCTTGTGGGAAGCGGTGGCAGATAATAGGCCCGTTGGAGCCGTGGAAGTCCCCGGGATCGTCCTGGTAGGTGGTGTCCGTCTCCAACTTATTGAAGTAGGGCACAAGCTTTTGGAAGTTCCACTCGTCGTTGCCCCACTTCGCCCAGTTGTCGTAGTCCTCGGGGATGCCACGGAGGAAGACCTGTCCGTTGATGGCGCTGGATCCGCCGGTCACCTTGCCCCTGGGAATCTCGATCTCGGCCTCTTCGGTGCCCCTGGCGGTGTACTGCAAATTGTGATCGCTGTCCCAGACACTCTTGGTTGACATGTAGCCGTACTTGACCTCCTCCGGGAGGCTGTCGATGTCCGGGTAGTCCGGGCCGGCCTCCAGCAGGAGCACAGAGGTGTTGGGGTCTTCCGAGAGCCTCGTGGCGAGGATAGCGCCTGCCGAACCTGCGCCGATGACAATGTAGTCGTACTTCAATCTCTACCTCCTGAATGTGACGCTGATTTGACGCCTTCGACTGCCGCTGCGATAGTACGCAATGGGACGGGTGCCGTCAATCATCGGAGGGTCGCAGCGTGGGGCTTTACACCCAATTATTGATGCTTCCTGCTATATTGGTGCGCGACGCACGAGCCTCGACTCCGACGGGTCCCAAGGCGAAATTGAGAGGCTGAAATCTGTACAATTGACCGGAATTCGGATTTGATATCGGAGACAGGAGAAAGACATATGGATCTCGAACTGAAAGGCAAGACGGCCCTGATCACCGGAGGAAGCAAGGGCATAGGCAAGGCCATCGCCATTGCGCTGGCGGAGGAGGGCGTGGATGTCGCCATCGCCGCCCGTTCACAGGACACACTGGAACAAGCAGCCGAGGAGATAAGGTCGGTTACGGGGAGAAAGGTGGTGACCATCTCAGCCGATACAACAAGTTGGGATGACGTGCAGAGGATGGTGGACACGACCGTCTCCGAACTCGGCGGAGTGGATATTCTGGTCAATAGCGCTGCAATGGTCGGCGGGCAGGTGCGTGGCACCATCGACGAGGCGGATGAGAAAGACCTGATAGAAGACCTCGACACCAAGGTCGTGGGGTACTTCAGGAGCATAAAGGCAGTCGTGCCTCATATGCGCGGGAAGAAGTGGGGGCGCGTCATAAGCATCGGCGGCGTGTCAGCGCGCCAGTCCACGATATATGGACTTCGCAACGCGGCGATAGTCCACTTGACCAAGACGCTCTCGGACCAGCTTGGCCCGGACGGGATTACGCTGAACGTCGTTCATCCCGGGCTGACGCTCACGGACACGATAAATGCGCGGTTGGACAACCAAGCCGTCCAGCAGGGCGTGTCGCGCGATGAGATCAACGCCCAAGTTGGGCAGAATGTCGCCATACGCAGGCCAATAGCGCCCGAGGAACTCGCGTGGCTCACGGCGTATCTGGCTTCTCCCAAGGCGGAGTGCGTCACCGGCGAGGTGATAGCGGCGGGCGGTGGAGCCGTTGGCGCTGTCCACCAGTAGGATCTTCGTTGCGTCATGTTGAACAGAGCACTGCTTACCGTCCACTTTGACTCACCAAACTGGACAATATCAAGAACTCTCACCTTGACGATCAAGTTGGAGTTCGCTTAACTAACCCCAGAGATACACGAGAGATACAATTGATGAATGGGTCATGAATAAGCCACGATACAGGGAGCTGATTTAGGCATGGGCAAACTGGTTGCTATAGGAGGCGGAGACATGGCCAAGGGAGATACGCTTGCCATCGACAAGGAGATCGTCTCCCTAACTGGCAAGGATCGCCCCAAGGCGTTGTTTATCCCGACTGCGAGCGGCGACTCAAAGGAATATTGGCGAGCATTTCAAGACGTTTATGGAGCGGAACTTGGCTGTGAGGTGGATGTACTCTATCTGCTCGGTGTCAGTCTCCCTAAAGTAGAGCTTGAACAGATGATTCTCTCGTCAGACCTGATATACGTCGGTGGTGGGAACACCCTGAAGATGATGAGACGCTGGCGAAGACTCGGGGTAGACAGCATTCTGAAAGACGCATATGAGAGGGGAATCGTTCTTTCGGGATTGAGTGCAGGGTGTATCTGCTGGTTTAGCTGGGGCCATAGCGACTCCATGGAATTCTATCGTCCTGAAAGCTGGCGCTACATCAGAGTACGGGGCATTGGGCTCATAGACGCGCTTTGCTGTCCGCACTTTGATAGCGAAACGGCTGGCGTTAAGCGGGAACAGGACTTTCGGCAGATGGTGCTAAAGCATTCGGATGTGGCAGTTGCCATCGACGATAGATGTGCGCTCGAAGTTGTCGATGATACCTTTAGAGTGATCTCATCACAGGCGGACGCGGGCGTCTATAAGCTCACCAAACGACGTAGAGAACTTTCAATAGGGCGAATAGAGCAGAAAGAGGAGTACGAGCCAATCGATGGACTGTTGCGGAAAGATTGATTGGTGGGGTGCCGTGGCGGTAATATTCCGGAAGCAGAGGACGCAGACGAGGACACCCTGCAGATGTCCGATTGCAGGAACTAATCAGGTAGTAGATGATAATTGAGCGATAGAGACTGGAGGGTTCTCACGATGCCAAGCAATAAAATCGACCAGACTTTTGAAATAGAGCAGCAACAGTTCGACTGGCTCGGCAAGATAGCCGAGGACTACGGGCTTACGGATGAGGCCAAGGCTTTGCGTGTACTCCTGGACTTCGCCGTGCAGGACGGTGACAAAGACCTCATATTCTCAGACGAGAATATGAGGTGTCGTTTCTGCGGCTGAGATATTTCAAATGTGTGGTTTGCCGATTGCTTCATCACTGTGCCGAACCGCGGAGTAGGCTTTTCGTGCGACATCCTGAAGAGTTTGTGGCACTGATTCGAGGCCATCAGGACGATCTGCCCGACACTTGATTTGCCCTAAGCAACATTGAGCATTCCGTTGATCTACCTTGACCGTCCATCAATACTCTGGCTGGGACATTCGCTGATTTATTCGACGCATATCCATTTGCGACAATCGCCCGACTCGCAAGGGAGTCTTGCGAAAGTGCCGTAGGTGATTGGAACGAATGATGGGCAGTTCGCAGAATCTAAATGGAAGAGGTTCCGGGCGGCTGAAGGCGCTCGAATTCGCGGAATGCCCGGCAAATTTTAAGGATGTAACTTGTCTCTAATCACGAGGCTCCAATACATACTGGCTGGGTCTCAGAATCACAGGAGGACAATATGGTCACGCTAGGCGGGTCGGCTACAACAGCTCATTTCGACGTATTTAAGGGACTGGAGGAACTGTTTCGCCGGAGGGGAATCGACCTAGATTGGATTCTGTATTCGGACTACGACGCGATGGTGGATGCCTTTGTGAAGGGCGACATTGACCTGGCGTGGAACGGACCGCTCGGTTACGTTAAGATCAAGCGCCTGCTGGACCGGCCGTGTCGGGTCATAGCGATGCGCGATGTTGACATTGACTTCGTTACGCAGTTCATCACCCACTCGGAGTCAGATATCCTGACTGTCGAGGACCTTTTAGGCAGACGGTTGGCCTTTGGCCGCCGCAGTTCCGAGCAGGCCGGTCTGGTGCCTTACTACGTTCTGAAGCAGTCTGGGCTGAACCCTGACAAAGACCTTTCGGCCGTCAGCTTCTATGAGGAGCGTGAATCACGGAACACGTCAGACGAGCGCGATGTGGTTGAGCGCGTGGTATCCGGTGAGTTCGATGCCGGAGCGGTAAGCCGGAGAACGCTGGATCTGATGGCGGAGGATGGCAGCCTGTCTGGACATCCGGTGCGAGTGTTCTGGTCCAGTCCCGCCTATAGCCACTGCTGCTTCACCGCACAGCGAGAAATGGAACCGCAGTTAGTAGCGCAGATCGAAGCGGCGTTCCTCGCAATTACCGGGTCTGATGAGGTGGAACGGGCGGTGCTGGAAGGAGAAGGGTGCAGCATCTTCGTCGCAGGCGTTGAAGAGGGATGGGAGATAATCGAAGATGCGGCGGTGACCGAAGGGCTGGTCTGAATTCTCAAATCCCGCCGCCCTCATGGTGTAGTTGGAATAGCCGGCGTCAGGGTATGGTGCGCAGGGAGTGGGTATTACGTGGGGCGAACGGTGTTTCAGGAACTTCAATATCCCAGATTGTGCCCGCATCGATGTGCGCCGACCGTCAGTGCAGCCCGAACGCTCGAAGACCCAGAAGTCAGCTAGGCGTAGAGTAACCGCTCAACTATGCACCTCCGGCGGCCCGCCTTCCAGGAACCGTGTTCGAAGGAACGGGTCCTTGGCCGGAAACATCCCTATGATCCTGGCCGGAGCGTCCCCAATCGCCGTGAAGCCGTGGGGCACGTTGGGAGGCACGACGATCGTGTGATCCGCAACCACCTCGTGCGTCTCATCCCCGTACCGGACGCTCAGCGTGCCGCTCAGCACCACGATCAGCTCATCGTCCTCGTGCGTATGCAGCGGCGCTCCGGTGCCGACCCCGACCTCGCTGATAGCGGCCTCCGTCGAAGTCGTACCGTCCCCCTCTTGCGTGATCAGCCACTTGCGGTAGTTCGGCCTCCAGGGGACCTCCGTTGCGTTGTTGTGATCGATGATTGGCATGTACGTCTCCTGGGAGCGCGGGAGTATCGCCCGCATTCGTTCTTCCTGAGCTTGTCGAATGGGACGGCTTCACTTGCAGCCGCTCAATAACGTTAGAGGTTCGGAAGAGAGTCATAGGCAGATTGAGCTTTGCGCTTCTCCCAGATTCGGTTCCGTTTTCTTGTTGCTGATGTTATATGTCTTGCGCCTGTGTAAAACCTCAGTCTTCGTCATACGCAGCATATAATGCTTCAAGTCTCGCATCCATCTCTTTTTCAAAAGCGGCATAGCCGCCATTGTCGCAAGCCTTCATTTCAGCACACATATCGGGAGACAGACATCCTGCTTCTTTCCAACTTCTGCCTCTAACAGATAAGCCAGTTTGCTTGCAAATAAAGTCGGGTCGATTAAGTTGCCGCTTCTCGATTTGAACTTCCCACTCTTCTTGCTCTTTCTTGAACTCATCCCAAGACCACTTGTATGTTGCATAAGCCCCACAGATGGGCCAATCTGTGGGGTGGGCGAGAGGGGCGCGTCGGTGACCGCTGGGTGAGCCGAGCTACTGCTCTGGACTGCACCGTGGGACAGTATGACACCCCTCTCGCCGCACTTGTCGCTCCGAACGGATACAAGGGCACCAGGCCCGCATCTGCAAGTGTGGAGGACATCAACCATTATTTCATCGGGAGGTCGAACATGGTAGTCACAGCCGGGGTTGACGTGGGCAAGGCCAGCCTGGACGTCTCAATTTATGAGGGTCCGGTGATACGATTTGACAACACGGTTAAAGGGATTGGAAAGCTGCTGAAGCACCTGAAGGCGCAGGACGTCACCGTGGCTGTGTGCGAGGCCACCGGTGGGTACGAACGAGTGCTGGTAAGCCGGCTGAGAAAGACCGAGATTGCGATGCACGTGGCCCACCCGAACCGTGTGCGCGCGTTCGCGAAGGCGTGTGGGTACGAAGCCAAGACCGACCAACGGGACGCCCAGGTGCTCTCACGGTACGGACAGGTATTTCCGGATGCACTAACACCGCAGCGTGAGCTTGAGCCAGAGCGTGAAGCGCTGCGTGACCTGCTCAGCAGGCGCCGGCAGTTTGTGCGGCAGCGAGCGCAGGAAAAGGGGCGCCTGGATAAGGGAATCACTTCTATCGCGACCAGATCTACAAAGCGTCACATCGCCTGGCTGGAAAAGGAAATAGCCCGACTGGATGTGGAGTATCAGGAGGCATTGGAGAAGTGTATCCCTTTCGCCGACCGTGCCACGCTGTACCGCACCGTGCCGGGCGTCGGGCCGCTTACCTCGGCCACATTGGTCGCCTACCTGCCGGAGCTGGGCTGTTGGGACAGTAAATCGCTGACTTCCCTGGTGGGGTTAGCTCCCTGGTCACGGGACAGCGGGAAGAAGCGGGGCAACCGTGCTATCAGAGGGGGGCGAGGCTCGGTGCGAAGTGCCCTGTACATGTGTGCTTGGTCGGTGATACGCCACGACAGCGAACTGCGCCGCTTTTATCAGAATCTCCGTCAACGGGGGAAGCCCGGCAACGTGGCGGTGGTGGCGGTCATGCGCAAGCTGCTGCTGCAGTTGAACGCGGTGGCACGTCGAGGGACACCCTGGGTCCCGAAGTCAGTACCAATCATGTCTTCTTAAACTCCGCTCAGGGCTTGACATTGAACACGGATACTTTCCTTTCAATGTATTGCATTTGCGACAAAGCAGATGAATGTTTTCTAACGTCTCAGGGCCCTCAGGGTCTTTGTGGTCTAATGAAGCGTCTCTACCTTCGACTCGCTTGTTACAATTCTGGCACCTACTGTCATCACGGTCTATAACTTGTGGCCGCAACTTCTTGAGTCTATATGCTCGACGACCTTTTGCTCTTTGTTCGGCTCTCATCGCTTCAAGGCCTGGGTGTCCTTCAGGGTAAAGCGCAACGTATCGGAAAGTCTGGTCCTCCAACGCTCGCCTTGCAGAATCGACCGAAAAGGATGAATGATGCTCCATCAGCCATTCGATTGCGAAAGCGGTGTCCTCTGTCTCCATTTGGATTCGACGTGCATCAATGACAGCAACTACCAATTCTGGTTGGTCGGCGTATTGCTGTGGTATTTGTGCCATGCGATTACCTCTTTTATGTCAGTGTCCGCCACAAGCAAACGGAACCTCAGATTTCTAGCTGCCCTTTACGATGGGCTGCATCGCCGAGATGTGCTCGGGACCGGAGCCGCAGCATCCGCCGATGATCTGCGCGCCCATACTCTTCCACGTCCCGGCAAACTCAGCCATTCGGGAGGGATAGTACTCGGCATTCTGAAATATGTCCTCGCCTGAGCCGGGCTTCTGGTTCGTGGGCATGCGCCTGTTTCTGAGGGGGGCAGTCGGGTTGTAGCCAAGGTTCGCGTATGCGCCGACGGGACCTGCGAACGCCTCCCGTAGGATCGGAAGGCCCACGGATATGTTCTCCGGATTGGAGCACATAATCATGACGGCATCGACCGGATGGCCCTCAAGCGCGCGAGCAAGGTCGGCGAGACTCTCTTCAAATCTCATCGTGCCGTCGCTCCTGATTTCCCGCACACCGAGGAAGACAGGTAGCCCAGCCTCCGCGCATGCGTCCACCGCGACTACGCCGTCCTCGATGAAAGCCACGAATTCAGCCAGTATCACGTCCGCTCCCTCGTCGGCCAAGAGCTTCGCGTGGTCAGCCCACTCCTTTCTGTACGCTTCGACACCCAATTGCTGCGTGTCGGAGACCGGCTCTTGTCCGGTAGGCGGGTCCTTTTGCAGACCCGGCGCGGCGATGCCGCCGGCGACGTACGCTTCGGGACGCATCGAGTCGCGCGAATGGACGGCATTGCGGATCGCCGCAGTCGCGTACTTGCGCCAGTCATCACCCTCGCCGATCCTCTCGAGCCGAGTGGGCGACGTCCAGAAGTTGTTGCTAATGATTATGTCTGCACCGACCCGTAGGTAGTCCGAGTGTACCTGCTGCACCACGTCGGCATATTCGATGTTCGCCGTGGCGGACCAAGCTTTAATATGGTCGTCTGCATCCTTCAGAACGTCAGCCCCGCGCCGCTGGAGCTCAGACCCGGTTCCACCGTCCAAAAGGAGCGTCTCTCCGCTGCGAAGCCGGTCAACAATTGAATGTGTCGTCATTTGTCTTCCTCCTGCCGGCATTCTGCGACTTATGCCAAGCGTCTAACCGACCGATGACTAACCGATGCATTTCCCAGTGTTACGGCTCAGACTTTGCCACCGTCCGCACCGCTCCCTTCGGCGCATTGTATTCCATGTGTATCACAATTTGTCCCATGATGCCGCTAATGGACGATCTGTTCACAATGGAGCCGCATTCTGCTGCGTTTATCTGCGGAATCCCGCTCTTAATACCTGAAAATCAGCAGGGCCGCCAACCTGCTGTGCTGCAATTCAGACACAGCTTTCTCTCTGCGGTCGGCCAACTCTTGCTCAGTGAAGCGGAATGGCATTTCGCTCCTCCTATCGCTTGTTGCATGGACTGAATTGGCTATGGTGGGGCGATTTGCTGATTCTACCATCGCGGAATGAAGCCAACGGTTGTACAATCCGGTGAGAGACAACCCCCCAATCGAGACTGAGTGGAGCAATCGGAGGTATGATATGGCAACCATAAACTCGGTGCTAGGGCCGTTGGATACGGAGGAGCTGGGATTCACTTTACCTCATGAACACCTGATCGATTCGTCCGCCGGTATCCGGGATACGTACTACGAACTTGAATTCCGCGACCAAGCCCTGGACATGGCTTTGGAGTCCTTTAACGAGGCCAAGAGCGGCGGAGTCGACACCGTCGTCGAAGTTTCTCCTATGGACCTGGGACGGGATGTTCTTCTCATGAAGGAAGTTTCGGAAAGAACGGGGGTGCAGTTCATCTGCTGCACTGGCTGTTGGCTGGATATTCCGCGAAGCTTCTGGGGCAGGGACAAGGACTTCATCGCGGACCTTTGGGTGCGGGAAATTGAGGAAGGGATCGAGGGCACGGGAATTAAGGCCGGCATCATCAAAGTAGCCACCAGTGACCCGATTACAGAGCAGGAAGAGTTGATGCTGCGTGCCTCTGCCCGCACACACCTGCGCACCGGCGTTCCCATTACCACGCACACGCCAGCCGAGTCACGGATAGGCGTGGAGCAGGTGCGAATCCTCAAAGAGGAAGGTGTAGAGGCTCATCACGTATATGTGGGGCACCTCAACAACACTCTTGATCCGGACTATCACCGGGAGCTGGCCCGGCTTGGGGTCTGGCTGGGATGGGACATAAACAATCCCTTCGGCCGCCCGAACCTGCCTCCTTGGCAGCAAAGGACCGACTATCTGAAAGAGCGACTAGACGAAGGCTTGGCCTCCAGACTGATGCTTTCCCATGACTGGAACATTGTGCTGTCCCGCATTGGCTCGCCGGGCATGCCCAGCAGGGATCAGAATCCTGACGGATACCTCTGGCTCAGCCGCGCTGTAATTCCCAGGCTAATGGAGTCCGGGGTACCTGAAACAGTCATCGACCGGATGATGGTCGACAACCCCAGGAGGTACTTCGAGGGCGTGCGCCCGTCTGACTAACTGACCGCTTTGGTATTTGATATACTCTTGCGGATTTCACACCACGGGAATGAGATGAGAGGAGCGGCGCAATGCAATACGGATTCTGCCTGCCCAACACGATGGACGGCGACGAACTGAGCAGATTCGCGCGGAAGGCTGAAGAGCTCGGCTTCGAGTCGGTATGGATAGGCGACCATATTGTATTGCCCACTGCGTCTACGAACCAGTACCCGTACACTCCAGATGGCTCATTCAGACGCCCACACGAAGCGCCGTTTCTTGAGACATTGACCGTGCTTGCCTATGTCGCCGCCTGCACAAGCAGCATACGCATCGGCAGCACTGTCGTCATTGTGCCTTACCGCAACCCCGTGTTGCAGGCGAAGATATTTGCCTCGCTCGATGTGCTGTCGAAGGGCAGAGCCGTCTGCGGCGTGGGCGTGGGCTGGTTGGAGAAAGAGTTCGAGACGCTGGATGTACCGTACTCAGAGCGCGGGCCGATGACCAACGAGTGGCTCGAAATCTTCACGAACCTGTGGAGCGAACAAGAACCCGTGTACAGCGGCAACTACTACAGCTACGACGGCATCTTCTTCGAGCCGAAACCTGTGCAGCAGCCGCGAATACCGATATGGGTCGGCGGGCACACGCGCCGCGCACTGCGACGCATTGCGAAGTACGGCGACGCATGGCATCCTTCCCGCCAGGCACCGGAGTATGTCACGCGCAACTTGCCCTATTTGTACGAGCAGGTTGAAGCGGAGGGACGCAGACACGACGACATCACTATTTCCCTCAAGCGCAGCCTGCACATCTCGGACATCGGAGTGTCAGGAGGCGGAAGCGGTGGCAATACAACGGGCGCTGGCATTTCCGCCGACACGCAGTCCGTCATCGAAGACATCAAGAAGTGTGCCGACATCGGCATCCATCAGCTTACCTACGACTTCCCCACGCCCGACATCGAGGAGTGCATACGCATTCTCGAGCACTTCGCGGAGAAGGTTGCGCCTGCCGCGGCGTAATCTTTTTTCTTTCGCTCGGCAATGAAAAAAGAGGGGCAGTCATCAGACTGCCCCTCAATCTTTGGCTACTGATCTTTGTAGGCTAGAACCTACACTGCGAGCGCGCCTACCTTCTCGTAAGTGCCCTGTACGATGGGCTTTGCCTCAACTTCCAGCCAGTCCTCGAGAATCTCGGTGTAGAGGCCGCGGAAGTCGAAGTTGAACGCAAGGTCGCCCTCAACAAGTGTGTGAGCTTCCAGCGATGGGTACTCGTTGTAGTGGCCACCCATCACGCCGTCGCCGATCAGGAAAGAGACGCCACCTGAGCCGTGGTCTGAGCCGTTACCATTGTCCTTGACCCGCCTGCCAAACTCCGTGAAGACCAGCATCAGCACGTCTTCACTGGCGTCGTGCTGCTTCAGGTCAGTGTAGAGATCGTAGATGCCGCCGGAAATATCTGTCAGCAACCGCTCCTGGAGCGCAACCTCGTTCGTGTGGGTGTCGAAGCTGCCGTGCTGCGTGTAGCAGATGCGCGTACCCACATCGGCGAGCAAGACCTGTGCCACGCCCTTCATGCTCTTGCCGTAAGAGTCGGAGCCGTATTCCACATCGGACTGGTACTTCTGCGGAGCCGTCTGCAAGATGTCGGCGCCACGCAGCGCGTCCAAGCCTGTCTTGCTCAGGAAGTCCATCACGGGCCCGCTGCCTAGCGCCTGCGTGTACATGTTGGCGAACACTTCGAGGGCCTCTGCGCGCTGGTCTGCGCCGTCAATGTCGTTGAGCAGGCCGTAGCTTCCGAGGTCGGTAACCGACGCAACGGGCACGCCGGGCGACACGAGAGCGCGAGGCAACCCCGCGCCGAAGTTCACACCGCCGACCACATTCTCGCCGCTAGGGTCCATCTCGCGCAGCGCCTGACCCAGCCAACCCTGATCGCCCACCTTGGTCGGTTCGGCGGTGTGCCAGATGTCCATCGAGCGGAAGTGCGAGCGGTTCGGCGTGGGATACCCAATGCCATGTACGATGGCGACTTTGCCCTCTTCCCACAAATCTTTGACGGGCCCCATGCCGGGGTTGAAGCCGTAGTTCTCATCCAGCGGAATGGCGCGCTCCTCGGAAATGCGGATATTCGGGCGGTTGTCGATGTACAGCGGGTCGTTGTAGGGCACAATGCAATTCAGGTAGTCGTTGCCACCCGAAAGCTGCACCACCACCAGTTTGCGGTTCTTGCCATTGCTGCTCATAAGGTTCGTTCCTCCTTAGCTGCCGGTAGCAGTTTGAGTCTTTCTTCTGGAATGACCAACAGTATTTCTTCTCTAAGTTTCTTCAGAAGTTCGAGTTGATTGTTCAGAGGCACTAGCAAATGGTCGTCCGAGCGGTCGTCCGTGTAACGCACCACATACGAATCAATCACCTTGCCTTGCTCATCATATACGGGCATGGTTAGCGCAGTGTGGATGCGCTTGGATGCAGAATATACGAGTAAAGCGCCGCCGACTACAGCGAGCGCAGGCGCGGCAGCCGCAATCACAGGAGCAGCCCCTAGCGTGACCGCGCCGGAAATAGCCGTGCCTGCTATCAACCCGATAACAGCGCTCTTTGCGGTGTTTTTAGCGATGTCTTGTAAAGCCGTCGAGACATCTTTCTGTCCTCTATACACATAGATGCCGTTCTCGATGATGCTGATGCTACCCTCGATAGCGGCGGCGTACAAAGTAGCCTGCGGAACTATTTCAGCCGCTGTCGCAGCGAAAGACTGAAACCCGCCGCTCAGGTTAATCTGAATTTGCTCCAGCCCTGTCATATCTTCTGCGCCCCGCGCACGATTGGCAGGGGCATTTTCCCACAGGAAATTAGAATCGGACTTGACAAGCTCAGGGGCTTTTTCAAACGACTCGATGTGACTTGCGTCCTTGCCATCAAGCCACTCTCTAACGGCATCCTCGCCCCGAATTTTCACGGAGTCAGGCACACTAGATTCATAGAAACTCTGCGCCTCTGCCGCATTGCGTACGCCACGCTCACCTCCCAAGCCCGCAGCCTTGAACTTGGTTTGCAGGGAACTGCTCAATTCAGCATAACTAACGTTGGACACGACACTCTCAAGAGTGTGCGCAATAGCAGCGATTTCACCACCTGCACGGCTGCGCCCTTGCCTGAAGTTCGCTCCGGTTTCCTTCAGTGTTCCCTGGACTCTTTGACGCACATCTTCGCCTGAAGCAATCGTCGTTTTCGCTGCTTCAATCGTTCCCTGCGCCTTGCGCTCAAGATCTAAATCGCTCACACCTCGTTTCGCATCAGTGAGAGCCTTCTTTGAACTTGCAGCGATTTTGTCTGCTATGCGTTTACTGACCAATTCGCAGTCCTTCGACGGGAATGCTAGTGCTTGTCTCTACACCTTCTCATAGACCTGGAAACGATGGCGGCAGGTTTCAAGCACATAGACGCGCTCTTGCTCGTCGAGAACGACGGTCACGGGGTCCCAGAAGAATGATTCGATGCGCGCGGATGCCTCGTGCTCGTCCTCGATATCTACTTCGAACTCCGGCACGAAGCGCGAACGAGCGTCCAGTTCGTCGGCATTCGCGTTCAGGTATTCCACCGCCCATTTTCCTAGTGTCGCTTCACCCCGCAATGATGTGATGAATTTCCCTTCTGCGTCGAGTACCTGCACTCGCTGGTTGCCCCAGTCGGCAATGTACATATTGCCGTCAGAGTCAACAGCGAGTCCGGACGGGCGGTTGAACTGCCCTTCGCCATCGCCGGTAGAACCGAACGCCGCGATGAATTCACCGTCGGGCGTGAACTTCTGTATGCGGTCGTTGCGCCAGTCGGCGATGTAAATCAAGCCTTCGCTGTCGAGCGCGATACCCCATGGAAGGTTGAACTCGCCATCGCCGCTCCCGAAAGAGCCGAACTTGCTGATGAACTCGCCGTTCTTAGTGAACTTCTGCACCCTGTGGTTGCGATGGTCAACGAGAAGCAGATTGTCATCTGCGTCGAATGCCAGTCCCGAAGGACCGTCGAACTCGCCATTGCCCGCGCCGACAGTGCCCCACTTGGAGACGAAATCGCCATCAGCATCATAAATTGTTACACGCTGAAGAAAGTCGTCCGCTATGTAAAGCAAGTTGTCGCTGTCAAGCGCCACGGCTGAGGGCCATATCATCTGACCATCACCTCTGCCATAGCCGTATAATTGACCTAAAAATTGGTGGTCAACGGTCGCCATCTGAATGCCCACGATATCCAGGGCGGTCGTGTTGCTGCGACTTGCGACGAATATCCTGCCGTCTTCGCGTATCACCATGTCGGTTGGCAGGTGGAATCCCCGCCCTCCCTGGTCGGCGACAAACCCGATTGTGTCCTTATACTTGAGTGTGAAGGGCTTTGTGATTGTCTGCGTGGCCATATTGCTGTCCTCATTTGGGTCTGAGTGTGAAATGCGCCAATGACTTTACGCCAGCTGATACTCCTGCGTTGTTACCGCCATTTGAAGCATTGTAACTATCTTTTGCTCGGCGTAGTCGGTCGCATCGTCGTCATCGAATGTGAGGTCGCCCCACTTGGTGGCGTAGTCGATTAGTCCCTGTCGCGTGCTATCCAGAACGGGCAACGGGCCTATGACATCGAAGCAGGCATTAACCAGCCCCTCCGCGTCCAGCACGCCATCTTCGGCGTAATCCCGCACATCGCTAATGAGCAGGCGCAGTCCCGGCTTATTCGGGTTGCCGAGCACTTTGCTCGCAAAGTTGATCCGATGCACATACGAGCCTGTGTTGATCCACTCACTGCCACCCTGCCAGCCCTCGACGCTCGGAGGCGCGTACAGCGCCTGCCCCATTTGCGAGCACACACCCGCAGCCGCGTATGTCTCCATAGACGGCAGTTCAAGCCCGCCGGCAAGTCGCAGTGTGCCGACCACCATCTCGGCTGGACTCTTGATCCTGCCGAAGCGCACAGCCTCATCCTTGAAGAAGTCGGAGTTGAACATCACCCGCAGCATCGCAGAGATGTCGTAACCGGAATCGAAGTAAGCCTGCGTCATGATGTCGATGGCTTCTGGGTCTTTAGGGTCTTCGTAAGGCCACTGCGGGACCGGAGTTTCGTCAGCGACGAAGAAGTGATACAGGTGGCGCGCGATGAAGCGCGGGGTGGCTTCCTGCTTGCAGATTATGTCCACCACATCCTCGCCGTTGAAGTCGCCCCTCTCGCCAAGGAAGAGCTTGTCATCATGATCATGGTCATCTTCATCGTAGTTGAACTGCCACGCGATGTAGCCGTAAGGACGGGCGGTGTTGTTGCGCATCTTGATGGACATGTAGTCGGGGTTGACAACGCTCCAGCCGGTGAACGCCCGAGCGCACTCCTTGATGTCCTCTTCGGTGTAGTTGCCCACTCCCATCGAGAAGAGTTCCAGAATTTCTCTGCCGAAGTTCTCGTTGATAGAGCCCTTGTGATTATCCTGATTGTCCAGCCACATCAGCATTCCGGGGTCGCGCGACAGGTTCACCAGCAGGTCACGGAAGTTGCCCATGCCGTACTTGCGAAACATCTCAACCTGGTTCACGATCATCCGGGCCTGAATGAGCTTCGTGGCGGCGGTCGCGAATATCCGGTGCCACAGCAGCGCCATCTTCTCTTCGAGTGGGTTCTCGGTCGTCGCCATGCGATATACCCAGTGCGCTCCGGCGGCAGCGCCGCCGCGAAGGTCGGACTGGTCAACATGGTAACGGCGGATGATGTCCTCGGGCATCGAGAAGGATGCCGATCGCGATAGCAGGTCCTCGACAGTGGCTTCGTAGCCCGCTTCCATCCGCTGCTCAACCTCTTTTCGAGTCGCGCCGAAGGAAGCCCTTCGCAGCAGGTGCGCCATCAGCGCAACATCCTGTTTTGACTGTACAGTCGTCATTTATATCCTCCATCTTCGTTGTCAATCAAGGAAGTCTGAAGACGCGCCCCACACGCCAATATACGCATTACGCGCGCCCGCAGATATGTTCCAAAGAGTTTATCAGTGCGCCTATTTTCAGTCAACGACTTTGCTCGCAGTCGGCTGCTCGTCAGAGGTGAGCAAGTCGGGCGGCTCGCGCTCCTCACGCACGGCAAGCAATAGCGCAAACCCTCCTATCAAGAACAGCGACACCAGCAGCATGGCAACACGGTAACGCCATTCGCCCAAGCCGATTAATGCTGTCGTCGTCAGTCCCCACAGCGCAGGTCCTATTACGGCGGACAGTCTCCCTGACATCTGGAACAGGCCGAAAAACTCACCCAACTGTCCCTCCGGAGCGAGTCTTGTCAGCATAACCCTGTCCGCAATCTGCGGCGCGCCCCAGAAGCATCCTGTTACCGTGCCCACTACCCAGAACATCCAGGTGGCGTTTACCAGCGCAGCGGCGACTACAACAGTAGTCCAGCCAACCAGCGCAACTGTGAGCACCTTTTTTGACCCATACCTGCTGACCAGAAATCCAGCGATAATCGACGACACTACAGCAACCATAAGTAGTCTTACGACCATATCCCGCGCTTCGTCTTCGGTGAATGCGTTTACGCTTACCAAGTAGATGACATAGAAAGACGAGACCGTGTTGATAGCCTCCATGTATAGGAAGCGGGCCGCTATGAAGCGAAACAGGTTCTTGTGCCGCCGCGCGTTGCGGAGGGTAGTGAAGAGTTGCCTGTACGACTCGCCAATGAGGCTTACAGTTATGCTCCGCCTCCGTCCGACATCCTTGACGATTATCAGCAGAGGCAGCGCAAACAGCACATATAGCGCCGCCGTGGGGATAAATGCCCACTGATTGCCGTATTCCTCGACTCGCGGTCCGAGCAGCAGGAAGGATACAAAAAGACCGACGTAGCCCGCGCCTACGCCGATGCCGGACACGATGCCACGCCCGGCCTCCGACCTGACATTGCGGATAAGCGAGTTGTAGAAGACAAGTCCAGTCTGATACAGAAAGTTGGCGAAGAAGAACAAGGTCAGGCCCGCGCTGAGGCCACCGAATGCACCAATCAGCCCAGTGCAAAGAGCACATAGCAACACGCAGACAGCGAGCATCGGAACGCGCCTGTTCATTCTGTCGGAGAGCGCGCCCGATAGCGGAGCGGTGGTTGCTACCAACAAAGCGGACAGAGACAACGCAAATGCGAAGAGGGCGTCCGTGCCGCCGGCGTCTTGCGTAACCCATAGCGGGAAGAAGAAGGTGAGGACGCTAGCAGAGAATATCGTGTCCGAGAAATCGTACAGAATCCACGAGGGCGTGGACAGCTTGTCACGTAAGGTCCGCTCACGCACGGCAACGTGGGCATTGGGATTGTCGTCAGATTCGTTCGTCAAGTCGAGATTCCAGTCATCGTTATCTTGGCACACCAACCTATACAGGCAAGGACGCCTTGAGGTGCTCGTCCAGCTCTATTCCTAGCGAACCAAGCACCGCGTTCAGCATCGCATAGTATCCGATAACGACCACAAGCTCTACCGCTCCCTGTGGCCCTAACAGATGCTCGACCGCCTGAAATGTGCGCTCGCTAAGGGATCCGTTACGCACGTATTCCTTGCCTGCCTGAGCGAACACTCCCTCTTTGGGCGGCAAGCCCATCGGTGCCCTGCCGCTGCGAATCGATTCAATGACCTGCGGGCGCACGCCGACAGACCTTGCAATAGGCTCATGGTGCGCCCAGACATACTGGCTATCGAGCGCGCGAGCGACACCAAGTATCGCCGTCTCTCGAAATGCAGGATGAAGCGTGGAACCCAGCCGAATGTGCTCACCTAGCGTGCCGACGGCTTCGGCGGCGTCTGGGCTGTTCAACAATAGCCGAAAAGAGTTCGGTATTCCTTTGCCGTCTATGCCGCCCCGTGTCGCTTCGATGTGGTCGTATACCGACTGCTTTTCGGCGGGCAAGTCCTCTCTTGAAACATAGGGAACACGCGCCATACCTTCACCTCTTTGTTCTTACTCGGCTATTCTCGATCGACTGACTTGCGCAGAATGTCCCGCTTCGCCCTCTGCTGGCGCGCCTGCAGCCTCTCGCTCACTCGAACGGGATACTCGTCAGGTGAGCGCAACTGCTTTTGAGCGTCCGACAGACGCCCAATTTCACTGGAGCGTCTCTGCCGCAATTCAGCCAGAGAGGGCGCTACTTCCAGCCGCCTGCCGTCCCTCATTACTTCCGAAAGCAGCATCTCCGTCCCCTCTAGCACAGGCTCGTCGGTGCATCCAATTACATCACCTGCATACATTCCGTCCTCGCCCACATACCGGAAAACCTGCTTTGCGCCCACTAGCGTTTCCTTATCTTCACTGAGCTTCATAGTGGGCCTGCCGTCATACTCCACCATTTTGTAAACACAATCAAGCCACGGATAATCCGCGGAAGTTCCGACATTCGTCCCAACGCCAAAGCCGTCAATCGTTGCTCCAAGACTCAGCAGGCTCTCGATCTGAAACTCGTCAAGTCCGCCGCTTGCAAGCACCTGAACTTCAGGCAGACTCGCCGCATCCAACATCGAGCGCGCCTCGATTGACAGTGCCAGCAGGTCGCCGCTATCCAGCCTAATGGCGTTAAGTTCATGCCCTTGTTCCCTCATTCGTTTTGCAACAGTGATCGCGTTTCGTATGCCCTCGATCGTGTCGTATGTGTCCACAAGAAAGGTAGAGTTGTCAGGAAATGACGCGGCGTAGGCACCGAACGCTTCCAATTCGCTATCGAACGAAGTGATGAACGAGTGCGCCATCGTGCCAACTGCGGGTATGCCATACCGCTTGGCAGCAAGCACGTTGCTTGTGCCTGCGAACCCTGCTATGTAAGCGGCGCGCGCAAACTTGATTGCCGAGTCTATGCCCTGCGTGCGCCGCGCCGCAAAGTCCACCACCGCCCTGCCGTCCGCCGCACTCACCACACGCGCAGCCTTGGTTGCCAGCATCGTCTGCACATTGAACTGATTCAACAGGAGTGTCTCGACAATCTGGGCCTCGATAACCGGGGCTGTTACCTCAAGCACCGGTTCGTTTGCGAAGAAGATGCTCGCCTCCCGCAGGGCGCGAACACATCCATTGAATCGCAGGCATCGCAGGTAATCCAGAAAGTCCTCATCGAACAGTCCCAGTGACCTCAGGAAAACGATATGTTCGTCGCTGAAGCGCAAGCCACTCAGAGCATCCAGCATGTCTTCGAGCCCTGAGAATAACAGATATCCGCGATCCGTCGGCAATCGCCGCACGAACAGACTGAAGCACGCCTGTGCCGTAACGCCCGCCTGCCAATACGCCTGCGCCATCGTCAACTCATACAGGTCGGTGAACAGGCTCAGCGAAGTGTTCCGGAATGCCCCTAATGACAAATCGCGACTCATTTCCAACCGCCGTGCGACAACCCTTTCACCGAATCAAGCATCATATTATTTGTAGGCAACTGTCCAGTGTCGGCTATGCTACATTATCCAACGAGTAAAAGTAACAAGCGCCGACTAAATCAGCGACCCCAGCCAGCAACAATGGGAGGCATCCTTAAAATAATGGGCCTGAATTTCAAGCACACGATCATAGGAACAGCGCTCGCGCTGTCTGTCACCGCCATGCTCGCCTGTGGCGGAAGCGCGCCTGCACCGCAGCCCGCACCGACCGCGCCAACCGCGACGCAAGCACCTGCGGCAACGGCGACTACAGCTCCGGTTGTAGCCCGCGTGGATACGCCCGCTCCGCCATCTCCGACCGCAATTCCGACCATCAGTGCAGCGACAACGCCTGAGCCTGTGGAAGAGCCGACGGAAGCTGCGACAACTGCGCCCACCGCAGAACCCCGCGCGGAACAGCCTACACTGCAGCCCGCGGACACACCCACCAGCACTGCAACAGCAGCATCAGAATCCACCCCACAGCCGACAGCAACGCCTGTGCCACCCACTGCAACTGCCGTTCCTACATCCACGCCGGAGCCGCCAGCAGCGCCTCCACTCCAGGTCGGCACCAATGTCAGCGACCTCGCACCAGGCTTTACGTTACCGAGCGCACGCAGCGGAGAATACGCCCTTGAATCGTTCAGAGGCGACAAGAATGTGGTGCTGGTCTTCTACCGGGCATTCTGGTGACCATTCTGTCGCGCTCAGCTCGTCGAGTTGACAGACCATTACGCCGAGATAAAGAAACAGGACGCCATCATCCTCGCGGTCAGCGCTGACAATCTAGAGGGAGCCGAGGGAGCCGCACATCAGTGGGGAGCACCTTTCCCCATACTATCCGACTCTGAAAGGGCGGTCATCAATGATTACGGAGTGCTTGCCGACAACAACATCGCCAAGCCGTCCACGTTCATCATAGACAAGAGCGGCGTCATTCGATGGAAGTACGTCGGCAGCACAGGAGATCGACCAGAGCCTGAGACGGTTTTGCAGCAACTTCAGGATTTGGAAGGCTAAACCAATAGGCAGTTCTGGCAGGTTGGACGGGACACGCCACCACTGAGCAGACTACTATCAGACCATCGCTTGAGGAGTCCCGGTTTGCCTCGTGTTAAACCTGGGTGATAAAGCATAGAGCAGTCTAACACCGTGTAAACGAGTTTTACTGCAATCGCGCCAGAGCTGCGCTGCTGCCGCTTCTCGTGATATTCTCACCTTGACACCTATTGACATGGCTTATACTATTAGTTCATCGGGAGACCTAGATAATCTAGGGCAATTTTTCTTGAAGGGAGGTGAGTATTTTGGAAATTGCAATTTTTTCGATACTCGCCGTCCTCATAGGCCTTTCCATAGGCGCACTTGGTGGATATTTCGGAAGAGGACTTCTTCAGAAGAAGAGTTACGCAGCAGCGCAGTCGGAGGCCGCGCAAATACTTGAAGACGTTGCCGATGAGCGGCGCGCGATTATCATCGAAGGCAAGGAGGAAGCGCTAAAGTTCCGCACGGATGCAGAAGCCGAGATCCGTGAACGTCGTTCTGAGGTTCAGCGCACGGAGCAGCGTATCGCTAACAGACAGGAGAACGTAGAGCGGCGCGCGACCAATCTAGAACGCCGCGAAAGAAAGTTATCCGACAAGGAAAAGACGGTTAGCGAACTTGAGCATTCACTTACTGAACTGAAAGCGAAGAGAAAGCAGCGCCTCCAGGAGATGAAACAGGAGCACAAGCAGCAGCAAGATGCTATGCGCTCCGAACAGCTCACAAAGCTGGAAGAAATTAGTCAGTTATCCATGTCCGACGCTCGCAACGAACTGATGTACAGCGCCGAGCAGGAAATCGAGCACGATCTTGCAATCCGCTACCGCGACTTTGAAGAGCAGGCGAGGGCAGAAGCCAACGAAAAGGCTCGCAATATCCTCGCCCTTGCGATTCACAGGTTCGCGGCTGATGTGGTTTCCGAAGCCACAGTCACCACAGTGCAACTCCCCAGCGACGACATGAAAGGTCGTCTTATAGGCCGTGAAGGACGCAATATACGCGCAATCGAGAAGGCCACAGGCGTGGACCTCATCATAGACGACACCCCGGAGGCGGTAACGCTTTCCTGCTTTGATCCCGTACGCAGAGAGATCGCCCGCCTAGCTGTGACCAATCTGGTGTCCGACGGAAGAATACATCCGGCCCGCATCGAGGAGATGGTGGGCAGGTCTGAGAAAGAAGTCTCGGAAATTATTTGGAAGAGTGGTGAGGAAGCCGCTCTCGAAGTCGGCGTCCGCGGGCTGCATCCCGACATTGTTCGGCTGCTCGGACGCTTGAAGTATCGCTACAGCTACGGCGAGAATGTCCTGCAGCACAGCATTGAGGTGGCGCACCTATCGAGCATGATTGCTTCAGAGGTGGGCGCCAATGTGAAAGTTGCAATGGCTGGCGGCTTGCTGCACGACCTTGGCAAAGCTTTATCGCACGAAGTCGAGGGACCACACGCCGAAATAGGCGCGGATATCGCATCAAAGCACAGCGTCGCAAAGGCGGTGTGCACCTGCATCGCCGAGCACCACGACGATGTGATGAGTTCAACCGAAGCCTTCATCGTGTCGGCCGCGGACGCAATCAGCGCAGCGCGCCCCGGCTCGCGTAGGGATACCGCAGAGAATTACATCAAGCGTCTCCAGGCTTTGGAAGAAGTCGGGCGCGCATTTGACGGCGTGGAGAAGTGCTACGCTATTCAGGCGGGCCGCGAAGTGCGCGTAATGGTCAAGCCACAAGCCGTTGATGACGCGACGGCGGCAAAGATGGCCAACGACATCGTGAAGAAGATCGAGGCGACACTCGTCTATCCCGGACAGATAAAGGTAACCGTAATTCGGGAAAGCCGTTCAGTCGGATACGCTCGGTAGCATTGTTCAACCGGATTTATAGGCATTAAAGACCGCCAAGGGTTGCTTTCAAGCCCTTGGCGGTTTCTTAATCTCTGAAGCGGCCTCTTTGCATTAAGTTCACAGAATCAGATATCAAAGTGTTAAACGGAGAGTAACAAAACTGTGCATCCTATCGAAGTGGACCTACACCTACATACGTCATTCTCTGACGGAACTCTGACGCCTACACAACTCGTTGCGCTGTGCGCCGAGCGAGGGCTGAAGGTGATTTGCATCAGCGACCATGACTCCACCAATGGCTTACCTGAAGCGGTCGAGGCTGCTGCTGCGTACCCTCAAATGACTTTAATACCTGGCATAGAGCTGAGTACAGATGTGCCGGGGAGCGAGATTCATATCCTCGGATACTTTGTTGATCACGACGACTCTTCTCTACAATCGACTCTTGCAGAGTTTCGCAGCGGTCGGGAGGACCGTGGGGAAAGAATGGTCGAGAAATTGAATGGCATGGGAGTGGCCATATCCTGGGATCGCGTGCAGCAGATTGCGGGTGATGCGTCAATCGGCAGGCCTCACATCGCGCAGGCGATGGTGGAAGCAGGTTATGTGCAGTACCCGCGCGACGCATTTGACAAGTACCTAGGACGCAACGGCTCGGCTTACGTCGAACGCCCGAAGCTGCTCCCGGAGGACGCCGTGCGTCTGCTTGTGGAGCACGGAGCGCTGCCCGTAATTGCGCATCCCACCTACTCCGCCGCCAAGTCCGACCGCGAGGGCGTATCCTCTTTGCCTGAAATACTGAGCGAGCTGAAAGCGGCAGGTCTGGTTGGATTGGAGGTCTATTACGGCGACTATACACCTGAGCAGGTGGAATGGTTACGAGGTCTAGCGGACGACTTCGGCCTCATCCCTTGCGGCGGTAGTGACTATCACGCACTCGGCAATCCCGACGAACCCGAGCCCGGCACCGTCGGGCCTCCAATGTCCAGCGTAGAATCGCTCTACACTCTTAGGGCGACAGCAGCGAAATGACCGTCACGGACGGCGTTTTGATCGTTGCTGCCTACCTTCTGGGCGGCATTCCCACCGCGTACCTCGTTGCCCGCTTTGTTGCGGGAATCGACATTCGCAGCTACGGCTCCGGCAATGTGGGAGCGTCCAACGCACTCGCGCATCTGGGGGCGAAGGCAGGAGTTGCCATAGGGCTGTTCGACCTCATCGGCAAAGGGATATTGCCGGTATTTCTGGCGCGTGCACTCGACGCCGGCCTTGGAGTGCAGGTGGCAGTAGGTCTTGCTGCCGTGGCAGGTCATAACTGGTCGCCGTTTATTCGCTTCACTGGCGGTCGCGGCGTGGGAACCGCAGGTGGCGTAATGCTCGGGTTCGCCCTGTGGTATGAAGCGCTGATAGCGACGATCCTGATTGCTGGCATAGGCCGATTCGTGCTCAAAGACACCAGCTTGCTGACGCTCGTTGCGCTGATTGCGCTGCCCATTACCGCCATAGCCGTCAGCGTCATGGGACTCGCAGGCAGACCGACGGAGGTTGTCTTAATGTGCATGCTCATAGGCGTTCTGCTTGCCGCCAAGCGCTTGACAGCGAACTGGGAGAGGCTGTCCGTCGAGCAGTCTGTTCTTCAAACGCTAATCTGTCGTATCCTATGGGACAGGGATGTACCCAAACGGGAAGGCTGGACAGATCGGACCCCAACCGCAGATATTTCAGAGGCATCAGATTAATGACACAAACGCAGTATTGCGCCCGACACCCCAAGACTGCGACCAGCATACGCTGTGGCAGGTGTGAGGAGACCATATGCCCCGATTGCCTTGTGCATTCTCCCGTTGGCATGCGCTGTCCCGACTGCGCCCGCGTCAACCCCGTGCCCACTTATGACGTCACATTTCAGTATCTCATCAGAGGGATTGCGGCGGGCTGCGCAGTTGGGTTGATCGGGGGAGGTGCGTTCATGTTCGCGGCTCCGGTGCTCTTTAGACTGGTATTTCTCGGCAATCCGCTACTTAATACTGTCTTGCCATTCGTGTATGTTGCTGTGCTGGCAGCCATCGGGTTCGCCATCGGCGAGGCAGTAAGCCTTTCAACCAATCGCAAGCGAGGCACTAAACTGAAGCTCGTAAGCGCAGCGTCCGTATTTGTGGCGTCGGTACCTCTTACTACCGCATTCCCCGCAGCCTTCAGCTTAATGTACCTGTTCATTGGCTTGGCGCTCGCAACTTGGCTTTCAATCCGCCCGTTCTAGTCCGCAGCCCGTTTTATGCGCTCATGCCTACGCTAATTCCGCGCTCGACCAGATATTATTGAATAAAATTTAAGCAAGCGGGGATAAAGGGCCTGGAGTCGGTTATAATCGGGCGAGCAGGTCTCAGATGGTTGAATGTCCTGTTCCAAATCTCTGAACAACTTTCCAAATTGCATTGTGATTGCATTCTGAAATCGACGCCGGCCCTGGTTTTCCCGCGCCTTCCGGTCGCGTGGTTGTCGCTTTGCGATAAGCATTGCTCCCCATTTATACTTACCTTTTTGATTCCCTAGGCGACTCACGCTATTTCAGTCTTTGGTCAGTCCTGTTGGTCCTGCGACAAGCCCTTCTCCGAAAGTTACATTGACACAAAGCCCGCTTGGAATTAGTCTGCTAATGGCATCACAATCAAGCCGTTTCAGAGGGTGTAGATGAACTACTATCACTTGACGAATGAGCAACTAGAGTGGAAAGAGCGCGTTGCTCAGCTTGCTGAGCGCGAGATTGCGCCGCGCGCCGCAGAGTACGACGCGAAGGCGCAGTTCCCCCAGGAATCTTTGGAGGCGCTGGGTGAATTGGGCCTGTGGGCGTTGCGCGTGGACAAAGAGCACGGCGGGCTTGGTGGAGACATGGTTACGACATGTCTCATCGTAGAGGAAATCGCCAAGAAGTGCCCCTCTACTGCCATGTGCTACAAGATGCACCTGGAATCGGTGGAAGCGGTCAGCCGCATACCGACAGCGCTGCAATTGAAGCGGTTCGTCGAGCCACTTGCAAGAGGCGAGGTCTTTGCGGCTGCCGCCGGTGGCGAATCGCGTGGCCAATCGGGCAGTGATTGGCGACCGGTGTCTGCTCCGGACGTCCCATTGCCTCTTGTTGACGGCGGTTTCAAGCTCGACAACATTCGTAAGTCCTATGTTACTTCCGCGGGGCACGCATCACACTACATAATGTTCTGCCGCGTTGAAGGTGGACGAATGGCCGGCCCGCCTGACCTGCTCATGATTGAGGCCGATGAAGTGGAATGGAAGACCGTCGGCGAATGGGACGGACTTGGCATGCGGGGCAATTGCAGCGCCCCGATGGTCTTCAATGGTATTGTGCCCGAAGTAAACCTTCTCGGGATCGAGCTTGAAGGTGAAAAAGAGCCGGTTATGGCCAAATACATGATGCCCGTGCTAATTCTCACTTATGGAGCGGCATACCTGGGCATCGCATCCGGCGCATTCGAACTGGCGTGCATCGAGGGCGACAGGCGCTTTGCAAGTGGCGCAAGGCGTCTGGACAATCCTATCAATCAGCGTCGTATCGCTGAGATGAGCGCGCAGATAGAGTCGGCGCGAGCGTTCCTGCACGTGGCTGCGTCAGTGATGGATGAAGGCAGATCGCCGTCGCTGCTGCCCTACATTCAGGCCAAGGTGATATGCTCGGAGCTTGCAGTGAGGGTTACACAGGACCTGATGACGATGTTCGGCGGCACGGCGTTTGCCCGCGAGTTGCCTTTCGAGAGGTACTTCCGCGATGCGAGAGCCGGCGTAGTCATGGGGCTTGCTAACGATCAGGCATACGAAACAATCGGAACTCTGTTGTTTCCACCGGAAGAAGAGTAGTCTTCAGCGGTTCCTTCGCAGTTACAACTTCGATAGGTATCTTGCCAGTCAGTCAGCCTTAGTAAGTACGAAGCCCTTTTCGCCTGTAATCCGCTGGTCGTTCGGCTGTGCAATCACCACGCCCGCAAGCGAATCGTCAATCAGGCTGCTGTTGAACTTCCATGTTACGCCGATCGCCTCTTTAGGCAATCCAGTCGTGGTAAACACGAACTCAACGTATTTCAAACGGTTGGCGACGGTAAGATTCTGCGCCTGCCACTCCATTTCACCCCCTATCGGTTCATCGAAGCGTATGTCCACAGACGGTGTCTCTCTGTTAAGGGAAAGCGATACTTTACGCTCATCCTGCTCTCCCGGGAGCACCATTACGCCCTTGTATTCTTGCACTTGCTGATTGCTCATCTTGTTCTGCCAACTCCCTGAAATAGGCGGTTGAACACGCCCGTAACTTGCCTTTTTGCCACGCGTATAGGATAGCGCAGACGCCATCAGACTACAACTTTTCATGTGCTGAATGTTTGACACTCCCGTGAGCCTAATGCTAAAATTGGCTCAGCTTATAGTGCCTTAAGTGGGGCTAGAAGACCAGCGAATTAACGCAAAATCTGACCTGGGAGGAGTATCGTATGGCAACTGAGCAGAAGGTCCAGATTCACAGAGGCCTTCGGGATGTGCTTATAGACCGAACCAGGTCCAGTTTCATTGATGGCGATGTCGGCAAGCTTCTGTACAGAGGCTACAACATAGACGATCTGGCCACTAAGTCAACCTTTGAAGAGACCATCTATCTACTGCTTTATAGCGAACTTCCCAACCGCGAACAGTTGGACGCTTTTGATGCGGAGCTCAGAGCCAACCGCGCACTGCCAGAAGAGGTGTTGAGTGTCATCAGCATCACTCAGAAGTCGCATCCGATGGATGTGCTTCGCACTGCTGTTTCAGCACTATCTGCATTTGACCCGGATACTGAAGACAACTCTGCAGAGGCAACGCTTCGCAAAGGCATCAGACTCACGGCACAGGCGTCCACGATAGTTGCGGCACACGCACGCATACGCGAGGGCAAGCAGCCCATCGCTCCCAATAGCAGCCTGAGCCATGCCGGTAATTTCCTGTACATGCTTTTTGGTGAGGAGCCTGATCCTCGAGATGCCAAACTCATGGACAAAGACTTCATTCTGCACGCCGAGCATGGCATCAACGCGTCTTCCTTCGGCGCAAGAGTTACGGCATCAACGCAGGCCGACTTGCATTGCGCGGTTACCACAGGAGTCGGAGTTCTGAAGGGCCCTTCACACGGGGGTGCTGCCGAAGAAGTTATGAAGATGGCGCTGGAAATTGGTGACGAATCCAATGCCGCAGCATATGTAGCCGACCTTCGCAGCAAGGGTGGTAGAGTAATGGGCTTTGGGCACCGAGTCTATAAGGCGGTGGACCCACGATCTATACACCTGATGGACGATGCCCGCGATTTGGGTGTTCGCAAGGGACAACCTGGATGGTATGCCATCCTGGAAGCAGTTGCTAAAGTAATGGAGCCTTATTCGAGGCGTGGCATCTGCCAGAATGTGGACTTCTTCTCCGGGGCAATCTACTACTTGCTTGACATTCCTGAGGACCTGTTTATATCCATCTTTGCTATGGGACGCATCCCCGGCTGGACCGTGCAGGTCATGGAGCAGTTCGATAACAACATTCTTCTGCGCCCCAGGCTGCTATATGTCGGGGAAATGGATGTGGAGTACGTTCCCATTGATCAAAGGTGAAACTCAGTAGAATCCCTGAGAATAGGACATTCGTTGAATGAAAGGATTGGGCAATGACACAAGAGACTGCCGAGACTACAGATTGTACGCACCACTGGCAGATTGAAAGCCCAAACGGTCCCATGAGCGTAGGCCACTGCAAGCGCTGTGGCGAGCGTCGCGAGTTCAACAATTCCATTCAAGGTTCGGGCTGGGACAGGCAGGGTTCTCGAAATAGGAGGCTGCGGCAGTCCAATTCCAGTACCAAGACCAGTACCTAGAATTAATACAGATTCCACATACAGGGAAAGGGACATCATTTAATCAATGGTGTCCCTTTTCTTCTGTCTATCACGATATGAATGAAACCACGGCAGCCGAACAAGCGATAAGGGAACGCATTAGGCAACGGGCTAGAATCACGTTTGCAGAGTTCATGCAAATGGCGCTGTATCATCCTGTTGGCGGCTACTACACCAGCGAAAAGCCGTTTGGCGCGGCCGGTGATTTCTACACCAGCCCTGCAGTGCATCCGGCATTCGGCGCAGTGCTTGCTGTGCAGCTCCAGTGCATGTGGATGCGCTTGGGCAGTCCTTCCGATTTCACCGTCGTCGAGATGGGCGCAGGGAATGGACTGCTTGCCAACGACATTTGCGCCGCTGCCGAAGAGCTGTGCGATGAGTTCGCCCATGGACTGAGATACGTCTGCCTCGAACGATATTCTCCTGATGATGCGAATCACGGAATGAGCGGAGACGCCCCGCATATCGAACGGCTGATTGCGGATACTTTGCCACTCAGCGATGTGGTTGGCTGCTTTATATCCAACGAATTCGCTGACGCATTACCCGTCCATCGGTTTCAGATGTCCGGACGGGAAGCGCTCGAAGTATATGTCGCTCTCGATAAAGACGGCAAATTCATAGAGATACTGGTCGAGCCATCGACGCCGACCCTGAATGAGCGTCTTGACGGATTGGGCTTTGCGCTTGAGGACAGGCATTGCGGCGAAGTGAATTTACAGATCAAACCTTGGCTCGATGATGTGGCGCGTGCGCTCGATAAGGGCTTCGTCATCACAATCGATTACGGTTATGAAGCGGCTGAGCTGTACTCGCAGCGTCGAAGATTTGGCACACTTCAGACCTACTATCGGCACACGGAGGGAAGCAGCCCCTATCAGCGCATTGGCAGGCAGGACATCAGCGCGCATGTGGATTTTTCTCTGCTGCAATCCGAGGGCTACGCTGTGGAGTTGAACACGCTGGCATACACGACGCAGGCCGAACTTCTTCGAGGGCTGGGATTAAATGACCTGCTCCATCGCCTGAGACAGGAACCAATGCCCGAGTATGAGCGAAACGCAAATCTCCTGTCGATGCGGGAGCTGGTGAAACCTGAAGGACTTGGCGGCTTCAAGGTGCTATTCCAGGAGAAAGCGACCGGCGTTACTGATATTGCTCAGATTCAGCCTGGTGATGCGCCCTGCCAAACAATGCCCTTACCGATGCTTACTGACCGTCATATGCCTCTAATGCAAGGACGCTTTCCGCATACCTCCTGGGAAACGCCGTTGCTGTGGGACGAGTGGCAGCAGGAAATGCGCTAATTTCGCTCAGCAACGTTGGACGCCGGACGTGGCGAACACTTTCGGCCTATCGTGATGAAGCCGGTGTGCGCGACCATGCGATGCTCGGGTCTCACGCTGCGATTGCTCACATTCCAGGGGCGCTGCAGAACTTCCATAGTTTCCAGCATCTCGAAGGTGTGCATTGACCGCAACGTTCTTACAACTTCGTGAACTTGCAGGACGGTAGGTGAGAAGCTCACGAAGATTCCGCCGGGGAGAAGTGCTTCTGAAGCGTGCGGGACGACATGCCAAGGCTCCGGCAGGTCTAGCACAACGCGGTCCAGTTCTCGTTCCTCAAAGCCTTCGTACACGTCGCCCAGCTTCAGCGTGAGGTTGGAGGTGTTGGAGAGCATCGCGCTCACATTCGCGCGCGTGCGGTCAATCATGTCCTGGCGCACATCATACGAGACCAGCGAACCGCGCTCGCCGACGGCTCGAAGCAGCGCCATAGTCATTGCACCGCTCCCAGAGCCCGCCTCCAGCACACGCGCGCCGGGGAAGATGTCGCCATATACGAGAATGGTGCCGAGGTCTTTCGGATATCCGACTGTGGCGATGCGGGGCATGTCCAGCACGAAATCAGCCATGGTGGGCTTGACCGCGAGCAGTACATGGCCTCGATTCGTAGTCATCCACGAGCCGGTGTCCCTGCCGATAACGTCATCATGCAGGAAGGCACCGAGATGCGACTCGAACTTCGAGCCTGCCTGCAGAAGAGCCAGATAACGACGCCCCCGCCGGTCAATGATGAGAGCGTGTTCGCCTTCATGAAAGATATGTCGGACAGGAGCGTCGTCGTTCATGTCAGTTGCGCCTAGAGCTTGTCGATTTCTGAGAGGATGTCCTTGGGATCGAGAGCCCTGGCGCTGTCATAGAGACGCTTAAAGCGAATGACGCCTTCCTTGTCTATGATGAAGATGGCGCGGTTTGGTGCGCCTCGCTCTTCGTTGAAAATGCCATAAACCTGCGTCATCGCTCCCTTGGGATGGAAGTCCGACAGCAGCGGGTACGGCAAGTTGCCTAGCGATGTCGAATACGCGGTTTGGGACGGACGGGCGTCGCAGCTGATGCCCAGAACCTGGGCATTCTTCTCCTCGAAGTCAGCATTGTAGCTGCGCATCGAGGTGACTTGGTCCGTTCAACCACCTGTAAACGAGAATATGTGGAACGACAAGACGACCGCTTTCTCGCCTCTGTAGTCGCTCAGGGTTATATTGCTCATGTCTTGTGCCGGAAGCGTGAAGTCCGGCGCCACTTGTCCTACATCAACCATTGTCTTTACTCACTCTCCTATTATTGGCATATAGATTTGGCGCTGCTTGCGTGAAGCACCGATATTGTATCACTATTCGGCGGGCCGCCATCGCAGGTATGGACGCCGTGCCGCGCGAGCCTCGTCGAGGCGCGTGTTAGGCGTATCGTGAGGGGCGTTGTGCAGCATGTCGGGATCGTCCTGAGCCTCCTGGGCTATCGCCTGCATCACCTCGATGAAGAAGTCGAGCGTCTCCTTGCTCTCGGTCTCAGTCGGCTCAATCATCAATGCTTCTTCGACTATGAGCGGGAAGTACATAGTGGGAGGATGGATGCCGTAGTCGATCAGTCGCTTTGCGACGTCCAGCGCGCTGACGCCATGTTCGCGCTTCAGGTTTCGCGCCGAAAATACTACTTCGTGCATGCAGGTGCGGTCGTATGGCAGGTCGTAGTGTTCCTTGAGCTGACTGAGTATGTAGTTCGCATTGATGACGGCGTCTCGACTGATGTTTGCTATGCCCTCCTTGCCCAGGGTCGTGATGTAAGCATACGCACGCACGAGCGCGCCGAAGTTGCCGTTGAATGCGCCCATCCTGCCGATGGTCTTTGGCGGCGTGTCCAGAGTGTATTGCTCATTACCATCTGCATCGACGCTGCGGCTCACTACGGGCGTTGGCATGTATGGCATCAGGCGCTCACCGACAATGACGGGACCAGCGCCGGGGCCGCCCCCGCCGTGAGGCTGCGTGAAAGTCTTGTGCAGGTTGGAGTGCATCACGTCGAAGCCAAGGTCGCCGAGCTTGACGCGCCCAAGGAGTGCGTTGAGGTTTGCGCCATCGCCATAAACAACGCCACCCGCGTCGCGCACGATCTGCACTACCTCAAGGATGTTTGAATCGAAGAGCCCCAGCGTACTTGGCAGCGTAATCATCAAACCTGCGAGATCATCGCCGACCGAAAAGCGCAGTGCTTCAAGGTCTGTATTGCCGTCAGCATCGGATGGCAGAGTGATGACCTCAAAGCCGCACATGCTGGCGGTTGCGGGGTTGGTGCCGTGCGCGCTGTCGGGTATGAGCACCTTGTTGCGCGCCGTGTCGCCCCTGTCGAGGTGGTATGCGCGCGCCATCAGCATGCCGGCAAACTCGCCATCTGCTCCTGCCATCGGCGCGAGCGAGCAGCCTTTCATCCCTGTTATCTCGATTAGCCGTTGCTGCAACTCCCACATCAGTCTGAGAGCGCCCTGAACAGTGGCGTCGGGCTGCAGCGGATGAATGTCGGCAAAGCCCGGGATCGACGCGACTTCATCGTTGATCTTAGGGTTGTACTTCATCGTGCAACTGCCGAGCGGATAGAAGTTGTGGTCAATGGAGAAGTTGAGCTGGCTGATCTGCGAGAAGTAGCGCACGAGTTCGTTCTCGCTTATCTCTGGGAACTCCAGTGTGTCGCGCAGCAGTGCGTCGTCTGGCAACGGCTGATGCGGGACGTCGTTTTGCGGAGGAGTTGCGCCGACCCTGCCGGTGACACTGCGATCCATTAGCAGGCGACGCCGGTCTTTGGACAGCCTTTCAAGTAGCGTGGTCAATCTGAACTGCCTATCTCCGCAAGCGCGGTGGCGAAAGCGTCGATTTCCGCACGGGTGTTGACTTCAGTGGCGCAGAGGAGCATCCCATTGGGCACACGGTCGCTGATGTCCAGACCGCCGATTATCTTGTGGTCGAGCAGCCGCTCATTGAGCGCTGCCGGTGTCACTGGGCATTGCACTGCAAATTCCTGGAAGAAGATGCCGCCATCCACGACAGAATATCCCGGAATATCGGCTATTAGAGATGCCAGATAGTGCGCTTTCTGGTAGGTCAATTCGGCGGTGCGGCGCATGCCGTGCCTGCCGTTGGCTGCCATGTAGACTGTTGTCATCAAGGCGATGAGCGCGACTGATGTGCAGATGTTGGAGGTGGCTCGCTCACGGCGTATGTGCTGTTCTCGCGTCTGGAGCGTCAGCACGTAAGCGGTGCGTCCCTCTGTGTCCACCGTTCTGCCGACGATGCGCCCGGGCATCTGCCGTATGAAATCCTGCTTGCAGGCGAAGATGCCGACATAGGGGCCGCCGAATGTTGGGGGCACTCCGAGCGCCTGGCCTTCGGACGCGACGATGTCCGCGCCGTACTCGCCTGGAGGTGTGAACATTGCCATGGAGAGAGCGTCAGCATATGCCACGAATAGAGTGCCTAGTGAGTGGGCCTGGTCGGCAAGGGATTGCATGTCCTCAATGTAGCCCAAGAAGTTGGGTTGCTGGGCTACGAGGCAGGCCGTTTCTTCGGAAAGGTGCAGATTGTTTGAACTCACGACATCAATGACGATGCCCTGCGCCTCGGTATATGTGCGGAGTACGCTGATGTACGCAGGTGAGACTGAATCCAACACCGCGATGCGGCTGCGTCGAGTGACACGTGACGCCATAAGCGCTGCTTCGGCGAGCGATGTGGAGCCGTCATACATGCCTGCGTTGGCGACATCCATTGCCGTGAGTTGGGCGCAGAGTGTCTGAAACTCGAACTCAGTCTGGAGTGTGCCTTGCGAGATTTCGGGCTGGTAAGGCGTGTACGCTGTCATGAACTCGCTGCGGCTAGTGAGCTGGCGCACGATTGACGGAATGTAATGCCTGTACGACCCCGCGCCCAAGAAACAGGCGTACTCTCCGGGCGTTTTGTTCATCGATGCAAGCTCGGCGAAGTAACGCTTCAGGTCGAACTCCGACATCGGCGGCGGCAAGTCAAGCGCAGGATTGCGGTGCTGCTCAGGAACGTCGATGAATAGCTCGTCTGCCGAATCAACGCCAATTGCATCTAGCATCTGGCGTCTGTCGGCATCGGTGTTTGGCGAATAGGGAGATGTAAAGTATGAGTCGGTCATTTGCGATCGTCGGCTGACAGTTATTTCGGTTAGTCAGCCTGAGTGCGTGCTTTCTGGACGAGATACGTTGGCGGAGCGTCGGTGATGTCGCGCCTCACATCGAGTTCCCACCACTATTGGGAGGCAGATCCATTCCACAGGATGGGCGCTATGGCTGCGCTTCAAGCATCGTCTGATACTCGCTACGGAACATGAGGTTGTCCAATTGCGCGCTGTCGGAGAGATTAACTCGAAGCATCCATCCTGAATCGAAAGGACTGTCGTTGACCAGTTCAGGGCTGTCTATGACGGAATCGTTGCGCTCCGCAATCGTTCCGGACACGGGAGAGTAAAGGTCGGACACTGCTTTAACCGACTCAATCTCACCCATCTTCTCAAACTGTACTAGTTCGGCTCCCACTTCGGGAAGTTCGACGAACACTACGTCGCCCAGGCTTTCGGCTGCGAAATCGGTGATTCCGATGACTGCAATGCCATCCGATTCAAGGCGCACCCACTCGTGTTCCTCCGAGTACTTAAGGGCGTCAAGCGTCATTGTTTTTAACTCCGTATGTAGAATGGCAAACTGGTAACTTCGGCGTCCACGGGGCGCCCACGAATGTCGATTTGCAGGGGCGTACCCTCCGCCGAATAATCAGCAGGAACATATCCCAAGCCTATGTTTCTGTCAAGCAACGGGGATGGGCTGCCGCTGGTGACCTCGCCGATCTCACGGCCTTCGCTCATAATGTTGTAGCCGTGCCTCGCTATGCCTCTTCCCGTCATTACAAAGCCAACAAGTGATCTTTCGACGCCCTCGTCCCGCGCGCGCAGCAGAGCCTCTCTGGCGACGTAACCGCGTCTGTCGGGTCTCACAAAACGCCCCACCCCGGCCTCGTAAGGGTTGGTGTCAACGCTCATGTCGTTGCCGTGCAATAGCAGGCCCGCTTCAAGGCGTAGCACATCGCGCGCCCCCAGCCCGCAAGACGCGGCGCCTTCATCAACCAGCGTCATCCAGATGCGGGCAGCATCCTTTGCCGCCACTATCGCCTCGAAGCCGTCTTCGCCGGTATAGCCTGTGTGCGCCAGCATTGCATTCGCGCCGTCCAGATTGGTCCGCACGGTTGTAAATGGTAGAACGGATGACAAGTCGTCCGCTGCATGCTTGTCGAGCATTGCGATCGATTGCGGTCCCTGCACTGCGATCATTGCCGTTTCCGCCGTGACATTGGTGATGCTGACTGCATCGGGCTTCGTGTTCCAGCGGTCCAACCAGTCAGTAACTGCAGCGGTGTTTGCGGCATTGGGGACGAGAAGAAAGTCTTCTTCTCCATTCCGATAGATGATGCAGTCGTCGATGATGCCGCCCTCTTCGTTGCAGATTAGGCAGTAGCGGGCGCGGGAAGCGCGCATGGATATTGCGCCTACGCTGAGCACGCGGCTGAGCAGGGCTGCCGCGCCGCTGCCTTTTATCTCCAGCCTGCCCATGTGCGACACATCGAACAGGCCTACGCTGCTTCGGACAGCCCTCGCCTCCCGAAGTATGCTGTCGTACTGAATGGGCATCGCCCAGCCGCCGAACGGCACGATGCGCGCGCCGAGCGAGACATGGGTGTCGTAGAGGGAGGTTCGCTTGAGTTCGGTAGATTCTGGCATGGTGTGCTTTAAACTATAGAAGATCAGATTGTTGGCGTTACGCTATATGCCAATTATAGCGCATTTAGTAGCCCGTCATGGATTTGTGTAAGGGCACAGACTTCCAATTGTGTGAACTGACAGAAATTCGGATTGGAAAGAGTCTTTTGTGTGATCGTCCAATTGCAGAACTGGGTGGTCCTGCTGAAATCTGAAAACTAAAACGGTCAGCCAACTTACTTGAAGTGGCTGACCGTCATGTTTATGCGAATACGTTGGTTATAGCCCCGAAGTTGCATCCTTGAATTGCCGTATGGCGTCCACATGAGCGTCTGGCGAGTCGAGTCCTGCGCGCATGGTGTTGAGGGATACGTGTGTCGCTCCGAGCGCCTTCCAGCCTTCTGCTTCCTTTGCCCAATCGTCGGGGCCGCCGATGCTTGCCGATACCCAGCCTTCGAGTCCGATGCTGCTCGCATCTCGTCCGGCTTCATCAGCGTAGGCGTGGAGCCTGTTCACTAAGTGCTTGGCGCGGTCATCGGGGCGTCCGGTGAGAATCCAGCCGTCTGCGATGTTGACGATGCGGCGAACGGTACGGTCTGAGCTGCCCCCGAGCCATACCGGTATGGGGCGTTGCACCGGCAGGGGAAGGATGCCAGCGTCGGTAATCTTGTGCCAGCGGCCATCGTATGTGATGAGTTCGTTAGTCCAGAGTTGGCGCATAACATCAATCTGCTCTTCGGAGCGGGCGCCCCTGTTGCGCCAGTTCTCGTTGAGACCCTCGAACTCCACATGGTTCCAGCCTACGCCTATGCCTAGTCGCAGTCGTCCTTCGCTGAGCACGTCAACGGCGGCAGTTTGCTTCGCTACTAGCACGGTCTGGCGCTGCGGCAGAATGATGATGCCGGTGGCAAGTTCTACTCTGCTGGTTATTGCAGCGAGGTAGCCGAAGAGCACGAAGGGTTCATGGAAGGCGTCGGTGTGGCGGTAGGGACCTGTCAGGTCGGTATGCGTCTCTGCGTTTGCGCCGAGTACATGGTCGAATGCGAGCAGGAAGTCGAAGCCCAGCGACTCCGTTGACTGCGCGAATTCGCGGATTGAACCTGTGTCATTGCCTATCTCGGTCTGTGGGAATATCGCTCCAATCTTCACTTATTGAACCTCCAGCACATTCTTTAGTGGTCGGTTTTCAGTTATCGGATGTCAGTGTAACATAACGAATGGAAGCTAACACCGACAGAAACATGGGCAGAATTGGATGGAACGAATATGGCAAAGTACGACTTGATATTGAGCGGTGGAACCGTGCTAGACCCGGCGAATGGCTTTGAAGATGTGGCAGATATTGGTGTGAAGTCGGGGATGATTGCGCGGGTTGCTCCCGAACTTGACCCATTCGACGGTGAGGAGATTATTGATGTGTCGGGCCAGTGGGTGATGCCTGGTCAGATTGATACGCACGCGCATGTGGCTGGACTCGCGCGCAACTGGGACCCGGCTCTAGGCTACGCGATGCTTGCGCGGGCTGGCACTACGACCGTACTGGACATGGGCGGCACAGGGTCTAGCCTCGTGGACGGCATCAAGCGCAGAGGGGCCGGACTGAATGTAGCCGGGCTGTACGCCTTGATTCCGGGGGCTACCATGCCGACGGGTGAGCCGTCGCCGGTGGAGGCACGAGACATCGTTGCTGGCGCGCTGCGGCAGGGATGCTTTGGCATCAAGATACTTGGCGGCTATCATCCGTTCAGCCCGCAGGCGACTTCGGACGTGATTCACGCCTGCAACGACCAGCAGGCTTATGTCGCGTTTCACATTGGCACGCGGGAGTCGGGCAGTCATCTGGGCGGCGTGCGCGAGATACCGCAGTTGGTGGGCAACGGGCGGCTGCACGTCTGCCATGTGAACTCGTACTGCCGGGGGGTTATCGAAGAAGCCGATGAGGAGTGCGACGAGGCACTGGCGATACTGGAAAATATGAGCGGACAGCTGAACTCGGAGGTTTACCACGCGATACAGAACGGGACGAGCGGCAGCTGTGACTCTGACGGGAATGTGCAGGCGAATGTGCCGCGCAACTGCCTGGCGATGCGTGGATACACCCCGACCCGCGAGGGAATGGGGCAGGCAATACTTGACGGTTATGCCTCAGTCATCGGCCAGCGCGGCGGGCATGTGGTGTACCTGAAGGGCAAGGAGGCACTGGTGCTGTATGAGAGCGCGAATACGCAGGTGGGCATGAGCTTCCCCGTGAACCTGCCGTCCACTGCGTACAAGCTTACTACCGCAAAGAACGCACAAGGCGAGTTCATAGTGAACGCGGTCAGCACGGACGGCGGCTGCCATCCTCGAAATGTGGCAATACAGTCGAGCATGGCGCTGGTGAAGTTCAATGCGCTGACACCCCTGGAGATGGCGACGAAGCTGTCGTTGACCCCAGCGAGAATGCTGGGACTGTCGAACAAGGGGCATTTCAGTGAGGGCGCGGACGCAGACATCACGGTCATCAATCCGGAAACGAACGAACCGGCGATGAGTTTCGTGGCTGGCAAGCCAATCATGATTGACGGGCATGTGGTGGGCAGCAGCGGGACACTGCTGGTCACCGCTGCCGGACGTCGCGCTGCAGATGCGAGTGGATTGCCATACCAGGTTGTGGATATGGCGGGCAGTAAGCTCTACGCCGCCTAGAACGGGCGGTAGCGGTTGGCGATGGGCATGCGTCGGTCGCGCCCGAAGTTGCGTGGCGTAATTTTGATTCCGGGCGGAGACTGGCGGCGCTTGTACTCGTTGCGGTCAACGAGCGTGATGATGTGCTTCACGGTGTCGGGGTCGTAGCCCATTGCCACGATGTCGTCGAAGCCGTAGTCGTCTTCCACATACGCCTTGAGGATGGGGTCCAGGACGCTGTACGGCGGAAGGGAATCTTCGTCCTTCTGGTCCGGGCGCAGTTCGGCGCTGGGCGGCTTGTCAATGACGCTCAGTGGTATGATGGGCTTCTCGCCGATGGTGTTGCGGTATCGGCATAGCTCATAGACGAGTTGCTTGGGGACATCCTTGATAACGGCGTATCCTCCTGCCATGTCGCCGTAAATCGTTGCGTATCCGGTGGCCATCTCGCTCTTGTTGCCGGTGGTGAGGACGAGCCAGTTGAATTTGTTCGAGACAGCCATTATCAGGTTGCCCCGTATGCGGGACTGCACGTTTTCTTCGGCGACACCTGGCTCTGTCCCCTCGAACTTTGGCGCGAGAGTGCCGAGGTAGGCGTTGAAGGCGTCCTCGATTGGGAGTGTCCAAAGCTCTATGCCCAAGTTGTCGGTCAGCGCCATTGCGTCAAGGACGCTGCCTTCGGACGAATAGCGCGAAGGCATTGCGAGGCCTACCACGTTGTCGCTGCCAAGAGCATCTGCCGCTACTGCGGCGACAAGCGTGGAGTCTATGCCGCCTGATAGGGCTATGAGCACCTTGCCGAAGCCGCACTTCCGTACATAATCGCGCGTGCCAAGCGTGAGCGCGGCATAGACTTCGGCTGTCTCGTCGAGCGGCTGGGCGTCGCATGTGTGCGGGTCGTTGGACTGAATCGCGGGCTTGGCGGTGTTCTCAGCGTAGTCTGATACGGCGACCTGGATGGGCTTGCCAATGTGGGCGAGGTCGGTGGCGCGTTCCTTGCGGGTGCGCGGGTCGCGCAGGCGGGAACGGAAAACCGCTTCGACTTCGAGGTCTGCAATGAGAATCTGCTCCTCGAACTGGCCCGCCCGAGCTACGACTTCGCCGTCGGGTCCGAAGATTATGCTCGCGCCGTCGAATACCAGCTCATCCTGTCCGCCAACCAAGTTCACATAGGCGACGAATAGGCCATTGTCAGAGGCGCGGGTTGCCAGCATCTTTTCACGGAAGGCGCGCTTTCCTGCGTGGAAGGGTGAGCCGTTGATGTTCACGATGAGTTCGGCGCCGGCGGCTCGCTGCACAACTGCGGGGCCGATGGCATACCAGATGTCTTCGCAGATGTTGACGCCAACTGGCGAGCCGTTGACGGTATATACAGGACATTCGCTTCCTGCCGCGAAGTAGCGGTCTTCGTCGAAGACGCCGTAATTGGGCAGGTACATCTTGCGGTAAGAGCCGACAATCTCGCCGTCGTGGATTAGGGCGGCTGCGTTGTATATGTCGGCGTCGGCGTCTATGTATCCGACTACGGCGGCGATGTCCCTGCATTCGGCGGCAATCAGGTCGAGGCGTTCGCGGTTTTCTCGAATGAACTGGGGCTTCAGCAGCAGGTCTTCAGGCGGGTATCCGGGGAGCGCGAGCTCAGGGAAGGCGATGAGGTCTGCGCCGAGGGCGCGGGCTTCGTGGATGCTTGTAATTATGCGCTCGGCGTTACCGTCGAAGTCTCCGACGGTAGCGTTCATCTGTGCCATTGCCAGTCTGAAGGTGCGCATGGTTGGTGTCAGGAGTCAGTTATCGAGGCTGACATCGGTGGACAGGATTCACCCCCATCCTAACCTTTCCCCATCGAGAGGGGAGGGACTATGCTGCTAGAGAGCTTGGACGAAACGATCGATTCTGCGGAGCGCTTCTTCAATGTTTTCGACTGAATTGGCGAACGAGAAGCGGACGAAGCCATTGCCGTACTCGCCGAATGATTCGCCGGAAAGACAGGCGACGCCGGCCTCTTGGAGCGCACGGTCAGCGAATTCTCTACTGGACAGGCCAGTGCCTTCGACGTTAGGGAAGGCATAGAACGCCCCCTTTGGCGTTAAGCAGCGTATGCCCTTGATAGCGTTCAGGCCGTCCACGATGATGTGTCGGCGGCGGGCGAATTCTTCGACCATGCTGTTCGGCGCATCCTGTGGGCCTGCAATCGCTTCAAGCGCTGCGTATTGGGTGAAGCTGGCGGTACAGGAGACGCTGTTGGTTACGAGGCGCGAGATTGGCTCTACCAGTTCGAGAGGCATCACGCCGTAGCCCGCGCGCCAACCCGTCATTGCGTATGTCTTGGAGAAGCCGTCGAGGATTACGGTGCGGTCGCGCATATTTGGGAATGACGCGATGCTGTGATGCGTGCCTTCGTAAAGAAAACGGATGTAGATTTCGTCTGACAGAACGATTATGTCGTGCTCCTTGGCGAGGTCGGCGAGCGCTTCGAGCTGCTCCTTTGCCATTACGCTACCGCACGGATTGTTGGGCGAGTTGACAATCATCAGCTTTGTCTTGTCGGTAATCTGGCTCGCTACTTCGTCGACATCAATGTTGAAGTCGAGAGATTCGTGGAGGCGCATAGGCACCGGGACGCCGCCCGCGAAGCTGATCATGGACTCATAAATGGGGAAGCCCGGGTTGGGGTAGAGGACTTCGTCGCCGTAGTCAACGAGGGCGAGCATAATGAAAAACATTATTGGCTTGCCGCCCGGGGTGACGACGACATTGTCGCCGGTCACAGAAATACCGCGTGTCTGTGAGATTTCCTGCGCGATGGTTGCACGTACATCGGGGAAGCCGGGCGAGGGGCCGTAGTGGGTTTCGCCCCGCTTGAGCGCCTTGACTCCCGCATCAACGATGTTTTCAGGAGTGTCGAAATCGGGTTCGCCTATTTCGAGGTGGATAACATCCATTCCCTCGGCTTCGAGGCGGCGCGCCTTCGCTAAGACCTCAAAGGCGGTTTCAGTTCCCAGTCGGCTCATTCGCTCGGCAAGCTTCATGTGCGTTCCCCCCGGCTTGGCGCGTTTAATTACAGTGTACACAAATAACATGGGGCGATCTATGAGCTTATTATAAACTGGTGATACGGTATATGGAACAATTAAGTCGGCGGGCTTTGCGCGGATGTATGGTAAGATTGGGACGCGAAACTGCCATCAGGAGGTGAGGCAAATGAAGATATACATTGGCGCACCTAGGGGTTTTTGCGCGGGCGTAGTTCGCGCGATAGACCTTGTTGAAATTGCGTTGGAGCGATTCGGCACACCCGTCTATGTGAAGCATCAGATCGTGCATAACTCGCATGTGGTGGATTCGCTTGAGGCGAAGGGGGCCATCACTGTAGAGGATGTGGACGATATACCGGAGGGATCGAAGGTGGTGTTTTCGGCGCATGGATCGCCACCGGAAGACTTTGCTAAGGCGGAGGCCCGCGGACTGGATGTCATTGATGCCACATGTCCATTGGTTACGAAGGTGCACAACGAAGCCATCAGATACGATGGCGAGGACAGGCGGATTATCCTTGTCGGTCATAGGGGACATCAAGAGGTTAAAGGGACGATGGGTCAAACAGGAATGCACCTGGTTGACGACAGGGAGGAAATGAACCTTCCGGACTGGGACGATGATACGCCGGTGGCGGTACTGACTCAGACAACGCTCTCAGTCGATGACACCAAGCGTTCGATAGATGACATTCAGAATAAGTTCTCTAATGCCATAATTAGGAATGATCTGTGCTACGCGACGACTAATCGGCAGTCGGCTGTCAAAGAGATCACCGACAAGATTGACGTCATGCTCGTGATCGGGGCGCCCAACAGCTCGAACTGCAACAGGCTGCGCGAAGTTGCTGAAGCGCAGGGCGTGCCCGCATACCTGCTCAACGGACTCGATGAGTTGCGACCCGAGTGGCTAGAGGGCGCAGAGAATGTGGGCATAACGTCGGGAGCATCCACACCGGAGTATCTGGTGCAGCAGGTCATTGATGCGCTTGAGCCGGACGAGGTTATCGAAGTTGAGGTTGCGAAGGAGGATATAACCTTCGTGCTGCCAAAGGAGCTACGGGACTGACGGCGAATGCCAAGAGCTACAGAATAGACAGGATCGACTTGAAACATGGAAATCAGGATAGGCAGCCTGTATAGGGGAGCGCAGGAAGCGCGGGGCACGGTCGTTATCATCGATGTGTTCAGGGCGTTCACCACGGATGCGGTTGCGTTCTCGAAGGGGGCTGAGAAGATTGTGCTGGTGGCGGAGGTGGAGGAGGCGCTGAAACTGCGCGAGCAGGGCGTGGGCGACATCTGCATGGGGGAAGTTGATGGTATAAGGCCAGACGGTTTCGACCTGGGTAACTCGCCGTACGAGATGCTGGACGCGGATGTGGCTGGCAAGTCGCTGATACAGTCCACGCGCGCTGGCACCGTCGGCATGAGCGCGGCGGTTAATGCTTCGCAGATTTACGCAGGATCTCTGGTTCTTGCCGCCTCGACTGTGAAGGCTGTTCTGGATGACGCCCCCGATCTGGTTACCATCGTTGCTATGGGCGCTGAGGCGCGTGTCCATACGGATGAGGACGAGCAGTGCGCGTTTTACATGCGTAACTTGCTGCAAGGACGGAAGCCCGATCACGACGCGGTACGCGCGCTGGTGCTGGCGGGCGCAGAAGCGCAGAAGTACGCTGATCGTGAGCAGCCGCAATTTCACCCTGAAGACAGGGATATGGCGCTTCAAATCGACAGCGTGGACTTCGCTATAAAAGTCGGTAGGGAAGATGGACTGCTCGTAGCGCGGCGTCACGACTTGGCTTAGCACTAAACTTGCAAGTACAGGATAGGCTATGACCTTCCTCTTATGGAAGTAGAGGAAGGATTGAAGAGGAACTAAACAATGGAGTATCGCTATCTGGGAAAGTCGGGACTTAAGGTCTCAGCAATCGGGTTGGGAACCAATAATTTCGGGCGGCGTCTCGACGCGGGCGCTACAGCGCTCGTGATTAACCACGCGCTGGACATGGGTGTCAACATGATCGACACCTCCAACAGCTATGGGGGCGGATACTCTGAGGAATATATCGGGCTAGCGCTGAAGGGTAAGCGGGACCAGGCGATCATCGCAACTAAGGTTTCCAGCACGGTAGGCGAAGGACCAAACGACGGAGGCAACTCCCGACAGCATATTATTGCTGCGGTGGAGGACAGCCTTCGACGGCTCAAGACGGACTATATCGACCTATACCAGATACACTGGCACGACCCGCATGTGCCGATAGAGGAGACGCTGCGCGTAGTCGACGACCTTATAAAGCAGGGTAAGGTTCGCTATATTGGCTGCTCCAATTTCACGGCTTGGCAGGTGTGCGAGGCGGCGTGGACTTCGCGGACGCTGGGACTCGCCTCATTTTCCAGCGCGAAGCCGCGCTACAGCATAATGGACAGGGAGATAGAGGCGGAACTTGTGCCGTTCTGCCAGGAGTACGGCGTCGGCATTGTGCCGTACTATCCGCTTGCCAATGGCTTCCTGACGGGCAAGTATCGTCGCGGGCAGCCTACTCCTGAGGGTACTCGCCTTGCTGAAAGCGACAGGGGGATGTTCACCGACGCCAACTTCGATCTTCTTGAACGACTGGAAGCTTTCTGCGAGGCTAGGGGACATACAGTGCTTGAGTTGGCATTTGCATGGCTGCTTGCGAACGGCGCGGTAAGCTCGGTGATTGCGGGCGCAACACGGGTGGAGCAGATCATATCGAACGCCAAGGCAGCATCCTGGCAGTTGACGCCTTATGAACTGTCCGAGGTGAACGGCATTATTGACGCGGTAAAGCCCGGGGGCTGATTTGAGGGCTAACAGGAAAGTTGGGATGGGCAGGATGTTCAATTTTCGGTTGGTCAGCGAGATGAGGAGTCAGACCTATCACCAATCGTTTATATGCGCGTACCTCTGCGGACAATGACAGGAGAGCCTTCCGCGAGCAAGGCTGAGGCGGGCGTGTCGCCGATGTGCGCCGCGAACTCGCTGCCGTACAGTCGTTCTACATCACATTGCAGCCCAGCGTTGTGAATGCGCCAGATGCGCCAGCGCGGGTGCTCAACTTCGTACTCTAGAGTTCCGCCGTCGCGCTGCACGGCGTAGCCCCAGTAATGTTCCGCGATGAATTCTTCCTCCGAGTTGTCGCGTATCAGAGTCGGCGCGCCCTCTGCGTGTACATCGAGGCTGTGTGGAGCGTTTGGCTGTCCCCACTTATACGAAACAGACAAACCAGCGCCATTTTCTATTATCTTGTATCCGGTTGGCATGGTCACATAGTTCTCGTTGTAGAATGCGCGCGCCACAAGTGTTATGGTAGGCTTGGGGACAATCTCCTTGACGAATACGACGCCGCGCCGTATTTCGCCCGCAACCTCGCGGCGCACGTAGAAGCGTAGATTGATCTCCTCGAAGTCGCGGTGAAAGGGCACCGGAAGGCCGTAGAGGCGCGTGTTCAGAAACAACAGTCCAACGACGCTGATGTAGTGCTTACCATTCCATGTGTCCAGTTGCGTGCCTTTGGGCAGATATGGCTCAAGTACAGAGGGATCGATTTCGTAGTTGAGCATGGCAAGATGACGCCACTCGGTCGTGAGGAAGATGGGTTTCCTTGACTGGCGGTAGAGGTCCAGCTTGTATTTCAGCAGTATGAGCATATCGTGTGTTGTTTCCGTCAGTGCGCTGTGGTTATGTTGCGATGATACCATCGCCGCGAGACTCGGGGCTTATATATAGGCCGAATGATTTTCCAGGCTACCGGGATCTCCTCTGAGGAAATGGTAATTGTGGTAATTGAAGTGGTAATTATAAATGGATCCGAAGTAGATACTCTGACTGTATATTTGCATTTCCCACTCTTTGCCACGCGAAAATTCATTGACAGGGTGAAAAGGCTCTTGTTATGATTGTCGTCGCATTAAGTCCTTTGGTGGTTCTAGCTAGATGGTCCCACCCGTTCCCATCCCGAACACGGAAGTGAAACGTCTCAGCGCCGACGATACTGCACCCGCAAGGATGTGGGAAAATAGGTCATTGCCAGAGGGCTTATTCTTTGATATAGCGTCTCACTCTGATGATCAACGCATTCCATTTTTGTTCCACATGAAGCATTAGTTTGAGAATCCCTGCGTGTATTTGGCTTTGGAATGTGGTTTTGGCGCTTAAGAGCCTGTTCACGATCTTCTTAGAATTAGCGCTGTGAAGGCAAGCACCACCATTTGCAGACTGGTATTGAGCTTTCTTTCGCAGTTCTTCCAGAGCCGGCGGCACTTTTGCAGCCAGGCAAAAGACCGCTCTACCACCCATCGCTTCGGAAGAACCACGAAGGTGTGAAGTTCGTTGCGCTTCACCACTTCCACCGAGGCTCCTAACAGACTTTGCACCGCAGTGGCAAAGGGCTTCCCTGTATAACCCCCATCGACAAGTACCTTTTGCACCTGCCTGAGGTCGGCTCCTCGTTGGTCGAACATCGCCAAAGCCCCGGCACGGTCGGTGACATTGGCGGTGGTCACGTGAATTGCATGCGGCAACCCCTGGGTGTCCACTGCGATGTGTCGCTTGATTCCCGAGACCTTCTTGCCGGCGTCATAGCCCTTGTTCTCGGCGCTGTCAGTGTTCTTAACGCTCTGAGAGTCCACGATGCAGAAGGTCGTCCGCTCTGTCCGTCCATTGCTTTGTCGGGCCTCGCCAACTGATTTTTTTTAAGACTTGCTCCAGAATGGACTCATTAGCCGCCTCGGGTCGCTCGCTCCACTGCCGGAAATACTTGTAGCAAGTGCGCCAATTGGGGAAGTCTGCGGGCAGCATTCGCCACTGGCATCCGCTTTTAAGAAGATACAATACCCCGCAGAAAACATCATACAAGTCCACGGTGCGGGGCTTGGTCCTGCGGCGGGCCGACTCCAACAAGGGGAGAATCCGGGCAAATTGCTCTTGGCTGATGTCGCTGGGATAAGAATGAGACATGATTACCCTCCTGATAATAGTCTCAACCTATTATATTCCAGAGATCGTAGACAGGTTCTAAGATAAGAAAGGAATTAGAATGGCCATTCGTGCAAGTTTCCTAGTTATGTTAATAGTCGCGGGAATTCTGGCACTTGTCGCATGCCAGCTGGTAACAGAGGATGAGCCGGATGCCGGCAATCGCCTGGCTGCTGTCAAGGAACGGGGCAAGGTGATTTGCGCGAGCCGCAATGACGTTCCCGGCTATGGATCCCTGGACGCTAACCAGAACAATGTGGGCTTTGACATAGACCTTTGCCGTGCGCTTGCCGCCGCGGTGTTGGGTGACCCCAATGCTATTGAAATCCGATTGATTTCTGCGGCAGAGCGTGGGCCGACGATCCAGTCCGGTGAGGTCGATATGCTCGTCCGCACGGTTACATGGACGAGCAGCCGTGACGCCCAGTGGGGTAACTACGCACAGACGATGTTCTATGACGGACAGGGCTTTATGGTGCGCAAGGACGAGGGCATCTCCGACGCACTTGAACTTGCGGGCGCATCGGTCTGCGTGACGCAGGGCACTACAACAGAGTTGAATTTGCAAGACTTTTCTAACCAGAACGGGTTAGAACTTAGTGTCCTCACATTCGAGGATACGGACGCGGTGCTGGCGGCTTACGGCAGCGGACAGTGCCAAGCCTTTACAAACGACAACTCCCAGCTCGCGGCCCTGCGAACATCGTTGTCCAATCCTGCCGACCATGTCATTCTGCCAAATACCATTTCTGAAGAGCCTCTCGGCCCTGTCGTGCCTCACGGCGATGATCAGTGGTTCGACATCGTGAAGACGGTAATGGGCATGCTCATCTATGCGGAAGCATACGGAGTAGGACAGGCGGAAGTTCCTACCGCCGCTACCGGCAATACCAAGGTGGACAGGCTGTTTGGCTTGGGAGAAGCGGCTAATGCTTTCGGACAAGAGACTCTGGGCCTCAGCAACACCGCCACTCAGGACGTAATTCGCGCGGTCGGTAACTACGGCGAGATTTACGACCGCAATCTGGGCCCCAACGGCATCAACCTTCCGCGCGAGGGTGGACGCAACGCGCTCTGGGCAGACGCCTCTTGCACAGACTGCCCGAAGGGTGGACAGATTTACGCTGCGCCATTGCGCTAACTCCTGGGGAGACACATAGCACCAATCCGCACTTAATCATAAGGCGGCTGGCATTATTGCCAGCCGCCTTTGCGTTGCCAATGGAATACATCGGCCCAGGCGAAGCAAAAATGTGAAAGGCATCCATAACCCCTTCCAAGCCGGGAACAATGTCAAATGGAATGGAAGGGATGTGGTAGGATTAGCATCGCAGACGACATATCCACAGGACGCACGTGAATAGATGATGCGCTCTATGACATATCAAGGGATACCGGTTTGGCGGCACGTCCAGATTATTCAGTGGGCGTCTCAGATCATATCCGGCATCGTAGTGGTGGGACTGGTTGCGTGGTTCTTCATCAACATCGGAAGCGCGATAGCGGAACGCAATATCCCCTACGGTTTCAGCTTCCTATCGCGCGGCTACCAGACGCCCATAGGCCAGCACTTCCTAGACTATGAGTCATCGGACACCTTCCGCTACGCGCTGGTAGTCGCATTCACCAACACACTTGTTGTATCCATTGTCGGCGTAATTCTTGCGACTGCACTGGGGATTGCCGTAGGCGTTGCCAGGATGTCCGGCAACTGGCTTGTCGCCAAAATTGCCACAGCGTTTGTCGAGTTCTTCCGTAATGTGCCGCTACTGGTTCAGCTATTCTTCTGGTTCTATATCGTTCTAGCCCTGCCGCCCGTGCGTGAAGGCTATGTGCTCGTACAGAATGTGTACATCAACAACGCCGGCGTTTCCGTGCCGTCTCCATCTCCAAGCAGCGGCGACACCGCGCTCGTTTGGCTTGCGCTCGCTGCCGCGGGAGTCGTTCTCGGATTCGTCGTGCATCGAATGATGTCTCGCCGCGAGGAACTGACTGGCCAAGTGTCCTATCCGGTGATTTACGGGTGCGCGGCGGCGATTGCTGTGGGCGCTGTGGCGTGGGTAGTGGTGATGGCTGTCGCCGGTGTGGCGCCTTTCGTCATCTCGATACCGGCTCCTGAGGGCACATTCGGACGTATAGCCGGCGGATTCACGGCCTCTGCCGGCTTGCTGGCGCTGCTGGTCGGGCTGGTAATATACACCTCAGCCTTCATCGCGGAGATAGTGCGAGCGGGCATACAGTCGGTCAGCAGAGGGCAGACGGAAGCGGCTCGCGCCCTTGGACTTACGCCTATGGCAACGCTGCGTAGTGTGACCTTCCCGCAAGCCCTGCGCGTCATCATACCGCCCCTCATTAGCCAGTACCTGAACCTGACGAAGAACAGTAGTCTTGCTGGGGCGATCGGATATTCGGACCTGACAAATGTTGCGAAGACTATGACGCAGACGGCGCCTGCCGTGTCCATATTCATCCTGATTATGCTGTCTTACCTTGCTTTAAGCCTCGCGTACTCGCTAATCGGCAATCTGTACAATCGTTACATCAGCTTCGCCGGAAGGTAATCAATGGCTGTCAACAACGCACCATCGACTGATCAGCTTCCACCGCCTCGCACAGAAGTCGGCGTAGTGGGATGGATGTACGCAAACCTGTTCTCGTCCTGGTCCAGTGGCGTGCTGACTGTTGTATCCGCAATCGTGGTTGCGCTGGCGGCGTGGTTCTGCATCGGATGGGTGGTAACAGAAGCTGACTGGAGTGTGATTGCCACAGTAGGTGGCGGGTTCTTCATTGGGCAGTACAATACAGAGCTTGCTTGTCCGGGGCAGAACTGCTTCTGGAGGCCGCAGGCTTCGATGTTGCTGGTGAGTCTGTTGCTAGGAATGGTGTGGGGAGTTGCCGGGGGCGTTACGAAGAAGATCGCTCTAACGGTTGGGATCGTGTCCGCTGCGCTAGCCTTCCTACCCTACGGGTTCGAGGACATGGGACTTGATGTGCGGGTCCTATTGATCGCGAACCTGCCTGTAGTGTTCGCCGGCTGGGCGCTTGTCCGTTACACAACATTCGTAAATGTGAGTCGCGTAGTTATATCCGGCGTTGTCGTCTTTTTGCTGATACTGGTGCTTCTGCGTGGCTTGCCCGGCGTGCCAGGGATGCAGCCTGTGTCTGTCGTCAATTGGGGCGGTCTGATGCTGAATTTGCTGCTGGCAGTGGCGGGCATCGTGCTCAGCCTGCCCATAGGCATTGCGCTGGCGTTGGGTAGGCGAAGCAGTCTGCCCGTGGTAAAACTGATGTGCGTGGCGTTCATCGAGATATTCCGAGGGGTGCCACTGATAACGCTGCTGTTTATGTCGCAGGTGCTTGTGCCCCTCGCGTTTCCTGAAAATTTTCCTCAGAACTCGGTATTTCGTGCCGCTGTAATAATCACATTGTTCAGCTCAGCGTACATGGCTGAGAACATCCGAGGTGGATTGCAAGCGCTTTCGCGGGGGCAAGTGGAGGCGGCGCGCGCACTGGGTCTCCCAGGATGGCAGGCCACACTCCTGATAGAATTGCCTCAGGCAATTCGCAATGTCATCCCCGCGATTGTGGGGCAGTTCATCTCGCTGTTCAAAGACACAAGCCTCGTGTATATCATCGGAATGCTGGATGTGGTGGAAATCGGCAGGGCGTTCATTCAAGGCAATCCTGAATATCTGGGCAATGCGCGGGAGTTGTTCATCTTCTTAGCCATAGTATTCTGGATTTTCACATACAGTATGTCGTTCGTGAGCGGACGTATCGAGCGGCATATGGGTGTGGGCGTGCGGTAGCGGCGACGGAAGCGCATAGATTAATTTGACCACGTAGCCCAGTGGCAGGCTTCGGAGTGGCAGTAAATACGGAGGGAACCATGTCAACTAATGGGACCACAGAAACGGCGGAGGACATCATCGTCTGCCACAATGTGAACAAGTGGTTCGGCAACTTTCAGGCGCTGAAGGACATCAACACGACCGTAAAGCGCGGCGAGAAGGTCGTGATAGTAGGGCCATCAGGCTCGGGCAAATCGACTTTCATTCGCACCATCAATCGCCTCGAGGAGCATCAAAGCGGTGACATCATCGTTGACGGAATCGAGCTTACTAAGGATGTCCGCAACATTGACGCGATACGCAGCGAAGTAGGCATGGTGTTCCAGCAGTTCAACCTGTTCCCGCATCTGACAGTGATGAACAACATCACACTCGCGCCTATGAAGGTTCGCAGGTGGTCTCGGAGCCAGGCAGAAGAGGTTGGGCTCGAGCTACTGACCAGAGTGGGCATACCGGAGCAGGCGGATAAGTACCCGAGCGAGCTATCGGGTGGTCAGCAGCAGCGAGTCGCTATCGCACGCGCCCTTGCGATGCAGCCCAAGGTTATGCTATTCGACGAGCCAACTTCTGCTCTGGACCCTGAGATGATTAACGAAGTGCTGGACGCAATGCGGGAATTGGCATACTCCGGAATGACGATGATGATTGTCACCCACGAGATCGGCTTCGCAAGAGAGGTTGCGGACAGGATAATAATGATGGACGAAGGGCGCATAGTTGAAGAAAGTCCCGCGAACGAATTCTTCGACAACCCCAAGAGTGAGCGCACCAAACTATTCCTTTCTCAGATACTTTAGCTAACGCCCGAGAGTCGACAACGGGAGAATGCAATGCCTTATGTCGAGTGAAGTCACAGGAGAGGAGTCAGGGGGAAGGTAGTGAGTCGAAAGACAAACCCAATTTGCTCTTGAACGCACCTTGGAGTAGGGGTACACTGATCACAGGCAGCGGCTGGTCCCACTAGAATAGGCTCTCTATCGCGTGATTTCGTCTGTCGCTTGCTCCTTTACACATTTGCGCTATGAGAATATAATAAGTACGAATACCAACTATAAGAAAGGCCCGTAGAGCCGTGACATCGAATCCCTCCCCAGACGACCCCGCCATTTTGCAAGACCCTAGCGATATAGAGGATCAGGACCCCGCTATTTCACAGGGTGAAACCCCTGAACCCTCGGAAGATCCACCGCAGACGACGACCCAGACGACACCGCCTCCGGCGGCCGAACCAGTGGTGGCCGAGCCAACGATGCCAGAACCTGCGATTGCGGATGTTTACGACAGCGATGATCTTGATGATTCTTTGGATTTCGAGGAGGAATCTGAGGACCAGGGCATGGGGCAATTGCTGGACTCCATGGATCCCATCAAGCCACTTCGCCGCGGCGAAGTAGTGGATGGTGAGGTTATGGGTTTCTCCGAGGACGGTGGTGTCCTTGTCAATATCGGACACAAGTCCGAGGGCGTTGTGCAGCAGCGCGAGATGAGAACACTCAGTCCCGAGGATGTGCAGAACATCCAAATAGGGGACAAGATTATTACGTACGTGTTGAGGCCCGAATCCTCCGACAACGCCGCAATCCTGTCCATAGACCGCGCGCTCGGCGAAACCGGCTGGCGTGAGCTTGAGAAGTGCCTTGAAGACAACGAGACCGTTGAAGGCGACATAATAGGCTTCAACAAAGGTGGCGCGATCGTTGATGTTCGCAAGGTTCAGGGCTTCGTTCCTATGTCTCAACTTGTGAGCGTCCCGAGGGATATTTTCAGGGACAGGTCGGAAACCGAAGAAGATCCGGAAGTTGAAACGCGGCGGATGGAGCGGCAAGCCGAAGAGACTGGAAAGACGCTTCAGCTGAAGATTCTTGAGATTAACCGCAGCCGCAACCGAGCGATATTCTCCGAGAGACAGGCTGTGCAGGAGTGGAGGGACACACAGAAGGCTCGTCTCGTGGAAGAACTTCAGGTAGGCGAAGTTCGGAATGGTGTCGTAACAGGCATTAGTAGCTTCGGAGCATTCGTTGACCTTGGCGGTGCGGATGGCCTCGTGCACATTTCCGAAATGTCCTGGGGGCCGGTCGCTAGGCCGGAAGATGTGGTATCGATCGGTGACAAGCTTGATGTGTTTGTCCTGAGGGTGGATGTGGAGAACAAGAAAATTGCCCTCAGTCTGAGGCGACTCGAACCTGAACCGTGGGAGACGATTCACGAGCGACTTCATGTCGATGACATCGTTGACGCCCAGATTACGAAGCTCACAAATTTCGGGGCCTTTGCTCGCGTTGAAGGCAACATCGAAGGCCTGATACACATCTCCGAGTTGTCCGATAGAGTTATCGGTCATCCTAGGGAAATTGTGCAAGAGGGCGAAGATGTGAAGCTGAAAGTTCTGCGAATTGAACCTGAGCGGCGCAGGCTGGGCTTGAGCTTGAAGCAGACGGTGGAAAACCCCTTTATGAGTTTTGAATAGATACCCCGAAATTATTGGCTAGGGTGAGCTCCTTTCAGGAGATGTGCGATGGCAAGCAGATTCGAGAAATTTACAGAGAGAGCGCGCAGGGTGTTGTCGCTGGCGCAGGAAGAAGCACAGCGCTTCAACCACAACTACATCGGGACTGAACATATTCTGCTCGGTCTCGTGCGAGAGACGGATGGCGTAGCCGCACGTGTGCTCTCAAACCTCGGTGTCGAGTTGCATAAGGTGCGCTCCGCAGTTGAGTTCATTATCGGGCGTGGTGAGCGTTCCACACCAGGTGAGATTGGACTGACTCCACGTGCCAAAAAGGTCATCGAACTGGCAGTAGATGAGGCGCGACGACTCAACCATCACTACATTGGAACAGAACATCTTCTGATCGGTCTGATGCGCGAAGGCGAAGGTGTAGCCGCCGGCGTCCTCGAAAGTTTGGGCATCAACCTCGACAAGATTCGAGGCGAGACCAGCCGGCTGCTGTCGCAATCGTCACAAAGCCCTCAGGGCAGCGGCAGGCGCGGCAGGAGCAAGAGCCAGACGCCGATGCTGGACGAGTTGGGCGTGGATCTCACCAAGCAGGCCAGGGAAGGCAAACTTGACCCGACTGTGGGCAGAAGCAACGAAATTCAGCGTGTGACGCAGATACTCAGTCGTCGCACCAAGAACAATCCTGTCTTGGTTGGTGAACCGGGTGTGGGCAAGACGGCAATCGTAGAAGGGTTGGCGCAGCTAATAGCTGAAAACAAGGTGCCATCGACTTTGCAGGGCAAGAGGCTTGTAACTCTCGATATGGGTTCGCTGGTTGCGGGCACCAAGTACCGCGGCGAGTTTGAAGAACGCCTCAAAAAGGTTGTCAAAGAAATCACGGAGTCTGGCAAGTGCATCCTCTTTATCGATGAGGTGCATACGATGGTTGGCGCGGGTGCTGCCGAAGGCGCGGTTGACGCTGCCAACATCCTCAAACCCTCCCTCGCAAGAGGGGAATTGCAGACGATAGGGGCTACCACACCAGACGAATATCGCAAATACCTTGAACGCGACAGCGCACTTGAACGCAGATTCCAGCCTGTGCGTGTTGAGGAGCCGACCGTTGATGAATCGGTCGAAATCCTCAAAGGTATCAAGGGCGAGTACGAAAAGCACCACGAATTGGAAATCTCATTTGATGCACTGAAGGCGGCAGCAAGCATGGCTGCTAGGTTCATCTCGGATCGTTCGCTGCCGGACAAGGCGATTGATCTCATTGACGAGGCGGCATCCAGGGTGCGGATCAACAACTCGGAGCAGCCTCTGTCTATGACAGAAGTGTCCAATATGCTTGACCGCGTTCGTGGAGAAAAGGATGAGGCAATATCAACGCGCCAATACGAGCAGGCAGCCGAATTGCGCGAACGCGAGATGAATTTGCAGGAAAAGATGGAAACCCTACGCTCTGACTGGGAGAATGAACGAAGTAGCAATAGCCCGATCGTCACCGAAGACGACATTGCCGAAGTGGTGAACATGTGGACCGGGATTCCGGTCGCGCGATTGGCATCTACCGAGTCAGAGCGCTTGGTGAACATGGAAGATTCGCTTCGAAATCAGGTCTCCGGGCAAGATGAGGCGATTTTAATCATATCGAAGGCTGTGCGGCGCGCAAGGGCCGGTCTCAAAAACCCGAAGAGGCCGACTGGAGTGTTCCTGTTCCTTGGCCCCACCGGTGTTGGTAAGACCTACCTTGTACAAAAGCTCGCAGAGTTCATGTTTGGTAGCGAAGAGTCCATGATTCGCATCGACATGTCGGAGTTCATGGATAGGCACACTGTGGCGCGGCTCGTGGGTGCGCCTCCGGGTTACATCGGATATGACGAAGGTGGTCAGCTTACGGAAGCGGTGCGCCGCCGCTCATATAGTGTCATTCTGCTCGACGAGATTGAGAAGGCGCATCCCGAAGTTTTCAACATTCTGCTTCAGATCTTCGATGACGGGCATCTTACGGATGCCAAAGGACGCAGGGTTGACTTCCGTAACACGATTATCGCCATGACAAGCAACATCGGCTCGGACCTTATTCGCCAAGACCGCTCCATCGGATTTTCTGCGAGAGGAGACTCCGGTCGGAGCGACGAGCAGGCATACCTCCGAATGAAGAACAGTGTATTGGACGAAGTGAAGCGTTTCTTCCGTCCTGAATTCCTGAACAGGATAGACGGTCAGGTTGTGTTCCACTCGCTCGGCCGCGAGCACATGCGCGAGATTGTCAAACTGCTGCTGCTGGACGTAAATGCTGAGCTTATCGAGCAAGGCCTAACGATGGAAGTCTCGGACGCGGCTCGTGATTGGATGTCTGAAAAAGGCTACGACCCGCAATTTGGGGCTAGGCCGATGCGCCGCCTAATTCAGGATCACCTGGAAGACAAGCTCTCGGACGCTATCATCGCTGGTGAGCTCAGCCCTGGCGACACTGCTCTGGTCGATATCAATGACGACGAAGACGGCTTGGTAGTACACGCTAAGGAACCTATGCCCGTTTTGTAAATCGCTCTCAAGTTGTCGCGACAATGATCCTCAATGGAGACCCGCCTGTGCTTTCCGACACAGGCGGGTTTCTTTGTTCTCGAGTTCTGCGAGTGGGAATCTCATTTAACACGCTTGACTTACGTTCTAAAGTGTTCTAGTATATTTCATGCTGATAGAACATATGTGGTATTCAACGCACTGATTGAGATTCTTCCTCAATAGCATTGGTCGCGTGTTAAGGAGATGGTAGCAATGCCAAAGCTCAAGTCTAAGACTGTATTCGTTTGTACTTCCTGCGAGAATACTTCTGTAAAATGGGAAGGGCAGTGCCGCAGCTGCAGCGCCTGGAATACGATAATCGAGCATAGTGATGCTGGGAGATACGGATGGCTTCGCAAAGAATCATTCGCCGCTGTGCATCTTGCGGACGCCTCTTCCGATGATCTACCGCGCATGCCGCTTATGTCCGGCGAGGTAAATCGTGTTCTGGGCGGAGGAATTGTGCCCGGCTCGCTAGTGCTGCTCGCGGGTGATCCCGGCATAGGTAAGTCCACGCTTCTTTTGCAACTCGCCGCGGAGGTGGCGAAAGAACACTCCTGCGTATTCTACGTTACGGGTGAAGAGTCGGTTTCCCAGGTGAAGATGCGTGCCGATCGTCTTGGAATCGACGGACAAAATCTGTATATCCTCACTCAGACAAACGTCGAAGATACGCTGGCGGGACTTGATGAACACCTTCCCGCGCTCGCGGTCATCGACTCGATTCAGACGATGTACGATCCATCGTTGTCGTCGCATCCCGGGAATGTGTCGCAGATTCGTGAATGCGCGCGAAGGCTGCTGGAGTGGGGCAAGGCGAACAATGTCCCACTCATCCTGACTGGGCATGTGACGAAGGGAGGAGACATCGCAGGACCGCGTGTTCTTGAACACATGGTGGATGTGTCACTGTACATGGAGGGCGACGCTGTGAGTTCGTGGCGGTTGTTGCGTGGTGTAAAAAACCGCTTTGGATCGACGAACGAGGTCGGCGTGCTTGAGATGACGGGCTCAGGGCTGCTGGACGTGTCCGACCCATCTGAGAGCTTCCTGCTTGACAGGCCAAAAGGAGCTATGGGTTCAGTCGTTGTGCCAGTACTTGAAGGCAACAGGGCGTTGCTCGTAGAAATTCAGGCGCTCACGGCGCCATCCACGATTCCTACCCCGCGGCGTGTGGCGACCGGGTATGACGCGCATCGGCTTTTGCTTGTTTGCTCAGTTGCGATGCGCACATGTGGGATGCCGCTCGCCGACTACGACGTGATAGTGAATGTAACCGGGGGGTTGAAGATAGCCGAGCCTGCTGCAGACTTAGGCGTCGCGCTCGCGATTGCGTCGAGCTTCAGGAGTGTGCCAATGCCCGGCGATTTTGCGGCAGTGGGTGAGGTAGGATTGAGCGGTGAGATTCGCCGCGCGCCTCAGACTGAGCGACGTGTTAAGGAAGCGGCGCGGCTGGGATTCAGGAAGTGTCTTGTTCCCGGTAATACTGACGACCGAGCATGCGGACCTGAAGCTCTCCACTACCAAAGAGTTGACACTCTGGCGCAAGCGATTAATATGTGCTTGCCGATAACACGGCGTATCTCAGAAGCAGTGGCATAGGGGCTGTACGAGGAGGCATATATTGATTAGCGCATACTTTCAGTGCATCGGCGGCGCGAGTGGAGACATGATTCTTGGGGCGCTGCTGGATGCGGGGCTGTCGCTAGATGACCTGCGAGGCGCCCTGGTAAGTCTTGATGTTGATGGTTACTCGCTGAAAGCCCAGCGTGCGCAGCGGGGAGGCCTAGATGGAACGCACCTGGTTGTTGAACTGGAGGAGCGGGGACGCAGAACGCACACGATTCAGAACTTCGTTGACATAGTCGAGGCGTCCGGACTTTCCAATGAAGTTGTGCGGCAGTCACGTGAAGTCTTTCTGCGTATAGGGGAGGCCGAGGCGCGGGTGCATGGCACGGCAACCGGCGAAACGCATCTGCACGAACTTGGGACGCTGGATACGCTAGTGGATGTCGTTGGCAGCGTGGCGGGCCTGGAGATGCTCGGCGTTGAGCGCGTATATTGCTCTGCGTTTCCAAGTGGATCCGGCGTCGTTAGATCAGAGCATGGTCTGTTGCCTGTTCCTGCACCCGCAACCGCTGTACTGTTCCAAATGGCGAATGCGCCCGTTGCCGCACCTCCGAATAATGCTCACAACACTGGGGAGATGGTCACGCCGACGGGCGCGGCTGTTCTGACGACACTAGCCATTTTTGAGCATCCTCAACTCAGCGTCGCACGCATCGGCTATGGCCTGGGTACTCGTGACTCGCAGCAATATCCGAATGCTCTGGCACTCTGGTTAGGTTCTGAGCAGCCTTCAGGATACAGCACTGGAGTGAAGCTCATAGAGACGAACATCGACGATATGAGTGGCGAGCTATTGGGATACGTTCAGGAGAGGTTATTTGAAATAGGTGCGCGCGATGTATGGTTCACGCCGATACAGATGAAGAAGAACCGCCCTGCGACAATGCTCAGCATCATAGTGTCCGCGGACAAGGAAGCCGAAGCGGTTGAGCTAGTGATGCGCGAGACTTCAACGCTCGGCGTGCGTGTGAGGCCGCTCGAACGCATCGAGGCTGAACGCGAAGTGGTGCGCATCGAAACCTCCGTGGGCAGCGCAGCCGTCAAACTGAAGCGGCTGAATGGCAGAGTTGTGAGCGTATCGCCTGAGTACGAAGATGCTCGTCTGCGCGCTCGTGAGCGCGACCTGCCACTTCAAGAGGTGTTCAGTCGAATTCAGCGCGAAGCGGAAAGCCAGATAATGGAACGTTAATCGCATAATACATGGACATGATATGGTAGCGAATATTGTTGACCGTTGTGCATAGTGTTGGTTACAATATAGTGTGCATTTGGGTTAGCTCGTGGCGTCAGTCGGCTAACCTGATTTGCTATCAGGGCTGCAAACGTTCACTACGGTGCCCCAGTGGCGCAACCGGAAGCGCAGCCGACTTGTAATCGGCAGGTTAGTGGGTTCGAGTCCCCTCTGGGGCTTTCTCTATCTGAAAGAGCGTTGTCAATGCAGGCGGGGCCCTCCTGAGGGTGCTTTCACTTGGATTGGGCAAGTGCCTGTGATAGACTTAATTTGGCTGCCCGGCGACCCCTTGGAGGGATGGGAGAGTGGTTAAATCCACCAGACTGTAAATCTGGCGCCCGACGGGCTACGCAGGTTCGAATCCTGCTCCCTCCACCACGATAAGCAGATGAAAAACTAGGCAAAAAATTAGAATCGGGCCCACATAGCTCAGTCGGTAGAGCGCGTTCTTGGTAAGAACGAGGTCAGCAGTTCAAGTCTGCTTGTGGGCTCCACAATTGGAGGAAGAGAACAGGAATGGCTAAGCAAAGGTTTGAGAGGACTAAACCCCATATAAACGTCGGTACGATTGGACACGTGGACCACGGCAAGACGACTCTTACGGCTGCGATCACCAAGGTGCTCAGCAGTGCCGGCCTTGCCGACTTCAGGGCTTTCGACAGCATCGATAATGCTCCTGAAGAGAAGGAGCGCGGTGTTACGATCGCTATTCAGCACGTTGAGTATGAAACCGATTCTCGCCACTACGCTCACGTTGACTGCCCTGGGCACGCTGACTACATCAAGAACATGATAACGGGCGCAGCTCAGATGGACGGCGCCATACTCGTGGTCAGCGCACCGGATGGCGCAATGCCACAGACCCGCGAACACATTCTACTCGCACGGCAGGTGGAAGTTCCTGCGATGGTAATTGCGCTCAATAAAGTTGACATGATGGACGACGAAGAGTTGCTCGAACTTGTCGAACTGGAACTTGATGAGCTGCTTTCCGAATATGGGTTCGAGAATGTTCCCATCGTTCGGGTAAGTGCTCTGAACGCTCTTGAGGCCGAAGGGACAGGCCGGGATTCCGAGTGGGGCAAGGGCATCTGGGAGTTGATGGACGCAGTCGACGAGCATATTCCTATGCCTGACAGGCCGCGTGACCAGCCGTTCCTCATGCCGATCGAGGACGTCTTCAGCATCAAGGGACGCGGCACCGTTGTTACGGGGCGCGTGGAGAAGGGACTCGTCAAGGTCGGCGACCAGATTGAGATTGTGGGTATCAAGGACACCACGACTACTACGGTCACGGGTGTGGAGATGTTCCACAAGCTGATGGACCAGGCAGAGCCCGGGGACGCGGTTGGAGTGCTCCTGCGCGGCGTAGATCGCGATGAGGTCGAGCGAGGTCAGGTTCTGGCAGCGCCCGGCAGCATACTGCCTCACAAAGACTATGAGGCGCAAGTGTATGTGCTGAGTAAGGATGAAGGTGGCCGCCATACGCCGTTCTTCAACGGATACAAGCCGCAGTTCTTCATTCGCACAACCGATGTAACGGGCGAAATCCAGTTGCCTGAAGGCACCGAGATGGTCATGCCCGGCGATAACATCGAGATGAATGTTAAGCTCATCACTCCTGTCGCCGCCGACGAGCAGTTGCGGTTCGCCGTTCGCGAGGGTGGACGCACGGTTGGCTCAGGCGTCATTACCAGAATCAACGACTAACACATAGACTGACTAAGTGCAGGGCTGTGGTTGCTCATCACAGCCCTGCACCTTTTAGAGCAGAAGAGATATAAACGGAAAGAGAAATGGCGCGAAGGGCAGAAAACCGCATCATAATTAACTTAGGCTGCGTCGATTGCCGCGAGCGGACTTACCATTCGTCGAAAAATCGCCGCAACGACCCACAGCGCGTGGAACTGAAGAAGTTCTGCCCGAGGTGCAGAGCACACACACTGCACAGGGAAGTCAGGTAAGAGTGCATGGCTACTAATCCTGGCGCACCAAGGAGACTTGGGAATAGGGTATCGCGCGGTGGTTTCGGGCTGTCTGGGATAACCGAAATTATCTCGGAGCTTCGTCGAGTCACTTGGCCGTCCTATGAAGAAACCTTCAGGCTTTCTGTAATGGTTATCGCCGTTGCGGCGGTGGTGGGCGCATTTCTTGGGGCGGTTGACTTGGGTTTTGCAAGTCTGTTCGACATAATTTTGGGGAAATAAAGCGGACATGAACAGAACTGAAGAAGTCGAACAGCCTCGATGGTACGTCTTGCATGCTTATTCCGGACATGAAGGTCGGGTGAAGCAGAACCTTGAGCAGCGCGTATCCAATATGGATATGGGTGACAAGATTCTCGAAGTTTTCGTGCCACAGGAAGAGGAAATCGAGATTCAAGGTGGGCAGCGCAAGACGGTTTCACAGCGTGTGTTCCCCGGTTACATTTTTGTGCATATGCGGATGGATGACGAAAGTTGGCATGTCGTCCGGAGCACGCCGGGCGTTACGGGGTTCGTATCGGCAGAGGACGATGGTGAAGCGCGACCGAGACCCGTCCCGCTCGATGAGCGCGAAGAGCAGACCATACTCGGTTTCAAAGATACCGAACAGCCTCGCGTGCGTGTAGGCTTCACCCAGGGCCAGGCGGTCCGTATTACGGATGGACCGTTCGTAGACTTTATGGGGGTTGTCGATGAGGTGCATGCCGACAGAACCAAACTTAAAGTGCTAGTCTCTTTCTTCGGGCGGGAAACACCGGTAGAGCTAGACTTTCTCCAGGTGGAACGAGCCTAGATAAATCCTCCGGGTAATGAGCCGTGCTTTATGTTTGCGGAGACGATCGCCATAAAGGTTGCGCTTTCCATATCGCATAGAAAAATCAAATCTTCCTCTTTACGGGCAAAGGACAAGTTAGTTGGCTAAAAAAGTAAGGACTGTGATAAAACTCCAGATAGATGCGGGCAAAGCAACGCCTGCACCTCCGGTCGGACCTGCACTCGGTCAGCACGGAGTTAATATCATGGGGTTTGTGAAGGAATACAACGAGCGCACTGCGTCGCAGGCCGGTAACATCGTGCCGGTTGAAGTAACGGTCTTCGAGGATCGGTCATTTGCGTTCATAACGAAAAGCCCGCCGGCTTCTGACTTGCTCAGAAAGGCGGCAGGCATCGAGAGAGGCAGCGGCAACCCTCTTGCCGAGAAAGTCGCCCGCATTCCTAGAGACAGGGTGCGTGAGATTGCCGAACTCAAAATGAATGACCTCAATGCCGCTGACCTCGAAGGGGCGATTAGGATAATTGAGGGAACAGCGCGAAGTATGGGTATCGAAGTGCAGCAGTAGCAATGCGCGGAAGTTCGCATTCATTGCGTTAGTTCAGATAGGACAGAACAATGGCTAAACACGGAAAGCGGCATAACACTGCTACCGCCGTAATTGACAAGGACTTTGAATATCAGCCGGAAGAGGCTGTTGCGCTCGCTAAAAGCAACGCCACTGCGAAGTTCGACGAGACGGTTGAGTTGCATCTGCGCACGGGTGCTGACCCACGGCACGCCGACCAGATGATTCGCGGTGTCGCGCTACTGCCTCATGGCGTAGGCAAGACCGTGCGTGTTACGGTTTTCACGCAGGGCGAGGCAGTTTCCATTGCCGAAGAGGCTGGTGCCGATTTCGTCGGTTCCGATGAGATTATCCAGCGTGTTGAGGGTGGTTGGGTGGATTTCGATGTGTCGATCGCCACGCCGGATATGATGGGAAGAATCGGAAGGCTGGGGCGCTTCTTGGGGCGAAGGGGGCTTATGCCCAATCCGCGCACCGGTACGGTGGTGCAGCCTGACGAACTACCTAGGACCATTCGTGAAGCTAAATTGGGCAGAGTGGAGTACCGCGTTGACCGGACCTCACTGATCCATGTGCCGATAGGCAAAGCCAGTTTTGAACTGGACCAGTTGATGGACAACCTCACTTCGCTCATGGATAACATCGTCAGAGCGCGACCAAGCGGAATAAAGGGGCAGTACATCAGAACTGCCTATCTCACGACAACGATGGGTCCAAGCGTCAAAATGGATGTTGCCAGTACGAGCGCCCTTAGAGTAGAATAGAATAAATTCGATGCTGCAGACTGCGGGCCTCCGCAATAGGAGATAATACTCCAGCCCGTTTAGGCACTTTGATAGCCATACATGGCTGTCAGCTTCAGGTCAATGACCACCTGTGCCCTGAGTCTGTTGCGTCTCAGGGCATTTTTATTGCCCGCAGTCTTGTGTGGACGATGCCCACATTACGCAATCGTCCACTATGACGGAGAGATATGAGGTAGAAAGTTGCCAACAGACAGAAAAGTTAAAGCGGTTCAGGACATGAAGGAGTGGCTGGATGGAGCGACAATTGTCATCTCGACCAGCTACACGGGATTGTCGGTAACCGACATGACCGCGCTAAGACGAGCGCTTCGTGAGAAGGAAGTTCGCTACAAGGTCGTAAAAAATACTCTGGCATATATTGCCGCGGACAACGCGGGACAGCCTGAGCTGAAAGAGATAATTCAGGGACCGAGCGCAATTGCATTTGGCTACGGCGAACCCACAGACCCAGCAAAGGCGCTGTCGCAGTTCATCCGCGAGACTCGCTCACCTCTCGAAATTCGCGGCGCGGTCCTGGACGGCAGGGTGCTTGATGCGGCACAAGTTGATCGACTTGCCAGCCTGCCGGGCAAGGACGAGTTGGTCGCCCTACTTCTCTCCCGTATGCAGTCGCCGATTTCAGGCTTGGTCAATGTGCTGAACGGACCCATAGCAGGACTTGCGCGCGTGCTGCAAGGACGTATCGACAATCTACAGGAACAACCGGCAGAGTAACATAGGCGGGCGTTATGCCCAAGTAAACAGGGAGGTTTTTCAATGACGACGAAGGAAGAGATACTGGACGCGATTAAGGAACTATCCGTATTGGAACTTTCGGACCTGGTGAAGGCGCTTGAGGATGAGTTCGGCGTTAGTGCCGCAGCCCCGGTGCAGATGGCAACCGTGCAGGGCGTAGCCGGCACCGCGGAGGCTGCAGCCGAAGAGGAGCAGACAGAGTTCGACGTGTCCATCCAGGAGATTGGGCCTCAGAAGATTCAGGTCATCAAGGCCGTCCGCGAGCTAACCACTCTCGGGCTGAAAGAGGCGAAGGAACTCGTTGAGAGTGCGCCTGTCGCGATCAAAGAAGCCATCAACAAGGACGAGGCAGAAGACATTAAGGCGAAGCTTGAAGGCGCGGGGGCCGTTGTCACGGTCAACTAGTAGTATTCACGGCTTTCCTGAAATCTAAACTGAAGTAATGGTCGCCCTACTTTTTGCCTGCGGTTCACTAGGCGAGGAGTGGGGTGCCTTGCTCTCAGGCATGTGAGTAGCCCGCTTTCGTTTGGCAATAGGACTATTCATTCGAAGCAATGAATGGAATAGTCTGTGGTCCCTCGGGCAGTACGCATATCTGAGCGTCCGGCCCGCATTCGGCAATTGCGTCTTCGATGTGCTCCACTGGCTTGAGGTGTGCTTCAGTGACCTGCTGTGGCGTGAGAAAGCCGGACTTCAGATACACATCCGCTTTCATCTGTATTTGCGCCTGAATTTGTGCCTGCCACTGGTCATGTCGATCAAAACCCGGTTGCTGAATCATCTCCAGCAGTTCTGCCGGACTGCCGCGAGATGCTAGTATGCGGCGGTACTGACCATGCTCAGGGATGCCTTCAGAGCACTCGGCAGCGCATATTATTCTGCCACCGTCCCGCACGACCTGAGCGGCGGCGGACATACCCTTCACAGCCTGATACAGGTTCTGGTCAAGCGGATAGCCGCTATTGGTCGTCAGCACGACATCGAATGCCGAGTTCACGGGCTGCATAGCGAGCCGGCGGGCGACCGCGCGCGCGGCATTATGAACTGCGAATAATTCTCCGGCGTACACGCTGGTTATACGATGCTCACGATTTATCGTCACATCAACCGCGAAGCCTACGCCCGACATGCCCGCGATCTCCCTGATGGCATCGTGAATAGGGTTGCCGACGGTCACGGCGAATCTGGCATCGGGGTGTCCGATCATTGCTGCGTCGTGCAGACGCATTATAGTTGGAAAGCCCGCAAGGCCCGGCGCAACCATCTTGGGCCCTCCACTGAAACCCGCGAAGAAGTGCGGCTCTACAAATCCGGTCGTTATGCGGACATCGCTTTCCACCCATCGCCTATTGAGACTAACTTCAATGCCGGCCTCCGTGCTGCCTATCTTCTCCAATAAGTCGTCGTCGAAGCCGTCATGATTGACCACACGGTACTTGCCAACTACGTCCTCACCAAGCATCTCGGCGAGTTCTTCATTGGTGTTGGTGCGGTGTGTTCCCGTAGCGATGAGAATGGTGATATCTTGTGGAGGCAGATGGCGTAGTTCGCCCAGCAGTACGGGCAGCAGGGTTCTGCTCGGCATGGGGCGCGTGATGTCGCACACGGATATCGCAACACTTTGACCCTGCTTAACAATCTGCCTCAACGGTGCTGTGCCTATGGGGTTGCGCAGTGCTGTCCGGATTGCGCCCTCGGCGTCCGGCAACCCGGGAACATAGGTAGGCTCGATTACCGTGGTGCGCTCGCGGGGCAAATCGACTTCCAAGCCGTCGCGCCCATACTCTAGTCTGACTTTCATTCGAATCTCTCGCTTGTTGGTATGTAGCGGCGCATGACGGTTCGTTTCTGTCGCTCCGGCGTCACATCTTCGAAACCTGCGCGTCGGAATGTGTCCAGTGAACCCATGTATGTGTATGAGGGAGCGTCCGGCTCTACGGGATATCCCTCCACTATGTGGGCGCCTTCCGATGCGGCATAGTCAACTGCCGCCATTAGCAACTGCAGCGTAAGCCCCCTTCGACGATAGCGTCTGTCAACGAAGAAACACACGACAGACCACACAGGCTCGGCGTCGATTCGCGGCAGTGCGCGGTATCGCTCCAGCGCGGAGTATGCAGATCGCGGTGCGATTGAACACCAGCCAATAGGCTGTCCATCATGATACGCAAGGACGCCCGTAGCCTCGCCGGAGCACACGCGACTCTTCAATGCCTCCGCGCGCTCCGACTTTGAAGAGTTACGGAACTGGCTGCTAGTCATGCGCCAACGCATGCATGAACAGTACCCGAACTTGCCATGCTCGGCGGAAAAGTGTTTAAGGTCCGAAAGACGCTCCGCAGTCACAGGTTGGAACAGCAGGGATGACATTGGACCTTCGCTGTGCGAAGACATTTAACCTTTCAGCTAGCTGTCCTGCTGTCGTAACAGGGCTTCGCACAGGTGAGCGGTGTCCACCAATTCAGGTATGATTACATACTCTCTGACGGTGTGCATGCCGTGGTCTGCCATCCCTACGACAACTGCGCTCATGCCCCTAAGCCGGAATACATTGCCGTCAGTACCGCCGCCGGATGGTTGGAACACAGGCTCAAGCCCAAGTCCCTCTAGTGCGCTCACAACGCGCGACGTTGCTGCGTCGTCGTCGCTCAGCGTGTATGTCTCGAACTCCGTGTGAAGGTGGTCATCCAGTTCAGACTCCGGGAACATCTCGCGGACCTCGTCCAGAGCCTCCGAGACTTGCACACGGAGGCCGTCCAGTGTCTCGATGTTGCGACTTCTGAACTCACCGTGGATTATTGTCGTCTCAGCCACAGTATTCCGCACCGACCCGCCCTCAATCGTTCCGACGTTGAAGGTCGTTTCTTCGTCGAGGCGCCCCTGCGGCAATCGCGTAATCAGCTCAGCTGCAATGCGGATAGCCGATAAACCCTTCTCCGGCTCAACTCCCGCGTGTGCCGCGCGGCCCGTCACCTCGATATCGAAGCCGATGTATGTAGGGCTTGAAGATGTAATCTGCGCGGCAGATCCTTCGCCGTCGAACACAATGGCTTCCTTGGCTGTGAGCATGGAGAAGTCGAGATTTCGCGCTCCCACTAACCCAATTTCCTCTTCGCGAGTGAAAGCGACCTCAATGCCAATGTGCGGTACGTCGTCTTCGTACACCGACTCGAGGGCCTCAAGGATGGCTGATACGCCGCACTTGCAGTCTCCGCCCAGTATCGTCGTTCCGTCGGATTCGATGCGGTCGCCGACAACCTTGGGCTTGACGCCGCGCCCCGGCTCAACCGTGTCCATGTGCGCCGAAAGCAACAGCGGATCCGGCCTGCCGTCACTGGCTACAAGATTGCCATAAGAGTCGCGCTTGACCGTCAGTCCGAAGCCTTCGAGACGGCGTGTCAACTCTTCTGCCATCGCCTCTTCCTCTCCGGAAGGACTGTCAATCTGCACTAGGTCCGTGAATGTCTTAACTAGGCGGTCGCGGTTAATCATTGGTTCTCCTGGTGGGTACTGATTTTCAACTGAAACTGTGGATATTGTATTGGGTATGGTGGGTGTGTCAAGGGTTGGAAGTTCATGCCGCTAGAGGTTAAACTACACGCGATGCAAGTGAGGTGTGGCAATGAATGCACAAAGCGTACAGGAGCCGAGCGAACCGCAATACACGACGATGATACGGGACCTGCCGCAAGACGAGCGCCCACGTGAACGTCTCCAACGATACGGTCCCAGCAGCCTGAGCAACTCTGAACTCATCGCTATTTTGCTGCGTGTCGGGTCGGCAGGGGAGAGTGTACTGAATTTGTCCGCTCGAGTGTTGTCAACCTATGGCGGTCTCGGAGGCGTTGCAAAGGCGTCCTATGGCGAACTCTGCGGCTTACACGGCATCAGCGCCGCCAAAGCCTGCCAACTCTTGGCTGCGCTCGAGCTTGGGAGGCGCATGACATCACTCCAGCCGGACGACAGAGTAAGAATAAACACGCCGCTCGACGTGTTCAACCTGCTCAGCGCAGAAATGGGCTTTCTCGTTCAGGAACATCTAAGAGTGTTGCTGCTGAACACGAAGAACGAGGTTCTGGCGACGCATGAAATTTACAAGGGCAATGTGAACTCCGCAGTGGTGCGCGTCTCGGAGGTGCTTCGGCCGGCAGTGAGGGAGAATTGCCCCAACATCATAATCGCGCACAATCATCCCTCTGGTGATCCAACTCCTAGCCCGGAGGACATTCTTGTAACGCGCCAGATTCGCACCTGCGCCGAGATGATGGATATCGAACTGCTCGACCATGTTGTTATCGGCAATCGGCGCTTTGTCAGCCTGAAAGAGCGACGACTAGGATTTGACGGCAACGCCGCTGGCAGCAGCGACTTTGGGCTGGCGGCAGAAAGGAAGTAGGTGATTGACATGCCAGATAGAGAACTTGGAGATGTAGGCACGGAGTTCAAGTATGAAGACGACGATGTTAAGGTATGGGACCTGGTGCTGGAGCCCGGTCAGTCCAGCGATTGGCATCACCACACGAATCGCTATGTGTTCATCGTCACGCGCGCCGGAACGCTTCAGACGGAGCATGACGACGGCAGAGTAACAGTGTCGGAACTGGAACTTGGTCAGGTCGTGAAGGGCATCCATCACGCCGTGCATCGTGTCACCAACATTGGCGGCGAGCTGTACAGCAACGCCATCATAGAAATGAAAGACTGAAGAAACGTTGAGGTGAGAAATGTCCAGGGAAAACGGACCACTTGGCGAGATCGCCACTGAAATTCTGTTCGAGAACGAAAAAGTGAGAGTTTGGAATCTGGTTGTGGAGCCGCGCGAGGCAAGTGACTGGCACATGCACGAAAATGACTACGTCACGGTGGTCGTGGAAGGAGCAGGGCTGGTGGTCGAGTACGACGACGGCACGCAAGACGACAGCCCGTCCGAGGTCGGCACATGGCGCTTCCACGGCGACCACAAGATACATCGCGTCGTGAACAACAGGGACACGCGCTACAAGAATGTGCTGATAGAGCTCAAGCAATGAAGATTCTTATCATGGGCGCGGGCGCGACAGGTGGTTGCTACGGCGGCTTGCTGGCGCGCAGCAGCGAGGATGTCGTTCTCTTGGCGCGCGGCGACAACCTGGACGCAATCCGCGAGCGCGGCATGCAGGTCGACTCCGAGACATTCGGCAGCTTCACCGTGCGTCCTCAGGCTGTCGATGTACTCGACGGCACTTGGACCGCCGACCTCATTATGTTCTGCGTTAAGGGCTACCACAATGAACAAGCCCTGTCAGATATGTCACCCGCTGTTGGCGATAGCACGACCATCCTGACATTGCAGAACGGCATTGGCGGCGGCGAGCAGATTGCAAAACGATTTGGCAGTGGCAGTGTGCTCCTAGGTGCGGCGTACATCGACGCAGAGCGCACCGCGCCCGGCATGTTCGCGCAGCGCGGCAGCCCGCCCCGCATAGTGCTCGGCGAGGAGCGCGGCGAAGTAACCGAGCGTGCGAAGGCAATCGCCGACGTGCTTCGGCGCGCGGACATCGAAGCTGAAGTCTCGCCCAATGTGCTAACCGCCCTGTGGGGCAAGCTCATATACATTTGCGCCCTGAGCGGTATGACCTGCATCACGAGAGCGTCCTTTAGCGAGGTCTTGGAAACTCCTGAGACTCATGCCATGACAATGCAGGTCATGACCGAGGCGTTGAAAGTGGGGCAGGCAAGTGGCGTTCCGCTTGACGACGGCTTGGTAGATTCTGTTATGGCAGGCTTTCAGGAGGAGAAGGGCGGCCTGATCTCGTCTATGCACACTGATCTTATGGCCGGCAACCCGCTTGAAGTCTCGCTCATAAACGGCGCGGTGGCGCGAATCGGCAAGGAAGTCGGTGTCAATACGCCGGTTAACAGCATGATTGCAACCTGCCTGACAATCGCGGACAAAAGAGCGCGCGGGACTGCCACCGGCTGACACATCGCAAGACGAGAGGCTCTGTTCGTCCTGAGCGTGTCGAAGGGCATTAAAGTTAGGAGAGGATATTGGACTACTTCATCGACCCCGCACAGGTCAAGCGCAGGGAACTCGCACCTGGAGTAACACTGCGTACGATGTGGGGCGACAAGATTATGATGAGCATGGTGGAAATTGCGCCGAATGCGGTAGTACCGATGCACACGCATCCCAACGAACAGGCGGGCATCGTGCTTCAAGGGGAGTTCGAGTTCACCATCGGCGGCGAGGTGAAGACTCTAAGGCAGGGCGATGCCTATGTCATTCCCGGGGGAGTGAAACACGGCTTAGTCGGATCCGACGGCTGGTCGATGGCGATGGACATATTCAGCCCACCGCGCGAGGACTACAAGCATTAGACAGCGACAGCCGCAGAAACGCTGCATTTTGCGCGTCTGCGGCTGATGACTATCGGTGAGTTAGGGAATTGGCGATTGACGAACTAGCTGCCGTAGCGAGCCGCGGCAACAGGGTCGCTGTACTCGACGCCCTTGGTGGACCAGAAGATGGTAGCAATCTCGTCCACGGCTGCGACCAGCGCCTCTGCGTTCCCCATGCTGACAGTCTGTTTGCACTGCCCTGCGAGCTTCAGCGCGGCGTTGAACTTGGATGCGATGTCGTTGGCGTCACAGCCGGGCCATGTGTAGTCTGCCCAGAGTATACGCAGCTCATGCTTGCAGATTTCCGCGTGCTCTTCCTTGACCGTCACGTAGCGTCCCATCGTGTTGACGGAGGCCGCATCGCCCGCGTTTTCGAACGCCTCAATGCGCAGAACCATCTTCTGCACCGTCTGCGCCGCAATCTTGGCGGAAATGGGGTCATAGATGCCGCAGGGAATATCGCAGTGCGCGCTCGCGGTACGGATTGACAGAATGCTCTCAATAGTTGACTTTACGCTCATTTGAACCTTCCTTTCGGGTGTCTGAATCTTGATTAGAAGATACAATAATCGCCCTTTGCTTGCAAGTAATTGCGGCTCCGATGACCACAGGTATAGGGTTTCTAAAGGGCTTGCTTGACCGTGTTTGCCCGATTTCAGCTTTACCGCGTGCAAGGGCAAAGCATGGCGCCCACACTCCAACAGGGTGACTATCTGCTTGTACGCAGCACCGAGCAAATATGGCGTTCGCCGACAAGAGGCGGCATAGTTGTCTTCTGCGCACTCAACCAGCCACAACAAACCGCCCTGAAGCGTGTAGTTGGGCTGCCGGGGGAGCGCGTGGCATTTGCCGATGGGACGCTATATATCAATGGCGAAGCCCATGCCGAACCCTACTTGCGTGGATTACCCCCGCATCTGGGATTAGACGCCTTGGAGTTCGCACTGGGAACTGACGAATATTTCGTCTTGGGCGACAGCCGAGCACACAGCACCGACAGCCGCCACTACGGTCCGATAAAATGCCAGCAGATAGAGGGCAGGGCAGTCTGCCGCATCTGGCCGCCCCTGCGATGGGGCAAGCTGTGATGGTGGAGCGCCTGGCGATGAACTAGCTCAGCCAGCGCGCCGCCTCCTTGGCGTGGTAGCTGATTATCATATCCGCGCCTGCGCGCTTGATGGATGTGAGAATCTCCAGTGTGATGCGCTGACCGTCAATCCACTCATTCTCGGTAGCCGCCTTGACCATTGCATACTCGCCGCTGACGTTGTACGCCGCCATGGGGTATCCGAAAGCCTCGCGTGCCCGAGAAATCACATCCAGATATGACAGTGCAGGCTTGACCATGATGATGTCCGCACCCTCGTCGATGTCCATCTGAATCTCGCGCATCGCCTCGCGTGAGTTCGCTATGTCCATCTGGTAGCCACGTCTGTCGCCGAACTGCGGAGCAGAATCGGCAGCGACACGGAACGGCCCATAAAAGGAAGACGCGTATTTCGCAGAGTATGCCATTATCGGCAGGTTTTCGAAGCCCGTGCTGTCCAATCCTGTCCGTATGGATGCAACTTGCCCGTCCATCATAGCTGAGGGCGCGACAACATCCACGCCCGCCTCCGCTTGGCAGACTGCCATTCTCGACAGCAGTTCAAGCGTGGCGTCGTTATCCACTCTGCCGTTCCTGATGACACCGCAGTGTCCGTGGTCGGTGAACTCGTCGAGGCACACGTCGGTGATCACGAGCATGTCCGGTGCCGTCTGCTTGATGACCCGGATAGCTTCCTGTATGATGCCGCTCGGCTCGTAGGCTTCCGTCCCCTCCGCGTCCTTGCTGGCAGGAAGGCCGAAGAGGAGAACTGCCCCAATTCCAAGAGAAACCACCTCATCTATTTCCGGTATGAGATTATCGAGTGAAAGCTGGTACATTCCCGGCATGGGATCGATCGGGTTTCGGACGCCTCGCCCATGAGTAACGAAGATGGGGTATATGAAATCGCTGATCGATATTCGCGTCTCCTGAGCAAGACTGCGCAGTACAGACGCTTCACGCATTCGACGCATTCGAACCTGTGGGAATCTACTCATCATTCACATCCTCCTCAAAGTGGGATTCGACCGCTTCAATAAATCCCGCGATCGTGTGTTCCGCCGCCACTATGTCAACCTTCAAGCCTAGATCAGCGGCGCGTTCCGCCGTGATGGGGCCTATACACGCAATCGTAGCATCTTTCAGGGCATCCGTGTTCCCTCCCAGCAGTTCAACAAGGTTGCTGACCGTGGATGAGCTTGTGAAAGTGGCGATGTCGATGCCGCCTGAGATAATCTCTTGTAGTCGCTCTGCTGTGTCAGGCGGCATCACTGTTCGATACACTGCGATGGCGTGAACGCTCGCGCCACGTTCGGCAAGCCCGGCGCGCATCACATCCCGAGCGATCTCGGCTTGGGGCAGCAGCACGAGCTTGCCGTCCATACCGAGCGTATTGAGTTCAGCAACTGCCGATTCTGCGACGAAAGCTGTCGGCATGAAGTCGGCAATAATGTTGTACGCAAGCAAGCGTCTCTTCGTCGCGGGACCGATTGCGGCAATTTGAACGCCGTACAGCGCTCTGGGGTCTAGGTCAAGCGCCTGCATTCGCTCGAAGAAGATATTTACGGCGTTGGCGCTGCTGAAGACAACCCAGTCGTATGTACCTGCGTTTTTCAGCGCTCCGTCAAGTTCGGCGTAGTCGTCAAGTGGCTGAATCTCGATTGTCGGCAACTCGACTGGCTGCGCGCCTCTTTGCGTCAGAATATCTGTTAACGCGCTTGCCTGCGCGCGCGTGCGCGTAACCATCACTCGCTTGCCAAAGAGTGGTCGATTGTCGAACCATCGTATTGCATCGCGCAGTCCTACTACATCGCCGACAATCGTCACGGCGGGCGCGCCAATGCCAGCGGCTGCTGCTCTGTCGGCGATGTCCGAAAGCGTGCCTACCAGTGTGCGTTGATATGGCTCGGTTCCCCACTGCACAAGCGCGACAGGCGTTTGAGGTCCGCGTCCATAGCGCACAAGCGCATCCGCTATGACACGCAGGTTGCTCTGCCCCATCAGCACCGCTAGAGTATCGCTGCTCTTCGCCAGCGCCTCCCAATCGACAGATGTGTCCGGCTTGGTTGGGTCTTCGCTGCCGGTTACGACCGTGAAAGACGATGCGAGCTTGCGATGCGTCAGTGGAATGCCCGCATACGCCGGAGCTGCGATCGCCGATGTGATGCCCGGCACTACCTCAAAGCGAACCCCGGCATCCACCAGCGCCTCCGCCTCCTCGCCGCCACGCCCGAACACAAACGGGTCGCCGCCTTTGAGACGCACAACGCTCTTGCCCGCTATGCCTAGCTCCACAAGCAGCCTGTTGATGTCTTCCTGTCGGTTCACTCGTCTGCCGGGTATCTTGCCTACATCGGTCAAGATCGAGTCATCGCGCGCATGATCAAGAAGCCTACCGTCCGCCAGCCTGTCATACACTATGGCGTCGGCGGACTGGATAAGGCGCAGCCCCTTCACGCTGATAAGCTCCGGGTCGCCCGGACCTGCGCCCACCAGCCACACTACGCCTTCACTCATAGCGTCTCCAGAATCTGCGCTGCGCCAGTGTCCAATAACGCCGCGGCTACCGATTGCCCCGCGGCGATAGGGTTCCCTGAGTCATAGAGTTTCACGATACGATAAATCTCGCTGCCATCCGGCTTTGCTACCATAGCCGTAATACGCAGCTTGTCTCCCTGAAACTCCGCGTATGCTGCGGTCGGCACAGTGCATCCTCCGCCCATAGTCTCAAGGAACGCTCGCTCAGCGCGAACGGCGGTGCTTGTAGGCAAATGGTCGATCGCTCCGACACACTCAAGCATCTCGCTGTCCGATTCGCGCACCTGCACCGCTAGCGCCCCCTGACCAACATCAGGCACGCATTCCTCAGGTGACAGATAGGAGCTTATTTCGGCTCCCCGTCCAAGGCGTATGATCCCCGCCGCCGCAAGTACGGCACCATCATAATCGTCACTCATCGCCCTGCTCATGCGCGTATCGACATTGCCTCTTATAGGCAGTATTTCTAGATCTGGACGGGCAACCTTTAGCTGGGCGGTGCGGCGCGGACTGCTAGTGCCAAGCCGGGCACCCGATGGAAGCTCGCTCAGTGGCGCACTCCACCGGTTCACGAGCACATCCCGCGCGTCCTCACGCTCCGGGAATGCTGCAATCGCGAGGCCGGGTGGCGTTGCCGCAGGCATGTCCTTTGCACTGTGAACGGCGATGTCGATGTCGCCATTGAGCAGCGCCAACTCAATCTCCTTGACGAACATGCCGCGTTCCATGCTCAGGAGGGGCGCTGCTTTATTCCTGTCGCCTCGTGTGGACAGAGGGACAATCTCAATATTGAGGGAGGGGTGTGCCTGGAGCAGCAGGCGCACTATTTCGTTGGTCTGCGCCAGCGAAAGGGAACTCGACCGCGAGCCGATGACGACTCGTCTTGCGTTATCCACCAGCCTCGGTCAGGAACTTGCCCCTGCCTTGGAGTAGGCAAGGGCTTTCTTTTCTTCCCACATCTTGCAAACGCCAGACTCACATTCGCAGCCGACGCCCTTCATCAGATCATCCAGTAGCGTAGAGCGGGCTTCTCCGTACCTGCCGTCCAGCACCGTTTCCAGCAGGTTGTCGGTGATGCATGCCTGCCAGTGGTCCGTAGCCAGAGTAATGCCCTTACTGCGAATCTCGGAGCGCACATCAGCCAGAAGTGGAGTGAGTTCGGCATAGTCCATCAGAGGATGGCTCGATTCGATGGGGCTCCCGTCAAGCAGCTCGCGGAACTTGCGCGCCAGAGCCGGGCTTGCCCCTCCGGTCGATGCGGCAACGGTAACATCGCCGCGAATTGCCACTGAAGGGGCGATGAATGTGCAAAGATGAGTAACATCCACGACATTCAGCAGCACGTTCCGTTCCTTCGCCTCCGCGGCTATTGCGCGGTTCACCTTATTGTCGTCAGTGGCTGCGATAGCGATGAACGCATCTTCGAGGTCACCGGCTTGGTATTCACGCTTGTGCCAGACAAGCCTATCGTCGTTCGCAAGGCTGCTAACGCCCTCGTTCACCTCAGGGCTGATAACTACCACACTTGCGTCGCAATCGAGCAGCTTGACGACCTTTTCCTCGCCGATGTTGCCGCCGCCGATTACGACGCAGCACCTGTTCTTAACATCTATGAATGCCGGATAGTACGCAGGCATTTATGTCCTTCCTGTCCTCTCAATGTCCTTCCGTGGTCGGCGCGTCTGATCGCCAATTCCACATTCTCTACACGAAATACCTTACTCGCGTTTTCTTGTACTCGCGCGTGCTGTACAGCAACTGATACTCCGAAATGCCTGTGGCTTCAGAGAGTTCTGCCGCCACATCCTCGCAGGTATCCTGGGATGTGGCATGAATCATCGTGAAGTGCGTGTACGGCCAATCGGGGAATGTCGGGCGCTCATAGCAATGAGTAACCCAGCGTGACTGCGCCATAATGTTCCCCACTTCGATGGCGCGCTCAGACGGCACCTTCCAGACAGCCATCGCGTTCGACCTGAAGCCTGCTCGCCTATGATGCAGCACGGCGCTGAAACGCCGCATTAGACTGCGTTCCTGCAACGAATCCGCGATATCGAAAAGCTCTTGCAATGGTATGCCTAGCCGCTCTGCCATCGGACTGAAGGGACGGGGAGTCAACTCCACATCCTCTTGCAGTTCGCGGATAACTTCAATCTCGAAATCGGTTATGGGCATCGCTTTGTTCCAGTTCTGCCCGTCCGCGCGGTCGTAACCGTCGGGACTGTAATATTTCTTTGCCGCGCCCTCCTCCTTCACCATATCGAAGTTCACACCGATCTTGAAGAACTTAATGGTCGGCATCAGGCGGTACGACTCGGCGCCAGTTCTGCTTGCCATATCTTCTACCGTCTCGGCGAGGTCCTCGTATGGCGGCACTGCGACAGTGAACCAGAGATTGAAGTGCCCGTTGCGTGCGTAGTTGTGGCTGACTCCGGGATGCACGTTGATAATCTGCGCCGCCGCATCCAGTTCATCCGCAGGAAGGCGCATCGCCACCAGAGTTGTCTTGTAGCCAAGCCGTCGCGTGTCGAAGATGGCGCTTATCTGGCGCACCACATTCTTGCCCTTTAGCTCGCCTATGCGCTCGATTACCTCTTCCTCTGGCAGCTCTACCTCATCTCCGATTTCGGCGAAAGGCATTTCGACCAATGGAAAGCGTGTCTGGATGATGTTCAGAATCTTGCGGTCAACAAGATCCATCGTCGTTGTGCTGGTTGTCATTTGTATTCTCGCATGTATGCAGCCCGCCGCCAGATGTCAACGCACCGGCGCATAGACGCAAATCAAGCATCTACGGCGCCTATTATCGCAGTTTTCACGCTGCTCTTGCAACGATTGCCCTTGCACCGCGAAATGGAGACGGCGGTGAAACTCGGTCGCGTCCATCGCAGGGCACGGATTTTCTGCAATTTTGGTCAGCGAACCTGCCCGGCTAGTCAAAGCTGCGAATTTATATGAAAAGCTCAAGTTTCTGTGCTAACCTTTTCTGGAGAGGAGCGGGGTTTGTTTTCTGCTGGCAAGTTCTGGATTGGGCTGGGGCTGAGCGTGCTGCTGGTCGGGCTGTTCTTTGTGACGGTGGATGTCGGTCACATGACAGAAGCGCTCGCAAGTGCAAACTACCTGTATGTCGCGCCGGCTGTGGGACTGTACCTGGTGGGTGTAGTCTTCCGGACGATACGCTGGCAGGCGCTGCTGCTGCATATCAAGCATGTGAGCAACCGCCGCCTTTTCCCTGTGGTGGTCATAGGGTATATGGCGAACAATCTGCTTCCGATGCGCCTTGGCGAGGTGGTGCGGAGCTACTACCTTGGGGAGCGAGAGCAAGTCAGCAAAAGTTCCGCCCTTGCGACGATATTCATAGAGCGGGTCTTTGATGCGCTGACACTTTTGCTGTTCGTGGCTGTGGTGGCTCTGTTCGTGCCGGTGAGCGGAGTTGCAGCAGGTTTCGGAGCGCAGTGGGGGATTTCGCCTGCGCTGCTAGCTGCTGGTTTCAGCCTGCCTTTCGTGGCAGCGTTCTGTGTTATGTTGCTCATGTCGCGCTGGCCCGAAAGGACACGCGCGCTGGCGCTTACGATGATGAAGCCGCTGCCGGAGCGGTTTCCGCATGAGCGCGCGCGGCACATCGTTGAGTACTTCCTCGCGGGGTTCGCGCCTCTTAGCAGTCTGCGGACGATTGCGCTGCTATTCGTACTTTCGGTGCCGGTCTGGGGCTTCGAGACCGGCCTGTTCTTTCTCATAGGCTTTTCCTTTGACTTCCACCACATCTATGACAACCTGTGGCAACTTGCGGCTGCGATGGTTCTGGTCACTGCGCTGGCGAATATCGGCAGCTCCGTGCCGTCCTCGCCCGGCGGCATCGGTCTGTTCGAGCTGATAGCGCGCGAAACGCTGGTTCTGCTGCCGCTTGCGGTGGTGGACAGGTCCGAGGCGGCAGCGTTCGCGGCTGTGAGCCACTTTGCGCTGCTGCTGCCGATGATAATTCTTGGGCAGGCGTTCCTGTGGGCAGGGAACCTGTCGCTAAAACGGTTGGCACGAGCGGACACGAGCAGTTAACAGCCTCAGAGCCTATTCGTAGCGCAGAGCGTCTATGGGGTGCATTCGTGCGGCTCTCAGGGCAGGATAGATGCCGGATACCAACCCGACGATTGCTGATACGGACAAGGCGAGAATTGCGACATCTGGGTGAAACACCAGGCCTTCTATCGTGTTGCCTCCGCGATTGCCCACATTACTGACTATCAGATTGGTCAGCGGCGAAAGGCCGAGGGATAGGGCGATGCCTATGAGCCCCCCCGCTGTTGTCAGGAAGACGGCCTCGGTCACGAATTGGAACAGGATGTCGCGGCGCTTTGCTCCCATCGCTTTGCGGATGCCTATTTCGCGCGTGCGCTCGGTTACGGACACGAGCATGATGTTCATAACGCCTATTCCGCCAACGAGCAGCGATATTCCCGCGACCGTGCCGAGGAACAGCACAAGCACGGTCGTCACCTGATTGACGGTCTCGATAAGGTCCTGAAGGGTGTCAATCTCGAAGTCGTTCTCGTCGGTAATGTGATGACGCAGTCGCAGGATGGATGCGATTTCCAGTTGGGCGTCGTCTATCGCTTCCTGGCTGACTGCCTGCACATCTATTGAATTGACGCTGATCTCGCCCTGCGTTGTGCGCTGGCGCGACAGGCGATGATGAGCGGTGCTGATCGGCACAAAGACTTGGCTGCCGAAGCCGAAGAATGTCGCGCCTGTGTCTTCAAGCACGCCGACCACGGAAAATTGGCGGCCGTTGATGCGTATGCGCTCATTGAGTGGATCCCGAGTGCCGAACAGCGTCTCGGCGACAGACGCGCTTATGACTGCGGCATCCAGGTTGTTCTGTACATGCGCGGGGTTTATGAACTGACCTTTATCCACGTTCACATTACGAACGGAGGCGTAGCCCGACGTCACTCCGATGATCTGTGCGCTCGTGTTTTCCCTGCCTGCCACAATCTGTGCGTTCGAGTTGATCTGGGGCGCGACAGCCTTTACTGATGGCGCGAATATGGGGTCTATGAGTGCTTCGGCATCTTGTAAGGTGAGGGTCGCGGCCCCACCGTCGTTGCTTGGCCGAACGAACAGCAGGTTCGTGCCCTGTGATTGGATCCTGGAGGTGATGTTCTCCTGTACGCCCCTGCCAATGGACATGAGAACCGTTACGGCGGTTATGCCGATTATGATGCCGAGCAGCGTCAAGCCTGAGCGGAGCTTGCTGCTTCCGAGCGAGTGCAGCGCCGTTACGATGATGTCGAGCGCGTTCATTGGCGCTGCACCGTCATCTCGCTCGTCATCAGCCTGGCGTTGTCGGATACAATCAAGCCGTCGCGCATAGTGATTATGCGTTCTGCGCGCGCGGCAATGTCAGCTTCGTGCGTTACGATGATGACGCTTATACCCTCGCTGTGCAGTTGTTCGAGTATCTGCATAATTTCCTCACCGGAGCGCGAATCGAGGTTGCCCGTGGGTTCGTCCGCGAGCAGGATGTCGGGCGACTTCACGAGCGCCCGCGCGATGCCTACGCGTTGCTGCTGGCCGCCCGAAAGTTCGGTGGGCTTGTGGCTCATGCGATCGCCAAGCCCGACCCTTTCCAACGCTTCCTGCGCCGTTCTGCGGCGATTCCTGTGATTGCCGTACATTAGCGCAAGCTCTACATTGTTCAGCGCGCTTATGCGAGGCAGCAGATTGTATGTCTGGAATACGAAGCCAATCTTGCGGTTGCGTATTTCGGCGAGGCGGCTGTCCGAGGTCGCGCCAATGTTCTCACCGTCCAATATGTAGGTGCCTGATGTCGGCACGTCGAGGCAGCCAAGAATGTTCATTAGCGTTGACTTGCCGGAGCCGGACGCGCCCATAATTGCGACAATCTCGCCCCGTGCGATGGACAAACTGACTCCGGCAAGTGCCGGCACTTCGACACTGCCCATCGTGTAAATCTTCGTTACATTCTCGATTTCGATCATATTGATCACTGACATGGCAATGGGCGCTTGGGGTTGCTATGACTCGCTGCCGTTAGCGCTGCGGTGGCCTGCCGCCGGCTCCTCCGCCTGGCGGTCTTCCACCACCACTGCCGCGGAATCTGAACTGACCGCCATCTTCGAGCTGGCTATCGTCAAGCACTTGCATCACTATTCGTTCGCCCTCACTAAGGCCATCTTCAACGATGGCGAAGAATCCATCGCTGCTGCCCAGCGTGACGGGACGCTGTATTATTGCGCCGGATTCGTCCTGCATGCGCACATAAGCGCCCTCGTCGCCGTACGATACTGCTTGCAGCGGGATTACTATGCCGCGTTCCTCGCCGGCGACAGCCCTGGCAACGGCGCTCAAGCCTTCCTGCAGTGTTACGTCCTCAGGTATGACCACCTCAATCGCTACATCGAAAGTCACGACGCCCTGTTCGTTCGTGGCTGTGGAGCTAATGTTGGTTATGACGCCTTCAATCATCTGGTCTGGCAGTGCGTCAATCGTAACGGTTACGGGAGATTCGCGTTGCAGTGAGAGGACATCGATCTCGTCAACGCTGCCCTCTACATTGACGATGCCGGAGTTAATGACCGTCAGGATAACCTCGAATGGTTCAATCTCCTGCCCAGTTTCCACTGGAATCGAGGAGATGTAGCCGTCCCACGGCGCTTTGAGCGTGGAATATTCATATCGGCGCATGGCGCCGGCAATTTTTGCCTGCGCCGCCACCACGGTCGCGTCTTGCAGCGCGATTTGCAGCGCGCGGCGGTCGTGAATCTTCTGCAAGTCCTGTGATGCACGGTCTCGCCTTGCTTGCGCAACCGCTACTTCGTTGAGCAGAACGGCAACCTCCGCCTCGCCCGGGTTTAGCAGGGTGTTCAACAGATAGGCCGCATCATCCCGGTTCGCCTGTGCCAGCGTGAGCTTGTTGCGCAGGCTCGCCACTTCCACAGCATCGGCATTGAGCAGGTCGTCAAGGTCCTGCCTTGCCTTGTTCAGGTTCTCGCGGGCGGCAGCGAACTGCTTCTGGAGCAATTCATCGCCGACCGTTTCCTTTTCAAGATTATCGCGCGTATTCTCTGCGGCTTCCACCGCAAGTCTGGCGCTCTCCATTGCAGATTCAGCGTTGGACAGTCTTTCACCGTAGCTGGCGACTGTTGCGCTGAGGGATTTTCTTGCAAGATCAAGCGCATCGAAAGCGTTGTCCATGTCACGCCCGATGCAGAGTTCTCGGTTTGTATTGGTCGTATCCGATTGCTGGTTGACTAGTAGGGTGTTCCTGTTGCAGCTCACCTCAATCAGGCTTGCTCCCGGGTAGAGGCCGCGCCACGCGAATATGGTAAGTTCGTTCCAGCGCGTTTCCGGATTTTCGGCAATCCTGCCATCGGGAAACAGGACGAACTTGCGGGAATAAACTTCCTCGGGGTCAAACGCCAGCGCCGCGAATAGGGCATCCGGAGCCATCGAAAGTTCGTCATTGGTTGGCTCTGCGCCGGTCCACTTCTTCACGACATTGAAGTAGTCCTTCCTTTCCTGGTCAAACGTTTCACGCGCTTCTCTGGTTTCATTGGAGTTTCGCACCACGTGGAGATTAAGAGAAGCGGCGGCAAGGTCTCGGTCTGCGGCGTCAATGTCGGCTATGGCGTCGAGATAGTCGTTGGCGAGGGAGTGTTCGCTGTCTCGAAGCGCGACCTGCGCTTGAGCGACGGCCTCTTCCGCTACGGCGACAGCCTCAGCGCTAGGGTTGACGGTGTCGTCGAGTGCCTCCTGTGCGTTCTGAATCTCCAGTTCTGAGTCCGCGAGGGACGATTCTAGCTGCGCCACGAGCTGAGGGTCGGGATAGACCAGATCGTCAAGGGTGGACTGCGCGTTCTGGAGTTCAAGCTCAGCCATGGCGAGCGCGGACTCCGCTTCGGCAATCTGAAGAGCAGGCAATTGCGCGTCCGATAGCGCGTCTAATGCGTCTTCGTATTCCAATTGCGCCTCGGCGATTGCGCGCCGGAGGTTCGCCACGCTCTCAGGGTCTAGGCGAGCGAGTAGCTGCCCTTCCGAGACAATCTCGCCTTCGCTTACAAGGATAGCATCTACGAAACCGGCCGCCCCAAATGTCAGGTCTTCCTTGTTGGAGAAGGTGATGCCGCCGTTAATGGAAATCTCTGTCGTCAGGCTGTCGATGCTAACAGGAATGAGACGCTCCGTGGGGGCGAGGCCGTCACTTTCGTCGCTTGCGAAGGGGTTGAGTCCGAGTGGGTTGAAGATGTACACGACTGCAGTGAGAACTGTGACTACAATCAGGCTTGCCAGAACTATAAGATGCCAGCTCTTCACCTGCCCTCCAAGAGCCTTCAACCCATTCATAGATCCACCTTTCGGACGGTCGGTTCAGGTCCGCATCAAATGAGGTCAGCACTGCGCGCTACGAAATTCGTTCATCCAAGAGTATAACTGCGCTTGAAGCTTTTGGTTATACATACATACCCTTGAAAGCATGAATGAAAATGAGTGGCGGACGCTGATTGTGGATTTCGAGAGGCATCTGCGCGCGGAAAAGGATTTGGCGGATCTGACTATCCGCAACTACAAGGCGGACCTGCAGCCCCTCTACGACTACATGCGCCTGAAAAACATCGAAGATATGCCCGCGCTGGATCGTAAAACGCTGCGTGGCTATCTGGCATGGCTGACCGAACTGGGATATGTGCGGCACAGCGTTTCACGCAAGCTGAGCACGCTGCGCTCGTTTCTGAAGTGGATGTCGAGCGAGGGCATCATTGAGGGAGACCCGCTGCCCAAGCGCGGTGTAATGCGCGTCCCTAAGAAGTTACCGCGATTCCTGTCGCAGGAGCAGGCGGGGCGGCTGATGGACGCGCCCGACACCACGAAGCCAACAGGCTTGCGCGATCATGCGCTTCTTGAGGTCATCTACGGCGCTGGGTTGCGCGTGAGCGAGGCGAGCAACCTGCGTGTCACCGACCTGAACCTATCGACTCGTGAAATTCGAGTCAAAGGCAAAGGTTCCAAGGAGCGTGTTGTGCTGCTGGGAGAGGTGGCAAAGAGCGCTCTGTCCCTTTATCTGCGGGACGCGCGCCCCAAACTCGCCGGTAAAGGCAGCGGCATGACGCTATTCCTCAACCGATTCGGAGGGCGACTGAGCCAGCGCAGCATACAGGAGAAGGTGCGGCGATACAGCGTCAAAGCCTCGCTGCCGTCGGGCGTGCATACGCATACCCTGCGCCACTCATACGCCACTCATTTGCTGGAGGGCGGCGCGGACCTGCGCGTGGTTCAGGAGTTATTGGGTCACGCCAGTCCCGCTACCACACAGATATACACGCATGTCACCAATTCGCAGGCGAGACAGGTCTATATGAACGCTCATCCCCGCGCCCGATCCGCTGCTGCAAATGGACCTGAATCCGACCACAATGCGCAGGCTGACGAGGAGAGCTGATCCGTCATATTGCAGGTGCACAAGTAACGTCTTCGACGGCCTCGGTATTGCCTAAATGAGGTTGTTAATGTAGAGTACGGCTCAGGTAAGCGACCTGCTTGTCGCCTTACTTCCATGACGAGCTAAAGTTGCTCTTTGATAGGACATTTACGACCTCAAGGAGGAATGTATGACTACCGCTACTCCGTCTGCCGCCTTCGGAGCCAGTATCAAGCGACGGGAAGACCCGCGTCTGATAACGGGCAGGGGCACTTATGTAGATGACATCAAGTTGGTGGGCATGTTGAACATCGTGCTAGTGCGCAGCCCATACGCCCACGCCAACATCACGAGCATTGACACCTCAGCAGCGAGTGCCGTTGACGGCGTCGTCGCAGTTTATACTGGCGAAGACCTAGCAGAGCAGCTCGGTTCGCTGCCGTGCGGCTGGGTCGTGCCGGACACGATTGAGGTGCCGCATCCGCCGCTGGCAATCGGAAAGGTGCGCTGTGTGGGGGACGCCGTTGCCGCGATTGTCGCCGATAATCCTACTGCGGCCACCGATGCTGCTGCACTGGTGGATGTCGGCTATGATGTGCTGCCCGCCGCCGTGAATGCCGAGGCAGCCACGAAAGATGGTGCGCCTCAGGTTCATGACGATGCGCCGAACAATGTTGGCTTCGAGTGGGAAGTCGGAGGTGGCGACGTTGACGCTGCCGCCGCGAGCGCTGAAGTGCGAATCTCTGAGCGCATAGTGAACCAGCGACTCATCCCCAACTCCATGGAGGGCAGGGCAGTCGTCGCCGACTACAACCCTGGCACCAATCATGTAACGCTGTGGACATCCTCGCAGATACCGCACCTTGTTCGCCTGCTGATGGCGCTGGTCACTGGACATCCGGAGCATCAGATTCGAGTCATCTCGCCGGATGTGGGCGGCGGCTTCGGCTGCAAGCTCTACCTTTATGCCGAAGAGGTCATCGCGTTCGCCATAGCGAAGGCGCTGGGTCGTCCGGTCAAGTGGACTGAAGAGCGGCAGGAGAACTACCTCGCCACTACGCACGGACGCGACCACATCGGCGACTGGGAGATTGTGGGCAACCGAGACGGCACCATAACGGGCATACGGGGCACTGTATATGCCAACATGGGTGCATACCTGTCCACCTTCGCGCCGGCAATTCCCACGTACCTGTTCGGGCTTATGCTGGGGGGTCCATACAAGATAGAGAATGTGCATTGCAAGGTCATAGGCGTGTTCACGAATACGACACCTGTGGACGCATATCGCGGAGCGGGCAGGCCTGAAGCGACTTATGTTGTCGAGCGTATGCTGGACAGGTTCGCCGCGGAGATTGGGATGGACCCGGTCGAGGTCCGCCGCAAGAACCTCATCCCGCCGTTTGAGGACGGATATGATGTGGCAACGGGTGTCACGTATGACAGCGGGAACTACGAGAAGGCGCTCGATCTTGCACTCTCGATGCTGGGCTACGAAGATTTCCGCAAGGAGCAGGAGGAAGCCCGCAAGAATGGCAGGTACATCGGTGTTGGCCTATCAACCTATGTCGAGATTTGCGGTATGGCTCCCTCCGCGGTCGCCTATGCGCTCGGCGCAAGGGCCGGCGTATGGGAGAGTTCGCTCGTACGCGTGCACCCGACCGGCAAGGTAACGGTGTACAGTGGCGCGTCCGGACACGGACAGGGACACGAAACGACATTCGCGCAGTTGGCAGCATCCGAGCTTGGCGTTCCGATCGAGGATGTCGGGGTCGTTGAGAGCGACACCGCGCAGGTGCAGCAGGGAACGGGCACTTTCGGCAGCCGCAGCGCGGTTGTCGGGGGCACTGCCATTCACATGAGCGTGGAGAAGATTAAGGACAAGGCAAAGCAGATTGCCGCCCACATGCTGGAGGCGTCTCCCGAAGACATCGTCTATGAGGATGGGCAACTCTTCGTGCAGGGCGCGCCCACAGAGGCTAAGAGTTTCCAGGAAGTCGCTTTGGCGGCCTACTGGTATGACGGCTTGCCTGAGGGCTTGGAGCCTGGCTTGGAAGCCACAAGTATCTATGATCCTAAGAACTTCACATGGCCGTTCGGCACGCACATCTGCGTGGTCGAAATTGACCCCGACACGGGCGATACAAAGGTGCTGCGCTACGTCGCGGTTGACGACGTTGGCAATGTCATCAACCCGATGATTGTGGAGGGCATGGTGCATGGCGGCGTGGCTCAGGGTCTCGGACAGGCGCTCTGGGAAGAAGCCGTCTACGACGATGACGGTCAGCTCATAACCGGAAGCATGCTGGACTACGCGATTCCACAGGCGGCAAGCCTGCCGTCATTCGAGACGGCGCGCACGGTGACTCCGTCGCCGACCAATCCTCTCGGCGTCAAGGGCGCCGGCGAAACCGGCACGATAGCAGCATCGCCGGCGGTCATCAACGCTGTCGTGGACGCGCTGTCACCCTTCGGAGTGACCCACATCGACATGCCTGCAAAGGCCGAAAAGGTGTGGCGGCTGATTCAGGAGTCACAGGGCAGCTAGAACGGCACTCTTTCCATAGAATTAGAACGATAGGATAGTGACAAGGGGCAGGCATATCTGATGACCTGCCCCTTTCAGTTGGCAACCGCTTTTGAGCTATAGGTCTTAGCTATTGGATGGAAGGGACACAGTTGGCACAGCGGGACGACCCAATCAGGGATATTCTGGACAGGCTTGCGTCCGAGAACTATGTCGGCGATCCGGCGATTGCCACATCCATCTACTTGGCGCAGACGCTTGAGCGCCCTCTGCTCATAGAGGGGCGCGCTGGAGTTGGCAAGACGGAAATCGCTAATGTTATGGCGCGTCTGCTGGACACGCGGCTCATCCGTCTTCAGTGCTACGAGGGGCTGGATGTCTCCACAGCGCTTTACGAATGGAACTACCAGCGACAGATGTTGTGGATTAAGCTTAATGAACAAGGTGAACACTCAGCAGAAGAGCAGGAAGAGCACATCTTCAGCGACTCTTTTCTTCTTAAGCGCCCCCTGCTTGCGGCTCTTACAGAAGAGGAGAAGTCGCCCGTGCTGCTAATTGACGAGGTTGACCGCGCCGACGAAGAGTTTGAGGCGTTCCTCTTGGAGGTGCTCTCAGACTTTCAGGCGACGATACCGGAGATAGGCACCATCAAGGCGAAGCACCGACCGTTCGTAGTGCTGACGTCCAATCGTACACGTGACCTTTCGGATGCGCTGCGCCGCCGCTGCCTGTACCTGTGGATCGACTACCCGGACATCGACAAGGAGTTGCGCATTGTGCGCTCCAAGGTAAACGGCATTGATGACAGGCTCGCGCGGCAGGTCGTGCGCTTTGTGGACAACGCGCGGCGCACCGGGCTGGACAAAGTGCCGGGCATCGCCGAGACGCTCGACTGGGCGCGCGCTATGGTAGTGCTGCACCTCGACCATCTCGACTACGATGCCGTGGAGCAAACCCTCGGAGCAATCATCAAGGATGCGGACGACCTGGAACGCTTCCGCAAGCAAGCGATTGAAGAGATTCTGAGCAAGATTTAATGGCACATTACAGCAGACTTTGCGCGATCATGATTGACTGTCCGCCCGATAGGATGGATGCAGGTGTGGACTTCTGGAGTAAGGCACTCACCATGCCGCCACGCACCGGCGAGGATGCGTCCAATCCCTACGTCTTTCTCCAAGGGCACGCCGGAGGATTCTTTGTCGTGCTGCAACGAGTTGAGGCGGATGCCAGAGTGCACTTGGACTTCGAGACGGACGATGTAGAGGCGGAGGTGCAGCGACTTGAGGCTTTGGGAGCGCGGCGTCGAGAAAAGATGGATTCGTTGTGGATTATGGGAGCGCCGAGTGGGCACGTGTTCTGCGTTGTTCCACCTCAGTCTGACGATTTCCCGGCGGGCGCTCAATTGTGGGATGAGTGACCAGATTGAAAGGAAATAGGCTTACCTTTTGCCCGATGTCGTGCAGTGCAAATGGAGGGCAGTATGAGTATTTTGAAACGAATCGCGGCTATCTACCTCATCGCGGTGTCGGCCTTGGCAGGATTACATTGGATTATCACACCGCTCTACGACAATAGCAGCGGCGACTGCCCCGTCTGGGTCATTCTGAACTGGTTCATGGCTTCGACAATAATCGTGGCGCTTGACAGGAACATCCGCAGCAAATTAGCGCTCAGGGGTAGTGACCCCGATGCACCTCTGACCGGCAGGCGAGTACAGGCCAACTTACTTTTCTATGCGACTATCGTGCTGACGCTGTGGTTTTTCTGGAACTGGTTTTACGGCTTCTTCCCTCAGAACGAACCGGAGGTAGTCGGGCTGGTACACCTTGAGATGTGGACACTTATAAATCCGTTGTTCTTACTGACGATAGGCGTGACAGGATTCAACCTATGGCAGGAAGCCGGAGACACTCCAAGTTAATCTCAGAGGATGATTACTCTTACTGAAAGGTCTGCATTATGCCAAGAATGACGGGAAAGCGCGCACTGATGGAAATGTTGCGTGCAGAGGGCGTTGAGTACATATTCGGCAATCCGGGTACAAGCGAAGGTCCTATTCTGGATGAGCTGGAGAACTACCCGGACATCCGCTACATGCTCAGCACCCAGGAAGGTGCAGCCATGGGAATGGCAGACGCTTATGCGCGGTATCGCGGCGAACCTTCATTCGTCAACCTGCACATTGAGACGGGCCTCGCCAACGGCATAAGCCTGTTAGCCAACGCTGCTGAGGGCAGCACGCCTCTCGTGCTGACCTCGGCGAACAAGGACATCCGCAAGCTGGCGGAAGGGCGCACAAATCTGGTCGAAATGGTCAGCCAATTCTGCAAGTGGAGCGCAGAAGTTACACACCCTGAACAGGTGCCGGGCGTGTTGCGGCGCGCCTTCAGCGAAGCCAAGACTCACCCGATGGGTCCCGTATATGTCGCATTCTCCGCCAACGCGCTGGACGACGAGGCGGATGTCGAGATTGTGCCGTCCCATAAGACATACGGGCGCATCGCACCGGACACCGACGCGATTGATGCCGCGGTAGGCATTTTGGCAGACTCCGAGAATCCAGTGCTTATTGTGGGCGACGGAGTGGGGCAGTCGGGCGCATCTGCCGAGGCGGTGCGTCTCGCGGAGATGCTGGGCGCCAAGGTGTATGCAAGCTTCTACTCGCAGGTGAACTTCCCGACAAGCCACCCGCAATTTCTGGGCCTTGCCAACCCCGGCATGCCGGCAGGCAAAGCGTTATTGGAAAATACCGAAGCGGTGGTCGCTGTCGGAACGCCCGTATTTCCGGGGTATTTCTATTTCTCCGGCAGCGCGCTCAAGCCAGATACAAGACTGATACACATCGATTCTGATGCAACGCAAATTGGCAGAACCGAACCTACCGATGTTGGCATCGTTGCGGACCCGCGCACGGCGATGACGGCGCTATCGGACGCGCTGGAACTACGAATGTCCGGCGCGGCGAAGGAGTCGGCAATAGGTCGCGCGGCTTCCGTAGCGGAAGAGAAGGCGGCACAAGACGCGGCCTGGCAGGCGCGCCTCAATGCGCGGCAAGACCTCAGTCCGATGTCAACGGAGCGCATGATGACCGAGATTGCCGCCGCTCTGCCGGACGACGCGATCATCGTTGATGACTCCGTCACTACACGCGCCTCCGTGTTCAGCGCGCTCGACTTTGATGAACCCGGAAGCCTGCTTGGCATTACTGGCGGCGCGCTCGGCTGGGGAATGGGCGGCACGATGGGCGTGAAGATGGCGAATCCCGACCGTCCTGTGATTGGCATCATAGGCGACGGCAGCGCGATGATGACAGTTCAGGCACTGTGGACGGCAGCGAATGCCGACATTCCCGTAGTGTATGTCATCTGCAACAATAGGGCGTATCGCGTGCTCAAGTTGAATATGAACCTGTACAAGAGCGAGATTCTCCAACAGGAAAACCCGACTAGCGAGTATATCGCCATGGACTTCCCCACGCCGTTCGATATTGCGGCGGTCGCTGAGGCGATGGGCGTGTACGGGCGCAAGGTCGAAGACCCCGCTGAAATTGGAGCGGCTCTGCGAGATGCACTGGCTCTGGGCAAGCCCGCTGTTCTCGATGTGTCCATCGACGGCGCTGTGTAACCTCGCATTCGTGTGTCAATTGACGCTTTAACAGACACTGCATTTCGTTGTAATATGGCGTTGAGGAAATGCGATATGCGCCATATACTTCACGCGGACTTTGATGCCTTTTACGCTTCCGTTGAGCAGTTGGACAACCCCACGCTGCATGGTAAGCCTGTCGTAGTTGGCGGCAGCGCAGAGGGGCGTGGCGTGGTCGCTTCCGCATCCTACGAGGCGCGTGAATTCGGCGTGCGCTCCGCAATGCCAATGCGCACTGCTCAGAGGATGTGCCCTCAGGCGATCCGCGTCGGCGCTCGCTTCGACCGCTACCGTGAAATTTCCCAGGGCGTCATGTCCATCTTCCGCGACCTGACTCCTCTTGTTGAGCCGCTGTCGCTTGACGAAGCGTATCTCGACGTGACAGCCGTTGTAGATAACGGACGGCAACCGCCGGAAATTGCGGCTGACCTCAAGCGGCGCGTAAAGTACGAGTTGGGATTGACCATATCGGTGGGGGTAGCGACGAGTAAGTCGATCGCCAAGATTGCCTCGGATATGGACAAGCCTGACGGTCTGACTGTGGTTGCCCTTGGAGAGGAGCGGGCATTCTTAGCGCCATTGCCAATAAGCAAGTTGTGGGGCGTCGGGCCAAAGACTGCTGAAAGGCTCATCGCCGAAGGCGTTGAGACTATTGCAGACATCGCGGGATGCGACGAAGAATGGCTGCGCGGGAGGTTTGGCAGGCATGGTGCCCAAATGCAGCGGCTGGCGCTGGGACAAGACGACAGCCCCGTTGTTGTGCGCCGCGAAACGAAGTCGGTCAGCGCGGAGACGACTTTCGCAAGGGACACAGGTGATCCGGATGAGTTGCAAGAGGTGGTCAGTCGCTTAAGCCAGCGCGTAGCCAACCAGCTAAGGCGAAAGCAATTGCAGGGACGCACGGTAAAGCTGAAACTGCGTCTGTCAGACTTCACTACCTTCACACGCCAGCGCACACTACCCTATGCAGTGCAGTCCGCGGAAGACCTATCGCAATCTGCAGGTGAACTGCTCCGCGCCGAACTCTACGGCCGCCGACGCTTCCGGCTCGTCGGCGTTGGCGTATCCGGCTTTGAGCAGTCTGAGGAACTCCCGGAAGAGCCCCGCCAACTAAGGTTCTCAGGCTTCGGTTGATGGATACTAAGAAACTCCCCGCTGATTGCACCGTCCTCGCGCCCGACGGTTCCGAGATCAGGGAGCTTGTCGCTGTTAAAGGCGCGAGCATGGTGCACTGCACACTTCCGATCGGCACTGCTTCAATGGCAGTTGCACACAGAACGGTCGAAGAGGTCTGGTACTTCATTCAAGGACAGGGGCAGGTCTGGCGCAAATGTGAAGCTGCCGAGTCTGTGGTCGAAGTAGAGCCGGGCGTCTCCCTCAGTATCGAAGTTGGGACGCACTTCCAGTTCCGCAACACGGGCGATGATGACCTGTGCTTCGTAATCGTCACCATGCCGCCCTGGCCCGGCGAACAAGAAGCCGTGCGAGTGGACGACTACTGGAAATGACCGTCTTGCACTAAACAATCACTCCTTGTCTCCGAAGCTCGGGCAACTCGCCGGGCGAAACATCCAGCAAACCCGTAAGAATGTCGTCGGTGTGCTCGCTGTACAGCGGGGCGGGCTTGACTTCCACGGGAGACTTCCCCAGCTTTACCGGGCAGCCAATCATCTGGTAGTTTCCGCGCGCCGAATCCTCCACATCCACAATCATCTCGCGTGCTGCCAGGTGCTCGTTTGACAGCACCTCTTCCGGGCTCATTACAGCGCCGCACCATACTCCCGCTTCAGCCAAAGCCCTCATCGCTTCGTACTTATCGTGCTTGCTCGTCCACCCGCTTACAATTTCCAGCACTTCGTCTCCACGCCCGGCTCTGTTTTCTTCCGCGAAGTATCGTTCGTCACCAATCAGGTCAGCGCGTCCGATCACCGCCAGCACGGTCTCCCAGAGAGCGCCTGCAATATGAATCATCACATAGTCGTCTGAGCCTCCGGGATAACAGGGGAATATCATTGGAACGCCTCTGCCTCCGCGGTCGCCGGGGCGCTCGTTTGGTGTGGCTATTGACAGGCTGCGAATGAGTCGATAGCGCATTAGGTTGACGATGCCGTCCTGCATCGAGACTTCCATGTGCTGCCCTTCACCCGAATTGTCGCGCTGCCTTAGCGCGGCGAGGATGCCGATGGCAGTGTGCAAGCCAGTGCCGGAGTCGCCGGCGCCAATGGGAGATGGTATAGGCGGGAGGTCTGGATAACCGTTGGAAGCGATTGCACCGCCCGTTGCCTGCGCCGAAACCTCAAAGCTTCGGTAGTCGCTCCACGGACCGTACTCGCCGAAGCCCTTGATGCTGGCGTGGATAACCCGAGGGTTGATCTCATTTAGCCGAGCGTATCCGATGGCGAGCCGCTCCATCACGCCCTTCGAAAAGTTCTCCAGCACGACATCAGCCCACAGCACCAGTTTCTCGAAGAGCTGCTTGCCGCGTTCGGTCTTTAGGTTAAGCGTGATCGCGCGCTTGTTGTTGTTGAAGATGGTGTAATAGACGCTGTCCACGCCGTCTATATGAGCCTGCTCCCAGCGAGTATTATCGCCTCCCACAGTGTCCTCTATCTTTATAACGTCTGCCCCGAGAAACGCGAGGAGTTGAGCGCACGACGGACCTGCCTGCACTCGGCTCATGTCCAAAATCTTGACTCCCGCTAGCGCCTTGTCCATGTCGCACCTCTGCCTGTTGAGATTGTTCGTCAAGCTGGATTATATCAGGATACGCCCAGACGTGAACCCACGAAATCACGGTATCCACGCGTAAAGTCGCCGATGTCCATCGCCTGCCGGCCTTCAGGTTGTACCCGCTGTAACAGTAGTATTCCGTCACCCGTTGAGATGCCAATGCCTTGATCAATCTCCAACACCGTGCCGGGGGCAAAGTCCTCATGGTTATCCAACGGCTCTGCCTGATGCACTTTCAGTTGCTTGCCGTTCCAGGGAGTGTAGGTGCCGGGCCAGGGATGGTAGGCGAGTATCTGCCGCGCGATATGGTCTGCGGGACGGGTCCAATCTATCTCACCGTCCTCGCGTCTGAGCAGTCTGGTAATCGTTGCATCGGCTTCGCTCTGTGGCACAGGCGCAAACTCGCCCGTCCGCCATCTCGGTAGCGTGTCGGCAAGCAATCGCGCACCCATCCCGAACAGGCGAACTGTGAGGTCTTCGGCGGTTTCGTTCATGCCGATTGTCGTCTCCCGCTGTGCGATGATTGGACCCGAATCCATCCCTTCGTCGAGTTGCATGAGCGTTACGCCCGTAGTCGTATTGCCCTCAATAATCGCAGTTGCGACGGGAGAAGGTCCACGATACTTCGGCAGCAGGGAAGGGTGTATGTTCAGCGCGCCAAGTGGCGGCACGTCAAGTGTATCGGCAGGCAAGAACAGGCCATACGCTACCACCAATATCAGGTCAGGATTCAGCGATGCGAGCTGTTGCCTTGCATCGGCATCTCGGCGTAGCGATGCGGGCTGGAAGACGGGCAAGCCGTGCTCAACCGCAGCCTGCTTTACAGGGGGCGGTGTGAGGTGTCTGCCGCGACCGGAGCGGCGGTCTGGCTGCGTATAGACACCGACGATTTCGCATCCCGCGTCTAGCAGCGATACGAGTGTGGGCACGGCGAACTCGGGCGTCCCCATGAAAACAGCCCGCAGTGGCGGCAGTTCATGTCTATCAGTTCCCATCGCATTGCCCCGACTCACAGCACATTGCGAACTCCGATTCGATATTGCGGAAGCGCACTTCGTCGTCTCTCTTGACGCCGAATCGACTGATCTCTCCTGCGTTTATTTCAAATGTGTATGCCGCCGGGGATGAAGATTCGAAGATGTCCAATTCCGAACTTGGCGTGTCCGGTGGGGAGTGTTGCACATCCTCAGTCAGATCTACCACCGTGCAGTCCGCGCCAATCCACACGAAATCGAGCGGAAAGCGCATGCCCTTCATCCAGAAGGACGACGCCTGACCGCCGGAGAAGATGAACAGCATCCCGGTCTGTTCTTCAAGGCTGTCGCGTTCCCCCAGTCCCTTGCCGCGCAACTCGGGCGTATCGGCGATCTCGGCGGCGAACTTCGCATCGCCGATGGTTATCGCTGGTCCTGTAAGAGTAGGAACTGGTGTTATCGTGGGCAAAAGTGTTGGTGTTGGCACTGCTGTGGATGTTGCGGTTTGCGCACGGGTTTGCGTCGCGGTTGGGACTGGCGATGTCGTGTGAATTGCGGTCGCTTGTGGTGTGCTTGTCGGCAGGAGTGAGGCAAGTGCCACAGGTACAGAAGTGTGAGTTGGAATCACTTCAGACGTAACGGCAGCAGTCGGCTGCATCTGAGTCGTATCATTTTGCGATGTACAGGCTGTCATGCAAACTATGGCTGCTGTAACAATGGCGGTCTGCAGAAGGGGAGCTAGCATATCACTACGCCAGATGCACCAAGGTCGCGCCGTCGCCCCCTCGCTCGCGGGCTTCGGCCTCAAATGAGCGAGCAAGCGGGTGGCGCGTCAGATGCTCGCGCACCACGTTTCGCAGGATGCCCTTGCCCCTGCCGTGAATTACGCGCACCGAATCGAAACCGTCCCGCACGGCCTTGTCGAGGAACAACTCCAGTTCGGCGAGCGACTCATCGGCGCGCTTTCCTCGGATATCCAGTTCCGTCGAGTCGAGCATGGGACCAATGCTGAAGCTGACCTCTGCTTTGGGCGGCTCGGGCTGCTGCTCAATGAGCGACAGGCGCGACGGCTGCACCTGAATACGCACGTTGCCTATACCAACTTCCGCGTCGCTCCCGTTCCCAGGCAGCGATACGAGCATTCCGCCGAGATTGAGGCCGCGCACATACACCCTGTCCCCGACTGCAAGTTCCCGCTGCGTTTCGCGCGTGGGCGTTGGAGGTGGCAAAGTAGCGCGCTCCGCTTGCAGCTCCTCGCGAAGCCGACGGATATCCTCTCGCGTGCGGGTTGTCGGCACGCCGGCCGGCGAACCCCACGACAGCGCTGCCTCCGCAGCCTTGAGCTTGCGCTGCGCTTCATCGTACTGTGCGAGCATGTTACGGCGCATGCCATCCAGAATGTCATCGCGGTGCGTTACCAGATATTCTATCTGCTCATCGAGTTGCTGGCGCAGAGCATCTGCATTGGATCGCGATTGCTCCGCTTCTAGCAGCACAGTCTGCAACTGACTGCGCTCGCGCTGCAACTCTGTCAGCCAGTCCTCGAAGCGGAGATACTGCGGCTCTATCGCTCCCTGAGCATTCCGCAGAATATGTTCCGGCAAGCCTAGGCTTGAGGCGATTGCCATCGCATAGCTTCGCCCCGGTATTCCGAGTGTGAGGTGATAGGTCGGCGTCAGCGAATCGGCGTCAAGCTGCACGCTGGCGTTCATCATGCCGCTCGTAGTCTCTGCGTATGCGGCGACGCTGCGGTGGTGCGTAGTTACAATCGTTGACACTCTCTTGCTTGCGAGGTCCTCCAGGATAGCCCTTGCCAGCGCAGAACCCTCCTCGGCGTCTGTGCTCGTGCCAAGCTCATCAAGAAGCACAAGCGACTCCGGCGTCGCCTGCGCCAGAATGTCTATTACGGTGCGCATGTGCGAACTGAAGGTGGACACTGATTGCTCGATGCTCTGCTGGTCGCCCACATCGGCGTACACGCCGTCGAATACAGTTAGAACGCTGCCATCGTTCGCAGGTATCTGCAATCCTGCCTGGTGCATCAGTGCAAGCAGACCGACAGTCTTCATTGCCACGGTCTTGCCGCCTGTGTTCGGTCCCGTCACGACCAGCACCGACCAGTCGGGTCCGACGCTCACATTGACGGGTACGGCATCCCTGCCCAGCAGTGGATGGCGTGCATTGATGAGACGGACAGCCATATCGCTTGCGAAGTTATGCTCCTCATCGGCATCAGATGGGGCGGCATTTGCCAAGTCGGCGTCTGCAGGGGACAGGGGTCTGACACCGCGGATGGAGTAGCTGTATCGCGCCCGGGCCATTATGAGGTCGAGATGCGCCGTAAGTTCGCTGCCACGCTGTATGTCCCGCGCAAGTTCGCCCACAAGCGTGGATATGTCGCGCAGCACCTTGCGAATCTCCCGTTCTTCGGCAAGGGCAAGTTCTCGCCATGTATTGCCTATCTCCACTGTGGCGAACGGCTCAACGAACAGAGTAGCGCCGGTGTTGGATGCATCGTGGACTATACCCGGAATCTTGCTGCGCATCTCCGCCTTGACCTGTACGACCAGGCGGTCGTTACGGACGGATATGACATTGTCCTGCAGCACATTGTCGGACTGCGAGGACTGGATGAGCGATGTCAGAGAGTCTGTTACGCGCTGGTATGCCTGCCGAATCTGGCTTCGCAACGCGCGCAGCGTATGGGTAGCGTCATCGCGCACATCGCCCCTTTCGCCGATGCGCGACCGTATCTGCCGCGTCAGTTCGCGTATGTCAGGGATGCTCTCCGCTATGTCTGCGAGCATAGGGGCGTGTTGTCGCACGGCGAGGATGCCGCTTCTGGCGCGCGCATGCACATCGAGCGTCTGCGCGATGGCGAGCAGTTCCATACCGGTGAGGACTCCGCCGATAGAAGCACGCACGACCGATTCGCCGATGTCGTCTGGGCTGTACATATCCACTTCGCCGGATTCGTCCAGAACGGCGCGGCCTTCGGCGGTCTCCTGCTGAAGCAACGCCACCTCGTACTCATCGTATGAGGGTTGCAGGCCCAATGCCATCTGCCGCGCGGGGAAGTACGTGGCGCGGTCAGCTACGCGCTCGCGGATGACATTGAACTCCAGCAGCGTCTGTGCCCGCGCGCGCAGGGTGCCCCTGCCGGAGATGTCGGTATCCAAGTCGATATCTGAATGCTCTTGCATCCGCCTATTTTATCAGGATTCCGAATAGAAGGAGTGATGTACCTGAACTCGCTCGACATATTGGACTTGGAAAGGAAGAGAAGTCCTTAATGCCAATTGACGACGGCACCCATTATCAATAGAATGTTAATTAGAATGTTAATAACGTAGTTACTATGCTTACTTGAGTGAAGAATGCTCAGGAGGGAATTATGGCGCGAGTACAACCGGAACCGCTGACAATCTCAATAACGCCAGATGCCGCAATACATGTGCGCCAATTTGCCACTGACTCCGGCAAGCCGGGCTGCAACTTGCGCGTTGCCGTCAAGGGCGGCGGATGCTCTGGCTTGACTTACGATCTCGATCTGGTTGACGGACCGGGTGAAAACGACAAAGTCATTAATAGCCGTGGTCTCGAGTTGTATGTGGACAAGAAGTCCTACATCTTTCTTGCAGGCACCGAACTGGACTACTCCGGTGGTCTAAACGGCAAGGGCTTCGTCTTCAATAACCCCAACGCCAAGACTGCCTGTGGCTGCGGCACTTCCTTCAGTGTGTAGGAGTTGCTGCTAGGTGCGGTTTGAGACAAACTTGATATTCAACGGCCGCCTCTGTTTCAGGGGCGGTCTTTTTCTTTCAGGAGGACATTGCGATGGTGCAAAGTGGAACACTGGAAATTCAGACTGCCGTGTACTCGTCGGTACGGGATGAGTACACCTCTGCAAGCGAGGGCGTCGGCATAACTGACCGCTCTCATCTTGGGCGGCTGAGGGTGAGCGGGGCTGACGCGCTCGACCTGCTGAATCGCCTGTCAACGAACAATCTCGACGACCTCGCAATTGGGGATGTGCAGGGCACCGTGCTGACCACGAACAAAGGGCGCATCATCGACCTGCTGTACGTGCTGCGACAAGATGACCATCTGCTGGTTCTCACAGGACCTGAAACCTGTCAGCGAGTTGCCGAGTGGATAGACTTCTACACATTCATCGAAGATGTCGTAGTCGAGGACGTAACCGAAGAAACTGCGATGCTTTCAGTGGTCGGACGCGCGGCGACGAGTTCTCTGCCCCAGCTTGCCGACATGCCGCTATACGGCTCGGCGCAAATAACGATTGATGGTGTTGATGTCCTCGCATTACGCACAGACTTCACAGGTGTGGACGGCTACGACCTGATAGGGCCGGCAGAGCAGGCACCCGCACTGTGGGACGCGCTCACGGCAACGGGCGCTGCGCCGGTAGGATCGCAAGCACTTGAACTTGTACGTATTAGCAATGGCATTGCGGGCAATGGCGGCGAGCTTGGAGAAGACTACAATCCGATAGAAGCCGGTTTAATGGACTTCATTAGCTTCAACAAGGGCTGCTACATCGGGCAAGAAGTTGTTGCTCGCCTGAATACCTACGATAAGGTGCAGAAGCATCTTGTGAGGCTGTCATGGAACGGCGATGACGCGCCCGAATTGCCTGCCGATTTGCTCCACGATGGCAGGAAGGTTGGCACGCTCACATCTGCGGTCAAAACAATTGACAGCGACAAGTTCATCGGTCTAGGCTTCGTGAGGAAGGCGCACGTCGAAGAGGGTGTGCGGCTGCTGACTGAGGATGATGGTGAAGTGGTGGTAGAGGAGACGGCGCAAACGGAACAGGAGTAGTGAAGCCAAACCGTCAGCCTACTTCTATTCTTATAAGGACAGCCGTGTACGCTGCGAAGGCAAGGTCGGCTGTGTTCGGCGTCCTGTCCGCATTCAGGCGCACATTGTGATAGACGGCGTCCTGCGGGAAACGGCGCAGGTAAGCGTCAAGCGCGGGTTGAATGCCTTTCGGGTCGTTAAAGACAGCCTCTGCTTTGCAGTTCTTCGTCTCGCCGCCTACATACAGCGTGACGCTTGCGCCTCCTATCATGTTGCGCCACCATCGCGTTCTCTGTGAAGTGAAGCAGCGAATAGCGCCGTTGCCCCGGATGTATCGGACAGGCGTCGTGTAGGCGCGACCGCTGCTACGCCCCGTGAAGGTAAGCAGCATGATGTTGTCGCTGAACAGGAAGTGCAGGGGAGACCTGAGCGCAAGGGCCATCATGGGGTTGATGACTGCGAACCATTTTCTGGTGAGTCTCATGGCATGTCGCTGCTATATCCGATGTTTAGGATGTACGGATAACCGTTAAGCCAAGAGCGTGTAGCCGCCATCCACAACAATGACCTGCCCGCGTATCATCGCCGCGTCATCAGTGCATAGGAACGCAACCACACGCGCAATGTCGGATGCGGTAACTATACGCCCTGCCGGCGTGCTATGCCCGGCTGCCAGCATGCCCTCGCGATTTGGAAAGTAGTCCAGCGCTCCCGTCTCCACAAAGCCGCCTGATACGGCGTTTACGGAGATACCCTGCGGAGCAAGCTCTACTGCAAGGTAGCGCGTCAGAGACTCGAGCGCAGCCTTCGATGTGCCCACAGAGAAGTAGTACGGCAGCACTTTCTGCGAGCCTTGGCTGGTGATGTTGACAATACTGCCGCCATTGGGCATCAGCTTGGACGCTTCGATGGAGCACAGCCAGGGTGCCTTTGCGTTCACATTCAGCGTCCAGTCCCAGTGCTTCTCTTCAAGTTCGGACGCCGAACCCTGCACGCCTGATGCGGCATTGTTCACCAGCACATCCAGCTTGCCGAAGGTGGCGTCCACTTCCGTGAAGAGTTGGCGAATCTTGCCGGAATCTCCGAGGTGCGCCCGAACACGCAGGCAGCGCACGCCAATTGCCTCAATCTCGCTCTGTGTCTCAGCAGCGGCAGAGTGGCTGCGGATGTAGTTGAAGGCGATATCCGCTCCTCGCCTAGCAAACTCCAGGGCGATTTCCTTGCCGATGCCCCTTGAGCCGCCCGTTACCAGAACCGCCTTGCCTTTGAACGACATACTTCCATCCCTAGGTTCGACGACTCATAGTTTGTGAGACAGTAGAAAAAGCCAAATCTGAATGACTGACAGGTCGACAGGCTGAAAAACTCTATATCGCCATTCCGCCGTCAACACTGATGATCTGACCCGTTACATAGCTCGCCCTCTCGCTCGCAAGATACCCGACCATGCTGGCTATGTCCTCAGTATTGCCGAACTTGCCCTGCGGAATCCAGGTCATTATGGTGTCCTTCTGCCTCTGCGACAGCCCTGCAACCGTTTCGGTACTGATGTAGCCGGGCGTTACGGCGTTGACGGTGATGTTGCGAGTGGCGACTTCTTTGGCGAGCGACTTAGTGAAGCCGATTATGGCCGCCTTGGAGGACGAATAGTTGGTCTGCCCGATATTGCCGCGTATGCCGACTACGGAGCCGATGTTGATTATTCTGCCCCAACGCTCACGCACCATGTGTCGTAAGGTAGCCCGCGTGCAATAGAAAGTGCCATTGAGATTGACGCCCATGACACGATGCCACGCTTCGTCTGACATTCGCATCAGCAGGCCGTCGTTGATGATGCCCGCATTGTTGACGAGGATATTGACGCCGCCCCATTCATCGCTGACTTTGTCCACCATCGCATTGACCTGTTCCAGGTCGCTCACGTCTGCGTGAATCTTGAACGCCTCACCGCCCATGTCAGTAATAGTCTGGACCACTTGCTCAGCTTCGGACTTGGACGAATTGTAGTTGACTACAACCTTGACGCCCATATGGGCAAGTTCAAGACATATTGCCTTCCCTATACCCTTTGAAGCGCCGGTGACGAGAGCTGTTTTCCCGTTGATGTCCGAATTGCTCAATTTGGCTCCTGTCTATTCGTCGAATGTCCTTGCGCCCGTTCGATATATGCGGCGAATCTATGCCTTCTATGAGGGCGCTCCCTCGTGCACCCTTGCGTAAACCTCCGCCATCTCCTCGTTCAGCTTTGGGACGAAGTCGATGTCGTGCATATATTTCGCAGTGCCGATAGCACGTCGCACCGCCGAGGCGTTGCCTGCCCCGTGCCCGACTATGCTGATTCCGTTAACGCCAAATATGGGCCCCCCGCCGTAAGTATGCACGATATTGTTGAGGTCGTGTAGCTCATTGCTCGCGGTATCGAGGTCGTCGCTAGAAAGTTTGCCGCTAAGGGTATCTCTCAGGTGTCCGGAGAGCGCGCGCCCAAGGCCCTCCGTAAGCTTCATAACTATATTGCCTACGAATCCATCGCAGACAACCACCTCGGCTTTGCCGGCTGCCAGGTCATCGCCCTCGACGTTGCCGATGAAGTTTAGGCCGCTCTTTTTCAGCAGTTCGGTCGTTTCGCGCACCTGCCGATTACCCTTGCCAGCCTCCGCGCCCACGCTGAGCATCGCTACTCTCGGCTGCTCGACAGCCCAGAATTGGCGCGCGAACACATCGCCCATTACGGCAAAGCTAAGGAGCTGTGTCGGACGGCAATCAACATTTGTACCGAGGTCAATTATGAATGTTTTAGGCGCGACGCCAAGGATCGGGCCGCCTAGAGCAGGACGGTCAACTCCCTGCGACAGTCCGAGAACAACTGCCGCCGCCGCCATCGCCCCGCCGGTCGAACCCATTGAGACGGATGCGTCGGCGTGCCCCTGCTTCACCATCCCTGTTGCTACGAAAATGGATGCTCGAGGCTTTTGCCGCAACGCTAAGGCGGGTGGTTCGCCCTCCACCAACACACCTTCGGAAGGAATAATACTAATTGGCAATTGCTCGGTATCGTACCTTGCAAGTTCGGTTTGTACTGGCTCCGGATCGCCCACGAGCATTATCTGAACGCCGCCATCTCTTGCTGCATCCACCGCGCCTGCCACCACATCGCCGGGGGCATTATCGCCTCCCATCGCATCGACGGCCACGCGAACCAGCGTGTCCTTTGTTGTCAAATTACTCTCTCCCGTGGCGTAAGCCACTGCACGCAATACGCACAATCGCGTCGCCGCTGATTGCCGTATCTCCATTGTCCTTGCGAACGCCAACGGTGCAAGTCAGTTCGCTGAAGCCGTCTAGTTCGTTTACTTTCTTGACATTCCCGTTTGCCGTTATAGTTTCGCCGGGATAGACAGGCCCGCGAAACCGCACCTTCAACTTGCCACCATTAAGCCAGTCCTCACCGAATGCAACTGTGAGCATCTCGGATATAGACGCGAGTATCATCATACCATGTGCAATTGTGCCGTCGAGAGTCGAGCCACCAAACTCCACTCCGGTCGCGAAGTCCGCATCCAAATGAATGGGATTATGATCGCCTGCCGCGTCCGCGTATCGCTCGATCTGCAACTGGGTTATCTCTTTTACGATTGTGGGCAGCGCGTCACCTTGCTGCATATTTCTTACTTCCTCAGCGTATTTAGGGCATCATCTGAACAGCGTGTCGTTGCATTATGCGGGAAGCATAATTGTGCTCTTGGCTTCCATCACAACGCGGCCGCCGCTGCCGGTAGCCTCCATGTTGACGACGAGAAAGCGCCAGTCACGCCGAACCGAGTTTTGCGCAAGCGTGGCAATGCAGTCCAGCGCGGCGCCGACGGGTACTGCCGAACCAAACTCAATCTCTTGGCTTGCGTGTATAGTGCCACCCGGGATTTGCAGCGCGCTGATGACGGCGCTCAGAGCGAGCGCGGCGATCGCCATTGGCGGCACGAGCGCAGTGCCGTCTTCGGCTGTCGGGTTGCTTGTGTCGTCCACTGCGGCAATGTACTTGCTTACCGCGTCGGGATCCAGTGTAAGGGATTGCTTGGAGAGTTCTTGGCCCGTCTCCAGCGTTGAGTAGTCAATCATTCGGTGGCGCTTCTCGGCCCTCAATTAGTGCTAATTTGTTCTCACGATTATAGACAGGTCAGGGCAGCAAATCAACGAAATTGCCTGCGATGTCTGGGTGGGCGGCGTGATGTGACTGAAGCCTACTTAGACGGTACCGATATAGCGAAATTCACTCCGCGCGCGACCCACTCGTCCAGCCCTTCCTCACTCTCTATGCCCTCGGAAGCAACAATCACGAAGCCGCGCATAGGTCTGCCGGTGAAGTCCATCGGGCGCGCGTGCGGCAAATGCAGGGAGTCCTCATATCGCTCCGCCCCAACGCGCACGATGATTTCGTCGCCCATTACGCCGCCAAGCATATTGCCATGCGCCATAAAGCACAGCCCGCCGAACATCTTGTGTTCTACAATGCCTGTCTGCTCTCCGAGGGATTGCCTGATCCGCAGCGCGAGTTCTTCGTTGTATGCCAAGTAATGCCTCGCTTCTGCCTAATTCGGCGACACGCGTGGGATGAAGTGGCGCGGGCGCTGCATAAGGGTGATGCTCGCAGTCCTGCCGAGTTCCGCTTCGGCAGCGGCTACGGCGTCCTCGACGCTTGCATAAGCCTCGAACCCCATGCGTTTTGCAGCCTCAGTGTCCCGCACACCCGCGAACATTATCCGGCTGAGGTAACGCCGTGGAATTCCAGTGCTGTTCCACATGAAGAACGGGTGCGAGCCATGGTATGCGTGTCCATATCGGTAGCCGTGGATGTACTCCGGGCGATGGGCGAACTCTTCGACATAATTCTCCCAAAGCCAGTACGGGTCCGTGTCCTGTGTGAGCAGTTTCTCGTAGAACTCCACATATGGCGCGAAGCGGCGCATATCGAACTTCGCGGTTAGAGGGTGCGCGAGTATTGCGATACCACCCTCTCGTACCAACGGCATCCCTTGGAACTGCGTCACCGTATTCGCCATCGCCTGATTCGCCGCCAGAATCGGATTGACGACCGAGAACTTGGAGTAGCACTCGTTCCAGTTGGCTATGCCCGCCACAAGGATGTCCGACTGCCCCTGAACATCCACTACCTGCTGCTCTTCAATTGCCGCAAGCGTGTGCGGATGAACCTCCGTCGGATGTCCGCCGTTGATAGCGATGATGTCCTTGCGCGGGTCTGCGTTGTCATAGACCGACTCGATCGTGAAGATGCGCCGTTCCTTCGCTTCGAGTGCCTTCTCGATGAGCGCACCCTGCTCCCACACCAGCTTCTTGAAGGACGAGTTCTTGGGATCGTCAACCGACTGACCGCTTGCGATGGGCCACGGCCGGTGATGATGCCGAATGCTCTTGAATGTGCCAAGTCCGACGGCGGTTGACTTCCACCCGCCGTTGAAGGGCGCCCACATCGTATTCAGATAGATGAACTGGTCGGCGTCAAGTATTGCCCGGTTGACTTCCACATCGAACCCTCGATGTGTGTATCCCAGATGAACGAGTTGCTCCGGGTCCTCAGCATCATGGCAGTACAGGTTGTTGTAGCCGAATTGAAGCACCAGCCGCCTGCCGAGGAAAGTTTCCATCTCCGTGCGGCTCAGCTTGCGATGCAACCCCTGTGAGAGGAGCAGTGTGATGTTGTTCAGCGCAACACCCGCCTTGCGAAGCTCCTCAACGATAACCTCGATGGCAGTCTGTCGGAAGTCCGTTCGCTGCGTCCGAAAGTATGCGCCAGACGCGTCATCAAAGGCAATGACGACCTTCGACTTGCTGTTCACCAGCTTGTGTAGAGGCTCGTGGCCGACAGGACTGCTGATGACCTCCCGAATCCGCTCGGCGACGTCGGGAATGGCAGGCAGCGGACGCTTTCCCTCGATGACGCGCGTGCGCTCTGGCAGGGCGGCGCTTATGTAGCCGTCCCCATATGCGATCTGGTGTGTACGCGTGGTGGGCATGGGCATTTGCTCTTTCCCCAGTGTTATGCGGCCTACCTTCTAAAGCACCGACATTTTATCCCGTGCGACTGACTGCCTCAACCTAGGCGTTATCCAGCGCAGCCCGCAGATGATCCAGCGACAGGTTGCCGCCGCTCATAACAAGCGCGACCTTTTTGCCGCGCAGCCTGTCCCTGATTTTCACCGCGCCGGCCAAAGACGCTGCGCCTGCATGTTCGGTCAGGTTGTGCGTATTCTCCAGATGAAGCACGATTGCCTGCTCCATCTCCTCATCCGATACGAGGATGAAGTCGTCAAGCAGGTCGCGCAGGATGTCCTGCGGCAGGGCGTACCCTCTGCCGGTCGCCAGTCCCTCTGCATTAGACTCCATGGGCGCATCTACAAGCTCGCCTGCCTTCCAGGACAGATACGCAGCCTGTGCGCTCTCAGCCTGCACAGCAATGACCTTGACATCCGGGTTGACGCTCTTTGCGACGATGCAAGCCCCGGACGCGCCGCTGCCTCCGCCGAGAGGCACGATGATGTAGTCCACATCCGGCAGGTCTTCCAGAATCTCCAGCGTGTATGTGCCTACACCCGCGATTAACATCGGCTCGTTGACCGCGTGCACATAGCGGTAGCCCTCTTCTTTGGACAGCCGCTGCGCGTACTCGTTGGTAAAGTCGAAGTATGGGCCGTGATGAATGACCTGCGCGCCGAGGCTCTCAATGGATGCCACCTTGCCGGGGTTCGCGCCCTCCGGCACGCACACGATGCACTTGATGCCAAGGATACCCGCCGCGTATGCGATGGACTGTCCATGATTGCCTGACGAAGCAGTGATAACACCCCGTTCCTTCTCCTCGTCCGACAGCTGCGAAAGCAGGTTTATCCCGCCGCGCATCTTGAACGCGCCCAGACGCTGGTGGTTCTCGTGCTTCACCCAGACTTCGGCATCCAGCAGCTTGTCGAGCGAAAGATAGTGGTGCAGGGGAGTGCGCCACACATAAGGCGCAATGCGCCCCCGCGCCTGAATCACATCGTGCAAAGTCGGTCTATTCCACAAGGTGAGGTCTCCTATTGACTGTAAAATAACTAGGTTGAATGACTCTGGAGTCCCAAAACCATTAGAAATAAAAATTCATCCAAGTTGAGATTAGATTCAGCGAACTTATGTACAACGCATGGTATCATGGACGGCAACTATACGCTTTGGATTTTCGTTTATGAACATATTCTTCGACGTTGACTATACGATTATGGGCGCCGATGGTAGCCTGCGCCAAAACACGGCTGAGACTTTCAGCAAGCTCGTCTCTGACGGGCACAAGGTCTTCATCTGGTCGGGCGTGGGCGTGCGCACGGCAGAGGTGCGGCGCTTTGGACTCGCGGATTATGTGACGAAGGTCTTCCAGAAGCCGCTTGAGGACTTTGATACGGCGCTACCCGGACTTGGCGTCTTCACGCCTCCTGACTTCATTATTGACGACCATCCTGAAATAGTGCGCTACTTTGGCGGCTTCATTTGCAGGCCGTATTATTTCCGCAATAGGCAGGACTCCGAGATGGACGAAATATATCAGACTGTCTGCGATGTTGTGGAGACCGGAAGCTCTGGCCACACGGCATACCGCATCGGAAGGAATCGCACGCAGGACGAAGGCTGATGCCGATACGACTGCTTTCTGACAAAGTGTCATCCATGATCGCGGCGGGCGAGGTCATAGAACGTCCTGCGTCGGTTGTGAAGGAACTCGTCGAGAACGCTCTGGACGCAGGGGCCACCGAAATCTCGGTCGAGATTCGCGGCGGCGGTGTGGAGCAGATTCGCGTCGCCGACAACGGATACGGTATCCCCCACGACGAGGTTGAGTTGGCGTTTCAGCGCTTCGCCACCAGCAAACTCAGCGACGCCTCTGACTTGGACGCGATTCCAACTCTCGGCTTCAGGGGCGAGGCGCTTCCGAGCATCGCCTCAGTCGCGCGCCTGTCGGTGGTCACGAGGCACGCCGATGACGACTCAGGGACGCGGCTGGAAATTACGGAGGGGCGCATTGTTGACAGGCAGCGGCAGGGCGCGTCCCCAGGCACCGCAATGACGGTGCGCCAACTCTTCCGCAATGTGCCCGCCCGCCGCAAGTTCCTGCGGACCACCGCTACTGAGACATCCCACATACAGAACATGGTCACGCGCTATGCGCTCGCCTACCCGGAGGTGCGGTTCGCTCTGGACATGGGTAGTTCGTCGCTTCTCACGTCCGGCTCCGGCAGCCTGCGCGAGGCGATCGCCGCCATACACGGCCTTAATGTCGCGGAGAATATGTTGGACATCTCTGTTGTTGATGAACGCTCAGGGCAAAGCACCGTCGGCGGCGTGATAAGCCAGCCCGCGCTCAGCAGGGCGAACCGCGGCTACATGAGCTTCTTCGTCAACCGTCGCTGGGTGCAAAGCCGCATGCTCGGCTATGCTCTGGAACAGGCTTATCACGGTTTCCTGAAGGAGCGGCGCTACCCTCTGGCTGTGGTCAACATAACCATCGATTACGATCAGGTGGATGTGAATGTACACCCATCCAAGACAGAGGTGCGCTTTCGAAGCGGCGACCGTGTATTCTCCGCAATTCAGCAGGCGGTGCGACAAACGCTCACCGCTCACTCGCCGGTGCCGGAGATACACCGCGCCGGGGCTACCCATCCCGCATATTCGCCTGCATCACGCCAACCTAGCCGCTACTTCTGGCCGATAGAGCCATTCCAGCCCTCGCCGGCCCCAAATGTTGAACGCACCGGCGAGCTTATTCCGAATGAGCAGGACGCGGCGTCACCTACGTCGAACGGCGATGGCGGCTTCACGCACAAGGAAACACTACCCGTTCTGCGTGTGCTCGGGCAGGTGCAGAGCACATATATCGCCGCCGAGGGCCCGGACGGCATGTATCTCATTGACCAGCACGCGGCGCATGAGCGCGTGATGTTCGAGCAAATCAAGGCTGCCGCCTCCTCCAGCGCGCCGCAGTCACAAAGGCTGTTGGAGCCTCTCGCTATTGAGCTTAACCCCCGGCAACAGGAACTGGCACACGCACACCAGCATCTGTTCAGCAGTCTCGGGCTTCTGATAGAGCCTTTCGGCGGCGATGTCTATATATTGCGCGGGGTGCCCAGCATCCTCGTGGAAGTTGACCCAGTTAGGGCATTCATCGACATGCTGGACGAGATGGCGCAAGGTGGAGACGTTGAATCCTGGAGGGATCGCGCTGCCTATTCGCTGGCGTGCCACGCTGCCATACGAGCGGGCAAAGTCCTGACTCACGGCGAGATGACCGCTCTGACGCGGCAACTGGAACAGTGCCAGCAGCCACACACCTGCCCTCACGGACGCCCCACGATAATCCACCTGAGCGGAAGCCTCCTTGAGCGTGAGTTTGGCAGGCGCTAACCCGCACGACCATTTGACGAAAGGACACGGCATGAAATTCGGAATCTTCCTCGGAGTGCAGATCTCGCCCGAAGAGTCTCTGGCGCAGCAGATTGAGGACAGCGCAGAGCAGGTGCGAGCGGCGCGTGATGCAGGATTCGATCTCATCTGCACCGGGCAGCACTTCCTCTCCGCGCCCTACGCGCAGCCCGCGACGCTCCCGTTTCTGGCGCGCATGGCTGCCGACGCTGGCGACATGGAGATTGCCGCGGCCGTCATCCTCGTTCCTCTTCACAACCCCGTCGATGTCGCCGAGAGCGTGGCGACTATGGACGCAATCTGCAACGGACGCTTCATATTCGGCGTTGGAATTGGCTACCGTGACGAGGAGTTCGCCGCCTTTGGCATCAAGTCGAACGAGCGCGTCCCACGGCTTCGCGAATCCCTGGAACTGATGAAGATGCTCTGGACAGAAGATGAGGTGGAATACAGTGGTAAGTATTACCAGTTGCCGAAGGTGAGGCCCGTTACGCGCCCCGTACAAAAGCCACATCCGCCGATCTGGGTAGCGGCCAACAGCGATGTAGCCATTCGCCGTGCCGCGCGTTGGGGCTATTCGTGGTTCATCAACCCACACGCAACAATGTCCACAATTGCCCGCCAGATTTCCGTGTACAACGCAGAAATCAGCAGGGTAGGGCAGATTGCGCCCGATGCCATGCCGATGTTCCGCGAAATGTATGTCGCCGAGGACAGGGCAACGGCTCTCGCCGAGAGCCGCCCGTATCTGGAGGGCAAGTACGCAGCCTACGCCTCATGGGGACAGGACAAGGCGCTGCCGGACGAGGAATGCTTTAATGTGCCGTTTGAAGAGTTGGCGCGCGATCGCTTTCTGATTGGCTCGCCCGACGACGTCGTCGAGGAGATACGTCGCTACCAGAACGACTTGGGCGCGACCTATATCATCTTCCGCATGCAGTGGCCCGGCTTGCCGCAAGAGAAAGTGTTGAAGCAGTTGGCGCTGCTACGCGAAGAAGTCATTCCCAGGATAAAGGGCCTAGGATAAGGGAATCATAGGCGCAGGGCCGCGTCAGAACTGCGCCACCTCCACCGAGTTTATCGGCGGCAAGTTGTCTATCAGCAACTCCCAGTTGTCGCCCTCACCGCGACTGTAGAATATCTGCCCGTTCGTCGTGCCAACATAGACGCCGCACGGATCCAGATTGTCCGTCGCCATGCCCTCGCGCATGCTGTGCAGGTAGGCGTTGCGCTGCGGCAAACCGTTCGTTAGCGTGTCCCAGTCGCTGCCCCCATTGGAGCTGCGGAACACGCAGAACTTGTTGCCGCTCACGATACGGAACTCGCCGCCTACTTCGTCGTCTGCGATGGCATTGTCTTCCGGCAACACATACAGCGTATTCGGGTCATGCGGGTGCAGCCCAAGCGCAAGCCCGAAGCGCGAAGGCAGTCCATCCGTAATGTCGATCCAGACCTTGCCTCCATCGTCGCTGCGATATGTCCCACAGTGGTTCTGCTGATAGAGAAGCCCGTCCTTCTGGGGATGTCCCAGCAGCTTGTGTGGACACTGTCCGAATTCCAAGTCCACCTCATCAGGAATGAAGTCGGCGCGCACTCCCTTATTCAACGGCTTCCAGCTCTCGCCGCCGTCACTCGTGCCGTAAACCCCTGCAGCCGAAATGCCTACCTACATACGCGCCGGGTTGAGCTCGTCAAGCGCCATGCTGTGTAGGCATAGGCCGCCCATGCCCGGAAACCAGTGTTTGCTCGTGGGATGGTCGGCGACGCTGCGTATCTCCTGCCAGTTCATGCCGCCATCATCACTCCTGAACAGCGATGCCGGATCGGCGCCCGCATAAAGCACGTCGGGTTCGCTGGCCCGGCCCGGCTTGACGTGCCAAATCTTGTTGAGCGTCTTTCCGTCCCTGTCCGTGAACTTAGGCGGCGTCTCGGCGGTCGTCCAGGTCTCACCTAGGTCGTGGCTGATGTGGATTTCCGCGCCCCAAATCGTGTAGTTGACCGCGGAATAAGCGGTGCCGCCGTTGCGCCCGTCATACGCTATATGGTACACATCGCCGCCACGGGAAGGACTTCCGACAGCTCCCACTTTTTTCTATCGGCGTTGCTTGAAAGTACGAACCCGCCCTTGCGAGTTCCCACCAACAACGCGATTTCGAATCTGCCGAGACCGTTGGTTTGCGTCATCATCTAACCTCGCTGCAACACAGCCCTGCCTCTGTTCAAACATGTATAACGATTGCAAAACGAAAGCGGTGTTGCAGTCAAGAAGAATGACGGCACAAATTGCCTCTATCCGATTGGCGCACCTGCCGTATAGACTTCGTGGGAATAGGCGACTATCGAAGGGTCGGGGGCGTAGGCTATCGTCGGATCCTTGCCCTCGTAGTCCATGATGTTGAGCACATGGCGCATGGCGTTGATCCTGGCGCGCTTCTTGTCGTCGGACTTGATGATACTCCAGGGAGCCACCTCGAAGTTGGTCAGAAGGAACATAGCCTCCTTCGCCTCGGTGTACTCCCGCCACTTGTCTTTCGAGAGTATGTCTATCGGACTGACCTTCCACTGCTTAAGCGGGTCCTTGGCGCGTTTCTCGAATCTTCTGAGTTGTTCCTTCTGGCTCACAGAGAAGTAGAGTTTTATGAGGTGGATGCCGCTGTCAACTATCATCCTCTCCAGCATCGGCACATGCCGCATGAACAGCCTGTACTCAGGGTCGGTGGAGAAGCCCATCACCCGCTCGACGCCCGCGCGGTTATACCATGAACGGTCAAAGAGGACAATCTCGCCTGCGGTCGGAAAGTTTCGGATGTATCGCTGGAAGTACCACTGCCCCAACTCCACATCCGATGGCTTGTCCAGCGCGACCACACGGGCGGTGCGAGGGTTCCAGTGCTCCATAAAGCGCGTTATCGCGCCGCCCTTGCCCGCGGCGTCGCGCCCCTCGAATAGGATAATCGCCCGCTCGCCGGAGTCGCGCATCCAGTTCTGCAGCTTAATCAGTTCTATCTGAAGCGGTAGCTTGTGTTCGTAGTATTCTCTGGAGCGCATCCGCGCGGCGTAGGGATAGATGTTCTCCCTAAAGTATCTGGAGCGTATATGCGGCGCTATGTCCAACGGGTCGTCCAGCGGCTCGGCGTCCGGGATAGGCTCACGGGAGGGCTTTATATCCGCCTCGCTCACGCCGACGGGCGCACTCCGATTGGGGGCTTCATATATGGTCGTCAGACTCTTCTCTATCACAAGTTTCACCCCCGTCGGGCTCAGAGTGGCATATCGATATGGCTATATTCGCACTAGAATAAGTTGAATGCGAATGAAAAGCAAGGGAAGGGGTGCGAGTGCTACCAGTTTAGCAAGCCCGGTTTCTGCGCTCGCCATCCTTCATCGGATGGGAACACGGTGTTCATCGGAATCGCCTGAATGTCGCCGTCGAACCAGTCCTGCACCGTCTCGCGCCAATTCTTGTAGTGCGGCGCGTTGCGATGCGCGTCCATGTGCGCCTCTCCGTCCGCATAGACTTCATACAGGTAGAAGGTGTTGGGGTCGCTCTTGTCTTCCAGGATGTCGAAGCGGAAGCAGCCCGGTTCGTCTCGCACAGAACCTTGGCTGTCCCCAAAACTCGCCTCTCTGAACTGATCGGCGAACCCCGGCTTAATCTTGATGGTTACGAATATCGCGTGCATTTGTCTCTCCTTGTGTTGGTGCTTAATGATGGGCCCTCGTAACTGTTAGGGTGCGTTCTCCCTGAACAAGTGGCATTATATTTGCGCCGACAAATCGGTTCAAGGTCAGCGTAGCCTATGTGAACCGAGGCATGACTTCTTCGGCGAACAGGCGCATGCTGCTTTCGGTCGCCTCCCACGACATATCGCCGATCCTGAACTGGATCATCACCCCACCTACGCCCGCATCTTCGAGCGCAGCCACTGTCTCCGCAATCGTATCCGGGGAGCCATAGACTAGGTCGTCCTCGGGACCGGCATCGGAATTGGCATGAATCGCTTCAACCGCTGCCCGCTCGGGGGCGGTGTTCATTCTGACGCGACCACCGTTGAGATGCTTCATGCTGTCTGCGTATGATGGTTGCGCGAGTTCAGACGCCTTCGCGTCCGTTTCGGCTACCACGGCATTGAACTGAATCCAGCAGTTGGAAGTACTGCTCGCAATTACCTCATCGTCGTAGCCCGCGTCCGACATTGCGCTGCGATACAGGTCGAACATGTGGCGGATTCTATCCCCGGGCTGGTACGACAGCATGAAAGGCCTGCCTTGTCCTGCCATCTGCAGCAGCGAGTTCTCGGTCGCGATCGCGCGTATCAATGGCGGATGCGGACTCTGGAGGACATTTGGGCGAAGTCTCGGGACCTCCACATTCCAGTGCTTGCCCCTGTGATGAAACGATTCGCCAGACCACGCTTTAACGAGTATCTGCTCTGCCTCCAACAGTCGCTCTTGCGCTTCATCGTACTTCACGCCATACCCGCGATACTCATAGCGATTGAACGCTGAACCTCTTGCCGTGCCGACCATAATGCGCCCGCCGCTCAAATTGTCCAGCAGGGCGATCTGCTCCGCGAGCCTGACCGGATGATGGAACGCCGTCTGCACCGCCGAGAAGCCGACACGCACCTGCTTGGTGCGGGCGACCACAGCGCCTCCGAATGTCATCGGGTCCGCGTAGGTACAGACACCGTCGAAGTGGTGTTCCCCTAGCCAGACAGAATGGTATCCCAGACTGTCCGCAAGCTCCGTCTCCGCCAATGCGTCGTTGACCACTTGGTAGTCCGTTTCAGGCGTCCTGCTCTCAGGGAAAAGAAAGTCTCCGAACTTCATGTAGTAGCCTCCTACTGAGTCGGTGTCGTCTAATAATGGCATAACTGACTATTCGTCAATTGCCGTCTCGCTGACCTGCTGCCTTACAAAGGCGCGCACCAACCTTATCTCTTCGTATGAGTAATCGTGGCCCAGTAATTTCCTAACTGGCGCAATCCTAGTGAAGCCTAATCGACTGAAGGCGTCCTCGATGTGCTTCACGCGCTCGCCCGCAGGTAGGTGTGCGCGCAAGTCAAGTGCTTCCCCACTTTGAACGAGCATCTCGATGTGCGAGACTATCGTGTTCGCAGTCAACTCTCGTTCTTGCGCGACTTCGTGTACGGTCTTGCTTTGGTCCAGCAGGTGCTTTGTCGTCTCATGGGTAGCAGTTCGCCTTCCCTTGCGGCTCGTTTCGCTGCTTCGCTGTCTAATGCGGCCACTCCCTGTGTCAGTACGGTCGGCGAGATTATTCTCCCGCGCATACTCGCAGATGACTGCCAGAAATTCATCGCCGTACTGCTTCAACTTGACCGCGCCCACTCCCGATATATGCGACAGGCTGTTCAGGTTCTGCGGCATGTAGTGCGCCATCTGCTGCAGTGTTGCGCCCCCGAACACGATATAAGGCGGCACGCCGTTTTCTGCAGCGATACTTCTGCGGAGCTCACGCAACTCTTCGAACAGCTTGCCGTCGTACTCAATCGCGCCGCGAGAGCTTGACGATGCGCTTTCAGACTCTTGCTCAAATTTCTTGGGTCTGGTAAGTATGAGCTGCTCTCTGCTTCTGAGAAAATCTCGCCCTTCTGCCGTTACCCCCAGCGTGGCGCACTCACCGCTGTTCTTATGCAAAAGCCCTTTGTCGAGCAGCATGCCGCAGATTTCTCTGATGTCCCTATCCGCGAAGTCGTCAACGATGCCGTACACGCTCAGCTTGTCATGCCCAAGCCTGAGAACGCGTTCCACCTTGGAGCCACGCAGTACCTGTGCAATGTAACCTGCTCCGAACCGCTCCCCCGTGCGAACAACGGCGGACAGTATCTTTTGCGAAATGACCGTCGCGTTAAAATCCTCCAGCTCGGCGAGGCACACATCGCAGCCGCCGCAGTTGTACGATCCTGCATCCGCGCCGCTGGCCAGCGAGTCATCTCCGAAATACTCCAGCAGGTACTTGCGGCGACATCTTCGCAACTCGCAGAACTCAATAACCTGCGCCAACTTCGCCTGTGCACTCTGACGCTCTGCCTCGTCATTGATCTGGTTTATGAAGAAGTCCTGCTTTATCTTATCGCCATAAGAATAGAACAGCACACAGTCGCTCGGCAATCCGTCTCGGCCTGCGCGCCCCGTCTGCTGATAGTATGCCTCTAGTGACTTCGGCAGTTCCTGGTGAACCACAAGACGCACATCCGGCTTGTCAATGCCCATCCCGAATGCGATGGTCGCCACGATAATATCTGTCTCGTCGCGTATGAAACCTTCCTGATTCCTGCCCCGTGTCTCGCCATCCATCCCCGCATGGTACGGCAGCGCCTTGAAGCCCTCGTCCCGCAGCCTGTCCGCCAATTCCTCTGTATCTTTACGCGAGAAGCAGTAGATGATTGCCGACTCGCCCTTGCGCGCTCTCAGAAGTTGGACAAGCTGTTCGAATGCTCGCTGTTTAGGTCGCACCTCATATCGGAGGTTGGGACGATCGAAGCTGGCTATGAACTGCTGAGGCTCCTTCAGGCCGAGCTGCGAAACGATGTCGTGGCGCACTCGCTCAGTAGCCGTCGCCGTCAGCGCGATGAACGGCACGGCTGGCATGCTGCGCCGCAGGTCGCCCAACGTCCGATAGTCAGGGCGGAAGTCATGACCCCACTCCGATATGCAGTGCGCCTCATCCACCGCCACAAGGCTCACATCCAGCGCCTTCAGAAAACCCCTGAAGTCTGGCAGAGCCAATCGCTCCGGTGCCAGATAAAGGATCTTGAGGTCGCCGCGCTGTGCTCGCTCCTGCACACGCATTATCTCGGCGTATGTCAGCGTGCTGTTGACGAGTTCGGCTGCGATACCGTTTGCCTTAAGCGCATCCACCTGGTCTTTCATCAGCGAAATAAGCGGCGATACCACTAGCGTTATGCCATCGAGCCGCAACGCCGGAAGCTGGTAGCAAAGCGACTTGCCGCCGCCCGTAGGCATAATCACCAGCGCATCTCTCTTTCGCATCACGCTGCTAATTATCTCTTCCTGAAGAGGGCGGAAAGTGTCGTATCCGAAGTATCTCTTGAGAAGTTCTTTCATTTTTGTTCTATGCTTTAGGTGATTTTGTGCGGAAAGTGTCTCGAGGCAAGTATGCGACTTCAATTGATGATACTATAATAGGTAGTCAATCTCGCACAAACCACTTGTGAATTGAGATACAATATGATTGACGGAACCTGCGCATCCCATCCCACTGCTTTGGAGGCGAAAATATGGCTCTGCTGCTCAACAGAGAAACGATTCGAGGACTGCTCACGATGAGCGATACGATGGCGCTGCTGGAGCGCGCATTCGGAGAGCTCGCGTCAGGCGACGCCGTAATGCCGGCGCGCACCGTCCTCGCCGATCCTGCCAACAACGGGTGGTACGCATTTATGCCCGCCCACCTGAAAGGCATGGGCACAATCGGAATCAAGACGGTCACCGTCTTCAAGGATAATCCCGCCAAGTTCAACATGCCCAGCACGCTAGCGTCCATCATTCTACTGGATGTCCAGACGGGCAACACAATCTCCGTCATGGACGGAGGCTTCATCACCGCAATGCGAACCGGCGGCGTGTCCGGCCTCGCAACCAAATACCTCGCTCGCGCAGATGCCAAGGTTGCAGGCGTATTAGGTATGGGCGTTCAGGCGCGCGCGCAGTGCGAAGGAATGGCAACCGCGCGCAATCTCGACAGCATCCTATGCTTCTCGATGGACCCTCCCGAAGCTCAGCAGCAGTTCGCCAGTGACATATCTGAACAAACCGGTGTCAGCGTCAGGTTAGCAGGCAGTGTCCAAGAAGTTGTCGAGAGCGTGGACGTACTCGCACTTGCCACCACTGCCGCGACTCCCATCGTTGACGGCTCATGGCTTCCCGCAGGCCTGCACATCAACGCTATCGGTTCGCATGCCCCCGGTGTCCGCGAACTCGACACTGCCAGCGTCGTCAAGTCCAAGATAATATGCGATCAGACTGCGGCGTGCCTTGTGGAGGCTGGTGACATCCAGATTCCGCTTGAAGAGGGTGCGATGTCTGAGGACGACATCTACGGCGAAATGGGCGAACTCGTGACCGGAGCGAAGCAGGGCAGGGAGAGCGACGACGAGATTACTCTGTTCAAGAGCGTCGGCCTGTCCATTCAGGACATCTCGACCGCATACCACGTCTATCAGCAGGCGGTTGAGAAGGGCGTTGGTACAGAGTTCATTTTCTAGGAAGAACTTGTCCCACGCATATATTGGTTGTCTAAGTTTCGTATTATAATATAAGTAATAATCTTGCAAGCCACAGTCAAAATGAGCCAGGAATGCCGTGATAGACTTCAACCTGTTCTTAGGAGTAATCGTAGCCACACTGATCGCCTACCTGCTAGGCGCGCTCCCGATCGCTGCGTGGATAAGCAGGCGCAGCGGCATCGATATTTTCAGTGTGGGCACGGGACTTCCGGGCGCGTCAAACGTCCGCAGGAGCGTCGGCAATATTCCCGGTGGCTTGGTGCTGATTGGCGATTTGGCGAAGGGAGCTATAGCTATAGTCGCGGCGCGTCAGATGCAGGTCGAAGGGCTGTGGCTGATATTGCCCTGCTTCGCCATGGTCATCGGACACTGGAGGTCGATATTCACAGGCTTCAAGGGAGGAGACGGGCTTGCCCCTCTTGGCGGCGCGATCCTCGTGATGTTTCCGCCGTTCAACGGCTTCCTCGCCGTGTTTATCGGTTCTATCGTGACTCTTGGCGGACAGAAACTGCCGTACACATCGCTGCTCGGCCTTGTTGCTGGCATCGGGGCCTTGCTCTGGCTGAGCCGATACTATCCCTCCAACCCGAATGATCTAGCGCTCTCCGCTGGAGTCGCCATTATCGCGGTGCTCGTGCTGCTACACGCCTCGGTCGGCCATCGCAGGCGCAATTCAAGTGCGGACTGGAGCAACTTGGACGACGGAGAAGGCGCAACCGAATAGCCCCCGACCCCTAGAGTCTCTTAATTGCCTTCAGGGATTGGGCATACCTGCTGTCTATCCTACCGAAACGCTCGTGGTTGTTCGCAGCACTCCGTCCAAGTGGTGGATCTGCTCGGTAATCAGTTCATGCACCTTGTTCAGGTCTTCCTCTTGCACGACCGCGATGACGTCGTAAGGTCCGGTGACGCGAGACGCGCTCACGACGCTTGCGTTACGATTCAAGGCATTCGTAAGACCCTGTGAAGCCCCAACTTTCGCCTCTATCAGTACATACGCCTTTACCATCTCTTCCCTCCTGTTCCTTCTATGCTTCAATGAGACTGCGAAGCATACACTCTTGGCAGGCATTTGTCAGTATTCAGTCTTCCGGAAAGTCGCCACTTTCTTCAATTGGCAAGGACTTGTGTGACCAACTTGCCGGGCCGCATCCTTCTGCCGCATCGTTCGCTAAACATTCCTGGATGTTGACTACCAGTTCGTGAACGAGCCATCGTTGCGGCGTAACTGCGGCGGCCATCCTGTAGGATCCACAACACGCGCTTGCACCGCCTCTTCGTCGAAGTCAACGCCTAGTCCCACGGCGTCTGACGGCACGAAACTATAGCCGTCCTCCCAGTCAATCTGCTGCGGAAACAGTTCGGTCGCATAGCTGCCCGGACGCCTCGGCATCTCCTGCACCCCTACATTTGTTGACGCCATACATAGATTCACGCAAGCCGCCGCGCTCACCGGCCCAAGTGGGTTGTGCGGCACGATGTCTATGTAGTGCGTCTCCGCCCAGTGCGTAATCTTCAGCGCCTCCGTCAGCCCGCCCACTATGCACAAGTCTATGCGCGCGTAGCTGATAAGTTCCTCTTCGATCACCTCGCGGAAGGGCCACTTGCTCGCCCACTGCTCTCCCGCCGCAATCGGCAACGACACATGGCGCGCCAGCGTTCGATAGCTTGCCGTGTTCTCCGATCGCAGCGGATCCTCAATGAAGAACGGGCGATATGGTTCCAGCGCCTTGCAAAGCTGTATGGCGTGCGCAGTGTCCAGCCGCGTATGCACATCGAAGCAGAGCTGTATGTCGGGTCCGACAGCATCGCGCACCAGCGCCATCTGCTCTTCCGCGATACGCATCGACTCCACCGGCTCCAGCAGTCCGTCCATCCCCTGGTACTCGAAGACGCCTCCCGTCTCAGGCTGGCCCCAGCGCACGAACTTCCAGCCATCCGCAACCGCCCGCTTGCTGTTCTCCACAAGTTCTTCTGTCGTGCCCCCCTGCGTATGTGGATACGACACCACCTTGTCGCGCACCGGCCCGCCCAGCAGCTTATAGACCGGCATCTTCAGTGCCTTGCCCTTAATGTCCCACAGTGCAATGTCTATCGCGCTAATGGCGCAGCAATACACCTTGTCCGCCGGAAAGAACCCGCCGCGAAACATGTGCTGCCACAGCCGTTCCGTGCTGAACGGGTCCTGCCCGATTACAAACTCGGACAGGTGCTCAATTGCGCTTGCGACCGCATTTCCCCATCGCGGTATCCCGACTTCGCCCAGCCCATAGATGCCTTCGTCCGTCTCCACTTTCGCGATAAAATACAGCTTCCCCTCATCATCCGTGCAAGCGTAGCTCTTGATGCCCGTAACCTTCATTACCACAAGCCTCCCTGATACCGTATGGCCGCCGCCAATACGATAGCGGAGTCTATGAACTCGGTCAAGCGGGCAAGCAATGGGCGTTAGCGGCAAAGCATTTCTTGTGTAACTTCCATTCCTGCTGTTACACTTCCCCCATGACACGCACTGAATTTGAACGCCTCGTTATGCAGGCTCTCGAACGCATACCCGAAGACCTGCGCCTGCGTCTCGACAATGTGGACATTGTCGTGGACGAAGCGCCGAGCAGAGAGCAGCTTGTCGGCTCCGGCATCGAGCAAGGCAACATACTGCTGGGGCTATACGAGGGACTTCCGCTCACAGACCGTTACAACTACGACATGGTGCTGCCGGACAAGATTACGCTCTTTCAGCAGCCCATCGAATCCATCTGCGACACGGACGAGGACGTCATCCGCGAGGTCCAGGACACCGTCGTTCACGAAGTCGCCCACCACTTTGGCATCGACGACGACCGCCTCCACCAGTTCGGACTTTAGCTATGCGAGACGCGATTGGCGTTTCCTTGGCTCGTCATCCCTCAGTAAGCAGGAATCCAGTGCAATACGGCGACAATCCATTCCAAGAAATGACATCTAAATCCTGGGAGAACATCCAATGAAAATAAAGTCAATCAAGGCCGTTGCCGTGGACTTGAGGCCCAATCCCACGACCGCGCCGCGCGTCCCGAAGCAGCAGGTGCCCGACTGGGTCAGTCCAATGATGGGCTACTCCGAATTCAGCAAGTCCGACTGGGGCGCCCCTTGGGGACGCACAGCCTGCGTCGTAACCGCCGAGGACGGCACCTGGGGACTTGGCATCACTATCAACAGCACGCCCGTCAACAGCATCATCAACGACCAATTCGCTCCCATCCTTGTCGGGCAGAACTGCATGGCGACCGAAAAGGCGTGGGACATGATGCAGCGCGCAACCACGGCCTACGGTAATGTCGGCTTGGCGAGCTACGCCATCAGCGCCGTGGACAACGCGCTGTGGGACCTCAAAGGCAAGCTACTGGGCAGGCCCGTATATGAACTGCTGGGCGGTCCCCAGAAGGACAAAATCTTCTGCTACGCCAGCAACACCGATACCTCGTATGGCGTGGCGAACAGCATCGACTGGTTCCTGGAACTGGGATTCAAGGCAGTGAAGCTCTTCCTGCCGCACGGTCCGAACGAGGGCATTGAGGGGCTGAACAAAAACGTCGAGCTTGTGGCTCGCACGCGGGAGCAGATTGGCGATGATGTTGAGCTGATGCTTGACGCCTGGATTTCGCTGAACACGGAATATGTCGTGCGCCTGTCTGAGGTGTTGAAGCCTTATCGCCTCAAGTGGCTCGAAGATTACTTGCCGCCCTACGACATGGACAGCTACATCAAGGTGCGCCAGCGCATTCCCCATCAGATACTCGCTACCGGCGAGCATTGGCACACGATACACCCGTTTGCGCTAGCGGCAGGGCAGGGAATCGTTGACATAATGCAGCCCGATGTCGCGTGGGTCGGTGGCATCACCGCCATCGTTCGCATCTGCCACATAGCCGAGGCGCATGGCTTAACAGTCATCGTGCACGGCGGGATGAATTACCCTTACGGGCAGCATCTGTCCTATGCCATGCCTGCAATTGCATGGGGCGAGCGCTCCGAAGGCGTGTCACCGCCGGGCGTCCCCCTTGAAGAGATGATCGTCCTGCCCGGAACACCCGCCGTCAAGGACGGCTACCTGACGCCGAGCGACGCTCCCGGTTTCGGCTTCGAAATCACAACCGATTGGCTTGAAAGCCGTGCAGTCTGACCGCCGCGCAGTCTGACCCTTGAAGTAAATTCGTACTCATTGAGCATGTCGAAGGATGCGCCCGCAAAGTGGCGCCGTTCGACATGCTCAGAGAAATCGACAACTTGAATGCTAGAGCTTGCGAACCACATCGCCTACGGAAACCGCGCCCTGTTGAAGCACCCAGGTGTTGATTCCCCGCAGGCACATATCGCGTCCCACAGCAGAGTTCACGAACTTCATCGCGTCCGCGCCGAATCTCTCCACAAACTTGCCGCAGCCGGTATGAGGCTTCGCTGACACCTCAAGTACGGCGTCACCAATCCCAAGCCTCGTGCCCGGAGGCAGGTTCTCTCTGCTGATATCCATCTCCACATAGAGTTGGTCGCCAGCCAGATGCCATCGATCTTTATCCTGCGCCACCAGGTCGGTCACGCGCGAGTTCATAATTGTAATCTGGCATTCCGGGTCAGCCGAGCCGTCCGCTGTCTGTCCGCTGCCGCGCGCGCGCCAGTTGTCTCCAACAAGCCCTTCTGCGGTGTCGAGTTGTCCCTCGTCCAGTATTTCGCGCTCGAGCGTCTCAGGCCGCCGCACAATAAGATGCACTACCCCCGCGTCCTTCGGAGCATCGCGTATGTCGTCCAGCCCCGCTTCAAGCTGCTCCATCGTTAGATATTGAATGGCTACCATGGCAAATCTCCTTTTACCCGCCAGTCTCTGGAACTGATAAGTGTCTGCAAATCTTTCTAGCCAGTTGGTTGGGGAACTTCGCTGTGACGAGGATGGCTTCAACTGCGCCTGTTGATGGATTCTGCCACAATGAATGCGACCTTCCTTCCCGCTTCAGAAAACATCCATTGCGACGAAGGTGACGAAGCAGCGCACTTCGCCTCATTCAACGGCAACCGTCTCGCGTTTCGCGTCTGGAGGACCACCACGTAGGCCATCCTCTCGCCTGTCGTCTAGAATCAACGCAATTGCACTGGCAAGATTGTCTTTGACTTCGGCGATTGTCTTCCCTTGACCATTAGCGCCCGGGATCTCTGGGCAGTATGCGATGTACCAATCGCCATCGCGTTCAATCACAATTGTAAATTCATTCCGCATGTTGCGAATTCTCCCAGTAATGCTTGAGGAATTGTACATCACAATCGGGTTGACTGCATTCTATCATCCCCCACGCCCAAACAACACATCCACATCGCGCTCCGCTTGCGCCCTGAGTTCCGCCGCCTCCACGAATCCAAGCTCCCTGTACGACTCCGGGCTTCCGTACTCGCGCGTCTGAATGACCACCGGCATCGGCAGCGCATGCCCGAACACCAGCGCCTGACGATTCGACTCCAGCCGCGCCAGCACAGTCCGCAGCTTGCGGCTGCCTGACACGCCGGACAGCACGGCATCCGTGTCCTTCTCATTGTCCAGCAGGCAGGCTATCTTCGTCCCCAACTGGCTCATCACCTCGTCGTCTATACCGCTCGGTCTCTGATCAACCACCAGCAGCGTTACATTGTACTTACGCATCTCGCGCGCGATGTTCCCGAATATCGTGTTCTTTGCGATAGCGGGACTGAGAAACTTGTGCGCCTCTTCTATTGTAATGACCAACGGACGCGGCTGCTGAGTGGAGTCTCCGCTCGCCTGCTCGGACATCTGCACATACCTGTCGTGGATGCGCCGCGTCAGCAGGTTCGCTATCAGCAGGTAAGCGTCGATGTTGTTTCCGTACCGCCCGAACTCCAGCACCACATGCATCCCGCGCTGAAGGTAGTTCAGTATCTCGTTCACCGAGTTGCTGCCCTTGCCCTCAGTGATGAACTCGAAGCGTCCCAGGCGGTTCAGGCGGTTGCGCAGCGCACTCAGCGTGGAGTGCGGCACATTCATCTCTCGCGCGAGTTCGCTGAACTCGTCGCCGCCCGCATAGGTGAGGAACTTCCGCAGCCAGCCCTTGCCCAAGTTGCGCCGCAGGGAATGCGCGGTGTCCGCCGCGATGTCCGACAGCGCCCATGTATCCCGCAGAATCTCCACATCCTCCGGTTCAATGTCATCGTAGCCGATGCTGACCACATAGTCCGGCCTGAGGCCCCGCCGCGTCGCGCTTTCAGGGTCGAGCGTAAACACGGCTACCTTCGAGCCGAAAAGCTGTTTCAGCCCCTTGACTTCGTTCGTGTGCTCGCTGGACCCTCGCCAGCCATACTCGCCGTGCATATCGAAAATCAGATTGCTGGCCATACCACGTTGCAATATGCCAATTAGCAGCAGCCGAGTGAGGAATGTCTTGCCTGTGCCGCTCTTGCCGAACACACCGTTGCTGCGCTTCACCAGCTCGTCTATATCAAGGCACAGCCGCACTTCCATGTCCATCGGATTGCCGATGTAGAAGTGGCCCGCGTCCTCGCTGCCGAAGACCATCTGTATGTCTTCCTCAGAAGCCAACGATGCTCGCGAGAAGTGCGGCGGAATAGTCTTCGCGGGCTGTGGCGCGTTCATCGTGTCCGCGCCCATAATCAGCATAGGCTCGACGGTGACGGTGTTGTATGCAATCGTGCCGCTCAGAACCTGCGCCAAAAGTGGACTGGACATATCCGGCGGCGCCGAAGTAATGCCATCGTCCGTTGATTCAAGCGCGATCTCTGTGAGCACTCCCAGAAAGCGGTTGCGCTGCCCCTGTAAGCTCACGAATGTGCCCACCTTGATGTCCTCGATGGACACTCCGTCGTCGAGCCGCACCTTGACGCCTTCACTGAGCGAGCCGGATACGACCATGCCCAGAGGAATTCGCCCGTCCGCGTAATCCATGTACCTGCCATTTGCGCCGTTCATTCCAGACTCCTCAGAATGCTGCTCAAGCGGGGAAGCTGTCCCGGCAATGCAGATGCCAGGCTCTTGCCCGCGCCCACCAGATATTCGTGTGCATCAGGATGTGCCGCGCTCGCATGCCGCAGAAAAGACGTGATTACATGGTCTTGCGAACCGATTGGAGTGTCCAGCAATATGTTGAGGAATTCGTGCGAACTACTGAACTCGGCGACTTCGTTGGCATCGCACTCCCTCACGAATGAGTATATCCGCGGCGCACTGAGCGGCGGATAACGCCTGATCTCATTCCCGCCTTGGTAGCCCACGCCCCCACAGTATCCTACAATAACAGCGCGAAACTTCGTAAAGAGCAGTCGCTCAATCTGCGGGTTGCTGTTGAATACATCCGCCTCGGTCTCTGCGTTCAAGCCGCGTGGGATGGTGGCGCGCCCCGGATCGATGCTCTGCGTCGTAGCCTCGCACACGATGCCGTATGTGGGTGTTTCCTCACCGCATAGCACAAGGCTTCCGATATCGGGTGCGTCATACAACCTATAACACTGCGCCGTAAACTCCGATGTCGATGCCTCGATAACCTCACCGATTCTCACCAGCCTTGCGCTCGAAGTGTCGCTATTCATTCGCTATCAAACTTCCCATCACTATATCCAGCGCCTCATCTTCGAGATATTCTTCTCTGACGAATACACCTGCAGCCCCTGTTGCTCCAATGCCCCCGCGACAAGCTCCACGAAATACTGCCTGTCACCGCCCGTCACGACCGCTTGCTCGTGCGCTTCCTTCAGCGCCACCGGATAGCCCGGTCCCAGGCGGCACTGCTCCACGACCAGCGAATGCACAAGCCCGAGCAGCGCCTCGTCCTCCGCAACCCAGTTCGGCACCTCAACGCGCCCGACTTCCTCTTCCGTCCTCACATAGAAGAAGCTGATGCCTTGACCGCCGTAGTGGTTCCGCACAATGTCCGCGTTGCTGCCAAACACCGGAGTGCGTTCACTCACACCGAGAGAATTATTGAATATCTCCCTGTCGAAAACGCCGCTCACTTCCTTGTCGCAGGGACGCTCTCCGTTCCGGACGGTGCCGCACTCGCGATCGCAGTCAGCGATAGGGTAGGGGCAAACGCTCACCCGCAGCCCGTTCACAACTTCTAGGCTGCGAGGCAAACTGATGTAACTTGCGATTGCCAGTGTGCGCTCTGACGCCATCCGCATGATTTCTTCCATGATTTCCACATAGCCTTCATCTACGAGGTGGCGCACCACGAATTCCGGATGCCTGTGCATGCCGAACATTATGAGAGAACCGTCCACTAGCCCTAGCGCAGGCACATCCGGCGGCAACTCGCTCAAAGTATCGAGCAACCCCCGCAGTTCCTCAACAGCGCGCTTGGCGTCCAGCAGCGCTCCGCTAATCGTCTCTTCTCGGTAGGGCGCAAACCTGTCCCGTATGACAAGTTCATCCTCGTTCGCGTACAGCCGAGGCGAGCTGAAGACCTGGGCGTCCGGCTTACTTCCATAACTGAGCAGGATGCCGCCGATGTTGATGAGATAGCAGTGCGCCGGTATGTGCCTGCTGACATCTATGTGCGAGCCGTCCACGCCCACTACGCAGAAGTTGTACGGAAGCGGCGGCGGCGAATATGATACGTCCATGCGATCATATATTTCCGGCACTATCCAGTTGAGGTCCGTGCCGGGTTGCGCCCGTTTTGTCATGTATTCAGTCGGGTCGAACGATCTCGCGGCCTCCAATGCTCTGGAGAGGCGCAATCCCCTGTCGGCATGCCCAGCCCTGAGCGCCGCTGCCATATCGTCAATCTGTATCGCTGTGCGTGTTAAATCAAGAGCCATCTGAATTTGCCGATGTTCAGCTAAAATTCCTCAACGTGATTTTGCCCGTCTGATTGTGATGACTGTGGAGTTTATTTGTCTGAGAGTAGGAGCAGTAATCCGGCGCATTCTTGAGATGTGGTGCGCCTACCGTAATACCCGCGTATCTCCAACGCGGCGCGTTATGCGCTTGTGGTCCAGATAGTCCATTAGCGCGAGTGCATACTTGCGGCTTGTGGCCAGCACATCCCGCACATTAGCAACCGATATGTCACCGTTCTCCCTGATGTGCTCCGAGATTATCGTCACCATCTGCTCGTATGCCTCAGCCGAATATACGACCGATTCGCTTACGCGCACGACCTTGCCCTGCTCGTCAAGTAAGTTCAGCACTTCTCCGTCTAGCGGCGCGTCCGTTGGCGGCGAGAACGGCTCAGTTTCCAGCAAGCGCAAGTAGGCGTCCACCTGCTTGTTCTGCGCGTCGCTCAGCGTAGGTTCATATCCCGGCAGCCGCACAAGCGCGCCATCCTCTTCCACGACGGCCTGATGCTGTAGCCTTGCGAACGCCAGGTTGAATACCTGTGCTGACATGCCTAGCCTGCTGCGCAGTTCTTCTTTCGGCGCGCCGCGTCTTAGTGGAAATTGCCGATAATACGCTTCCAGTGAACGTTGCGTCTTCTCCATAACTGCGTCCCACCCGGCGGTGCTGAATACGAAGCTGCTCCGGCTTATGCCCTCGCCGCCCAGCGCAACGATAAGGTTCTCGGCTGCGATTGCCTCAAGCTCAGCCTTCACGATGTCTGCGCCCATGTTTGCCCGAGTCACTAGTTCATCGAGCCTGCTTGGCTCCGAAGCTTCGATTGTCTTCAATAGTATGTCCTGCGCAGAGCCGAGTTCCATCACCTCAAGCCGCTCGATAATGGAATGGTCATTACGCCGATGGCGCCTCGCGTGCGTCTCAACAATGTTCCCGCCCCCCAGTGTCCTGCTGTTGGAGCGTATGACATAGTAGTCGCCCTTTACGACAGCGAGCGGCGCATCCAGCTTCACCTGCGCCCAGCTAGTTTCTCCCGGCTCCAGCGCATCCTTCTCAAGCAGCCGCAACCGCCCAACCACCTCGCTGCTGCCCGTATGCACCGTCACGTACATGTTGTGGCGCAGCGCTTGAGGCGCGTCGGGAATTACCCGCACCCGCACATCAATGGCGTCTGTTGGACGCAGCCATCCCTCGGTTGTCAGCACCTCGCCGCGAGCAACTTCGTCCTGCGACACATTTATAATGTTCGCCGCCACGCGAGTGCCGGGCTGCGCTTCGCCCTGTCCCTTCTTGTGCGTCTGCAACCCTCTTATGCGCGTTGACCTTCCGGCGACAACCAATTCCACATCCTGACCGGTCTCAATCTTGCCATCAATCAGCGTGCCTGTGACCACCGTGCCAAATCCCGATATGGTAAACGCGCGATCTATCGGAAGGCGTGGTCGCCCAACGTCTCGTTTTGGCGGCGTATCGTCCAGCATCGAATCTATGGCAGCTACGAGTTCAGGCAAACCCTCGCCCGTCATTGCTGATACGGGATAGATTCCCGCCCCCTCGAGCACCGTGCCTTCCAGCGTTTCCTCCACATCGGTGGTGACTAGTTCAAGCCAATCCTCGTCAACTAGGTCGCTCTTCGTGATTGCAACCAATCCACGCTGCACCCGGAGCAAGTCGATTATCGCCAGATGTTCACGCGTCTGCGGCATGACCGACTCGTCCGCAGCCACTGCCAGAAGCGCGAGATCGATTCCGCCGACACCGGCAAGCATGTTGTTCACAAAGCGCTCATGCCCTGGTACATCCACGATGCTTATCTCGTTGCCGCTCGGTAGTTGCAGCCATGCGAATCCAAGATCGATGGTCATGCCGCGCTCTTTTTCCTCGCGCAGCCGATCCGGATCGATGCCCGTTAGCGCCTCGACAAGCGTGGATTTGCCATGGTCAACATGCCCCGCTGTTCCAATGACATACATTGCGGTAACTCCGTCTATTGCGTTTCCACTATTCTAATATAGAACATGGCGCAAATATGCGATATATGCAAAATGGCCCTGCAATGCCGATTGCCAGTGCCGATCGTCAGTCCCCATTGATAGTCCACATCGTAGCCTTACATAGACGGCCGCTTCAGGTCAACATTGACGCCGAAAGACGCCACATGTTACCGTTCTCACTGTGCAATTTTCCCTCACCACCGACTTTTCTGTCAGATGCGTGCCTTCATTGGCGCGTTTTTAGAATTGGCGTGCTTTCGTCCGTCATTGTGGCTTCACTGCTAGCTGTCAATGCTTGCGGGTTCCTCTTAAAGGACGAAGAAGTTACGTCCATTCCGCAGACCATTGAGACTGAACAAGGTCCCCGCTCATTTGCCTTCGATGGTGAGTACGTCTGGGTAACTTTGTATGGAGCGCAGACCATCGCCAAGTACAGCGTTGACGGGCAGAACGTTGCAAACTACAAGGCGGGCGCATACCCTCGAGCTCTGGCGTTCGATGGCGAAAATATGTGGGTGGGCAATAGCTCCGAAAACACCGTGACGAAGCTGAGCCTCGACGGTGAAATACTCGATACTGTGAGCATCGGCACCCACGACACATCGCCGGCCGCTCTCGTTTTTGATGGCGAAAGCGTCTGGGTCGCAGCCTCCTGGGGCAATTCCGTTACAAAAGTCAATCTGGACGGAAGCGTTGTCAAGACCGTGCGCATTCCCGGCTATCACCCTTCCCCGTGGGCAATCACTCATGACGGCGCTTCAGTCTGGGTCGCGAGCATGGGCACCAATATGATTAACAGGATGGATACTGACGGCGAACTGACTGGTCTGTTTAAGGTTGCTGACTTGCAGGTGGAATTGGAACAGGCGTGGGGAGGAGGCGGAACCTCCATCACATTCGACGGCGAAAATCTCTGGGTAACTGTGGCTTCGACCGACACCGTCGTCAAGCTTGCGACCGATGGCACGGTATCAGCCAGCTACCCCGTAGGTGACTGGCCGACGGCTGTTATCGTCGCTGGGGGTAGCGTCTGGGTAACCAACTTCCTTGATGCCACCGTTTCTCGCTTAGGGATGGACGGCAGCCTGATCGACACGATTCCGGTTGAACGGGGCCCGCACGCGCTCCTTGAAGTCGGCGACAATATATGGGTCGCCAACTTTCAGGCAGACTCCATCACCGTGCTGCCCATCCAATGAAACCTGTTGTCCGGCTATGAAAATCTAAAATATTGCGAGATCGAGCGTAAATGAGAAATAGATTGCTATTCATTATTGTCGCAGCACTGATAGTCATCGCTGCTGTAGTTGTCATCCTTGCCTACACCTCCTACTTGGATATAGGTCTTGCCCCGAAGAGTGGAGGCGCGCTGCGAGTCGCTTTGCAGTCGTTCAGCGCCGAGACGCTAGACCCCTCACTCGACAACAACGAAGGTCTCAAGTACCACGGTCACTTGTATGATCAATTGGCAGGAGCAAATCCCGAAGGCAGACTGGACACAAGCTTCGGTCTGCTCAGCCGGTGGACGGTGACCTCTGCCGCCGATTCGTTCACCTTGACCTTGAAGGAGGGCGCCATTTGGCACGATGGTGAGCCGGTTATATCAGAGGATGTCCGCTCCAGCCTCGAATATTACTCCCGGGATGATGCGACCTGCGGCGTCTGCGGCATTGTGAAAAACGCCGTCGAGAGCATCGAAATCGTTGACGATAGAAATGTAATTCTAAACCTCAACAAACCAGATGTGGTATTCATGGGACTGCTCGCCCCTGTCGAGGGCGATGTGCCATTGCTTCCGGCGCACTTGCTCGAAGCCGACCCGGCCGTATTGCAGAGCCAACCCGCAGGCAGCGGCCCCTGGCGCTTTGCCGAAAAATCGCAAGGCGCATCCGTCGAGTACGAGGTCAATAAGGATTACTGGAACGCCGACCGAGTTTCGTCATTCGACAGGCTGAGCGTAACGCTTGTGCCTGAAGAACCTCAGCGTATAGCGTTGATGCAGACCGACAAAATTGACCTCTCACCAATCGGCGCGGCAGACATCCCGGAAGCCAAGAGCAATGGACTTGTTGTGGACGGCCCCAAGCATGTCATATCGACGGCACTGCGTTTCTTCATGAGCTACGATGAGGACTACTTTACATCAAGCCTTGAGTTCCGGAAGGCGCTCGCATTGAGCGTGGATATGGCTCAGATTGTTGAGCCGACTTTCCCGCCGGAGGCAGCATCCGTAGCAACGGGTTCTGCGCTCTTCACGCCCGTATCGCCCGGCTTTCAGGAGGACTTATCTACCTACCCCTATGACCCAAACGAGGCGCGTAACCTCCTGCAGCAATCCGGCTACGCGGGCGAAACGGTCAACCTGATTTCCCTTGTAGCCTATGGCTTGTCGGAGATGCCCATCATTAACGAGATGATAGTGAAAGAGTGGCAGGCAGTCGGCATAAACGCCGAAGTCGTGCCGACCGAGTGGCCTGCCGTTCAACCTCTGTTCATGCCTAGGCCACAGCTATTCGACGACTTCGCGCCGGCTCCCGTGTTGCATGGTGCCGGCCCCGCGCGTCCCGGTGGCGACATCAACAGCATCAGGCGCTATATGAGCGGCGCTGACGGTGCCATGCTCACATACTTTGCTCCCAAGGTAGCCGATGCCATTCTCTATCAACTGGAGGTTACGGCGAACGACGATGATCGCGCTCTGGTTCTTCAAGCGCTGAACCGCAAGACCTACGGCGAGTACTGGGCAATCCCCATCCTCTGGCGACACGACACTTACGCCATGAATCCCGCTCTGGCCGGCTGGCAACCCACCAACGGAACATCGTCCGATCTGCACTTTGAGACCATCCGCCCGGCACAATAATAGCCATTGTGCACAATGGCTATTTGTCTTGTCCCTTCCCCCTTGACAAGCCTATCAGGGGTAGGAAAATATGCAAAACAGCGACAAATGTGCGCTCAAAGTCCCTTCCCCCTTGATGGGGGAAGGTTGGGATGGGAGTGAGTCCGAAGAAAGCAAGCACGGTTATTTTCAATACATACCCTCCTGAGCCCTTCACGGGGGAAGGCCAGTATGGGGGTGTAGATTGCATTAGACGGCATCGGAGCGTGCCAATAACACCATCTTGAAAGTAACCCTCTGTGATTCCGGCTTACTGCTCCGGCTCCACGATCTCCAACACCTGATTCGCAGAGACATTCTCTATAGTCTGCCTACGTCCGCTCGGCCACAGCACCTCGATCTTGTCAACGCTGTTCGCGCGACCCAGCCCAAACTCCAGGTCGATGCTGTCCATTGACAGATAGCTCGATCCCGCGCGCACCTCCTGCACCTGTGTCCGTTCCCCAGCAGTCAGATAGACCCGCGCGCCCACACCGTCGGCATTGCTGCCGCTCCCATCAATAGCCATGCGCCCCTTCAGTCGCAGCGTAATCCAGCGGTTGTTGCCTCCCGGATTCATCCACACGAAAATCGGCCCGCCCGCCTCACTGAACGAGACCTGCCTCGAGTCCTCCCACAGGCTGCCCTTGCTGTTGGTGCCTATCAGATCTGCGTAGCCGTCCCCGTTCAGGTCGCCATGCACCAGCCCTTTGCCGTTCTCATGAAACTTCGGGTCAATTCGGTGAACACCTAAATCTTTCTTCGGATTCTGTGGATCAATCTTGTCGTATCGCGCCCGTTGCACATCCACGAGCTGGGCGCGCACCGTGATATCCTCGAACGCGTCCAAAGCCACATTCCGCATCATCCGTCCCGCGGAGGGGAATACCTCGCCACCCGGAGCCTCACCCCTATCTACCGTAGAGCCTAGCCAGTAGAGGTCTTGGTCCCCGTCATTGTCATAGTCGAAGAATGTCGTCCCGAAGGCGAAGTCGTATGCGCTCAACCCCGTCGGCACCATCTGGCTCTCATCGATCTTCGACACATCCAGCGAGTCCGGCGGCATCAGTGGGCTGGGCGTGACTGCAACTGACGGCGCGACATTGTGGAACGCGCCGATACTGCCTAGGCCGGGCACCTCGCGGATGCCGTCATTCCGCAGCAGATAGTGCAGGCAAGTCCCCCATGCGAACCGCTCGTGATACGCGCAGAAGGGCATCGGCGTCTCCGGCGCAGGCATCAGGCGCGGGTGAAAGCCCACATTTGACACGAATATATCTAGGTCCGCGTCTCCATCGTAGTCGCCAATCGCAAACCCCATCCATGCTCCCACCTTGTCCACTCCCATGTAGCGTGCAACATCCGTAAAGCGCACGCTGCCAGGCACGGAATCATTGCGCAACACATGCAGCCTGTCCCCGTCATTCGCAACCCAAAGGTCCGAGTCGCCATCACTGTCATAATCGAAGAATGTTACCGCCTGCGTCTGCCCGCTTGGGTCGCCCACACGGTTCTCCCTGTCATCGCGCATGTTAGGGTCGTAGCCCTCGTACTCGTCCCCAGTCAATCCATCCTTGTACGCGACCGGCCTCCCGTCGCGTTCTCGCATCCACACCTGCGGACCCTGCACGCCGGAATTTTCGCTGATGTCCGAGAATGTCAGGTCGCCATTATTGCGGTAAAGCACATTGTACTGTCCGTTCTGGTAAGGCACGCTCATGCCGCGGAACTCATCCTCCGCCAGATTGCCCACATAGATGTCAATCCACCCGTCGCGGTCAACATCAGCGCAAGTGGCGCTCATGGCGGAGCGCCCGTTGACGGCATCTCCAAACGCTGACATTGTAATGTCCGTGAAAGTGCCGTCACCGTCATTCAGCAGCAGCCTGTCTATGTTCTGGTCCCCTTCAGGCTGCGAGCGATAGTCCAGCCTGTCCGTTATGCTCCCCTGCGCGCCCACATAAAGGTCTTGGAAGCCGTCGTTGTTCACATCGCAGGCGACAACACCTGTGCCGTGCGTCTGTCTCAGTGCTGCTCCTGCGTCGTCCGCAACATTATCGAAGGTGCCGTCGCCGTTGTTGCGATACAGCCAGTTGCCGAACTCGTAAGCATTCGACACGTAGAAATCCATATCCCCGTCACGGTCGTAGTCGAAGATCACCACACCCGGACGGATATTCCACGACTCCTGCAGCCCCTTCAACGCAGACTGCGTAACATTCACGAAAGGGCGAATTTCATCAGCGTTCGAGAAAACTCCGGTAGCAACGGGGTTGCCCTGCTGGCACCCGATCAAAAAAAGCGCCACCGCCACAAGCAATGTGACGGCGGTATTTTTCACTAGCACAGTCATTGGTATATCAAGCGACGCCGCGCATCGCTGCAAGGTTAATCAGCCCCACGCAGCCGAGGATCGAGCATGTCTCTAAGCGCGTCCCCGAAGATATTCGAGCAGAGCACCACGATTGTAATCATCAGCCCGGGCGCATACACAAGGTGCGGATTGTCTGTAAAGTAACTGGCTGCCCTGATGAGCAGGTTGCCCCAGGACGAAGTAGGAGGCGCGATGCCAATTCCCAGGTAGCTAAGAGATGCCTCGATGACGATTGCGTTCCCTATATTCACCGCAAGCATCACGATCCAGGGCGCCCAGGAATTTGGTACCAGATGCCGCAGGATGATGCGCTTGTTTGTTGCCCCTATCGCGCGGCTGGCTTCGATGTACTGCATGCTCCTTAGCACAAGGGCATGAGAGCGCAAGAGACGGGATGCGTATGGTGCAATGCCCACGGCAATGGCGAGTATAACCACTGGGAGAGTGAAACCGAGCGAAATAGTGATCGCCATAGCCATTACGAGGCTAGGAATCGCCATGAGCGTATCGGTAATCCTCTGAATTATCAGGTCCGTCAATCCGCCGAAATAAGCTCCGGTGATGCCCGCGAGTGCGCCTATAGTTATACCCACTGTCGGTGCTATGAGCCCGATCAGCAGTGATACTCGACCGCCAACTAGCACACGGGTGAACAGATCGCGGCCTAGTGTGTCCGTTCCTAGTAAATGAATTCCGAAATTCTTTCCGGGCTCAAGCAGTCCTCCCAGTCTGACTCCGTATGCTTTGTTGGGCTCAAAAGGAGATATTACGTTAGCAAATATTGTGGCTAGCACTACTATAATCAACACCACTGCGGCAACAGACGCAGAGGGGTATCTGCGCCAGAACCTGACCAAAAAGGTCTTTGTCGCTTGTCCAAATCCCGGGTCTCTTGCTCCACTCGCAACGCCAATACTTGCTTGGCTCATTCTATTTGACGCTCCTGACTTCACGTACGAACCCTTCTTATGGAACCTCAGCCTTACGAGTAACGGATTCGTGGGTCAACCACGGAATAGAGCAAGTCAATGACCAGTATCCAGGCAGCGAGGATGACTGTCATAACGACCACAATACCAACCACCATGTCGTAGTCTCGTGCGAAAATAGAGACTAGAATTTGCTGTCCTAGACCCGGTATTGAGAATACATTCTCAATTACAACTACTCCGGAAAGAATGGCGCCGAAGTGGTATCCAGCCATTGTCAGCACTGGGATGCTTGCATTTCGGATTGTGTGCCGCATGATTACTAAGAACTCGCGCAATCCTTTTGCGCGGGCAGTCCTGACATAATCCTCTCGTAGAACTTCCAGCATCATCGAGCGCACTAGACGGCTCAATATAGCGGCTGAAGTTATGCCGGTGGCAAGTATGGGCAGGAAGAGCTGCGCCATATTGCTGCCTGGATCTGAGAAGAACGAAGTATAGACTACTGGCTTGCTCCAGTTGAAAACCTTTGATGCGAATATGATGAGCAGTATGCCGAGCCAAAATGATGGCACGGCAAGCGATAACGCGGTGAATATGCGAATACCTTGATCCCACCAGGACCCCCGCTTTACCGCCGAAACTATGCCCATGGGGAAGGCTATCGCAAGAGAAAACACCATGGCAAATATCGCAAGAGTCATCGTCGCCTCGATCTTGTCCTTGACGACCTGCGAGACGTACCTGTCTTGGTAGTGCGAGTAACCCAGATTGCCATTGACGGTGCCCCACAGCCATTTACCGTACTGCACCACCATAGGATCATTCAGTCCCAATTCTTCCCGCAACTTTTCTTTAGATTCCGCCGTAGCGCCTCCCTCTGAAGTGAGAGTGCTTACGATATCACCCGGCAGAACGCGAAGCATGAAGAATACCAGCGATCCAGCAAGAAAGACCGTAGGGACGATTAGTATCAGCCGCCGGATGATGTATTTCCACATATTACTACCTGCTCCGTAAGGGCATTTCCTTAATGTTCATCCCGCCTTGCGCCAGCACCGGGCGGGATGAACATTCATTCTCTCAAAATTGCAGGGTAGACTCTAGCAACTTGGTCCGGGACTCGGCGCTCCGCAGTCAAGCCAGACATCCTCAAACTTGTTGTTGCTGAATATTTCCTGTGCAACTGTGTCCCAATTATGCACGTAATTCCAACGGAACTTGTTCTGGTTGACAGCGGAATAAGGTACGCTGGGAACCCACTCTTCCAACATTATCCTGTGCATCTCGCTGAAGTGTTTATCCCTTTCCGCACCGGCCTGAAGCGTTCGCGCCTCATTCCATGCCGCCAGGTAGTTCGCCGGCGGGTCCCAGCCTCCATTGCGGCCGCCATTCTCGCTGTACATAATGTCAGCAAGTGGGACGACTCCGGCGTAGCTAGGAGCGGTGCCGCCTGTAGCGGCTTGATAGCGGCGACCTTCAACCGAAGCGATCATCGAAGTCCAGTCTTGCGGCGTGATTTTTACATCAACACCGATTTCCGCCATGTCCGCCTGGATCAACTCTGCGTGCGCGGTACGCGCCGTAACCACTACAAGCTCGAACTCCGTGAGACCGCCTTTTTCGGCAAATTCCTTCGCCTTCGCCAGTTCTTCTTCTCGGTTCTCTGGCTTATACCCCGGAACAGTGTCAAGAATCTCCTGGCTGGACGGGAAAATGTAGCTGAACCAGCTGATCGGATAGTAAGGGTTCTCTGCCCCTTCAGAATCGATTATGCCCTGCTTGTACACGCCATAGAACACGGCGCGCCGGGCGTCGATGTTATCAAAAGGCGCAATTTGGTTGTTGAGCTGGATGCTTGCCACATCCACAAAGGGGCCCCTATCAAAGGAAGCTTCTTCAGGACCATCGCCCAATGGCATGCTCTCGTACTCTTTGTGATTGAGGTTGTTAGGCTTGGTCGCGTCTGCCTTCTTAGAGCGAAGCGCCGCTATGCGGGCCTGTTGCTCGACAATGTTGATCGAAGTAACACGGTCCAAGTACGGATACGGGTCACCGTCAGGCGCGTCTCTGAAATAGTTCATGTTTTTCTCAGAATCAACCGATATGCCGTCTTCGGCGTCGGTTATCTTGTACGGCCCCGTGCCTATCACATCCTGCCAGCGTGGAATGGTGTTTTCGTTGGCTTCAAGGATGTGCCCAGGTATCATGGCGTGCCACTGATTGGCGGACTCTGCGATGAAGTCGCCAAAGGGCGCCTTCAGGTTGATTTCCAGTGTGCGGTCATCAACCTTGCGCATACTGTCTATGAGGTTGAACGCGCCTACGCGCGGTTGAATGATACCTTCAGGCGGATTGCCCCACCGATCTATCGCGTAGATTATGTGCTCAACATCGAACGGTGTGCCGTCGTTCCACTCTGTAAGGTCTTCGTCTATCGTGAAGGTAAATGTCTGGGAGTTGTTGCTAACTTCCCAAGACTCGGCCATGTCGGGCCAAATCTCGATACCGTCACGCGGAGAGAACTGTAGCAGCCCGCTGTACATTCGCCCGCCATAGTGGAAAAGCGAAAGCCAAGTGCTCGTCTGCGAGAAGTCCCACTTCGGCGGGAAGCCATCATTGATCACCCTCAAGTGTCCGCCTCTCATAACATCGCTGGATGCCATTGCTGCGGGCGCGGCGGGCGCGGCCGTGGCTATCTTAGGCGGAACGATTGTCGGCGGGAAAGTCGCTGTCGCTACCACTTGGGCCGGCGCTGCTGGAGTAGCCCCTTCCGGCGCGCTGGAACACGCGATGCCAGCGAGCGTCAGAACCGCCCCGAGGATAATCACCCAAGTGAGCCTACCAAATATGCCTTTGTGCATATTGACTGATGCCTCCTGTTTTCGTTTCCGTTCTCATTCTCGTAAATTTTCGAACTTCCGGAAGTCCTTGCTAGCACCCCGGCCCAGGACTCGGAGCGTCGCAGTCTAACCACACATCCTCAAACCTGTTGTTGCTGAATATGTCCTGCGCGACCAGATTCCAGTTATGCACATAGTTCCAGTAGAACTTGTTATGGTTCGCTGCATAGTAAGGCACAGAGGGGACCCATTCGTTAAGCATGATGTTAAACATCTCGTCAAACAACGCGCTCTGCTCAGGTCCGGGCTGCTGGGTCCTCGCTTTATTCCACGCGGCCTCCCAATTGTCGGGCGGAACCCAACCACCGTTGCGACCTCCGCCATCGCTATACATAATATCTACTATCGGCACTATGCCCGCGTAGCTCGGAGCGGTTCCGCCTGATGCCGCCTCGTACCTGCGGCCCTCGACAGAGGCGATCATCGCCGTCCAGTCCTGTATCCTGATTTCAGCCGTGATATCGCAGCACTCCTGTAGGTCCAGTGCAAGCAATTCTGCATGCGCTGTCCGGAATGGAACGAAAATGAGCTCAAACTCTGTCAACCCGGCTTGCTCGGCGAAGTCCCGAGCCATTGCCATTTCTTCTTCCCTCTTGGTCGGGTCGTAGCCAGGAATCTTGGCAATCTCCGACTCCGAAGGATGGAGGTAGCTGAACCAGCTTATTGGGAACACAGGATTTTCCGCGCCCTCTGAATCTATGACCGCCTGCTTGTTGAAGGCGTACATTATGGCCCTGCGGGCGTTTACGTCGTCAAAAGGCGGAATCTGGTTGTTGAGCTGGATGCTGGCAACGTCGGCAAAAGGCCCTGCAAGGAAAGTAGCCTCACCGCCGCTTTCCTCGACTATGCTCTTGTAGTCTAGGTGGCTTACGCCAACGAATGTGGGCTTTGTAGCGTCCCCATTCTTCGTTCTGAGAGCGGCAAGTAAGCCTTGAGGCTCGGCTATGACCACCGAAGTCACCTTATCAAGATAAGGATACTGGTTGCCGTCAGGATCGGAGCGGAAGTAGTTGGGGTTCTTTTCCATGGCGACCGATATGCCGTCCTCGGCGTCCACTACCTCGTACGGTCCCGTGCCTATCACGTCCTGCCAGCGCGGAATTGCGCTCTCATTGGCTTCAAGGATGTGCTGAGGAATGAACATATGCCACTGGTTTGCCGCTTCAGCGATGGAGTCTCCAAAAGGAGCCTGCAGCTTGATTTCTAGCGTGCTGTCATCCACGGCTTCCATTGTGTCAATGAGTGAGAACGCCCCCACGCGCGGCTGGATTATGCCCTCGGGCGGGTTGCGCCACCTATCGATGGCGTAGATTATGTGGTCAACGCTGAACGGCGTACCATCGTTCCATTCGGTAAGGTCTTCGTCAATGTGGAACACGTAAGTCTGGTTGTTGTCCATGACCTCCCAGGACTCTGCCATATCGGGCCATATTTCTACGCCGTCCTTGGGAGAGAACTGCAACAACCCGTTATATGCCCGTCCGCCGTAATGGAAGAGCGAAATCCAGGTGCTTGTCTGCGTGAAGTCCCACTTCGGAGGGAAGCCGTCGTTCACAACTGTAATGTGCCCACCCATCTGAATGCCGCCGGGCGCCATCGCTGCGGGTGCCTCAGGTGCTGCAGTCGGCGCGGCGATCGCGGGTGGGATCGGCGTAGGCGGGAAAGTCGGCGTTGCTACCGGAGCTGCAGCAGTGGGAGCGGCGCTTTCGTCGGATGCGCCTCCGCACGCCAATGCGGCAACAGTGAGGATCGTCACCAATGCCACCACCAAAATGACATTACCTTGTAGCCCTAGTTTCATATTGCCCATGTCCTCCTGTAATAGATCACATTGATCGATTCACGAAGCAAGATCATTCGTGAATGGCTCCTAGCACCCCGCCCCAGGACTGGGAGCGTCGCAGTCTAACCAAACGTCCTCGAACTTGTTGTTGCTGAATATATCTTGAGCGACCAACTGCCAGTTATGCACATAGTTCCAATGGAACTTATTATGGTTGTTGGCGTAAACCGGCACCATTGGCATCCATTCGTTCATCATAATGTCGAACATCTCATCAAAGAGGGCGTCTTGCTCAGGTCCCGGCTGTTGGACCCTTGCCTTATTCCAAGCTGCTTCCCAGTTGTCAGGCGGATCCCAGCCTCCGTTGCGTCCTCCGCCTTCGGTATACATAATGTCGATGATGGGAACGGTTCCCGCATAGCTGGGCGCCGTTCCGCCAATAGCGGCTTCGTATCGCCGTCCTTCGACGGCCGCAATCATCGCCGTCCAGTCCTGAATTACGATGTTCACCTGCACATCGCAGCATTCCAGCATGTCTTGCTGCATCTGCTCCGCATGTGCCACTCTGGTCGGTATCCAAATCAGATCAAACTCTTTCAGCCCCGACTTCTCAGCGAACTCACGAGCCATCGCCACTTCTTCGTCCCTCTTGGCAGGGTTGTAGCCGGGAATCTCGCCTATCTCTTCCGGTGACGGATGTAGATAGCTGAACCAGCTTATCGGGAAGATCGGGTTCTCCGCACCGTCAATCTCGATGACGCGGTTCTTGTTGAAGCCATACATAATGGCCCTACGCGCATCTATGTTGTCGAAAGGCGGAGCCTCGTTATTCAATTGCACGCTGTCAACAGTGGCGAAAGCCTCTGCGAGGAATGTGCCGTCGCCCTCATCAGCCATCTGCTTGTACTCGAGGTGGCTCACACCAACCCAGTTGGGCTTTGTCGCGCTTGCCTTCTTCGCATTGAGAGCTGCAACAATGGCCTGAGGTTCAGCTATGACAACGGAGGTAACTTTGTCAAGGTATGGATATTGGTTGCCGTCTGGATCCGACCGGAAGTAGTTAGAATATTTTTCCATCTCGACCGAGATGCCGTCTTCCGCATCTACGATCTTGTATGGCCCGGTGCCAACCAGTTGCTCGTAGTTCGTAATCGTATTGTTGTTGGCTTCCAAAATGTGCCTGGGGATGAACATATGCCACTCGTTGGCGGCTTCCGCGATGAAGTCCCCGAAAGGCTCCTTTAGCCGAATTTCAAGCGTGTGGTCGTCCACGACTTCCATCGTATCGATCAGATTGAACGCCCCCACACGCGGCTGGATGATGCCTTCAGGTGGATTGCGCCAGCGATCTATTGCATATACCACATCATCTAGAGTGAAAGGCTGCCCGTCGTGGTACTCTGTGAGGTCCTTGTCTATGTGGAATACGTAGGTCTGGTTATTGTCCATAACCTCCCATGACCCCGCCATATCCGGCCAGATTTCGACACCGTCCCTTGGGGAGAACTGCAGCAATCCGCTGTACGCCCTTCCCCCATAATGGAACAGCGAAATCCAGGTACTGGTCTGCGTGAAGTCCCATTTTGGTGGGAAGCCATCATTCAGCACCCGAAGGTGACCACCCGTTTGGATGTCGTCCGAAGACATGGCTGCCGGCGCTGCCGCGGGCGCGGCAGTCGGCGCTGCGATCGCGGGTGGAATCGGCGTCGGCGGGAAAGTTGGTGTCGCGACGGGCTGTGCCGGTGCCGCGGCGCCTCCGTCTTCGGGCGCGCTCCCGCAGGCAAGGGCGAACGCCAGTATTCCAACCAGTGCCAGACTCAACCAAATGGTGCGGATCGTCAAACCTTTTTGCATGTCTGCTGCGCCCTCCTGCCAAAACTTTGCTTTGAGTTTCACAAAAATAGGCCCTAACTACACTCTCACTGTTGAGGATGTAATGACATCTTCACAGAACAAGTTTGTTAAGGGCGTGCCAGTAGGAATGCCGTGGGGAATGTGGGCAATGGCTAAAGTGAACTTATAATTCATCATAGGTAGATTGTCAACCCTAATATTAAACATCGCGCCAAGGTCTTCCGGACGCCGTTCAGCGGCATATCGAATGCCCGTACGCCATTGTTGGAGTTGGATTTTCAACGAGAGCTATAAGGGGCTCAGTTGCAGGTATCTTTTGATCTAAAGCTGCCGCAACCTTGGATCCCAGCGGTCACGCAGCCAGTCACCGATGAAGTTGAATGCCAGCACCGTAAGGAATATCGCTATGCCTGGGAAGAAGGCAACCCACCACGCAGAAGCGAGGTAATCGCGCCCATCCGATACCATAGAACCCCAGGATGGCGTTGGCGGTGGTACGCCCGCCCCCAGGAAGCTGAGTATAGCCTCCGCGAGGATTATGCTGCCCACCTGAAGCGTCGTTGCCACAACGATTGTATTCGTCACGCCCGGCAGGATATGGCGATACATTATACGCGGCGTTGACGCGCCCGCAATCTTCGCAAGCGCGACATAGTCGAGACTCTTCAACTGAAGTGTCTGCCCGCGTACCAGGCGCACAATCACTTATCGGGGCGTGGTAGCAACGCACCTAAGGGCAAACAATAACCCATTAGCAGCGATATTGACCGACAATGTGACTATTTACATCATTATGAAGCCGCGCAATCCCAAATCATCCTAGGGCAAAAGGCATACGATGCGGCCTATTTTCCAAACACCTCCTCTGATCTCGCTGCTCCACCATCCGCGCGAACAACTCGTGGACGCGCGGGTCGTCCGTCAATTCGGGGTGAAATGCCGTCGCCAGCATCCTGCCCTGCCGCACGGCAATAGGACGCCCGTCGTCCAGAGCCGCCAGCACCTTCACGGATTCGCCCACGCGGTTGACGACCGGGGCGCGTATGAACACGCAATGGAACGGCGCGCCCTCGATCTCCTGAAACTCAATGTCAGCTTCAAAGCTGTCCACCTGCCGCCCGAAGGCGTTGCGGCTTACGTCGATGTCCATAAGACGCAAAGGTTCAGGGCGACGGTCTGTGAGTCGGTCGGCTACGACAATCATGCCGGCGCAAGTGCCCCAGATCGCCATACCCGCCTGCGCCCTCTCCCGCAGCGCCGCCCGAAAGCCGTAGATGTCTATCAGTTGGACGATCGTCGTGCTTTCTCCGCCGGGGATAATCAGCCCGTCGATCTCGTCTAACTGATGGGGCAGTCGTATTTCGGGCGCGTCAATCCTCAGCCGAAGCAGTGCCTGCCTATGCTCCAGGAAGTCACCTTGTACCGCAAGAACCCCGATTCTTGGCTCTTTCCTCGACAAATTACCAGCCTCGCGTCGCAAGCTGCTCCTCTTCGGGCATGGTGCGAATATCCAGGCCCGGCATCGCCACGCCCAATCCTCTGGACACCTCCGCCAGAATCTGCGGGTCGTTGTAGTGCGTGGTCGCCTTCACGATGGCTTCCGCCATTATCTGCGGGTATTCGGACTTGAATATGCCTGAACCGACGAACACGCCGTCAACGCCAAGCTGCATCATCAGCGCCGCATCCGCGGGTGAAGCGATGCCGCCCGCCGCAAAGTTGACCACAGGCAGATCACCCGTCTCGTGAATCTCTCGCACAAGTTCGTAGGGAGCTCGCAGGTCTCTTGCCGTCGCCATAAGCTCGTCACCGGTCATATTCTGGATGCGGCGAATCTCGCCTATCACCTGGCGCGCATGGCGGACCGCTTCCACAATATTGCCCGTGCCGGCCTCGCCCTTGGTGCGAATCATCGCCGCGCCCTCACCGATGCGGCGCAGGGCCTCTCCAAGGTCGCGACAGCCGCACACGAAAGGCACGCTGAAGTCGTGCTTGTTAATGTGATTGTTCTCGTCGGCGGGCGTCAGCACCTCGGACTCGTCGATGTAGTCCACGCCAAGCGCCTCAAGAATCTGAGCCTCCACGAAATGACCGATGCGCGCCTTCGCCATCACCGGAATCGTTACCGCGTCTATAATCTCCGCAATCATGGACGGGTCCGACATCCGCGCGACGCCTCCAGCGCTCCGAATGTCGGAAGGTACGCGCTCCAGCGCCATCACCGCGACAGCCCCCGCGTCCTCCGCAATCTTCGCATGCTCTGCGGTCACGACGTCCATAATCACGCCACCCTTCAGCATCTGCGCCAACCCTGACTTCACCCTGAAAGTACCCGTCTCTGCAACCATATCAACTGCCATGAGACCCTCCGCTACGCACTTGTATCTTCACGCCTATTTGAACAGCATAGATAACAGCTGCCCGCCTACCAATGAACGGTGTGGTTCTTTGCGTTTGTTCGAACCTGCATCTTCAAACTACCACTCCGCATCCTAAACTTTAAGCTCCAATTGACGACCGAACCCGAAAATATAGGTCAACCTCTTGTCGATTCTTAATTGTTACCGTGCCCGTGCTCCTATCAGAGCCCACAATGTCGCCTTCGCCATCCTTTTTTGGTCCCCGCTCAGGGTCGGAAAAGCCTTCCCAGCCCGGTCGGGGCATATTTAGTCCCACGCGTGCCAATAGCCGAACCGTCTGGATTGTTGTGAAAATGATTGGAGTATAAGTAAGCGCAATCCTAGATGAACGGTGAACACATAGTCAATCACCAATCCATAAATATCGTCAATTTACGGGCGGATTGTGAATTATTGCACTCTCGCCTATTGCCAGCAATATTAGACGAATGTCGCGCACAAAGTCAAGGAACGCTCCACAAGCCACAGGGCCTTCTATTTTCATTTCAATCGCAAGTTGCGGAGTGGCGAATCTCGAATCCTTGCCTAGGGTGTGTTGACATTTCATTTCAGCCATATGAGAGCGCCGACAAAGTGTAGGAAACCAAGGTACATCTTCGCTAACTTGTCAAACCGGCTGAAAATATGTCGATAATGCTTCATCTTATTTATGTAACACTCAACCAAGTGGCGCTCACCGTATAGATGCTCATCGTATGGCTGAGGCTCTCTTCTACTTGAACGCGGCGGTATTACAGGCGTCGCTCCCATCTCAACGATTCGTTCACGAAACCGCTGTGAGTCATATCCGCGATCAGCTATCACATATTCACTCTCAATGCCGTCTATCAGTTCATAGGCCTGGGTGATGTCGTGTGCCTGACCCCCAGTGAGCGTGAATCTCAGTGGATTGCCCAGAGCGTCAACACTCACATGCACTTTCGTGCTGAAACTCCCTCGACTTCTACCAAGAGCCTGCGACCATTGTCCCCCTTTTTATGCGGCGCACCCGCCGCACAGGGATGCGCACGCACCGTCGTGCTGTCTATTATCAGATGCTCCATATCCGGCTCATCAGCGAAATGCTGGTGCATCTTCTCCCATATCCCCTGCTCGTTCCATCTGGAAAAGCGCCTGTACACGCTGTACCACTTGCCGTATCCTGCCGGAAGCATCCTCCACGGAGCGCCTGACCTGCTCATCCACAGAACCCCTTCTATGAATCGTTTGCAGTCCCGCTCAGACTTGACATAGACGTTGGTCTCCTCTTTCAGGAAATCGCGAATCTTTGACCACTGGTCCAGAGTTAGTTTAGATGTTGACATGCTCTAAGTTTAATACAATTGTCAACACACCCTAGTACCATGCCTGCGCTGCCGATATGATGTACCCACCCCGCCAGTCAACTGAAAAATCGAAGTCTCTCCACCATATATGTGCGCTTGGGGCGTCAATTCTGCCCGTCTACTATCACATTCACCCTTAACCCGCTCTTAACGCAGGAACTCGCAAACATTCCTGTTGTGCGCCTTGCCCGTCTGATGTAAAATGCACTCTAGGTCTAACTACTATGGCATGCTTCCTTAATAAGGATAGTATGCTCATATTGAAACGCACTTTTAAGGAGGGGGCGACAATGGCGAATGACGTTGCTCTAATTGCCCATTTAATGCGCCGTGCGGGTTTCGGCGCTTCCAGGGCGGAGCTGGACGAGCTGGCATCGAAAGGCTACAAGGCTGTCGTGGATGACCTCGTGAACCCGGAACGCTTCCCGGAGCTTGAAGAGGATGTCTGGAAGCGTTACAACCTGGAACTGAGCTACAACGACTCCCTGCAGGCACACGCCGGACGCTGGATATACCGCATGGTCAACACTCAGCGTCCCCTTCAGGAAAAGGTGGCGCTCCTCTGGCACCATGTCTTCGCCACCGCTTGGTACAAGGGCGAGCATGTGCCCTCCATAGTCCGGCAGATAGAAACCTTCCGTGATGTCGGCATGACCGATATGAGGACTATCCTGCTTGAGCTGGCAAGAGACCCGGCAATGAACTACTGGCTGGACAACTGCGAAAACCACAAGGGCGAGCCGAACGAAAATTGGGGCAGGGAACTGCTCGAACTCTTCTCCATGGGCGTAGGACACTACTCTGAAGAAGACATCAAGAACGCATCCCTCGCCTTCACTGGCTGGACGTTTACGCAGCCCATTCCTCTGTACCCCTTCGGTAGCTACGACGCCGAATTCCTCTACGTTGGCGAAGACCACGACGAATCCGAGAAGACATTCCTCGGCGAGACGGGCAACTTCAATGGCGAAGACATCATAGACATCGTCGTCAGGCAGCCCGCCACCGCAGCCTTTATCTGCCGCCACATCTACAACTTCTTCGTCGCGGACGAGCCGCAAGTCCCCTCTTGGGAGCTTGAGCCGCCGCGCGACCCAGAGGCGATGGAGACGCTCATCACGGCATACTTTGAGTACGACGGGCAGATTAAGCCCATGTTGGAAACCCTGTTCAACTCGGACTTCTTCAAAGAGGCGCAGTTCAAGAAGGTCAAGAGTCCGTCAGAGCTAGTCGCCGGCACCATCAAGCTCGTCGGAACTTATAAGTTCCCCGAACCTAACGAAGCGATCGGCGCTCTTGGCGGCGCAACCACGGTGATGGGGCAGCAGTTGATGAACCCGCCCACCGTCGAGGGCTGGCATACTGGCCATGAATGGATTGACGGCGGCACCCTCAACGAGCGCATCAACTTCGCGGTCAACCAGCTCAACGACCTCTCGAAGCCCGGCGTTCAGGACATCGTCGCCCGCATGAGTGCCCAGAGCGATGACGGCAAACTCACCCCCGAACAATTCGTCGAAATGTCCCTTGAACTCGCAGGGCACGTCGCTGTCGATGACAACACCATGGAAGGGCTGATGCGATACGCGCAAGCGGTAGGCGACCTCAGCTTCGACATCGAAGATGACGCCAACGACAGCGCAACCCACATCGGCAGGATGCTTCAGCTCATCGTTTCCACCCGCGAGTACCAGTTCGCCTAACATAAAGAATATCGCCATGTATCCAATGTTGACAGTTACAGGCAAGCAAGCAAAAGGAGGCACACGAGATGCCAGCCAACGGTAACGGAAAAGACCCGGTCATGATTGTAGTGCAGCTTTCGGGCGGCAACGACTTCATGCACACTCTCATCCCGTACAACAGCCCGACCTACTACGACAACCGCAAGTTGGTCAAGATTGATCGCGAGGAAGTGCTGACGATCAACGACGACCTCGCCTTCAACCCCAACTTCCGCCCAGTCAAGGACATGTTCGACGAGGGCAAAGTTGCGGTGGTACAAGGCATCGGCTACCCCAACTCTAACCGCTCCCATTTCCGCGGCATGGACATCTGGCACACCTGCGAGCCGGACAAGGTCGTAACCGAAGGCTGGGTCGGCAAGGCCCTCCGCGAACTCGACCCCAATGGCGAGGACGAGCTTACCGGCATCAACTTCGGCATCGGCTTGCCTCGCGCGATGGCAGTCCCCGGTGTGCCTGTTACCTCCGTCAACGACCTCGACAGCTACGGCCTCCTAACCGGCATCGGCGAGGACGATCAGCGCGATCAGGCACTCCAGATTTTCAAAGACATGTACGCGCAGACGATAGGCACAGGCCCAGTGATGGAATACCTCTCCCGCACCGGCATGGACGTCCTTCGCGGCGCCGATAGGCTGAAGGCTGCCCCCGCGCAGTACAGCTCCAGCGTCGAATACGGCGACAACGCGATAGCCAAGAGCCTGCGAGACATCGCAAGGGTGCATACCACCGGACTTGGCACACGTATCTTCTATACCAGCCACGGCGGTTACGACACACACGCCAACGAGAACCCGACGCATCCCAAGCTGCTTCAGGACCTCTCCGGCGCGGTCCGCGACTTCTTCGACGACCTCAACGAGCACGACGCCGCTGACAACGTGGTGATGCTTGTTTTCACCGAGTTCGGTCGCAGAATCAAGGACAACGGCAGCGGCACCGACCACGGCTCCGGAGGCGGCGCGTTTATCATCGGCGAGCCGGTCAATGGCGGCCTCTACTCCGAGTACCCATCCCTCAGTCCCGAAACATGGGCGAAGGGCGAGGACCTGGAGCACACGATTGACTTCCGCGGCATCTACGCCACCATGCTTGAACAATGGATGGGCATAGACGCCCCCGAAATCGTGAACGGTCACTACGAGCAGATCACCCCATTTAAGTAAGAGTTAATCAGTCGGTCGGTTAGTCGATGTATCGGCTGCCGACCGACTTTCTTATTTGTACATTCAAGTGAGCGGTTGAGTAAACTCCGTTCGTCGTGACCCCGTCGAAGGACAGGATGGTTCGGCAACTCTGTTGATGTTAACCACGCCCATTTAAGTACCTATTGAGAAGTACCGATTGACTGACCTAACCGAAGAACTGATAAATCAAAAAACTCTGCGAGGTGCAACAATGGCCAGACCATACGGAATGCTCAGGTCAGGCTTCCCTTATTACATGACTCTCGGCATGCGCCGGGTTACTTCCAACGCAGTTGACATCGCCTTCGGCAAAGATGAGCGCGTGTATATCCTCTGTCGAGGCGGACTCGGCAACGAAATTAGGCGCATCAACTGGGCCGACGACAATCTCGGCACCATCGGCACAGGCACATTCCAGTGGCCTTCCGGCTTGCTCTGCGATGATGACGAACTGCTGTATGTCTCCGACGAGGCGCACAACAAGGTCTTCATCTTCGACAAAGACGGCGAGCAGCAGGCAAGTTGGGGTGAGAAGGGTGGCGGCGAAGGACAATTCAATCGCCCGACAGGAATGTCCTTCGACAACGATGGCAACATCGTCCTCTCCGACACCCTGAATCACCGTGTACAGACATACACTAAAGACGGCAAGTTCCTATCGCAGTTCGGCGAATTCGGCGACGGCAAAGGGCAGTTGAACATGCCTTGGGGCGTAACCGTTGACGACGAAGGCGACATATACGTTGCCGACTGGCGCAACGACCGCATGCAGAAGTTCACGCCCGACGGCGAGTTCCTGATGGAAATTGGCGGTTCCGGCGACGACAAGGGCGAGTTCGACCGCCCGACTAGCGTTGCCGTCGATGCGGACGGTGATATCTACGTCTCCGACTGGGGCAACGACCGTGTGCAGCTCTTCGATGCTGGGGGCCGCTTCGTCGAGCAGTTCATAGGCGACGCCAGCCTCTCCCGCTCCGCTCGCGAGTACATCCTTGCCAACCCGGTAACGCTTCGCCTGCGCGAAATGGCAGACCTCGAAGCCACCAAGCGCCTGCGCGCTCCACTGACAGTGCGCGTTGACGAGGAAAACAGGCTGTACATCACTGACTTCGGCTCGCACCGCATCCAGATTTACAAGAAGGAGGCCTACCCGCTCAACGAGCGGGAAATAGCGCCGCCTCTACGAAACCCCATACTATTCACCACCTAGTCCGGCATATACCGCGATCTACATTTCAAGCCAACTACTGAGGGGCGGGACATCAACCCGCCCCTCAACTTATTTGATGGGCGAGTAGGTCATCCCCACACCTCAAACCACTGATGTCAATGTAATGTACCAACCGCCCCAATTCACGCTCGCCGACATTCACCGCCGCACGCACCGCACCACTGCTACACGCATTTTCTATGTGCTTCGCCGCTGGCCTATCATCCCAATCCTCATCATCGTAGCTCTCGTTACATGCGCCGCCTTCGCCGAATACATCTCACCCAGCCTGCCCAACCGTCAGGACCTCCGCGACCGCACAGCCGCGCCCTTCTGGTACCCGCAATGTGTCGGCGACGAAAAGCCCTATTTCGACTACTGCAGCAGAGGCGGCAAGTACATTCTCGGAGCCGACCCGCTGGGGCGTGATGTGCTGTCTCGCATCATCCACGGCGCTCGCATCGCGCTGACGCTCGCGGTGATTAGCATAACCATCGGTACGCTGGTCGGCACGACGCTCGGCTTGGTGGCAGGTTACTTTGGCAGAGTCGTTGACGAGGTGATAATGCGCATCACGGATATGATAACCGCCGTACCATACCTCTTGCTTGCGCTAATAATCATTGTCGTCCTCGGCCAGAAATACATCGTAATCGTGGGGGTGCTTGCTCTGGCAAGCTGGCCCGAAGTCGTGCGGCTTGTGCGCGGCCAAACCCTCCAGTTGAAAACGCTGGACTATGTCGCATTGGCGAAGGTATCCGGCGCTTCCTCATTCCGCATCTTATATAGGCATATCCTGCCAGGCGTCACGAACACGCTTGTCATAGCGACCACGCTGCAGGTTGGCGCCATCATCCTTGCCGAATCGATTCTGGGATACCTCGGTGCTGGCATCCCGCTTCCGCTCCCGCATGGGGTTCTATGATGGCTTACGGACGCGATTATCTGGACGACGCCTGGTGGGTCGCGTTCTTCCCCGGCATGGCGATATTCCTCACTGTGCTCGCCTTCAATTTCCTTGGCGACTGGCTGCGCGATCGCTGGGACACACGCCTCCGCCAAATACTCTGACATAAAGTCCCTTTCGCCCGATGTGGGAAGGTTAGAGCCTGTCCTGAGCTTGCCGAAGGAATGGGGCGAAATACACCATCTGTCCCTTTCCTATCCATCCTGTACCCTGTACATTCTGTTAACTCCTGGTATTGACAATTCGCTCGCCTGTGCTAAACTCATGGCAGCGAACATATATTCTTACACAGGAGAGCCGCAATGCTCATTAAGCACACGCCGGACACCTTTGAAAAACTTCACATCCTCGGCGGCATGGCAAGTGACGACATTCTCTCACGCCCCGCCGCCGGCAGCCGAACCGCCGCGCCCTACACATCCGCGCGCCGCAATCCCGTTCCCGGCATCTATAAGGCAGCAATGCCAAACGGGAAGTTCATCAGCCTCATGCGCGTCATGTTCACCGACTTCTGCAAGATGGACTGCTTCTACTGCCCCAACAGCCACTGGGTCCCCCGAAAGCGCTACGCCTTCAAGGTCGATGAGCTCGCCAACGCCTTCATGGAAATGCGCCGACGCCACACGGTCAACGGCCTCTTCCTCAGCTCCGGCATCGCCGGCAGCGGTTCCAAGACCACCGAACGGCTGCTCAAGGTTGTGGACGCGATACGCAACAAGCACGGCTTCAAAGGCTACATCCACATGAAAGTAATGCCCGGCACCGAGTACCAGTTCGTCGAGGAAGCATACAAGCTCGGCACTCGCCTTTCCGTCAACATCGAAACGCCTACCCACGAAATGATGACACGCCTCAGCACAATGAAAGACATGCAGCGCGACATACTCGACCCAATGGGCTGGGTCGCCGACCTGATGCGCCGCAACAGGGCCAATGGCAAAGGCGCGACCGTCGGGCAGGCGACGCAGATGGTCGTTGGCGCGGCAAACGAATCAGATTGGGACATCTTCCAGCGAATCGAGCAGCTCTACGGCGAGTGGAACTTCAAGCGCGTCTATTACGCACCCTTCCAGCCCATCCGCCACACGCCCCTCGAAGAGCATCCCGCAACGCCCATGGTCAGAGAGCATCGCCTGTACCAAGCTGACTGGCTCAGCCGAGTGTACAAGTTCACCAGCGACGAGATGCGCCTCGCCTACGACGACAACGGCTTCCTGCCCCACGACGAAGATCCCAAGCAATCCATCGCCGTGCAAAACCTTGACGCATACCCACTGGACATCAACGCCGCGACGAAAGAGCAACTTCTGCGTGTCCCAGGCGTAGGCCCCACATCAGCAGATCGCATCCTAGAGAACCGCCGCGCTCACAGCATCGACAACTGGCGCGATCTGCAGACCATGGGAGTCGTCCGCAAGCGCGCCTGGCCCTTCCTGCGCTTCCCCGGCCATCGCCCACCCCGCGCCAGGCAGCTTAAGCTGGACTTATTCAGCGAAGGCGCAAAACATGCCCGCAAAATAGAGGTAGCATCCCATCTCGGCATAACGCAGACCCAGCCATCTTACAACCCATCCACCTGCGGCAACTCCACGCAGCCAACATCCTGCACCGGTTGCCCCCTGTACGGCGCCCCCGGCCACCCCGGCAGCGCAGCGGCATAGCAAGAAAGCTACACCAGCCTCACAAACCGCCGCCTACCCGCACGCAGCACGCAGCCCGCTGCGACACCGGAAGTAGAGTCCTCGTTGACGCGCTCACCATCAATCTGCACCGCTCCTTGGTCGATGAGCCGTCTCGCCTCTCCCGCACTGCTCGCAAGTCCGGCATCAACCAGCAGTCGGCTCAACCGCATGTCGGCAAGCGCCTCGGAAGGCGGCAGCGCGAACTCGGCTATATCCTCCGGCAACTCCCGCCCCTGCACAGTCCGCTCGAAATGCCCCTCCGCCTCGCGCGCCGCATTAGCATCGTGGAACTGCGCCACAAGCTCCCGTGCCAGCCGCTTCTTCAGCTCCATCGGATTCACTGAGCTGCCGCCCAGTGCTTGCCGCATCTCGTCAATCTCATCTTCGGCAATGTCCGTAAGATACTCGCTGTACGGCACGATCTGGTCGTCCGGCAGCGACATCGCCTTGCCGTAAATCTCGTTTGCAGGCTCGTCGATCCCAATATAGTTCCCAAGGCTCTTGCTCATCTTCTGCACGCCGTCCGTCCCAGGTAGTAATGGCATCAGGAAGCACTGCTGCGGCGTCTGACCCATCATCTGCTGCAAGTCCCGTCCGACAAGCAGATTGAACATCTGGTCGGTCCCCCCGAACTCCACATCCGACTCGATTGCCACCGAGTCATACGCCTGCAGCAGCGGGTACAGCAGTTCAGTTATGGCTATCGGCTGGTTCGCCTTGAACCGGCTGGCGAAGTCGTCGCGCGCTAGGAACTGCGCCACCGTGAACCGGCTCGTCAGACTAATCACATCCGTCAGCGAGAAATCGCCGAACCACTCGCTCTGCCAGCGCGTCTCCGTCCTGTCCCTGTCCACAATCTTGAAAAACTGCGCCATATATGTAGCAGCGTTCTCGCGCACTTGCTCCGCTGTGAGCATAGGGCGAGTAGCGGACCTCCCGCTGGGATCGCCTATCTGCGCCGTCCAGTCTCCCACGATAAGCACAACCTTGTGCCCCAGGTCCTGGAGTTGCCGCAACTTCCGCAGCCCAACCGCATGCCCCAGATGAATGTCAGTCGCGCTGGGATCGAAGCCCATCTTCAGGCGCAGCGGCTGGCCGCCCTGGAGACGTTCCACGAACTCCGACTCCACGATAATCTCAGACACGCCCCGCTTGAGCACGCGGCGCATTACATTCTCGTCATTGATAGCGTCTGACAACAAGATGGCACACCTCTGTAATGTTCGGCATCCAGTATTTGCAGAATTCGAGGGCAGGGGACACGTATTCCCGTACTGCGCTGAAGCGTCTAGCTCGCTGCTCACCGTTTCGCTGGCAATTATATCGCAAAGAAAGGAGGCGGGCGCAACACATGCTGCGACCGCCTCCTTGAATTGCCCATTAGTCCCGCACTTTCGGTTGTTGACCGAAGGCTGCCCCCCTAATTTCTAAGGGTCATTTAACAGCCGATTATTGTTCGCGGGTCTGCCGGTCTTGGCCTCCCCTGCCGGCTTTATCTATCGGAACTACCCTTCTATCAACGTTAGCGTTGACTACCGTCCCTGAAACCGGCAGGGGCATGACACGGGAATTTCCAGTTATGATTCAGAACTAGTTGTCTAACCATAGCCATCCTCCTGTCAGCCCAGCGAATTGCCAGGGCGGTCAATGCAGGGCCTCTTGCCCCTCAACTCCACCGTAGCAAGTACATGCCGCGATGTCAACATCGTAGGAGACATTCTTTTGGACTATTCAGTACCTCTGTCCAAGAGCCATCTCCGGAAGTCGTCACTGTCTAATTCGGCAGCACCGCGACATTCGTCCAGTAGTTCAGCAGGTCGCGCACCTTCGTATTGAACTGATGCACATCGACCGGCTTAGTGATGTAACTGCTGATGCACTTGCTGTACGCGTATTCAAGGTCCTCCTGAGACTGCGATGTCGTCAACACGACCACCGGAATGCTGCTCAACTCAGGAAGTTTTTCCAGCTCGGCGAGAACTTCCCGGCCGTCCATGACGGGCATATTCAGGTCAAGCAGGATCATATCCGGTCGCGGCGCATCGGCGGACCCTTCCTCACGCCTGAGAATGTTCATCGCTTCCTGCCCGTTACTAGCCACGGTGAAGTTCACATGAAACTCGGCGTCTTCCAGTATCAGCTGTATAAGACGTACATCTGCAGGGTTGTCCTCGACCAGCAATATTTCAAGCGGCCTGCTGGCATGCCTTCTGTAAGTAGTCACGTCCGTATCCTTAATGCCAGCAGTGACTGCCTGGACGGTTTGCCCGGTTCGTGGCCCGGTCTATGGCCCGGTTTGTGGCCATGTTCGTAGGTAAACACGGCCCGCGGCCTAGCTGCCGCCGAAAGGCCACCACCACCGGCGCTTGCCGCCCGACGACTCTGCTTGGCTCTCAGCCTGTCCCGCCGGCGGGCCCAGGCTTATCGGCTGCCGACTGAACATTCCGAGCTGACCCACCACGTTGTTGAAACGCTGCAACTCGATTGGTTTACGGCAGAATCGACTGGGTGGGATGTTGTATGCGTTGAGAAGGCTCTGCTCTGCCTCTGTCCCCGTAAGAATCATCACAGGGATGTTCACTAGCCCTTCGTCAGAGTTGATCTCCGCAAGTACCTCTGGCCCGTCCTTGCGCGGTAGCCGCAGGTCGAGCAGTATAAGGTCCGGACGGGGAGTATCGCCGTAATCTCCGGCGCCGTGCAGCATCTCCATTGCGATGACGCCATCCTCCGCAACTGTGATGTTCGTCGTATGTTCCGATTGCCTGAGTACCTCCTCCGTCAACCGCACATCGGCAGGATTGTCTTCCACCAGCAGAATCTCGATCGCTCTGTCCTCTGTTGCTGAGGTCATGTTGCCGTCTCCTTTCCCTTTAATCCTCTACAACCGGCAGCGTGAAGCTGAAAGTTGACCCGTTTCCAGGCTCCGATTCGACCCAAATCTTCCCCATATGCCTTTCCACGATCTTGCTGCATATCGCGAGTCCGATTCCAGTCCCCGGATACTCGCCCCTCCCATGCAGTCTCTTGAACATGCCGAATATTCGTTCACTGTGCTGCGGGTCTATCCCAATGCCGTTGTCAGAAACCGACATCACCCACGACTCTCCGACCTGTACACTCGATATGTGAATTTTCGGTGGATTCTCGGCGCGGAATTTGATCGCATTGCTGATTAGGTTCTGGAACATCTGCGAAAGTTGGTTGATGTCTCCTTGCACCTTGGGCAACCTGTCATGCGTAACCCGAGCATCAGCCTCTAACATGGCGACTCGTAGATTAGACAACGCATGCTCCAGGGCGCTTGAACTCTCTACCGGCTCCAGGGGCCTACCCTGTGTACCCACGCGGGAGTATTCCAGCAGATCGTTGATGAGAATCTTCATCCGCTCCGAGCCATCCACCACATATCCGATGAACTCATCAGCAGTCTCGTCTAGTTGTCCTGAATATCGGTCAGAGAGCAGTTGCGTAAACCCTGAAATAACCCGGAGTGGCTCCTGAAGGTCGTGCGAGGCAACATAAGCGAACTCTTGTAGCTCCGCGTTTGACCGCGCCAGTTCATCTGCCTGCCGTGCCAGCTTCTCCTGCGCCCTCTTGCGCGGCGTAATGTCGTTGGAGTAAATCCGAATCTCCTTGATTGTGGGGATATACACTATGCGTTGCTGGTAAGTCTCTTCCCCGACATCAACTTCACGAGAATGAAATCCACCGCCTGCCGTCAACTCTTCGATTATCTCGTTGATATCCTTCATGATGGGATGGCGTGGTCCCAAATCCGTCAAGTTTGGAAAGCGCTGACGCGCAATCGGGTTACAGTAAGTAATAGACCCATCCAGATTCGCCTCGATCACCGGATTCGGGTTGTGCATCGGGAAAGTCGCCAGCCTGCTCTGCTGAGCGAACAACTGCGTGTTTGCTACTGCGGCCGCTACCAGCCGCGCAACCTGTGTCAGCATATCGACATCCCGCTGACCGTAAGCATTCTCCTTCAGCGAGCGAACATTGAGCAGCCCGATGACCTCATTCTTGAATATCAGAGGCGCCATAACCACGGAGCGCATGTTGTGGAACACCATCGAAGGGTAGCGCGCCCTGAGCACATCGGCGCTGCCCTGAACCAAATTAGTCCGTGCGGTTCGTACTACGTCTTCCGCCGGCGTGTCCAGCACAGAAAACTTCTCGCCAACGCGACGCCCTTCTGCTTCAAGCCCAATCACATAAGTGTTGGTCAGCGTGTCGTCTTCCCGGTCCAGGAGGCTGAGTGATATCCGGTCGAACGTTATCAGCTTCTGGACCTGGTCGGCAAAGTCATCATAGACCTCGTTGATGTCCATAGAAGACGAGATTACCCTGCTGATTTCCGCGAAGAGCGCCTGCTCTTGTACCAGACGCTGCTCTAAGCGCAGAGTCTCTTCGAGCGCAGTCTGCGTTTCCACCTGCTTTGCGTATAGCAACGAGTTGGCTAAGGCTCCCGCAATCTGCGAAGCAACCCTCTCTGCCAGTTCAAGGCTGTGCTCACTATAGGCATTTGGGTCGCTCGACCTGAAGTGCATCGTGCCGATAATCTCGTTCCGAGATATGAGAGGCACGGCAACCAGCCATCTCAACCCCTTCATTAGGACTGGGGACTGGTTGATGAACCTCTCTTGGTCTAGCTGCTCGGAGTCGGGGCTGAAAACCAGGCCGCTTCGATTCTTGACAATCCAATCAGTAGGCGAATCAGCGAGCGGCCTGACAAGCCCCGGTGCCCACTCAGGGATATTCTCCCCAGACTGGTACAGCGTAACTACCGTTCCGGAGTCGAGGTTGATGGTGTTGATCACCAGCCGATCGAATGGGATGACATTACGAACTTGCGAGGCGAAGCCCTCATAGACATCATGGATGTTCGGAGAGGAACTGATGACGCGACCAATCTCCGCGAAAATTGCATACTCGGCTGCCACGCGCCGCGCCTCATAGACGGTATCCCGAAATATCGTCGGCTCTATGCCTGCGGAATCGTCGTCCGTGCTTCCTTGTCGGTCAGGGCGCTCTTGCATTAGTAACCCCCGTCGTTTTTAACTTCGGGCTACGGTTTCGCCGCAAGCAATCTTCGTGTTTGCTCCACATCCAGCTCCATCTGCTCTAGTAGCGCATCCACGCTGTCGAATTTCAATTCATCGCGCAGACGCTGTACGAATTCCAGCCGTAGTTTCCTATTATACAGGTTGCTGTCAAATTCCAATAGGAACGCCTCTATCGTGCGTCCTTTACCGTCGAAAGTGGGTCGTGTGCCGATGCTTGTCGCCGCCATGTGGCGCTCACCATCCACGAATGCCAGTGTCGCGTAAATACCATTCCCCGGAACCACCATATCCGGTCCGACCTCAATGTTAGCGGTAGGGAACCCCAGTGTCCTGCCCCTCTTGTCGCCAGTTACCACAGTGCCGCTTATCGAGAAGTTCCGCCCCAGCTTCTTTGCCATATCCTTGACATTGCCATCCACAAGCGCCTTTCTGATGCTGGTGCTATGCACAGCGTCACCACCATCCGACAGCAGGTCAACCACGCTCACCGAAAAGCCTAGCTCAGCCCCCATGTCCGACAGCATATCGACGTTGCCCTCGCGCTTGTACCCCATGGCGAAGTCAGGCCCCACCACAAGGCCTCGCATTCGCAGCTTGCTGCACAGCAGTTCGGTGAACTTCCGGGCGCGCAGCCCCGCAATCTCCATGTCGAAAGTCACAGGCACAACAAAGTCGATTCCTAGGTCCTTGATGAGACGGATTCGTTCCGCAATGCTCGTGATGTACTGCGGCTGAAAGTTGGGATTTAGCACCGAATCCGGGTGGTTTCGGAATGTAAGCACACCAGCGGCGGCGCCCTTCGTCTTCGCCTCCGCAACGACCTTGGCTAAAAGGCTCTGATGACCGCGATGCACGCCGTCAAAGACTCCGATGGTCAGCACCGAGTCCCTGTCGATGTGCGTCTGAGCCAGCTCCTGCTCGATTCGCATTGCGCCTCAATCCGCCGGATCCCAGTATGGATGAGCCTCAGTTGCTCCGGCCACTGCACACTTCGGGTTTGCCGCCGCGAAACCTTGCTGAAAGGTAAGTGGAGTATATCAGACCCATAAGCCGTGCTTCCATAATTTTCGACTCGTTGAACGCCGCCTTCCGAAATCCGCCAAGCCATCAATATCCCGTTCGTCATGATGACATGAAAATCCACGAAGGTGCGGCTCAATCCCGTTCGCAGATGGGGCCAGTCGAACCACCTTGAGAAAAGCCTCAGCGCATTACTACCGACTGAACCTATGCGTCAGCAGCAACAAGCTAACCGGCAATATCAGTGCAGTTGCTCCGCCCATAATCAGCATCGTCGCATTCAGGCTGTATGTATCTGCAATCAATCCGTACCCGATCGGTGCAATGACCGTGCCGATCTCGTTCGTAGTGTAGAAAAACCCATAGAATCTGCCACGCCTATTCGCCGGCACATACTCAGCCACCGTCGCGTACAGAATTGAAGATGTGCCGTTCAGCCCGACCCCCAGTAGCACCAGCAGCGGGATCATCACCGTCATCGGCGCATACAGCGCAAGCACGATCAAGACCGCCGTCAGACCCTTCGTCGCCCACACCAGACTCACAGTGCTAAAGCGATCACCCAGCCATCCCACCACAAACTTGCCCGCAGCCCCGCCTATGAATACAAACAGCAGCATACTGATAGCTTGCGATTGGCTTACGTCCTTCGAGATGAGCACGAACGGCAGGAATGTCAGTGCCCCCACCCGCGCCATCGAGTCCAGCGCGCCAATCCCGCTTAATGTTGCGAACCCGCTCAGCCGCGTGTTGCTGGACCTACCTCCATCGGTCTCTTCCATGTCTCTTACGGGCCTGCCAATGTCCACCGCGCGCCGAGTCAGCGCCGCCGCCGCCATGAATACGAGGCTCGCCAGTCCGATAACCCACAGCAGTTGCCGCCAGCCCATACTGATCGCTATCGCCCCCGTCACAATCGGCGGCGCGATCATCTTGCCCAGGTCCCCGGCGAAATTAACCGTGCCCACAGCTGTCGAGCGCCCGCTGTCGTCGTATGCCCGCGAAACCATACTCGACGCTAGTGGATGCTGAAAGCCCCCGCCAAGCCCTCCAAAGAAGCTCAGCACAACCAGCATCACAAACATCGGCGCAAGAGCCATTCCCACGAGCCCCACCGACACCCACATATTCCCCGCCAGCAGCAGCCAGAACTCGCCCATATTCTCCGCGAGAAAGCCCGCGGGTATCTGCAGCACCGCCGAGGCCCCGCTATATGTCGCACGCAGTATCCCCACCTGAGTGAACGACAGCCCCATATCGCTCTGGATGAGAGGCAGCAGCGGAAACATCAGCGCGAAGTGAAGGTCGCTCCAGATGTGCATCACGGAGCCGAACCACAGCGTCCGGCGGCTCTGTGGCGAGTGAACTATGTAGCCCCACGCATTGGTAGGCGCCTGAATGACGAAGTCCAGCATAATGGCGCGGATTATACCACTATGCCGAATGTCGTGTTTTCAGGAAACGAAGATACACAACGGTATTGTCGCCTGTGTGAGAGGGAAATAGAGTAGAGGGTGGAGTAGGGAGTGTGTGGCAGCTAGGCGGCAATTATTCCTCAACCCGCCACTGACGCAGGTTCGCTGCCCCCCGCTGATACACATTAACCAGCTCATCAGCCCGCTTGTCCGTGTTGACGAGGATTAACGTCCGAATGCACATCGACTGAGAGCCTGGCACATCGATCTCCACCGCATCCAGCAGCGCGACATGAGTCCACCCCATAAGCCGAGCGGCAGCCGCAGGAAAGTCCGCATTCAGATCAGGCGTCGTAGTGAAGAACGCCGCCGCCACATCATCAGCATCAATGTCATTTGCCTTTACAAGCTCGGCAAGCATCTCACTTGTCGCGTTGAACACTTCGTCTTTTTCGTTGCTATTTGCGGTTGTCGCCCCTCTTATGCCGCGGACTTTGGACATCCTGCTGCACCTTCCATATTCAAAGATGAACTAGGTGGATGACAAGCCTAATTGACGCCGCGAAGTTGTCGCACAAACCGCGCCGCCTCCGCCGCCGCGTCCTCGGTCGGAACTCTGCTTACGCTGTCCAGCATTGCGCTGGCTACCACCGCGCCATCGGCAAAGCGCGCGATGTCCTCCACATGCTCCTGCCGTGACACGCCGAATCCCACCAGTATCGGAAGGTCACTGTGTTCACGTATGCGCCGCGCTAGCCCTTCTACGCCGCCCGACGACTCCGACCTCGCGCCCGTCACCCCAGTAACGCTTACGCAGTATATGAACCCCTTTGCCTGTTTGCAAGCCTGCTCGATGCGCGCCTCAGTGCTGGTCGGCGCGATCAGCGGTATTAAATATATCCCCTTTAGCTCCAGTATCGCCTGAAACGGCGGCGCCTCTTCCGGCGGCAAATCCGGAATGATGACTCCGTCAATCCCGGCATCGGCGGCATCCTCAGCGAACCGCTCCATCCCGTAGCTCAGGAACGGATTCAGATACCCCATGAATATCAGCGGCGAGTCAACGCCGCCCGCTCGCAGGCTCCGCAGACTTTCAATTGCTTTAGTGAGAGTCGTGCCGTTCTCCAGAGCGCGAAAGCTCGTCATCTGAATCGTAGGCCCATCGGCAAGCGGGTCGCTGAATGGTATTCCCAATTCCAGCATATCCCCGCCGGCATCGAGTATGGACGCCGCCATCGCCTCCGACGCAGCCAAGTCCGGGTAGCCCACAGTAACGAATGGCGCCAGGGCGAACCTGCCCTCAGCCTTGAGCGCAGCCAGTGTCGTGTCTATGCGGTTTGTCATAGATTCCCCCTATGTTTGCAAAATTGCCGTCGGAGCATCAATTGGTAATTCCAGGAATATCAGCGCCAGCAGATTTTGTACCGCGTGTGCCACGAACGAAGGCCATATCGAACCCGTCCGCAAGTACAACCAGGCCAGCAACATGCCTATTACGAATATGGGAAACAAAGTGCCCACTTGCAAGTGCGCCGCCGAGAATATCGCCGAACTGACCACGGCCCCGCGTAACCCGCCAATTAGGGGCACCAGCGCAGCAAGCAAAAATCCCCGAAAAAATACCTCTTCGCCAAATGGAGCAAGCAAGCCCACTATCGCGAATGTCGGCACGCGCGCGAAGCCCTCTAACGCGCCTATCTCCTCTAGCTTCTGGTCGGGCACGAGAATGTCAATACCGAGCCCTTCCATAAGCAGCGCATACACGCCCATCGTGGTTAGGCCTATCGAAAGCGCCACAAGTGGCAGCCACAAGGCCGACCACAGCGAAGTTCGGCGAAATCCAAGGAATGACACATTAACATTGTGCCGTCGCACGCCGAAGACCCACGAGCCCGCTAGCAGTGCAATCGGGAGCAAAATGCTCCCAAGTATTATCGCTAGTATCTTATCCTCGACCAGCGACATCCGCGCCAGTGCAAAGCCCAATCCGAGGCTTCCGCCCACGCCCGCTGGCACGAACAGCGCCGACGCGACAATGACATCCCTTAACTTCCAGGGAACAGCCCTTATTCTGCTGGCAAACAGCCCCGAACCATCTGGGAGTTCACTGCTCGCAAGTAACGCGCCACAAGTATCTTGCGGCTCAGATTCACATTCGGAATAGCGCTCTTCAACTCCGCGCTCACCCCCTAGCTTTCCTTCCACAACACATCGCCGTAAAGGTCATCCGGATGCTCGCGCGATGCGAAATCAGCGTATTCTTCCTTGGAAGACTGCAAGTGCCCGTCATCGCCGTGACCGGGATACACATTCACATCGTCCCCTAGCGGGAACAGCTTGCTAGTGATGCTTCCGATAAGCTGCTTGAGCTTCTCCGGCGAACCCGATTTGCCCGGTCCTCCGGGAAACAGCGTGTCGCCGGAAAACAGGTGGCCGCCCGTGTGATAGCAGGTCGAGCCAGGCGTATGCCCCGGCGTGAACACCGCCGTAAGATTGACATTCCCCGCCGAAATCACATCGCCATCATTCAGTAGAATGTCCGCTGGGCGCGACAACGCGTCCGCATCGTCCGCTCCAATCCCCACAGGTGCGTCTATCGCTGCCGTCACATCCTCGAACCCAAGCAGGTGGTCCATGTGATTGTGCGTGATGATTATCGCCTTCACATCCGTCGTCTTCGCAAGCTCGATCATCTTGTCCGGCTCCGCCGGCGTATCTATGAGTATGCTCTCGTTAGTCTCCGGGCACACCACAAGGTACATATTGTTCCCGTAAGGCCCGCATTCCATCTTGTGAATAATAATTTTGTCGTCTTGAAAACGAGGCGTCGCCATATCTTCTCCTCAAAGTCTGATAAAATGTAGTAGCACACGGAATTATATCAGCCACCACCTCAGCGTCAAACCGCCGATTCCTATGAAAATCCCTTCCCCGTCTATGGCGGAAGGTAAGGATGGGGCGGAAACGGTGTAAAAGAAACCTGAATTTAATCGGCTGTCCAGCCAGAACCCGGAGTCGTGAACATGGTCACCACCGGCGCCAAAATCAAATTCACTTACGAAGACTACTGCAACGCGCCCGAAGACAAGCGCTATGAATTGCACGACGGAGATCTGATATTGGTCCCTTCACCAAATCAACCTCACCAGAATACGTCACTCGAACTCGCCACCGAGATAAAATTGTTGATACGACGCACGCAGATCGGCTTTGTCTTTGTCGCGCCTTTCGACGTAGTGTTATCAGATACGGATGTCGTTCAGCCCGATGTCGTTTTCGTTTCTAACGAACGAGAACACATCATCACCCAAAGTAACATCCAAGGCGCTCCAGACCTCGTAGTTGAAGTCCTATCGCCCTCAACCGCCCATCGAGACCGCACATTCAAGCGTGCCCTGTACGCGCGAAACGGTGTCAGGGAGTTCTGGCTGGTCGATACCGATGCCCACACCATAGAAGTGTTGCTGCTCGGCGCGAGCGGCTACGAAACCGTCGGCATATTCGGCGCAGGGCAGACACTCACTTCACCCACACTGACCGGCTTCAACCTCAACACTGACGAGGTATTCTAGGGAGAACCGCATGCCAGACTTTGGACTTATCGTAAAGCACGACTCGGAAGGCAAGCGCATCGAATTGCAGTGCGAGCACCAGAACGGCCTGGTCTATGTAGTGCGTGGCGAAGCAAACTGGGTCTGCGACGAAGATCTGCTGCACGCCCACTCCCTCGCCGGTTTTTTCCGCGAACTAGGCGAACTCGACGACGACCGCATCAGCGAAGTCATGCAGCGCTGGGGCATCTACTACCGCCCCCGCCCCCTCGCCAACGATACCCACGCAGACGCCAACGCGACCAGCGCATTGCAATAGCCGCTCGCTGGCCGCGTTGTCTTCAGGATATTTACAGTCTTGCAGGATGTCTTTCGCGCGTACCCTCAATCCACATCGCCATCCCTGCACAAGCAGAAATCCCTAGATTGGACCGAGATTCACTGATGACGCTCCACGCCAGTAACCGTCAATCTCATCGCATCAACGAATCGCTAGCAGTTACTACGCCCCGATGCCAAGCTCCTCTCGCAGGTCCTTTATCGTCTCTGCCCGGCTGCGCGTAACCCTACGCTCTCGCAACCCAATCGGCAGGTTCTCTATCTCCGGCTGAACCTTTATCGCGATGAGTATCGGCCCATCTTCCTGCATAATGTCCTCGATACTCGTTGCGAAGTCTTCGAGGTCGTCGAAGTTGTACGCGGACAAGTACCCCGCGCCCTTCGCCATCGCGGCATAGTCGATCTCCGCCGAGTTCGGCACAGGCTGTCCGCCTGTCGTAGCATAGCACTCGTTGTCCAGCACGAAGTGCACAAAGTTGGCGGGCTTCTTGCCAGCTATGCTCGCCAGCACGCCCAGGTTCATCAGCAGCGAGCCTTCTGCGTCGAACAGCACCACCTTCTCGTCCGGCAACCCCAGCGCAAGCCCGAACGCCGCCGAAGTCGTGTGGCCCATCGCGCCGCCAAGCGAAATATCCCGCGATGGCTGATCGCTGATGTCCCCCCAGTGCCGTCCCGCCGTACCTTGCGCCGTCACAATAGCGTTGCCGCGATGCGGCTTGAATGTATTGAACACATCAATAGGGTCTAGCATCTCGTCTCTCCTTGTCATATGATTTGAAGTACCTTCCCCCTTGATAGGGGAAGGCTAGGATGGGGGTGAGAATCCTATCCATCCTGTTAATCGATGTAAATTCAACTCTACCTGTTGAACCCGTGATACTCGTCGCCTACCAGTACAACTACGGGTCGATTAGTAGCCTGCGCCTCGGCAAACGCCTCCGAAATGCGCTCCCCGTCCTCATCGTGCTCCACCAGATAGTAGTTGATGCGGAACGCGTGCAGGAACGGCTCCGTGTAAGTCGCCGCAGTGTCCGGCGTCTTACCCCACCGCGTCCACCCGCGATATCCCACCACCATCACCAGCGGAAAGCCCGTATCTAGCGCCATCCCGCGTATTGAGTCACCGGACTCCATCATTCCCGTATTCTGAATCAGACAGACAGGCACTTTGCCCGCCACATTCAGTCCCAGCGCGATGCTCATAGTCTCGCCCTCACGCGACACCGGCACCACGTCCAGCCAGTCCTGCTCCAGCATCAGCTCATACAGGTAATTAGTCTCGCTGTCCGGAATCGTAATTATGTGCGTTACTCCGTTCTTCTTAAACTCCTCCACCAGTGTCTCAGGCCTCAGAATCTGCGGCTGCTGTTGCATAAGTCTCTCCTTTAACTATTCCGCCAGTATTGCTTTCGTATGTCATAGGTAGCAATGTACATCTATGTTAGGCGTTCATTATAAGTAGTTGTGTTTGCACGGTCAATTTCAGCTCACGACGCCATTGTGGAATCCATTGCGCGACATCCTATTGGTTCCTATAATGTGAAATGCATCACAAGTCACGGAGGACATTGAAAGCCATGGCAATGACCCCAGAAGAGCGCGCCCAAAAGATTGAATCCTATGCCGGCGCCCACACCCTCCTCGCTGACGCACTCAAAGAATTCCCCAAAGAAATGTGGCAGTTCCGCGACGAGCACGGCTGCTGGAGCATCCACGAGCATATCATCCACATCACCGACAGCGAGGCAAACAGCTACATCCGCTGTCGCAGGCTTATTGCCGAGCAGGGCGAGCCTCTCATGGCATACGACGAAAATCAATGGGCATCAGAATTGAACTACCACGACCAGAGCACCGAAGACGCTCTCGCCCTCTTCAAGTGGCTGCGCCACAAGAGCTACACCCTCATCAAGTCGCTCTCAGGACGCGTCTGGGCGCACTCCTCATTCCACCCCGAAAACGGCGAAACCACCCTCGACGACTGGCTCGACACCTACGAGCGCCACGTCCCCGAACACATCGATTACATGCGCCAGAACCACGAAGCGTGGCTGAAATCACAGCGTTCTTGATAGCGTCCCAATAGATTGAAGACACCAAAATGCCCGGGCTTCGCTAGCCCGGGCATTTATGATCACCAGCGTGAAATCGGTCTGCTACGACCCGATAAAGATATTCAGCAGCGTCGCTATCAGCGTAGCCACAAGCGTAATCCCCCCCGCAAACAGCCAGTTACGTATCTGCCTAATATCCGCGCGCATATCTCTCATGTCCTCGCGCAGATCGTCCAGCCTCTTATCTGTTGTCGTGCTCTCAGTAGCCATTCCACTCATCACCCCTCAATCGTACATCCATGATATCGTCACAATATCGGCAACGTCAAGGTTGTCTAACAATCAGAAGTGTTCGAAGTATCGAAGCACTCCTCAAGTCGCCGCCTGCTGCGACCATCCCACTGCGAGCGGACATGCATATGCGGCCTGGAAACTAAACCACCCCCGCCTCTCTCATCACTCCCAGCTCATCCGCTCCAATCCCAATCTCCCCATACACCGCCTCGTTGTCCTCCCCAAGCATCGGTGGCCGTCGCCTGATACCCCACGGCGTCGCCTTGAATTCGTATGGCGCGCCCACATACACGAACTCCTCGCCAAGCTCCGGATGCTCGACAGCCACCTGCATCCCCCGCTCCTTGAAGTGCCTGTCCTCCAGCGTCTCCTCCGGCGAATAGACAATGCCCCACTGAAACCCCAGGTCCTGCGCCCGCACGAATATGTCGTATGCCGTATTCGCCATGCACAGCTCACTCACCGCGCTCATCACCTCTGCCATCTGCCGTATCGCATCGGGGTCTCGGTTGATGATCGCAGCACGGTCCGGTGGAGCAATGTACTTCGATAGGTCCCCCACAAGCCCGTGTTCATCCAGCCACGCCAGCAAGTGAAACCACTGCTCCTCGGTCCGCGCCGGAAACCCGATGTTCACATACCTGCCGTCACCGCACAGCATCTGCACATCCGCCGTCGGAGTCGGCGAGGAATGCCGCCCCGTCTGCCGCTGCACCGTGTCGCCCGCCACCAGCCAGTGATAAACTGCACCCTCGGTCGTAACATTCTGCGCCGCGTGCATGTTCACATCGATAAACTGCCCCTCACCCGTGAACTGCCGATGCACCAGCGCAGTGAGCACACCGACCGCCGCGAAGTGGCAGACCGTGTGATAGGCTTGGTTGCCCCCGCCTCGCACCGGCGGAATCGAGTGGTCGTCATACCCGCTGCTCCACACAGGCCCCCCAAAAGCAAGGGCAGTCAAGTCCGTCGCCGCAAAGTCGCTGTACGGCGCATCCTGCCCGAACGGACTGATAGCGGCAAATATGATGCTTGGCGACACTTGAGAAACATCGTCATACCCCAATCCAAGCGAATCCAGGTATTTCGGCTCGCAGCTGTCAACTATCACATCCGCCTCTACCGCCAGCCGCAGGAACACATCTCGCCCAATATCGCTCTCGATGTCCAGCGTCACGCTCTGTTTGTTCGTATTGTAGTGCCAGAAATACAGGCTGCGATTCTTGTCCGGCTCGTCCTTGTAGAACGGCGGATACCCCCGCGTCTCATCCCCCTCTGGCGGCTCCACCTTGGTGACGTTCGCACCCATATCTGCCAGCAGCTTGCCGCACCATCCGCCAAGAACGCCGCCCACCTCAAGAATACGCACATCGTCGAGAACTGAAGTCCCTGTCCCTGTGGATGCCATTAAATGACCCCCTTGGCATGCAGTTCCTTCTGCTCCGCCTTGTCCAGTATCAGGATCTCGTCATAAAAGAAGTCGTTATCCTCACCCAACACGGGCGCGCCCTTCTTGATCTTCGCAGGCGTCTTCGACAGCTTCATCGGCATCCCTTCCACGCGCACACGCCCCATCTCCTTGTGCTTCACCTCAGGGAATGTGGGCCAGTCAAGGGAATTCGCATCCTTGTCCATGCGATCCTCCGGATGCTGCACAGCCGCTGCAGCCACGCCCTTCGCTTGCAGCGCATCCATCGCCTCGAATGGCGACCGCTCCGCCGTCCACGCCTCCAATATCGCATCCAGTGCATCCTGATTCTCGTTTAGCATCCGCCGTTCCAGCGTTGCAAATCGGGCGTCCCCCGCAAGCTCAGGCTGCCTGATGACCTCACATATCGCCCGCCAGTCATCATCGTTCCGCGCTGATATGGCGACCCACCTGTCATCCCCCTTCGAGCGGTATATACCATGCGGCGCCATCGGTGGAAACACATTACGGTTGCTGTGCGGGCTTCCCGGGCGCCGCATCGGTCGCCCGTTCACCGTGTAATCCAGCAGTGCAGGCCCATTCAGCGTCAATGCCGCATCCGTGCAGGACAGGTCCACATACTGCCCCTCGCCCGTCTTGTTGCGGTGATACAGTGCCATCAGTATCGCAATCGCCATGAAATACCCGCCAGTGTGGTCCATGTGCGAAAAGCCCCAACCCGCCGGCGGCATATCCGGCAGTGCCGACTGGAATGTAAGCCCTGACACTGCCTGCACCACAGGCCCCCACGTCTTGAAGTGCGTATATGGACCCCGGTGCCCGAAGCCGCAGTTGGAAACATAGATAATATCCGGCTTAATGCGCCGCATCTCTTCGTATGGAAACCCCCACCTCTCCATCACGCCCGCGCTAAAATTCTCCGTGACCACATCGCTGATGGAGATTATCTCGCGCATAATCTCCTTGCCTCGCTCACTCTTCGCATTCAGCGTAATCCCCAACTTCTCCACATTATGATTGTTGAACATCCCGCCGAGGTTAGTGCCGCGCCGCTCGTCAATATACGGCCCGTTCCCCCTGAAAATGTCCCATCCCCCTTGGCTCAGCCTGTCCTCGATGCGAATAACTTGCGCCCCAAACGCTGCGAAGAACCGGGTCGCACCCGCCCCCGCAAGCTGCCCTGAAAAGTCGCATATCCGTATCGGCGCAAGCGCGCCCTTAGCTCCATTCGTCGCCATATCGCAGTCTCCAAAAGACATCTTGGTGATGAACACTGCCGCTGATTATAACCCCAACCTACCACCCATGCCACATTGCATTTCTCATATATACCGAGCCTGTCAATGGACAGACCTCCCAGTTGCCACTGACACTTCACGTCTGTCTACAATACTGCCCCTTGACAACCCAAACATTCGTGCTTACAATGGGTGCCTAGCTTAACGAACAAAGATTCGTAAAAAACCAGTCGATTCACATCGCTGACAACTGTGAACTGAAAACTAACGCCTATGTGCATCCCTACTAAACTACAACAGAACATCATCGACCGCACAAAGGAAGGCGACGCGATCGCCAAGTTCCTCGTCGACACCATGCAGGGACAGCACACCGACGCCAAGTTCAACCATCGCCTCGAAGCCGCCAAGCACCTAATCAAGTACGGCTTCACCGACACCGACTGCGAAACCACCTCTGACCGTCTTTCCCGCGCAGGCGGGAACCCAGAGGAGCAGGGCGGAGACGAAACCCCCGTTCAAAGTCCCCTCTCCCCTGGGGAGAGGGCTAGGGTGAGGGGAAAAGAGATTGCAGCCCCCGTAACCCACCTCGACATCATCAACTACGAAATCGCCCACCTCATCCGCCACGAAACCGCCGAAGGTCACACCGTCGTCAACTTCCTCGTGGACATAATGACCGGCAGAGACAGGCCATTCACACCCAAGAAGTTCTGCATCAAGCCCGCAGACCGCATGGCCGCCGCAAGAGAACTACTGCGTCGCGGCTTCGGCGACATCGGCACAAGGCGCAAGCTCGCAGACACCAACGACGAAGCAAACGCCTACGACACCCTGCACACAGACCTCGCCAAGCGAATGCGCGAGTACAGCGAGCGCGGCACCGACACCGTCCGATTCCTCTTGGAAGTAATGTCCGACCCCGACCCTGACCTAGAGTTCACCATCCATCACCGCATGTCAGCGGCACAAGAGCTCCTGCGCCGTGGCTGGGACACCAACTACGACAACATCAAGCCCAAGCACCTTCAGGACTACTGGCGCGACAAGGAATCCCCGCGTCTCTCCATAGGCCAGAAAAAGACTCAGGCCGGTCTCTCAACCTCCATCGACGACTACGACAACTACGACGACACCGACTACGAAGCCATAGCCAAAGAGATCAGAGAAGAAGAAGGCCGAGACGACAACTCAAAGCCTCTTCGTTTCCAAGAGACCGTCCCATCTTCTCGCCATTCCTCCGAAAGCAGGAATCCAGAAGACCACCAAGCCGCCACTCCTGCCACAAAGCTCCCTCTCCCTCAGGGAGAGGGTTGGGGTGAGGGCACTGCGGGCATTCTCAACAAACCCCTTCCCCCTCGACGGGGGAAGGTTAGGATGGGGGTGAAGAGTCCCGCACAAAGCCCGTCCCCGAACAAGGCAGCCACCGTCAATGAACACGACAAAGCCATCATCAAAGAGTTCAAGGAAGCCATGGACAGAGGAGACGAGCGAGCCGCCCTCCGCGCAGAAGCAAAGTACCGCCGCATAGATGTAAAACCAGAAAACAACATCTACGACTACGGCCCCAACGACCCCGACCCAACCGTGGACTACTACTTCGAACCCCTAAACTCCGAAGAGCAGGCAAAGTTCGACAAAGAAGACAGGCGCGAACACGGCCTGACCGAAGAAGAGATCGCAGAATATTCAGCCATCTCCACCCCAGAAGCCAAATCAGACCCGCTCAAGAAGCTCGCCGATGCCGCAGCAACCCACAACACCCCCATCCACCCCAACCCCCTCGCCGCCAAGCGCAAAAACCCCACCATCCGCAGCCCATAGCTATCCTGCCGGTCCTGTCCGTCTCTGCCAGTTCCATTCTCCTGATAGCTTTGGAATCACACCCGGTGTCCGAAGGCTGGCGGCTGTCAAACTTTCAGCCCAATCCCTGCCTCAATGCTATAATTGCCGCACCTGTTCGCAGGCACTTCAAGGCACAACAGCTACCAGGAGGCAGACAATTGACCGGCGTACTTCACGGCTACCGCGTTCTCGAATTTGGCGAATACATTGCATCTCAAGTCTTGGGCATGCTACTCGCCGATCAGGGAGCGGAGGTCGTTAAACTTGAACCGCCCCATGGCAGCAGGATGCGCGGCAGCGCAGCTTTCGCCGTATGGAACAGGAGCAAAAAGTCCGTAATCCTGGACCCTTCACTCGATGGTACAGGTGATGTCGTTGACGAACTCGCCGCCACTGCCGACGTGCTGATATGCGACTCCGAGACACTGCCGCATGACGTTGGCGTCGCCCAGATGCACACAGCGAATCCGCGCTTGGTGACCGTATGCCTGCCAGCGTTCGGTGCGGAACATGCAAACGCCTCTTTGCCGCCACACGAAACGCTCGTCGCCGCTGCAACAGGCATTTATGCTGACAGAGGCGCCGGCGCGCCAAGCTACATATCCGTGCCGCACGCCAGCATATTCGGTGCCCTCACAGCTGCACCCGCCGTCATTGCCGCCCTATTGCATCGAGAGGCAACCGGCGAAGGCCAGCGTGTCGATCTGCCCCTCTACGACGCGATGTTTGGCGCTATGGGCGCGCAGGTAGTCGTGCTCCCGGAAGGCGCGGACGATGCCAGGCCACACCCGGCAGTCGCCCGCTTCTACGAGTGCAGCGATGGCCGTTGGATCAACATCAACGCCGGCTATCCCCGTGCGCTGATTCCGATGGTGGGAGCATTCGGCCACCCGGAGTGGGCAGAGCCGCTTCTGGACACTGACAGCCTCCTCGCCCACCCTGAAGACAGGCAGCTTTGGATAGACACTCTTGAAAGCACATGGCGAAGCCGCACCGCCCCTGAATGGGAGCAGGTCATGGACGAAGCCGGGGTGCCATGCACCATGTGCCGCACCGTCGAAGAGTGGCTTGACTGCGAGCAGGCTGCCGCAATGGGTGCTGTAGTTGAAATCGACGACCCCGCATTCGGCCCAATGCGCCAGGTAGGAGTACAGGTCCATCTGACCGAAAGCGAAGGAGGAATACAGCGCCACGCTCCGTCCCTCGGCGAGCACACCCACGAGATACTCGCGCAGCTATGACTTCTGCCCTTAGAGGATATCCCCAGAGTCCTCACCTAGTATCATCTCACGCACCAGCGGGATCTGCGGCGCGCCATACGAAAGGAACTCGTCGTGGAACCGCTTCAGCGAGTACCCATCGCCCTTCACTCGCTGGTAGTCTTTCCGTAGTTTCAGGATCATCAGCTTGCCCAGCGTGTAATTGAGATACATAGGATCGAAGGTGCCGCGCATCGCCTCCTTGCGAGCTGGCAGCTCCTCCAGGAAGGCATTGTCAATGAAGAACTGAGTAGCCTCATCCACGGTCATGCCCTGCGTGTGCATCTTGATAGCGCAGATGAACCGGCAGTCCCGCAGCAGCGCCTCCATAAGCTGCCCCAGCTCACTCTTAGCCCGAATCCACCGAAGAGTCATGGTATCTCTGCCGGAGCGTGGGTGAAGGACGCGGCAAGGTGGCGGTGCGGGTATGATGCCGACGCTGGAGCGTTCTGAAGGTCCCCGGTCGTGATGTTGAACGCCAATGGAGGCCCACAGTGGCGATTGTGGGTGAAGTTGACGAATCGGTGAGCAGCAGGGGATACTCACGGTCCGGTCCGGCGCGAGTCTGGGGATGAGATGGGTTATGGAGTGTATGGTGGGCAGTCGCCGCCGCTGCCGTCAGCTGTCAGCTCGGTAACGGAATGGTTCGCAGTCTGGCCAGAGCGCGGCCGAACTGTGTTTCCCAGGGCCAGCGCTGGGGAAGATGCAGGGTGAGACGGCGTGCCGAGCGTGTAAGCCGTCCGGCGAGGGAGAAGAATCGTCTGCGCAAGGTCTTGGTGGTGGAGGCTCGTTCTTCCAGTCCGATGCGGGAGGTCCAGCGAGCCAGATTGTGAGCCATCACCTGCACGGCCAACCAGGCGGCGTTGGCTGCGAAGCGCCCTGAGGGCAGATGGTTCAGTCCTACGCCGTACTTCAGGTCGCGGATGGCGTTCTCCACCTCGGCGTGGCGGCGATGGTCGGCCTCCAGTTGGAGGGTGTCGCCCTCTCGGTCCGTGATGAAACCGTGATAGCTGTAGTTGGTGAAGAGCGCCAGTTGAGAGCCGGGCGTGGGCTTCACTCTGCGGACGATGAGTCGCACTGGTGCGGCGTCGGGCTTGCTCTCGAAGGGAGTGTAAATGGTCTCGGCCACATCGGCTGTGCCGTCCATCCAGTAGGGTATGGGTGTCCAGTCCGTCTCTGGTATGGCCTCGATGAGATTGCGCAGTCGGGGGTGCTGTCGGACGGTGATGGAGAAGCGGACATCCATCTTGCGACAGACGGCAACGATGGTGTGGGCATAGAAGCCGCTGTCGGCCCGCACCGTGAGCGCTCCCGTGGCTCCGGCGTAGCGCACTCGCGCCACCGTCTCCCGCAGGAAGTTGGCTGCGCCCCGGGCGGTGTTGGCTCGGCCCTTGCGCAGTCGTGCCATCAGCACGTCGCCGGTTCCTGAGGCAACGGCCAGCAGCGGATGATAGCCCCGCTGGCCGGTGTAGTTGTGATGGCGCGCTCCCTCCTTTGCCAGTCCATAGGTCTCGCAGACCGTCGAGTCTATGTCGATCGTCAGAGGCGAGTCCTCGGGGCCTGCCCCGGCGTCCCAGGCACGCGCCAGAAACTCTCGGCTCACCCGGTCCAACTGTCGCACATGTCCCCAGCGGAAACTGCGTAGGAATGTCCCCAGCGTGGATGGAGCCTTGACCACACAACCCAGTACCGAGGAGGTCCTGCCCGCCCGCAACACGTCGGCATCGTCAATGCAGTCGCCACCGACCAGAGCCGACGCCACCAGGGTCAGTATCTTGTCCCCGGTGTTGGCCCGCCCCGGGGCGTCGCCCAGGTCAACGTGGTTGTCGACGAGTTGGCTCAGACCCAGACGCCCGGCCAGGGTGACCGGCAGGATCAGCCCGGCATTGGCTACCAGGCGGGGATCGTCGAAGGCGATTTGGATGCGGTCAGGGTGGTTACGTGGTAGCATCTGTTGGGTGCTCCTTTTCTGTGACAGGTTTTGTGTTGTAAAACCATTATCTCAGATTCAGAGGTGCACCCTTTTGCTTCTTCAGGAGGCCTCTCACACGCCCCCCTCGGTGGATTGGGGCTTAGGCTCGGACGCGTAACCCGCTTCAACCATCATCTGCTCGGCATAGTGCGCCCACCCCTCCCAGAATGAGTAAGCCCCAAAGATGCGGCTTATCATGGAATCAGCATCGCGCGTATGCAGGTAGTGAACATAGTGCCCGGGGTATGCTTCATGGACAGACACCGCGCGCAGCGTCGCATAATTGAACGACGTCAGCCACTGCTCTTTCTCCGCGTCGCTCCAATGCTCCTCAACCGGCGTAACATAGTAGTAGGTCTCTGTCGCATTCTCTTCGTACGGTCCTGGGAAATCCAGTGCAGCGAACGCCCATCGCATAAAGGAAGGTGTCTCCACAGTCTGGCACCGCACCTCCGATGGCACGCTCACGATGTCGTTCTCGATGAGATACTGGCGTATGTCCTCCAGCATGTCCTTGGTCTCCCCAATCAGCGCATCGGCCGCCGGGTGGTCGGCTGCAACGGACGCCATCACCTCGGATGGTGACTTCTCAGGGTCCAAGTTCGCGGCAACCTCTTCGAACCGCTCCATGTTGCGCCGCAAGTCTTCTTCGCCTGTAAGCAGCAGTTGCTCTAGCGGTAATTCGACCATTTCGCCGTACTTTAGCAGCGCAGCAAACTTCGCGCTTCCGATGGCGAATCCTGCATCCGCATATGGTCGCAGCGCTCTGAGGTGCGCCACGAACTCCCGCACGGCCTCTGTTGCGCTGGCACGTGTTTCTTCAAACCGGCTCTGCAGCTCGCCTTCGGGCAGCACGCTGACAGCATCCACGAGATCGTTCTCATAGAATGTTGCTACACCCTCATACGCTTCGATGCTGGCGTCAAGTACCGGCCCGGCAAGCCGTCCGCTCATAACGGACCTCAGTTCCGCAAGGAAGGACGGCACAGAGCATAGCGCCTGCGCCAACTTCTCCGCTCGCTGTTCCAGTGGGGCATAGTTACGCTGCACGTAGCCGCTCATGTCGATATGCCAAAGCATCTCCATCGGGTTGGTCTCATGCCAGCGCAGTTCTGTGAGTTCCAGCAGTTCCTTGTGCAGCGTTGCCGTCAGTATTCGATGATCGTAGTAGCTCCGAACGCTCAACGCAGCAGTATCTATGCTTTCCAGAGATGCCAGCCCCTGCCTTAGATCGCTCACCCTTTTCGCAAGTGCCACCTGTGAAACGCTGGGCAGTCGTCCGTCATACTCATGCAGCCCCAGCCGCGACGCCATGCTGGGATATTGTTCCCAAGATTGCAATAGTATTCGCTCGGTGGCGGCGTCAAATAGGCGGTTCGCGCTATTTGTCATGGACTTCTCCTACGAAACGATGATTGGCACAGATTACACCCACATTTTACTACAATCGAATTGCTGCATCTGAGGCGAAGCCAATGGCTTAGAGGTTCACAAGACAACTGCCCGCGTGATACGCTTCTAATGTCGAATTGCAAGCAAATCGAGCGCAAGTGAGAATCAATGAGCACCGAAGAAGCCAGGGATACATTAGGAGTTACGGGCGCTGACCCCAAGTATGTGTGGATGTCCGGCGAGCGCGTGGCGTGGAATGATGCTGTTGTGCATGCATCGACGCTGGGTTGGTCTGCCATATCAATGGTATTCGAGGGAATTCGTGGCTATTGGAACGCGGAAGAAGAGCAACTCAACATATTCCACTTAGAGTTGCACTTAGAGAGACTGCTGCGCTCCATGAAAGTTATGCGAATGACCTCACCTTGGTCGGTTGCAGAGTTGAAGCGCGTAATTGTTGAATTGGTGCAGGCAAACCAGTTCAGAGACGACATATATGTGCAGCCTCTTGCGTACTTTGGGGGAAGCACTACTCCTGGGTACTTGCCGGTATCAGAGCGTCCGGGTGACATCACGATATTCAACCGGCAAATCGGCTCAGTGCTGGGGTCGGGGCACACAGTGAGTTGTGGCGTAAGTTCGTGGACACGCATATCGGACAACGTGATGCCACCCCGCGTAAAGGCAATTGCGAATTACCAGAATAGCCGCTATGTTGCGGACGAATCCTCGCGGCACGGCTACGACTTCGGCATCATTCTTAATCCGCAGGGCAAGGTGTCGGAAATATCTTACGCTTGTGTATACATAGTGCGCGATGGCGTGGCTATTACTCCGCCGGTGTCGGCTGGAATACTGGAGAGTATCACCCGCGACGTGGTGAGGAAGCTTTTTCAGGATGAACTCGGTGTCCCTGTTGTGGAGAGGGATGTTGACCGCACGGAATTGTACATCGCGGACGAGGTGTTCATCTGCGGCACTGGCGCGGAGCTTCAAGCAGTGGGGAGCATCGACGGGTACACGATCGGCGACGGCGGTATGGGGCCTGTGGTGACAAAGCTGGAGCAGGTGTTCCACGACATCGTGAGAGGCAAGGACCTTCGCTATCCGGAATGGCGTACCGGAATTTATTAGAAATCTAACGACTAACAGAATCTATGAGCAAAGGAGTAAGGAATGATTTACGAGTTTCGGACATACGACCTGCAGCCGCGAAGTGTGCCTGATTTCGAAAAGCGCTTCGGAGAGAAGTTGCCAGGCAGACTCGAATTTTCGCCGCTTGGGGGCTTGTGGCATACGGAGGCCGGCCCTCTGAACCAGGTGCTTCACATTTGGCCCTATGACGACATGAACCACCGGACAGACACCAGGACCAAGGCGACAGCTGCAGGAGCCTGGCCGCCGAACACATCTGAGTTCGTGGTCAACATGCAGTCGGACGTCTATTTGCCGGCGCCTTTTACGAAGCCTCTCGGCGAGCGCAAGGTCGGACCACTATACGAAATTCGTATATACACTTACCAGCCCGGGGACATTCCTAAGGTCATTGAGGCTTGGGGTAACGCTATCGAGGAGCGCGAGAAGTATTCGCCGCTGGTTGGGGCGTTCTACTCCGATGTAGGCGCGCTGAACAAGTGGGTTCACATGTGGGCATACGAAAGTTTTGAGCATCGCACGCAGGTGCGCAATGAAACGCGCGCGAAAGGCGTGTGGCCGCCCAGTAGCCCAGTCGCGCCGGTGCATCAGGAGAACAAATTGCTTCTGCCTGCCGAGTGCTCTCCCATGCAATAGCAAGGTCGCACTGCTGCTTTCACAAAGACAATTCATGCCGCGAAGGAATGTGCAATAGAATTCCTTCGCGGTTCTAGTCGGTGCAAGCCAGCAAACGACTCCGCCGGCCAATGAGGTCAAACGGGAATATGGTTACATCAATCGCCTAGCCATTCCATCCAGCGCCCGTGATGGTGGCAGCGCGCCAGCGTGCGCTCCTGGCGCATACCACCCTCGAACGAAACCAACTGCAATGTAGGGCGTACGCTTTCGGCGTCATCCGTCAGCCACCGCCTCGGGCTAGCGCGATACTCGCTCGAAATCCAGTACAGGTCGCGCCTGCTCCCTTCTTGTGAGAGTATCTCGTCTAGCTGTTGACGCGCTTCAGCCGAGAACTGATTGACCGTATGCGTGTGATATACGATGAACGCAGCATCGTCGGATGCGTCGGCAAGCGCACCGGGAAGCAGTTCCAAGGCGTCGCCTTTCAGTAGGGTCGGCGGGTCTGCCCGGGCAATTGACATTGCGGCGTTCAGGCGTTGTAGTCGGGCGGCATCCTCGGGCCAGACCAGAGCGCGTAGCCATAGGGTGGCGTCATCATCCCGCACATCAATAGGGTTCAGATCGATGCCAACGCGCGCTGCTATCGGAGGAATCATGTTCGGCAGCGGTGGCGCGGCTTCCCCACGTAGTTCAACGCTAATCTGAACCGCAGAAGAGCAATCGCCGTAGCTGCGGCCCGTGCCGTAATTGAAACCGTATTTGTCCCAGAGCAGGTTCAGCCCGGCGCTGCAGCCGATCTCCACGAGATGAAGAGGCTTGTGATCGACGCGCTCCGCGACGATGGCGAATGCGGGAAGAAGCAGCCCGCAGCGTTCAACTACATTGGTCTGCACGCGCCGCTCTACAATGGTGCGTTTGATCTGCTCGGCATGTTCCAGGCAGAAGCTGCGAAAGTGAAGGAACGGTTCTTCGGCAGTTGAGGGATTGCCTGTTACAGACGGATAGAATTTCGCGAGTTCGTGCCGAACGCCGCTCAAAAGCAGCATGTGGACGGCGGCTAAGAACAGGTTGGGCAGCGGCTGGTCGCGTCGTCCCTCAGCGGCGATTGTGAGCAGGGCAGGGTCTTGCGCGATGCCCAGCGAAAGCCGCTCATACAACGGCGAGGCACCGCGCTGCTCTAGTTCCGAGGCACGCACGAACTTCCTGGCTATTGATTGTCGTAAAGCGTCAGCCGACACTCGACCTCCTACTTTGGATGCAAGAATTCTATTTCGCTCAATCAGCGGTAACTGAAACTTGAGAGAAGTGTGGGCGGATGCTGATTGGCATCCGCCCACTTCTTTTATACGGGGGGATTCAGTTCACGGGAATCCCGGTTCTGTTACCGTTCGCTCGGGATCGCTAGAGTTGCGCTTCGAGCTTGGTTATGACGCTGTCAACCTGTGAGACCACATGGTCAACCTCGTCTCTCGTGATGCAGAGGGGCGGTGCGAGGTAGATGCTGTTGCCGGGCCTGCCGAGCAGATTATGCTCGTTCATAAGCGGGGCAATCTTTTCGGAGAGCTTTGCCTCGGCGGGGAAGGACTCCTTTGTATCCCTGTCCTTGACCAGTTCTACTGCGCAGAGCAATCCCATGCCTCCGCGAACATCACCGACTATTGGGTGCTCGTAGAGCGTCTGCAACTGCTCGTACATGTATGTGCCCATCTCGGCGGAGTTTTCGACCATTCCCTCACCTTCCATGATTTCGAGGTTGGCAAGGCCGGCCGCGCAGGCTACAGGGTTACCGCCGAAAGTTATCAGATGGCGGAAGGTGGCGTCTTCGCCCATGAAGGCGTCGGAGACCTTCTTGCTGGCAATTGCGGCACCGATGGGAATGTATCCGCTCGTGAGCGCCTTGGCGACGGTGAAGATGTCAGGCTTGACGCCCCAATGCTCGGTGGCGAACATCTTGCCGGTGCGCCCGAAGCCGGTGATGACCTCGTCGCAAATCATGATGACGCCGTACTTATCGCATATTTCTCGGATGGTGGGCCAGTACTCGGGATGAGGTACGTGGATGCCCGCTGCCGCTGAGATAGGCTCGCCAATGAAGGCGGCAACCGTGGATGGGCCTTCGTGCTGTATAGCGATTTCCAAGTCTCTGGCGCATTGGAGGTTGCAGCCGCCGTCGGCACTGCAGCAGAGGCCTCGGTATCCGTCAGGTTGGGTGATATGGATGTTGCCGGGCATCAGCGGGCCGAAGTGGATGGGTGCGGCGACACCACCACCGCCAAGGCTCATGCAGGCGTGGGTTGCGCCGTGGTATGAGCCGCGCCTACTGATGACCTTGTAGCGTGTCGGCTCGCCGTTGTTCTTGTGGTACTGCTTCGCCATTTTCAGTGCGGTCTCAACGGCTTCGGAGCCGCCACTGACGAAGTAGGTTCTGGATTCCTTGTCGGGCGCGAGACTCGCAACCTTGGCGGAGAGTTTCGCGGTAGTAGGTCCAACGGTGCCACCCGGGGTGTAGCTGATGTCCAGCATCTGGTTGTAAACAGCGTCGGCGACCTCTCTGCGGCCGTGCCCGATGTTCTTAAGCCACATGCCAGCCATAGTGTCGAACCACTGCTCGCCCTCCACATCCTCGACCCAGACGCCTTTGCCACTCTGCACTAGCTTGATGCCGCCATCATCCATGTTGCCGGCAGGGTTGTTGTGAGGCCAGAAGTGGTCGGCCGCCTGCTGTTTCAGTTCTTCAATCTGTTCGCCGGTTAGAGTCGTAGCCATGCTGTCAATACCTCCCAGGATCTGCGTGTAAATTGTAGTTATTTGATGCTCCGGTATTTATGCGGGGATAGTACCATCAAATGCCCGCGTGGGCTATACCTAGCCAGCCGCCGCTATGCAGTAGCCTCTATGTTGAGCGGCGCTTATGAGCACGTTTTCGCTAGCCGCCGAGATCGTTCAGGGTGTCCTCGATGGTCTTGTGGATGCCTGTGAAAATGGGGGTGTCGCGGAGGGTGTAGAGGCTGCCTTCAACGCCACGCAGGTCCATCACGAGGTCGACGAAGTCGGCGGGATTGTCAGTCTCGAAGCCGACGACGAACTCCTGGTCATCAAGGCCGAAGGAGTAGGTGGTGTTGATCTTGACGGACGGGTACTTGTGGCCGACGGCGAAATGGTCGTTCATCATGCGCTGTCGTTCTTCCTGAGGCAACAGATACCACTCTCGCGTTTTGAGGAAGGGATAGACGATGAAGTATTCGGCTTTGCCGGGGCGCAGGCGTGCGCCGGTGCCTTCCTGACCGAGATGCGTGTGCGTGCCGACATACTGGGAGCGGCGGGTCATGGCAAGGTAGGAGTATGGCTGCGTGAGGTATGCGCCGAGGTCTGTGGACCAGAGGCGGGCCGCGCTATCCTGAATCTCTTCAAGCGTATCCGCCGCCTGCCAGAGGAAGAAGTCGGAGTCGCCGCGCAGTCCGATGAGACTGAAGCAGCGCGTGAACATCTGCTTGGAGATTTTCGTAACGGCTTGCGCGAAACTCTTCTTGCTTTCATAGCGAAGTTCTTCGGGCAAACGACGCCATACGGGGTCGAGCTTGAAGAAGCTGTACTTCACGAACTGCCTGCGGCCTGATTCTGCCATTCGTCTTTCTCCAACAATGCTATAAGTTGCTATACGTTCCAGCGAAATGCTTGGAAATTATAGCATTCTTGGAGGCAGTACGGGGGTTGGCATGGATGGGCAGAACAGGCAGTATGGTTATGGGCTGCGGATGGTGGGCTTCTTGTTCTTGCCGGCGAGGGGGTTGGGGAGTATGGGTATGCCGTGGAGCGCGGCGGCTTGCTTTATTGGCGCAAGCGAATCGGCTGTGCCATTTGGTGTGGGCGGGTTTGCGCTGCCATTGTTGGCTGCTTCGCCGTCTTTCAGGCCATATTCGCGTCTTTCTTCTTCGTCGAACTTTGCCTGCTCTCGTGGGTTTAGGGGTTCGAAGTAGTAGTCAACGGTTGGGTCGGGGTCGTTGGGGCCGTAGTCGTAGATGTTCTTTTCTGGTTTTACGTCTATGCGGCGGTACTTTGCTTCTGCGCGGAGGGCGGCTCGCTGGTCGCCCTTGTCCATGGCTTCCTTGAACTCTTTGATGATTGATTTGCGGTCGGTGGGTTCGTCCTCTGATTCACTCTGGGGTAGGCTCTTCGGCTGAGTTGGGGTGGACGGGGTGTTGGTTTCTTTGCCCTCACCCCAACCCTCTCCCTCAGGGAGAGGGTGTTTTGTGGCAGGAGTGGCGGCTTGGCGGTCTTCTAGATTCCTGCTTTCGGAGGAATGGCGAGAAGATGGGACGGCCTCTTGGAAACGAAGAGGCTTTAAGTTGTCGTCTCGTTCTTCTTCTTCTCTGATTTCTTTGGCGATGGCTTCGTAATCCACATCGTCGTAGTTGTCGTAGTCGTCGATGGAGGTTGAGAGGCCGGCCTGGGTCTTTTTCTGGCCTACGGAGAGACGCGTGCTGTCCTTGTCTTGCCAGTAGGCTTGGAGGTGCTTGGGCTTGATGTTGTCGTAGTTGGTGTCCCAGCCACGGCGTAGGAGTTCCTGTGCCGCTGACATGCGGTGATGGATGGTGAACTCTAGGTCAGGATCGGGATCAGACATAACTTCGAGCAGGAAGCGGACGGTGTCAGTGCCGCGTTCGCTGTACTCGCGCATACGCTTGGCGAGGTCTGTGTGCAGGGTGTCGTAGGCGTTTGCTTCGTCGCTGGTGTCTGAGAGCTTGCAGCGTGAGCCGAAGTCTCCGAAGCCTCGGCGCAGGAGTTCTCTTGCGGCTGCCATACGGTCTGCGGGCTTGATGCGGAATTTCTTTGGAGTGAAGGGTCTGTCTCTGCCGGTCATTATGTCCATGAGGAAGTTGACGACGGTGTGACCTCCGGAGGTCTCGTGGCGGATGAGATGGGCTATCTGGTAGTTGATGATGTCGAGGTGGGTTACGGCCTCTGACATGGATGAAGGGGAATCTTCACCCCCATCCCAGCCTTCCCCCGTCGAGGGGGAAGGGGTCTCCTTGTCGGTGCTCTCGACCTTCGACTGATTCAGGTCCAACTGCTTCTGATGCCGTGCATCGTCGGGGAACCCGTACTTGATTAGGTGTTTTGCTGCGTCCATGCGGTGGTTGACTTTGACGCCGGGTGTTTCGCCCTGCATGGTGCTCACCAGGAACGCGGCGATCTTGTCGCCTTCCTTTGTGCGGTCGATGATGTTCTGTTGGAGCTTTGTTGGGATGCACATTGGCGTTAGTCTTCAGCTACCAGTTCACAGTTGCCAGTAGTGCGATTCGACTGGCTTGCTACGAATAAATGTTCGCTGTACTAGACATCTATGATAAGTGCGAACGTTTGGGTTGTCAAGGGGTATTTTGAGAAAATTGGGTTGTGTGGACATTTCCCATTTATTCCCCGTCATTGCGAGCGCAGCGGGGAATTTGAAGTCGGAGATTGCCTCCTGTACAACGATTTTTAGATTCTTCACTTCGCTGCGCTGCGTTCAGAATGACAGGGGATGAAAGCGCTGGGTTCAGAATGACGGGGGACGAGGGTAGCCCGTTCAGAATGACAGGGAAGGGACGCTGGGTTAAGGATGGCAGTGAAGAGAGCCTGGGACTTTGACGGAATCTGCTCGTTATTGCCGCGTAGGGTCGAAGTGGATAGCCGTCAGGATAGGGCGGCGTTGGCTAAGGGCGAGGATATTGCATGCGTAGTCCGCTTCGCTCCGTGAGGGTGAAAACGAAGAGGGTCTGAAGAGGGTCTTCTGGAAGCAAATAACCTACTTGTGCAACTGGTTGCAATAATGTAGAGTGGGCAACAAGGCGTACAGCGCATTATACGATACTAGATATTGGAGGTTACGATGAATACTTGCAAGTGTAGCAGGGCTGAGTTCGGCAGGGAGAGAAGTGAAACCCTGAGTGCTCAGCCTGAAGGAAAGGGTCTCGGGACAATTGAACATGAGCCGATCATCGGTGAGACCCCGCAGGCCACGTTACAGAGCTGGCTGACCCCTAATCCTTTATTCTACATCCGTAATCATTATTCAATTCCGCAATGGGAATCAGACTCGGAATGGGAACTTACATTAGACGGTCATGTAGATAATACGTTGTCCTTCTCACAGGAGGATTTCCGTAGTTTTCCAATTCAGACCTTGCCAATCACGCTGGAGTGCGCCGGTAATAACCGCAGCGACCTCGAACCGCACGTGCCGGGCAACCCATTCCAAAACGGCGCAGTGAGCACCGCCATTTGGGCGGGAGTTCCACTGAGCTGCCTTCTTGAGCGCGTAGGCATCAAGGAAGGCGCTGTCGAGGTGCTTTTTGAAGGCTTCGATGCGGGAGAACCTGCGCCGGGAGAGCAGACGCAGCCTTACCTGCGAAGCCTGTCGATTGATGATGCGATGCATCCCCACACGCTGCTTGCCTATGAGATGAACGGAGAACCATTGTCCAGGGAACATGGTTATCCTCTGCGTCTCATCGTGCCCGGATGGTACGGTATGGCGTCCGTGAAGTGGCTGCGGCGCATATCTGTGATTCAAGAGAAGTTTGAAGGGTTCTTCCAGAAGGACCGCTATATCATCGAGGGCGATGAAGGCGAATCCGTGCCTATCGCACAGATGCACGTGAAGTCGCTAATTAGCTGGCCACAGTCTAATACCAGCCTGGCGAACACCAGCCCGGCTTTGCAATCGCACATGATTAATGGCATGGCTTGGTCGGGATTCGCTCACATCGCTAAGGTGGAGATAAGCGATGACGGCGGCGAGACATGGAATGAGGCCGACCTAGTGGGGCCGCGCTATCGCTATTCGTGGCAGCAGTGGAACTTCGCATGGTCTCCCAAGGGCGCCGGGCACTATACACTGGTTGCCAGAGCCACAGACGAGGACGGCAATGAGCAGCCGCTCGAAACGCGCTGGAATAGCCTGGGATACATCATCAATGGGGTGCGCCCTGTCTGCGTGGAGGTGCGCTGATATTTGATGCTGATATTTGATACGGGCGACGGCTTCATCCGCACAATCGCTTCGTTCTCTTGGACATTGCGTTAAATTAGCGCGCCCGAGGAAGGTTAATGTCGAATGAACCTAGACCGGGGCGGGCGGTTGCAAGCCGCTTTCTAGCAGCCCTACAATACGGCGATTTCCAAACGCTATGGATCGCGAATTTCTTTGCCGGCGCTGCCGCGTGGGCGCTTATTGTCGCGCGCGGTTGGGTGGTGTACGAGCTTGCCGACTCGTATGTGTGGGTTGGGGTCGTAACTTTTGCAGCGATGATCCCGCGCGTGGTTGTATCGATTTTCACCGGCTATCTCGCTGATCGCTTTGATCGCCGCCGACTGCTGACGGCGATGTTCGCCGTTAACTTTGTGCACAATATCGCTCTTGGCGTCTTGATGCTGACCGGCAACGCCGAGATCTGGCATCTGGTTGTGCTTTCGGTCGTGAATGGCTCTGCTCGTGCAGCGCAGATGCCTGCGGGACAGTCGCTGATTCCAAATCTCGTTCCTCGCCATCTGCTTCTGAACGCAATAGCCCTAAATCAGGCGACGATGCATGGCTCGCGGCTGATCGGTCCGCTGGCAATAGCACCCCTGCTGAGCTTGGGCAGTTCGGTGGGCACCGGCGCGGCGGGCTCGGTTTTCCTATGCTCAGGCTTCTATGCCGTTAGCCTAGTTCAGTCGATGCGGATTCGCACCGTAACCACAGGGGAGATAGACAGAAGACAGAGCATGTTGAGGAACTTCGCGGCGGGCGCCGTTTATGTCTATAAGACGCCTATGATGCGGGCGATTGTGGGAATGGCGTTCTTCCATTGCGGGCTAACGATGTCGTTTGAATCGCTGTTGCCGGCGCTGTCGAGTGAGCAGCTCGACGCGCAGGGCTCCGGGTTCGCGCTGCTAATGATGGGAGTGGGCGCAGGCGCGCTAATCTCCGCGATGACGCTTGCCGGAGTGGAAAGCGAAGTCACGAAGGGCCGACTGTTCCTCATTGTCGGGCTGCTCAGCGGACTTGCTCCGTGCGCGCTTGCGCTTGCGCCAACGGTGCCGCTGGCGCTGATTGGCGCGTTCTTTATGGGACTGGGTCAAGCCGCGTTTATGACGCTGACACACACGATGATTCAGTCCGTCGTGCCGGACGGCATTCGCGGCAGGGTTGCGGGCATATACTCGGTACATATAGGCGGGATAATGGCGTCCGCGAATCTGTTCAACGCCAGATTCGTTGACTACATCAGCATCGACGCCATTGCGGCGTCCTTCAACATTGACAGCAGGGTTGCGTACTTTTTCAACAGCGCGTCATTGCTTCTCATAGGCGGCGGGTTGCTTTTCTTAGGGGTAGTCGTCCTGAGCTGGTGGTACAGGTCCACGCGGCAGATATATCAGGGTCAACTCTTTCAACGCGCTTTTGCTGTGGCAGACTAGCACGTGAACACGCTTTGGTGCGCGGCATGCTGAAACAGACTTTCATACACTTGCCAAGAGTGGGTAAGGTTACCGAAGGCGAAATCTGGGACGCGGGCATAGGAAGCTGGGATGACTTTCTGGGCGCCGGCGAATTGCCGTCTCGGATACGCGGCAAGGAGTGCCTTCTGCGGTCGCTGATAGAGCGGTCATCGGAGCGGTACGAATGCCGAGACGCTGCGTACTTCGACAAGGCTCTGCCTCCGAGAGAGCGTTGGCGGCTGTATGCCGATTTTCGCGAGCGCGCCGCATTTCTGGACATCGAAACTACCGGATTGTCGCCGGAGCGTGGGATCATTACGCTCATAGGCGTGCTCGATGACAGCGGCTATACGGCATACGTGTATGACGAGAATCTTTCGGATTTTCGGGAGGCGATGGAGCAGTACGACCTGGTGGTGACCTTCAACGGGGCTTCGTTCGACCTGCCCTACATTGAGCATCATTTTGGTAGTATGTTCAAGAGTGTGGCGCATATCGACTTGCGGTTTCCGCTGAGGCGCGCGGGCTTTTCGGGTGGATTGAAGTCTATTGAGCGGCAGGCTGATGTGGGACGACCGTCTGAGTTGAGCGCGCTGAACGGGTATGACGCTGTGCTGCTGTGGCGGATGTGGCAACAGGGTGATGAAGGGGCGAGGGATACGTTGGTCAGGTACAATGCGGAGGATGTGGCTTCGCTGCCGGCGCTGGCTGAGATTACTTATAGTAAATTGGCTGGGCGACTGGCAGGGCGACCGGCAGGGCGGCTTCCGACTGATGTGAGCAGCCTGCCGCCGACACATCGGCATGATATTGACTTGCCGTTTGATATGAAAGTCATAGAGCGATTGAAGTCCGCAAAGTTCGGAATAGGGCAGGCGCTTTGAACCGCATCGCCTTTGTCAGCAGCGACGAGATGGTACGGGTTGCCAGTGCTGATGCGCTGGGCGCGCCGCACCAAGCGGTTTCGCCGCAGGGACATCGCTGCGTCTGGCCGGCTTGGTCGCCAAATGGCGAGGATCTGATGTACTCGGTGTATCCTGCTGCGGAGAGCAATGGGCATGGCGCGTTTCGGATCATATCGCTGCCTTCGGGCAAGCCTGCGACTGCCATTTACACGAATGAGCCGGGAACGGATGCGATTGCGCAGCACACGCCGCACTACCTGATGTGGTCGCCGGACGGCAGCAAGGTCGCTTTCATCGCGCAGACGGTTTCTTCGGGTATGTCACTGATGGTTGCTGATGCTGCAGGCGATGCTGCGCCGGTGCGCCTGTTGGACGGAGCGCCGCTATTCTTCTGCTGGTCGCAGGATTCAGAGTACATATTCGCGCATGCCAGGGAGCTGCACTATCTGATAAGACTGAGTGATCCGGAGCCGGCGCAGGTGCCGGTTGCGTCGATAGGGTATCAGACGCCTTCGGTCAATCCGCAGGATGGGCGTATCGCCATGTGTGGGGAGATGTCCGATACTTTGCAGGGAATAGTTGTTGCGACCGTCCAAGGTGGCGCCGAGGTAGTGGGAGAGACCGAGGGATCGGTGGGGTTTTCGTGGAGACCTGATTATTTGAGACCTCACGGGGCGAGACCTCAGGTGGCGCATCTTGGAATTGTGAGCGGTCTCAACCGAGGGAGCGGCTATTATGACAGGCTTACGCTGTTGGATGTGAACACTACAGCCGAGCGTGTTCTGATCGAAGAGCCGATACTGTGCTTCTTCTGGTCGCCCGACGGCTCGAAGATTGCGTACGTCACGCCATCGGAGGGTGCGCAAGGATCGGTGCGCTGGGGGATGCTTGACCTGGAAACGGACGAAGTAAGATATTTGGCTGACTTCATTCCGAGCCGCGAGCAGCTCACGATGTTCATGTTTTTCGATCAGTACGGGCAGTGGCATGGGTTGTGGTCGCCAGATAGCGACAAGATTCTGTTCTCGGGGATTCTCGGGCGGATAGAGGCGCGCGGTCCATTGCCGGACGGTAGCACTTCGTCAGTCTATACTGCGGACGCGATGGGGAGGGATGAGCCAGACTTGGTAGGGCAGGGTTCGATGGCTGTGTGGTCGGTGTAGGACACAATTCCTGAATGTCTCTGGGCGTACTTCAAGGCGCTAATTCTTACCTTCTAGGGTTTTCAGGCAAAGATGTCAGCCGTGTTAGCGCAATGCCGTGACGGAATTGGCCTTGTCTTGAATATAGTCAGCCCTTTGTAATCAGCACGCCGATCAATCCGCCACCAACTATTATGATTGTAATGAACAGACCCATGAGCCAGCCGCGCAACTCGCGGATGTCTTTTCGCAGCTCGTTGATGCCTTCCTGCAATGAGTGCAATGTTGGCGTCGAAGTGCCAGTCTGTTGCTGTCCTTGAGTTCGCATCGGGACCAATGCCTCTCCCACCGTGCCATTTGGTTAGGAAGGTATGAAAAGTTCGGATTGTTCTAAGTAACTTCATTTTATCCGCGAAAGACTAAACGCACAAGTCCATTTGGTATTGCCAATAGGTGTTGGCGTTGCATTCAACATTGTGCTTGATTTCGATTTCACCCCCATCCTAACCTTCCCCCATCGAGGGGGAAGGGACAATGTGACTCACATCAGCACGTGTCAACATACCGTCCATTTGTCACACTTTCATTCCCATCAGGTCCCTACAGGCGTTGGTGCTGTACATTCACCAAGACATCAATAGAGGGATTTCCGCACCCTGCCTTCGCAGGAGTGGCTTGTTGATTGTGAAACAGAGTTTAGAGTTGGAACCACTAACTATGAGAAAAATAGGAATGGTTTGACGGCTTGAAGCATTGGTGATAAGTATTAGCAGGTTGATTACACTCCTGGAGTTGATGCTTTGCTTGCTAGTTCTTTTACTTGCGCCGTCGTGGGATTGGAAGGGTACATTGTTCAGGTCGAGGTTGATATTTCGCCGGGACTGCCTCAGTTCACTGTAGTAGGCTTGCCGGATGCGGCGGTGAAGGAGGCGAGGGAGCGGGTGCGCGCCGCGATTCGCAATACCGGCTGCGAGTTTCCGATTCGGCGCATAACCGCGAACATGGCACCTGCCAACCTCCCGAAGGCCGGTCCTGCATACGATTTGCCGATTGCGCTGGCGGTTTTGATTAGCTCGGGGCAAGTGCCGTCTGCACCTGAGTCCACGATGTTTCTTGGTGAACTCTCGCTTGACGGCACGCTGCGCCATACGAACGGATTGCTGTCTATGGTGGCGGTTGCGCGTGATGAGGGATTCGATTCGGTTTTTGTGCCTGCTTGCGATGCGGGTGAGGCTGCGCTGGTAGAGGGCATACAGGTGTATCCGGTAGAGACGCTTGGGGCCTTGGTGCGGCACTTTCGCGGTGAGTGCCCGATCGAGCGTGTTGCCGAGGATGTGTCAGGCGCGAGAGGGCTGGAGAGACAACGCGGCGCAAATCGCGGGGCGGGCAGGGAGTTTGACCTTGCGGATGTGCGAGGGCAGGAGCATGCCAAGCGCGCGCTAGAAGTTGCGGCAGCGGGCGGGCACAATCTTCTGATGACCGGGCCTCCGGGAAGTGGCAAGACGCTGCTTGCGTGGTGCATCCCGTCTATCTTGCCCACAATGACTTATGACGAGGCGATTGATGTTACCAAGATTTACAGCGTGAGCGGACTGCTTTCAAGCTCCTCACCGTTCATGGACGAGCGACCGTTTCGCGCGCCGCACTACACAATATCCAATGCGGGGCTGGTTGGCGGCGGCAGAATCCCTCGTCCCGGCGAGGTAACGCTGAGCCATCGCGGAGTGCTGTTTCTGGACGAACTGCCGGAGTTCGGGCGCAATGTGCTCGAGGTACTGCGCCAGCCAATCGAGGACAACGTGGTTACGATTAGCCGCGCGCAGGGCACGATGAGCTATCCGGCGAACTTCATGCTGGTGGCGGCGCGCAACCCCTGTCCGTGCGGTTATCTCAATGACATCGCCAAGCAGTGCGTATGCAGACCGAGCGAGATTTCGAGATATAGCCAGCGCATCAGCGGCCCGCTTCTCGACCGCATCGACTTATTCGTGGATGTGCCGCGCGTGGAGTATGAGAAACTGACGAACCCTAGTGACGCTGAGCAGTCAGAGCAGGTGCGGGAGCGTGTGGAGTCAGCAATTCAATCGCAGCGGGAGCGTTTTGGCGGAACGGGACTTGTGAACAATTCCGAGATGGGACCGAATGAAGTCTGGAAATTCTGCCGGATGGATGATGCGGCGAAGGGACTGATCAAGACGGCGATGAATCGCATGAACCTGTCGGCGAGGGGTTTTCATCGCATATTGAAGGTGTCGCGCACAATTGCGGATCTGTCCGGCGCTGAGGCAATAGAAGTGTCGCATCTTGCGGAGGCGCTTCAGTACAGGCAGGCGGGTGAGGTTGACTAGGTTGTGTGGACATTGCCCATTTGTCCCCTGTCATTCCGAGCGAAGTGAGAAATTTGAGGTCTGTGAATGGCGTATGTGCAACGATTTTAGATTCTTCACTCCGCTGCGCTGCGTTCAGAATGACAGAGTAAAAATTCTCTTCAAGTCTAAGACGCTTTGTGCATCAGATGTCAACGGAGCCTAGGTTACGTAGCGCAGAGCTAACTTAGTTTCGAGTGGTCAATCTGGCTGTTGTGACTGCTGCACTGCTTTGGCAGAGCGCCGGCGCAAGTGTGCAATCAGCAGATAGAGGACGAAAGCCGCTACCGTCGTCACACCGAACGCGATGCCAACAAGCAGACCGTTGGTCTCCAGGAACTCCAAAGCCGCATTGCCGAAGATGATCGCGAGCGCAGCCCACATGAACATTCGGGCGCCTCTGCCAATGAACGATGCCACGATAAACGACTTCTTGTCCATCTCCATCGCGCCGGCGGTTATGGCGAAGACCTTGTATGGTACGGGCGTTACTGCGGCGAAGATTATTGCCCATACACCGTACTTGCTGAACAGTTCTTCGACTCGTTCCACCTTCTTCGCTGACACGAACCTGTTGATTATCGGTCTGCCGTAACGGTTGCCGAGCCAGTACCCGCACAACGCACCCGCTACCGACGCCACGGTTACGATGGCTGCGAGAATGAGCGCCATGTCCGGATTGAAGACGGACGCCGCTATGAGAATCGGGTCGGGCGGGAAGGGTGAGATGATGGATTCTGTGAACGCAACCGCGGCCAGCACCACGATCACCCATTGGCTATAGGAGAAGCCCTCTAGCCAATGGGACAAGCCGGTGAGTAGTTCAAGCATGTACAGACACGCCGTTATTCGAACGGCGATAGATGTACGTGAGAGTCATGAAGCCTTGAGGGATCACAGGCCCGCCATGCCCAGCACCCGTTCTACGTTAGACGGGTCGGGCGTTATCTCGCCACTATCGACGCCTCGCATTACATCCACTATGGCGGCGTTGACCGGTGTGTGTATGCCGACTTCGCGTCCCCGCGCCACGATGTAGCCGTTCATGAACGCGGCTTCGGTTCGGCGGCCCTTCGTCACATCCTGCGCCATAGAGGACTTCCAGTCCGCCGCGCTCGGCTTGGGCTGCAAAAGCGCGTCCAGATCTTCGTAAATATCGCCCTGGTCGGCGCTTGCCCAAGTCTTGGCTTCGACGCCGCTGATTTTCTCGATTTCGTAGTTGAGGGCAAGACCGACCTGCGTAGATTCTTTGGCAATCTGAATCTGGAGCAGTCGCGCGCGTGGGTTTGCTGCGAAGCCCTGCGAGCCTTGTCCGGTCATTGCGCCAACCGGGTTTCCGATGGAGTTGGTGGTCAGCTTGGACCAGCGCTCGCCCCAGATATTGGAAGTGACGCGCGAGCCGTCAATACAGCTCAGCATTTCGGCGATTTCCTCGACGCGGGGAGTGATTCTGCCATGCAGTTCGCCGACTCGGAACACGTCGTGACCGCGGTCACGCCCCGGTGAGCCTCCGCGCGTAACATGCGCAGGCTCCCAGAGCGCTACGGTGATGCTGGACATTATGCAGCCGACCTGCCGCTCGTAGCCTACTATGGATGCCGTGAGCTGGTCGTTCATGCAGTTCTGGCTGTTGACGACAAAGCCGTTAGGGGAGAGGAGTCGCTTTATGAAATGGCTTGACCATTCTGTGTCGTAAGACTTCATGGCGAGGAAGATAATATCGAAGTTGTGCTGAAGCTGCCATGCGTCCGCGACGTGAACGGCATTTACGGGTGTAGTGAAGTCGCCCTGGCTGCCGGAAGCGCGCAGCCCGTTGGCGTTCATCGCATCGACATGCTCGCCCCACATATCTATGAGGGTGATGTCGTGGCCCTCACGGGTGAGGAATGCGCCGAGGTAGCTACCTGCGGCTCCCGCGCCGAATATGGCTATTCTCTTGGACATCAGTTACTCCTTGCATTTTATTGCTGCTTTGTCGGGCATGCTTGTCGAGTCAATGCGCCGCGCGTTTATCTGAAGCTCGAAGGCTGTGCCGCCAATTCGCACCTTGCCGTTCAGGAGATAGGCTGCCGTTTCACTGGAGATTGGCAGATTGAGCGGCTTGCCATCCTCACCGAGTATATCAGAGATGTCGTCGTTCATCACAACTGCAAGTTTAGCGGTTGGGGTGGACTCATTCAGGACGGAGTGCAGCAACTCCTCTTGCTTGCGGTGCGCTTCCTGCGCTTCGTCTACCGAGACAGCGCTGAATGTGATGGTGTGCCCGGGCATTGCCTGGGCTATCCTGCTGATGTCGGCGCTGATGACGGTGGCGATCTTTGTGTAACCTCCGGTCGTGCCTCTGTCGGCGAGCAGAATGATTGGCTCTCCACTGCCGGGTACCTGGATTGCGCCCAAGGGGGTGCCGTCGGATATCACGTCTGAGCCTGTGACGTGCTCGATGGGCTCGCCTTCAAGTCTGTATCCCATGCGGTCGGAGTTTATGGACACGGTGTAGGTGGAATTCAGGAATGTGTCGATTCCGGACTGGGTGAAGGCAGCGTTCTGCGGGCCGAGAACCACACGCAGTTCATGATTGACGCCGTACTTGGGTATCGCCGCTGTGGGAAAGCTGGAACTTGGTCGCAGCGTGCTCAAGGCGTCTCCGAAGGCGTTGAGGGCGTCCCCGGAGCGCAATTGCCTGCCATCCATGCCGCCGATTGCGGCTTTCATATAGGTCGAGCGGCTGCCCATTATCACGGGAACATCTATGCCGCCCGCAACTGCGAGATACGCGCGCATGCCGTCCTTCGGCCCGTGGAACTCGAGCCTGCTGCCCTCGCGTACGGAGACAGCTTGCCACATGGGTATCGGCTCGCGATCCACCGTCGGAGATACATTTGCGCCCGTAATGGCGATCCGCGTGTCTGCAAGCAGGATTATGCGCGGGCCCAGCACGGTGGCTTCTATACCGGCGGCGCCAAGGTCGTTGCCGAGCAGCGCATTTGCGGCGCGGAGTGCGAACGTGTCCATCGCGCCTGCCGTGGGCATTCCGAAGCGCTGGTAGCCGTACCGCCCCGTGTCCTGCACGGTGGACAGCATGCCGGGTTGATTTATTTGAAGTGTGGGTGTGCTCATTTCAAGTATTCTTCAGTCGCCTGATATTCTCCGGACTCAACCTGCTGCAGGGTTGCGTCATATTCGTCCCGCGAGGCGAGAGGCACGAAGCGCACATAATCGCCAGCGCTGAGCAAGACGGGACGCTCGCGCGCTGGGTCGAAAAGCTTGAGCGGGGTCCTGCCTATGAGCTGCCAACCACCGGGGCTTGCCATCGGGTAAACGCCGGTCTGGGTCTCGGCTATGCCCACAGCCCCTGCCGGAATTTCGGTGCGGGGCGACTGAAGGCGAGGAGTTGCGAGACGCCCGTCGAGACCGCCGAGGTAGGCGAAGCCGGGGCTGAAGCCCATCATATAAACGAGGTAGTCGGTGCCGGAGTGGATTCTGATAAGTTCATGCTCGTCGATGCCGGTGTGCTGCGCTACGAATTCGATGTCGGCGCCCATTTCGCCGCCGTACAGCGTGGGTAGATGCACGATGTGACGCTCGCTAGTGTCTGCTTCCTCGGTAATTTCAAGGAGGCGCTCGATGCCTTCCTGCACATCTGACGATGAAATCTGGAGCGGGTCGTAGTACACGAGGACGGAGCGGTAGGTCGGCAGAAAATCGAATACCCCGGGGATGCCACCTTGTTCCAGGGCATCGGTGAGGCTGCGCACCTTGCGGTTTATCTGTGGGCTGATTGCGTCGCCGAGTTCGACGACGATCGCCATATCGCCGGCAGGGAAGAAAAGGGGCTTTTCGTACATGTGCCTATTTTAGCCGAGTATTCTGGCAAGTGGAAGGATTTCCACATCCGCGGCTTCGAGTTCGCGCTTGAGCGCCGCCGCCATTTCGACCGCGCCGGGAGTGTCACCATGGAGGCAGAGGCTGTCGGCTTGCACATCAATCTGCTCGCCGGTAATGGCGGTTGCCTTGCCTTCGGTTACCATGCGCAGGCTGCGCTCGACGACTTCCGCCGTGTCGTGGATGACCGAGCCGGGCTGAGAGCGGGAGACGAGCGTGCCATCAGCGTTCAAGGCGCGGTCGGCGAAAATCTCGCGGGCGACTTTCAAGCCCATGTCTTCGGCGATGTCCAACCAGCGGGAGCCGGCGAGGGCGACGAGAATCATGTCGGGGTCAATCTCGAGAATGGACTCGCAGATTGCCTGGGCGAGGGATTCGTCGTTCACAGCCATATTGTACATCGCACCATGAGGCTTGACGTGCTGGAGCTTTTTGTCGGCGGTGAATGCCTGCAAGGCGCCGACCTGATATGTGACATCGTTCTTGGCTTCTTCGGCCGATACGACCATGTTGCGGCGGCCGAAGCCATTGAGGTCGGGGAAGCTCGGGTGCGCGCCTATGGCCACTCCATGCCGTAGGGCGAGATCGACCGTGTGGCGCATCCACATAGGGTCTCCCGCATGAAAACCGCAGGCGATGTTGGCGGAGGTGATGTGCTTGATGACCTCCTCGTCGAAGCCCATCTTGTACATACCGAAGCTCTCGCCCATGTCGCAGTTGAAGTCTATCTTGGCTGTCATATATCGACCTCCTGTCAATGGGTCGCCCGATGAAGTGTTGTAGTCCGGCTGTAATTATACGGCGTCCCGCAAGGTCTTACCACCACCAGAGCAGCTAGCGTCAATAGCAAAACTGATGCAAATTTCAGTGTTTGAGGTTCATATATTGCATTTACATTATTGCAAGCGTGGTCGTAAGATTAGTTGATTGAAATCATGGTCTTATTGTGTGAGGATGGCGCAGCGCAGTTTATTTGCGATTCACTCACGGGCAGGATGCCGCTGACATATCACACCGGCGCATCGGAAGGAGCACTCGATTGAATAGACTGGTTGCTGGAATTTTAGCGGTTGTGGTTGTTGCCGTGATAGTGGGTGCGGCAGTATTTTTCTTCATATTGCGCGATGATGAATCTGGCGAAGGCGATGTCAGCGCGATGGCGGTGAGCGCCGCTCCCGTAGTGAGAGCGGACGCGGTGGTCGTGCCGATACGGAGCGCCAGTCTGGGGATGCCCATGGGTGGCATGGTCAGCGATGTGCTTGTGAGAGAGAACGATGCGGTGGAAGAGGGGCAACTGCTGGTTCGTCTGGATGATACGAATGCGGCTATTGCTATTGAGAGGGCGGAGAATACGGCAGCCAGCGCCCGCGCGGATTTGGAGACTCTTAAGGTTTCCATAGAGAAGGAGCGCGAGCTGGACGATGAGTCGCGCCCCGGAAGGCTGGAGCAGGCGCGATCGGCGCTTCTGTCGGCGCAGGAGCGTTACATGCATCTGAGCGGGGCGAATCGCAGGTCAGGCGCTAGAGTAAGCTCTGAGGGCGCTCTGATGGAGGCGAAGTACACAGAGTCTATCGCGAGCGCGGAGATACGCGTGCAGCAGGCAGAAATGGCATTTCTAAGGGCGATGGGCGTTGCCAGCTCGAGTGGTATTGCGGAGACTCCGGAAAGCCGTGCCTTCATTGCGGCCCGCGACGCCGGAATTGCCAAGGCGCGCCTTGCGATTGTGGATCTGCAGAATGCCCTGGATGACGCCCGGGATTTCAACAATATTGAGCAGGATGCGCAGGATGTCATAATTGTGGCGACGGCTTTGCTTGCCAACGCAGAGAGGGACCTGGAGGTTACTGTTGTTGAAACGGCGGAAGCCAATAGGGTGGCTCAGGACGCTTACCTCGACGCAGAATTTCACTTGCGCTCGCTGCATAATCACTACCTGGGAATACAGCTGACTTCCGAAGAACTGCACAAGGACCCTCAGACCCTCTTCGATGAATGGGGGGTCGACCTGGAAAGTGTGTTTGACCGCGACAACCTGTCGTTCCCGAATAATGTGCTGGAAGACGATCCCGCCACCAGATGGAACGAGTTAAAGCTGTTTGCGATGCTGGGGCTGGGGCCTTACAGTGCTCATATGGTAACTTGCCAGGATGTCATCGTACCTCGCGGAATGCGATGCATCGAAAGGGAGTATGAGGACGCCTGGCACGCCTTTTCGGCAGCGCGGGAACATTACATCACAGCCGAGAAGGACGGGATGTCTGCGGTGCAGGTAGCGGAGAATAATGTCGTGAGCGCCCAGAACCGTATCGACGATGCGGAGCGCGCGCTGGAGATAATTCAGTCGGGCCGTCTGCAGGCAAATGCGGAGAGCATTCAGTCAGACTTGGATGCAGCGAATGCCGCGCTGGCAGAGTTGCTTGACTTCCCAGACGAGGCAGGGAGCGTGCAGGCTGAAGCGAACCTGGAACTTGCCATGGCTGCGCTTGCCGATCTGCAGCCGGATGATCAAGAAATAGCACTTGCAAGGCAACAGGTAGAGGATGCAGAGATTCAGATTTCCAAACTTGAGGCAGGTAGAGACCCGCTGGACGAGGAGCGCAGAGAGGCGCGCATCGCGGCTGCCGAATCAAGAATCGTGTCTGCTGAAACTGCATTACAGGCTTCACAGATCGCGCTGGCCGATACGGAATTGCGCGCGCCGTTCGGGGGTGTGATAGTTCGGCTCAATGTTAACGCCGGTGAGGAGGTCAGTCCTCGGCAGTTCGTTATGAGCCTTGCGGATACCTCTGAATGGGAACTGGTTACACTTGATCTTGACGAACTCAGTGTGGTTAATCTCTCAGAGGGCGACGGCGTGAGCGTAGTGTTTGACGCGCTGCCTGACCTTGAAATGAGTGGAACTATCTCACGGGTCAGCCGTTACGGGGAGGAGCAGCAAGGCGCCGTTATATACTCGGCTGATGTGCGGCTGAGTAGTACGGACCCGCGACTGCGCTGGGGCATGACTGCTTCGATCAGCAAGTAGGGCAGCAAGTAGTGTCTGAGTTAGATGCGTCACTTAAGTGATGCTTCCCGTATTGCATAGACAACGATAAGGAAGACAGGATACCGCCGCACGAAGAACTCGTGCGGCGGTATCTTTTTGTTCTGATGACAGTTTGGGTCGGGATCGGCTGGTACTAACTTGTCTTCAATTTTGTTGACATCCCAAGCCATGCGACGAATCTATTGTTCTGGCCCGGCGATTGTGCAAGGGTGTTCAGTTCCAAATTCCGATCCCGCTAAGTGCAGAGTGTCCTAGAACTTGCGCTTGATGGTTATGAGCGCCGCCGGGTTCTGCCAATTGTGCTGCGCGGGAGTCAGACCTGCGCCGCCATACACGCCTGAGTGGATGTGCACAAAGCCTTCGGCCGCGGAGTCATCGTGCGCGTGGTTGCCGCAGGGCGGTCCGGGGATGAAGTCGCAGTTTTCGCTGTTTGCCTCACTGCCGGAGTCATAGACCGGAACTCTTACAGAGCGGTCCACAACGCCGAGCAGACTCATGCCGTTGAGGGATACAAAGCCGTCATTCGTGCTGACGAGCATACTTGCGAGCGACAGTCGCGTGGCGGTGCCATCGACATTCACGACCCCCGTTGCGGTCTGTCCGGGCGGTATGGGGCCGTCGTTAAGGGTGAGAACTTGTACATCGTTCACCTCATCGTTGTTTTTCCAGAGGGCCATTAGCCCTGATGAGTCCGCATCCTCAGCCATTGCCGCGAGTTCAGCGCTTGCGGGCTGTGCGAGAGTGAACAGGGGCGCGTTGTCCTTAGAGTGCGTTGCCACGATTACAGGTGACAAAATCTGTCCGGGCGTAAGGTTCGTCACCGAGACTTCGTAGTCGATGCCATCACCTGAGTTGCTCACCGGCGCACCTGCGACCACTCCCACTGTCAAAGCCGACAGAGCGGCGAGTCCAGCTAATAGGATTATGATTTTCTTCTTCATTCCAATAACCTCCACTCCACTTCCTATTTTCATCTGAAAACTCAAGTCCGTGACGCGCGCTATCCACAGACCAAAATTTCCAGATATTGCCTCTGATGTAACCAATTGGATACTTAGTGAAACGCCTGATGTGGCTCAGATTAAATATAAAGTTAACTTAAAGTAACAGGCTTCACTATAAATACTATTATAGCGTAAAACTTGCACTGAGGTGAGGTGGAATTGAGAGTTTCGAATAGAGGGAGTGGCTGTCGCATTCTCAATGTGTGTTGATGCCGCACGTCTGCTCGAATGTCAGCAGTGCAGAATTCGAGCAGCAGGGAATGGTGAGAACGCGTGCTGAGAATGCCGTGACCTTACATCGGCGTCACGGCTGGCTTCAGGGGCGATGAAACAAGGACAGTCTGGTAAGCAACTGCTCACCAGACTGTGAAAAGAATACGAGTTTGGGGGATGGGCAGCTTAGTCGGCTGCAGCGGCGTCGCTGTCGCTTTCACTGCTGTGGGACGAAGGGCGCCCATCGGGGAAGAAGGCGCTTAGCACTTGCTGCACTATGCCTTCGGCGTCCAAGAAAAGTTGGCGGCGCTGAGCATCGGCGGTGCCATGCTCGACGAAAGAATCAGGCATGCCGATGCGATGCACCGAGACATCGCCGATTCCGGCTTTTGCGAGGGCTTCCAATACGGCTGAACCGAATCCGCCCGCCAGCACGTTCTCCTCTACGGTAACGATACGCTTAGTCTTGCGCACAGTGTCAAGCAGAAGATCGACATCAAGAGGCTTCACGAAGAGCGGGTTTATGACGCTGCAATCGATGCCAAAGTCTGCAAGCAATTCTGCAGCTTCCAAGGCTGCGCTGGCAGACTTGCCCAAGGCCAAAATGGCGACATCATCACCTTCCCGGACAACGCAACCTTTGCCGATAGGCAATTCCTTCAATTCGCTGTCCAGTAGAGCCCCGGTTGCGGTTCCTCTGGCGATGCGAATTGCGAACGGTCCCTGGTGTTTATATGCAGTGTAGATGAGATGCTGCAGGTCGTTTTCGTTCATGGGCGCCGCAACAACGGCATTGGGGAGGCATCGCAAGTATGAGATGTCAAAAGCACCGTGATGCGTCTTGCCGTCCTCTCCGACGATGCCGGCACGGTCAGCGATCAGCGTGACAGGCAGATTCTGGAGACAGACATCATGTACTACCTGATCGAAAGCGCGCTGAAGGAATGTCGAGTAGATGGAGACGAACGGCTTGAGGCCGCTTGATGCCATCCCGGCAGCCATGCTGACTGCGTGCTGCTCGGCGATACCGACATCAAAGACCCTATCAGGGAACTCCTGCTGTACTTCCACAAGACCTGTACCCTCCAGCATAGCGGCGGATATGCCTACAACCGATTCGTCTTCGCGCATCAGATGCGACACAGTCTGGGCGAACACCTTTGAGTAGGTGGGCGCGCCCGAAGAGCTGCCAAGAGGCGAGCTCGGCTGGTGGAACCTGATGGGGTCGTCCTCGGCAGGCTCATAACCGTGGCCTTTGTGCGTTACTACGTGTACTACGGGCACCAAGTCGGTGGTTATCTTTGCCTGATTGAGGGTATCTTCAAGCTGCCTGAAGTCGTGACCGTCAACGGGGCCGAGGTATCGAAAGCCCATCTCGTTCCAGAACATAGTGGGCAGGATGAAGCTTTCAACACCGTCGTTAAGGCTCTTTACGAGCTGGTATATCAACTCACCCGTGGGGACTCTCTTTGAAAGGTCAGTCATACGCCGGATCATCGCCTGATACTGGGGGTGAGTGATCAGGCGCTTCCGCCAGTTGGTTAGGAAGCCAATGTTCTCGGAAATGGACATGCCGTTGTCGTTGAGAACGACAACCATCTTCTCCGGATTAAGGTGCACGATGTTGTTCAGCGCCTCAAAGCTCGATCCGGAGGTCATTGCTCCGTCGCCTACGATGCCGATGGTCCAGGAGTCGGACTTCTGGCTGGTGGCAGCTTGCGCTATGCCCAGCGCGATGGAAAGACCGGTGCCGGCGTGCCCGGCGCAGAGAGTGTCGTGCGGGCTCTCTCTGGGTTCGCCGAAGCCGGACAGTCCGCCCTCAAGCCTGATGTCCTTAAACTCGTCGCGCCGTCCCGTCACCAACTTGTGCGTGTAAAGCTGATTGGTGGTGTCCCAGACAATGCGGTCTTTAGGGCTGTCGAAGACGCGGTGCAGCGCCAATGTCAGTTCCACTACGCCGAGGTTGGACGCGAGGTGACCGCCACGCTCAGTTATAACGGAGATGATAGTGTCGCGGGCTTCCTGCGCTACCTGTGACAGTTCTTCGTGAGAAAGTGGTTTCAGGTCGCCTGGCGCATCGATGCCGTCCAGAAGGCGAGTAGTCATCGGGGTAATCTCCTTGGAATGCTGGAATACGAGGCACACAGCAGAGTGTCCGAAGACAAGTTAACCGTTCGTTAATAACAATAAGGTAAGACATGCGGATAAACCTGTCAATAAAATTGGCTCTACGATGGTGCGGGTTCCAGCCGGAAGCGCTCTCTGGGAATCTTTGAGTCAGGAGTTTGATTCAGCCGTTGGAGTCTTGACCGTCTGATGAGCATGTAGGCGTGGATTCGAATCTGCCGATCAGTTCAAATTGCTCGGACTTCTCCCTGGGCACTCTGGCGAGAGACAGGGAGTCGGGCAGGACAATGCCGCCGGAGAAGACAAGCTTCATCGCGTCGTCAACGGCGAGGTCGGTCTCAACCAGATCATCTTCCAAGACCAGTGCCATATTGCCTGAAGTCGGATTGGGAATTGTTGGGATGTAAACGATTGCTATTGAATCTTGTGTCCTGGCAGAATACGCGCGACCTGTAACAAAGCCCATGGCAATCATTCCTTCCCTGGGCCATTCCAGGAAGACAACGCGACTGAAGCTATACTGCGAGGTGAAAGAGGTCATGACCTGCTGAGTGACACCGAATATTGCCTTGATGACGGGGATGTGGCTGATCAACGTGTTCTTGAAAGCAGACAGTCTCATACCGAAGCTTGTGGATATTACGATGCCGACCAGATAGAAGACTATTATGCCAACGATAAGACCGATGCCGGGGAAATCCCATGGTTCATTGGCTACGAATGGAAGGGGGCGAATGAGGGCGTCCGTCTTTTCGACCAGAAACAGAACTACGATGACGGTGACAAGCACAGGCACGAGATCAAGGAGCCCGGCGAGCGTCTTGCTCTGAATATGTCCTTCGATTCTCTTGAGAATGTTAGGTCGAGTCTCCTCTGTGTCGTCAGACTCTGACCTTTCCGAGTTCGTTTGCATTTCTTTGCTCCGTATCGAAGACTCTATGCATCCGCTTTCAAAATAAAAGTGCTTACTCTTTGCCCTGAAGATACGGCAATGTGACTATAATGTCACTATAAGGTTAAAGTGTCGCGTTTGGCGCGTCATTGCGGTTCTTCATGGTGACGGCTTGCTTGCCAAGCATTCTCCGAAAGCGATGCCACCGACTGCGCCTGCTTCCCTGCTCCACTCTTCGAGGGCGGCGCGAGTGTCGTCGAACTGCTGCTGGGTTGCCAAGCCGTATTGAATTGCAGCAGCTACCACTTCGGGCATGAAGAACCAGCCGCCCATGAAGGTATGTAGGAAAACGATGTCGTCAGGCGCGCTGAAGAAATCAAATGAGGCGGTAGCAGTGATGTTGGTGAACCCTGCGACGAGGAAGGCGTTCTTCAGCTCCTTGCCCATCTCAGGATGGGCGCCATTGGCGGAGAGAAGGCGGATGAAGATCTGCCAGGCGGCGACGAACTCTTCACGATTTGGCTCCAGGAACGAAGATTCGCAGATTAGTTCGCGGCTGGCGATAATGCCGCCGGGCTTCAGGACGCGCTTTACTTCCCTTAATGCTGCCTGCGTATCAGGGATGTGCGTCAGGACGGTATGACATTGGGCGACATCGAAGTAGTTGTCTTCAAATGGAAGTTCCAAGGCGTTGCCGACATGGAAGGTGGCGTTATTGTGTCCGCCTGCCTGGGCGGCGGCACGCGCTAATTCGATCTGCGACGCTTCCATGTCGATACCGTGCAATTCGCCGGGTTCAATTGCCTTGGCAAGGCCGACAGAAATCGTGCCCGGTCCGCAGCCGAAGTCGAGAATGCGAATGCCCGGCTTCAAATGCGGGAGGAGATGGGCGGCATGGCTTTCGAGGCTGCGGCGGTTTAGCAGCAGCTGAAACTCCTCGCTGTAGCCCATCGTGTACTCCGGCGCAGGCTGAGTCTGATCTGTCATCACTATTTCCCTATTTGTGTAATTTCAAGCAGTCGTACATAGCCGAAAACTTGCTGCGGACGGATATAATCGGCCTATCCACGATGGACGATGCGAATAAGTACATCGCCCACTAAGTTGGAGTATATATGGCTATTCTACTTACGCGCCAGAGATTACTAGAAGCAAGATTGAGTTTAAGATTTGAGAGTTTGTTCGGTGGGGATTGCTGTTGGTTCATCTTTCTGGAGTATGTGAATGCTATTGTGTCATTTCTGATCGTCAGTCTCACCAATCATTGCGAGCATAGATATTTAGTGGTATAAATGCCCTGAGTGCAACTAGCTCAAGTCCGAGCAAGCAAACAATTACCTCGGAAAGGAGGGTGTCATGACAGCCAGAAATTTTAAGTGGATTGGGATCCCGGTCTTGATGGCGCTCTCCATGGTGGTGGGTGCTGCATGCGACTCAATTGGCGAAATTGGAGGAGGCGACGAGCCGTACAGAATTGGCGTAATGGAGTCGGTTACAGGACCCGGCGAGACTTACGGCAATGTGGCGGTGCAGGCCAAGCAGATGGCGGTTGATGAGATTAACGCGGCGGGTGGCATTAACGGGCGAATGATCGAACTCATCGTTGAAGACGAGAAGTGCAATGCTCAGGACGCTATCACAGCGTACAGGAAGCTGACCGATGTGGATGGCGTGAAGATTATCCTAGGTACATCATGCAGCGGCGCGATGCTAGGAGCTGCGCCGTTGGCGGAAGGGGAAGGCGTGGTCATGTTCTCGGGCCTGGCTACTAACCCGGACATTGCCAACGCCGGTGACTATATTTTCCGCACTGCGATGAGCGATGCGCAGGTCGGTATAGACACGGGCAATGTGCTGTGGGCGGATGGAGTACGCACACTGGCGACGATTACAGAGGCGACCGACTATGCCGAGGGTGTAAGGCGGACATCGGTCGAGCAGTTCGAGAAGCGGGGCGGTCAGCTTGTCGGCGAGGAGCGCTACGCCTCGGATGTGACCGATTTCAGGTCTCAGATCACGAAGCTGCTCAACGCAAATCCTGACGGGCTGCATGTCGCGGCGCAGTCGGAGTTCTCGGGCGGGACAATCGTCAAGCAGGCGCGAGAACTGGGATATGAGGGGCCGATCTACTCCGACATCGTTCCGATTGGAACGACGGCGCTAGAGATAGCGGGTGACGCCGCAACCGGGATGAAGGCAATCACCGCGGACCTCGACCCGGCTAACTCCAAGGCGCAGGATGTCATCACGAACTTCAGAGAGAAGTACGACTATGTAACGCTCCCCTGGTATCTTGGCTCCGCATACGACGATGTTTATATCACCGCGGAATGCCTGAAGCAGACGGAGGACGATCAGGACGCCGACGGTTTCAGAGATTGCCTGTACGACGTCACATGGAGCGGCGCTATCGGAAACAATTACAGCTTCGACGAAAATGGCGAAGTGGTGGGCCTGGCGAATGTGGTCGTGGAAATTCTGCCGACATCGGATAGGAGTGAGGACAATCAGGGCTACCGGGTGCTGGGACCTGCCCCATCTGAGTAAGTCCGGTTGATTCGGTGATGCGTCGTTCTCAGATTTGGCGTGTTTCTGTATCTAACACCGCCGGGCAGGGAAGCATAGCGATGTGCTGTCCGGCGGGACGTGGCGTGGAGGGGTTATTTGCACAGATTCCTTGAAGAGCGCGGCACGACACTGGCGATTGCGCTGACCGCTGCAGCCGCACTATACATCGTCTGGAAAATTACACAGTCCCCGGACCAGGCACTTCAGTTCGCGTTCAACGGGTTGGCTGTGGGCGCGGTGTATGCCCTGATTGCAACCGGTTACACGCTGGTTTACAGTACGGTCTGGTTTTTCGACCTCTATTACGGCGCGGCCGCCGCACTGGGCGCTTACGGCGTATTTTACCTGCGTTCCTTCGATACACTTGGCGGGCGCTATGAGGTCAACGAACCAGTTGTAAATGTCGTGTTCGCGGCTGTGACTGCTGGAGTAGCAGCCTGGGCGTTTCATGAGGCTTTCCATTCGCGGCTGCGTGATCGTCAATGGAGCCGTACCGCTATCAGGTTCGCGGACGGCGTGGTAGCCGTCGTCGCGGGCGTCTATATGCTGCTCGTGCTGACCTTCCCAAAGCAGATGACAATCTTGCTGAGCCCGGCAGTCGGGTTGATGGCGGCTGGGGCGGTCTACTGGCTGCTTTATCGTGGATACCGCCGAATGCTCGCCAATGCGAGCGCGCTGCCCGTAATTATTATTGGCGCGATTGCGGGGTGCGGAATTGGGGGATACTGCGCCTTTGTAATATACGGAACGCCCGGAGCGGGCCTTTATCTGAGTTGGGGTGTATCGTGCCTGCTCGCCGGCGTAGTGGGGCTTGCGCTTTACCGCGGGCTGTATGTGTATATGCGAGAGCGGGCGAGGTCGCCACTGGTCATGATTGTGGCGTCGCTCGGTATTCTGCTGGCAATGACGGCGTTCACGACGATAGTGTTTCAGAGTGCGCCGCGTCCGCTGCCCGAAGCCTTCGGCAGCGAGTCGTGGAGGATTGCGGGAGCCAACATCAAGGGGTTCAATGTCTTCGCGATTGGTGTCGCGCTTGTCGGGTTTTTCTCCTTGCTGCTTGTGCTGAAAAGGACATCGTTCGGCAAGGCGGTGAGGGCCATAGGGGACGATGAAGAGGTTTCCAAGGTGGTGGGTATAAACACCACCGTCGTGATTGCGATAGTCTTCTTCATTGGCGCGGTGTACGCTGCGATGGGCGGGATCATAAGCGGTCATGACACTGCGATACAGCCCAGAATGGGATTGCTGCTGCTGCTGAAGGGATGGATCGCATCGGTAGTAGGCGGCATCGGAAACCTGTACGGCGCCATTCTGGGAGGCTTTGCGCTGGGACTGATCGAGCAGTTCGGCATCTGGGACCTCGCCGGCGAATGGAAGGATGCAATATCCTTTGTCCTGCTCATTCTATTCCTCTCTTTCTGGCCCAAGGGCATTTTGCCGAGAAGGTAGCCACATGACGATAAGACTTCAACGCATAACAGACAATATGAAACTGCTGAGCAATCCTCGGGAGTTTTGGCGCGCATCCAAGGGTAATATACAACTGTGGGCGAATCTGTTCGTAATCGGTTGGGCGGTTGTGTTTATGCTGTGGCAGGGTGTCGGGTTTGCCATAACAGTGGGCACTGTGTTCGCTATATGGGCTATGCTTGCGGTGAGCCTGAACCTAGTAGTGGGCTTTGCGGGGCTGCTCTCAGTGGGGCATATCGGCTTTTTCGGCATCGGGGCGTACTCAATGGCGATACTAAGTTCCGACGCCGCATACGAACAACTTCGCACCGAGGCGCTGACAACCTTCGCGTGGCCTTTCTTCGCCGCTCTGCCGGTCAGCGCGCTGCTGGCGGGCGTGGTCGCTCTTGCGGTGGGCGTCGTGTTCAATAGATTCAGAGACGACATATATGTGCTAGTGTCCTTTGGCTTCGCAATTATCTCATTCAACGTGTTCCTTAACTGGCGCGGCCTGACGAGGGGCGCGTTCGGGATCCATGAGATAGCGAGACCCCAAATTGGAAGCTGGACGCTGGATGGCGAGCTCCAGTTCATGCTCTTCGTACTGGTGTTCCTTGTAGTCGTGATGCTGATAGCATGGTTCATAGTTACATCTTCGTTTGGGAGGGTGCTGACCGCTATCAGGGAGGATGAGGAGGCAATAGAGGTGTTTGGCTACCAGGCGACACACTACAAGCTGGCGATATGGGTGATATCCGCCATGATTGCGGGACTTGCCGGAGGGCTGTTCGCCAGCTGGACGAGTTTTATCGACCCGTTCTCGTTCATTCTGCTGGAGTCTATTTTGCTCGTTTCGATCGTCATTCTGGGCGGGCTTGCGACAATATGGGGATCGCTGCTCGGCGCGATGACATTTGTACTGCTTGAAGAGGGCATGCGATTTTTGCCGTTCCTGCCGACCGAGTTCATCGGGCAGGCGCGGCAGGTTGTGCTTGGCATACTGCTCGTGCTGTTGATGCTGTTCAGACCGCAGGGTCTGGTTGGGAAGTACAGATTATGAGTGCCCGATTTAATGACACAGAACAGTTTGCGCTTGAGACATCGGAAATCTCGAAGCACTTTGGCGCGGTCAAGGCCGTGGATGAACTGTCAATCTCCATTCCACGCAAGGGAATGACAAGCATTGTGGGCCCCAACGGTTCTGGCAAGTCAACCCTGATAAACCTGCTGAGCGGCACACTGCCTTTGGACGGAGGGCTGGTAATCGTAAACGGGGTGGGGCTGCAGGTGGTGAAGGCGCACGAGACCCCGGCGTATGGCATAACACGCACTTTCCAGGAAGTGAGGCTGTTCGACCAGATAACCGTATGGGACAACATCCTGGTGGTGCTTACCAACCGACGCGTGTTTCCCGCGCTGATGGAGCGGTCTAAGCAGAGCCACCGAGATAAGGCGAGAAGCATTCTTGAGAGCGTGGGAATGTGGGAGAAGCGCGACTCGCTGGCGATGGAGCTTTCGTACGGGCAGCGGAAATTGCTGGAGATAGGGCGCGCGCTGGCGCTGGATGTGAACATATACCTGTTCGACGAGCCATTCGCGGGACTGTTTCCGCAGATGCTGGAGATAATCAAGGACATTATGAAGCGGGTTCGAGACGAGGGACGCACCGTCATATTTGTTTCGCACAATATGGACATCGTGCGGGAACTGTCAGACCACCTGATCGTGCTCGACAGCGGCAGGCTGCTCGCGGAGGGAGATGTGGAGGATGTGCTGACGCGCGAAGAGGTTATAGAGGCTTATCTGGGGACATAGAAATTGCAGATGGATATTCTGAATCTGGTTGACATATCCGTTCACTACGACGCCGTGGTCGCGCTGGACAACGTATCTCTTGGCGTAAGCGAGGGTGAGGTCGTCGCCGTCATGGGACCAAACGGGGCTGGGAAATCCACAGTGCTGAAAGCGATTATGGGGCTGGCACCGGTAGTCGGCGGGGAAGTCTATTGGCAGCAGCGGCCTCTCGAAGCGGCTACGCACGAGATAGTGAAGCAAGGCATCTCATTCGTGCCGCAGGGGAGGCGCGTTTTCACCCATCTCACCGTGGCAGAGAACCTTGAGATGGGCTGCCTGTATCTCAATGACAATGCCGAAAAGGCTCGCAGACTGGACTCGGTCATGGAACTTTTTCCGATATTGCATCAGAAGCGCGATGATCTTGCGAGCCAGATGTCGGGCGGACAGCAGCAGATGCTTGCGCTTGGCAGGGGGCTAATGGCTGCGCCGGATGTTCTTCTTCTTGATGAGCCGACGCTGGGACTTGCGCCGATAGTCGTCAAAGAGGTGTTTCAGAAGGTTGCGGAGATCAGCGACAGGCTCAACACGACGATCCTAGTGGTGGAGCACAACATTAAGGGCGTGCTTGACATTGTGGATCGCGCCTATGTGCTGGACAAGGGGCGCGTCGTGCATGACGGCACGCCGCAGTCTGTCAGGGACACAGACATACTGACTCAGGTTTTCCTGGGGAGTTAGGACGGGGGCGGAGGGCAAGCCATGCTGATAGGTGTGTCGTTGTCGGACTCTTGGGGAGCCGGACTCAGCAAACCTGCGGCTGTGCACCAGCTTTTGCCGAAATACCGCTGCCAGATTATAGGCGGCACAGCGCAAGGCAAGTAATGTCGTCGGACTGAGTTGCCCCTTCCGCAAAGACTTTTACAGCGTCAAATAACATCTGGACCGCATGGCGCGCATCATTCGGCGGGCATCCGGCGTAAGTCTGGCGCATACGCTCGACGCCAAACTGCTCTCCATTTACATTCATGGCTTCGGTTATGCCATCCGTGTAGCAGATGACGGTATCGCCGGGAGCCAGATCCAAACTCTTCTGCCCATAATCCAAGTCGGGCATAATGCCGAGCACGATGCCGTCTGTCAAAGAAAGCAGTTCTGAACTTCCGTCGGGGTGCACAACAAGAGGAGCGTCGTGCCCTCCACTTGAGTATGTGAATAGACCGGTGGCCGGGTCGTAAACGGCGTAGAGGAGAGTGACAAACATCTGGGCATCGTTGTCTTCGGAAAGCATGGAATTGACGATACCAATCGCATCGCATGGCTGCTGGGTGCTGATCGCCGCTCCCTTCATCATCGTGCGGCTGGACATCATGAACAGCGCGGCGGGTACTCCCTTGTCAGAAACATCCGCAACTGTAAGTCCCAGGCACTCGTCTTCCAGTCGCACTATATCGAAGAAATCGCCGCCAATTTCTCTTGCCGGCTCCATGTGACCAAACACCTGATATGCGGTATGTGCGGGGAATTCTGTGGGAAGAATGGATTGTTGAATCTGATTGGCTACGTCCAGTTCGATCTGCAACGCCGTGAGCTGGTCGCGTGAAGAAACTGCATCGCGCCATTCGTCGAGGTTGCGCAAGGTTCGCTCAATTGTTACGCGCAAATCCGAGAAGTCGAGAGGCTTCGTCACGAAATCGAAAGCGCCTCGATTCATGGCTGTTCTGATGTTGTTCATGTCGCCATAGGCGGAGACAACTATGGCGCGGGTGTTGGGATTGACATTCGGTATTCTTTCTAAGAGCGTGAGACCGTCCATCCTCGGCATGTTGATGTCGGTGATTATCATGTCGATGTCTCTGATTTCACTCAGGACACCGATGGCCTCAATGCCGTCTTCGGCGAAGAAGAACTCGTAGCGTCCGCTGCGAATATCGCGCCGCATGCGCTGCAAGACGAGAGGTTTCAGGTCGGGCTCATCGTCAACAACCAGAATTTTGTTCGCCCGTTGTTTCATCGGGGCTCCTACTAGCGGAGTATGCCTACCTTGGGCCTGGCGCTGGCGCAGAGTCAACGCAGCCATATTTGCTATATATTAGGCTGGCACGCCTGACAACAAGGTGTCATATCTTGTAATGCTACCTAAGTTCTTCAATGCGCGCAACAGCATTGTTTTTCGTCCGAAATGGCTTTTGCACCATTGCGCTTTGCCAGACTCAATGCACCAGGTTAGCGCGTTCCGTTAACTATGTTGATGAAACGCACCATGATGGTTTGCATCTGCGTGAATCGATCTGTACGTGTCCGTGCGTGTCTCTAATTTGCTCATGGTATTATGCGCTTGACAAGAATATAAATGGAATGCTGAAGAAGCCGCCTGCCAACTGATGGCACGGTAATTTGAGGCACATTCCGAAGCTAGGATTTCCATCTCGATTCGGGTGGAATTAGGGAGTGTAAGTATTCATCGACCGCAACAGCGGAGTTGATGTACACGATTATAAACTGTCCTCATCGGAGTTTATCATTTTGAAATTTGTTCTGCTTGAAGTCCGTTCGAGGTCGGTCCGGACTATCATGCTTTTGGCTTTCGCTGTGGCTGTTTTGCTTTCGGCGCTGATGGGAGGGGCTGAAGGCGCGGTGGAGCAGAACGATGCCGAGTATGGGGCTGGGCAGAACGACCAGACTAGCGATGCGATCTCCGTTAGTGGGCCGTCCGTTCTTTTGGTACGCGAGGGCACAAGTATAGGGACTCACCTTGTCACCTACAGGGCAATCGTGTCGCCTACTGCCGATCTTTCCGGTGTCAACCTTGTGTTCAGTATTGCGGGCACGGACAGCGGTAAATATAGGATTGATCCGATGACGGGCGAACTGTTCACCGCCCAATGGATCGACTACGAGACTGACGCCATCGATATGTTCACGGTTGTCGTCTTCGGAGGCGTTCATAGTGCAACACTTGATGTGACAGTGAACATCGAGGATGTAGAAGACTCCGTTAGCACTCTTAGTGTCAGCAAGGCAAACCCGGTTCCGGGAGTGCATCAGGGCAATCCGGAGCACGCGCTGGATGATCCTCGTCCAGATAATTTTGTGGAGACCGACTGGGCGAACTGGGGCACGATTCTACGGATTGTGGTCAGGAGCGAATCGCCTGACCCGGATTGTGGGACAGGCTTGGACTGTGTCTCAATCCGGCTTGAATCCGATGAAGCCGGGAACGAGCAGGTATTAAAGGCGATGCGAAGCGGCGAGCAGGGCATTGAATACTTGGCTCCAGTGATGTTGGTGGAGAGTGAGGCCGATATTGGCGAGACCGTAGCAGTCACGGGGGCGAACGGTCAGGTCAGGCATGTCCATCTCCTGGCTGTGAATGAGGAAGACGAGGTGGAGATCGTATTCGACAATCTGCGCGGCTCAGTGGATGTGGAGAATGGACCACCTGAGTTCACCTATTTCCAGCCTGATCACGGTTCAACGTTTGACGACCAGGATGTGGACTTCTACATCACAGTCCAGGACGCAGAATCGGGCCTGCCGGAGCCTGAAGACCTACCGGACAGAGACGGCGACGAAGACTACACTCCTGTGGCTGCGCTGGTGCATGACAGCCAATGCTATAACAGTTCTCAGGATGAAGACGGCTTCGCAGCAGTTGAGAACTTGAGGCTGCGCGATGGCGCGATATATTGCTTTGGGCAGCCAGAGATTCACCCGATACGCGATGATAGGGATTTTGATGAGATAGACAATGGCTATGATGTGGAAACCACGATAGTTCTGCCGGAGGGGGAAACTCACTATGTGACCTTCGTAGTGTGCGACAGATCAGGCAATTGCATTGCCTACGACGCTGACGAAGACTCGGACATTGCCCTAGTGGAATTGACGCCAGAGCAGGACGACCCGTGCCTTGCAACAATTACAGATGACAGCACTATCGAGGGCAACTGGGATGGTACTTGCCCCTCTGGACGGGAGCCCGAATCGTACGGGGGTAGCGGCGATAGGTACGCGCGCTACTACACGTTCACGCTCAGTGTGACTTCCAATATCACCATTGCTCTGACGTCGAGTGAGGATACATACCTGTATCTTCTTGAAGGCGTTAACAAAGGCGTACCGTACTTATATGAAAACGACGACATCACGCCGGGCAGCAATCTTAACTCCCGCATAGAGCAACAGCTTCAACCGGGCGAATATACGATTGAGGCGACTACTTACAATAGCCAAAAGACAGGTGAGTTCACGCTGGAAGTGAGCGGCATTAGCAAACCGCCCGAGGATGCGGACTGCTCTTCCGGCATTGCGGTGACCGATCCCGACGACAACCCGGGTCTCGTGTCGGATTGCGAGGTGCTGCTTGCGGCGCGGGACATTCTGGCGGGCAGCGCGGGTTTGAACTGGTCGGCTGGATTGCCGATCGAGGAGTGGGACGGTATAAGGACCGTCGGGTCGCCAGAGCGGGTGGACTCGCTGACTCTCAACGACCTCGAGCTGAATGGCGTGATACCTGCGGAGTTGGGCCTACTTGCTCACCTGTTTCTGCTTAGCTTATCAGGCAACGACTTGAGCGGACCGATACCGTCTGAATTGGGTGACCTGGGGGATCTTGCAATTCTGTCTCTCAGCGGCAACAACTTGAACGGGGGAATTCCTCACGAACTCGGTGACATTCCGTATCTGATTATTCTTGACCTTTCCAGCAATCAACTCACTGGCGAGATACCACCCGAGCTAGGCAAATTGACTGATCTTCTGGAACTACACCTAGATCGAAATCAGCTGGTTGATGTCATCCCTGACGAACTGGCCGAACTGGAAAATCTGCAATCGTTGTATCTGGCAGGTAACGACCTCACGGGTTGCATACCCGACAGGCTGAAAGATATTGATGCCAGCGACTTCGCCAACCTAGGATTGCTCTTCTGCGACGGCACCCCTGTCGTGCCGCTGCCATCAGACCCCTGCGTGGTGGATATGGGTGACTTTGAGTCGCGACTCGAAGTTATCGACAATTTCTGGGAAGAGCAGTGCGAGTCGACGAACAGGCCTGACGACGGTGAATATTATGCTCGCTTCTTCACCTTCGATCTGAGCGTTGAAGCCGACGTAACGATCACGCTGGAATCTAATCCGGATGCGTACTTGTACCTGCTGGAAGGGGATGGACAGCGAGGATCTGTGCTCTTCGAGGATGACGATACGGAGGGCACGAATCCTCGGATACGGACCACCTTGCAGCCGGGTAGCTACACGGTCGAGGCGACGACTTACGACATAGGCGCAACCGGCGATTTCAGGATTAGCGTGGAGACGGATGCGTTGGATGGGCGTCCGCCGATAACCTGCGTGGAACCAACCCCAAGGGTTCTTTCAGGTCAGACGTTTGGCTTAACTTACTATTCTGAGGGCAGGTGCAGGTCGATGAACAGACCTGATGACGGTGATTACTATGCAGATTACTTCAGAATGCCACTAAAGTTTCCTGCCCGTGTGACCGTCGCTCTAGAGTCAGACGAGGATGGTTACCTCTTCCTCCTTGATGGCGAAGGGGTTACAGGTGAAGTCCTCCATGAGAACGACGATACGGTGGGCACTAACCCCCTCATAGTGGCGGACCTGCAGCCTGGCGTCTACACCGTAGAGGCAACGACGTTCGAGCAAGGAGTCACAGGGAAATTCAGATTAGAAATCAAGGTCATCTCCAATGCCGGGGAGCAGTGCCTGTACGGGCGCGCTGTGCACGATCCGGACACTCATCAGGCACTCTTAAGCGATTGCGCTGTCTTGCTTGAGGCAAAGAATATCCTAGTGGCGGAGCCATCGCTAAACTGGTCTGCCGATGTTCCCATGGAGGAATGGGAGGGAGTTACATTTGGAGGTTCGCCGCAGCGAGTCACTGGACTGCATTTCAAGGATCGAGGTCTGAAGGGCGAACTAGCGGTGGAGCTGGACTATCTGTGGGGGCTTGAAGTGTTAGATCTGACCGGCAACCTATTGACAGGCGGGATGCCACACTTAGGCAACTCGAGGAGTCTCGAATTTCTGAATCTTGGTGCAAACAGGCTGAGTGGCGAGATCAATCGAGGATGGAGTATGCCAAGTGAATTGGAGGTGCTTTACCTTTATAACAACAAGCTAAGTGGTGAAATTCCCTCCCAACTGGGAGACTTGGAAAACCTGGCTGCACTTGGCCTCGACGGGAACCGATTGAGCGGAGAGATACCGCCAGAGTTGGGCAAGCTCAGCAACCTAGACAAGATGCACCTTTCAGACAACAGGCTTGTGGGTGATATTCCGGACGAGTTGGCTGATATTCCGAACCTTTATGGGCTGTTCCTCTCTGGAAATGATCTGAGTGGCTGCATCCCGGAAGGGTTGCGCGATTTGGAGGAGAACGACTTTGAGGCGCTTGGATTGCCGTTCTGTGTTCCGCCGGATGATGTGGACTGCGTTGAACCGTTGCCATCCGTACACGCCATTGCGATTGAAGATTCATGGGAATCTGAATGCATTTCCGTCAATAGGTCCTCTGGCAGGACATATTATGCTCGCTACTACACGGTTGACCTGAGTGAAGCGACACCAATTGAGATTGAAGTCACAGCTGATAGTGATCCGTATGTGTATCTTCTAGAGGGCGAAGGAGCATATGGGAGGGTGCTGTTTGAGGAAGGGGGTGAGCGGGGCGAAGTGCGATTAGCGACCACGCTGGAGGCCGGTAAATACACGATTGAGGTAACTACACACGATCCCTACGTTGTCGGAGACTTCCAGCTTGCCGTCCGTATGATGCTGGATGCAGGTGCCCGATGCCGAAATGGCGTTGCTGTGCCTTCGCCGTACAATAGCATTGAACTGGTCAACGATTGCGTCACGCTACTGCACACAAGATTCTGGGTTGATGTGGATAGGTCGCTCGACTGGAAGACCGATACTCCCATTCACGAATGGGAGGGAGTAACCATTGACGGCTCAACAGCAGCGGTTGTGGGGCTTGAGCTACCCGAGCGTGGGTTGAGGGGCACGATACCGCCTGAGCTGATCAATCTGAGTAGCCTTCGTCTGCTGAACTTGCGACATAATGACTTAACCGGGAACATTCCGCCTGATGTGGGAAATTTGGTAGATCTGGAGGTATTGAACCTCACAGACAATTTCATTGAGGGAGCAATCCCATCGGAAATCCTTGGCCTCTCGAATCTGACAAGGCTTCAGTTGGGAGGGAATCTCATCGAAGGTCAACTTCCCGCTGAGCTAGGCGATCTTACAGCCCTGACTCATCTGGAACTCGACCGCAACCGGATAACCGGCGGAATTCCTTCAGAACTGGGTAATCTTACGAATCTGAGAGTTCTCTCGCTCGCTCTTAACCGACTGAGCGGTGAAATACCTCGTGAACTCGGACGATTGAGCAATCTTGAAGTGCTTTGGCTTGCCGGATGCAGCAGGCTAAGCCCCAATCCACCGAGGGGGGCGTGTGAGAGGCCTCCTGAAGAAGCAAAAGGGTGCACCTCTGAATCTGAGATAATGGTTTTACAACACAAAACCTGTCACAGAAAAGGAGCACCCAACAGATGCTACCACGTAACCACCCTGACCGCATCCAAATCGCCTTCGACGATCCCCGCCTGGTAGCCAATGCCGGGCTGATCCTGCCGGTCACCCTGGCCGGGCGTCTGGGTCTGAGCCAACTCGTCGACAACCACGTTGACCTGGGCGACGCCCCGGGGCGGGCCAACACCGGGGACAAGATACTGACCCTGGTGGCGTCGGCTCTGGTCGGTGGCGACTGCATTGACGATGCCGACGTGTTGCGGGCGGGCAGGACCTCCTCGGTACTGGGTTGTGTGGTCAAGGCTCCATCCACGCTGGGGACATTCCTACGCAGTTTCCGCTGGGGACATGTGCGACAGTTGGACCGGGTGAGCCGAGAGTTTCTGGCGCGTGCCTGGGACGCCGGGGCAGGCCCCGAGGACTCGCCTCTGACGATCGACATAGACTCGACGGTCTGCGAGACCTATGGACTGGCAAAGGAGGGAGCGCGCCATCACAACTACACCGGCCAGCGGGGCTATCATCCGCTGCTGGCCGTTGCCTCAGGAACCGGCGACGTGCTGATGGCACGACTGCGCAAGGGCCGAGCCAACACCGCCCGGGGCGCAGCCAACTTCCTGCGGGAGACGGTGGCGCGAGTGCGCTACGCCGGAGCCACGGGAGCGCTCACGGTGCGGGCCGACAGCGGCTTCTATGCCCACACCATCGTTGCCGTCTGTCGCAAGATGGATGTCCGCTTCTCCATCACCGTCCGACAGCACCCCCGACTGCGCAATCTCATCGAGGCCATACCAGAGACGGACTGGACACCCATACCCTACTGGATGGACGGCACAGCCGATGTGGCCGAGACCATTTACACTCCCTTCGAGAGCAAGCCCGACGCCGCACCAGTGCGACTCATCGTCCGCAGAGTGAAGCCCACGCCCGGCTCTCAACTGGCGCTCTTCACCAACTACAGCTATCACGGTTTCATCACGGACCGAGAGGGCGACACCCTCCAACTGGAGGCCGACCATCGCCGCCACGCCGAGGTGGAGAACGCCATCCGCGACCTGAAGTACGGCGTAGGACTGAACCATCTGCCCTCAGGGCGCTTCGCAGCCAACGCCGCCTGGTTGGCCGTGCAGGTGATGGCTCACAATCTGGCTCGCTGGACCTCCCGCATCGGACTGGAAGAACGAGCCTCCACCACCAAGACCTTGCGCAGACGATTCTTCTCCCTCGCCGGACGGCTTACACGCTCGGCACGCCGTCTCACCCTGCATCTTCCCCAGCGCTGGCCCTGGGAAACACAGTTCGGCCGCGCTCTGGCCAGACTGCGAACCATTCCGTTACCGAGCTGACAGCTGACGGCAGCGGCGGCGACTGCCCACCATACACTCCATAACCCATCTCATCCCCAGACTCGCGCCGGACCGGACCGTGAGTATCCCCTGCTGCTCACCGATTCGTCAACTTCACCCACAATCGCCACTGTGGGCCTCCATTGGCGTTCAACATCACGACCGGGGACCTTCAGAACGCTCCAGCGTCGGCATCATACCCGCACCGCCACCTTGCCGCGTCCTTCACCCACGCTCCGGCAGAGATACCATGACTCTTCGGTGGATTCGGGTTAAGGACATCGCGCTTGCCTCGCTCATGAGAGATGGAATGCTCATGCGCTCAGAGGCAGCGAGTCTAACCTGGGGAGATCTTCTTGAGGAAGGCGATGGCACTGGCAGGCTGACAGTCGCCCAGTCGAAGACCGACCAGGAGGGGGAGGGCGTGGTGCTGTTCGTAGCTGCGGTGATGATGGAGGCGCTCAGGGGGATCAGGCCGGTTGAGGCGGATGCTGGCGATTCGCTCTTTAGGCTTTCCGCGGAGCAGATCGGTCGCCGGATCTCAAGCGCAGCTGTGGCCGCGGGCTTGGGTGGGGGATTTACCCGACACTCTGCCCGGGTGGGAATGGCCCAGCACCTGGCTCGCACTGGAACTGAGCTACCGGCGCTGATGACAGCTGGCCGTTGGCAGTCACCCACAATGCCCGCAAGGTATACTCGGGGCGAGCGTGCTGGACGCGGGGCAATTGCCAGATTTTATGGCGCCGCTTGAACTCTTCGGTTTGCGACTGGCGTCTCAATCCAAGATATGCAGAGCCCCGTCCAGATAATGGTCAGTCTTGCCTGCTCCATCAAGGCCCATCTGTATCTATGCGAACGTGGGAGACGTTCGAGCCGTCATTTCCTTATATGTGTTGCAGCGCGGTAGAGCTATTTCATCTATAATGTTCCTCATGAGATTCGGGCAGGACAAGCTGTTAACTCCGAAGCGCCGACAAGAGAGACGACAATGATACAGAGAGTGTTGCACCTGAAAACCAAAGTGCTGGCTGGAGGCAGGATCGAGATCGTGGATCCGGAGTTGCCGGTGGGTGAAGCCGTTGACGTGACCGTGCGCCATCCGTCAGAACTGCTGGCGGGTGAAACCCTTGACGTTAGTTTGCGCGACCCATCAGAGCTGTCACATCGGTCGGCGGTTGACATTCTTGAAGAAGCGCCTGGACAGCGCCTATTCAAGACTCCCGCGGATGTCGAGTCATATCTCAATGACGAAAGGGCGTCGTGGAGCAGCTAATACTGCCGTCCTCGGGGCCAGTCTATCTCGACTCTAGCGGTTTCATATACAGCGCTGAGCGCGTCGAGCCTTACCGTGCACTGCTCGAGCCGATGTGGCGGCAGGCTCAGGTCGGACAGTTTACAATCGTTAGTAGCGACCTCGTCGTGTTGGAGACTCTCGTCAAGCCCTTTCGGGATAATGACGTAGTCGTCGAAGCTGTGTTCCGCTCGTTGTTTGACTCCAATGAAGTGATGCTTATTCCTACCACGCAGTCACTATGGGAAGAGGCGGCCCGCTTGCGCGCTGAAACAGGTTTGAAGACACCCGACGCACTTCACGCAGCAGCAGCCTTGCGAGCGGACTGCACACTCTTCATCACGAATGATCGCGACTTCCGCCGTGTTGAAGGTCTGCCTGCTGTTATATTGGACGACTTCCTTGGATAAGGGCCGCAGAGAAAATCGCTAATTCGGCCCGTAGTGCGGTAGTAACAGGGGAAGCCGCAGACGGCCGGATTGGGTTGGTCGTCTGCGGCTTCATTTGTTTTTGCTGGTTACTCAATATCTGCTACGGGCACCGAAAGATCAGCCAAGTTATCTCACGAAAAGCCATCGAACTGTGCCGAATCGAGACACAGGCACTGTCGTTGAAGTACGGTGCCATGAATACCCAAGCAATTAGAAAAAGAACCACCAAAATTACAGGCGCAGAGATATACTGCATATAAAATCTCCTAGAAATGCAAAATCAACATGAACAACGGGGCGGACGTAACGCCGGAGCCGATTCGAAGTCTCCAATGCGAATCGGAGCGTGCGAATGCTCCAGTAATCTGTGCGAAAGTCAACTGTGGTGAAACTACACGTCAGGCAGTTGTGGTAAGTCGCTGCTTCCTAACGCCGCTGGCCCCGTGTCAGCCACTTACTTCATTGCATAAGGGGAGCCCGTTACTGCTCATACATTAACGGAGGGCAGGTACTAGGGGTCCAACCGACTGCCAAGTGAACCGGGCACTCCTCTGGAGGGGAATGTTGTAAGGTGCCGGGATTGGGATTAGCCTGTGGGCAGATGTCGGTGGAAAGGCTAGTAGGCACCGTACAGGCCAAGAGCAGTCCAGTGGTGACGATGAGCGACGAGAGGATGTGGATAGCAAGATGGCCGATCGTGTTGCCGTCGGCAAACGTGTAGCTTAGAGGTGTGGCAGCTGATTGCAGATAAGAAAGTAGCAACCAATATCCAACTGTTTGCTCTAGGACTGGCGAGATAGCTTGGAACCCGTCTACTATGAAAGAAGTGGTCATTTCCGATGGGTCTTCACCAACACTGACGTAAAGCAGAAAGACTACGGAAAAGATTAGGGAAATGAAAAGCGCTAACTGCCAATGGAGAATCAGACCTGCAGACCATGCAGATTTCATTTCCCCGAGAAACGGCGGGTTGAGCATTTGTTTCATTTGGTGATGGTAACGCCGCCGGTTATCGGCGTCAACTTTTGCAGAGGGTGGTTAGAGTAGGGGAGTGCTCATCGCAGGAGTGTCGCGCCGTTCATTTGCGAGTCGCTAAGTGGTGTTGCGTTACCTAATAGGCAATGACGCAAACTCGTGCAACACTTTTTTCGAGAGTTTGTTGCAGATCGGGCGTAGGTTGTCGGATTTAAGGAGTTGGCTCAGGTAGGGGAGAGTTGTTCGAATGCAACGAAACTACTGACTTCCTTGCATTCCCGATCCCTTGTGGGCTCTCTGTGATGCACGACAATGACTTTTGCCGGCCTGTTGCCTCATCGCAGTTACCGAAATTTTGCGGCTTCTAATTGTCGCCAACAGGTTTGATGCTCCCTCGGTCAGCCTCATTCATTTCATTCTGCTCGGCAGGAGCATACACCAACTGCTTCGCCACGACGATGCGCCATTGGCGTACCCTGCGCTGAAGCGTTCGCAGCTGACGCCTGCTGTACGGATTGGGATAACGGGCTATCAGCCGGTCAAGCAACTCAACGGCCTTCGTGTCCGGCTGCTGCTGAAGCCAGTCTAGTATCTCGCAGTACACCCCCTCAAAGGGGTCCGGTCGTATGCGTTGCCCGCGACGTGTTCTTTTCTTCGGCGCGTGCGTAGGACGAACCTCACCCTGTCGCCATAGTTCGGGCAGACTGCTCAGGAAGTGCTCCAGACTCTCGCTGCTCCATCCTCTCTGTAAGCCGCTAGCATGCGCCTGGTGTGGCGTGCGCTCACTCCCATCAGTGTCGCTGCCTGCTCTATCGTCATATATCCAGCCAGTAAGTTGTTGAGTATCTGAAGTCTTGCCTGCTCTTGCTGCGTCAATGTCACATTCTCCATAATGCGGACATTTTCGCTTAGCAGTTAGCATGGACGGAATCGCTAAGCAACAACAATTCTTGGGCAGATAATCTGTGCCATAGGCGCCGGAACTTATGGCCGAGCTTCGCCGCAAATTTCTTAACTCGGTTTAACCCCAATCCACCGAGGGGGGCGTGTGAGAGGCCTCCTGAAGAAGCAAAAGGGTGCACCTCTGAATCTGAGATAATGGTTTTACAACACAAAACCTGTCACAGAAAAGGAGCACCCAACAGATGCTACCACGTAACCACCCTGACCGCATCCAAATCGCCTTCGACGATCCCCGCCTGGTAGCCAATGCCGGGCTGATCCTGCCGGTCACCCTGGCCGGGCGTCTGGGTCTGAGCCAACTCGTCGACAACCACGTTGACCTGGGCGACGCCCCGGGGCGGGCCAACACCGGGGACAAGATACTGACCCTGGTGGCGTCGGCTCTGGTCGGTGGCGACTGCATTGACGATGCCGACGTGTTGCGGGCGGGCAGGACCTCCTCGGTACTGGGTTGTGTGGTCAAGGCTCCATCCACGCTGGGGACATTCCTACGCAGTTTCCGCTGGGGACATGTGCGACAGTTGGACCGGGTGAGCCGAGAGTTTCTGGCGCGTGCCTGGGACGCCGGGGCAGGCCCCGAGGACTCGCCTCTGACGATCGACATAGACTCGACGGTCTGCGAGACCTATGGACTGGCAAAGGAGGGAGCGCGCCATCACAACTACACCGGCCAGCGGGGCTATCATCCGCTGCTGGCCGTTGCCTCAGGAACCGGCGACGTGCTGATGGCACGACTGCGCAAGGGCCGAGCCAACACCGCCCGGGGCGCAGCCAACTTCCTGCGGGAGACGGTGGCGCGAGTGCGCTACGCCGGAGCCACGGGAGCGCTCACGGTGCGGGCCGACAGCGGCTTCTATGCCCACACCATCGTTGCCGTCTGTCGCAAGATGGATGTCCGCTTCTCCATCACCGTCCGACAGCACCCCCGACTGCGCAATCTCATCGAGGCCATACCAGAGACGGACTGGACACCCATACCCTACTGGATGGACGGCACAGCCGATGTGGCCGAGACCATTTACACTCCCTTCGAGAGCAAGCCCGACGCCGCACCAGTGCGACTCATCGTCCGCAGAGTGAAGCCCACGCCCGGCTCTCAACTGGCGCTCTTCACCAACTACAGCTATCACGGTTTCATCACGGACCGAGAGGGCGACACCCTCCAACTGGAGGCCGACCATCGCCGCCACGCCGAGGTGGAGAACGCCATCCGCGACCTGAAGTACGGCGTAGGACTGAACCATCTGCCCTCAGGGCGCTTCGCAGCCAACGCCGCCTGGTTGGCCGTGCAGGTGATGGCTCACAATCTGGCTCGCTGGACCTCCCGCATCGGACTGGAAGAACGAGCCTCCACCACCAAGACCTTGCGCAGACGATTCTTCTCCCTCGCCGGACGGCTTACACGCTCGGCACGCCGTCTCACCCTGCATCTTCCCCAGCGCTGGCCCTGGGAAACACAGTTCGGCCGCGCTCTGGCCAGACTGCGAACCATTCCGTTACCGAGCTGACAGCTGACGGCAGCGGCGACGACTGCCCACCATACACTCCATAACCCATCTCATCCCCAGACTCGCGCCGGACCGGACCGTGAGTATCCCCTGCTGCTCACCGATTCGTCAACTTCACCCACAATCGCCACTGTGGGCCTCCATTGGCGTTCAACATCACGACCGGGGACCTTCAGAACGCTCCAGCGTCGGCATCATACCCGCACCGCCACCTTGCCGCGTCCTTCACCCACGCTCCGGCAGAGATACCATGACTCTTCGGTGGATTCGGGTTTAACCACCTTATGGTATGCCGCCAAACCACTCCCGATATATTGAAGGAACCGCGCTGTTGAAATCCTGCCGGACTCGCATCTTGTAACGCTCTTCGTGTTGAGGGCCCGCCTGAGCGCGAGTTACCTGAAATGCTACAAACTGGCGTCAGGTTGAAGTTCGATTCCCCCCCATTTGACCTGACCTGGCGCCCGCAATCGCTCCAGCAACATGCTACGGGCCCCGTTTCCGTTAATGAAGCACTGATCGCATCGGGACCATCTGCGGATGGTAGGGTATAATATAAGAGTTGGCTGAGGATCACGCTTATGCCACCTGGTACAGATAGTGGGAAAACTAATTCAGTAACGTCGTTTAAGTGGTGTTAGACTGCTTTATGGCGATGAACATTGACCCGCTCTCTCTGCCAGCCACAAACTACTTACCCTGCGTGAGAATCCGCCCGCCAATTTCGACTTCCAATCGGCAATATTTGCCTCGCAAAAGAAAGTTTGAGCCAATACTTCAGAAATGTACAAAGACATAATCAGTTACAAGCTGGCAAAGAACGTCTCGGAGGAAAATCTCTTAGATGTTGCGAGCGGCGTTTACAATAATTGGATGAGCAAACAGTCAGGTTTAATCAAATGGGAAATTCACAGGAGCGACGATGGGGGTTACACCGACATCGTCTATTGGGAATCTGAGGAAGATGCCAAAAGGGCAGAAGCAGACATGGTGAATATCCCTAATGCCAATGATTGGATCTCCTGCTATGAGGAAGGTTCAATTTCAAGCAGAAACCTAAATCAGGTAGCAAAGTTCAGTTAGGAATAGTCTTTCTAGAGTCGAACAGCTTCACTCCCATTCACTACTCATTGCCCGGTCAGCCAAACCCCCTTCTCCTGCCTCAGTTTCCGCGCGTCCTTGCACGCCTCAAACTCCCACTTGCTCGCCCCACCTTCTGTGTTATGGTATGCCTGCTGGACTAGAGTCCACTCAGATTCTGAGTTCAGCACGGCGCCTCCTTTACCCGTCGTTTTACCCAGGCCCTGTCAGGGAGAATTAAAATGCAGCCTGAACCGTTCGAAGTACATATCGGCGACGATGTTCTGGAAGATCTTCACAGGCGTCTCGACGCCACCCGCTGGCCCGACGAACTGCCGGGAACCAGTTGGGACTACGGCTCCAACATGGACTACATGAAGGAACTCGTGGACTACTGGCGTAATGACTTCGACTGGCGCGCGCAGGAACGCCTAATCAACTCGTTCAGCCACTTCAAGGCTCCGGTGGGAGGCTTGGGGATACACTTCATCCACGAGAGGGGACAAGGACCCAACCCGATGCCTCTCGTCATTACGCACGGCTGGCCCGGCACCTTCTTTGAGATGCACAAGATAATCCCTTTGCTGGTTGATCCCGCTTCTCACGGAGGCGATCCCGGCGACTCGTTCGATGTTGTAGCGCCGTCTCTGCCCGGCTTCGGCTTCTCGGACCACGCTACCGAGCGAGGTATGGAAGTGGCGAAGACCGCCGCCCTTTGGGATGAGCTCATGACGGGAGTACTAGACTATCCCCGCTTTGCCGCGCACGGTGGCGACATCGGCGCCGGCGTTACATCCCGCTTGGGGCGCGGGCATGCGGGCAGCCTGATAGGAATTCACCTCACTTCCGTCACCCAGGCCCATACCGTACCTGGGTGACGGTTCCCAGGAGCTGTCTGACGCAGAAAAAACACACATGCGCGAAAGAGAGGAATGGCAGAATGCAGAAGGCGGCTACGCGCACATCCAGGGCACAAAGCCGCAGACGCTCGCCTACGGTCTGAACGATTCGCCCGTCGGCCTTGCAGCGTGGATTGTTGAAAAGTATCGCTCCTGGAGCGACTGCGAAGGCGATGTCGAAAGGCGCTTCAGCAAGAACGAACTGCTAACAACTGTAACCCTCTATTGGGCAACCGAAAGCATCAGTTCATCCACCCGCATGTATAAGGAGAACCAACGCTACACATGGACGATGGAACGTGACGAAAAGATAGATGTCCCCACGGGTGTAGCGGCATTCCCGGCCGAGATAAGCCGCCCGCCCAGAGAGTGGGCTGAGCGCTCTTATGACTTGCGGCGTTGGACGCCAATGCCGAGTGGTGGACACTTCGCCGCCTTGGAGGAACCCCAATTGCTCGCCGAAGACATCAGAGCATTCTTCCGACCTTTCAGAAACGCCTAGCTGACACGCTGAGCATCCAATCTCTTGCAAATGAGACTTGCGTTAAGGATGGCATGAAATATGAAAGTTGCATTGCTGGATGATTACCAACAGATCGCGCTGCAATCCGCCGACTGGGATTTGCTATCACCCGAATGCTCCGTCTCAGTCTTCCACGATCACCTGACTGACGAGAGCGCAATTGCCGACAAGCTGAGCGAATTTGACGTTGTTATGGCGCTGCTGGAACGCACGCCTTTTCCGCGCTCCCTGCTTGCGCGGCTACCCAACCTCAAGCTCATTGCCAGCGCTGGAATGCGGAACGCCGCCATCGATATAGAAGCTGCAACAGATCTAGGAATAGTCGTCTGCGGTACTGGAGGCTCGTCAAGAGCGACTATGGAACTTACATGGGGCTTGATACTCGGTCTCCTGCGACACATCCCTCTGGAACACCAGGAGACTCGCGCCGGCGCTTGGCAGCGTACAGTTGGAACGGGGCTGGACGGCAAGACTATCGGCATCATTGGGCTTGGCAACATCGGCAGTCAGATGGCTGAGGTGGCGCGCGCATTCCACATGAACATCCTCGCGTGGAGCCAGAATCTCACGCAGGAACACGCCGAAGCCAATGGCGCAACCCTCGTCAGCAAAGACGACCTGTTGGCACAGTCCGATCTCGTTACCATCCACACGCGCCTCAGCGAACGGACTAGGGGACTGCTTGGCGAGCGCGAACTCAGTCTGATGAAGCCGACCGCCTATCTGATCAACTCATCGAGAGGCCCCATCATCGACGAAGATTCTCTAGTTAACGCGCTCAGGTCGGGCGCGATAGCGGGCGCCGGACTCGACACATTCGACCAGGAGCCGTTGCCCACTGACCATGCGTTCCTGAGCTTGGACAATGTTCTGCTGACGCCGCATCTGGGCTATGTGACACAGGAGACCTACCGCGGATTCTACGGGCAGACCTTGGAGAACATCCGCAACTTCATGGAGGGCAAACCGCGGCGAGTAATGAACCCCGAAGTTCTGGGCAATCGCCGCAGCTAAGCCAACTGGCCGTCTCTGCCAAGTGCCTCAATCAAGTGAACGAATCTGGAAGCAGTCCAGTGGCGCTGTGACTGCCTGGCAGTTGAGCCATCCAACCGCGTTGAGTATAATGCGGATCATCAGCGTATTCGGCCTGTAGCGCAAGATGTAGCGCAGAAGAGGGAGCACGCCATGACTGACACAAATCTCGCGTTGATGGCGCATCTGCTGCGCCGCGCCGGATTTGGCGCAAGCCGTCGGGAACTTGAACGCTACGCCTCTCAGGGCTACGAAGCAACTGTCGAAGAACTGCTTCATCCGGAAGACGCACCACCTGCCCTCGAAGATGAAGATCTCATAAGGCGCTACCACATCGACCAGAACAGTCTCATCTACGTGGAAAGCTGCCAGGCTTACTGGCTCTACCGCATGATTAACACCCGTCGCCCGTTGGAAGAGAAAATAGCGCTCTTCTGGCATCACATCTTTGCCACAGGATACACTAAGCTCAACCAGCCCAAGGCAATACTCAAACAGGTCGAGATGTTCCGCAGGAAAGGATTGGGGAGCTTCCGCAACCTTCTCGTCGAGCTTTCCCGCGACCCGGCAATGATTTTCTGGCTCGACAACAAAGACAACCATAAGGACGCTGTCAACGAAAATTACGGCCGCGAAATCCTTGAACTGTTCTCCATGGGCGTGGGCAACTACACCGAAGACGACGTGCGCCAGTGCTCCCGTGCCTTCACCGGCTGGACGATACGCAACGCACCCCTTCACGCTTCGAGGGTATCCCGCGATTCCGTCTGGCCCTACGGACGGCTGGACTGGCAGTTCGAATACCTCAGTGAAGACCACGACCATGGCGATAAGGCGTTTCTCGGAGAGCGCGGAGACTTCGACGGCGAGGATGTGATTTACATCATCTGCCGGAACCCGGCAACAGCGCGGTTCATAGCGCGGCATCTCTATAACTTCTTCGTGGAGGATGAAGCGCAAGTTCCGGCATGGCAAACGGTTCCGCCCAACAACCCTGACGCTATCGACCTGCTGGCATCGGAGTTGATGGAAAGTGACTACGACATCCGCTCCACTCTCAGGATGCTGTTCAACTCAGACTTCTTCAAGACGTCTGCGTTCCGCCGTATAAAAAGCCCCGTAGAGATGGTCGTCGGCTCCGCCCGCATGAGCGGCAGCTTCGACTTCCCGGAAGTGGAAGATATTCGTCTCGGACTTCAGGCGAACTTCATGGGACAGAACATCCTGGATCCGCCTAGCGTAGAAGGCTGGCATACCGGAACCGAGTGGATTAACACCGCAGGGCTGGTCAACCGCATCAATTTTGCCGTTGACCTCTTTTCAGACGCGAACAAGTCGGGCGTAAGCGACATAATTGACAGAATCAGGGCGCAGGGCAGCTGTTCTCCTACGCGATTCGTTGACGCCTGCCTCGATCTTATGGGTGGCATCGTCCCATCCGAGCGCACCCGGCACGAGCTTGACGAGCACGCTTCAATGCAAGGAGACCTTTGCTTCGATACCGACTCAGACGAAGCCGAATCAACGCGCCGCGCAGTCGAGATGATGCAGCTCATCGCCTCAACCCGCGAATACCAACTGGCTTGACCTACTGATTGGGCATCCGCATGAACTACAGTTATAGCCACACGATCGGATTCCTTTCCGTCAGCGGTCGCGGCTTCAACAACCCCGTTGATCTCGTGCTGGGCGATGGCGGCATCCTCTATGTGCTCAACCGCGCAGGCTCAGACGTCGCCGAGCGCATGGTCTCCAAGCGCATATCCATCTGCACGGTCGAAGAAGACTACTACGGCGAGTTCGGCAGGGGCGGAGTTGCCGAAGGCGAAATGATGTGGCCCTCCGCTATGACCATGAGCGCCGAAGGCAACCTGTTCATATCTGACGAGGCGCTAAATCGCATCTCTATCTTCGAAACAGACGGCGGCTTCGTGGGCTGCTGGGGCGTGCAGGGTAGAGGTAAGGGCGAACTCAACCGTCCTTCCGGTATCGCCTTTGACTCCGATGGCAACCTGCTTGTCGCTGACGGCCTCAATAACCGCATTCAGAGATTCACCCTAGACGGGCGCTATCTGGGAGGATGGGGCAGGGCAGGGACAGCCCCCGGTGAGTTCAACATTCCCTGGGGCGTCACAACGGACTCGAATGACAACGTATATGTTGCCGACTGGCGCAACGACAGAATCCAGAAGTTTGATGCCGATGGCAAGCCTCTGAAGGTCTTCGGCACTCCAGGCAATCGAGACGGCGAACTGCACAGGCCGTCCGGCGTCACATTGGACGATGAGGGCAACCTTTACATCGCGGACTGGGGCAACCACCGCGTTCAGACACTCGATCCTGAAGGTAGGTTTCTCGCCGCATTCAGAGGCAGCGCCGGAATGTCCAAATGGTCCGATGACTACTTCCGCGTCAATCCCGACGAGTTGGAGGAGCGGCAGAAAGCAGACTTGGAGCCTACTCTCGATCCTGACACCATATACGACACGCGCGACGAGTCTGCCAGCATCGAAAAATACTTCTGGGGCCCCACAGCGGTCAGGCTAGATGACGACGGCAGGATGTTCGTCGTGGACAGTTGCCGTCATCGCATCCAGATATATCAGCGAGAACCAACGCAGGGCTGACCACAAAGCCCTCGCCTCAATCCATTCACCGAGTCCTGTTACAATGTGTTAACATCTTTTCGGAAACTTTCAAGCCAAGTTCCAAGGTATTCTTAATACTTTAGCGAGAGGGAAGTGAGGTCCACAAATGCTAAGCAGGATGTTGGGAGCATCTCGCCTAAGCGTTGACACCTTCGAAGATGTGGAAAGAGACAGCAGCGCCACCATTCAGGCGCTCATTGTTGTAATCATAGTCGCACTCGCCAGCGGAATCGGTGAACTGCTCTCCGGCGAAGCCGACATATTGAGGGCATTAGTTTTCGGCTTGATTCGGGGAATCATAAGCTGGGCGATATGGGCGCTCATCGCCATGTTCGTCGGCACCAAGATACTGAAAACCGAACAGACCGAAGCCGATTGGGGACAGTTGGCAAGAGGCACCGGGTTCGCCCAAACTCCGGGTATCCTGACCGTCCTAGTGTTTGTTCCGGCTGTTGGTACGACAATCGGAGTAATAGCGCTCTTCTGGCAGTTGGCGGCGATGGTAGTTGCCGTTCGGCAAACTCTCGATTACACCTCAACCTTGCGAGCCTTCTTCGTTATTTTGATAGCCTTCATTCCGGTATTAATCATCAACGCGATCCTGTTCTGGTTACTGCGCGTATAGGCCTGACCTTTCATCCAACAAGTTCTCCGAGTAACAGGATGCTCGCCGTCAACTCCGCCGCAATCTATTAGGCGCAATATCGCCGACCGCCTTAACGCGCACCCGTGTCGCGTTGCTCGGCACGTAGGTAAGCGGCACCTCCTCAACATCGACAACCTCCACCGACGCCGGATTGGCGCCCGCCATCACGGCGCGCTCGACTGCCGCCGCCGTGCAATCGGCAATAGCTTCATCCCGACTGCCGCCCTCAAGCGAATACACCCGCTCCACCTGACCACCAACCTGCGCGATTGCAGCCCCGATGGCATTCGCTACGTCTGCGTGTTCCGGGCGCAGCACCCGCGATGCGCCAGCCATAGAATCCCCAAGCAGAATGCTCCCGCCCCCAACCAGCACAACCGGCACGTCTTCATGGCTGAGCTTCACGCGATCCACCGCAGTCTCGACTTGTGCTTCAATCTCGGCAATGCCCCGTTGCACATCCGATTTTTCCAGGCTATTCACCAGCCGCCTGTCTCCAATTGAAGCCCGGCCATGAGCAACCGCAATGTCAGTCGTCGTAAGAGTCTCGCCGCCGAAAACCATCGCCTCGTCTGTAAGTCTATATCCGACGCTTTCCGGGCCCATGCGCCAGGGTACCCGCTCCACCACGGTCCCGCCGCCAAGCGCAATAGACACCATGTCCGGCGTACGGAAATTCGTGCGCACGCCTGCCAGATTAACTGCCACCGCCGATTCCCTGGGGAAGCCTTTGACCAGCGCGCCAACATCTGTCGAAGTGCCGCCAATGTCCACCACGATGCCGTCCGCGACTCCGGACAGGTACGCCGCGCCGCGCATGCTGTTCGTAGGACCGGATGAGACAGTCAGTACCGGAAACTGCGAGGCGAACTCGGTATCCATCAGCGTGCCATCGTTCTGACTCATGAACAGCGAAGCGTGAATGCCCAACAACTCAAGCGCATTCTCTATGCCCTTTATAGTCGCAATAGCCACATCCCCGAGGCAGGCGTTCAGGACAGCCGCGTTCTCCCGTTCAAGCAGCCCCATCCGCCCATTCTCGTGCGAAAGGCATACCCTCATTTCTGGAGCTAGTTCCTGTATCAGGGCAGCCGCCTCTCTTTCGTGCGTCGGGTCCACTGGAGAAAACACACCGCTCACCGCTATAGCCCTCGCCCCCTGCCGGCGAATGTCTCGTACTGCCTCTCGTATGCCGTCACGGTCGAGCGAAGAAATCTCGCGTCCGTCGAACTCGTTGCCCCCTCCGACCATGTAGGCGAAACCGCCAATCGAGTCCTTCAGCGCGTCCGGCCAGTCAATCATTGGTGGCAGCAGTTGAGTAGCGGGTAGCGCCAGCCGTATAACGGCAGTGGGAGACAGGCCCCTCTGCTCCAGCAGTGCGTTCGTGAAGTGCGTCGTGCCAACCATGACCGCATCGATGTCCGCGCTGTCAAAGCCTTGCTTCAGCAGTTCGGTAACCGCGTTCACGATGCCGGTAGTAACATCCTCTGTCGTGGGCACTTTGGCGGCTGCCGCGAGTTCCTGCCCGTCCATCAGCACAGCGTCGGTATTGGTTCCTCCTACATCCACGCCCACAAACATATCGTCTGCCTCAAACTGTCAAAGGGATGTAATCCGTCTCGTACCCGAACGCCCTCGGACCCGCCACTGCCAGGCCTTCCGCGGTCGTCCACAATTCGGGAGCAGGAAATCCCAGAATAGTTACTCGAAGCCCGTAACGCATAAGTTCAGTCGTCACCGGCTCACCCACATCGGTTGCCACGGCGCAAATCAGGTCCGGCACGATGCAGACAATCTCGCCGTCGCGACGGGCGATGAGGTTTTCATTCTGAAAGTCTATGACCATCCGCTCACCGCTGAATGAGTCAAGACCATCGATCGTTAGCGTTCCACGGGCGAAGCCGGCCGTTGTCCGACGGTCGATGTCCATAACCTTGCCGCTGAACAGAATCTTGCCCGGACAGGTCGCGAGGATCGCATCTAGCGGATCATCCCCATCGCTGCGGGCTTCCGCAACCGCACTGCCCAGATCCCGTGCCAACGACAGCGTATTCGGAATGGCCGTGCGCCGCACCTGTTCGGCGCTCATGGGAGCCACGGCATAACAGGCTATGCAACCCATCTGTATCGTGACAGCCCGTGCAAGCCGCTCGGCCCAGTGCGGCGTTATGGTCTCCCTGATAATAACCGAGTTCCCTTTCTCGTCGGCAACTGCCATCGGGCAGCACGGCACGCCATAAACGAAAAAAGTCTTCATCTGAAATTCCGGAAAAGCTCGCCCCATCCCATCCCCGTCCACCACCGGCAGCCCCGCCATAGCCGCAGGAATCAACGGCTCCACCGAGTTGCTTCCACCGATTTCGTTGGAGATTAAGGCCGTCGCCTTTTCGCCGGTGTACTCCTCAATGGCGCGCAGCGCGTAGTAAGACTGGAGGTCCCGCACCTTCTCGATGCCCACTGTCGGCGCGCCTATCCCGCCCACGCAAACGACACGAGCGTCCTCCGGAACCTCCTCTGGGGACAGCACCGTTACAGGTCCCCACTTCCGTATCGCCTGCCGCGCCCGCAGCTGCCCTATGTACGGGTTGCCGCCACCGCCCGTGCCAAGTATTCCGGCGCCGGTAGCGATATGTGCGAGGTCCTCTTCAGTAACTTGCCACATAAGCCGCCGATCCGTCTCCCTTCGCGTTACTCTTCGGTTTCGAGTCTGCCGAAGCGAAGTCTATTCATGAGCGCAAGCTATGTCAATTGGCCGCGCTTCAAAGGCACACGCCTCTCCGTTACATCTGCGATCGAAGTGCAGTCTTCAATCTAAGCGTCGGTCGCTTAGCCCCAATCCACCGAGGGGGGCGTGTGAGAGGCCTCCTGAAGAAGCAAAAGGGTGCACCTCTGAATCTGAGATAATGGTTTTACAACACAAAACCTGTCACAGAAAAGGAGCACCCAACAGATGCTACCACGTAACCACCCTGACCGCATCCAAATCGCCTTCGACGATCCCCGCCTGGTAGCCAATGCCGGGCTGATCCTGCCGGTCACCCTGGCCGGGCGTCTGGGTCTGAGCCAACTCGTCGACAACCACGTTGACCTGGGCGACGCCCCGGGGCGGGCCAACACCGGGGACAAGATACTGACCCTGGTGGCGTCGGCTCTGGTCGGTGGCGACTGCATTGACGATGCCGACGTGTTGCGGGCGAGCAGGACCTCCTCGGTACTGGGTTGTGTGGTCAAGGCTCCATCCACGCTGGGGACATTCCTACGCAGTTTCCGCTGGGGACATGTGCGACAGTTGGACCGGGTGAGCCGAGAGTTTCTGGCGCGTGCCTGGGACGCCGGGGCAGGCCCCGAGGACTCGCCTCTGACGATCGACATAGACTCGACGGTCTGCGAGACCTATGGACTGGCAAAGGAGGGAGCGCGCCATCACAACTACACCGGCCAGCGGGGCTATCATCCGCTGCTGGCCGTTGCCTCAGGAACCGGCGACGTGCTGATGGCACGACTGCGCAAGGGCCGAGCCAACACCGCCCGGGGCGCAGCCAACTTCCTGCGGGAGACGGTGGCGCGAGTGCGCTACGCCGGAGCCACGGGAGCGCTCACGGTGCGGGCCGACAGCGGCTTCTATGCCCACACCATCGTTGCCGTCTGTCGCAAGATGGATGTCCGCTTCTCCATCACCGTCCGACAGCACCCCCGACTGCGCAATCTCATCGAGGCCATACCAGAGACGGACTGGACACCCATACCCTACTGGATGGACGGCACAGCCGATGTGGCCGAGACCATTTACACTCCCTTCGAGAGCAAGCCCGACGCCGCACCAGTGCGACTCATCGTCCGCAGAGTGAAGCCCACGCCCGGCTCTCAACTGGCGCTCTTCACCAACTACAGCTATCACGGTTTCATCACGGACCGAGAGGGCGACACCCTCCAACTGGAGGCCGACCATCGCCGCCACGCCGAGGTGGAGAACGCCATCCGCGACCTGAAGTACGGCGTAGGACTGAACCATCTGCCCTCAGGGCGCTTCGCAGCCAACGCCGCCTGGTTGGCCGTGCAGGTGATGGCTCACAATCTGGCTCGCTGGACCTCCCGCATCGGACTGGAAGAACGAGCCTCCACCACCAAGACCTTGCGCAGACGATTCTTCTCCCTCGCCGGACGGCTTACACGCTCGGCACGCCGTCTCACCCTGCATCTTCCCCAGCGCTGGCCCTGGGAAACACAGTTCGGCCGCGCTCTGGCCAGACTGCGAACCATTCCGTTACCGAGCTGACAGCTGACGGCAGCGGCGACGACTGCCCACCATACACTCCATAACCCATCTCATCCCCAGACTCGCGCCGGACCGGACCGTGAGTATCCCCTGCTGCTCACCGATTCGTCAACTTCACCCACAATCGCCACTGTGGGCCTCCATTGGCGTTCAACATCACGACCGGGGACCTTCAGAACGCTCCAGCGTCGGCATCATACCCGCACCGCCACCTTGCCGCGTCCTTCACCCACGCTCCGGCAGAGATACCATGACTCTTCGGTGGATTCGGGCTTAGCAGAAACGAGTTCTATGTTCTTCGACGATTCCACCTCCACCCGAAAGTGTTTGGATGATCTCAGAGGAGACACTGAGGAGGTCCAGTTTATTGTGGAACGCCGCTCAACACTATGATAACCTTGCTACGTGAGCATGCTAGGGAGTGCTACCTAATCTCCTTCATGCTTTGTATAATCTCCATCGACGTATGAGCAGGGCAATGGTGAGAAGCAACGCCGCCACAGTAGAAGAATACCTAAACGAACTTGCACCCGACAGGCGCGAGCAGATTGAAGCCGTGCGCAACGTTGTGCTTGATAACCTCCCGGAAGGTTACGCAGAATCCATGAACTGGGGCATGATCTCGTGGGAAATTCCCCTTGACCGCTACCCCAAGACACACAACAATCAGCCGCTGATGTACTCCGCGCTCGCCTCCCAGAAAAACTACATGTCACTCTACCTGATGTGCGTCTATGTACACGACGGAACGCAGACCGAATTCGAGCGACGCTTCAAGGCAAGCGGCAAGAAGCTCAACATGGGCAAATCCTGTGTCCGCTTCAAGACAACGGATGACCTGCCGATGGACCTGATAGCCGATACGGTAGCCTCAACGTCCGTCGATGATTACATAAAAAGCTACGAGGCAGCGCGAAAGAAAAAGTAGAAGTCGGGCGCAACCAACGCCTCTGACAAAAAATCTGAATAACCTCATCGCGGAGAGGTGCTGGAGTGGACGAACAGGCACGACTGGAAATCGTGTGTGCCTGCAAGGGCACCAAGGGTTCGAATCCCTTCCTCTCCGCCAAATACATACCCCAAGCCTTCCCCTAAGAACCGAAGTTATCCCACCGTAGACTGCTTTAGGCCACTTTCCCTGTCTTGTAAGTTCCCTCCAAATCCTGCAAAGCCCATCCATACTGTGGGGAAAAGCGTGGGGAAAGGAGGGGAAATGAACAGGTTGACCACAGCCAAAGTCAGGAGTCTCACCAACCCCGGCAGATATTCCGATGGGGAGGGCGCGTATCTGAACGTCTCCATGCGTGGTTCAAAGAGTTGGGTGCAGCGCATATCCATTGACGGCATTCGACGTGATATCGGCCTTGGAGAATATCCAACCGTGAGTCTTGCTGAGGCGGGCGATCTGGCGAGACAGAACAGGTCAGCAGTTGCCAGTTGCATCAGCCCTATCGCAGAGAAGAGGCGGGCAGTACGCCCACATTCCGTAAGGCTGCGCTTCAGGCGCACCGTATCAACCTCCCAACCTGGCGCAACAGGAAGCACGCGGCTCAGTGGATTAGTACGCTCGAAACCCATGTGTTCCCAACTACAGGGGACATGAAGGTCGACGCCATCAGGAAAGGCAATGTACTTTCATGCCTTACACCGATATGGACCGAGAAACCTGAGTCGGCGCGCCTACTCAGGCAGCGAATGAGGTCGGTATTTTCTTAGGGAATGACACACGACTATGTTGAGTTCAATGTGGCGGGTGAGGCGATTGACGCGGCGCTTCCGGCAATGCCAAAGATTAAGGCACACCATCGTTCGCTGCCATACCAAGACGTTCCTGCGGCGTTGAGCTTTATAGAAGCGTCAAGGGCATCGAAGTCCGCTAAGTTATACTTTCGCTTCGTTGTGTTGACCGCGTGTCGCAGCGGAGAGGCACGGCTTGCGACGTGGGATGAGATTGACAGGGAGGCGGAGGTCTGGACCGTTCCGTCAAACAGGATGAATGCGGCAAGGGAGCATCGCGTACCGCTGTCCGGCCTGGCGCTAAGTGTAGTTGATGCGGCAGCGGCAATTGCTGATGGCTCAGACCTGCTGTTCCCTTCGCCTGTCAGGCAAGGCCGTCCACTAAGCGATATTACACTCACGAACCTGCTTCGGAGCAGTGGACTGGGGGATAGGGCAACGCTTCACGGCTTTCGCAGTTCATTCAGGATATGGGCGGCTTAAGTACCTCTGCGAGCCATGCTGACCTGGAGTTCGCCTTAGCGCACACGGTCGGTAGTGCAGTGGAGCAGGCATACATGCGCAGTGATCTGTTGGAGCAGCGCAGAACTCTTATGCATGAGTGGGCGAGCCATTTGGAGGCCGACCAAATTTAGGTGGATCGAGACCGTACTGCCTCGCACGGACTTTTGCAGGAGTGAATCCTGCCTTCCCATCACCGGAGTCTGCCCCGCCTGGTCCTTCCCTCGTCGCCCAGCAGATTTACCGGTTCTACCCGTTTGCTGGGCTAGCCATACCATGTGTCCATGCGGTTAGGATTGGCCGAGTCCGGTCCCTCGGCGTCCTCCTTGCGAAGAAAGTCGAGGGCAGCCACTTCCCGTAGCTATGTGGCCATGTTCTGCTTCTCTTTCGGGCCTGCGATGGCGCGCCGGATTACCGTCTCCCTGTAATGCGACGGCGGACTCAGCCGCTTGGGTCGGTCCGCCGTCGCTGTTTGCTACCGTAATTTGGGCTGACCTAATTACACGAGGTTCTGCCGGATGAACGCTGTCATCTGTTCGAGGGCCTGCTGTGCAACATCCGTGGAGAGATCCCGCAGCACTCCTGCGCCCTCCTCTTCGAAGATTGTCACGTCAAGCTGCCCACCGGCCTTGCGGTACTGCATGATAAACTCGTCTAGGTCGGGGCGTGGGTGCGCTGCCTCGTAGGCCCGTGCCAGGCACAGCGTGGGCGGCAGTTCCGTGCGCTCCCCATGGGCCAGAACTCGTGCTGGAGCACCTTCTGCCATTGCCTCTTCCGTCACCCAGTACAAGTCGTGCATGGCCACAGTACGCTCTCCAACTGACTCGGGGGGTCTGACATCATCCCTAAGACCCTTGGCGTAATGATAGCGACCCAAGGGATCGATCACCGGGGAGACCATGATCACGCAATCCAGGGTGCCATCTACCTCGGTCGCACCGTTGGTGAGGGATAGCGCCGCGTAGCGGGAATCGTTGGGCCGCATGCCTAGCAGCATAGCCTGGTGTGCGCCGCTGGAGGTGCCCATAGCGCCGATCTTATCTGAAATGCCGTTCCAGCCTTCGGCGTGCGCCTTGCACCAGCGGATTCCATAGTGGATATCGGCGAAGGAGGCGGGGTATGGCGCTTCCGGCGGAACGCGAAAGTCCAGGGCCGCCACGATGACGCCGTTACTGGCCAGCGCTTCGTTGCTGACATTGCCATCCTCACGGTTACCATTCACCCAGGCGCCGCCATGCAACTCGACCATCACCGGGAAAGGTCCCTTGCCCTGGGGCTTGAAGAGACGCGCCAGGAAGGGCTTATCACCGTGCCGCAGATATTCCACGTCTTCGATTTGGACTTCATATGTGGTCTTAATGTTGGTCGTCATGCCAAACTCCTTTAGGCGGTTGAACTTTAGATGTTAATGAGCCTAGATTAGAGCCTTGGGGCTTCGCCGTCAATCGGCGTGCCGAAACGGTGCAGGACGGGAACCATTTCGACAATGGGAATTACGCCGAAAAGTTCACTCCACGGATGTCTGGTGAAAATGTTCGGGTCTGAGCGGACGATTTGCGTCTCCTGCATTGATTCCATGAACTTCCAATTCTCGGCAAGGCTGCAATAGCGACCCGGCTACTCCAGCAGCCCCATGCTCGCGAGGATGAACGTGTAGTCCTCCGCCACTTCGTACAGCCGGTCGTATCTTCCCGACCTGCCACCGTGGCCCGCCCCCATGTTGGTCTTCAACAGCAACAGGTTGTCGTCAGTCTTCAATGTCCGCAGTTTTGCCACGTACTTGGCAGGCTCCCAGTAGGTCACCCTGGGATCGTTCAGGCCCGCGGTGACGAGTACCGGAGGATAGTCACGTGGCTTCAATTGGTCGTACGGGGAGTAGGAACGGATCAGCTCGAACGCGGCTCTGTCCTTTATTGGATTGCCCCACTCTGGCCATTCGATGGGTGTAAGCGGCAGGGTATCATCGACCATGGTGTTCAGTACGTCTACGAAAGGAACATGAGCGATAACAGCACCCCAAAGCTGTGGCGCTTGGTTCACAACGGCGCCCATGAGTTGACCCCCGGCACTGGCCCCTGAGATCGCAACACGCCCTTCCGTACCGTATCTCTGTTCTATCAGGCCACGCGCGACATCCACGAAGTCGTTGAAGGTGTTAGTGCGCTTGTCCAGTTTGCCGGCCTCATACCAGTGGTATCCGAGATTATCACCCCCGCGAACATGTGCGATGGCGAATATGAAGCCGCGATCCAGAAGCGACAGGATTCGTGAGGAAAACCAAGGCGGGATGGCATGGCCATACGCGCCATAGCCATACAGATACAGAGGCGCAGTGCCGTCCAATGGGGTGTTCCTACGTCGGACGGTGGAAACGGGAACTTGTGCCCCATCGCGGGCCGCGACATAAATCCGTTCCGTGACGTACTCGGAGGGTTCGTATCCACTTGGAATCTGCTGTATCCGGCGCACTTCTAGTTCATCCGCGTCAACGTGATAGTCGAACACGGTGGTTGGTGTCACCATTGACGTGTACTCAAGTCGTAGTGTGCCTGTGTCGAATTCCGGGTTAGTGCTTATGCGAGCGGCGTACGCCGATTCGGGAAAGGTGATGAAGGTTGACTTCCCTGCACGGTCTATCAGGCGTATGTGGTCCAGGCCATCAATGCGTTCTTCTACCGCAATGAAATCTTGGAATGCCTCAGCAGCCCGAATGTAGTGCGATTCGGATGCGTCCACTAACGGCATCCAGGAGCTTTCGGTAGGGTCGTTCGCGGGCGAAGTCGCCAGGCGGGCGTTCTTGTGAGTGTCGTTCGTGCGGATCACGAAACGGTCGCCCTGATGGTCCACTGAGTACTCGTGCCCGACTCGACGAGGAGAGACTAGCACAGGCGCGGAGTCGGGGGAGGAAGCTGGGATGAGGCGCACCTCCGAAGTCACGGGGTCACTAGTGGCAACGACTATATACTCCTTGGATGTCGTGGGCGAGACATAAACGAAGAAACCGGGGTCGGTCTCTTCGTATACCACAGAATCCTGATTTACGGGTTCGCCGAGCACGTGTCGGCGCACTTGCCACGGGCGCCAGTTGGCGTCAACCACCGTGTAGAAGAAGGACGCGTCGTCAGCTGCCCACACGGCATTCCCAGTTGTCTCCTCGATTTCGTCCTTTAACATCTCTCCGGTGCCCAGATCCTTAACCACAATCCTGTACCGCTCAGAGCCATCTGTGTCGGTACTGAAGGCGAGCAGAGAACCGTCGTTACTGACTGACACTGACCCGAGACGGAAGTACTCACAGTCTTTCGCCAGCGCCGGCTCGTCAAGAATTGTCTGTGGTCTGGCAGGTGGCGCTTCTTGCGTGTCGGAACCGCCGACTGCCCAGCGCCGCCACACGCGGTATTGTCTTCCTTCCTGGTAGCTCCACTGGTAGTACCAGTCGCCCCGCTTCCAGGGAACACTGGACAGGTCCGGCTGTTCACGCGCCTTGATCTCCTGAAAGATCGTGTCGGTTAGCTCCTGGTGTGGTGACATCATCTCCTGGAAGTATTCGTTCTCCGACACCAGATATCCCAGCACGTCAGCGTCCTCCACGGTTGGGTAGCCGTTGTCACGCAGCCAGTGCCACGGGTCCTCAATCGTGATACCGTGATGAGTGTAGGTGTGTGGCCGCTGGTCGGCCACGGGCGGTACGTGAGACCGGGGGCAGGTCAACATTCCCTCCTTAATTCCAGTTTCTGTACATCAGGATGTTCCAATTAGCCAGTCTTCGTCAAGAGTGATGAAGCCGAGGTCAGCAGTCTCGACGAAATCAAAGGCTACATCATATTCCCGCAGAAGTGGGCTAACAATGGGTACAAAGTAGTGATCTCGGAGTGTTGTTGCTCAGCGATTCCGTCCGTGCTAACTGCTAAGCGAAAATGTCCGCATGATGGAGCATGTGACATTGACGCAGCAAGAGCAGGCAAGACTTCAGATACTCAACAACTTACTCGCAGGGTATATGACAACAGAGCAGGCAGCGACACTGATGGGAGCGAGCGCACGCCACACCAGGCGCATGCTAGCGGCTTACAGAGAGGATGGAGCAGCCGCACTAGCTCACGGTAATCGAGGTCGCAGACCTGCCAACGCTACACCGAGCGCATTGGCGACCGATGTAATACGTCCGGCACGCAGGCTGATACGCCGGAGTCAACCATACGCACCTGAGCGAGTTGCTGAGGGAGCGGGAGGGCATAGACATCGGTCGTGACACGTTGCGCAAGATACTGACGAACGCCGGTGTGAACAGTCCTCGTCGGCGTAGGCCGCCGAAGCACCGAGTTCGGCGGCAGCGGATGCCACGCGAGGGTATGCTGATTCAGATAGACGGCAGCTACCACAGATGGCTGGGAGAAGATGGACCGCAGTTCACGCTGCTGCTGGCGGTGGATGACGCCACTGGGGTAGTGGTCAATGCCCTGTTCTGCGAGCTGGAGAATACCCACAGCTACTTCTGTACCGCGTCAACCATTCTTGCCGGATGCGTCAATAGATTTTGCCGCTCTGACTCCTTCTCTGACTGTTGATTCCGCACTGCATAGGTACGACAACTTGTAAGTTGACGCGTCAACCATTTTTGCCGCGCGACAATTACTTTTGCCGGTGCGACACATCCTCCGCCTGCCGGTTCTGCGCCACGGCAGTCCGGTAGCTGGGCACGTCGAACTCGAGTATGACCGAGTGATGCACGATCCTGTCTATCGCCGCGGCTGTCGCCATGGGGTTGGCGAACACCTTCTCCCACTCGGAGAAGACAAGGTTGGAGGTGATGCCCAGAGAGCGGCGCTCGTAGCGCTCGGCTATCAGGGTGAACAGCACCTCCGACTCCCCGGCTCCCTGAGGCAGGTAGCCCAGGTCGTCTATGATCAGCAGGTCGAAGTTGTCCAGCTTGCGGAGCATCCGGGGCAGGTCCAGGTCGCGCTTGGCGGCCAGCATATCCTGCACCAGTCTGTATGCGGGGATGAACAGCACGGAGCGGCCCGACTGCACGAGCCGGTGCCCTATGGCGCGCATCGCGTGAGTCTTCCCTGTGCCGGGCATCCCGAAGGCCAGCACGTTGACACCTCGATCCACGAAGTCCCCCTCGGTAAGCCTGACAAGCTGCTGCCTGAGCCTCACCGGAGCCCGCTCGTGCTCGAAGATATCCCACGTCTTGCCCGCCGGCAGATTGGACGCCCTTCTGAGCCGGTCCACTCTCCGTATCCGCCTGTCCTCAGCCTCCTGCTCCAGCACCTCCACAAGGGTCGGCAGGGCGGCAGCGTGTCCCGCCTTGCTGAAGCGACCAACGGTCTCCGCCGCCAGAGTCGGCAGCTTGAACTCCCTGCACAACTCCCTGATCCGCTCTCCCACTGCGCTCGGAGCGTACGTGTCCGTCGTCATCGCGCACCTCCCGCAAGCAGCCTGTCATACACACCGAGGTCCACTGCATCGGGCAGCTCAACCGTCGGTATCTCGGGAGACGCTGGCGCGGACAGCTGCCGCACCACTGCGTAGTCGAACCTAACCCTCGACTCCAGCAGCCTCTTCAGCGCCCTATCGACCTCGCACTCCATAGTCGTCGCGGCAAGATGCAGTATGCGCACGTAGTCCACGTCGGCACGCTCTCCCTTCCAGCCACGCATCGCGTCGTATGCAAGCCGGAACGTGTGTGAGGGGAACATCTGCTCCCTGAAGCGGTAACGGGCGAACGCTCCGGGCTTGCGCACCAGCGATCCTATGATGTGACGGTAGTCTATGCGAGCCTCACGGCCGCCGCGTATCCGTTCCATACTCTCCACGAGATGCCCCTTGTAGTACACCTCGATCTGGTCGGTGTGCAGCCGAACGTCAACCTCCACACCTATCAGGCGGGACGGCACCGAGTAGGTCCTGCTGGCTATCCTGATGGTGCTCCACTTGCGCACCCTCGTGCGGTAGCCGACGTACTCTGGCACCGGAGCGGAAGGCAGCTCGCGCAGGTGCGGGTACTCTCGCGCCAGCTTCTCCCTGATCAGCCTGTTGCGCCTGTCGACGATCCGCCTCACGAACGCCGTGTACTCATCTACAGACTCGAAGTCAGCGCTGCCTCTGAGGATGAGCGCCTGCGCTATGGCGTCCTTCAACCTGCGGTGTCCTTGTTCTGCAACTCCGTTCTCGTGCGCACTGCGCGGGTTGGTGCGCGTCGCCTTCAGTCCGTAGTGGTCCAGTATGGCCCGGTAGCTCTCGTTGAAGGCGCGACCCTTGCTCTCGCGCAGATCGTGCGTCGCCGCAGACAGGTTGTCGCTCCTGACCACCTCGGGAACAGCGCCCAGCTCCCACAGCGCTCCCTGTAGTCCGCTCACCAGCGCGGAGAACGTCTTACTGAAGCACACCCGCGCATAGCGCCAGCCCGAGTGACTCAGAATGAACTGGAACAGCAGATGGTCGAACGGCTCTCCGCCTATCGTCACTCCCAGCTCCCCGCAGTGCGTGAAGTCCATCTGCGCCTCACGTCCCGGTGGATGCTTCTGCTCGAAGTACACCTCACGATCAGGACCGTGCAGCGCCCGCCAATCCCTCATCCGTCTCTGCAATGTGCGCAGGTGGGACCTGCCGAACCGCCCCGGATGCCGCCCGTCCAGCCACTCCAGAACAGTCGGCGCACTGAGCACTCCCTCGATGTCCGCACGAAGCAGCGGCTCTATGTCTTGCTCCCACACTCCCGCCAGCGGGTCCGGTCTCGTCCTCTGCCTTCGCCTATCCTTCTTCTTCTCCGACGGCAGTGGTCCCTTACTCCAGTTCCGCACCGACCTCTCGCTCATCCCTGATACCGCCCCTGCTGCCTGTTGTGTCTTGCCTTTCATCAGCTTCTGCCTCATCAATACTACCTGCCGATCGGTGATCAATCTCCTCACCTCCTGTGAGGGAGATAATCACCTATACCAACCGGCAAATTCTAGTGTCGTGACCGGCAAAAGTTATTGTCGCGTATCAACTTCTCGCTCCTCGATGGTCTGATACGGAACTGCGGCATACCGATCGCACTGTATGTAGACCGACATGCCGTATTCAAGTACACGCCACCGTCAGAGGCTGCCGCTGCGCCCACCCCAGTTCAGTCGCGCGATGGACGAGCTTGGTGTACAGCTGATATTCGCTCGCTCGCCGCAAGCCAAGGGGCGGGTTGAGCGTATGGCCGGCACCTTCCAGGACAGGCTCGTAACCGAACTGCGACTCGCGGAGGCAGCAACCATCGATGACGCTAACCGTGTGCTCGCTGACTTCCTCCCCCGCTTCAACCAACGCTTCCGTGTGCCACCACAGCACACAGAGACCGCATATCGCGTCCTCGATGCGCAGATGTGCCTCGATACAACCCTCTGCCTAAACCCCAATCCACCGAGGGGGGCGTGTGAGAGGCCTCCTGAAGAAGCAAAAGGGTGCACCTCTGAATCTGAGATAATGGTTTTACAACACAAAACCTGTCACAGAAAAGGAGCACCCAACAGATGCTACCACGTAACCACCCTGACCGCATCCAAATCGCCTTCGACGATCCCCGCCTGGTAGCCAATGCCGGGCTGATCCTGCCGGTCACCCTGGCCGGGCGTCTGGGTCTGAGCCAACTCGTCGACAACCACGTTGACCTGGGCGACGCCCCGGGGCGGGCCAACACCGGGGACAAGATACTGACCCTGGTGGCGTCGGCTCTGGTCGGTGGCGACTGCATTGACGATGCCGACGTGTTGCGGGCGGGCAGGACCTCCTCGGTACTGGGTTGTGTGGTCAAGGCTCCATCCACGCTGGGGACATTCCTACGCAGTTTCCGCTGGGGACATGTGCGACAGTTGGACCGGGTGAGCCGAGAGTTTCTGGCGCGTGCCTGGGACGCCGGGGCAGGCCCCGAGGACTCGCCTCTGACGATCGACATAGACTCGACGGTCTGCGAGACCTATGGACTGGCAAAGGAGGGAGCGCGCCATCACAACTACACCGGCCAGCGGGGCTATCATCCGCTGCTGGCCGTTGCCTCAGGAACCGGCGACGTGCTGATGGCACGACTGCGCAAGGGCCGAGCCAACACCGCCCGGGGCGCAGCCAACTTCCTGCGGGAGACGGTGGCGCGAGTGCGCTACGCCGGAGCCACGGGAGCGCTCACGGTGCGGGCCGACAGCGGCTTCTATGCCCACACCATCGTTGCCGTCTGTCGCAAGATGGATGTCCGCTTCTCCATCACCGTCCGACAGCACCCCCGACTGCGCAATCTCATCGAGGCCATACCAGAGACGGACTGGACACCCATACCCTACTGGATGGACGGCACAGCCGATGTGGCCGAGACCATTTACACTCCCTTCGAGAGCAAGCCCGACGCCGCACCAGTGCGACTCATCGTCCGCAGAGTGAAGCCCACGCCCGGCTCTCAACTGGCGCTCTTCACCAACTACAGCTATCACGGTTTCATCACGGACCGAGAGGGCGACACCCTCCAACTGGAGGCCGACCATCGCCGCCACGCCGAGGTGGAGAACGCCATCCGCGACCTGAAGTACGGCGTAGGACTGAACCATCTGCCCTCAGGGCGCTTCGCAGCCAACGCCGCCTGGTTGGCCGTGCAGGTGATGGCTCACAATCTGGCTCGCTGGACCTCCCGCATCGGACTGGAAGAACGAGCCTCCACCACCAAGACCTTGCGCAGACGATTCTTCTCCCTCGCCGGACGGCTTACACGCTCGGCACGCCGTCTCACCCTGCATCTTCCCCAGCGCTGGCCCTGGGAAACACAGTTCGGCCGCGCTCTGGCCAGACTGCGAACCATTCCGTTACCGAGCTGACAGCTGACGGCAGCGGCGACGACTGCCCACCATACACTCCATAACCCATCTCATCCCCAGACTCGCGCCGGACCGGACCGTGAGTATCCCCTGCTGCTCACCGATTCGTCAACTTCACCCACAATCGCCACTGTGGGCCTCCATTGGCGTTCAACATCACGACCGGGGACCTTCAGAACGCTCCAGCGTCGGCATCATACCCGCACCGCCACCTTGCCGCGTCCTTCACCCACGCTCCGGCAGAGATACCATGACTCTTCGGTGGATTCGGGCTAAAGTACAGGCGCAGGGTTGGCCGGGACAACACTGTTAAATATCGCTGGCGCACCCTGCAGTTACTGCCCGGCACGGACCGACCGAGCTATGCCGGAGCGGTGGTGGATGTACTTGAAGGGCTGGACGGACAGCTGGCGGTGCAGCACGAGGGGCAGATCATCCCCACACAGGAGGCACCGCAGCGCCCCAATATCCTGCGCAACTTCACCGGGAGAACCGTACACACTCCTGTCCCTAATCTCAACAGCAATGGCCTGGGCAGACGCTGGGCGGACAAGCTCGCGCAGCTCGACGGCGAGCTCTCCCAAGACACTGCCGACAGCAACGGCGCCGAAAGGGTTCGCAAGGCCGTTAGTCCTCGCCGGAGGAAGCCCACACCACTTCAGACGGCGAGATGGAAAGCGGTACGGAAAGCGAAGCGCAAGGGGCTGTCCATTCGTGGAACCGCCTGGGAACTGGGCATACACAGAGACACCGTGAAGAAGTATATGAACGCTGAAAATCCACCTATGTCGCCATCTCGACTGACGTCGACCAAATCGTAGTCTGGTAGCATAGCAAGTTACGGGGAGGACATTGTATCTTTGACATGTATGGGATAATCCCCTAACGAAGCAGGTTCCGAGTGCTGCAGACCGACATGACATTGGTCGTAGGAGGCCGTGGAAAAGCGAGGGTCGTCGCACTCATTCCAGAAGAGCCCGAACGGTTGCCCGGGCTAACCAAGCCCGTATCTGCAAGGCAGGGTCAGTATGAAGGAGGCGAGTATGTCTCAGGAACCAACTTATGTCGGCATTGATGTATCCAAGGAGCAGGTAGATGTCGCGGTACGCCCCACTGGTAGAAGCTGGAGCGTGTCCTACAACGGAGCCAGCGTCGATGATCTGGTTACACAACTTAAGGTTCTCAAGCCGGCAGGCGTGATTACGGAGTCCACCGGCGGTCTGGAACTTCCCTTGGTAGTAGCTCTGGCCGCGGCATCGCTGCCAGTTGCAGTCGTCAATCCCCGCCAGGTGCGCGACTTCGCCAAGTCCACCGGGCAGTTGGCGAAGACTGACCGGCTGGATGCACATGTGCTGGCGCACTTCGGTGAAGCAGTACGACCGGCGATCCGTCCACTGAGGGATGCTGATACTCGGGCACTCGGGGCAATGCTGGCGCGCAGGCGGCAGGTGTCGGGCATCTTGGTTGCTGAGAAGAACCGCCTTGGCCGCGCCACTCCAGAAGTCCGCCCTCGCTTAGAGGCCCATATCAGCTGGCTGAAGCAGGAGCTAGACGACCTGGACACAGACCTGCGACAGAGGATACAGCACAGTCCTGTATGGCGTGAGAAGGACGACCTGCTGCGCAGCGTACCCGGCGTGGGACCGCAAGTGTCGCTGACACTGCTCGCGTATCTGCCGGAACTGGGCACGCTGAACCGCAAGCAGATCGCCGCTCTAGTCGGTGTGGCGCCTTTCAATCGTGACAGCGGTCCATATCGAGGCAAGCGTTCCGTGTGGGGCGGTCGAGCTACGGTGCGCTCTACGCTGTATATGGGCGCACTGGTGGCCAGCCGGTACAACCCGGTGCTACGCGACTTCTACCAGCGGTTGCTGAAAGCCGGCAAGCCGAAGAAAGTGGCTCTCACTGCCTGCGCGCGCAAGCTACTGACAATCCTCAACACTATGGCAAGGACGGGTGTTCACTGGGATCCGACCACTCTCAGGCCTTGACATTAAAGACGGTTGCTTTTCCCTTAGCATTTAAGCGGACATAATCCCTCAGCAGCGACAGACGAGAATGACATGGCAATCGGACACTACAACCCACACCTTATCGGCGAGGACCTCAACGGCCCCATAGGAACAGACGCAAACGGCTACAACTTCGGCCCCGCCCTACTCTGGGCCACAGAGGAAGGCAAGTGGGTATCCTATGTATATAGAAGTCCTGAGAGCACCGGATCGTCCCAGGACTACCTCGGCGCCGCGGAATTGAAACTGAGCTGGATTGTCAGGCACGACGGCCTGCTGTTCGGCTCGGGCTGGTACACGTCCGCTGACGAGTACACCAAGATGGTCGTCGATCGAGCGATAGCTAGGTACCACTCAGACGGACTCGAAGCCACGCAGGAATACTACAACAGTCCCGATAACGTTGACGGTCAATGGTATGTGTTCATCACGGACCACGTCGACAATATACCGGCTCAGCATAACATCATCGGGCACCACAACCCGGACTTCCTTGGTCGGCTTCTGACGGACTTCATAGGCAGGGAAGAGTTCGAGGGGTCCGACATGGGTGACTGGGTGAGCTACAGGGACATCAACCCGGTAACAGGCGAGATGGAGGGCAAGCAATTCTGGATGGTCGAGCACGACACTCTCGTATTCGGCTCAGGCTGGTACCATGACGAAGGCAATTGAGGTCCCATCTAGGACCTGAGACGGCGTTGGTGCTTAAGCGGCATTCCAGAATCCCGTCTACGCACCTTTCAACCTTCTCGTACGGGTCTGTTATTGGTGTTTAACTCGCACCAAAATAAACATCGATGATAAGCCCCCTGCGCCGAGGTGATGCGGCGCTTTGGCCTTCTCACAAAGCGCGAGGCGTTCAAATTCGCACTCAGGATGCTGGCGGTCGAATTACCGCTCGTCGAAAATCTGGGGATCTTCGAGGCAATGGCTGGGCGGACGACCTCTCCGCCAATATTTCTGCCCACCAGCCGGACATCGCAAGCTGAAGCAGCTGAAACGAAATGGCGACCTACCGAGACAGATCAAATCTCGCCCATAATGCCTCTTCTCACAGCCTGCCACCCTTGTCCCCAACCTCATCCCTTTGTGCAGTCATCCCTTTGATAGAGTCACCAATCCTCCGCGCGTCCATCGCTGCCCTTAACACCAGCCCTCTCCACATTTCTCAAATGAGCCAATACCTTCCGAACCCTAATATTCCTCTTAGACCTGGAATACCGTACCTAATTGGTTCTTCAACTGAGTGCGATAGTACTTTATGCTAGTTATATTATTACCATAGAGCATAATAACGATACGTGATGAAATAAGGACAAAATTCACAGAGGTAGTTTCCATGGCGGCGCGGCAATAACGCGCTATGATGAACTGACGAATGCGAGGTGTGGTAGCTATGAAACTAGGTATAGGGACGAAACTAATAGTCTTCGCGGTGGCAGCCGCAATATTCGTCGGCTTCGCTGCAACGCTCCCTGCTGAAGCCCAGACGGGAGAGGATGGATCCGGCAACATTACAGTCCTGGTGCTGGACTACGGCAACGCCGGTTCCACCATCACGGCCGCCTGGGATGACAGCCAGCAGTGCACCGCCGGCTACAACATCTTCATCGACGGTGTGGACGCTGGCACAGTGAGCCTGCCCGACGGTGCGACAACCGACGACTCCGGTCGCATTCACGCCGCGTCAGCTTCATCGACGGCGACGCAAGTCTCCGCAACATTCTCCGCTCTCCAAGCCGCCGCAGACGTGGATCATCTGTCAGTGTCGGTCTTCTGCGGTGACGACGACGGCACGGGCCGGCTGATAGCCACAGTAGATGATATTGCTGTCAACTCCGCTACCCGCAGGCCCGAGCAGATGTCCTACTCCAGCGGAACATCATTGGGTGGCTTACAGCTCGACGGCATTGACGAAGCGATTGGCGACGACGATAGCGATGGCCCTGGGTTACTAGTCGCAGACAAGAGTGGACGCATTCTGCCGAGCGGCGGCACGGGCGATATCGACTACTCCTCGATACGCGTGGGCTTCGCAGGCGGCGATGGCCGCGTGGGTTTCACAAACGGCAATGGCGGAGATACCCACAGCTCCATATCAACAGTTATCGCAGACAGCGGCACCACCGGCTCAACTTTCACGATAACA